>NZ_JBNNUU010000001.1:0-175747 GCF_050280025.1 Lysinibacillus sp. NPDC093712
CGACGTTGACGTGACATAGTAGCACGCTCCTTTAAGTTGGTAGTCTAAGTGTACTAGCCCTTATTTTTTATGTCCAACTTAGTGTAGCCGATTCACCCAGACTACACATCAGTTGAAGTTCAATTACCTTATTTAGAATTCCAAACAACAGCGACAGGTGAAGTATCATCCCTTATATCTGGTAAAGGTTTAGTTGTAAAATGGAATACAATTGGCGGAGGTATTCCCGGTTAAGAAAATATAAAATAAATAAATTGTTCAATAAAAGTATCCATGTGATTTATATTAGGTAGATATATTTATAGAGGTTTGTAAAAAAAGTTGGTCATCCAAAAAAAGCACCTCCGATTGTTCAATCGGAGGTGCTAGTCATATGTGCTTTTAAGTTATCATGTGTAATAATGTGTCAAACATTTTGTTATCAACAACTTGATATGTTTCTTCGAGCTTATTTTCAAGGGATATCGAGCCGTCAGTTGAAATATATAATTTAAATGCTCCGCCACTCCCACTAAGCGATACTATATAATCCATGGCTACTGATTCGGAACGTTTTTGAACAGGCTTTAAATCAATTGTTTTTAAAGTGGATAAAAGAGTAGTTAACTTTTCCTCGTCTAAATCTCTTATTGTCCCACTAGCGGAATCAACAACAAAACCTGAATTAACTTTATCGAAGTTAATATCGTTCAACATGTCATTGGCTAATGATATTTTTTTAAATGAATTCATGTGAAAAGATAAAAAAACAATGCAAACAATAAATAAAACGAATAAACTTAATTGCTTTTTTGTCATTTTAATCCTCCTTAGTATATTGTTTTATACCTTAAGTTTAACAAAATAAAATAATTTTTTACTAATTTCCCTTCTTTTTTGTTGAAAAAACGAAAAAATTCTGATAAATTTTTTAAAAAATAAGTAAAAGGAGATTGAAGTTATGATGATTTATTCAAAATTTAATAGTAGTTAAACTTATAAATGTATTTTTTGATGTTGTTTGACTTCTATCGCTTTTACACAAATGATGTGTAGCGGAGTTCATTAGAAAAATACAAATTTGCCTAGTGATACTATTTCTCTACTTGAATCTATAAAAAGTAAAGAAATAACGTAAACATCCTTAAAGTAAAAATATAGGAGTGAATAATTTATGAAAAAATTCATGTTTGTATTCCTTTTATTATTAGTTTCAATAGGTATAGGAGAAAATAAAGCATTAGCAGAATCAATTACCACAGAAGTTAATTATGGGATTGAAAATGATATTGATCAAGAAGAAATTGATAGAAGATTAGGTATTGTTTTTGACTATTTAAATGAAAATGCAAATGATGATTTCACTAATCAACCTTCGTTAGTTTTTAATATTCCAGTAGGAGAAGGGGTTACTGTTAATGCAGAAGTTTCTAATCAGAAGGTATTAAGAACTAGAGCGTTTGGTGAGTATGAGGATTATATTGAAGCAAATAATACTTATAATTATAGATTACAGCTTACGAATCTAGTAGGCTCTGGAGATGTGACTATATATACTGTGAATTATACTACCGGTAGCCCAATAGCTCCTGGAAAAGATGTATATAGTATAAGGGTAAATAATATTTCTATAACTGGTACACCTCCTTCGGGCTTTAGCGTAGGGCATACAAACACCTACATAAAAGATAACAATAATATTATTGTAAGTACGGGGGGATACATCACATATAAACGTGTTCTTCTAGCTGATAAAACTATAAATTTCAATGATGTTTCATTAGGAAGCTCTTCTGGTGGGAAATTATTAGTTAGATATTCATATCGAGTAAATTAATAAGTTTTAAGAAGGTGTGATATCGATGAATAGCAAATCTAAAAAAACAATACTATTTTCGATGCTTCCTGTGACTTTTGCTGTATCGTACTATCTTATTGGACAACCAAAACCAAAACCCGAGGTTACAAGTGAATTGACTGAGATATTGCCAAATGGTGAAATGAAGGTATCAATTATGAAAAAAGTCGATGAAGAAACAATGAAGTGGCTTGACGAAAAAAAAGCAAATATACAATCACTCATAGCAGAACAAACAGGTTTAAAAGTTGAAGATGTTCTAGTTTCGGCAACCTCTGAATCAAATATAGGCGATTCAAAGAACCAAGAAATAACATGTTCAGTTGTGCTACGCACGGAGTCAACAATTGATGACCAAATTATTCATAACGTAGTAAATGGAATCATCAATGTTTTTAAACAAGATTCGGAGGGAGCAAATATTAGTAAAGAAAACATTGTAATTACTAATAATAATACTGATGTCCTCCATTAAAAATACAACTGCTATGTAATACAAAGTAAATAACCTTTTGGAAGTAAAGAGAGGCTAATTTGAAGGCACCTCACTATCACAATTGATATGCTCTCAAAATTTTATTTGTTTTAAACGCCTACACCTGGGAGCATATCATGCTTCATTTGGTGCTTTTTTTATGGATTAACGCTTACAATACTAAAAGTCATTTTTGACAAATAATCAACATTAAATATTAAATTTATTTCTAGAATGATAGATTCTATAAGCCACATAAACTATGGAGTTTAATAACAACAAGATAATCATCTGTATTGTTATTGTAATAACAACAAATAACACATCTGCAAATAATACAATTTCGCCAGGTGGCAATTCTTGAGCAGGAGTTGATAGAACGGCAATAAACGTAATAATAATCGAACTAAAGAACGCAGCGTAAGCAAAAAGGACGTGTTGATAAAACTGTAGTTTAAATTTGCTAAACCAAAAAATTATATTAATCAGCACTAAGGTAAACGGGAAAAGGAAAAATTGATAAATCATCATATTTATTGAGTCTTCGAGAAGGGTCCAATAAAGAATTTGGGCTAAAGATATAATGATAATATTCGTTGACGCTACAATGAATGAACTATTGCTTTTATGCATTACGTCACCCCATAACTACTTTTTTATCTATTTTAAATACATAGATCTTTGTTTGTAAATTGAAAAGAAGCAAGGCAAATCTGTTTTATTTTTCTTGGGAAATAGTAAATAAGAAGAGAAAATGAAACGTAAATATTTGCCTTGATAGCGCCTTATATTAGGTGCTTTTTCTACTCCTAAAACTTTTAAAAAATAATATTGACGAAAAAAAAAGAATAGACTACTATATCGTTAAATGAAAATGATTCTCATTCTAATAATTGAGAATGTGAGGTTATAAAGTAAAAGGTAGGCGTAACATTATGACAGGTAAAAATAGTAGTTTAATGGATCGTACTTTTACACCACTTTCTTTTGCAATGCTTCAACTCTATTTATTATCTATGTTATTTTTCACAGCGTCTTCAATTTTAACGATTATTTTCCCACTTCAAGCTGAAAAAAGTGGTATTTCTGAAGGTGAGATTGGCTTTATAATGGGCATCACCATGTTTGTATGTATGATTTTAAGACCGTGGGCAGGCCAGATGATTGCAAAGTATAGTGTAAAAAAAATGATGAAATGGCTTCTAGTAGGGCATGCTGTCACACTTACGCTTTATATATTATTTGGGATTCATAGCCTTTACGTTGTGCGTGTGTTACAGGGAATCGTACTCGCCTTTTTTTCAATGGCGATGCAACTAGGCATAAGCGATTTGTTAAGAAATAAAGATCGTGGACAAGGCATGTCAATGTATACTCTTTCGACAGTTATGCCTTCTCTCTATGGTCCAATATTGGCGATGCTTCTTTGGCAACAATTAGATGCAAGATACTTGATCGGTTGTATCGTTGTATTAGCTATTTTTCCACTACTTTTACTTATTGGTGCACCTTTACCACAACATCAAAAGACATTTGTTGCTTTTTCAATTCGAAAATTGCTAGGTACAGTAAAAGAAACGAGAAGTAATAAAGGTCTTCTTATTGCATCTTTTACAATGATATTGGGTGCTACAATAATTGGAGCTATATCAACGTTTTTACCTCTTTATATGTTGAAGTTCAATCTTGGGAATATAGCAGTATATTTATTTATCCAAGCACTTGTTGTGGTAGGAAGTCGTTTTATGTTGCGAAAACGAATCCCTTCTGATGGACATTGGCATCCCAATTTCATTGTACTTGTGCTGTTGTCATCAACCATTGGAACAACGATGCTAGCCTTTGGGGAGGAGCTTGGCTATTTTATTTATCTTTCTGCTATTTTTAATGGTTTAGCATTTGCCATGTTATATCCAACCATTGTGACCTACATATCGTTTGCCATCCCAGAAGATAAAAAACCTATATTACTAGGGGTCTTTCTTGCAACCTATGATTTAGGATTTTCATTCGGGAGCTTGGCAATGGGGATTGTCGTACAGTATTCATCGTATGCCATGATGTTTATTGTATGCTCCATTGTGGCTCTTATAGCTATTGGATTAGTACTGTTAAAACGTAATATTCGCTAATTAATAATTATCCCTCTGCTCAAATAGTTTCCCTATTTGAACAAGAGGGATTTAATATATTATTTTTCGATTTCAACGATAATCTCGTCCATATCAAATTCTTTTAAGCTTGCTTTACTATTGATCAATCTATATTTCCCTTTAATGGAGCCATCCGTATTGTAATCGACTCCGTCATAATCCGAGAGTGTTACTTTTGGTGTGATGATGAGTTTGGATGCCTCAGGATTTAGCGCCTGGAAGGTTTTATTCCAAGTCATTTTGACATCATTTGTGCCGGCCCCGCCATGATAGTTGCTAACATATTGATGTCCTAAATTATCTTTTACTTCAATATCTACATCTGCAATATCCCATTCATTTAATATTTTCTTCAAAACAGCTTGTTCGTAATTGATTTGAAATGATGTTGGTGTAAGCGTGATATTTTCAATATTTACTGAAATGCCTTCCGTTTCACTGTGCTGTTGAATGTTTTGCACTGTAATATTAGCTCTGTCTAAATGAAAACTGAATTGCCAGTCACCAGTAATGCGCTCTTTATCAGTTGTCAGATCAGAAAGGATATAATCAAGCTTCCAATCTACATTGATGGAACTATACTTCTCCTCAGTAAAAGTTGTGGCTTTCCCAACATATTTATTTTCATCTAATCGCGAAATCTCGTGCGTTCCATTTCCTTTATTTTCTATCAGCGGGATTCCCTTAATATGGAGTGTTTCTCCCATATATTTATTGGTTTCAATTGTATATGTGACAATGAGCTTTTCTCCATCATATAAGGCATCATTCACTGTTACCTTGATACCATTGCTATTGGCAACTCCATTTATTAGATTGGCATTTTCTTTATAGTCTACAGATAAGCCATCGTTGTTAAAAAATTTAAAGATATTACCTAGAATCGGAATCTCTTCTGCGTTAGCAGTAAACGATAAACCAAAGAGGGTGGAGGCAATTAAACCTAATGCAAGAGAAGCAGCAGTTACGGACTTTTTCCATTTCTTTTGTTTGCTAGCGTGAATATTTTTCAACAGTTCTTTTTTTACTCTAGCCTTTTCAAACGCACTGACTTCCATTTCTTCAAACTCTTCTATGTCAATGTCCAAATCATTTAAGTGCTTATAAATATTTTTCATACCATACTACCTCCCGTAAAAAAATCAGATGCATGTACTTTTAGTTTCTTTTTACAGCGATAAATGCGATTGTCGATAGAAGCTTTCGTTTTTCCAAATCTGCGAGCGATGTCTTCTGAATGTTCACCAAGGAAAAATTTTCGAATAAAGATTTGTTGATCAAGCGGATCAAGTCGGTTAATCAATTGCATGAGTTCCGCTCTATTTTCATTGCGCAACAAATCCTTTTCTACAGAGTTAGCGGTAGAAGGCTCTAAGTAATCACTGGAAACCTCCATATTTTTGGCAGCTTTTCGGTAATAATCAATGGCTTTAAACTTCGCTATCGAACAAATCCAACTTTTGAATTTCGCAGAATCACCATCGAAATCTTTGGCATGATGCCACACAGATAAAAAAATATCATTCACGCATTCATCTATCATGCCTTGGTTATTAAATGGAGATAGCACTTTATAGGTAATGCCCTTTATTAGGGATAAATAGTTGTCCACAATATATTCGAGTGCGTCTTCTTTTCCAAATTGCAGACGCTGGATAAAATTTGTTTCATTAGATTTCATCTAAAATGGCTCCTTCAAATTTTTGTAAAGGCCTTTACATCTACTATAACGAAAGGAAGCCAGTAATTTCTCATTTTAAACTTAAAAATTTTCACTAAAAATATTTGGAGGGAGGAGGTGAGAGATAATTACGTTATTTAGATGAATAGTCCATTAATTTTTAATGAACGATAAAATGTTAATGAGGAAGAAATGAGCTAATAGCTTTTAGAAAGACGTATATTTTGAAAACATGTGAATAGCATCAAATAACCAAAGGGTTTCGGAAAATATCTTCGAAATCCTTTGGTAGAACTTTTAACTATATAATTGGGGGGAATTAAAGATTGTAGTGGAACATTTTCCTGAACTTCTGAATGCAAATCCAAAGACAGAAAAAATATTACCATGACCACTTTTAAAATTAATGCAAATAGAGCCACCAATTTGATTCATGCCGTACGTTGTCCATAAAATGGTACGTTCCAATTCTCCACTCGAAATCGAAAAATCACAACAAATATCATCATCAAACTTTTTTTGCTCTAACTGAATAATTTCCCTTAACTTTATAACCATTGAGTGACATTTTTTTATGTGACATGCTTGTGACATTAGTATTTCACAATGCGTGTGAGGTGAGGAAATGAGAGTGAATCAAAGTTTGAAAAGGAATATTCTTTCGTTAATTTTAGGATCATCCCGCTGTTGTTGGATATAATTTAGTGAATGAGCCACATCCTGAAACAGCTACAGGATTTAATGATTTTTGGACGCAGGATTATAGCGACTGGTATAGTCAAGTGGAAAATACAGCTGCCGATTTAAATAAATTGTATGAAACGATTGTAGAAGCGATTCGCTTGGTGGATAAAGATACACCGATTATTCTTAATTCTGGATTATATGCAACTCCTTGGGCATTTGAGTATCTGAAACCAATCCAGGATGATAATGTTCTGTATGCATTTCATATGTATGAGCCATATGAAATGACAAGTCAAAATCGTAAACGAGGATTCGAGTATGCTTATCCTGGCAAGGTGAAAGTAGGAGAGCAGAAAACGGAAAAAATATTTAATAAAAATACTTTAAAAGACTTTTTACAACCTGTAGATAAGTGGGCAAAAGAAAATAATATTCCTGCTAATCGAATCATTGCGGAAGAATTCGGCATTAACCGAATGGTCAAAGGAGCTGATCAATATTTATCAGATCTTATTTCAATTTTTGATGAATATGGCTGGCATTGGGCGTTCTATGCATTCCGTGAAGACACATGGGAAGGCATGGATTATCAATTAGGAGAGCAACCGCCAAAGTGGAAATATTGGGAGGCACTTGAAAAAGGAGAGCTACCAAATCGAGAACAAGTAGAAGTAAGTAATTCATTATGGGATGCCCTGAAAAATGGATTAGAAAAGTAAAAATACGTATGTTGCGCTATCGTATAAATGTTAGAAAAAAGGTGAAGTCTTCTTTTAAGGTTTTCACCTTTTGCCCTTTATTATTAGAAGAGTTACTGGTAAGACAGATAAGGAGTTTATATAAAGTGAATATACTAATAGCTGATGATGAGAAACACATGACTGCTATCTTGAAAACCTATTTTGAAAAGGAAGGTTTTAATGTCAGTATTGCTTTTGAAGGAGAAGAAGCACTTGAAATTTTTTATTCAAAAAAAATCGACCTTGCAGTTTTGGATTGGATGATGCCTAAGTTAAGTGGCATTGAAGTATGCAGAGAAATAAAGAAAGTAAGCTTAACGAAAGTGGTCATGTTAACAGCAAAGTCGTCCAATGATGATGAATTTATGGCATTAGATATTGGGGCAGATGAATATATTCGTAAGCCATTTGATCCGCGAATATTAATTTTAAGAGTGAAAAAAATGCTCGGAACAGAAAAGTTGGCTGAAATAAGAAATTTGAAAATCAATTTACAAAGTAAGAAAGTTTTTAAAGACGAAGAAGACATAGTACTCTCTAAAAAAGAATATGACTTATTGAAGATTTTATATGAAAATAAAGGGCAAGTATTATCTAGAAATTCTTTGTTATCGATGGTTTGGGGCTTGGACTATCTTGGTGAGGAACGAACAGTCGATACGCACATTAATAGGCTGCGTGACAAGATTGGAGATGACCATATAATAACCCATAGAGGAATGGGGTATAGCTTTAATGATAAAGTTGAATAAAATTGGAAAGAAATTATTACTAATGGTGAGTGTAATTATGCTCATCGTTTTCGGTGTTTCCTTTTTGTTAAACAATTACTTTTCCGCAGATTATTATTTATTTAAAATGAAAAATAATGTTAACGCCGTTTATGAAGAGCTAAAGGATTTAACAATTCACCAAATAATAGAAACACAAGAAAAAATTGAAAATGATAATAACGTTACAATTGTTATTATTCAAAATAGTGGTAGTACCGATGAAATTAATGAAAATATCGAATTTGCTTTGTTTAAAGATAAAATTGTTTTAAATAAATTTTGGATTACAGAGAATTCTCTAGAAAAAATAAAGGACGGAAAGACAGTAAGGCTATTATTTAATCAAGGAAAACTAAAGTCGAGCCTTCTAACTGTGTTGTATGAGAAAGAGCAACATTTAGTGTTAGTAGGAACAGTAGTTGCTCATAATACAGATGCTTTAAAAATAGTAAACCAATTATATTTATATTCCTTATTTCTAGGAATTATAATTAGTATATTATTGGTAGCACTTTTCTCTAAGAAAATTATTACTCCTTTAGAGAAATTAAAAAATGTAGCAAAAGATATTACAAATTTAAACTTTAAACAAGTGGAGATAACCTCAGGCGATGAAATTGAAGAGTTGTCACACAGTATAAATGAAATGAGCAATTCTTTAAAAAATGTTCATTCACAATTAGAAAAGAAAAATCAAAGTTTAAATACGTTAATTTCAAGTATCTCTCATGAAGTAAAAACACCATTGTCATTAATACAAGCATATACAATTGGTATTAAAGATGGTTTTGATGATGGCTCCTATACGGATATTATTTTAGAACAAGTAAATTACACTTCAGAAATGGTCGATTATTTAATCAAACTATCTAAAATCCACGAGTTAGAAGTGAAAAAAGAGCCATTTGAATTAAAGAATCTTATTCAAAAAATTATTAAACAATATAATATTTCATTAAGAAATAACAATGTGCATGTAGTGCAAAATTTAGATTCAATACAACATTCGTTTATTTATGAAGATAGTAATCAAATAGAGATTGTAATGAATAATTTAATAAGCAACGCCATTAAATATGGCGAAGAGCAGTATTTTGAAATCAACTTAACAAATGAAGATAAAAACAAAATAAAGTTTTCAATACGAAATAAAACGACAAGTTTGCAACAAGAGCATCTTCCTTTTATTTGGGATGCATTTTATGTAGCAGAAGAATCGAGAAACAAAGAAATTAGCGGGACAGGCTTAGGATTGTCGATTGTTGCTAGCATCTTAGCTAAAAATGATTTACAGTATGAAGTGGTGTTAGTAGACTCGTATATTCGTTTTACGATATGGTTTGATTTAGTTGAATCAAAATAAAACAAAGAACGGGCATCTATTTGGTGCACGTTTTTTTCATTTATTGAGTGCCTTTTTCTAACGATTATAAAAGTACACATTACTGTAACATAGCACCTTTATAATAATGGTTATAGATTTGAAAGGGGCATTTATATTGGAATGAAGAGTTTTAAAAGGATTGCAAAAATAGTTTTATTACTGATGGTATTAATAGGTTTATTTATAGGGTACGCTTTTAAAGTTGAACCAACGAGGCTTGTCATTCATGCGTATGATTTAAATGAAGACAAAGGTCAATCAGTCAAAGTAGTTCAAATATCGGATATTCAAGTTAGTGAAACTTATACAATAAAACAATTAAATCGTTTAGTAGAAAAGATAAATCAATTATCACCGGATATTATTGTTTTTACAGGGGATTTATTCGAAAATTTTTCTACGTTTCAACAGAAACAACAAGTCACTGAAAGCTTATCGAATCTTAAAGCCACGGTCGGAAAATATGCAGTATGGGGAAACCGTGATTACGGTGGTGGTGCTTTTAAAATATATGAAGATTTATTGACGAATTCAGGTTTTAATTTATTAAAAAATAGCGGAGTAAATGTCACTGTATTAAATGATAAGAAGCTATTTATCGGAGGATTAGATGATGGTTTACTTGGATATCCAGATGTAGACCAATTGTTATCGCAAATGGATGATAGTTTTGATTATAAAATTGTACTAATGCATGAACCAGATATGGCAGACTTATTAAAAGATACTTCTATTAATTTGCTGTTAGCTGGGCATAGTCATGGAGGACAAATAAAAATTCCATTTATGAAAACAATGACTACCTCCTTGGCTGAAAAATATAGTGATGGATTTTATACTATTAATAAAAGCAATGGGATGCAGCTTTATGTAAATACCGGAATAGGAACATCTAGAATTCCTGCTCGTTTTATGGTTCCGCCTGAAATCTCCGTTTTTAATATTCATTTGTAAGATTATATATAAGTTGTCGTGAATAATCTTATAGTTATATACTTAAATAAACTGATTATATAGGGAGTTGAAAGAATGTTGGCACGATCTAAAGTGTTGTATTTTGTCTTTAGCCTGATGGCTGTAACTTTTGTTTTGACGGGTTGTGGAACATCAAAAGAGGATAAGACAGCGGAAGAAAAAGTAGATTATGCATCTGCTGTGAAAGAAAATCCAATTGTGACAATTACGATGAATGACGATAAAAAAATTGTTATTGAACTAGAGCCTAAAGTAGCGCCGAATACAGTTGCTAATTTTGTTTCCTTAGTGAAAGATGGTTTTTATGATGGGCTTATTTTTCATCGTGTAATTCCTGGATTTATGGTTCAAGGTGGAGATCCTGCTGGAAATGGATCTGGTGGGCCAGAGTATTCGATTAACGGTGAGTTTACTAATAATGGCTTTGAAAATAATTTAAAACATGAACGTGGTGTTATATCAATGGCACGGACGAATGGCAATCCGAATTCAGCGGGTTCACAATTTTTTATTATGACTGAAGAAGCGTCCCATCTTGATGGAGATTATGCTGCTTTTGGAAAAGTCATCGAGGGTATGGATACGGTAGATGAGATTGTTGCAGTTGATCGAGATGCTACAGATAAGCCGTTAGAAGATCAAATCATGAAAAAAGTCGAAGTGGACACGAAGGGCTTTGACTACCCTGCACCAGTAGTACAAAAATAGTATTAGTCATACTACTAAAATTTAAAAGCACGTTGATTGACCGCAGTGTTGCGGCTGGTCAACGTGCTTTTCTTTGGAGGAACAAAGATAATTTTGCTCCTCATTTTTTTATTTCAGTAATGCTAAAACACCTTCATTAAAAGGGATGTATCAAAAAATTGTGTTTTGGAGGAATCGTTATTACAAAGAAGACGGTACATATTCTTGTTGCATCGAAATAAGCCAAATAAAATCATCTTCAGCAATAATTTGTATGTCGTGACCAAGTTGACTTAACTGCTCCGCCTTTAAATGTTTTGTGCTTTTTTCTCGTCGGTTCTTGCCAAGAATAAGGAAATCTGTCTCTTTTGTCACGGCTCCTTGCATTATTGCGCCACAAGCTCGAGCCTTTTTTGCAGCTTCAGAGCGTGTCATTGTGGAGAGGGCTCCTGTAAAGACGACTTGTTTATTATAAAATGGATGCATTAAACGTTCGGATGGGTTGGATAGGTAGATAACTTCTGTATTGTCCTGATTTTTGTTCATGTTGGTCTCCTAAGGGGTTGATTTTAGAGGAGTGTAATTATCTTGCTTTAAAATTAGACTTACTCTTCCTGTATTTTTAAAATAGTACTTTGTCGTAAATATGTAATGTTATATTGTATGGATAATTGCTGTAAAAAGCAAAGAAGCGCCGGTATTTGGCCAGTGATGAGCAATTTCTCATATTTTTGCTTTTCTTCGAACGTAGCAACTTTACGGAAATACCCCCACATATGCTGGCACGCATTGCGCATGCTGCCGTCAGTAGGTGATTGTTGTAATGCATCTTCGATCAATTGTTTAATTTGTTCATGGGGCAGTAAATCGCGCATTGCCTGCCGAAGCTGATTGTAATGCTTTTGGCTATGAAACATGACACGATATTTTTCTTCTCGCCATAATTTTTCAGTTCGTTGACGTTTCAGACAATCACCTTCCCATAACAATTGTTTAAATTTATTACAGTATAAACATCATACATGTTGATTAACGACATTTCTATGATATTTTAGCTAAACAAACAAAACACTGTAAGTTGGGAGAGATGAGTTGACCTATTTTTAAAACGCGAGCTGGATTTCCTGCATTGTTAGAGTAATAAGTGGGGATGTATGACAGTAATGATTGATTAACATTTAGCAAATTGGTATATTAATGTATAAATAATAAATCGATGATGTGATCAAGTAAATAAGTATTGTGTAACAGAAAATATAGCCTAGGCTGAAAGCTATATCACCTCTTCTTATTGAACCCTACCACGGAGATGTCAGTTAACAACTAACCGAGTCGTTTCGTTACAAACGTTTAGAGGACTTAAGATATTTATTAAGTCGAACTAAGGTGGTACCACGTCAATTAGCGTAAAGACGTCCTTTATTAGGATGCTTTATGCTTTTTTTAATTTAAAACATAGGAGGAAAAGAAGATGGCTCAAAAAATAAACGATTTTTCAAAATGGTATGTGGATACGATTCAAAAAGCGGATTTAATGGATTACACACCAGTTCGTGGCTGTATTGCTTTTAAGCCAGACGGCTATGAATTATGGGAGCACATTCAAGCGGAGATGGATAAGCGGTTTAAGGAAACAGGTCACCGCAATGCTTACTTCCCGATGTTAATACCAGAATCATTTTTTCAAAAGGAAAAAGATCATATTGAAGGATTTTCACCAGAGCTTCCATGGGTCACAGAAGCGGCGGGTGAAAAGTTAGAGGAACGCTTAGCATTGCGTCCAACTTCTGAAACAATGATTGGGCATTTGTATTCAAGTTGGATTAAAAGTTATCGTGATCTTCCTGTTTTAATTAATCAATGGGCAAATGTATTCCGTTGGGAGAAAAAAACGCTACCGTTTATCCGTACTTCTGAATTTTTATGGCAAGAAGGTCATACTGCCCATGTCGATGAAGAGGATGCACGTAAAGAAACAATGCAAATGTTAGCAATTTACAAAGAAGTGGTAGAAGGTTTGCTAGCGATTCCAGTATATGATGGACAAAAGACACCATCTGAACGTTTTGCTGGAGCGGTTGATACTTTCTCTATTGAAGCGATGATGAAGGATGGAAAAGCTGTACAAGCAGGTACATCCCATTACTTAGGTACAAAATTTGCTGAAGCATTTGATATAAAATATTTAAATAAAGAAAATAAACATGTTTATGTGCATACAACTTCTTGGGGTACATCGACACGATTAATCGGTTCTGTCATCATGGTGCATGGTGATGAACAAGGTCTCGTTTTACCACCAAGAATTGCTCCAACTCAAGTTGTGTTAATCCCAGTTGGACCATGGAAAAAGAACCCTGCTATTATCGAGAAATTAGATGAAATCTTTGCAGCGTTAAAAGCAAAAGGAATTCGTGTTCGCCTTGATGACTCGGATCAATCACCAGGCTATAAATTTAATGAGTGGGAGTTAAAAGGTGTACCGGTACGTATTGAGTTGGGACCACGTGATTTAGAGAATCAACAAGGTTTAATGAAAGCCCGCGATGAAGAAGAAAAAGTTTCTGTATCTTTAGAAACAATTGTTGAAAGTATTGAAACAGAACTTGAAACGATGCAAACGCGTCTTTTCGAAAAAGCTAAAGCTTTCCGTGCGAATAACTCGCATACACATATTGATTCAATGGAGCAGTTACAACAACATTTAACTCAAGCTGAACAGAATGAAACAATACCAGGTTGGATTTTAGCAGGTTGGTGTGGAGACGATGTATGTGAAGAAAAGGTAAAAGAAGAGACCAAATTCACAACACGTAATATTCCATTTAACCCACCAGTAACAAAGGATACTTGCATTCATTGTGGGCAAGAAGCAAAACATACAGTTTGGTTTGCACGAGCTTACTAATTTACGACTAAATATAAATATAAAGCGTTTCAACAATTTTGTTGAAACGCTTTATTAATGACTTTATACTCATATTTTACGGCTCTTAAAATTTTAATATCATTAATATAGATTTTAGGAAGATAATTGTAATAATAATACATAATTTTTATTATGAATTGGTTTAAAAGTGTTAATAGTTAAAAAATATGTATATATTTACATTTTAAGGATAGATGATATACTAGTAAGTAATAAGAAGAGTAGAACCATCATAAGTCATAGATGACCAAATTAATAGTTAGCATTTAGCAGAACATTAAAAAAGGATGGATATTGCAGACACTTCATTTTATACCTCTAGTTTGTTTAGAGAGTATGATACATATGTAAGTCCAATGTAATGAATGGTTATAACTTTTCAAGTTATTTAGGTAAGCGCTTTCATAGATATGGGGTTAATTTGTATTTGACATAACCAGAGTAGAACATCCAAAATATTGCGCATTGTTAACAGTCCATTTTAATCGTTAGAAAGCTGTAAGGTGAAATCTCAATAAAATAATAATCGGTAGGGTGAATGATGGAGGGAATTAAGCAATCATTAAAGATAATTGCAGGTAATTATCAACTATCAGATGAGTTTAATCGCTGTTTAAACGACTTATTAGATCAACATGAAGGTGGTGATTTTAGTGGTTTAAGTAAATTGCATTTTCAAATGAATGGTGGAACATTAACGAAATCTATAGAAGAAGTTTTTAATCTTCTAGAATTATGGATTCTTTTTACGGATATCGTTGATGATATTGAAGACGGTGATGAATCAAAGTGGGGAATAGATGGGAACATATTGCTGAATGCTTCTACAGCTTTAGTTAGTATCGTATTGTTGGAGCTAGAAAAGCTAGAGATACCTTATAAAAATGAGGTTACCCGTTTATTTTGCCATTACTTACTACAAGCGGTTGACGGACAGCATCATGACTTAATGAACAAGATAACATCTGAAGAAATGTATATAGATGTTGTTAAAAAGAAATCAGGTTCATTAATAGCACTTTCATCAACGCTTGGAGCAGTATTAGCGACTGGAAAGTATACAACAAAGCTTGAAATGAGTGCGCACTATATTGCAATTGTCGCTCAACTTAAAAATGATTATAACGACTTATTAAATTTACAAAGAGACTTACAAGTTAAAAAAAGAACCTTGCCTTTACTATATCTATTACAATTCGAGGATTCGGCATTTGACGAATTGCGATTGTATTATAGACAGCAGGGGAATGCAACTACGAAGATTTGTATTACTAAACAACAGATTGTAGATTCTGGATTACACGTTTTCGTGCATCTAATGCAATCTAAATATCTTAATCTTGCACTAGACTTATTAAAAGAAGTATATCCAACAAAAAATGTTGAAATATTCAAACAATATATTTAGATGAGGTGAAGGACATGTTAGAAATTACTCAATATCTTCAAAAAAATAAAAACATTTTAGACCTTTTAAAAGAAAATAAAGTATCGCTTTTAAATATCAATGAATTTGAAAAAAATTTAATTTTAGAGTCTTTTGAACAAGGTGAAAAGAAAGTATTAAAAAATAATCTTTCTGCTTACTGGCGCGCGTAATTATTACCACTAAGGTCATTTGTAGACTTTCCATTGTGGTTAATAGTCCTGTCATTAGGAGTACTTGTTTAAACACAAATAGGGAGGATTTTACAAATCAGTGACGTAAATGATAAGCTTAGAATTAGAGGGGATGTAGCTATGTATCAATAGTTCATCTCCTTTTTTTATTACATAACACACGTATTCGAGACAAATACAAATAGGCTATCTTAAGAAATAGACAGCCCATTTGTATTGACAGTACTTCTGTAAAGCAGACAAGTGGTCAAGCGTAAATTCCCTATCTTATTAAATGACTTCTACCACCGTCATTTTCCCAACGATCAATATCCCTTCCATCTTCGTCCCACACATCGGGTCTTTCTCTGTAAGACATTTTCTACATCACCCTTTATTCATTAATTCATTTCTATATTATGTAATGTTGTAAATTTTAGTTCTTAGAAAAGGTTGTAATCGCCGGTAAGTCGGTGTGAATCGCCGATTAACTAGTTCCAATCGCCGATAAAACAATGTAAATCGCCGACAAGCTAGGGCAAATCGCCGATAAAACTGTAACTATCATTAATAGAAATTGAAACGACAATGTTATTGGGAAGAAATCATAAATTCCTCTTTGTAAAGCTATATTTTTGCATATGTGCCAAGTCGTAAGGTGCATATACTGTAGTGAGGAAGGGGGGAGGTGAGCAAATATGAGAATTAATTGGAAGGTTCGATTCATGCATAAGCCGTTTGTATTAGCGTTGTTTTCCATGCTACTACTACTCGCTCAGCAAGTGGGAGCTATGTTCGGCTTTGATTTAACAAGCGGAATGAGCGAGCAACTAACGTCCATTTTAAATACAGTGTTATCGATTCTTGTTTTAATGGGGGTTGTTGTTGATCCGACTACAAGTGGCACCAGTGATAGTGAACGTGCTTTAATGTATCGCAGACCAAGATAAACATTTAATTACATTTTAAAAAAGTGTAATTTTACAATAGAATGAATATGATATAATGTAAGAAAATTCTAATAGCTAGGGGGATGATTGATTGTCGCTTGAAATGGAGCAGCGAATCGCTAAGCTTGAGAAGGAGATGGAAGAGTTACGGCAGGAGATGGATGTGTTAAAGCAACAACAGTCACAACAAAAGACAACTGTAAAAAATGTTAACCAATCCATCACTGTACAACCTGCATTACCAAAACCAACACAAAAACCAACACCAACACCAACACCAACACCGAAAACAAATGTTCAGCCACAGCGTTCATTTGAGGAGCAAATTATGTGGGCGCTCCCGAAAGTATTTATGGTTATTTTAGTGCTGGGCGTGTTATGGGGGCTAAAGCTAGTTAGTGATTATGGCTACTTATCGAACGAGGTGAAAATCATCCTCGCTTATTTATTATCAATTGCATTAGGGGCTATAGCTTATGTATTAGAGCATAAAAAGCTAGCATCACCAGCTGTAACCATTTCCTTATACGGTGGGGCATTTATCGTAGGAATTTTAACAACTGCGGCTGGTGCTATTTTATACGAGGTATTAGGCTTAACTTTAGCATTGTTCATTGCCTTTGGGTTTATTGTCTATGGTATAGCCATTAGCTATTTAAAGAAAAATGAGGTGCTTACTTTATTTGTTGCTTTTACTTCGTTGTTACTACCTTATTTACTAGAGTACATGAATTTTAGCGCGTTCATTATTTTAATTTTTGTTGTCGTCCTGTTTACGATGTTGCAATTTGTTATTCTTCAACATAAGCAAAAAATTGCGCTCTATGTCACAACCTTTTTCTCTATTATGGCAGTAAGTATTGTAGCGTTTATGAATAGTGACAATCGGGTTATTTTTGCAATAGGACTGCTTATTACACTTGCAATCTTTTATACGAGTTGGTGTCGCTTATATAATGCTGAATCTAAATGGAAGCATATTCATGCTGGACTACAATTTAGTTTAGGGATCTTTAGTTTACTCCTTATGAACCTAGTAAGTAGTCGGCTTGAATATAATGAGGTACTATTGCTTGGACTATGTATTTTGTTTGTAACTGTAGCGGGTTATAGCTATAAGCAAAAATGGCAGGAGGCATTTGATAGTGCTGTAACACTCGCATTTATTACACTTTGTAATACACTATTAATTATGAATATACCAGAAAAGGTTGATGATTTACTTTTACCATTCATGACATTTGCAGGTGTTATGATGAGCTTACGATTACGAGCAAGTTTAATGAAGGTCGTCAGTTCATTAGGGTTTTCAATTGCACTTATTTTAAGCTATATCGTACATGAGCCGACCCCATTTTTTAGTATAGGACATATTAGCTTAATACTGCCTGGCGTATACTTGTTAATTATTTATATGTATACAATACGTCAGAAGGAAACATTGAATGCTTTTGAGAAGATAATGAAGAATTTATATGTGACAGATATTTTAGCTATTATTACAGCTGGATACTTCCTTGCTTATATTGCTAAGCTAGATAGTGTTTATGTTACAAGTGCTAGCAATTTCCCGCATTTGATGAGTATTGGCATAGTGATACTGTTTGTGGGCTCGCTGTTGCTACCTGAAAAATATAAAGGCCGTGCATTAACGCCAGTTGTCGGTCTGTTTTTCCTTCTCGTTACGCTCATGCTCAGTGTGATTCCCTATAATGTACAAGGAATTGTATGGTTAAATATTGGTACTAGATTAGTCTATATTGCAGTATTTGTAGCTATCATCCTCGATTTACTGATGAAGGGGCGCATTTATCAAATTTATCAACAACATATGACGAAATTTTTAGATTCAATTGTTAGCACAAGCGTGGTATTCACGATGATTGCACTATGCGGTCTAGTGTCACAGCTAGCCTACAATAATCTACTGGATTGGAAACTAAGTATTGCTTTAACAACAATAACACTATTCTTGTCGGCAAGTTTGTCACTATGGCTCGGCTCAGTACGACACTTACGAATACTTCGGCTTTCTGGCTTTGCCATTCTAGCCATCGCATTTGTAAAGCTTATATTCTTCGATTTATCGGCACTCGATTTATTAATAAGAGCAGTACTTTTCATTGCAATTGGTGGAATTGGTATGCTGCTGTCGGGGCGGTTGTTGAGGAAATAATAATGCTAGGTGAAAATCTATATTTTTCATATAAAGACCGTTTACTAGTTATTACTAGTAAATGGTCTTTTATGTTATAGGAAAAAATCTGGATTTGGTTCTTTATATTCATTTTATAATTGAAGAATATATTAAATAAATAAAATATCATATTGATAAGGAGTATTGTAATTGTTGAGTATATATGAAATAGTATAAATAGCATACTGTAAAGGAAATTTATTGAATGCTATCAGGATGTTTCATACTAATAAATGCCAGTAGTTTTTGTGGTTTACATAATTAATTTGAAAAATAGGGAGAGAGGAAAATGCAGCTTAAAAAAAGGGGATTATACAATAATAACCTGGGTTTTTCATTAGTCGAAGTCGTTGCTTCCATCGTCATCATAACTTTAATTTTATTATCATTTTTCGGTCTGCTTATTCAATCAAATAAAACGGGAAAAAGCTCTGAACAAATTATAGACGCAACTTATTTAGCGCAGCAAGAAATGGAGAAAATGTATAGCTATTTCAAATATGCTACTAAAGATACATGGGAATCGGCATTTCCTTACACAAAGGATGAAGCGAATTCAACAAGTAATCTTACTTTATACAATCCAACGATACCTTCGTATACTAAAAACAAAGAACAAATAATAGTGAAAGCAAAAGACTTATCACCAGATAATACAGTTAGAATTATCATAGAGGTTTATGATTCTAGTGGTAAGGTCTTAAAGGCTAAAGTAGAGAACATTTTTAGTTTTGTGGAAAAGAGGTAGATTCTTATGTCGAAACTTCAAAATGAAAAAGGTATGACCCTACTAGAAGTGCTAGCTGCGACCATAATAGTAACTATCATTTCGGTATTTTTACTAAGCATTTTAATAAATAGTAATAATACTAGTAATAAACAAATGAAATCGAGCATGCAATTAACTGATGCAAGCTATGCTTTAAAAGTCATTACTAAAGATGCACGTAAATCAACACAATTAAAATCTAGTGGGGATGAATATACATTAAAAAACGATCAAAACTCGGAAGAATATATTTATAAATTTAATCGTGAGGATCAAATACTAACAAGAAATAAGGAAGTAATAGCTTCGAATGTTTCAAATTTTAAGATTGATAACATGGGGAACTATATTACGATTGAAATTACGCAACCAGGTAATAAACCCTTTTTATCAACTATCTATTTTAGAGGAGGGATTTAATGCTTAAATATATTAGACAAGAAAAGGGCTATTCTCTAATTTTAGTTGTTTTATTAGTTGCCTTAATATCCATTCTTGGAATCTCCCTTTTGACATTAACATCAAATTCGTTAAAAATTTCTACCAGTGAACGCGACGATCAATCGGTGTATTATATTGCAGAGGGAGGCTTAAACAAAACAAAAAAGAATTTCGAGCAACTCGTATTAACTACATATGATGAAACTCGATTGATATTCAACAAATTACCAGCTAAAGAGAAAACACCGGAAAAATTCAAAGCGCATTTTGTTAATGCATTTGAAAGTAGTTTAAACACCCTTCCTAGTTCATTAACTTATGAGGAACAATTTAAACAAAATCCTATAGCAGAGATTACAGTCAACCAAGTGAATTTAGAGCCATTGCAATATAAGATAAATTCCGAAGGGACATTAGGAAACAAAAATAGAATTGTTGCACAAACGATAACAATTAATTTAGGCAATGGAACTTCGACTGGATCGACTTTTACCAATACGTCTGCAATTCATGCTATAAAAAATATCGACATTGGCGGGGGTACATTTAATGGTGATGTTGTCTCAGATAGCGGAAAAATTAGTATTGATTGGGGAACTACTATCAATGGTAAAATTGGAACGACAGCAGAAAACTTTTCAAAGCCAACTTGGATGAATATTTCGAATGAGTTTATTGGATATGTAGCATTTCCTGAAAACATATTACCGTCTTTTCCTGAAAGTCTGTTTTCTAATTTAAGTTCAAAACCGCATACTAAGGCCATACAAGTAACGATTGATGGCCAAAAGACGCAATTAAATTTAGATAATAATTCAATTAAAATTGATGGTGGTGGGAATGGAAATATAAACGGTGTTGCAAAATTCAGTGGAGTTCTTCCTCTTACTCAAGATATGTATTTAAAAAATTTCACAGTTGCATCTAATAGAGTATTGACCATAGATGTAGGTGATTCAGATAAGAATTTATACATCGATAACTTTGCATTTAATGAACAAGGAAATTTTAACATAATAGGTTCAGGCAAACTGAACATTTATATAAAAGATAGCTTTAAATTTATGGGAAGTTCAACTATGAATAACAGTGGGAGTTTTGAAAACTTAAATTTATATTATAACGGGTCATCCAATATGGAGTTTGCTGGTGATTCTAGAACGAAGGCGTCTATTTTCGTTAAAACTGCATCAATTAAGATTGATGGTTCAGGTAGCATCCAAGGACGTATTTATTCAGGAGGGCCAAGTATTTCAATAGGTGGGGGATCCTTTAATCATAATACGTATATATATGCACCAAATGCTGAAGTGCAATTAAGCGGGTCAGGTACAGTGATTGGGGGGATAATGGCCTATAATTTGAAAAGTAGTGGTAGTCCTACTGTTACTTATCAAAAGAATTCAAGTTCTGAAATCACTTCTGGAGAAGAGATAAAGTATGAAGAAAATAATAATTTAACCATTTCTAATAGTATGCTTGAAGTAGAGTGATAGGTAAAAAATAATCGCTAAAAGCGAGGTGCTCTGTTATTAATTTCATCAAGCAACTAAGGTCTGAACTCGAGATTATACGGGTTTTGGCCTTTTTTTCGTTTTGTTTAACCTATTATTCTCCTATTAATTATTAATTAATTGAATAATATAGCACAAAAAATGATGTCGAAATTCTGAAACATGCCAAAGTTTGGGTAAAAAGGTATATTCAAACGAGATACCTTTGTAGTATTATAAAAACATAGATATATAGTAATGATTTTAAATAATATAATAGACATTCATTTTTTCAATAAATTAGTAAAGGTTGTGAGGCTATGAAATTATATTTGAAGTTGGGTGCGATTATAGTAGGTTTAGTTGTGCTGTTAGCTTTATGGCTTCCGAATCTAATTATAGATCGTGCGCTAGCTAAAGGGGATGGCTCCACAATTGGGGGCGTTTTAGTAAAAAATTTAGAAGAGGATGCAATAGAGGTAGCTTTGCAAGAAGCTATTCGTGTTTGGCAGGAAACGCCGATTACTGTTGAAGGTGCAGGTGTAACAACATCACTCGATCCAAAATTGTTAGTATTTGACGTCGCAAGTTCGGTGGCTGAATATCGTAATTTAACGGATAAGTCATGGTTTGCCTTCTGGGAGGGAAAACGGACAGTTCATATTCCTTTACAAGTCATAGGGAACGAGCAGCTGACAAAGCAGCTTGAATCTATGGGGGTATGGGAGGCAGAAACTACTTTAAATGAAGTAATAGCGCAAGCATCTAATCTAAATAAACATAGCATTGAAGCAACCGTTGCAGATACGACTTCTATGGAAGAAGAGCGATTAGCATTATCAATCGAGCATATCCCGGAAAATGCAGTAGGGGTTTTAGCACTAGTAAATACGTTAAATGACTTTATTATCCCCCCGAATGAGCCGTTCTCATTGTTAAGCGTTATAGGAGAAAAGGCAGAGGAAGCTAATAGTGAAGGGTTAAATTTTGTAGCTTCTTTAATTTATCATACGGCATTGCAAACAGAATTTGAGATTTTAGAGCGCCATGCACAAGACAAAAAGATGGAGTATTTACAACAAGGTTTGGATGCAGCAGTCAATCGTGCATTAAATAAAGATTTGCAATTTATCAATTATGCCAATCAACCAAGTAAGTTAAAACTAATGATTGAAAACGACTCATTAAAAGTAGAATTATTAGCTCAAAACAAAGAAAAAGAGATTACCGTTCGTGTAAGTAAAGATAAAATCGTCCAGCCGCGAATCATTACTCGCTATTCAAAAGATTTAGCCATTGGACAAGAAGAGATTATCCAAAATGGACAAGAAGGTGTGCGCGTAGAAGTGTACCGATCGATAGTGGAAAACGGCAGTTCTCGGGAAGAATTGGTAAGCCGTGATTACTACGCACCAATCAATCGAATTGT
Organism: Lysinibacillus sp. NPDC093712; assembly: GCF_050280025.1. Taxonomy (NCBI): domain Bacteria; kingdom Bacillati; phylum Bacillota; class Bacilli; order Caryophanales; family Bacillaceae; genus Lysinibacillus; species Lysinibacillus sp. NPDC093712. Next base: position 23,200 of record NZ_JBNNUU010000001.1, read on the forward strand.
TGTGCAATCTTCAAGACAGCCTGCAGTTAGTGATGGAACAGGAAATACTTCAAATGATGCGGATTTACAGGTTGATTTAGATGGGGACGGATTAGCGGATTTACCAGAACAACCTTCTAAAAATCCATCTACCAATAGTAACACTTCGAATACAAGTGGATCTTCAAATACGACATCGTCGAATGATCCGGAAATTGTTTATGGTTACTACGATAAAGGCGGTAATTTTGTACAAACAAGTCCGTAATGAGAGGAGCATATGCAAATGGCTGTAAGAACTGGGCGGAAGCGTTTAGGGGATTTACTTGTTGAATCGGGCGTTATTACAAATGAGCAGCTAGAGTATGCTCTTACGACGAAAACAAAGGAAGAAAAGTTAGGCGATTTTCTAATTAAAGAAAATATCTTAACAGAGCAACAATTAATTGAGGTGCTGGAGTTTCAATTAGGCATCCCACATATTCATTTAAATCAATACTCAATAAGCCCGGATTTACTTCAGCTCGTTCCTGCGGAGCTAGCAAAACGTGCAAATATTATTCCGATTCGACGTGAAAAAAACAAGCTATTTATCGCGATGGCGGACCCGATGGACTATTTCGCGATCGAAGAGGTCCGCATGGCGACAGGCTGTCAAATCGAAACAAGTATAGCCGCAAAAGATGATTTATATCGAACACTTACGAAATATTATGATTTACAGGAATCAATGGAAGCGGCATTGCAAGATATTGGGGCAACTGCTGGAGAAACACAAGTAGAAATCGAACGTGAAGATTCACCGATAGTGCGACTCGTCAATCAAATTATTGCGAACGGTGTTGCGCAACGTGCGAGTGATATTCACTTTGACCCACAAGAAACGGATTTACGGGTTCGATATCGTGTAGACGGTGTGCTGAAAACTGAACGGTCTTTGCCTAAGCACATGCAAAGTATAGTACTCGCTCGTATTAAAATTATGGGCAACTTAAATATTACAGAAAATCGTATTCCACAAGATGGACGTATTAAAACAAATGTCAATTTCAAACCAGTGGATATTCGACTTTCTACGTTGCCGACTGTTTATGGAGAAAAAGTTGTAATGCGTATTTTGGATTTAAGCAATGTGGCGAATGCGATAGATCAGCTTGGCTTTACAGAGCGCAATGAAGCATTTTTCCGTAAAATGATTGCGCATCCCAATGGCATTATGCTCATTACTGGTCCGACTGGTTCAGGTAAGTCCTCTACATTGTATGCTGCTTTAAGTAACTTGAACGAAGAAGGCGTCAATATTATTACAGTAGAAGATCCTGTGGAATATCAGCTCGATGGCATTAACCAAATTCAAGTGAAAGAAGAAGTTGGGTTAACATTTGCAAATGGATTACGTTCTATTTTGCGACAAGACCCAGATATAGTAATGATTGGTGAAATAAGAGATTTAGAAACTGCACAAATTGCTGTGCGTGCCTCCTTAACAGGGCATTTAGTGTTAAGTACATTGCATACAAATAGTGCGGTGGAATCTATTTCTCGTTTGCAGGACATGGGGGTAGAGCCATTTTTACTATCTTCTTCATTAGTAGGGATTATGGCACAACGCTTAGTGCGTAAAGTATGTCGAGATTGCGGAGAAACCTATGCTTTCACGAATCATGAACTCGAAATCATGCAGAAAAACGGTATTGAAGGGGTAACACATGGTAGACGTGGAAGGGGCTGTCCTTCATGCAATCAAACGGGGTATCGAGGGCGTATGGCCATCCATGAAATTTTACCAATCGATCGATCGATTAAAGATATGATTTTAAATCGTAGTGGAGATAGTGCTATTCGCGACTATATGAAACAAGAAGGCTATTACACGTTACTAGTAGATGGATTGTTAAAAGTTGTTGAAGGACAAACGACTACTTCAGAAGTATTACGTGTAGCAAATGTAGACTAGGATGTGAACCGTATGATGACAACATCGAGAAATATAGAAGAGCTTTTAACACGTTCATTTGAGGAAAAGGCGTCAGACTTACATTTAACAAAGGGGATTCCTCCTGTCTATCGCATCCATGGTCAGTTGGAGCATTACGGGACTGAACCACTTACTTCAGAGGAATTGCAAACGATGGTGGAAGCTATTTTACCTGACCATAAACGCCAAGAATTTCATGATAAAGGTGAAACGGATTTTAACTATTCATTGCCCGGGAAATGTCGCTTTCGTGTAAACGCCTATCATCAGCGAAATGAAATGACAGTCGCGGCACGTTTAATTGAAGCAAAAATTCCGTCCATTGAATCGTTAAATATGCCTCAGGTATTGTATCAGCTAGCTGAAAAACCACAAGGACTTATTTTAGTAACAGGTCCAACAGGTTCTGGGAAATCGACGACACTAGCTGCGATGATTGACTATATTAATGAAACGAAAGCAAAGCATATTATTACACTTGAAGACCCCATTGAGTATTTACATACACATAAAAAGTCGGTCATCAATCAACGAGAAGTAGGTGTGGATACACAAAGCTTTGCCAATGGTTTACGTGCTGCACTACGTCAGGACCCTGACATGATATTAGTCGGTGAGATGCGTGACTATGAAACGATTTCAACAGCTATTACAGCCGCTGAAACAGGTCACTTAGTTATGGCGACATTGCATACAAGTAGTGCACCAACTACGATTGATCGTATTATTGATGTCTTTCCACCACATCAGCAAGGACAAATTCGTGTGCAGTTAGCGAATGTATTAGTAGGGATTATTTCACAGCGTTTATTTATTCGAAAAGATGCAAAGGGGCGTATTGCAGCAACGGAAATATTAGTCCAGGCACCGTCCATTGCTAACTTAATCCGCAATGAAAAGGTACACCAAATTCCAAGTGTAATGCAGACAAGCCGTGCGCTCGGTATGCACACATTGGAGTCATCCATGCAGCAGTTGATTGCAATGGGGAAAATTTCGTTGGAGGATGCAAGACCATTTATGAATGCGGGTGAGTATCAGTGACCGTTTTTCGCTACAGCGGACGTACTAAAACTGGTACACACAAAAAAGGAATTATTGATGCAGTCAATAAAAAGGCAGCACTCGAAAAATTACGCACGCAAGGCATTAATGCGCGAGAGCTAGAAGAGTCGAAAAGCCTTTTGCATAAAGAATTAAATCTCGGCGGTAAAGTGAAGCATCAAGATTTCGTTATTTACTGTCGTCAATATGCAACGCTCATTCGCGCGGGGGTGTCGATCGTTGAAGCTACACATATTTTAGGTGTGCAAACGAAAAGTAAGCCGCTAAAAAAGGCTTTGGAGCAAGTTGAAGAGGACATCCGTAGTGGTACTTCATTTTCAGATGCAGCGGCAAAGCATCCAAAAGTTTTTCCAGTGATGTTCGTCAATATGATGCGTTCTGGAGAGGCGACAGGAAATGTTGATGACACTTTAGAGCGACTAGCAGGTACGTTAGAAAAGCAATTTAAAATTAAGAAAAAAGTGCAATCGGCATTAACTTATCCAGCTATTTTGTCGGTGCTGACAATCGCGGTAGGGATGTTTTTAATGATTTTTATCGTCCCAACATTTATGGCAACTTTTGAAGACATGGATTTAGAAATGCCGCTATTAACAGTTATTGTTGTCAGCGTGTCAGATTGGTTAGTTGAATTTTGGTATATAGTGATTGGCATGTTCTTGTTAGCAGTCATCCTGTTTAGATATTTTTATAACCATAATAAGCTCTTTCATTACAATGTGAATTATGCGGCACTACGAATACCTGTATTTGGTGTTTTAATGCAAAAAAATGTCATTGCTCGTATGACAAGAACATTATCTTCTTTGTTTAGTAGTGCCGTTCCGATTTTACATGCGCTAACGATTGTTGAAAAAGTTGTAGGCAATCCAGTTGTAGGAAAGGTCGTTATAGAGGCACGCGAAAATCTTGAAAAGGGTGGTACATTATCGGAGCCATTAGAAAAAAGCTGGTTATTTCCACCTTTAGTAACGCAAATGACATCAATAGGTGAAACAACAGGTTCGCTCGATTATATGTTAGAAAAAATAGCAGATTTCTATGAGGACGAAGTCGATCGCTCAGTCGATACATTAAAATCGCTAATCGAACCATTAATGATACTCGTTTTAGCAGGAGTTGTTGGTGTGATTGTAGCAGCGATTTTCCTACCGATGTTCGCACTCTATGAAAGTATGTAAACATGCGAAAACTTAAAGGAGGTGGTGTAGAAAATAACTGACGTCGTTACGGGTGTACGTGTTTTCGCACTAATTATAAAACATTATTAAAGGAGGAACACACTATGTTCAAAAAATTACTGAACAAAAAACTATTAAAAAACCAAAAAGGTTTAACACTTATCGAGTTACTAGCTGTTATCGTGATTTTAGCGATTGTTGCAGCCATTGCGATTCCTGCGATTGGGAATATTATTGATAACTCTCGTTATAATGCAGTAAAAGCTGATGCAATTAATGTATTAAATGCTGCACAATTATATTATACGGATAATCCAGGTGGTGAATCCGATGACAAAGGAGATGCAGGAGCTGTTACTACTATTTCTATAACTGTTGCTCAGTTGCAACATGCAAAATATTTAGAATCACGAGGTAAAATTTCAGAAACTGCTTCTGTTACATCAGGAAAACCACATGAACTTGATGGAGACTCTGAGCAAAAGGTGAATGGACAAGAAGTGAAATTTGAGAAAGCAACAATTAATGATATTAATGAAGATAAAGATAAGGGATCTAAATTATCAACAACAAAAACGATAAAACCCAAAAGTTGATTAGTAACCCTCCCAACTCACTCAGAAGCGTAGCCAATACTGCGCTTCTGGTTGGGAAATGGATGGTTAATGTTTAGACACTTCATTCAGTCAAAGGAGGCATCTTTTCACATGTTTAAAAAGAAAAAGAATTCGCATGTGTCGATTGAAATAAAGGATTATGTTTTGCGTGCGCTTGTGGCAAAAGGTGCTGATCCATCGCAGTGGAAGGGCTATGAGTTGCCATTGGCGCAAGGAATAGTCGAAGGTTCAATAATCAATGATGAAATCGTATTGTTTAATATGATGAAAAATCATGTTGCCAAATGGGCAGGCAAGAAGCAAAATGCACGTATTTTTGTACCAGATACTTCGGTGTTGCTAAAGAGCTTTGAGCATCCGCATGATGTTGAATCAAAAGAGTTAAAAAGCTACGCTGAAATGGAGCTTGGGCAAACGATTCATTTACCATTTCACGAGCCACTTATAGATGTTTATGATCCAACACCTAATGATGGACAAGCGATGTTATTTGCGGCTCCATCAGATGAAGTGAATAAAACGATCGGGCTGTTGCTCGATGCTTCGCTAGAACCGCAAGCTGCCGATATTCGAGCTTTATGTAATATTCGTCTATTAGAGCATATGCAATTACTAGAAATAGACAGAACATATTTAATAGCAGATTGGTCGATAAACGAATTGTCGATTAGCATTTATTCTTACGGTCAACTAGAGTTTTTACGTTATCAATCGTTTGAAACAAACTTAGCAAAATGGCAACCAAAAGAGCAGGAGGAGTTTAATTACTCATTCCATTTAATAGATGATCAAGATAATTATCAATTGACACTAACGGATCAAATTCTTGAAATTGATCGTATTATGAACTTTTTTAAATTCTCGTTACATAAAGGTGAGAAAAGTGTAGATGATATTTTCCTTTTAGGTGATAATCCTTTATTGCCTACGATTACTGAGTTTCTAAGTAATAATTTCACAACGCCCATTACAGTGTTAAATGATGCTATGGTACAAAAATCATTCCCTCAATTTTCTGAGAAGTTTGCGAGTCTAATTGGGCTGGCTTTGAAGGAGGTACACTGATGGTACCTGAAATTAACCTCTTACCGAATTTAGAAAAACAGAAATCAGCACCAATACTCTTATATATATTAATTATTGTACTAGTTGGTATCGTTTTAGCATTCATAATAATCCAATATTTCCAGGCGAGAGGCGAGATTACGAAATTAAATGCACAGGAAATAGAGCTGACGTCACAGCAAGAGCAGCTACAAATAGAATTGGCTGGTATACGAAATATGAATGCAGGTTCGCTAGAGCAATCGGTTCAATTTGTCAATCATGTAGCATACCCTGTGACACCATTAATAGATGAGACACAAGCATTATTGCCAGAGCAGACGTATTTACGGAATTATAAATTTGGTGAAACAAATATAGAAATTACCGCTGATTTTGAAACGATGTCAGCTATTTCAAACTATCTTGATAAATTAAACGTAAGCCCTTATTTTACGGATATTCAAGTTGGGACAATTGAAAATTTTGAGTTATCGATTGGGGAGCAAAGCGAAGTAAATTTGAAAGATAAATATCAGGAATTACCGCGTTATTCGGTAACCATTACATTGGCAATTGATTTTATTTATTTGGCTGGAGGTAGAGAATCATGACAAGCAGCAAAAACTCAGCGATTCTTCTGCTAACCGCATTAATCGCAGCCCTGTTATTTGCACTCTATTACTATTTATTAACCCCTAAATTGGAAGAGGTAGAGGCGAAGGAACGAGACGTTAGTGCACTTCAACAAGAAATTGCAACAATACAGGAGCAAATTGTTGCATTAGATACGGTACAGCAATCACATGGTGTAAGTGTGCTTTCTTTGCGAAAAAAAGTGCCTCAAACACGTGCTATTGAAGGCGTTATTCGAAATATCGAAGAAATCGAAGCAGTAACAGGAACACGGGTTGAAGCTGTAGAATTTAATAATTATGATTCACTCGTGATGGACTCTGCGATTATTGACCCAAACACGCCAGCAATTGAGGAGCAAGCGGTCAGTGACATAGCACAACAACTTACTGAAAATAGCGAGCAAGCAGATGGTGAAGAAGGGGATAAAGCATTACCAACGTCTACTATTGCTAAAGAATCATTACCAGCAGAGTTGAAATTAGTGACGTTTAGTATTGATGTTGTTGCTATAGATACGAAGGCAATGCTTGAATTTTTAAAGGAAATTGAAAAAATTGAACGTGTGATGAAAATCGACACATTAGATATTACATTAACTGGGGAAGAGGTTTTATTCGAGGAGGATGCAGATTCATCCATTATAGCTACCATTCAGGTAACAACCTTCTATTATGAGGGAGAACAATGATGTAAAGGCGCGCATACTCCAAAGTATGGGCGCTATGTTAGTTTAGGAGGCAATAAAAATGGAAATGGCTTATACAATACTAGTATTTGTATTTGGGCTAGTTTTTGGATCGTTTTTTAATGTTGTAGGCTTACGTGTGCCGATAAAGGAGTCAATTGTTAAGCCGCCCTCTCATTGTACGAGCTGTCAAAGACAATTAACGGCAATTGATTTAGTGCCAGTTTTGTCCTATGTTTTTTTAGCAGGTAAATGTCGTAGCTGTGGGCAAAAAATTTCGTGGATTTATCCGCTAATGGAGTTGCTAACAGGCGTATTATTCGCCTTTTCGTATTGGCAATTGGGCTTTAGTGAAGAGTTTATCGTAGCGATACTATTAATTTCATTATTAGTAATCCTTGTCGTATCGGACTTTGCATATATGCTTATTCCTGATAAAGTGCTTTTGTTTTTTTTGCCATTATTAGCTATTGGACGTGTGCTATCGCTTTTAACGCCGTGGTGGGATAGTATCGTAGGTGCCGTCGTCGGCTTTGGCATATTATATTGTATTGCTGTTGTATCACGTGGTGGTATGGGCGGTGGCGATATAAAATTATTCTTTTTACTTGGACTTGTACTTGGTACAATAAATACATTATTGACATTATTTGTAGCGGCGGTAATTGGTATGATTGTCGGGATAATCGTGCTCAAAGTACGGCAACAAGGTCGAAAAACGCCGATTCCTTTTGGACCATCCATTGCTTTAGCTGCAATTATCGTGTATTTCTATGGTGAAGTCATCATCGATTGGTATGTAGGATTATGGTAAGGGGGTATATGGATGAAACCAATTATTGGTATTACAGCATTTGCGGAGGACGATTTATCGTCAAAATTGAATGTAGCCTATAGCAAAAGTGTCATTGAGGCTGGTGGCATTCCATTTATTATTCCACTAGGGGTAGAGGAAGATGTAGCACAAATTTTATCGTTGACGGACGGCTTATTATTATCTGGTGGTCATGATGTTCATCCATTTGAATTTGGAGCGGAGCCTCTACCGAAGCTAGGACAAATACATCCAGAACGAGATAGGGTGGAGCTTGCCTTAATTCATGCGGCTTTTACAAGGAAAATGCCAATTTTGGGGATTTGCCGTGGCATGCAAATACTTAATGTTGCATTAGGTGGAACTTTATACCAAGATATTGATAGCGAATATCATAGTAGTAAGCTGTTAAAGCATACGCAACAAGCGGCTCGTGGTGTTGCTACACATTATGTGCAAATTACGCCAGATACGTTGTTAAAATCAATTATCGAGGAAGAAAAAATTGCTGTGAATTCATTTCACCATCAAGCTGTAAATGTATTAGCAGAGAAGCTAATCGTTGCAGCGAAATCGAGTGATGGCCTAGTTGAAGCGTTCGTACACGAAGACTATCCGTTTTGTTTAGCAGTGCAGTGGCACCCAGAAGAACAAGCAGTAGTAGGAGATTTAGCTGCACAGAAACTCTTTGCAGCCTTCACTCAGGAGAGCTTAAAATATAAAAGAGAAGCATGAGTGCTTCTCTTTTTTGTTTGCTAAGTATGAGAATGCATTAATGTACACGGCGATATAAGCCGACTACTTGTCCTAAAATCGAAACTTGGTCTACAATAATCGGTTCCATTGTAGCGTTTTCTGGCTGTAAGCGAAAATGATTTTTTTCCTTGAAGAAGCGTTTAACTGTTGCTTCATCTTCTTCTGTCATTGCAACAACAATATCACCGTTATCAGCTGTTGCTCTTTGCTTGACGATGACTAAATCTCCATCAAAAATGCCCGCCTCGATCATCGATTCACCCATAATTTCTAACATAAATAGCTGATCTTCACTTGTACCGTAAATATCAGGTAATGGGAAATATTCGTCGATATTTTCAATGGCTGTTATAGGTGATCCAGCTGTTACCTTACCAACAAGCGGTACATGGATGACGCTTTGCTTTTGAATTGAATCTTCTGGCTCTAAAATTTCAATCGCACGTGGCTTAGTAGGATCTCGTCGAATAAAGCCCTTTTGCTCTAATCGAGCTAAATGTCCATGAACCGTTGAGCTTGATGCAAGTCCAACTGCTTCCCCAATCTCACGTACAGATGGCGGATACCCTTTTGCACGTACTTCTTCTTTGATAAACGCTAGTATATCCTCTTGTCTTTTCGAAACTTTTTTCATGATTGCTCACCTCTTTTTTTATATCATTCTTCTTACTATCTTCTTACTAGATAGTATAGCAGAATGCGAACACTTATGCAAACATAGGTTCGAAAAGTGTTTGACAAAAACGTCTGTTCGCTTTATCATAAGAACATACATTCCGAACAAACATTCTGAAAAGGGGATATGATGAATGAATTGGTTTAAAAAAAATACACATATTTCAATTTTATTAGGCGCATTTTTACTATTTGCAGGTTATCTTGTTATAACTGATCCTGGAGACATTACTTACACTGAAATCTATATCGAACATGGCGATAGCTTATGGTCGTTAGCTGAGCAATACCGTGGTAAAATGGGTATGGACGACTGGATAAAACTTGTGAAAGCCGAGAACGAATTACATAGCGTAAAAATAGTTGCTGGAAAATCACTTGTTATACCAGTAGTGGGGGACAATAAGATACCCACCAATTCAATTGAAATTGCGAGAAGTGAAAGATGATGAATAAACAACGAACGGCTGTAATTTACTGCCGTGTGAGCACCGAAAAAGAGACACAAAGTTCTTCATTGGAGCGTCAACAAGAAGAATTACTTCGTTATGCTAAGGAACAAAACTACGATGTGAAAAATGTTTTTCTGGATAAGCATAGTGGGTATGATGTTGAGCGCGAAGGATTACTTGAAATGCTCGATTATATTAAAGAAAAAGAGATACACGCATTATTTGTGCAAGATGAAACACGTTTAGGGCGTGGTAATGCACGAATGGCTGTACTTCATTTATTGCAAAAAACGGAAACAGATGTTTTTTCCATGCGTGATGCAGGGCCTGTACAATTGAATGAGATGGATACGATGTTGCTCGAAATTTTAGCTATTGTTGAGGAATATCAACGTAAAATCCATAATGCGAAAATTCGTCGTGGCATGCGTCGTGCAGTAGAAAATGGCTATCGTCCCGAACATAATCTTTCCAAGCGTGGTAATCCAAATGGTCAGGAGCGTAAGGAAGTGCCTATAGAAGAAATAGTGAAGCTACGCAATCGTGGCTTTACCTATGAGGAAATTGCTGCGACACTAAGAGGTCTTGGCTTCGATGTAAGTAAGGCAACCGTACATAGGCGTTATCAAGAACATCAAGAAAGGTTAGCGGGCAAGTAATTTGCCCTGCTAATCTTTTTTCATGCTTAAAAACGCTCCTGATTGGAAAATAAACTGTCCAAGTAGGTAGAAGGGCAAGATTAATTTCATGTTAAAGCTACCCATTCTTCTTGCAAAATAGCGTAATAGTATTCATCCCACCAATCGTTACCATATGGTATACATTTTTTAAAAAATCCTTCACGTTGCATACCGATTTTTTCCATCACTCGGTAGGAGGCAATATTTTCAGGCTGGCATGTAGCGATAATTCTATGAAGCTTCATTTTGGTAAACCCATAATCTAATAGGGCGTGCGCTGCTTCTGAAGCATAGCCTTGACGATAATATGCTGGGTTCAACACCCATCCAATTTCATATGTATGTTCGCCAAAGTAGGGATGGAAAACTAGATGACCAATGACTTGTTGCTGATCTTGTAAAACAATAGCAAAATGTTGTGCTTGCTCACCGCTATTATCTGTTATAAATTTTTGTACCTGTTCTACAGTTAAAACACCTTCTGGCATATAGTGCATCACCGATTTATCGGACATATAACTATAAACAGCTTGCAAATCTTGTGCTTCAAATTTTCGGATATGTAATCGTTGTGTTGTGATATTCACCTTATTTCCTCCAATAAAGTATAAATTTTTTCCTTGTATAATTAGTTATACACGACTAACATCTGGAAGTCATGTAAATTATGGCTAAGAAGTGTTTTTAAGGGTTGGTATAACTGCATTTTAAGGGAAACCATGCTATACTTTGCATACTGAAGTGATAAAGGTATTGAAAGGTGTGTAACAATGTTATCAAAAGAAAAAATTAATCGAATTAACGAATTAGCTGCAAAAGCGAAAGCGGGCAATTTAACAGAGGAAGAAGCGAAAGAACGTACTTCTCTTCGCAAAGAATATTTAGATACATTTAGAGCGTCAATGCGCGATACGATTGAAAATGTTAAAGTTGTCGATGAAGAAGGTAATGACGTTACACCTGAGAAGGTAAAACAAGCGAAAAAAAATAAATTTTTAAATTAATATGTCACAATTAATCCAGTACTAGAACGTTTGAATTTTCTATTGTTATAGCTGGATAATATTCATCTTTCAGTTCTTACATTTTAAATGGCAAGTTACAAAATGATGATAAAGTATGACATAAATCTCAAATAGTATAACAAAAGCATTGTTTTCTAGGACAATGTTGACTAAACTGTAGTAGAACAATATATAGGACGAGAAAGGATGTCACAACATAATGACTCAACATGCGGATCAACTAGCGATTAATGCTATCCGAACATTGTCAATTGATGCAATTGAAAAAGCAAATTCAGGTCACCCAGGCTTACCGATGGGGGCAGCGCCAATGGCTTATACGCTTTGGACAAAACAACTTCGCCACAATCCGGCTAATCCAAAGTGGTATAACCGCGATCGTTTCGTACTTTCAGCAGGTCACGGCTCTATGCTTTTATATAGCCTACTTCACCTTGGAGGTTACGGCCTTCCAATGGAAGAAATTCAAAACTTCCGTCAATGGGATTCATTAACACCAGGACATCCAGAATACGGTCATACTGTTGGGGTAGAGGCAACTACAGGTCCTCTTGGACAAGGTATTGCTATGTCAGTTGGTATGGCAATGGCAGAGCGTCATTTAGCTGCTACTTATAATAAACCAGGACATGATATTGTCGATCACTATACATTTGCGCTTTGCGGCGATGGCGACTTAATGGAAGGTGTTGCAGCTGAAGCGATTTCATTAGCTGGTCACTTAAAACTTGAAAAATTAATCGTATTATACGATTCAAATGATATTTCATTAGATGGTGATTTGGAAAAATCATTCTCTGAAAACGTTCAAAAACGCTTTGATTCATATGGCTGGAACTATTTAAAAGTTGCTGACGGCACAGATATAGACGCTGTTAACAAAGCAATCGAGGAAGCGAAAAAATCTACTGGCAAGCCAACACTTGTTGAAGTGAAAACAGTAATTGGTTTCGGTTCTCCAAATAAGTCAGGTAAATCTGATTCTCACGGTGCTCCACTAGGTACTGATGAAGTTGTATTAACAAAAGCAGCGTATGAATGGGCACATGAACCATTCCAAATTCCTGCTGAAGTATATGATACGTTCAATGCAGCTGCTGAAGTGCAAGGTGCACAATCAGAAGCAGCTTGGAATACGAAATTTGAAGCATACAAAGCTGAGTTCCCAGAATTAGCAGCTCAATTCGAAAATGCTATGAATGGTAAGCTACCAGAAGATTTTGCAGCAGAATTACCAGTATATGAAGCAGGTAAATCTGTAGCAACACGTTCTTCTTCAGGTGACGCTATTAATGCAATTGCAAAGAAAACTCCATCATTCTTCGGTGGTTCAGCTGACCTTGCAGGCTCAAACAAAACGTCAATGAAGGGCGCAGGCGACTTCTCAGCAGACGATTATGCTGGCCGCAATATTTGGTTCGGTGTGCGTGAATTTGCAATGGGCGCAGCAATGAACGGTATGGCTCTTCACGGTGGTCTAAACGTCTTTGGTGGTACATTCTTCGTATTCTCAGATTACGTTCGTCCTGCTGTACGTCTTTCTGCATTAATGGGTCTTCCTGTGACATATGTATTCACACATGACTCAATTGCTGTAGGGGAAGATGGTCCAACACATGAACCAATCGAACATTTAGCTTCATTACGTGCAATGCCAAATCTTTCTGTTGTTCGTCCAGCAGATGCGAATGAATCTGCAGTTGCATGGGAGCTTGCTGTATCTTCTGAAAAAACACCAACTGTTTTAGTATTATCTCGTCAAAACTTACCAGTGCTTGACGCATCAATTGAAACAGTTCGCGAAGGTGTTACAAAAGGAGCTTACACTGTATCACCTGCTTCTAAAGAAGTGGCAGATGCCATTTTAATTGCAACAGGTTCAGAAGTTTCACTTGCAGTGGAAGCACAAAAAGCGTTAAAAGCTGAAGGTATGGATGTAGCAGTCGTGTCAATGCCATCAATGGATCGCTTCGAAAAACAAGATGCAGCATATAAAGAATCAGTTCTTCCGAAAGCTGTGACAAAACGTCTTGCAATCGAAATGGGTGCATCATTCGGTTGGCATAAATACACTGGCTTTGAAGGAGACGTTCTTGCTATCGACAAGTTCGGCGCTTCTGCACCAGGTGAACTAGTTATGGAAAAATACGGTTTCACAGTAGAAAATGTTGTAGCGAAAGTTAAAGCGCTATAAAATTATTACAAGATAAAGTAACGTTACTCTTTAAGTAAACGAAAAGTACACCGCGTAAATAGTGGTGTACTTTTTGTTTGCCGTTGATTTCCGCTACGGGCGGGCACTTTCCGCGGGCACATCGTAAGCCGCAACCCTCGCTAACGCGCGGTCTGTTGCGTCTTACGTTTTGTGCGTTCCCGCAGGAGTTGCCGTCCTCCGCTTCAATCAACTAGTATCTCTTAAGGACGAAAAAGTACATCACGTATATAGTGGTGTACTTTTGGGGTGAAACTTAAAATAAACACATATTTAGAGTCTGAATTAGAAAGCTAATTCAGACTCTATTTTTTATTGATATCACTTGGAAAATAGCCACTGGTGAAATTAAGGAGAGAGTTGATCTACAAAAATGCAGGTACCTATAAATTTCTCTCAAATAATATCCCTATTTGTTCCTCCATCACTTTGGGAGGGTAGGGCATTTCATTCATAAACCACCATTCCACTGTCCCTACATAAGCTGCTCCCATAAACTGAAGAATAATATCTTCATTTAAACTTCTATTTTTACCCTCCGTTATATTCCATTCATTCCTTTCATTCTTAATATCTTCGATGACAAACTCGAAGAACCGATTTCGAAAGAAATGGGCCCCTTTACTGGCTAACATAGAGGAAAAAAACAAATAATTACTTTCAAAATAATCAAACCAAGTTTTACTTCCGTTTTTAGAATCCGTTTCATCTTCCTGTTCGCAGATTTCCCGTAGAGAATTAATATGTTCCTCAATGAGCTTATCTAATAAATCATACTTATCCGTGTAATGAAGATAGATGGTTCTTCTACTAACGTTTGCCCTATTAGAAATATCTTGTATCGTAATGTCATCAAATTTTTTTTCAGACATCAATTCAATAACAGCTTTTTTTATAGCTTCTTGAGATTTAAGTATTCTTCTATCCACTTTTGACATTATGAAGATCACCAAACTTCCTATAAAATAATTCACAATTTTTAACGATGTGTGCACTAATATACAATTCCTATTCATTTGATAATTGTAAACAACCTGTATATATATAATAATACACGTGTGTCACATAATACATCAATGTGCATAAATTTATTGTAATGTAGATTGGAGATAAAACTCTATGGATAAAAATAATAATTTGCTTATCTTTATATTGACTGTCGGAGTTTTCGGTATTTTAACTACCGAAATGGGGGTAATTGGGATATTACCTTTAATTGCGGAACACTTTCAGATCAGTGTATCCAAAGCAGGGCTACTAGTGAGTCTCTTTGCACTTGCTGTTGCAATATCAGGTCCTATTTTACCGTTATTGTTTTCAGGTATAAATCGTAAGAAGGTAATGTTACTTGTACTTGGAATTTTTGTTCTGGGGAACATAATCTCAATGTTAACATCAGACTTTACCATCTTATTAATTGCTCGTACGATTCCAGCGTTTTTTCATCCGATTTATTGTTCATTAGCTTTGACTATAGCTGCTACCTCGGTTAGCCAGGAAGAATCTCGAAAGGCTGTTTCTAAAGTAATGATGGGAGTGACAGGAGGTATGGTACTAGGTGTGCCAATCACCAACTATATTGCTAGTAATACAACCATAGAAATGGCGTTTTTACTCTTTACGATTGTTAACATTATGGCATTCTTAGCTACAATGTTATTTATACCATCTATGCCTGTTAAGGAAAGGCTTTCTTATGGAGCTCAAATAAGCGTATTAAAAAAACCGATTACTTGGTTAGCGATTGCTACTGTCATATTTATAGGTTCTGCAACTTCGAGCGTAAATAGTTTTATTGCAGAATACCTTCAAACCATTACAAATATCTCGGGAAAAACTTTAAGTTTGGCATTATTATTATTAGGCTTAGCAAGTCTTATTGGAAATCTCGCAGGCGGAAAGTTGCTTACTAAAAACGCATTTAAAACTGTAATATTTTATCCAATTGTATTAGGCATAGTTTATATGTTATCGTTCCTAACAGGAAAGTCCACTGGACCTATGATGATAACGATATTGTTCTGGGGTATATTATTTGCTATAGGAAATAATATTAGTCAATATTGGATAACTTCTGCAACTCCAAAAGCTCCTGAATTCGGTAATGGATTATTTTTATCGTGTGGTAATCTAGGGATAACAATCGGTACAACAGTAAGTGGATTATTTATATCAGGAATGGGTACTCAATATATCGTATTAAGTGGTTTATTATTCTTAATATTAAGTTTAATATCCATTTTACTGAAAAGCTATATTGATACTCCTACAAAACAACTTTCCAAATAAAAAAATTTTGAAATTGTTTTTTTAGATTCTACTAATGAATTCCAACTAACCTGCTCAGTTGAAGTACTACTATCTATACAAAAAGAGCCAAATTAAAGACCAAGTTAATCTACAAAAAGTGTAGGTTTAACTTGGTCTTTATGTATTAACAACAACAATTTATGTGAAAACAGCCGTATTTAATCTAACTAGGACTAACCTTATTGAGAAACAGCTTAATGTATAGTCTAACGTTTGTAAATTAAATCATTCCAACCATATACTTTGTCTGATATACCTAATCTTTGGGCTGGAGTTTCTTCTGTACCTCCTGATTTAAAAGGCAAACAAAAATTATTGGTTCGATTTTGGGATCGCACTTAGGAATGAAAATGGTGCAATATATTAAGGTGAAATGGCTTCAAATTACATTGCCTGCAATCTTCCTTCTATTGATTGCACAAGTTGTCCGGGATGTATTGTTCTAAATTATATGTAGAAAAAAGGATAGCTGAATCAAATGTTCAGTTATCCCTTCCTGATTAAAGTGCTTGGATTGCTGATAGAAGCTGATGAATCGCCACTAAATCAAGAACAATCGCCACTAAAGCATGGCGAATCGCCACTATAAGCACTCAAATCGCCACAAAAACAGCACCTACCGCCAATAACTGGGTGACTCTAATAAAATATTACTTTGCCAACCCATTTTGGAAGGCGTAGACCACCGCTTGTGTACGATCTTGGACATCTAATTTGGCTAAAATATTGCTAACATGGGTTTTCACGGTTTTTAATGCGATGTATAAGTCATCAGCAATTTCTTGGTTGGCTTTGCCTTTTGCCATTAATAAAAGAACTTCCATTTCACGGTCAGTTAATTGTTCATAAAGTGGTGTGTTCGAACCGTAGCGCATACGGTGCATCATTTTAGATGTGACTTCTGGCTCCAAAACGGTTTCCCCACCGATTGTTTTGCGGATGGCGTCAGCAATTTGCTTAGCGTTGGATGTTTTTAAAATATAGCTAACCGCGCCAGCCTCTAAAGCCGGATAAACTTTGTCATCATCTAAAAAGCTTGTGACCATCATGATTTTCGCTTCTGGCCAGGCTTCTAATATTTTGGCAGTCGCTTCCGCTCCTGTCATGACAGGCATGACATTGTCCATTAAAATAATATGTGGGCGAAGGGCGAGGGCACGTTCTACAGCCTCTGCACCATTTTCCGCTTCACCAACAACGGTAATATCGGGCTGTGCAGACAAGTAGGCAGATACGCCAATTCGGACCATCTCGTGGTCATCCACTATTAATACTTGGATCAACTTCAACAACCTCCTTCTGTAGGGGAACTTTTACCTCTACAATCGTACCTTCTCCAGGTACAGAAACAATTTTATACGTACAGCCAATTTCCACCGCTCGCTCGGCGATATTTTGTAGTCCATAGGAAGTCGATTTATCAGCCTCCACATCAAAGCCGAGGCCATTATCTTGAATACGTAAAATCGCTAAACCATCTCGGGCAACAAGCAATAGTTCGACCTCAGTTGCTTTAGAATGTCGCAATGTATTTGATAAAGCTTCCTGCGCAATGCGGAACAAATGATCTTCTTCTGCCTTCGATAAAGACATTTCTTCTAGCTCATATTCAATATGAAAATATACTTTTTGTTGAAGCTCGATAATTAATTCCTCTAAGCCTTGGGCGAGTGTTTTATTGTGCAGGGCAACAGGACGTAAATGTAATAATAATGCCCGCATTTCCAGCTGTGCCTGCTGTACAATTTTTTCTACTTGCTTTAAGCTTTTAGCATTTTCATGGCTTTCTGTCAGCGCAGAAAGTAACATGGAAGCGGCAAATAGTTGCTGTGAAACGGAGTCATGCAGTTCACGTGCAAGACGTTGACGTTCGGCAATAATGCGCTCTTGGATGACTTTATCATTCGCTTCCGCACGTTCATTGGAAAGTCGCTGTAAACTTTTCCGTTGTGTATCGATTAGCTCGCTCGTTTGAACAAGTGCTTTTTTCAATGGTTTCGGTAATGCCTGTTTTTTAGGAAGGACGAAATCTGGCTCGATTAATTCCTTCACAAAGCGAGTAGCTTGTGCCTCTCGCGCTCGAGCTGTCATACTAATCCAGCATGAAATGATGAAACTAAGAGCAAACAGACTTATTAAAATCACGCCACCTAGCGGCATATTATCATAATTTTGTTGCCATAAAGGTTGCCAAACTTTTTCATTTGGTTCGCCCCAGACAGCAAAGAGAAGGCCGAATGCTGCACCAATTAATATGAAAAATAAAGTAAATACTCTTGAAAGAAATGCAATCATTTACGTAGCACCTCCAAATCTCCTAGCCATGTAGCAACGTGTATAACGAGGGTACGCTTTGCATCTTCATGGTTGCCATCTGAGAACACAATACTTTCATTCAGCAGTCGTTGAGTACTACCTTGCAAACATGTAAATTCTCCAAATAACGTCGTGTAATGTAATCGAAATGGAATTTCATAAGGGACATAAATTTGCACTTTGCCAATTCCTTGTCGGATTGTAACTAGACTTGGGCCAGCAGGTAAAATCGTTTGGGTTGTATCAATCGTAATGTCACCAGCAAGACGTTGGATTTGCACATCTTGCCATTTATAGGCATCAACAGGTGCAGGTATCGTACCAAATAGTTCATTTTTATTTGCCGGAAGCTTTTCGAATTCTAATGTAACGATTTTCGGTTCATTTTCTCGTTGTAAGTATTGATAGAGCATGTATAAGAGCAAGATAACGATAAATAGGCGCAAACTCCACATCGTAAAGAGGGAGATGGCGATAAAGAAAATTCCAGTCCATTTTAAAAATCGTATATTTTTCGAAAAGCTTAAATAGAGCAATACAGCCCCAATTATTAAACAAAAAGCGCCACCATTATTAAAAATTGTGAGCTCTACAAAAACGAGTAAAAAGAAGCATAGTACCCAAAATGTAAGTTTATTTGTTGTAAAGTTTTGCAAGAGGGTCACCCTTCTTTCTACTAAATTTATTTCCGTGGAATTTCAGTTTCCTAGTAATGAGCTTCTACCATCGTTTTAATGGCGTTTGGTATTATAGCAGCATCCAGTGCATTTGGATAATGGGCAGAGTGCTCTAATGTAATAAATTGTTTACCGTTTGGTGCATCTACTAATTCATAATATTGTTGTGCTAATTCATAATTAGTCTGTTTATCGTATTTACCTTGAATAAAATATACAGGGACATCAATACGCTTTATAGACTCAAAAAAATTCGTTTCAATGATTTCTTTTTTTAGCTCGGTGCTTTTTATAAGGCTAAATTGTGGACCTGATATAAAAGCTTTATATAAATCCTGTAGTGAGTAATCAGGGGAGGTAAACGCCCCTTTTATTAAATCAATGACATTCACTTTTTTTATTGTATCATCATAATAATTCATGCCTTTATATTGATTGATAAGATCGCTAAATTGATCTTCCTCGTCTGCAAAATACGGCCCTTTTCCTAAAGACTCTAATACTTGAAGTGTCTTTTTATCATCATTCGCAATGGCTTCACCCTGTAACCAATTATAACCAAGTTCTTGCCCTTTACTACTATTTGTTAATTGAGCTATGCCCATATAGGCGTAAATTTTTTTTGGATAGTTGGCTACTAATTGAGTTCCAATTACTGTACCAAATGATTGACCAATGACAAATATTTTTTCTTGATGATAAGTTTCTCTAATATAATCAACGATAACATTCGCATCATCTGTGAATTGACTAAGGTTCATTGTAGAAATAGATAAATCTTTATTAAAACTTTTACCTGAACCTCTTTGATCATAATACACAGCAACACAATGATCGGTTATTTCCGGATACAATGTTCGAGCGCTGACGCCATATGGGAACGGCGAGCCCGGCCCACCATGTAAAAATAAACAAAATGGTTTGTTTTTATTTTTACCTTCAATTAATAGAAACTGTTTGTCTCCATTTACATTTAATTCTTTAAGCTCACTAATGCCGCCATTGTCGATTAAGGCATTACTTTTTTGTTGAATGTGCTGTTGTGCGATAAAACGATAACTAAATAATAGGATTGTCAGAAACATAAGTATAAGAAAAGCAAAAATACATATAGTAATCAATAGATTAAACCGTTTCCTTTGTTTATTCTTTTTCATTGATCATTATCCTTTATCTCTTTTTATCCCCCTATACTCAAAGAAATGGGATGCTTCAATAATTGAGGCATCCCTTATTTCTTTCCATTATAACATGTTATTTCTTTTCAATGAGTAGGGGTGAAGTAGCTTCGGCTGTATTTTTTTCAAGCGCTGCAAGACGTGCCTCAAAAGTTGTTACTTCATGATCTTTGTCGATACGGTAAGCAAGCTTATCGATATAAGATTCTAAATCTTCGAAATTCGCCTTGTTGTTGTTGGCAAGCATGCCGTCCATTTGATGGTGTGCACGTGTGACATTTTCTTTCCCCATTAACTGTAATTGACGAACTTTCATATCTTTAATTTTGTGCTTCATTGTTTCAAATTTACGCTCTAGCTCAAAGTATTCATGTGTGCTCGCCTCGATGCTTGACTGCAACGTATGATTACGAGTTGTATAAGCAGCTACTTCGTCAGATGCGAAATCGATTAAGTCTTGTTCGCCACTACCTAATGCTAATTGAAGTTGCGCTTCACGTTTAGCTAGTAACTCGGCATTTTGTTTTAGCTCAAGTTCCATTTTTTCTTTTAGCTTGCCTTGACGTTCTAATAATTTGCCTGTTTGCTCAGTTTGCTTTTCTGCTTCGCGAATATATTGATTTAACATGGCGATAGGATTTTTTTGTTCCTTTTTATCAAATACTTGATGTAAATCAGCCTCAATTGTGTATCTAAAACGTTGGAATAAGTTCATTTTTAATTCGCTCCTTTTATTTTGTTAAATTTGACCATTCTTTTTCAAAGTTTGTAAATGGATCTTCTTCTTTCGCTTCCACTTTTGGGATTTTAACGTCTTCGCCATTCCATTTTTTGTAGATAACATAAATAATGGCGATTGCCGCAAGACCAATCATTGCTGGAATATTAGAAACAGCTGAAAGCACACCAATTAGACCAACTGTAAACCAAATGATTTTTGCAAATGTCGATTTACTCCCAATGTAGAAGTGCATACCTAGTGCAACGAGTACACCTGAAAATAATAAGCCTGTAATTGGACCGATTAATGCAAGTGCAACACATGCTGCAATAATACCTCCAGTTAATAAAAGAAATTTTTTCATATGTTTTAGCTCCTTTCGTTTGTACCTTTATGTTACCTGTTTGAAAGATCATCTAAAACGGACTGGAAATGGATTTTCATCTAGGTCTTGAGGCTGAGCATTATTTGATAAGCTGAAACTAGAAGCTTTTCGACAAAAATAGAAGATGGTTACCTCCTTCGTTTGACAAATTAACATGTTCCAATCCGCTATACTTACGTTAAAGAAACTGAGCGAAGGGGGATTTCTGGTGAGAACCTATTCCATATATAAAATAAAAGAAGAGCATTTAACGTTTATTTTCGGTAGAGAGCGTAAGTTATTAGAAATGATGCAGGGCTGTGAAGATGCCAATGAGAAATCCTTAAAAGAACTCGCGTATATATGTGAAACTGTCCGCTTCGATGAAATTGCTGCAATGCTAGAAGCACAGCTAGATTCCAAATATGCTCATTTAGAAAGAGCGCGGAATGCTTTATTTTTAGAACATCCAATCAAAGGGAAGATGGCAATTTATTTAGTAGATCGTAAAATCTGTGTCTATTGTGAAGGGTCGCGAATGCTTGATTTGGATTTATTTCAAATGCTAGCAAAAATGAGTGAGCGTTTTATTGCCTTTAATAAACAAGATAATGAGTGTGGTTGGTTAAAGCCGATGAAGTATACAATGCACTAGGAATTTTCACTATAATATATAGTAACACGCTAGTATTTGGTGTATAATGGAGCGTGGAGAGTTTTTTTCTCGGTATATTGTAGTGGAGGAGGTTGGTTGTATGCCTACATGGGGCTGGATTATTATTGTAATTATCGCATTAGCAGCTGGCGCAGCACTTGGTTTCTATTTTGCACGTCAAGCTATGATGAAATATTTAAAAGAAAACCCACCAATTAACGAACAAATGATTCGAATGATGATGGCACAAATGGGTCGTACGCCGTCTGAAAAGCAAGTACGCCAAATGATGACTCAAATGAATAAATTCCAGAAATAATTGGAATTTTTAAGGAGCAGCTGGTTTTGTAAACCGGTTGCTTTTTTCGTTGTTGTTTACTCTGCATATGTGCATTCATATGTAGAAGCGGTATACCAAAGTTTGATTATATCATCTTTTGATTGTATAATTTTTGAATTAATGATTATATTAGGTTTTTTCCTCTATTGTTATAGAAAAAAGATTAAAAAATATTGAAAAACAAAACAGTCGAGTAATCGAAAGTTTAGAGGAGATTAGAGATAAGAAATAGAGGGCAAATATGGATGTTAAATGATAGTTTATGGATGAAACAATTGAATATAGAGGGAAGGTCTTTTAAAGCAATGCATAAAAAAACGTGCTTAGATGAAAGGAAAGAATGGATTCATCTAAGCACGTATTCGTATTAAGCTTTCGACAATGTTTCCTAAATGCAATGAACATGCAGTAAATTGATTTCCGTACCGAGAAATGTTTGAAAGGAGAATAATGATTGGTGTAATAACGTAGGCGGGATATCTTTCATAATAAAGACAATATGTGAAACCTGTGTATTTTCAGGCCATTCACTTAAATGGATAGGAGGGTGAATAATATGCTGTACACCATTTAAGATGATAGGCCCTGCTTCACCAACATCTAGCATTCCTTTGACGCGCAGTATTTTTTCTCCTTTTGCATATAGCAATAAGCTAAGCCATACACCGAAACTATTCCAATTTAACGGTTGCAAAAATGCAAAAGAAATTGAATGAATATGCGATGTATTGATGTGAGGAGGTAGCTGATAGTTGCTAGGTAGACAATTGTTATATATTTTCCTTTCAACATTTAAAATAGAGGGCTCCACATTGCCATTTTCAACATGAACAATTTTACATGTTGGGTTAATTCTTATTATTTCTGCACAAATCAAATCAAGTTCTTTTGTCGTTACTATATCTACTTTCGTTAGCGCAACGATATCAGCTGCCGAGATTTGCTTGACTGTTTCTTCATGATTTTTTATTTGCATAGCGCCATTTTTTGCATCAACGGTTGTTATTATCCCATCAACAACAAAACGATGTTGTAAAAGAGGATTTGTCATGATGGTAAATAAAATCGGAGCGGGGTCAGCTAAGCCAGTTGTTTCGATAATAACACGATCAAAATCAATTCCATCCTGTTCAGAACTAAATAACAAGTTTTTTAGTTCTTCCTCTAAATCTTCACGCGCATGACAACAAATACAACCGCCTTGTAGTAAGGTCGTTTTTTCTTCTGCTTGTCTTAGCAAATAATGATCTAAGCCGATTTTGCCAAACTCATTGACAATAACCGCAATGTTTTCAGTTAGTAGATGATGCGTTAATAAGCTTTGAAGCAGTGTTGTTTTACCGCTACCTAAGCTACCAGTTAAAATCGTAATCGCTTTTTTTCTAGATGGCATATACTTTCACTCAATTCGCTATCATTATTTTTTCCATTACGTCCGCGCTCAGTGGATCAATAGCGTAGCCGTTAAGCTTTTCTACTTCAGCCCATAAAGTCCCTAAATCATGGACGATTGATGTATTCCCTTTTAAATCGCTAAGAATAAATTTACTGCCATTCCATTCAGTAAGTTTTAATTGATATAAAACTAAAATTTTATTGATGAATTGAACGCGCTCAATTCTCGATTGCTGTCTAGAACGTTGTAAGTCACCAACAATAATTTCTGATGTAGCATCTTCTTTAAACTCTGTCCAATGTACGTTCGCTATGAAATCACCACAAAAAATACACATAGAATGCCCCCTTATGTGCGTGGATAACGTTTTGCGAAATCGTTGGCAATTTCATTAAATGTTACCCAACGAATATGTTCATGGGAGTTAATATACTTTATAAGGCGATGATGCATTTGTAATACTTGAGGACGACCACTGACATCTGGATGGATTGTCATCGTAAATACAGCATAATCCATATTTTCGTAAACCCAATCGAATTGGTCTTTCCACATTTGTTCGATATCGCGAGGATTAACAAAACCATGACTGTTTGGAGATTTTTTAATAAACATCATTGGAGGTAAATCATCTAAATACCAGTTTGCTGGAATTTCAATTAAATCGGTTTCTTCGCCTCTTTCTAAAGGCTTCATCCATTCTTCAGCTTGCTTGCTATAATCAATTTTTGTCCATTTATCCCCGACACGTACATAGTAAGGTGTAAAATCATTATGCATTAAACTGTGATCGTATTTAATGCCATGTTTAATTAATAATTCATTCGTTACATTGGAAAACTCCCACCAAGGCGCAACATAGCCAGTCGGTTTTTCGCCTGTCAAATCTTCAATAAGTTGAATCGATTTGAGCAAAACCTGTTCTTCTTGTTTCGGTGTCATCGCAATAGGATTTTCATGAGAATATCCGTGTGCGCCAATTTCATGACCTCGTTCAAAAACATCTTTCATTTCAGTTGGGAACGTTTCAATCGAATGACCAGGAATAAACCAAGTTGTTTTAATATTATGTTTGTCGAATAAATCTAAAAGTCTAGGAGTTCCGACTTCACCTGCAAATAAACCACGTGAAATATCATCAGGTGAATCTTCGCCCCCGTAAGACCCCAGCCAACCTGCTACTGCATCAACGTCAATACCATATGCTACTAAAATCTCTCGTTGCATCTATCATCCATCCCTTTAATGATTTTTTATCATTAGTCTAGCGAAAAAAACGATTCTTGTAATAAATTTTTTAAATAATTTAGAAAATATGCACAATTGCATAAAGCTTATGTTATAATGCTGAAAAAATTAAAGAATGGAGAGGTACTATGCTTGGAAATATTAAAATTTCTTCTGAAACAATCGAAAAGCTACCATTAGCATCAATTATTTACGATGAAAATTTTTCTATTAAAATGCTAAATACCAAAGCACAAAAAGCCATTCAACTT
The DNA here is from genome assembly GCF_050280025.1 of Lysinibacillus sp. NPDC093712. Classification (NCBI taxonomy): domain Bacteria; kingdom Bacillati; phylum Bacillota; class Bacilli; order Caryophanales; family Bacillaceae; genus Lysinibacillus; species Lysinibacillus sp. NPDC093712. The sequence goes on from NZ_JBNNUU010000001.1 coordinate 48,458, forward strand.
AACCGTGAAATTATTAATCATCGGAAATTAGCACCGCTATTGAAAAAAGCTTTTGCCACTGACATTCCATTAATGAAAAGTATTCGTTGCGGTGACAAAGCATATCAATTTTTCTTCTCTAGAATAAGTGAGAAAGGCAAAAACTACATATTAGTTTCCATTAATTCGTCATGGCCATTGCAACAAGATTATGAACGGTATAAGGAAGAAAGTGAGGATTTAAAAGCGATATTTGAATCTTCTTACGACGTTCTTTATGTATCTGATCACAAAGGAAATACATTAAGAGTTAGTGCAGCATGCAAGCATATATGGGGTGTAAGTGAGGAACAGCTGATTGGGAAAAATGTTTTAGAGTTGGAAAGGGAAGGGGTATACCAACCTTCAATAACAAGACTAGTTTTAGAAAATAAAAAGAAAATATCAACGGTCCAATTAACCAAAAATAACAAAAGGTTATTAGTAGTAGGGACCCCTATAAAAAATAAGCAGGGGGAAATAATAAGGGTTGTAAATGCTTCGAGGGATATTACAGATATTAGTAACCTACAACAAGAAATACAACAGTTGAAATGTTTAATAAATGAATATCAACGTGAACTGTCAAAATTACACAACGATAGGAAGACCCCTTCGAGTTCGCTCGTTTATAAAAGTAAAAAATTAGAGGCAGCAGTTAAGCTTGCAAAACGTGTAGCAGCAGTAGATTCGACCGTCTTAATTTTAGGAGAAACCGGTGTTGGTAAAGAGGTTTTTGCCAATTTTATTCATGAAATGAGCTATCGGAAAAATAAGCCTTTTATTAAAATCAATTGTAGTGCTATACCCGAAAACTTATTAGAATCTGAGTTGTTTGGCTATGAAAAAGGTGCATTTACTGGAGCAAATAGAGAGGGGAAAATAGGGTTACTAGAGCTTGCTAATAACGGCACTTTGTTATTAGATGAAATTGGGGATATGCCTCTTTCACTTCAAATAAAATTACTTAGAGTAATACAAGAAAGAACGCTACAACGTATTGGTAGTACTAAAGCAATCCATATCAATGTGCGGTTTATAGCAGCAACACATCGAGATCTTGCTGAAGAAGTTGATATAGGAAAGTTTAGACAAGATTTATATTACCGTTTAAATGTCATTCCAATTCATTTACCCCCGTTACGTGAACGCAAGGAAGATATACTTTCTTTAGCGACGCATTTTTTAACTTCATTAAATAACAAATACCATACATCCAAAGCATTCAATTCAACCTTTACCGAAAAGTTAACCGAGTATGAGTGGCCTGGTAATATTAGAGAATTACAAAATGTAGTTGAACGATGTTATGTTATGAGCGACTCAGATGATTTGACAAGCGAAACACTCGCAATTGCGCTGAATGAAACTAAGAAGAGCAAGTCTGTACTCGTAAAAGAAATTATGCCCTTAAAAGAGTGTGTAGAATTTGCAGAAAAAGAATTATTGCAAATGGCATTTGAAACATGTAAAACAACTGTGGAAATGGCAAGATTATTAGAAGTGAATCAATCTACTATTAGTAGAAAAATTGCTAAATATAATATTCGATAAAAAAGCGTAGTTCAGACTCGATTACAAAGTGCATCTTTGAAAATAATTACAATTTTATGGATTGTTGCTTATAATGTAAGTATGTAAGAAAGGGTGATGGACGAATGGTTTTTCGCACAAAGGTAAACATGTTTTTGTTAATCGGTATATTTTTAGTCGTTGTCATTATGGGGTCAATCCCATTGCTTCCTTTGTATAAACAATTACCGTTTGCAATTTTACTGCTGATTGCTGTTCTCTTTCTTGTTGCTGGAGGTTTTGTTTGGTGGTACGGCACTTCGATACAATATGTTTTCTATAAAGAGTATTTATGTATTAAAGGTGGACCATTCAAACGTCGAATTCCTTATCTAAATATAACAAAGGTTTCTCCGACAACAGATGCATTCACCGGTTATAAAATTTCACCAACAGATCGAGGACTTGAATTATGTGTGGAATCTATAAGCTTTAGTAGTATAAAGATTTCACCAGACAATAAAACGGAGTTCATTGCAGAATTAAGAAAACGCTGTCCTAATTTGCAGATACAAAGCTTCGAGTAAAAAATATAGAGAAAATACCTCTAGCGTTACATAGAGCAAGGTATTTTCTCTTTTTTTATGAAATAGTAAATGACTGGTAGTTGGGGTTAAAATGAGTAAATACTTACTACGATTACTAGCAAAGATACTGCTGAAAATAAATAACCCCAATTGCTTCTTTTTTTTAATTGTTCTAAACCTACATTTGCTAATAAGCAGCCGAGTAATAGCGAGGATATTGGACTATATAAAAAATCATTTTTAATGAGGCTATACACAAATATGAAAACGATAAGACATGTAAGGCTAATTTTAATGAAATTCAAGTAAATTCCTCCTCTGATTAAAATTAACTGATGTATATTATAATGTAACATAAATAATTGAATGGCATGCTATATCTTTATACCGTCTTCAAATGATAAAATTTTTATATAATAGAGGAGGCAAAGATAATGAAGGCTAGTGCAGATGTTTTAATCGTAATCGATTTACAAAATGGCGTGTGTTTCAGTAATGAGCATTTATTTGATTTGCAAAATTTACTCACGAAAGTAAATAATCGAATCGCTTTATATCGAGAACACCATAAACCAATTATTTTTGTTCAACATTGTGATGAAGAACTAGTACCTGAAGAGGAACTTTGGGCGATTCATGTCAATCTAGATGTGCAAAAGCAAGATTACTTGGTTAGAAAAGAACATGCAAATTCCTTTTACAAAACGAACTTAAAAAATATTTTAGATGAAATAGCTGTACAGCGTATTGAATTTTGTGGTGCACAAACAGAATATTGTATGGATGCTACGATTAAATTTGCTCATGGCTTAGGGTACGAGAATTTTATGGTACGTAAAGCTACTTCTACTATCCATAACCCATTCATGTCAGCGCAAGAGACAATTGATTTTTATGAAAATATATGGAATAACAGATTTTTGAAATTTATAGAATGAATTTTATAGTTAGAGGAAAAGTGTTAGATTGACTGCAGGGACTGACCCCGCAATCAATCTAACACTTTTTTTGTTGTCCTGATGCTTTTACTTATGTCAGTCACTTTCCGCACAGTGCAGGATACACGTTATGCTACCGGCGATAACACGGGTTTTACCAGCTATTTATATGATTTTATCGGCGATAACATTAGTTTTTCCGGCGATTCAAGAAATACTACTAGTATAAACACTAAATTGCATTGCTACTATGCCGAAACGCATAACTTCGCTACAAAGTTTTCATTTTTCCCTTTAAAAAATTGGCAGTATAAGAGGGTTTCTAACAATATTTTAAACCTTGAAAAGTTGGCACGATTTTTGCTAAGAAAAATTGTAAAGGAAAGGAGGACTATTGTATGTAGTGGATATAGGCAGTCATTAATTTACTAAAGCAAGGGGAGTGATGACTTTGAAACATGTAGTAGCAGCTATACAAATGAATTGTGAACTAGGCAATAAAGCAGGCAATTTACAAAGGGCGCAAATGTTAATTGAACAAGCGCTTGAACAACAGGCAACACTTATTGTATTACCTGAATTATTTAATACGGGTTATCGGGTTGAAGAACAAGATTGGCAATATGCTGAGACGATACCAGGGGAAACGACCGACTATTTACAGCGTATTGCGACTCAACACGATGTTACAATAATCGGCTGTATTTTAGAACGAGGTGAAATCGAAGGTACAATTTTTGATACCGCTTTTGTCATAGCGAAAAATGGCATATTGGGCAAATATCGAAAAACACATCTTTGGGATCAAGAAAATCTTAGATTTACTAGAGGAGATGCACTGTCAGTTATCCATAAAGATGATTTGAAAATAGGTTTACAAATTTGCTATGAAATTGGATTTCCAGAGGGAGCAAGAATTTTAACATTACAAGGAGCTAATATTCTCGTATATCCTTCAGCATTTGGCGAAAAGCGTTACTACGTGTGGGACATAGCGAGTAGAGCGAGGGCTATCGAAAATGGTTGTTTTGTTATTGCGGCCAATCGTTCAGGAAGTGAAAAACAGTCAACACATTTTGGTGGGAAAAGTAGAATTATTGATCCACAAGGCAATGTCCTAGCCGAAGCTGTACAGGAGGATGAATGCATTGTAGCAACAATCGATTTACAAAGAGTCATTCAACAACGAAGAGAAGTACCTTATTTAAGAGATTTAAATAAAGCTGTTTTTCATCCAAGCGAATAAAGTTTTAATCAGGGGGGAGAATTATGAAACGCAACACATTAATTACCAAGGATATCGTGCCCACTTTAAGAAGGCATCGCAGGAGGGGCAATTTACATACAATCGTGGGGTAAACTTGGCAGGTATGCTAGCATGGCTCATTAGTAGTGTACTCGCTATAGTGTTCATAGATTACATGTATTTCGTTGGTTTCCCTTTATCTGTTTTCATTTACTATGTACTAATGAAACGGTGGTATTTGAAGAAATACCCGCAAAAAGAAGTAGTTTCAAATTACTCAGATGAATATTTAGGAACTTCAGTGAACCGAGATTGGGAAATTCCTGTATAGAACTGAAGAAAAGGTAGCGTTCGTTATATGAAAGATGAAACAATAGAGAGCATGCTTTGCTATGTCATTTACTTAAGAGGATGTTGATACCGATAAATTTGTTGTAGAAGCTAAATATTAGTAGATGATATAAGCTTAGATAAGGATAAAAAAAAGAAGGTAGAAGAAAAGTTCTTCTACCTTCTGGACTTTAGAAAGACTAAGCTTGATTTAGCCAACTAATAGCACTATGCACAACGACCGCTACCCCTAATGGAATAACACCTTCGTCTAACATAATATTAGGGTTGTGTAATGGGTAGTTGTTGTCACCTAATCCGTTAGAGCCAGCCCACATAAACATTGTTGGAACTTGTTGGCTAATGTAAGAGAAATCTTCCGTGCCTGCTAAAGGTTCAGCGTCAATTTGTACATTGTCTTCCCCTAAAATTTCTTTTACAAAAGGTACGACTTGTTTGCACAGTGCTTCATTATTATAAAGTGATGGGGTAGAGATCGTTTTTAATTCATATGTTCCACGCATCATTTTCACTGTCGCATCTATAATTTCTTGAACTCTATTAAATAAATGATCCCTAACTTCTGGTTTGAAAGAGCGTAGTGTAGCCTCTAAATGTGCTGTATCTGGAATTATATTTGCTACTGTGCCGCCACCCATTTTACCAATAACGAGAACGGCTCTTTCCTTAGGATCAATTTCTTTGCTGACTAATGTATTCATTTGATTGTATATCGCATTGACAATCATTAAAGGATCAATAGCATTTTGAGGCTCAGAACTGTGCCCGCCTTTACCTTGCACTTTTAGGGAGAAGCCATCTAATGATGAAGCGGCAATGCCCGGTTTGTAACCAAATTTCCCTACTTCTAAATCTGGCGTGACATGAAGGGCAAGGGCAGCATCAACTTTTGGATTTTCGAGTAAGCCATTTTCTATCATATCCTTTGCGCCAAGACCAATTTCCTCGGCGGGCTGGAACATAATTTTGACAGTACCATTGATCTCTTTTTCTTTCTCTTTTAAAAGCTTTGCTGCGCCGAGCATGAACGTCGTATGGATGTCATGGCCGCAAGTATGTGCAAATCCATTTGTTGATTTAAACGGTAAATCCGTATTTTCTTCCATCGGTAATGCGTCCATATCGCCTCTTAGTAAGATTGTTTTCCCATTGCCATTTCCAATCGTTACAACTAGCCCCGCTTGTCCTACTTTTTGAGGTGTTAAGCCCAAAGAAAGTAATGTTTTTTCAACGTATGCGACTGTATTCGGTAGTTCAAATCCAATCTCAGGATGTTGGTGTAGATGTCTGCGATGATGAATGAATTCTTCTTGAAAATTTTCCGCCAATATTAATGTTTCATGTTTAGTCATATGAATACACCTCTCTAGTCTAATGAATATTCCATATCTGAAGTTGTATTAAATTTAGGTTTTGTTTTAATGGCAATGACAAACAATCCAAATAAGACGATTGAAAGTACAATTAAGACATTTAACAGTAATCCATAGGAATGATTAATATTATAAATTGCTCCAGAAACAATTGGTGTTAGTGCAGCTCCTAGTGATGAAAATAATGAGACAATCCCGAATTTCGCGCTATATTCTTTTTCCCCAAATAGTGATGAAGTTAAGTAAGCAGGTGTAACTGTAACGGCCGTCGCACCAAATCCAGTAAATATCGTATACAGGATACCAGGTATTAATAGGTCGCCTCTCATCAAAAATAAAAAGCTTACTAAACCAGAACCACAAATAATTAGTAATGTTGTGATGGTACCTAATTTATCGTATAAGCGACCGACTAATAATTTTCCGACGATGACCATTGCTGAACCTAAAGAAAGTAATATTGCAGCGTGTTGAGGTGTGCCCCCGATATCCTTTAAATATGGTGCGAGGTTAATGATCATACCATTCACGACAATACCGCCGACAACAATTGCCGCACAAAGTGCCCAAAATGATACAGATCTAAATGCATCCTTTTGTGAAAGCCCTTCTACTGTTTGTGAAGAAGTCGTTATATTTTTTATTTCACCTAGCGGAACAAGACCTTTGTCTGCAGGTTTAAGTCGAATAACAAATAATGCCATAGGTACGATTAACACAAACATTGCAATGCCCGTAATGAGGTAAGCACTTCTCCAACCATAGTCTGTAATAAGCCAGTTTAGGACAGGGCTAAGGATGACACCACCAAGACCACTACCTGCTAGTGCAATACCTAAACATAATCCACGCTTTTCGTTAAACCAATTTGTAATTAATACTGGTGCAGGAATAAGAGCAGCTCCTGCTAATGAAGCCCCCATTAGCACTGCGAATAAATAAAAGTGCATCGCAGTCGTTGCAAATGAAAACCCTACATATGAAATGGTGCCTAGCGTTGTAAATATCGTCAAGTAAAGACGAATGTCCATTTTCCTCATCACTTTTCCTGCAATTGGACAGAATATCATTGATACTAAAGCCATAACGGTATAATACGTCATAAATTCAGTTCTTCCAATTCCCAAATCTTCCGTTACAGGGACAGTATAAAGTGACACTAAATTAATAATTGGTGCATACAAAAACGTCATAATTATGACGCATGCCACTACAATCCACCATCCATAAAAGATGCCTTTTTTTCTTTGCTGAGTAGTCATATTGGTTTCCTCCGTTTTTACTTAGTAATCATGGCATCATGTTAGTAGATAAGTGGTGTTGAATCCGTTTTCAAATATCTCTAACATAATAAATAGTGTTACCCACGATCGTTTCATCACGCTTTCTAATTCAATAAAAAGTAATGATGGGGAGTTTTGGAGGTTGTATTGATCATAAGTATTTTTAAAGCCCTAAGACCTGTAGATACATCATTTTCAAATAGTACAAGCTCCATCTTCCTTCTCATTTAACGCTTACGAGGTTAGCTGACGGATTCGGGCCTTTGAGTAGCCCTACCTTAACAAGGATTCACCCCTTGGATTGAATGTTCATCGAAAAAATTTGGTTCCCCCGCATCCATTGGTTTCAGCGATCTAGAAAGTTGAAACTGCTATGATACTACTATTTCAAGAAAAGTTAGTAAATACAGAAAATTTTTTTGACAAATGAGAAGAAAAAATTTTTTACTTGATAAAACCTTTATTAATTAGGTTATCAGAATAACGGTAATAAAAAGTGCGAAAAAATTTTTTCAAAAGAGGAATGGTTTAGACTGTTATTATTTTGAAAAATTGTGTAAGGGTGCATCTGAATTATCATTCTATTTTAAAAATTTACACATTTCATAGAAAACCAGTTATAATAGTTAGTATTGAAAGAAAAGGAGTTGTTAGCAATGGAACGTGAAAAAACAAATGTGGAAAGTTTTGATTTAGACCATACGAAAGTAAAAGCACCTTATGTCCGTTTAGCGGGTGTAAAAGTAGGAAAAAGTGGTGATGAAGTCTATAAATACGATATTCGCTTAAAACAGCCTAATAAGGAGCATATGGAAATGCCAGCACTCCATTCTTTAGAGCATTTATCGGCTGATATTATTCGCAATTACTCTGACCATATTGTCGATTTCAGTCCAATGGGTTGTCAAACAGGCTTTTATGTATCGTTGATTAATCATAATAATTATGATGAATTGCTATCGATTTTAGAAAAAACATTTACAGATGTCACGAATGCAACAGCAGTACCAGCGTGTAATGAAGTGCAATGTGGCTGGGCAGCAAGTCATAGTCTTGAAGGTGCACAGGCACTTGCAAAAGAATTTTTAGCAAAACGTGATGAATGGCATATCGTTTTTGCGGAATAATAAAAAACCTTGCAAATTGTAAAATGTCCTTTAATCAGATGGACATTTTGCTTGCAAGGTTTTTCATTTAACGATGAAAAGGAATAACATTGGATGAGGAAGAATCGTGATTTATTTTTTGATAAATAAAACTTTCTAAAAAGTCATGTATCAGATCTTCATATTCAGCCATATTTTCATTAAAGGACTGAGCGTGCGCACCTTTGTCAAAAAGCTTTAACTTTTTCGGTCCAGTCTTTTTATTATATAAATCGAGTGACATGGAAGCGGGAATAAATGTATCCGGAATACTATGGATAAAGAGAACCGGCTTTTCGATGTGTGTGACAGCTTCAGAAGGCGTTACACTTTTAAATGAATAACCATCGCGTAGTCGTATAAAGAAATCAGCGAAACGAATCGGAATGATAGATCCATATTTAAATTCTGTCTTCGCAATTTGTTTAAGCAGCATTGAAAAATCTGAAAAGGCACAATCTGCAATATAAAAATCAGCTCCATCTTCAACCGATCCCGCATACAACAACATTGTTGCCGCACCCATTGATTCACCATGAATACCAAGGATGGTATCTTCACCAATCATCGCTTTCACGGTTTTTACAACAGCATCTAAGTCATTTTTTTCATAATAGCCATAGCTTGTAGTTTTGCCGCCTGACTCCCCATGTCTTCGATGGTCAAAAATAACGGAGTTGTACCCAAGTCGTTCGAAAAGACGTGCATATTTGACCGAGTTAATTTTATTTTCTGTAACCCCGTGGCAAATAATCATTGTATTATTTGTTTGCAGTGGTTGGAACATAATGCCGCGAATGGAGTAGCCATTAGGAGAGTCAATATTTAATTCGCATTTAAAATTTTTATTGTACCAAGCTTCGTCAAAACGTTTGGCAGTTGTTTCGCGTTCACGAATAAAATCGGGGTCTTTTTGCTGAATATACATTAATTTATTAGAAAGCGCAAAGCCGAACAGCCCCGTTGCAGCAGCGGCAAGCGTCGTTGTAATACCTGAAAATAAAAGCATTTTCTTTTTCATCTTCAATACCTCCACGACTTGTTTCTTTGTATGTCTAGGCATTCGTCCCTAAGTTATCATAAGGTAAATGCATGTTTCTTAATTGTAATGTTCCCAACTATATTTGTTTAAAACACGACAACATTTTACAACAACCTTTGAAATACTGCGATTATTTCCGTTATCGAAAATCGTCAAAATATTTGTTAAAATATAGTTATCTGCTAGTAGCATATGCATGCAGTGTTGATTTTTGAACGGGGAAAAGGGGAGAATGATTATGACAAACGAGGTAGTGATTGTTAGTGCCGTGCGTACTGCAATCGGTTCATTCCAAGGAACATTAAAGGATGTGCCGGCAACAACTCTTGGAAGTATCGTTATTAAAGAAGCATTAGCGCGCGCTGGCGTAGCAGGTGAACAAGTCGATGAAGTCATCATGGGGAATGTTTTATCGGCTGGACTTGGACAAAATCCGGCTCGTCAAGCATCGATTGCAGCGGGATTACCACATACAGTGCCTGCTTTAACAATTAATAAAGTATGTGGCTCAGGCTTAAAAGCAGTGCATTTAGCAGCGCAGGCAATTGTAGCAGGCGATGCGGACATCATAGTAGCAGGTGGCTTTGAAAATATGAGCCAAGCACCGTATGTATTAAAAAATGCACGTGAAGGCTTCCGCATGGGAGATCAAAAAGTCGTGGATACGATGATTCATGATGGTTTATGGTGTGCATTTAATGATTATCATATGGGCATTACTGCGGAAAATTTATGTGATGCGTATGAAATTACACGTGAGGAGCAAGATACTTTTGCAGCACGTTCACAACAACGTGCAGAAGCGGCTATCGCTGCTGGTAAATTTAATGATGAAATCGTTGCTGTAGAAATTCCTCAACGAAAAGGCGATGCGATTATTTTTAATCAAGATGAGTTTCCACGTGCAGGCGTTACAGCGGAATCCTTATCAAAGCTACGCCCAGCATTTAAAAAGGACGGCTCAGTAACTGCAGCGAACGCTTCTGGTATTAACGATGGTGCAGCGGCAGTTGTAGTGATGTCAAAAGCGAAGGCGTTAGAGTTAGGGATTAAGCCAATGGCACAAATTTCAGCAAATGCGAGCTCTGGCGTAGATCCGTCAATTATGGGGACTGGTCCAGTAACTGCGGTGAAAAAAGCGTTAGCAAAGGCGAATGTATCTTTAGTAGATGTAGATTTAATTGAAGCGAATGAAGCGTTTGCGGCACAATCAATTGCTGTAGATCGCGAACTAAGCTTCAATCATGATAAACTAAATGTAAATGGGGGAGCAATTGCTCTTGGCCACCCAATTGGTGCAAGCGGGGCACGAATTTTAGTCACACTTCTACATGAGATGGAGAAGCGTGATGCAAAAACGGGCCTTGCCACATTATGTATCGGTGGTGGACAAGGTGTAGCAACAGTTGTTCAACGCCCTTAATGTTAGTAAGAAGGTGAAAGTAATGGGAAAAAAACGAAAACAACAACAGCAGCGTGTAGATGATCGTTTCACAGCAAGTCTGCCAAAGCAAGAAGCTGTTACATTAGCCGACCAGCTTGGTGGTGATGTGTTAGCGAAGTTAAAAGCTGCAAAACAAGATTTATCAGCGAAAGAGCAGGCGGCAGAGGAAGAGCGTCAAGCACAGCTAGCCTTTGAGCGCAAGCAACGTGAGAAAAACAAATCGTTTGAAGAATTATTAAACGAGTACGGTGATAAAGGCTCGAAATTTTAGTCTTAGTTTTGTAGAAACAGTGAATCTCTTAATAGAGATTCACTGTTTCTTTAGTTTATTTTGATAGGATGCTTGGAATCGCGGGTAGCTCAATAGAAATCGCCACAAAAATGTGTGGAATCGCCAATAAACTATGGAGAATCGCCACAAAAATGCTTTGAATCGCCGATAGGATGCCGAGAATCGCCGGTAACTCCGTGAAAATCGCCGATAGGATGCTTTGAATCGCCGGTAGCTCCGTGAGAATCGCCGATAGAGTGCTTGGAATCGCCGGTAACCCCGTGAGAATCACCGATAGAGTGCTTGGAATCGCCGGTAACTCCGTGAGAATCGCCGATAGAGTGCTTGGAATCGCCGGTAACTCCGTGAGAATCGCCGATAAAATGCTTTAAATCGCCGATAGCCCCAACATAATTTATTTTCTAAACATCCGTATTTTCTTCACGGTGAAGGCGATGCTAATAAAAACAATAGCACCAGCTGTATCTACTAGGACATCTTGCCCGTTCATTGTTCGTCCAGGTGTAAAACTTTGGCGGAATTCATCTAGCATCGCAATCACTGCGGTAAGGGCAATGGCGACGCCCGCGGCAAAACGCCGTTTTCCCCATGCAAAGTAAACACCGAGCGCAATACATCCAAAACCTATAAAATGCGTAAACTTTCGAATTAGAAATTCTACAAATTCAAAGTAGCCACGCTCCTCAACAGACACTACTGTATCCCAATATGGAATTTTTAATACTGACAGTTGTGCTTCAAAAGGTTTATTGACCAACAGTTCCTCTAGCTTAGGAATAATAGATTGTTGTTCGTAGCTCATGCTAGAGGAAATGGCGAGAATAACTAAAAGGAGTAATAAAATGAGCCATTTTTTCATCGGTGGTCTGCGTATTGTTCTGCTTTTGTCAGTGTATTGGCTACGTCAAAGTTAGTAATGGAATTGACTTTTTCGTAGGCTGTAAGTGTTTGGACAAGTTGTTCCTGTGAACTAGCACCTATCACAGTTGAAGCAATAGTAGGTTCCTTCAAATTAAAGGCAAGCCCTAATGCATGTAAATCTTCATATTGTTTTGCTAAGTCTGTTAATGTCGTTGTTAATTCATCCGCTGAATAGTTTTGATAACCGTTAACACGTTGCAAACGCTCGTGCCACGTATTTGTTAGTAAGCCTTTCGCAACAGTGCCGCGTGTTACTACCGAAGCACCTTCACTGGCAATAAAATCTAGCCATTCTTCGGGGCGACGATCTAACGCACTATATTGCATCATGACGCTTTTGGCAGAGCTGGCTGGTAAAAATCGTTTCAGTACATTAGGTCGAATCGAGGAAATGCCATATTCTCGAATGACACCGTCTTTTTTCAAGTTTTCAAATGTGTCAATAATGCCATCCCAATCGTCCTCTATCGTGCCACCATGTAGTTGATAGACATCAATGTAATCTGTATTAAGTCTTTTCAGGCTTTGATGCACGGCCTCTTTAATATATGTAGGGGAGGCATCCCAATGCCAGCCATCCACACCTTGTGACCAACGATTGCCTACTTTAGTTGCGACGATTATATCTTGTCGACGTTTGCCCAAAATGGCACCAATAATTTGCTCATTTGCACCAAAATCATATAAATCTGCTGTGTCAATGTAATTAATACCAGCATCTAGTGCCATATCGATAATGGCTGCTGCATTATTTTTGTTTGTCGAAAGAGACATACCTCCTAAGCTGATTTCTGAAATAAATAAATTACTTGAGCCGAGCTGTCTTTTTTTCATACGAATGCCCTCCTTCGATTTCTCTACTTGTAATGGTACAATGAACATATCTGAAGAACAAGCGAGGTTATGGGCAATGAAAAAGTTTGAAGAAAAAACGACACAAACGACATCAATTTATGATGGGAAAATCGTTAAGTTACAGGTCGATGATGTCACATTACCAAATGGCAAGTCGGCTAAGCGTGAAATTATTAAGCACCCAGGTGCGGTAGCAATCATTGCCATTACCAACGAAGGCAAGATCGTTATGGTTGAGCAATATCGTAAAGCGCTTGAGCGTTCTATTGTAGAAATTCCTGCTGGTAAAATTGAAATAGGTGAGGAACCGATCAATACTGCTCGTCGAGAACTAGAAGAAGAGACAGGCTATGGTGCACATCAATTCGAGTATTTACAAGCGTTTGCCACTTCACCAGGCTTTGCGGATGAAGTGATTCATCTATTTGTAGGGACAGATTTATATCAGATTGAAAATAGCGCAGAACTAGATGAAGATGAATTTGTCGAATTACTAGAAGTTTCGTTGGAAGAGGCACAAGCGATGGTCGCTGATGGGCGTATATATGACGCTAAGACAGCGTTTGCCGTACTTTGGTTTGCATTGCAACAAGATAAATAAAGTTTAGCATAATAGAAGCGGACGAGCATAAGCTGTACAAACCTTGATAGAAAAGGAGCATGCTAATGTCTCGTACGGTTTCTCTATTTTATCACGCATCAATTGTTGCAGTGAGCTTCGTTTGTGGCGTCATCTGCTTTCATATTATTGGAGGGGCGAATGCAGAGCCTTTTATTTTATTTATAGAACCTCGTTTAGCAGATGTGGACAGGCAATCTATTTTTCGTTTAGTGCTACCTGTCGCCGCTTCAGTCGGCATTATATTGTTACTTGCTACACATAGTGTCTTAAAAGTTTTAGTACGTGTTACAGTTGCAATGCGCGCAACTTTTTTTGGATTTAGCTCCGTATTTTTACTGCAAAAACTTGAGGCGTTTTGGCTATATACGATTTGGTGGTTTCCATTTCAGCTTATCTATTGTATATTGTTGCTAGTATTATGTAATTTACTTGTACCCGCCTGGTCAAAGCGAAAAATCGGGAAAAAGATGAATGGACGGACAATTTTGTTGAATTTTATCGCTTTTTTCATCATAATAGTTGCTGAGTTTATCGTAATATCGTACGTACTCAAGTGAAGAAACAGCTAAAAGCATAAATGCATTTGAAATCTAATCACTATCTTGTAATAGGATTTACTCCTTTGGTATAATGAAATGAGTTTAGGGGGGCGTCACATGGAAAGCCGTATTGATCGTATTAAAAAACAGTTGCATAGTGCTAGTTATAAGCTGACGCCGCAGCGAGAAGCAACAGTTGCTGTTTTGCTAGAGCACGAAGAGGACCACTTAAGTGCAGAGGATGTCTATCTTTTAGTAAAAGATAAGGCACCTGAAATTGGTCTGGCTACTGTTTATAGAACTTTAGAATTACTAACAGAGCTTAAAATCGTCGACAAAATCAACTTTGGCGATGGCGTATCACGCTATGATTTGCGCCAAGAAGGAGCTGCACATTTCCACCATCATCTAGTTTGTATCGAGTGCGGTGCTGTAGATGAAATTCAAGAAGATTTACTTGAGGATGTGGAAGCCGTTGTTGAGAAACGTTGGAACTTTATTATAAAAGATCACCGACTAACTTTCCACGGTATTTGCTGGCGTTGTCATGATAAAACCGACGAAACGAATGAAGAACAATAACGAAAAACTGTCTGATGAAATCTTACGTATAGATTGCATTAGGCAGTTTTTTGTTTTTTCACTTGGATGCTTGGACTTTCTATTAAACTAGTCAATTTGATTGAAGTGAGCCCTTTCGCACTTTTTTTATAGGCGTGCTAAAATAGAGAATAATTGACAGTGAGGGGGCGTTGTGATGAATGAATTTCAATATGCAATAGAGGATTATATCCATTTTATCCAGGTAGAGCGGCAATTATCCGTTAATACATTAGCATCCTATCGCCGAGACTTAGAAAACTATGTACATTTTTTGCAAGAAGCTGAAGGGATGTCTGATTTTCGGCATGTTGAACGGACAACTATATTACGTCATTTAGAACAACTGCGTATGCAAGGAAAGACAAGCCGTACTGTTGCGCGCCATATTTCATCGATTCGTAGTTTCCACCAATTTTTACTTCGAGAAAAGAGAACAGAATCAGATCCAACAGTCCATTTAGAAATGCCAACGATTGAACAAAAACTTCCGAATGTCCTTTCCATTGAAGAAATTGAAGCTTTACTGGTAGCGCCGAACCGCAGTAAGCCGCAAGGTATTCGTGATGTTGCGATGCTAGAGTTGCTTTATGGCTCTGGTATGCGTATTAGTGAGCTGATTGCACTTGATTTAGCTGATATTCATTTGACAATGGGCTTTGTGCGTGTGTTTGGCAAGGGAGGCAAGGAACGCATCATTCCACTAGGAAAAAGTGCGCTTTCTGCTTTGAGTGTTTATTTAGATGGCGCAAGAGGAACATTACAAGGGAAATATCCAAAAACAGATGCATTTTTTATAAATCAACGTGGAAAACGTTTAACTAGACAAGGTTGTTGGAAATTAATGAAGGAGCACGCATTAAAGGCAGGCATCCAACATGAGCTAACACCACATACTTTACGCCATTCGTTTGCTACCCATTTAGTGGAGAATGGAGCTGATTTACGTGCAGTGCAGGAGATGCTAGGTCATGCAGATATTTCTACAACCCAAATTTATACGCATATTAGTAAAACGAGACTTTCTGAGGTATATAAACAGTACCATCCACGTGCTTAACATAAAAAAATAAGTGATGGATAGAGTCTCTTTCCGTATAAAAGAATAAATATTTACCTTAGTCGGATGTCTGACCTTTATCCTTTAGCTTGTTTTTGGTAAAATGGAGTCGTGAGATTAGGAGGCAATAATTATGAATAAACCATTTAAAAAAATCCATGTCGTTGTAATGGATTCAGTTGGGATTGGTGAGGCACCAGACGCAGCTAAATTCGGAGATGTAGGCGCACATACATTAGGCCATATCTCTGAAAAAATGAATGGGCTTACAATGCCCGTTATGGAATCGTTTGGCTTAGCAAATATTGAGCCGCTTCAAGGAATGCAAGCAGTGGATGCGCCAAAAGCATACTACGGGAAAATGCAGGAAGCATCTGTTGGGAAAGACACAATGACAGGTCACTGGGAGATTATGGGTCTTAACATTGATAAACCATTTAAAGTGTACCCAGAAGGATTCCCTGCTGAACTTATTGCAGAGCTTGAACAACGAACAGGCCGAAAAGTGCTATGTAATAAGCCAGCAAGTGGCACACAAGTGATTGATGATTTTGGGCAGGAACATATGGACACGGGGGCAATCATTGTCTACACATCTGCTGATCCTGTATTACAAATTGCTGCACATGAAGAAATCATTCCACTTGAAGAACTATATAAAATTTGCGAAATTGCACGTGAGTTAACATTGCAGCCAGAGTACTTAGTAGGACGCGTTATTGCACGACCATTTATCGGAACACCAGGTAACTTTACGCGTACGCCAAATCGTCATGATTATGCATTAAAGCCATTTGGTCGCACTACGATGAATGCATTAAAGGATGCAGGGTTAGATGTAATCGCTATCGGTAAAATTTCTGATATTTTCAATGGCGAAGGTGTTACGGATGCAGTTCGTACAAAAAATAATATGGACGGTATGGATCAATTTGCAGAAGTTGCACGACGTGATTTCCACGGGATAAGCTTCTTAAATTTAGTAGATTTTGATGCAAATTTTGGACATCGCCGTGATCCACTTGGCTATGGCAATGCCCTACAAGAATTTGATGCACGCCTTCCTGAAATTTTAGAGGCAATGACAGAAGATGACTTACTTATGATTACAGCTGACCACGGAAATGATCCGACATTCCCTGGCACAGATCATACACGTGAATACGTACCACTAATTATCTATTCACCACGTTTTAAAGGTGGTAGCGAGCTAGCTCTACGTGAGACTTTTGCAGATATTGCCGCAACTGTCGCTGAAAACTTCAATGTAGAAGCACCACCATTCGGTAAAAGTTTCTTAAATGATTTAAAATAAGGGGGAATTTTCCATGAATATGGTGCAACTATTTGAAAAGAAAAAACAAGGTAAGGAGCTTTCACAGGCAGAAATTCAATACTTTGTTGAAGGCTATACAACAGGTTCTATTCCGGATTATCAGGCAAGCTCTTTGCTAATGGCCATTCGCTTAATTGGCATGACAGATGAAGAAACTTTTTATTTAACGAAGGCAATGATTGAATCAGGAGATGTCATTGATTTAACTTCGATTGAAGGCTTTAAAATTGATAAGCATTCAACAGGAGGTGTCGGTGATAAAGTAACGTTAATCGTAACACCAATCATTGCTTCACTAAGCATTCCAGTGGCGAAGTTTAGTGGTAAAGGCCTTGGTATTACAGGTGGTACAATTGACAAACTAGAATCGATTCGAGGCTTAAAAACAGAGCTGTCTTCACAAGAATTTATTGATAATGTCAATAAACATAAAATTGCTGTTGCTGGTCAAACGGGTAATCTTGTGCCAGCAGACAAAAAACTTTATGCATTGCGTGATGTAACGGGTACTGTCGATTCTATTCCGTTAATTGCTGCGTCTATTATGAGTAAAAAAATTGCAAGTGGCGCAGATGGCATTGTGTTAGATGTCAAATGTGGCTCTGGCGCATTTATGAAAACGGAAGAAGAAGCGAAAAAATTAGCTGAGGCGATGACAGCGATTGGTGAAAAACTAGGACGTAAAGTAGTCGCACATATAAGTGATATGGATAATCCACTCGGGAAAATGATTGGTAATAAGCTTGAAGTAGTGGAGGCATATGCCTTACTAAATGGTCGCTTAGAAGAGACACACGCTGATTTACTTGAGGAGTGCATCATTATTTCTTCACTTATGTATCAGATTGCAGCTGGAGTGGATGAAACAACAGCAGTAGCGGCAGTTAAGAAAGTGTTAGACGACGGCTCTGCAGCCGCTAAGTTTGAGGAATTTATAGTGGCACAAGGCGGAGATTTAGCGGATATTGTGCAAAATGATACGGCTCACAAGATTGCTGTAACAGCAGCGTCAGAAGGCGTTGTAGAGTCTATTAATGCATTAATGATTGGTGAGGCAAGCGTTAGTCTTGGTGCAGGTCGCTTAACGAAGGAATCCGCACTAGATTATGATGCAGGCATTCAACTAGTCGCAAAAAAAGGTGACCGTGTAACAGCTGGTGAAACGATTGCTTATCTGTATTCAAACAGTGAAATCAACGAGGAAACAGTCGATAAAGTACAGCAAGCTTATACAATTGCATAAATAAAAAATAGAATACACTAGTTGATGGTAGAGAAAGGCGTATACTTCTGCGGGAAGCATGCAAGACGCAACTGGTGACGCGATAGCGACGGTTACAGCTTACAGTGTGCCCGTGGAAAGCGTCCGCCTTAGTAAACATCAACGACATTGCAAAAAAGTGGTAGATTGACTTCAGTCAATCTACCACTTTTTTCTTTTGTTGTTTGGCAACTATTTTACCAAATAACTACATAAAAAAGCCTTCCACGCAGTAACACTTACAAAAAGTGTAGACCACGTTTAAAACTTTCTTATTTATCCCATACTGCACTTAACCTAAAAGCAATAAGAATGTCGATTTTACACTATTTCGAGGGACTTGGCACTAGTTCTGTCAACAGCAAGGATTTGTCATATGGAATGTGGAATTGCACGAGGAGGAGGCGATGTTCATGCATTTTCAATTAGAAATGGTAACGAGAGAAACAGTAGTTATACGTTTATTTGGTGAGCTCGATCATCATGCAGTTGAGCAAATTCGGGCTAAAATTTCTACAGCAATTTTTCAAGGCGCTGTAACGACCATCATTTGGAATTTTGAGCGACTATCGTTTATGGATAGTTCGGGTGTAGGCCTTGTGCTAGGTCGAATGCGTGAATTAGAGGCAGTGGCTGGAAGAACAATTTTATTGAATCCATCGCCGACAATGCGAAAAGTATTTCAATTTTCAGGTTTAGGTCCGTGGATGATGGATGCAACAGAGGAAGAAGCGATTGATCGAGTTAGGGGGATTGTAAATGGATAACGAAATGACATTAACTTTTTTAGCAATTAGCGAAAATGAAGCTCTGGCACGTGTGGCTATTACGGGCTTTATCGCACAATTAGACCCAACAATAGATGAACTATCAGAATTTAAAACAGTTGTCTCGGAAGCTGTTTCCAATGCCATTATCCACGGTTACGAAGAGGATGGCAAAGGTGTTGTTACAGTTCATGCAAAGCGTGAGGATGATATTGTAACCGTATCTGTAATGGATAAAGGGGTTGGTATTGCAGATGTGAGTCAAGCAATGGAACCTTTGTTTACAACGAAAAGTGCAATGGAACGTTCCGGAATGGGCTTTACAATTATGGATAGCTTTTCAGATCAACTGACAGTAATGTCTAGATGGCAACAAGGTACAACAGTAACGTTTACGAAAAAATTTTACTCGGTTCGCACGGCAGTAATGTGAGGTTGCTACCGTGAAGCCGATAGAACAGTCGTCCGATAAGCTTTTGTCACAGGAGGAAATGCGTGATTTAATTGCGCGTTCACAACAGGGCGACCATGAAGCTCGTAAACGAATGATTGAGGGGAATACGAGACTTGTATGGTCCATCGTCCAACGCTTTACTACAAGGGGCGTGGAGCTCGAAGATTTATTTCAAATTGGCTGTATAGGGCTTATGAAATCTGTAGATAAGTTTGATTTAGCATACGATGTGAAGTTTTCCACATATGCGGTGCCGATGATTATCGGCGAAATACAGCGCTTCTTAAGGGATGATGGCATGGTGAAGGTTAGCCGCTCTATTCGTGAGCTTAACTTTAAAATACGCCATGCAACTGATGAATTTATTAAGAACAATGAGCATCCACCGACCATTCAAGATTTAGCACAAGTACTTGGTGTTACGACAGAGGAAATCGTAACGGCATCGGATGCTTTAAGGGATCCTGCTTCCTTACATGAGCAATTGTATGAAAGTGAAGGGGATTCCATTACATTAATGGACCAAATGAAGGATGAAAAATCTGAGCAACCATTTGAATATATTCCGCTCAAAGAAGTGCTAACAAGATTAGACCCCAGAGAGCAATCCATTATTTATTTACGATATTTTGCAGACTGTACACAAACTGAAATTGCCAACAGGCTTGGTATTTCACAAGTACAAGTATCTCGTTTAGAGAAAAAGATTTTAGCGCAGTTAAAAAGCTGGATGGCAACGAGTGCCACAGTTGAACATGGAGTAGAAAAAGACATCTAAGAAAATGGTGACACCATGACAAATAAACTATTTAACAGCTTAGAAGAAGCCGAAAATTTTCTTAAAGAGCAATTTGGGGACGGCGAATCATTTGACGTTGGAATTAAGCATTTATTTGTCAAAGATTTGCCGGTTCTTTGTGCATATATTAGTGGACTTGTAGATGGGGAGGCGCTAACACAATTACTATCTAATATGTTACCTGAAGAAGACATTGAAATTGACAATGAGAAAGAATATTTTGAAACACTTTTCAATTTTCATGGTCGTTCTGAAGAAACAGAGCGTAAAGCCTATTTGCTCGCCATTTTAAGTGGACAAGTAACATTTATCACTAAAAGTGGTTACTGTTATGTTGCTGAGCTGCGAAATTATCCAGGGCGATCACCAGAAGAGCCTGATAACGAAAAGGTAATACGTGGTTCAAGGGATGGCTTTACGGAAGGGATTTCACAAAATACAGCTTTAGTGCGTCGACGCATACGCAACAGTAATTTACGTTTCGAGCTACATAAAATATCCAAAATCGGTCAAACCGATGTGGCAATTGCGTTTATGAAGGATATTGCAAATGAGGAAATGCTCGATAAATTGCGACAGCGTCTTGGTCAAATTAACCATGATGGTTTGACGATGGCCGATAAATCTCTAGAGGAGTGGCTATTTAAGCAAAAGTTTCACCCAATACCATTTGTACGTTATACAGAACGACCCGACATTGTCGCTGCTCATTTATTAGAGGGGCATGTGGCCATCATGGTGGATACTTCACCTTCTGTTATTTTAGTACCTGTTACAATTTTTCATTTATTGCAGCATGCTGAAGAATACAGACAAGCCCCAATTGTTGGGACATTTGTTCGTTTTATGCGTTATTTCGGAACGATTATGGGGCTACTATTATTACCATTATGGTACTTATTTGTAACGAACGAATCGTTATTACCTGATACCTTGTCCTTTTTAGGTAGTCAGGAAAAATCACATATTCCAATATTACTGCAAATTCTAATAGCTGATATAGGGATTGAATTTTTACGGATGGCCGCCATTCATACCCCTACGCCATTGTCCACTGCAATGGGATTAGTAGCAGGGGTCATCATTGGACAAATCGCAATTGATGTTGGCGTTTTCTCATCAGAAGTTGTGTTATACACAGCAGTAGGAGCAATATTTACATTTATTATTCCATCTTATGAGTTAAGTATTTCCATTAAGCTCTTTAGAATTTTTTTGCTCCTTATGACAGGCATTTGGGGGGCGGATGGATTATTCATTGGGATATTTATATTATTTACGTATTTATGTTCATTACGTCCGTTACAAGCGCCGTATTTATGGCCGCTCGTACCATTTTTCCCGACAGCGATGCTTCGGGTAATTATCCGTTTCCCAATGACGTCGGATGCATTAAGACCTTTTGTCGTCAATTCCAAACAGCGAAAAAGATCATAGGAGCCGTTGCACTCACTTTTTTCATGTGATAAAGTTCACCTATAGTATTTTGTGATTTTTGCAAAAATTATTTTTGTTAGCATGCTTAAATGGTATGAGTAATGAGCCATTTACATGCTCGTAAAAGATAAAGCCTCAATCGGATGTTTTCAAAACTAAGTTTTTGGGTACACCCAGAGGTGCAATTGTCACAAAATGGAGACGTGAAAAGGGAGAGATGCAAATGCATTTATATGGAACACAAGCGATTTCTGAAGATGGACATTTAACAATAGGACAAGTAGACACATTAGAGCTTGCAAAAGTATACGGTACACCACTTTTTGTGTACGATACGGCGCTTATTCGAAAGCGTGCACGCAGCTTTATCGATACATTTAAAAAACTAGGTGTAAAGGCAGAAGTAGCTTATGCTTCAAAAGCATTTGCATGTGTAGCGGTGTATCAATTAGCAGCAGAGGAAAATCTATCATTGGATGTTGTCTCTGGAGGAGAGCTATTTACAGCATTAAAAGCTGGATTCCCTGCAGAGCGTATACATTTCCATGGCAATA
The DNA here is from genome assembly GCF_050280025.1 of Lysinibacillus sp. NPDC093712. Lineage (NCBI taxonomy): Bacteria > Bacillati > Bacillota > Bacilli > Caryophanales > Bacillaceae > Lysinibacillus > Lysinibacillus sp. NPDC093712. Next base: position 70,894 of record NZ_JBNNUU010000001.1, read on the forward strand.
ATAAAAGTATTGCCGAATTAGAGCAAGCCTTTGACTCAAAAATTGGTTGTATTGTAGTAGATAACTTCTATGAAATTAAGCTTTTAAAAGAAATTTCAGAGCGCCGTCAGCAAAACATGCGTATTTTGTTACGTGTCACACCAGGTGTTGAGGCACATACACATGATTTCATTACGACAGGGCAAGCTGATTCTAAATTTGGCTTTGACTTAAACAATGGCCAAGCAGATGAAGCATTTGAGCAAACATTTAAACATGAATACTTACAGCTTTTAGGCTTACATTGCCATATAGGCTCTCAAATTTTTGATACAGCTGGCTTTGGTTTAGCGGGAGAAAAATTAATCGACAAGATTTCTAACTGGAACAAGACTCACGGTTTTACGTGCACTGTGTTAAACTTAGGTGGGGGCTTTGGTATTCGCTATACAGAAGAAGACGCACCGCTTGAACCGCAAGTATATGTTGAGGACATGATTACAGTTGTGAAAAATAAAGCAACGGTACTTGGGCTAACGATGCCAGAAATCTGGATTGAACCAGGTCGTTCACTGGTTGGCGATGCAGGAACATCACTTTATACAATAGGTTCTCAAAAAACAGTACCAGATGTACGGAACTACATTGCAGTTGATGGTGGAATGAGTGATAATATTCGTCCTGCACTTTACGATGCGAAATACGAGGCGGTCATTGCGAGTAAAGCCAATGCACCAAAAGAAGAAACGTACACTGTAGCTGGAAAACTTTGTGAATCGGGCGATAAATTGATTATCGATGCAAAATTACAAGAAGCAGCTTCAGGTGATGTACTAGCAATCTTCTGTACAGGGGCATATGGCTATTCAATGGCGAGCAACTACAATCGTGTACCACGTCCAGCGGTGGTATTTGTAGAAAATGGACAGCACCAATTAGCCATTAAACGTGAAAGTTATGAAGATATTGTACAAAATGATCTCCCGTTAACGTTAAAAAAGGGTGAATGAATTTGAGAAAAAATAAATGGGTATTATTAGCGTCCATGACGACATTTATTTTATTGTGGGGCGTTGTCTATTGGGTGTTAGCATCAAAAGGTATTCTCGGCCCTGGTTCGTAAGACAGAAATTGGCTTGCGGTAATAGTACAAATCGTGTAGGATAGTCAAAGATTATGTACAGCTAGAAAAAGAGGGAATAGACAATTATGTTAATTCGATATAAAAAAGCTTTCGAGAAAATAGCGATGGGGCTACTCTCGTTTATGCCTAACGAAAAAGACATTAAAAAGCTCACAGAGACAATCCAATCCTATGAAAATGATGAGAATTGGGTATTATATTTATGGAAAAAGAACGATGAGTATGTTGGTATCGTCGGGCTTGTAGTAGACAATAACACAGCAACTATTCAGCACGTTTCTGTAGTTCCATCTTATAGAGGTGAAGGTGTGGCAAAGGAAATGCTACAAGAAGTAGCAGAACTTGGCCAATACAAACATGTGCGTGCAACGGATGAAACGCGTGAATTTGTTCAAAAATGTATACAATGTAATGAAGAAAAAGCAGACGAAAATTAACGTCTGCTTTTTCTTTGTTTGCTTTCTTGTCGTTCAGCAAGAATATGTGAGCGATCACGGAGCATATGTTTATGAAGAAGATAATCAGAGCTACTTTCCGGTAAAAGTAGTATGCGCGCCATCACTAAATCATGTAAAGCGGGCATTAGCGGTAATTGAAACGCTTGAAAGGCCTTGCCCATTTGAATATTGTTGAGCGTTTCGGTTAATTGTGTGATAAGAATTGTGTAGTTTATTTCATGAAAAAACACATTTCCTTTATTGAGTTGAAAATTATTGAGTGCTTTATGTAGGATTTTGAAAGCACCAGTTGCGTTGCCGCGACGCCAATGATATAATCCGGTCGCTAATTGAACATAACCTACAAGAGGATGATTTTTATTGCCAGGCGCGATGTCCTTCCAATATTCCTCGAGTACTTCATGGCATTCAAAAAAATCCCCATTGCCATTGAAATAGGCACAGTAATCAATAAATAAAGTATGGTGCTGTGGATGCATTTTGGACTCCTTTCCACTATACTAAAAGAACATTGAATATCAGGGTGGTAAAATAATGTCTTATGAAGTAAAATTAGAAGCCTTTTCAGGACCTCTTGATTTATTATTGCACTTAATTCACAGATTGGAAATTGATATCTATGATATTCCAATGGCTGAAATTACGCAACAATATATAGATCATATCCATGCAATGCAGGTACTGGAATTAAATGAGGCGAGTGAGTATTTAGTGATGGCTGCTACACTGTTAGCCATTAAAAGTCGTATGCTCTTACCGATACATGAAGGTGAGCTAGAGGATGCGGAAATTGAAGTCGATGGACCTGACCCTCGTGAGGAACTGGTTCAACGTTTAATAGAGTATAAAAAATATAAAGAAGCTGCAGGCAGCCTACAGGAGCTTGAATCAGATAGAGCGCAGGTGTTTACAAGACCACCTACAGATTTATCGGGGTTGGCATCAGATGAGCAAATGGCGTTGTTTGATATGAATGTCAATATATATGATATGCTTGGTGCCTTTCAAAAGCTGATGCGCAGAAAAAAATTAAAAAAACCATTGAAAACAACTGTCACGAGGCAGGAACGCTCTGTTAAAGATCAAATGCGTTCTGTTGTCAATTCTTTACGTTCCACAGGTGGACGTGCATCATTTTTCGAGCTTTTTCCCTATGAAGATAAACCAACATTGATTTTAACGTTTCTATCACTGCTTGAACTGATGAAACGTCAGATTGTCATTGTAGAGCAAGACGGTAATTTTGAAGAACTAACGGTCACATTACAGAAGGAGGAATGGGATGATGACGAAAACAATGATCCTACAAAGTAGAATTGAAGCTTTATTATTTGTTGTGGGAGATGATGGCTTAACGATTAAGCAATTAGCACACTTACTTGGTGATGCAGAAGAAGTTGTTGCACAAGCTATGGATGCATTACGTACAGCATTTGACGAAGATGAAAATAGAGGAATTACAATTAAAGAAATGGCTGGCGTTTACCAGTTAATTACAAAGCCAGAGCTTGCAGATACGATTCAAAAATTAGTAGAGAATCCGACTGCACAATCATTGTCTCAGGCATCCTTAGAAGTATTGGCGATAGTGGCGTATAAACAACCTATTACAAGGGTGGCGATTGAAGATTTACGGGGCGTAAAATGTGAACGACCACTGCAAACACTTGCTTCCAGAGGGCTAGTGAAAGAGGTTGGCCGTTCAGAGGGAACTGGACGTGCTATTTTATATGGCACAACGAAAGAGTTCTTAAATTACTTTGGTTTAAATAGTATTGAAGAAATGCCTCCATTACCTGAGGAGGAAAATGGAGATACAGAGCAAGAAACGGATTTATTTATGACCAAATTCCAAGAAACTTTTAACGGCGTTAAGTAATAGAGGAAATGTGCTTGTCGCTTTCCTTTTTAGTTTAATAGTTTTACTTTCTATCACTTATAATAAGGAGTGGCTTGTTGCTACGGTTACTACGAGTAATGTTGTTCATGATAGTAGTTGGAATTTTAGTTTTTCCACAAAATGGTTTGGCAAGAGGCGGAAGCGGATATGTTGTGTTAGACGGCGACACTGGCCGCGTATTATCAGGTACTAATAGTGATGCAAGGCTCCCAATCGCGAGCTTAACAAAAATTTGGACAGCTCTCGTCGCGATTGAAAACAGTGATCTGCAAGATGAAGTAGTAATTTCTCCAAGAGCTGCAATGGCTGAAGGTTCGTCTATTTATTTGCAAGCTGGTGAGACGGTAACAGTTGAAACCTTGCTTTATGGCTTAATGCTCCGATCTGGCAATGATGCTGCAACTGCATTAGCTGAGCATGCAGGTGGTTCAGTTGAAGGCTTTGTCAAATTAATGAATGAACGAGCAGTTATTGCTGGACTCACAAATACAGTTTTTATGAACCCGTCTGGCTTACATCATGACGAGCATTTATCTTCTGCAAGAGATACAGCGGAGATGTTGAGGTTAGCGCTCCAAAATAAAACCTTTGAAAAAATTGCATCTACTGTCCTTTATCGTGCCAATACAGAAAACGGCATGCTTTGGGAAAATAAACACCGCTTATTACGAGAAGGCTCAGGAGTCGCAGCTGATGTAGATGATGAAACGGAACAACCTGTAAGTTCATTAAAATCAGCAACAGGTACTGCTTTTGCTGGAAAGACTGGTTTTACAAAGGTTGCTGGAAGAACATTGGCAACAGCGTTTCATAAAGATGGGCAAACATGTATTGTTGTTACTTTAAATGAATCTGATGACTGGAATATGCATCGAGGTTTAGCAAATGAAGTTTGGAAAAATTATAATATGGAGACGGTTGTGAAAAAAGGGAAATACAATGTCAACGATAAACTGGCTATCCGTTTAGAGCAACCAATTCAATTGCAATTAAACAAAGAGGAAAAAAAGACAGTTAGGCAAGTACTTCAAGTGTCCAGAAAAAGAAAGGAAGCCGTACTTTCGATATTTATTGGGGAAGAGCGTATTTATGCAACGCCTGTTAAAGTAGAATCAGCGGATCGTTAAAAGCGATGCGCTGATTTTTTATAATGAACATTATGTTGCATTGTTTACTAAAAACTATTTTATATTTATTGTAATTGGTGTAAAATAATGAGAGTTATAATATGGAAGCATTAGGAGGTATACTATTATGGCTACTAGTGAAAATAATCGTAAGCAAACTCAAATCGCTATTATCATTATTTTATTTCTTTCAAGCTTTACAGCACCATTTATTTTGCTATTTCCCATTCAAGAGCTTCTTTACCGACCACACGAATATTACCTTTTTGAGACCATTTTTAAAGCATATATTATATTGATGTTTGTTTTAATTGCGATGGCAATAATTTTATTAATAAATTTATTGATTACTCCCACTACAAAAAAGGGGAGAAATGTCCAACGAACAATCGTTGGTACATCATGGCTGCTCGTTCTTGCGATTTTATTTTTATGTATTAATCATTATCAAATTATTGATGAAAAAGGGTTACATACGAATAATTTTTTTAGTTTGCAAGAAGACTCGACAAGCTGGGAAGAGATTGTTAAAGTCGAACAAACAAATGTGCAGAAAGATGGCGTAACTAAACCAGATAAGCTTATTTTCACATTGAACGATGGTTCGACAATCGAACAATCTTTAACGGCGAAGTTAGCAAAAGCAAAGGCATTTATCAATTATGAATTAAGTAAAAATGGCATTACAATCGAAAATGTATATAGTGAAAATGAATAATTAAAAAAAGCTGCCTAAAGAGGGCAGCTTTTTTAATTAGGCTGTAGAATGCAGACAAATTGTTTGAGTGCCTGGCACTTTTTTTGGCACTTTTTTTTTAATATCGGTACTAAATGCGATTTGCATTTTGTTGATTGGTCCATATTAGAAATATATAGCAAACATCGATGAATCTTTAGGTTACGCAAAGACAAATAATCGATAAACTAGCAAATAATACACTATTTAGAATTATCGTATTACTAGTACAAAATTAGTTTCTCTTTTATATTACACAAAAGTATGACATAATTTTCACAGATTGACGGGAAAAATAACCTTAAAAAGGTTACATTTTTAACTAGAGGTGAAAGAATGGAAAGATTACAAAAAGTTATTGCTTATGCGGGTGTCGCTTCAAGGCGTAAAGCAGAGCAATTGATTGTAGAAGGTAAAGTAAAGGTAAACGGTGTTGTTGTACGTGAGCTAGGAACAAAAGTATCCAACTCGGATACAATTGAAGTAGAAGGTGTCAAACTTGAGAAAGAAGATAAAGTCTACTACTTACTATATAAACCACGTGGAACAATTTCTGCTGTAACGGACGATAAAGGACGCAAAACTGTCACAGATTTATTTAAGCATATTCCGCAACGTATTTTCCCTGTTGGTCGTCTAGATTATGATACATCTGGATTATTATTACTGACAAATGATGGAGAGTTTTCTTTTATGTTGACGCATCCGAAATTTAAAATTGATAAAACGTACATTGCGCGCGTAAAAGGTATACCAACAATTGAGGGTCTAAAAAAGCTACAACGTGGTATTAAGCTTGAAGATGGCAAAACAGCACCAGCAAAAGTGAGTATGACTTCTTTTGATGAGCAAGCGGGCAAGGCGATTTGTGAAATTACTATTCACGAAGGGCGAAATCGTCAAGTGCGTCGTATGTTTGAGGCAATCGGTACACCAGTAGTTAAACTGAAACGTGAACGTTTTGCGTTTTTAGATTTATATGGTTTAACACCAGGAGAATACCGTGAATTGTCGAAACATGAAGTCAAGCAATTGCGCGTGTTAGCTGAAACGGGACAACTCGGCTAAAAGGACATTAGCGATGGAAGGTGAACATACCGTTATACGTATAGTGAGTTTTTCACTTTCCTCGTGTGAAAACGTTCATAAATCATTCATAATTAATAACTAAGTTAATTTGTATCATTTTGCTATAATAGGTGAGAATAGTACACCAGTTTTAAATTTATCCAGCAGACGCTGAACAAAGTAAGTCTCGGGGAGATATAACAGATGTTTCTTGTACGAATGCGAAATATCGACATAATTACCTCGAGGCGTATTTGAGTAGGGGGTTTATTAACTTGGAGAAAAAGAAAAAACGTCTTGTAACCCGTACCATTATTTTAGTTATTTTGGCGCTTGCCATAGGGTACACTGTTTACGGGACAGCGACAAAGGATAAGGTAGAGTTAGTAGCAGTTGGCTCTGAAGCACCAAACTTCACGTTAGTAGATTTAAATGGAGAGAAACACAAACTGTCTGATTATAGAGGGCAGGGGGTATTTTTGAATTTCTGGGGAACTTGGTGTAAGCCATGTGAGAAGGAAATGCCAGCAATGAACAGCCAGTATCAAGTCTTTAAAGACCTAGGTGTTCAAACATTGGCTGTCAACATTGCACAAACAGATTTTGAAGTACAAAATTTTGTCGATAAGTACGATCTTACATTTCCTGTAGTAATTGACAAAACAAAAAGTGTTATGACTGCCTATAATGTTGGAAATTTACCTGCAACTGTTTTAATTGATCCAGATGGTAAGGTAGTTAAAATTACGACTGGAGAAATGACAGAGGCGAATATCGCTTCTTACATGGAATTAATAAAGCCAAAATGAGGGGTAATTGACGATGGAGAATATCATTTGTGCTTGTGGACATAGTAATCCGTTTGGCACGAAGCTCTGTGAGAAATGTGGTCGTCCTTTAACCGAAGAAGAAAAACAGAATAAAGTTGTCGATATGCGCTATGATGGTACGGCTATTCGCTCAAAAACGTACAACAAAACAATTGTCGATAAAATTTGGAATTTTTTCTCTAGTGTTAAAGTTGGAATCGCTTTAATTATTATCACATTAATAGCAGCTTCAATCGGAACCTTATTACCGCAAGAGTTTTACGTAAAAGCTTCTGACATTGAAAAAGGAGCATATTACGAGGATGTTTATGGTTTCGTAGGGAAAATCTATTATACATTAGGTCTTTCAGATTTATATAGCTCTTGGTGGTTCCAAATTTTAGTTGGGATGCTTGCAATATCGATTATTGTTGCAAGTCTTGACCGTGGTATACCACTTTATAAATCATTGAAAAATCAACGAGTAAAGCGCCATGAAAGCTTTATGAAGCGCCAACGTATTGTTGCTGAAGGACAAGTAACTGAAAGTCCTGAAGAGACGCTTAATAAAGTTGAAAAGAAAATGACTGAGATGAAATATAATGTTCGTCGAGATGGAAGTGCTTTGTTAGCAGAAAAAGGGCGTTTCTCTCGTTACGGTCCGTACATAAATCATGTAGGCCTCATTATCTTTTTAGCAGGGGTTATGTTGCGTTTAGTTCCTGGTTTTTATGTCGATGAATCGATATGGGTACGTGAAGGTGAAACACGTGCAATAACTGGCATGGAAGGTTATTTTATTGAAAATCATGAATTTATTTTAGAAACACATGATAATACACCACAAGGCGAACAGCTGAAACAAGGCGTGAACGTCGTTGCGAAAAACTTCCAAACTAATGTTACGTTATACAAACAGCCTGAAGATGCAATTGCTGGTGATACGGATAATCTAGAGAAGGTTAGAGATTATTCAATTCGAGTTAACCATCCGTTAAAAGAAGAAGGCTACGCATTATATCAAATGGATTATCGTCTAAATGAATTGAAGCAAATGAATTTTGAACTAGTAAATAAAACAACTGAGCAATCACTTGGTAAAGTAGAAATCGATTTAACAAACCCTAAAAAGGTCTATGATTTAGGAAATGGTACAACTGTTAAACTGCTTGTCTACACGCCAGACTTCTCTGGGTTTGAAAATGGTGTACCGCAAACTGCGACATCCGTTCCTAATAATCCAGCATTTCTATTTAAAATGACAACACCAGAAACACCAGAGGGTGAAACAAGCTTTGTTGCTATTAAACAAACACTAGAGCCACTAGGCGAAAATCAATACAAAATGAAGTTTGCAAGTGTGGAAACACGAGATATGTCAGGCTTTACGATACGTAAAGACCGTACAATCCCTATTTTATTTGTTGGTGGTATTATTTTCATGATTGGCGTTGCGATTGGTGCATATTGGAATCACCGTCGTCTTTGGTTACAAGTAGAGCCAGATGGTAAATTACTGATGGCTGCCCACGTAAACAAAAATATGTTTAGCATGAAAAAAGATTTAGATGCCGTGACTGCATTTGCTGGTCTACCACAATATAATGACCAGTTAGATATGGCAGAAGAGGATGAAAATTCCACAAACCATGGCAATAATAAAAAGGAAGGTGACAACACCTTATGAGTTTGATTGACTTAAGTGGGAATCTATTATTTGTAGCATTTGTAGCCTATCTAGTAGCAACCTTATTATTTGGCGGTGCAATTAAACAATCCAATGCTTCGGGTAAAAATACCGATAAATGGGGTAAACTTGCAATCACAATAACAATTGTTGGTTTCCTTGCACAACTTGGTTATTTTATTACACGTTGGATTCATACAGGGCATGCTCCTGTAAGTAATATGTTTGAATTTACAACTGCTTTCGGGATGTTTATCGTTGCAGCATTCATTTTAATCTACTTTATTTATCGTCTGACAGCATTAGGATTTGTAGCGTTACCTGTAGCGCTTTTAATTATTGCATATGCGTCGATGTTCCCGAGCGAAGTAAGTCCATTAGTACCTTCATTACAAAGTTATTGGTTAACAATTCACGTTATTACAGCTGCCATGGGTCAATCCATTTTAGCGATTAGTGCAGTTGCAGGTTTAATTTACTTATTAAAAGTTGTTGATTTAAAGAAGCCTTCAAAGCAACGTTTCTGGCTTGAAGCCGTTATGTACTGTTTAGTTATTGTAATTGGCTTTGTTGCTGTTTCGTCTACATTTAGTGCTATGGATTACGAATCAAAATACACATATCTTGATAAAGAAGGTGTATCTCGTCAAATTACTTATAATTTGCCACCAATTTTTGGTATGCACGATTATGAGGCAGTTGAAGAACATGGCATGTCTCCATTAGTAGAAATGCCTGCACTCATTAATGCGAAAAAATTAACAACAGTTGTTTGGTCATTACTAGTAGGGTCATTACTATACTTATTAATTCGTCTTATTGCACGTCGCCGAATTAGCGCATTGTTCCAGCCGCTTGTTAAACGTGTAAATCTGCAATTATTAGATGAAATTGGTTATCGATCTGTTATTATTGGTTTCCCTGTTTTCACGTTAGGTGCACTTATCTTTGCGATGATATGGGCACAACTTGCGTGGAGTCGTTTCTGGGGATGGGACCCGAAAGAAGTATGGGCCCTTATTACATGGTTATTCTATGCAGCATTCCTACACCTACGTCTATCTAAGGGCTGGGAAGGTGAAAAATCTGCTTGGTTAGCACTAATTGGTTTTGGTATTATTTTATTTAACCTAATAGCTGTTAACTTAATTCTTGCAGGTTTACACTCCTACGCGTAACAATGGGAAACGAAAAGCCTTTTCGCTGCGGCGAAAGGGCTTTCTTTTCTTTTCAAGACGTTGTGTACCATGTACAATAGAGGGTAGAGAAAGTTTGGAAGAGAGGGATCGTGAAAGTGTCAGAGAATATTTCAGTATTAGTAGTAGACGATGAGGATCGTATTCGCCGCTTATTAAAAATGTATTTGGAGCGCGAAGGGTACCAAGTCGACGAAGCAGAGAATGGTGAAGAAGCGATCGAGAAATCTTTAGAAAAAGAGTATCACTGTATTTTATTAGATATTATGATGCCTGAAAAAGATGGGCTAGAAGTTTGTGCAGAAATTAGAGAACGTGCTGCAACTCCAATTATTTTATTAACTGCAAAAGGTGAGGAAGCAAACCGTGTACAAGGCTTCGAGCTTGGGGCAGATGATTATATTGTAAAACCATTTAGTCCACGTGAAGTAGTGCTACGTGTAAAAGCTATTTTACGTCGATCACAAGCATTTTCACCTACAACAAATGCATCTTCATCAAAAGATTTAGTGGTATTCCAACACTTGATGATTGATCATGATGCACACCGTGTAACTGCAGAGGGAATCGAAGTCAATTTAACACCGAAAGAGTATGAATTATTGTATTTCCTTGCAAAATCTCCAGACAAAGTATTTGACCGTGAACAATTACTAAAAGAGGTTTGGCATTACGATTTCTTTGGGGATCTACGTACAGTAGATACACATGTTAAGCGATTACGTGAGAAGCTCAATCGTGTATCAGAAAACGCTGCAAAAATGATTGTCACTGTTTGGGGCGTTGGCTACAAATTTGAGGTTGTCAATGAATAGAATATGGAACAGTGTTGTCGGGAAGCTATGGGTAACCATATTGCTTCTCGTTTCATTTGTATTATTTGTTTTCACGGTTTTAATGCTCGAATTCCTTCAAAACTATCATATGCAGCAAGCCGAGATTTCTTTGCGTCAAACGGCTGCAACAATAGCGAGTATAGTGGATGACAATGAAACAGCAGAATCGACTTCGCAACTATTAACAGATATTTTACCTGATGGTACAAATGCGCTTATCGCTATTAATCATCTAGAAGTAACATTTGCGATGCAAGAAGGCGTTAACAAAAAAGAAATCCAAGGCGCAATTTTAGCGAATAAAGCATTCCATGAAGTTTTCAAATCAGATGATCCTATCATTAAGGAAATGATGATGCCATCCTCGACTGATAAAGAAAAAATGGAATCATATGTCGTGTTAGGTTTCCCACTAAATGTGGAAAATGAAGTGCATGGAGCTGTATTTATTTACCAAAGTCCAGATGCGTTACATAAAACGTCTAAAGAGACTACGAAAATTGTCTTTTTAGCGGCATTCATTGCCTTTGTGTTAACGACATTCTTTGCATTTTTCCTTTCATCACGTATTACTTCTCCTCTACGAAAAATGCGCGAGCTAGCATTTGAAATTGCAAAAGGTAATTTCGAGGCAAAAATGCCGACAACGCAAAACGATGAAATTGGACAGCTTGCGGTTGCATTCAATCAAATGGGGCGCCAGTTAAAGCACAATTTAGAGGTAATCAATCAAGAAAATGAGCAATTATCCAATATTTTAACTTCTATGACTGATGCTGTTATCACGTTTAATCGGGATCGTACTATTTTACTCAGCAACCCACCTGCGGAACGCTTAATGCAAAAATGGTTTGTTAATAAAGGCTCGCAAAGTGCCAAGCCTATTCCACCTGAGCTATATCATATGCTTGATCATGTATTAATGTTTGAAGATAAGCTGGAAGAAGAAATTGAGATGGATGGAAATTATTACACATTTACGATTAGCCCGCTCTATAGTGGGGAATTGATACGAGGAGCTGTTGCTGTTATCCGTGATATGACAGAACAGCATCGTCTAGAAAAGCTTCGCTCAGACTTTATTGCCAATGTATCACACGAACTACGGACACCTATTTCAATGCTTCAGGGCTACTCAGAAGCGCTAATGGATGATGATTTTATACAAGATCAAGAAGAGCGCAATGAGATTACTAAAATTATTTATGATGAATCAAAGCGTATGGGACGTTTAGTTACAGATTTATTGGATTTAGCACGGATGGAATCTGGACATATGACATTATACAAAGATGAAGTACCGATTAATGCGACTTTTGAGCGCATTACGCAAAAATTTGCGCAAGTAGCAAAAGAAAAGCATATTCAGCTCCTATTTAATAGTGAGTTTGAGGAAGATGCGGTAATAAGCATGGATGAGGATCGTATTGAACAAGTGTTAACGAACTTAGTTGATAATGCACTGCGTCATACAGATGAAGGTTCTGTCATTGTGAAAGTAGAGAAAGAACCGACATTTGCTAAAATCTCTGTTCAGGATACGGGACATGGTATTCCACAAGAAGATTTACCGTATGTTTTTGAGCGGTTTTACAAGGCTGATAAAGCGCGTACGCGTTCTAAAGGGGGAACGGGTTTAGGGCTTGCTATTGCTCGAAACATTGTAAAGGCACATTCTGGAAATATTATGGTCGATAGTGTATTAAAAGAAGGAACAACCTTTACTTTCTATCTACCCTTCGACTAACTTTGTCCGTTAGAAATCCATTGATTTGAAAAGTTATTAATAAAGGATACTGGTGGCTAGCATGTTAGCGGACTTAATGCCAATGTCTGTAAGCTGATTGTATGTAGTTTTAGTGCAGGGATTGGCACATAGCGAAATTTTGAGCAAATCATTAATTAAGATGTAACTTGTGCGAGCGTTAGACGACAAATACTATGAGAACGGGGGTGGAGTGCTTTGAATGACTCCTTGTTCCATCGATTATACGATTCATACCATCAAGACGTGTTCCAGTTTCTAATTTATCTAGTAAAAAATCGTACACTTGCTGAGGATCTATCACATGAGGTGTACGTTCGTGTTCTGCGATCGTATGAACAATTCGCAGGAAATAGCAGTGAAAAAACATGGCTTTTTGCTATTGCTAAAAATGTCGCAATAGATCATTTTAGAAAGCAGGCAGTGCGGAAAAAACATTCGCTCGATTTTTTTGACTGGGAAACGGAACAACTACATTCAACCACACCATCACCGGAAGATATGCTACAGGCCAGTGATGAATTAATGCAAATAGAGTCTGCACTCGAAAATTGTACAGGGGATCAAAAAATGGTGATTATTATGCGCTTTTTCCAAGATTTATCGATTGCTGAAACAGCGCAAATACTTGATTGGACAGAAGCAAAGGTTAAGACGACGCAACATCGAGCCATTAAGTTTTTAAGGCAACAGCTACAACAGGTTAGGGAACAGGAGGCGAAAAGGCAATGACTCATAAACAATTTGACGACGATGAACAACTAGAACAAATGTTGAAGAATGCCCCGAAGCTGACTGATGACCGTTCGAAAGAAGAAGTGTTGAAACGATTGCTTGCAGATGCACGTTTGCAAGATAATATACATCTTCAAGAAGCAATGCAACAACCAACAGAGTCAAAAGTGCTTGAAGAGCAAGAGCAGTCTATTGCAGCTCACGAGAATGAAAATATCAAGCCAATGCAACAGCGTAAAAAGAGTAAGTTACCTATTTTTAGTAGTATTGCAGCTGTTTTTGTTCTATCAATAGCAGGATACGTGTTTTTAACAAATAATAATCCAGTTAAGGATGAGGCAAACGCCCCTGCTGAAAATTATTCTTCGATGCAAGAGGATCGTGCTATACAAGAAAATGAAAATGCAGATGGTGTGATGAAAGCGAATATCGGTGCCGAACATGCACGCATGCTATCACTTCGGACATCAGTTTACGAAGACGATTTAGCAGATGCAGTAGTATTTAGAATCGGCTTACCAGGTGGCAATGCTGATAGCATACCAATGACCTATGTAATCCCGAACGAAAAATTAACGGCTGATTTTGGAAAGAAAAAGCCGACAACTCTACAAATGTATGAAAAATACGCACCACAAATTGATGAGGAAGCACTTGGTTTTGCTAATTATCATCCATACAAAGGCGAGTTGAAAGAAGAGGGTGAGACGCTAGTTCACGTCTTACCTAAAAAAAATGATTACGATGTAGCTTCAGCTTCCGTAACAAAATATTTAAGCTCGTTAAAAGATACTTTTTCCGACTCTGAATATAAAGCGATTGCGTTAAAAAATGCAGATGGTACTCCTTATGAATTTTCGCAGGTTGGTGAGCCAAGTGAGCCTATGCAGTTAACGAAAGATAATCATTACAACTATTATTTATATAAAGAAGAAAATGGGACTGAATATTTATCGCCCGACTTCCACCAAACATATCCTACTGTTACAGAGGCACTTATCGCCATGCGTGATAAAAAAGATGATATTTATGTACCGGTCATCCCTGAAAATGTAACGTACACAGTGAAAGAAGAAGAGGGGGGTGTTGTCATCACCTTTGACGCACCGCTGGATTTGATGACAATGGAGGCTGTGCGGGCAACGCAATTAATCGAGGCCATGATGCTGACAGCTTCAAGCTTTGATAAAAAGCTGCGCTTAGATAACGTCGTACAGGATAGTTGGGAAGGCTTTGATTTAACAAATTTTTTGCCGATACCTGTAGGTGCAAATAAACAAACAATGCCGTAACAAAGGAAGACAGCTATCTTTTATGAGGTAGCTGTTTTTTTGTATGAGTTGTTTTGGCGTCAGAAAACTGGTGGGGGAAACGCGGAAATCGGGTGCAGAAGCGCGGAATCCGGCTGTTGAAACGCGGAATTCAGGCTCGAAAGCGCGGAATTCCAATGCTAAAACGCGGAATCCGTCGCACATGGCTTTTTTTAAGAAGCATTCATTAAAACATACAGATTTAATCGGAATTTTTTAAGCAGAAGTATTTACTTTTGTATGATAAAACATTATAGTTAATTTATAAAATAATATTGATTCATCTTCGGGGCAGGGTGAAAATCCCGACCGGCGGTAATAGAGTTGTAAATCGCTAGTGTTGTACAAAACTACATTAGCTCGCATGATTTACTACATGGCTCTTCAGCCCGCGACCTGTGCAAAGATTTTTTTGCATGGCTGACTTGGTGCGATTCCAAGGCCGACAGTATAGTCTGGATGGGAGAAGATGAAGGTACGATCGTCATTCGTTGTTACGAATTAAGCTATGTGCAAGCGTTTTTTCAGTGTGTCTATTGATTACACTGTTTGCGCAAAAAATAGCTAGTAATGGCGTTATTTTATCATGCCTTTTCTCCCTTATGCTGATGTGCATAAGGGTTTTTTCGTGAAAAAACAATCGATTACGTCGTAACCTTTCTTCTTGCAAGATTGAATCAGCAAAGAGGAGAGAGTTTTCAATGAAGAAAAATATCAAACTACAATCGTTTATTACGATTGGTATGCTAAGTAGTATTTCGTTTTTATTAATGCTTTTTAATTTCCCGATTCCGCCGTTCCCAGCATTTTTAGAAGTGGATTTCAGTGATATGCCTGCATTACTTGCAGCAATCACAATGGGGCCAGTGGCGGGTATTTTAGTAGAACTATTTAAAAATATCCTGGATTGGATTTTCTCGGGTACGCCTACAGGGGTTCCGGTTGGCCATATTGCAAACTTTGTGACAGGTATATTATTTATTTTACCAGTATCATTTGTTTTTAATCGTTTTAAAACAATGGCGGGTCTTGTTGGAGGTTTGGCGACAGGAACAGTTGTTATGGCAGTAGGAATGAGCTTTTTAAATTACGCAGTATTTTTACCGATGTACACTTATTTCTTAGGTATGGAGCCAGTAGTTGGCGATTCATTATATAAAATGATTATTGCAGGTATTTTGCCATTTAATATCGTAAAAGGTGTTCTATTAACAGCTATTATGGTGTTACTGTTCACAACGATGCGTAGATGGATTGAACAACAACGTACAATGTATTTATCAAAATAATAAATTAAGCCTCGAGTTTATTCTTACTCGGGGTTTTTTGTGTATAGATCTAATAGCATACTGGAATATTCAGGAATTGACTAGTCTAAATTACTATTTTAATGTACAATTAATGTGAGATTAGTTAGATTTGAGGAGATTGAAGAGATGAGTGAAAACAATGGACAATGGTCCAGTAAGTTAGGGTTTATTTTAGCATCGGCGGGTGCTGCGATTGGACTAGGGGCAATATGGAAGCTACCATATGTCACAGGGCAAAGTGGTGGCGGCGCATTTTTCCTTATATTTGTGGTGTTCACTTTGTTGATTGGCCTACCGATGTTATTATCCGAGTATATTTTAGGGCGTGGTACGCAATCAGAGGCGATCACAGCCTATAAAAAGGTTGTTCCAACGAAACCTGCTTGGGCTTGGGTTGGACGCATGGGTGTACTTGGCTGTTTTCTATTATTAACCTTTTACAGTGTTGTAGGGGGCTGGATATTTATTTATAGTGGCCTAGGTGTATCTGGGGCTGTTATTGATTCAACGGTTAATCCAAGTGAGTTATTTGGAAAAATTATTAGTACTCCGTGGATTACGTTACTAGGTTTAGCGTTATTTACACTGGCAAATGTACTTGTCATTTCGCTAGGTGTACAAAACGGCATTGAAAAAGCAAATAAGTGGATGATGCCATTATTATTTGTTATGTTTATCGTTCTTGTTATTCGTGCGTTAACATTAGATGGGGCGATGGAAGGTGTGAAATTCTTCTTATGGCCAGACTTTTCAAATATAACGGGTAAAGCGTTATTAGAGGCGTTAGGGCAGTCATTCTTTGGTTTGGCAGTAGGGTTTTCTTGTTTGGTTACATATAGTTCGTATTTGAAAAAGGATGTTAGTTTACCAAACTCAGCAGGCTCAGTAGTTATATTGACTGTGCTCGTGTCATTTTTAGCAGGACTAGCTATTTTCCCTGTAGTGTTTGCCTTTGATTTAGAGCCACAAGCTGGACCTGGCTTATTATTTATGGTGCTACCGACAGCATTTAGTCAAATGCCTTTTGGTGAAGTATTTTTAGCGCTGTTTTTATTACTGTTTTTATTTGCGACGTTAACGTCATCATTTAGTTTATATGAAATCATTGTTGCAGCATTTATGGAGAAGTGGCATATGTCACGTTCAGCCTTAACGATGTTACTAGGAGTTGTTGTCTTTATTGCTGCCATTCCATCGGCATTATCATCTAGTTTGTTAGCAGATGTATCCATTTTCGGGAAGTCGATTTTTGATGCTACTGATTATTTAGTGTCCAATTTAATGCTACCATTGGGCAACTTATTGATTGCGATCTTTATTGCCTATGTCGTAGATAAAAGCTTTGTGAAAAAGGAATTGCTCATGGGCAGCCAAATGGGGCAGGGGTTTTATAAGACTTATCGCGTGTTAATGTTAGTAGTCGTACCTATCGTTATTATCGTTGTTTTATTAAATATGCTTTTACAAAAATAATATTGAATGAAATTGTTTGAGTGCCTGGCACTCGCAGACACAATATAAGCCGCAACACTCGCTATCGCGCGATTGTTGCGGCTTCGTTTATACGTTCCCGCAGGAGTCTACGTGAATTTTTATTTTGTTAAAAAATTCAGAATTGTTTGGGTGCCTGGCACTTAATATTGGCACTTAATATTCACTGAGGGCAAGCTCACCTAACCAGCTTTTTTCTTTAATCATTTGCTGCGCTTGCAGTTCACTTTTTGCAATAGGAAATACTTTGTCACATTGTGAGATGGCGAACAGTTTACGAATAAAATCATCTGTCACAATAATGGCGATTTTCTTTTCGGCAATCGTAACTTTCTTTGCAAAATTAATAATCATACCAAAACCGGTACTATCAATATTCGTCACCTTTTGCATATCGATTACATAGCCATGTTTTGTGTCTACACTAATAGCGTGAAGCTCCTCTTTTAACTCATCGATTAACCCATATTCTAAATTACCTGTAAAGGCGATTGAAATATAATCAGTCTTTGAATCAAAATTTATCATGTTATTCTTCCTCATTTCAGTGCTCCTCCATGTCATTTAGTTAATAGATTAAAATTTAAATTTATTTACTTCGTTTTGTAGTTTAGTAGAAATTTCCGCTAACTCCTCTGATTTATGTGATATCTCAGCTACAGTTGCATGTTGTTCTTCAGAAGTAGCTGCCATTTCTTCGGAAGCTGCCGCAGAATCTTCTAGAATGCGTGAGATATCATGTATTGCCTGTTGAACACCTAATGAATTGTCATTGACATGCGTGAATGCAGATTTCATTTGTTTCACACCTCGTTCTGTTTCAACAACATGTTCAACGATTTCTTGTAAGGCATGTCCGCCTTTACTAATGATGTTCACCTGTTCTTCTACTGCAAGTAAATTACTTTCCATAGTTCGGACGGTCACAGCGGTTTCGGCTTGTATGTTGTTAATTAAATCTGTAATTTGACCAGAAGCTAAACTCGATTGCTCAGCAAGCTGACGAACTTCTGATGCGACTACAGCAAAGCCCTTTCCTTGATCTCCGGCTCGAGCGGCTTCGATGGCAGCGTTTAAAGCCAATAAATTTGTTTGCTCCGCAATACCCGTTATGACAGTTATAATTCCACCTATTTCTTCTGAGCGTTTACCTAGTTTTTGAATTGAATCGGTTGCATAAGAAACTGTATGTGTGACAGTGTTTAAATGTTTAATTGCTTCATTAATGGCATCTTCTCCTTTTCGAGCGATGTAGGTAGATTGAATCGCTCTATTTAAAGTTGCTTCTGCTTTTTCTAAACTATTGGTTACTTCCTCAATTGTTTTTTTCATCATCATAACAATGCGTTCAGCCTGGTCTGATTGAATGGTCGTACCATTTGAAATGTCGTTCATTGTTAACGCAATTTGGTTTGAGGCTTCACTAGTTTGGTGTGATGATTCGGCTAATGTCTGCGAGGATCTAGCTATTTGATTTGCGCTATTCGAGACAATGGTCATTGTTTCGGTTAAACGTTGCTTCATATTATTAAATGCTTGTGCTAAATTGGCGATTTCATCTTTTCCTTTAGGATTTACTATTTTTACGCTTAAATTTAAATTAGCAAGTTCATTAGCATTCAAACTTAATTGATTAATTGGTCCAATAATTTGACGCTGTAAAAACCAACTAATGCTGACAAACATCAAAATGGCTATTCCTAATGAAATGGCAACATTCTCAAGGACATATTTTGTAGCGATGTTAATATAAGGCGCAGATGGCGTGCCTGTCGACCACATGCCGATGATGTCGCCTTTGCTATTGAAAATCGGCTCTGTCGCAACTTGATACATACTACCTAATACATTTGTTGTACCAATAAAACGTTTTTTTTGCTCTAACACAGCAGTAGTAAGCTCTTTAGGGGCCTTCGTGTTCACTTGTCGTATACCATTTTCCACTATAGTTGTGTTAATGCGTGTATCGTGCTGAAAGATTGTCACGAAGTTACCGTCTGCTAGATTGCCAATCTCATCTACAATATCGAAATTGCCAGCAATTTTAACATTGCCTTTATACAATTCATTATTTTTGATGTCCCACTCTCCAGGGATTTTAACATCAAAATATTGATAACTTAATTGTAAATCCGATAAAAGTTTGGCATTTGCACTTTCTAAAAAATTCTTTTTAGCTTCAAAAAAATCAATTACAGCTATAAGAGTAATCATTAACAAAATACAGGTAAGAATAAGTAAATTCATTTTTTTACGGATTGTCCATTTCACAAAAAGTCCCTCCTAATTACAGATGTACTTTATCCATGAATTTTCTTGGAAACACCGACTAAAAATTTGGTACTTGAAAGATGTTTAAACCAAATAGAATCGACCATATTTTTGACAAAAAATAATCCTCGGCCTCGATCTGTATAATTATGTACATTAGGATCGAATTGCAAAGCCTTCTTTATATCATTTTCAGTAATGCCTTGTGCTTCATCGATGACAGTTAGCTTAATCTCCTCATCGTTATGTAAAATTTGAATTTGAATTTTGCCGTCGGGAGAGGGGGAATCGATTTTTTCCATCGCTTCAATAGCATTAATTACTAATTCGTGTAAAACAAATCTCAATTCTTTACTGAAAGGTATACTATAAATATTTGTATAGTTTTCCATCACATTATCAATAAAATGAACTGCTTGTCGATTTGCTTGAACTCGCAGTGTAAATTTCATTGCCAATCACCTATCTTGTACGTGAAATTACATTTATATTTTCGCTAGTGATGTAAGCAAAGTTAAATAGGTCATCGCTATTATATTGAGAAAGAATAGGAATGAAAACGCAGACAATTAATGTCATCTCTATAAAAATAGTTATGTGTGATAAAGGAATGAATATCGTTGACTAATACTGTTTTCACTCTATGGTTTTTGTCACCTATAGCAGTAAAAAACTTGTAAGTCTATGTATCTTCTGAATATATGGATACTTAATGTTGGTGACAATGTGTTATATAAGAATTTTTAAGGCGATGCTAAATCATTTGCCTGGAGTTTGCGAAGTTTGCTTCAATTGGTAGTTAGGACCATTTGAAAGGGAGTTTTGTTTTGTACTGGATGGAATCAAAGGACTTTTTCCACCGACGTCATTATTATAAAAGCTACTTTTGAATTATTCAATTACTTTAATAAGGATTGGTATATAGAATAGTAAAAATATCCTATTAGATACTATTGAATTTATATTTCGTTTATAATGTACCAGTAAAATATAAAAAACGCAAGACTAATGTTCTATAAATGAAATATTTTAGTAATCATTAAGTTTTATTTTAGTTGATGTCAATATATAGGTCCAACCTAATATATCTATACATCTAAAATAAAGATAAATTTATTCGAAAATACATATGTAAGAAAACATTACATGCCCATTGCGCATTTTTGTTGTTTTAGTGTACTTTAAAAGAAGTTATAAAAAAACACGTTAAGAAAAATGACAATTGGAGTGGTGAAGAATGAAACATCATACAAGAGATGATATTATCCGCATGGTGAAAGAAGAAAATGTGAAATTTATTCGCCTACAATTTACTGATATATTGGGCTCAATAAAAAATGTGGAAATACCAGTTAGTCAATTAGCGAAGGCATTAGATAATAAGGTCATGTTTGATGGTTCATCGATTGAAGGATTTGTCCGTATTGAGGAGTCTGATATGTACTTACGTCCTGACTTAGATACTTTCGTTATCTTTCCATGGACAGCGGAAAGAGGTAAGGTAGCGCGCTTTATCTGTGATATTGCACGACCAGATGGTACAGCGTTTGAAGGTGATCCACGTTCCAACCTTAAGCGGGTATTAAAGGAAATGGAAGAGTTAGGTTTTAGTTCGTTTAACCTTGGTCCAGAGCCAGAATTTTTCTTATTTAAACTAGATGATAAAGGGCATCCAACACTTGAATTAAATGATAGTGGCGGGTATTTCGATTTAGCGCCTACTGATTTAGGCGAGAACTGTCGACGTGATATTGTGCTTGAGTTAGAGGGCATGGGTTTTGAAATTGAAGCGTCGCATCACGAAGTTGCACCTGGTCAACATGAAATTGATTTTAAATACGCAAGTGCCATTGAAGCGTGCGATAATATCCAAACGTTCAAACTCGTCGTTAAGACAGTCGCAGCACAGCACGGTTTACATGCAACCTTTATGCCAAAACCGTTATTTGGCGTTAATGGCTCAGGGATGCATTTCAATCTTTCATTGTTTGAAGGTGATAAAAATGCCTTCTATGATGAACATGCAGAATTACAATTGAGCGAAACGGCTCGAAGCTTTATGGCAGGGGTCATGAAGCATGTTCACGGCTTTACAGCGGTGACAAACCCTTTAGTAAATTCTTATAAACGTTTAGTTCCAGGCTATGAGGCACCGTGCTATATAGCTTGGTCAGCTCAAAACCGCTCACCACTTATTCGCATCCCAGCAGCAAGAGGTCTTTCAACTCGTATTGAGTTACGTTCTGTTGACCCAGCGGCTAACCCATACTTAGCGATGGCTGTTATTTTAGCATCTGGACTTGATGGGATACGTAAAGGCTTAACACCACCAGATGCTGTAGATCGAAATATTTATAAAATGAACCGCGTAGATCGTGAATTAAATGGCATTGATAGTTTACCATCCTCTTTAGAATACGCACTAATCGAGCTAGAGATGGACCACATTGTACGTGACGCACTTGGCAATCATATTTTTGAGAAGTTCACAGAAGCGAAGGAAATTGAATGGAACAAATACCGCACACGCGTCCACAACTGGGAACGTGATGAATATTTGACGATGTACTAGAAAAGAAGTGTTGCGTGTTGCAAGTAAGAGTAAGAAGAAAGAGACAGTATTAATTTAAGGCTTTTTCTAGAGACTGTTACTTTTAAAACAAAAATTACAGAGTTAATCTTACAGTTACATATAGAATGAACTCTGTTTTGTTTTGATATATGAAGTTTAATATTTAACTAAAGCACCCCATAAGTTTGAATTAACAAACTTAAATTGAACTGCACCCCGAATAATGGACACTTTTAAAAGTGAACTTATTCGGGGTTTTTTTAATCCTCATTATCAAGCTAAACAGTTTTCTAAAGCAGCAAATAACCAAGTTAAACTAAAAATAATATAGGTGGTACTTGAAACATTCCATTTAATAAGTTCATATTGCTTTTTAGAAATTTGTATAATTGATGATGAATACACAGCAAACAGCATAATCATATTATAAGTTTTAGAAGTGAAAAAATTTTAAAAATTAACATTAATATTAACATTTGTCAGTATTGACATTACTTAAATTAATTTATAATTAACTACGGGGAAATAAATCTTATAGATCTATCGCTGACGGATCGCCGTGTGCGATGAAAGTTGCCTGCACGGTGAAGGCTCGTTATAAAACCGAGATATAGAGAGGGATAAAACGAGAATAGCGTATTTTTACCTGTAACAAATGTGAGTGGAAGTTCACTAGATTTATCACCGGGTGGCGTCAGAAATACAATTACTTGGACAGATAATCAATCATCTGTAGGAACGGTTACTTATACGATAAAACGTAACACAAGCAATAGTTTAGTAGGGGCAATGGTTTTACAATCAAACATTGCGAGTGGTACACAACGCTGGAATGATGATACAGCAACACCATTTACGACATATTATTATTTCATTGAAGCAACTAATGGTATAGAAACGGCTGTAACTGCAGGTTATGAATTAAGAACTACTGAGAATAAGTATGCTTTAACTAAAAATTACAAAAATATTCACTTTGCCAACCTTGTATTTAATCCCGTAACAGAGTCATTTGACGAAGCGTAGTATTTCCAAGTAGCCTAATAACTTAGGCTACTTATTTTTAAGAGGTGAAATTAATGGAAATTTTAAATCTTACTTCAAGTAATTATAGTATGTTTTTAACTTTTTTGAATCCTAATCATTTTAAAAGGTTGCAATTAATGGACGCAAGTTTATGGGGAATAGGTTTAGTTGACCATACAAGTCCAATAGGTATCCTTATTGCAGACATCAATTTTGAAAATAAGTCAGCAACGATTACACATTTAGTTGTAAATGATGAGGAGAATGCCCATCATTTTGTTATGCAACTATATAATGAAGCGGAAAATTATTTTGAAAAGATCGGCTTTTTGATAACAGAAATAACGCTTACTATGAACAGTAAATCTGATGACTTCATAAATATATTAACCAATCAAGGATGGAGTGGGAATGTACAAGGTATAGAAAAATATGTGCTGGATTTTAATCGAATACAACAAAATGAGTGGTTATGGAATTTAAAAATACCTACTAGTTTAACAGTAGTACCTTGGAGTCAGCATGTGGGTGAGATATTTAGAGAAGCAATTTCTAATAAGAATAAGTTTGATGATCATGTCTATCCTTTTGTTCAGAATTTAGGCGATGTCGATGAAGAATTTAGCTTTGCTTTATTTCTTGAGGGAGATTTAGTGGGGTGGTGTATTGCTGAGAGAGTTGCACAGAACATGATACTTTTACCCCATTCTTATGTGAAGCGTTTGCCCGCTACCAGATTGGGAGGAGGGGGGATGTTAGTGTATGCGCCCGTTGTCAAAAGGGCGATAGAAGAAAATATGTTCGTGACATTTTTTACTGATGTAGATAATACATCTATGCAAAATATTATTAATAGACGTTTTAAAGAATGCGTAATACAAAAGAAAATATTAGTTCGTTTAGTAAAAAAAGAGCATGTTACTATTATTCATTAGTCTCCTATTAAAATTATACTACTTCCGATAGAATGCTTTTGCTGATGGTTTAATTTTACAATACAACTGGGAACGCGATGAATATATGACAATGTATTAGAAAAGAAGTGTTGGGGCTGTGGGTATCGGCGATTGTTTAGGGTTAACTGGCGATTCCTCATACTGGAAATTAGAGCCTAAAGGATAATATCAATTAATTCTAAAGATAAAATTCACACATTCAATTTCAATTTAATGAAAAAAACCAGCTCTATTTGATCTGCCCCGTAAAAGTTAGACATCAATCTAACTTTTACGGGGATTTTTTTATGGCAAAAGTAAGTGTTGAACAACGTATTCAATCAGTTCAACGATATTTAAATGGATATGAAACCATGCTTGAAATTGCGAAAGATATCGGTGTGACAGCAGAGGTTGTCAGTGAATGGGTTCGCCGTTATCAAAAAAATGGCGTAGAGACTTTCTTAAAGTCCTATACAAAATATTCAGCTGACTATAAAATGAATGTCTTAATTATATGAACGAGACAGGTACATCTTCGAGAGACACAGCTGCACTATTCAATATTTCATCTCCTGGCATGATTCGGAATTGGAAGTTGAAGTTTGAAGTTGGTGGTGGTTATGATGCTCTTGTTTCTAAGAAAAAGGGGCATCCATCTATGAAAAAGAGATAAAAAGAACAACGAAGTCAACACCAGCTGAAGGATCTGTTAAAGCGTTAGAAGCACGAATCTTTTGTCTTTCGAAGTACTACATCCAAATAATAATCCTAAAACGAAAGAAAAAGCTTAGCGTTAGATTATAGCTTATAAATCCTGGTTAGTTTTTTGAGAGTTGCATCTGATAACTTAAATAATGGGGAAATAAGTTTTTAAGCTATTGTTGACGGATCGCCGTATGCGATGAAAGTCGCTCGTACGGTGAAGGCTCGTTATAAAACCAAAAAGATGGGATAAGACGAGAGTAGCGCACTAATACCAAATGCTACATTTACAATTGGTGGTATGGGGAGTACTAGTTTGACAGTAACAAAAGATGTAGCGAATACTCTTAGATTAGATTATTATTCTTATACTACATTTAGTAACGGAACACTTGTTATTACATTACCATCTGAAATAGTAGCTACTACTAATGATTACGTTCACTTAGGTGTATCATGGAGAAACATTACATCATCAGAAATTAGTGCTGATGGTCATACACTTACATTTACTGGAGTTAATACTAGTGGTGATATCGCCTTTGAATTTAAAAACAAAGTTATATCAGCGGGATCTTACACAATAAATGCACAAGGTGACGCTGATGGTGTTGGAAGCAAATATAAAAGTGATAATCGTACTGTAACGATTATTGCTGAATAGTTTTCTTTTGGTGTAACTACGATTCTGCGGATGGTGCAAAAGAGAAAAAGTGTTAGATTGACATTAATCAATCTAACACTTTTTTGCTGTTTATGTTAATGTCCGCTACAGAGTGGTGGGGGGTCTGAGAGCCAGTAGTCTCTAGGGTCATGCTCTCTTCCAGGAACCTCTAATGAACTGTAGGCAATGTTACTCTTTTGCTTTCTCATCTTTTTTATCTATCTCTTCCTTATGTTCTTCTTTATGTGTAGAAGTTTCTTCAGATTTTTTTGTCTCTGTTTTATCTTTCGCTGTACCACAGCCAAATAATAACCCAGTTGTTAGGATGGCAGTAAAAGTACCGATGATTAATTTTTTCATCTATTCACCTCATAGTGGAATTATATAGGTTTATTCTTGCCCTAATTTTTGAATTCATACATTGTTCATTCATGAATATTTATGCAATTTATTCGAGCGCCGATTTATAACTTTTTGCATTAAAAAATTAATAAATTTAAAACTAGCTCATATTTGGGCTGGTTTTTTGTGTAAACGTGATAATGAAATTTATAGCCCTGTCGTTAGGATTGATCATTATTTTTTTTATTCATTCACCTCATTTTAAAATTTTATACTTTTAATCTTGCCCTGATTATTGACTTCATACATCGTACATTTAGTAAAAGTTTGCCTAAATTCAAAGCCTCTCTAAAAATGTGAAGAACAGGTGTTAATATAAATTGGATAAATATGCTAAAATTATATTGTGTAAAATGTTTTTGAGTGCAAGATTTATAGGTCATATACTTTAATTAATAAAAGGAGAAAAAAATGAATTACATACAAACAATGCGGCAGCTCATTGGCAATGAAATGCTAATGACTGTAGGCTGTGGCGTTATACTTGAACAAGACAACCAAATTTTACTACAACATCGAACGGATCGAGATGTTTGGGGTATCCCAGGTGGCATTATGGAGCCTGGAGAATCGTTTCTTGAAGCGGCCGTAAGAGAAACTTTTGAGGAAACAGGTTTAACAGTTGAACAATTGGCGTTGTTTGGTATTTATTCTGGTGAAGAAGGATTTGCAACATATCCGAATAGCGATAAAGTTTTCAGTGTCCAAATTATTTTTTACTCAAGCTGTTTTACGGGACAATTAATTCAACGCTCTGATGAAAGTCACGAACATCGATTCTTTGCCCGTAACAACCTCCCTGAGCTAAACGTGCATCAAGAAAGATTTATTTATGATTGGGTAAACAGGGTGAGCTTGCCGGTTATTAAATAATATTGCGAGATTGGGTAGCGAAGGATGTAGCTCTTTTTTACCTATTCGTGCCAGTTACATTGTAGAGAGGCGAATTAATTATTGAATGCAAGAACGAATAAAGGAATTTCATGTTTTTTTATAGAATAGAAATGGGTGGTTAGAAGAGAAAGGTGAGATGAGCATGAGTCAAATTAAAATATATGGTATTAAGGATAGGTTAGATCCTATTAAGGCAGCATTATCGACTATTATTCATTCTTGTATGATGGAGGCACTGGCATTGCCAACCGATAAGAAATTTCATCGTTTTTTCCCGATGGACAAAGAGGATTTTTACTTTCCTAGTGAAAGAACTGAAGCATATACCATTATTGAAATTAGTATGTTCGAAGGTCGAACGATGGAAACGAAAAAACAATTACTCGCATTGCTATTTAAAAAAATTAACAGTCAATTGAGTATAGCTCCTCAAGATATAGAAATTACTATTTTTGAAACACCTAAGCATAACTGGGGGATACGAGGACTACCTGGGGATGAGTTAGCACTGAATTATAAAGTTAATGTTTGATTTTTCTTAGTCGATTAAAAAACTAGAAGAGGTGAACAGTGTGACAAAAAAAGGCTACTTCATAGACAAGGAAAAAAATCAGATTTATAACAATGAAGTAGTAGTGGCAAGTAAAATCTACTATAATAATATTACGTTACAGGAACTTGGACAAATGATTTTTAATGGCGAAGTAGAAGAAATATTTATCTGTAACTATCAAACGGAACGAAAAAGTACATTAGAGCGTTTATTAATAAATGATGTTAAGTCAGAATGGAATACTAAGTATAAAAATAACATTTGCCTTGATGATGAGGCATATTTAAATGATTTCCCAAATGGATATTGCTTTTTTGTTGAGCTTTGGGAAAGCGAAAAAGATACGACTATTTTGGTGTTATTCCAATATCATTAAAGGTCAAAAATGTGGAGACGACTATATTAGTGGCTTATGTTGCGCTACAAAAACGACAGTAAAAAAGTGTTAGATTGATTGCGATCAATCTAACACTTTTTGTATATTTTTATAATTTAATCGTCCAACCAAATGTATCTTCAAGCGTGCCATTTTGGATGCCTGTTAATGTGTCGTAAAGCAATTGTGAAACTTCACCAATCTCACCGTTATTAATCACTATTTTTTCATCTTGCCATTTTAATTCTCCGACAGGTGAAATAACCGCAGCTGTTCCTGTACCAAATGCTTCTTCCAAAGTGCCATTATGATAAGCCTCTACCACTTCATCGATTGAAATACGACGTTCCTCAACTGGAATGTTTTTCGCCTTTAATACTTGAAGCATTGAATTACGTGTAATCCCAGGTAAGATGCTACCATTTAATGCTGGTGTGATGACTGTTCCGTTTATTTTGAAGAATATATTCATGCTACCTACCTCTTCGATGTAACGGTGTTCTTTACCGTCTAGCCATAAAGTTTGAGAATAGCCTTCCTTATTCGCAATTTCTTGTCCTTTTAAGGCGCTCGCATAGTTACCAGCAGTTTTTGCTTCGCCGGTGCCGCCAACTACAGCTCTTACAAAATGTTGTTCCACCATGATTTTTACTGGATTAATGCCCTCTTTGTAGTACGAGCCAGATGGAGACATAATGATGATAAATTTATAGTTTTTAGAAGGGTGTACACCTAAGTGTGGCTCAGTAGCAATAATAAATGGACGGATATAAAGAGATGTTCCAGGTGCCTTTGGAACCCATTCGCGATCCAATGTTACTAACTGCTTTAACGCCTCTAACGCCAATTCTTCATCAATTGCTGGAATGACAATACGCTCATTCGAATGATTTAAGCGGTTAAAATTACGGTCAGGACGGAATAAAAGGACCCTATTATCCACTGTTGCATAAGCTTTTAATCCTTCAAATACAGCTTGCCCATAATGGAAAACCGCTGCCGAAGGATCTATAGAAAGCGGCTGATACGGGATAATACGTGGATCATGCCAACCCATGCCTTCTGTGTAATCGACTATAAACATATGATCTGTAAAAAATTGACCAAAACCTAATTGGTCTACTGCAGGTTTTTCTTTTGGGTTTGTTGTTATTTCTTTTGCTATCTCTAACATGTCATATCCTCCGCGTATTGTGTCATTAGATGAAATATCTATAATACTTAATAATACTGTTTATTTTAAATTAATTAAATACTAAGAATCTACTAATAATTAATAAAATTGCTCATTTATATACTTTCAGCAACAAATAACGCTCAGTGCAAAGATTTAATTGGTAGCGTAAGCTACAGGTTGACGCTTTCCACTCACTTAATCTTCTTAAAATTTTTATGTTATGGGCTCGTAAAAATGATTATTATTGAAGCAGTAGCACTCTTAAGTAAAGGTTTGGAAAATGGACGATATGTAGTAGACTATGCATACAACTGAGTGGACCAGTCCAAAGATAGCATAAAAAGACAGGAAGAAAAAACTAGAATACGTTAATCTTTAAGCAAGGAGTGAGGGCATTTGAGTTTGAGTTGGATTGAGTCGATTCAAAAAGCTATAAATTATATAGAAGAGCATTTGCAAGATACGATTACAATGGAGCAAATCGCAAACGAAGTGAATGCATCTGTTTTTCATTTTCAACGAACATTTTCTATTTTAACAGATATGTCAATCGCAGATTATATAAGACGAAGAAGATTGACTTTAGCAGCACAGGAATTGATCAATACAGATATAAAAGTAATCGATCTCGCCTTCAAATATGGCTACGACTCTCCCGAAGCTTTTACAAAAGCATTCCGAAAGCAACATAACGTAACGCCGAGTGAAGCACGAAAACAGCAAGGACCATTACAATCATATAACCGCCTTGTAATCCAGGTGAGTCTGAAGGGAGCAGAACCAATGAAGTATAACATTGTAGAAAAGGAAAAGTTCCAAGTTGTAGGAGTGAAAAGAACGTATAATTGCCAAAAAGGCGAGAATTTGCAAGGTATCCCTCTATTTTGGGATGAAGTAAACCGTCAAGGAATGGACGAGCAATTATTTGCATTAAATGATGGACAAATTAAAGGGGTATTGGGTGTTTGTGTACCAGACGAAAACTATAAAGAAAATAATTTAATGGATTATTGGATTGGAACAGAACACGTAGGGGATGTACCGGAAAATTTATTAGCGATGGAAGTGCCAGCATCAAAATGGGTTGTGTTTGAAGTACACGGCCCAATGCCGGATGCGATGCAAAATGCATGGAAGCAAATTTTCTCCGAATGGTTCCCTTCGAATCCATATGAGCCTGCTGGAACACCTGAATTAGAGGTTTACACAGATGAAGATCCTACAAGCGAAAATCTCTATTCGGAAATTTGGATCCCAATTAAGTAAAAGTACCCATAAAAGTGTCAGGCACTCAAACAATTTTCAAACAATTTTGTGGAAAGCGCCGCCGTAGCGGAAATCAACGGCAATAGACATTTATATTTCTTTGAAGCCAAGAATGAAACTTGTTGTTCATTCTTGGCTTTTGACGTTTAAAAAAATTTTTTACGCAAATCGAAAACTTTGTAGAACAGTCTAGCATCCCTGCCCATTTTGCTATTGGTATTCATATGTGCTAATAAACATTGCTGGAATAATTCATCGCAATTTTTTGTTCTACCGTATTTTGAATAACATTCATCATGCTTCTTACAACAAGAATCAACAGCATTTGTTGGTGAACCAGGTCCTGAACATCCAGGTCCGCAATATTTATAGCCAGGATAACAAAATCTTAATCTTCTATTCCTATTCACCTTGGTCACCTCTTTTCAAAATAGTCTACATACTATAAAATATGTTGGCTTAACTTTTAAAAAGGGATGAAAAACTAAGTAAACATGAAAAAGAATAAGATGAAATTTCACATTCCATTAGCCGCTAATGCATTAGATTACGCATGATAATAATATGAATAAAAGAATGGTCTTGGAAATTAATCCAGACCTTTTTATTGTTTGCGTAAGAAACTGCAATTTTAAATAAATCGTTAAGATAAATGAAAATCCTTCAGTTAAGGTTTTTGTAAGCTAATCATCAAACTACTGTAAGGTTGAGTAGATATAATAGCCAAGGAGCATGAATTGCAGTATTGAAGATAAGGAGTTGAAAGCATGAATCCATCAGTTACACAAAAAGAAAGAATTATATCCTTAGATATTATTCGTGGATTAGCGTTATTTGGCATTCTATTTATTAATGTAGGTGCTTATCAAATAGTAGTTGAAGGCGGACCGGTGCCAGCCTATAGTAAATTCAATAGTATTATTGATACACTAATTGATATATTCATTGAGAAAAAATTCTTTTCCATTTTTTCATTTCTTTTCGGTGTCGGTTTTTATATTTTTGCTTCACGCGCTGAAGCAAGAGGTGATAAGCCTCGATGGCGTTTTGCAAGACGTTTACTAGCATTATTTGTTATTGGGATTGTCCATATAATTTTTTTCTGGGGTTCTATCCTTTCAGTATATGCAGTAATTGGTTTGTTTTTACTACCATTTTATCGAGCGCAGATTGATACAATTCGCAACTGGCTTATTGGCATAATTACTGTTCACATTGTAAGCATACTTGGACAAATGTTTTTGCCAAACCTAGCTATCCTTTCAACAGTTTTTAATGTACTAGGGAATGATACAATAACTATTTTTATTATGTTTTTAACAGGTTTTCTAGTAGCAAAAGCTGACTGGATAAGAAATGTGAGACAACTTACCAAGCAAATAAAGTTGGTATTATATGTAACAGCTCCAATATTTGTAGCTATATCTAGTTGGATTTGGTTTGCATCTCAAAATGATGATCAAAAGCTTCAATTAGTACTAGGTTTAGGTGTAATCCCGACTACATATTTGTATTTAGCGAGTTTATTCCTGATTCTAGAACACAAAAATGTTGTAAAAATTCTACAGCCAATTGGACGTGTCGGACAGATGGCGTTTACAAATTATTTAGCTCAAAGTTTTATAGGGTTAGCTATTATATCTCTCATGGGACTCGAAGTACTTTCGACTTCCTATATTGTCATCATTGCCATTATGATTTTTGTGATTCAAATCATCTTTAGTATCATTTATTTTAAATTTTTCAAAATCGGGCCATTGGAAAAAGTGTGGAGATGGATGACATACGGAAGAAAAGTAACGACAAAATAATGATTTCAACGTCAGAGTATCATTGCTCTGGCGTTTTTTATTGAGAATACTGTTGTGCTACTAATTTAATTGAATAAAGGATAATAGCAAAAAAAGATTCAACTCCATTATTATTAGATAATCAGTCATGCTTGTTTTTTTAAACTATTTTGAAAAGATGGAAACTATGCTAAACTTAGCATTAAGTGAATAGCAAATGCAGAATAAAGGTGCTCTTTTAAGAGCTTAATAGGGAATTCGGTGCAAATCCGAAGCTGTTTCCGCAACTGTATGTGTAGATGACCCCAGAAAATACCACTGTCAAACGAGGAAAAATGCCTCAAGTAGATGGGAAGGTTCTGATTAGGGTACACAAGCCAGGAGACCTGCCTTTATTTCATCGTATTAAATCTCTTCGGAAGCTAGGAGAACTTACGGCAAATAGACGAATTGGCAAATAGTATTTGAAGCCGTTTTCTGTTTTCCTTAGATGCTCTCTTTTATTAGAGAAGCATCTTTTTTATTTTCTAGTTATTGCAAGCGCATTCATCTATAAAAAAATTGGGGGGAAAGAAATGGACTTTTATAAAAAATGGTTGAATATAGCGATTGTCTTTATCTTATCATTTTCGTTATTATCACCAGTCGCATTCGCTGAGACACAACAAAATGATACTAGTGAGTTAGAAACAAATTCTACTATTCAAACTAATGAAGAATCAATAGAGAAAGAAATGACCGAGCAAACGGAAAGCGAGCTATCACCTATTACCAGTAATGATAGTGCGACGATATTTAATAATACTGAACCTAAAGGTTATGTGACGGTTTCCGTAGAGAAGTTTACACTGGGGCAAGGCTACATAAAGGAACCTGTTCGTGTTCCTTTTTATGAAGGGGATAATATAGCTAAGGTTATAGTTAACCTGTTAGGAGAAGGTAACTATGACATTACAGGATCTGTAGAAGAAAGCTTCTACTTAGCAGGTGTCTTTGATCCTGATCCTGGAGAAGTGAGCGTCCCAAAATACATTCTTGATGAATCTGGTCCCGTTAATGGAAGAATGGAATCCGACTGGTTAAAACAGATGGACTATACATCTATGTCTGGCTGGATGGTAGCTGTAAATAATAACTTTATTCCTCGAGGTGCTTCTGAATGGTTCCCAGAAGATGGTGATATCATTAGATGGCAGTTTACAGTATGGGGGTATGGAACAGATTTAGGTGGCGGCTTTGAGGGAAGTAGTTTAATTACGCCAGCGAATAAAGATGAGTTAACAGCGAAAATTGCTGAAATTAATAGCTCACCAACTAAAAACGAAATTTTAGCAAATGAACAAGTAAAGTCTTCTTATGACGCCGCATATGTGCAGCTTAAAAATATGGAGAGTAGTCAAACAAATGTGGATGCAGCACTTCTCCATTTAAATGCTGCTTTAAATGGAGAAGGGGAAGAAATCGTTAAAGCTGATAAAACAGCTTTGCAAACAGCGGTTCAACAAGCTGAACAAACAAAAGCTTCTGTGAAAGTAAGCTTAGATGGAAAAGATGTAGCTCCTACTGATTACTGGGTTACTCAAGCTGAATTAGATGCATACACAAATGAAATTATAGACGCACAGGAACTAATCGCAGATGAAAATGCCAGTCAAGAAGAAATAGATGCAAAAGTTTTAGCACTAAATCAAGCCACAAATGCATTTAGTAAAAAAACTGGTTTACAAACAGATATTACTAGCACAGTGAAATTTACTGTCGCACCTAAAGCTGTCATTTTAAAGCTTTATGATACGAATGATCAAGAAATAAACTTAGGCTCTGGTGTTGAAGGAACATACAATGTTTATACAGCAACTATACCAGTAGGAAGTTATCGCTACGAAGGATTTGATAGCAATCATAACAGTGTTGGCGGTGGTCAGCTAACAGTAAAAGCAGAATCAACTCAAGAATTTCAATTCCGCCAGCTTAATTTTAAAGCTAGTAATACAAGTTGGAATGTTGATAGTGATTACACTGTAAAAGTTGGGCAAGAAATACCGAACGATACGTCAATAAAACTAGGTAAAGTAACTACACAAGGACAGATTCCAGTATTAGCCCTTGTAGGGGGAAAAATCTACTATACGTTTGAGCCAGATGCAAAGCACACACAATATGTTCCATTTAGTAATAGCACTACAGTAACACTTTCGGCATCAGTACAAACAATTAGTGCAGCTATTCCGTTTTCTGGGAACATAACTTTTACAGTTCCTCAAGATGCTGAATTATTTGTAGGAAAAAAAATCAAACACTTTATTGCATTTGAAGAAGTCCAGCCTGAAGGGGTAGCTACAAATAACCCGGATGGTACAAAAACATTTTCTTTCAAGTTAATAAACAATGGTGATTATAACTACCGAGTTAGCCAAGCAGGAAAACTTACAAATGTAGGTACATTTAAAGCAAATGCTCAAAATGCATCATTGGCAATTACAAAACAACAGCTCTCAATTCAATTGCCAACAGCAATATTAAATAAAGGAACATACCTTGAAGGTAATATTTATTTAAATATCAATGAACAAAATCATTTGAAGTTAAACCAAGGAGATAGCTTCAATTTACTAACTTTACGTAGCTGGCAAGCATTAATAGAAGGAATTAACAACTATTTCTTTGAGCCTGATTTCCATTATGAAATCATAACAGGCGATGATGTAATTCAAATTGATCCTGGTAAGCCAGGAAGTTATTCGACAGTCAAAGCATTGAAAAATGGGACAGCTGTTGTAAAAGTGACGTATGACGCATTGAAGGTTAATGGATCCGGGTACATTAGTGATGCGAATGATGCATTCAGTGCTATTTGGCCAGAAAATGTCGGTCTCTTTGTTGTGACTGTTGGTCAAGGTGATACAGGTATTTCTACAGGAATAGAAAGTAACAAAGAACGTAATCAAAAAGTTAATGAAGGTAAAAAAGGTGGCGACCTTCTAAACCTACAAAATGGTGTTTTTGATGCTGATATTGATAGTGTTTACTATGTTCAAGGCGAACAAGGAGCATATTATACGTTTACACCGACTTCTGGTAGCTCAGTAAGCGTTTTGCGTCCGGAAATTAATCATAGTCTAGGGACAGCATCCTATGGAAATGGTGAATTTTCAACAGAGAGTGTTCAATCTAGTGGAAATGGCTCTTTCACAGTTTTATTAACTGAAGGACGTAATATAGTTAAGGTTGAAAAAGATGGAAAAGCTGAGTATCACGTGATGACAGCACGTCCACTTGATGTAACAATTGAAAACTTAACAGCAGCAAATAAAAAAATAGTACCTGGAGATAAAATAAAAGTTACTTTAAAAGGCTTGTCTTTCCCAGCAAATAAACTTTCTGGTATATATAACTTCCAAGGTCAGCTGAGATTTTTCGCTGGTCCTGAAAATACTCTTGTTTCAGGCGATGCAAGACAATACAATATGGCAACGCAGGCAAACAGTGTTACATTTACAATTCCACAAGAACACAAGGGTGAATACAAGTTACGTGATGGACATATTCGTCTGAGTTTTTATGGAAGTCCAATAGGTGAACACCACAATATTAACCCTATAACTGGAGCGAGTCCTAACCTTAATGCATCAGCTCGAGAAGGTTACTACAGCATCTTCCCAGAGATTTCGATTATTTCAGATGAAAAAGTAGTCATTGATAAATCAGTATTACAAAGTGCAATTGAGAAAGCAGAACAAAACAAGGGTTCTGTAAAAATAAGTACTGATGGAAAAAATATAGACCCTGCTGATTTTTGGGTTACTCAAGCTGTACAAGATGCCTATACAAATATAATCCTATCTGCCCAACAATTAATAGCAGATAATACAGCGGAACAAGATAGCATTGATGCGAAAGTTTTAGCACTAAATCAGGCCACAGCGATATTTAATGAAGCGAAAAAAGTTGGAACAAAATCTAATGCAGATACATCAACTTCGAAGGCTTATAAATCTGTTGGTCAATACATGGTAGATAAACTACCTAACCCTAAATTTGATAATGAGTGGTGGATAATTTCATTAGCACGCGGAGGCTATGAAGTACCTAAAGAATATTACGAAACGTATTATAAAAATGTTGTTGACCACGTTGTTGCAAAAAATGGTGTACTAGATAAACGGAAATATACAGAATACTCACGTTTAATCATTGCTCTTACTGCTATTGGTAAAGATCCAACAAATGTCGGTGGTTATAACTTAGTTGAAAAACTATCTGATTTTGACCAAGTAATTTGGCAAGGTGTAAATGGTGCATATTTTGGATTAATTGCTCTTAACACATGGAACTTTGAGCTACCAAAAACAGCTACAACAACACCTGAAAAGCTTGTAGAGCACATTTTAAACAAGCAATTAGCTGATGGTGGTTGGGCTTTATCAGGAACAAAGTCTGATCCAGATATGACAGCTATGGCTATACAAGCACTAGCTCCATACTATAACAACAATTCAAAAGTTAAGATAGCTGTTAATAATGCATTAGGTACGTTGGCTGCTATGCAATTAGAGAATGGTGGCTATAAATCATGGGGATTAGAAAATGTTGAAAGCGCTGCTCAGGTTGTTACTGCACTTGCAAGCATAGGCATTGATGCAAATAAAGATCCTCGCTTTAATAAAGTAATTGCTAATATTATGACTTATTACAGCCCACAAGATGGTGGCTTTAAACACGATTTAAACGAAAAGCAAGCAAATGGAATGGCTACCGAGCAGGTTGGCTATACATTAGCGGCCTATCATCGTCTGCTAAACGGTCAAACAGCACTTTATGATACGTCCGATACGAAGTCTAATAATCCATCTAACCCAGGAGAAGGAGGGAACCCGTCTAACCCAGGAGAAGGAGGAAACCCTTCAAATCCGGGAGAAGGTGGAAATCCATCTAACCCAGGGGGAAGTATCCCAAGTGGTTATGCAACATTTTTAATTAGAATTTCTTCTTCAGAGATTCCATTAAGAACAACTACTGTTCAACTAAATACCGGAGATACAGTATTCGATGCATTAAAACGTGTGACAACTGAAAATGGTATCGATTTAAGCTATCGAGAAACACAATATGGCACATATATCGATGGTATTGCGGGTCTTTATGAATTCGACCGCGGTCCTTTAAGTGGTTGGATGTATCGTGTAAATGGTCAATTCCCTTCTTATTCTGCAGGACTCTATAAATTATCACCTGGGGATTCTGTGGAATGGCTATACACACTTGATTTAGGTAAAGATATCGGTGGCTATGTTGATGGTATCGAAAGTGGAGGTAAAGGTGAAGGTGAAGAAAATAAAGAATGTAAAGAGAAAGAAACAGATAAATGTAAAGAAGAAGTAAAATGTAAAGCCGATGATAAACAATGTACTGAAGAAACAGAAAAAGACAATAAAGACGATGATACAGTGTCTGAAGAAACAAATAAAGATAGTTCATTAGCTGAGATTACTATTGAAGATGGTAGTAACAAAGCAATTATTAAATCTGAAAATATTCAAGATTATATTAAAAAGAACATTCAAAAGATAGTTATTCAAAGCAAACAGAATTTCAAGATAGAAGTCCCTACTTCAATCTTTAATAGCATTAAACTTGCTGAAAACGAAGAGTTAACAGTCGAAGTAACAAAGGATATTAAAAATAAAAAATTCTCTGTTACATTCGGTATTGAGTCTACTAACGGTAAAACAAAGCCTATTACTTTAGGAAAAGAATATTTGAAAGTTACACTATTGGATAGCGAAATCAACTCTAATACTGTCGTTTTACAGCTTGTTGATGGGGAATATAAACCTGTTCCACATAAAATAGTGAATGGTGAAATTATTTTGTTCACAAAAATAAGCGGTACATTCGTTATAACTGAAAATACAGTAACCTTTAAGGATATTGCACAGTTAGCAAATAAAGAAGAAATTGAATTTTTAGCGAGTCGTCACGTAATCCAAGGAACTACACCAGAGACGTTTGAGCCAAATAAACCAATTACGCGTGCCCAATTTGCAGTATTAATTAGCCGCGCTCTTGGTTTACAAACTATAGGTGAAAATCCATTTAACGATACAAAAGGCAAATGGTATGAGGTAGATATTCAAGCTCTATACGAGGCAGGTATTACAAAAGGATCAACTGCTTCAACATTTAAACCTGATGCGCCAATAACACGTCAGCAAGCAGCGGCATTTATGGCACGCATTCTAGAATATTTAAATACTGATGTGAAAACCGCAGGAGAGATTAATTTCAATGATGCTAGTCATATTAGCGCTGAATACTTACCTTATATTAAGCTATTAAATAGCCTTGATATAATGACAGGTAAGCTGGATGGTTCATTTGACCCTAGCTCTCCAATTACACGTGGACAAACAGCGAAAATTTTAAAACGTACATTAAATATTTCAGGCATTATGTAAATTTCTTCACTAACCCAAATGCATTTTGTATTTGGGTTAGTACCCTTTTATCGATGGAGGTTACGCTAATGAAAAGAATATCTAAGTTTATAATGGTACTTGTTATGTTGCTTACTATGGCAGCACCAGTCTCCGCACAGCAAGTATCAACAATAGATAGTTATCAAATAACTGGTCAGTTTTTAGTTACCAAAGCACCTAACCCTTCTTTTGGTGATGAGTGGTTTGTTATTGCACTTGCAAGGGGAGAATACAATGTTCCAAAAGGCTATTTTGAAAAATATTATGAAAACGTCGAGAAGCATGTAAAATCTGTAAAAGGAGAATTACACAACCGTAAATATACGGAATACTCACGTTTAATTATTGCACTCACTGCCATTGGAAAAGATCCTACTAATGTAGGTGGTTACAATTTAGTGGAAAAATTAAGCGACTTTGATAAAGTTGTATGGCAAGGTCCGAATGGGGCTTTTTTTGCATTAATCGCTTTAGATACATGGAGCTTCGAGCTTTCCAAAACAGCAACAACTACACGAGAAAAACTTATCCAGCATATTTTATCAAAGCAATTGCCTGACGGCGGTTGGGATTTATCTGGTGTGAAAGCAGATCCAGATATGACAGCTATGGCTATTCAAGCGCTCTCCACTTATAAAGATAGATCAGATGTTAAGGTCTCTATTAATAAAGCACTTGATGCTTTAAAAAACTTGCAAGGAGCTAATGGTAGTTACCAAAGCTGGGGAACTACAAATTTAGAAAGTGTTGCCCAGGTAATTACAGCACTTGCTAGCTTAAATATTGATGCGAACAAAGACCAACGCTTTAATAAGCTATTTACAAGCTTTTTTACTTTTTACAATGCCCAAGATGGTGGATTTAAACATGTTTTAACTGAATCAGTAGCCAATGGTATGGCAACAGAGCAGGCCTCTTATACATTGGCAGCATATAACCGTCTGCTTTTAAGCAAAACAAAGCTATATGATACATCTGATAAAAAGCCAAATAATACGGCAACACCAGGCAAGCCAAGCCAACCTACAGCTCCTCCGAC
Source organism: Lysinibacillus sp. NPDC093712 (assembly GCF_050280025.1). Taxonomy (NCBI): domain Bacteria; kingdom Bacillati; phylum Bacillota; class Bacilli; order Caryophanales; family Bacillaceae; genus Lysinibacillus; species Lysinibacillus sp. NPDC093712. The sequence goes on from NZ_JBNNUU010000001.1 coordinate 110,594, forward strand.
TAAGGTAAGTTTTAAGGATATTCAATCGCATTGGGCGAAGTCAGATATTGAAGCTGCAGTAGACAAAGGCTTATTAAAAGGTTATGAAGACAATACATTCAGACCAGATAACAATTTAACTCGTGTACAGGCAGTATCAATTTTAGTGCGCGCTCTTCATCTGACAAGTTCCGGAAATGCACCATTCACTGACATAAACTCATATAATGCTGAAACAAAACAAGAAATTGCTGCTGCTTACGAGGCAAATTTATTAATGGTTAAATCAAATAAATTTCTACCTGCCTCACCAATTACTCGGGAGGAATTAGCAGTAATTCTAGCAAATGCTTATACACATAAAACAGGAAGTCCGTATGTATCCAATGTAATGGCACCTTTAAATGATATTGCGAAGTTATCAAAGGAATCGCAACAAGCAATTACATTCTTATATGATTTTGGAATTGCACAAGGCTCCAATGGTGTGTATAATCCAAAAAACTTTATAACACGCGCCCATGCGTCTAAAATGTATGTCAATTTCTTAAAGGTTGTAGAGGAGTAATATGAAAATAAAATTACCCTTATTACTATTATTATTACTCACTATCTTTTTAACAGCATGTAATATTCAAACAGTAGAGAAATTTGAGCAAATGCAAGAGCAGGAACGGAGTGTTGAGCCCAAATCTACTAATGAACAACATGAAGCAACAGAAGAAATGCCTTCAGTTGACGAAGAGAAGCAAGCTGAAATGAAGTCTGGAATCGATGAGAACTCCAAAGATGAGAAGAAGCAGGACAAACCTAAGCAAGATGTTCAGCAAGAAAACCAAGAAGTAGTGGAACAACCAAAAAAGGAAGCTGAGAAAAAGCAAGAAGTCACAAAAGCTCCAAATACAAAAACTGAACAAACAGCTACTAATAAAACTGGCGATAAAGAAAAAACGAATACAGTTACGCCACCAAATGAAGTTCAGCAACAGCCAGCTACCCAAAAAAACACTGTAACCATTGCGATTCGCGTTGATACGTTACTAAAGCATTGGGATAAGTTAGATTCTAACCTCCAAAGTGAGAAATATGTACCTAAGAATGGTATTATTTTGAAGCCAACAACATACGAACTGCTTTCAGAGAAGGATACTGTTTGGGATGTTTTACAGCGTGCAACGAAGGAGTATAAAATTCAGATGGAATACCAAGGAGCAAACGAAAATATTTACAATAGTGTCTATGTAGAGGGAATTAATCATTTATATGAATTTAGTGCGGGGGAATTAAGTGGTTGGATGTATAAAGTAAACGGTGTTTATCCCAATTATGGTTGCAGTCAGTACGTATTAAAGGATGGCGATGTAATTGAATGGCACTACACGGTTGATTTAGGGCGCGATTTAGGAAATCGGTGGGATGGTAACTAATGAAGGCATTTGAGACATATCATCCTATTGTTCTTTTCTCTTTTTTTGCCGCTACTATTGGCTTATCTATGTTTTTTATGCATCCAGTCTATTTAGCTATTACAATTTTCTTTGCAATAAGCTTAAATTTAGCTTTACGCAGGCAGCTTTTTTTTAAGGACTGGAAACTATATGTACCTTTGTTTTTCATAATGGCGATTATTAACCCTTTGATAAGCCATAATGGTCAACTTGTATTACTTTATATAAATGGCAATCCACTTACGTTAGAGGCCATTACATATGGTATTGCAATTTCTACAATGATTGTCTCTATTATGCTATGGTTTAGCTGCTATAATGTCCTAATAACGTCAGATAAGTTTATTTATTTATTTGGAAAAATATCTCCAGTAATCTCACTAACATTGTCGATTTCATTACGATTAGTGCCACGTTTTAAGCGGCAATTAAAGCAAATTGTACTAGCGCAAAAAGTAATCGGAATGGATTATACTTCAGGCTCTCTATGGCATCGCGTCAAATGTATAATTCGTATCTTATCTATTTTAATTACTTGGGCGTTAGAAAATGCCATTGATACTGCTGATTCAATGAAAGCCCGTGGCTATGGTGTTACTAAGCGGACTGCTTTTTCTATTTTTATTTTCGAACGTAGAGATGGCTATGTTTTGGCAATAATTATATTGCTCTTTAGTTGTAATATAGTCGCGAGTTTCATTGGTACAACAACATTTTATTTTTATCCAACTTTCGGGATAGTTAGATGGGATACTACAAGTATCTTGTTTTATATGAGCTATTGCATTCTGCTCGCTATTCCATTAGCAATCGAAATAAGGGGGGCATTAAAGTGGCGATCGTTAAAATCGACAATGTAAGTTTTACTTACCCTAATGAAGCAAATCCTATATTAAAAAATATTAACTTAAATATTCAGCAAGGTGAATTTATCGTGCTAATAGGACAATCAGGCTGTGGAAAAAGTACTTTGCTTCGCCATTTTAAACGGGAATTGCGACCGCATGGTTCAATGACAGGTAATATTTTTTATAAAGATTGTGACTTAGAACAGTTAACTGCTGAAGTGGCTGCAGCGGATATAGGCTATGTATTTCAAAATCCTGATAACCAGATTGTTACTGATAAAGTATGGCATGAGCTTGCATTTGGACTTGAAAGCCTCGGTGTCGATACATCAACAATTCGCAGGAAAGTAGCTGAAATGGCAAACTTCTTTGGTATTCAGAAATGGTTTCATCATAAAACGACCGAGCTTTCTGGTGGCCAAAAGCAACTTTTAAATTTAGCATCCATTATGGTTATGCAGCCGAAGCTACTGCTGTTAGATGAACCAACATCGCAATTAGATCCAATAGCTGCATTGGAGTTTATCCAGACACTGCATCGTTTAAATAGAGAACTAGGTATTACAATAATATTAATTGAGCATCGTCTTGAAGAAGTATTACCCCTTGCTGATCGAGTATTTATTATGGATGAAGGTAGCATATTATTTGATGGTCCACCTAAGGAAATTTTAAATTCTCTACCAGAGAAACACGCCATGATAACGGCATTACCGGCGGCTACTAAAATTTTTCACTTGTTGAATGGTACAGGGCATATCCCACTTACTATTCGCGAAGGCCAACGTTGGCTTCAGAGCCAGCAATACACTTTTTCTCAGTCGCTTACTATTCCGACAAAATCTCAAAATAAAACAGATATTGTTTTAGAAGCAAACGATGTTGCATTTCGTTATGAAAAGAATGATATTGATATTGTTCATCATTTTAATTTACAAGTCAGAGAAGGAGAATTTTTAACTATAATAGGTGGGAATGGAACAGGAAAATCTACGGTTCTTTCTATTTTATCTGGACTACAAAAGCCTTATCATGGCAAAGTAATGTTACTAAATAAAGCTTTAAAAAAATATAGTAATAAACAATTGTATCACCAATACTTGACTTTACTACCCCAAGATCCAAAAACACTATTTGTACAAAAAACTGTACATCAAGAGTTAGATGATATGGTGCGATTACATAAGGTTACAGATGAAAAAGTTCAGGAAACTATCCAATTGTTTCGATTAACTCATTTATTAAATCGACATCCGTATGATTTAAGTGGGGGTGAACAGCAAAAACTAGCTCTCGCAAAGCTTTTATTAATAGAACCTAAAATTCTGTTGCTAGATGAGCCGACCAAGGGGCTGGATGCACATGCAAAAGAAGAACTCGCAGATTTATTAAAAGGTTTACAAGCTAAAGGTATGACAATTATTATGGTGACACATGATATTGAATTTTCTGCACAACACAGCAATAGATGCGCTCTATTTTTTGATGGTAGTATTGTATCTGATGGTGAGCCGCGAGAGTTTTACAGTGGAAATAATTTTTATACGACTGCTGCTCATCGAATATCAAGAGATTTATTGAGCAATGCCATTACATGTGAGGATGTCGTAACTTTATGCCAAAAAACATACGTATAATTATTTCACTCATTGTTATTTTTATTTTAATTCCACTAACTTTATTTGCGGGTATTACGGTAATGGCTGACCGAAAATATTATTTTATTTCGTTGGTTATTATGGTTTTGGCGTGTATTCCTTTTTTTCTATCTTTTGAACGTAGAAAGCCTCAGCCACGCGAAATTTTAATCATTGCAGTAATGTCTGCTATATCTGTGGCAGGGCGTGCCTTATTTGTTGTTACCCCTGGCTTTAAACCTGTTGCAGCTATTACAGCTATTACTGGTTTTTCACTAGGAGCAGAAGCAGGTTTTTTAACAGGGGCTATTTCTGCATTAGTATCGAATATGTTTTTTGGACAAGGTCCTTGGACACCGTTCCAAATGTTTATGTGGGGAATAATTGGGTTTATTGCGGGCTTGTTAGGTAAAACAGGCGTAATGCATAAAAAAATTCCCCTTATTATATTTGGTATTTCTGCCGGTATATTTTTTTCGTTTGGAATGGATATTTGGGGAACTGTATCAATATATGGAGTTTTCAGCTGGAAAGCCTACTCACTGGCATTGACTTCTGCGGTTCCTTTTACAATAATTTACGCTATTTCTAATGTGATTTTTCTACTATTGTTAGCTAAACCGATTTCCGAAAAGCTCGAGCGGATAAAAAATAAATATGGGATATTACAATAGACTTTTATATTGAAAAAAATAGCCAGGGATACGACGGTATTAAAATTCAATATTTGATGGAATCTTTTCTTTTTTGCTAGCTGTCAGTAAGCTATAAATTAAAAAAATCCACTTAGTTTCTTTTCATGCAGGAGACTTTGTGGATTTTTCGTTTAATCGTTCCAACCTTTACAGACATCAATCCATTGCTGATAAGGTGTATACGCTTCTAGTTCCTGAATGGTAAGTTCAATTGCAGAATTGCTGCTGCCGCAGGCTGGGAATACAGTTGCAAAACGTTTGAGTGATTCATCTAAATAAACAGCAACCCCTTCATTAATACCGAACGGGCAAACCCCTCCGATATCATGCCCAATTCGTTCGTTGACTTCTTCCTTTGCAAGCATTTTCGCTTTCGTTTCAAACATAGCTTTATATTTCGCATTGTCAATTTTAGCATCACCCGCAGCTACAATCAAAATGGCCCCATCATTCACTAGAAACGATAGTGTTTTAGCAATTCGTTCTGGTTCACAGCCAAGTGCCTGTGCTGCCATTTCAACAGTTGCGGAGCTTTCATTCAGTTCCTGTATTTTATGCTGTAAATTCCATTGTGCGAAATGCTCGCGTACTTTTTCAATTGCCATATGTAAAAACCTCCTTGCAGTTTATATTTATTTTAACATAATTTTCAGAATTTAAGGACGTTAATTGCTAATGTGATAAAAGATAGAAAATTCTAAATTAAAATTGGAGAATATCTGCTAAAATATAATATAAGGAAAAAAAGGAGGTAATTACATGGACTATCAACCTATTAATTTAAGTGGAAAATTATCAAAGTTTACTGAGCAATGGTCCCCTAAAGTTATTGCTGAAATGAATGACTACCAGTTTAAATTAGTTAAGATTCAAGGTGATTTTGTATGGCATCAACATAGTGAGACAGATGAGGTATTTATCGTACTGGATGGGGAGATGGTAATCGCATTTCGTGATGGAGAGGTCAAACTATCTAAAGGAGAAATGTATGTAATTCCAAAGGGCGTAGAGCATAAGCCTTATGCTGAACAGGAATGCCAAATAATGCTAGTGGAACCTAGAGGCGTTGTCAATACAGGTGAAACAAATAGCGAAATGACCGCAGAAAACGATGTGTGGATTTAAAGTGATCGAAACATCGCTGATTGACAGGGCTTAATCGCCGATAGCGGGGAGCAAATCGCCGATAAAACCCTGGGAATCGCCGATAGCGGGAAGTAAATCGCCGATAAAACCCTGGAAATCGCCGATAGCCGGGAGCAAATCGCCGATAAAACCCTGGGAATCGCCGATAGCCGGGAGCAAATCGCCGATAAAACCCTGGGAATCGCCGATAGCCGGGAGCAAATCGCCGATAGCCGGGAGCAAATCGCCGATAGCCGGGAGTAAATCGCCGATAGCCGGGAGTAAATCGCCAGCAAACTCATGAGAATCGCCAATAACCGTGGTCAAATCGCCACAAAACCTGCGTAAATCACTACTATAAGAACATATCAACCTCCATTGGAGTGACGTATCGTATGAATAAAAATTTTAAGATTAGAAAAGCAACAGAACCAGATGCGAAAGCAATAGCAAAAGTACATGTCGACAGTTGGAGAACAACATATGCTAACATCGTTCCTGATGAATACTTAACAAATTTATCGTATGAAAATCGAGAACAGCTATGGATAAAGAATATTTCAAATGACGTTGTATTTGTAGCGGAAAATAATGAAGGACAAATTATTGGTTTTTCTTCGGGCGGTAAAGAAAGAAGCGGTAAATATCTTGAGTTTGAAGGGGAGCTATATGCCATTTATCTTTTGAAAGAATGTCAAGGACAGGGGATTGGGAGAGCACTTGTTACAGCGATCGTAGAAGAAATTAAAGCAATGGGATTGCGTTCTATACTTGTGCTTGTCTTGAAAGATAATAGTTTTCATCGATTTTATGAAGCACTTGGCGGAAAAAAGATAGATACTGTTGAAATTCAGATTGCAGGCAAAAAACTAGATGAACTTGCTTACGGGTGGGAAGATATTCGGAACATATGTTAATTCCCACACAAGAAATAATAAATTTATATGAAAATATGGTAAAATTTATTTAAAATATATTTTTTTTGGAAGGTTGTATTTTATTGATAAAATTACCGAGAATAGTTACAGTATTTATACTAATATGCACAATTCTAACGCTTGCTTCCTGTACACAAACAGAGGAATCTCATAAAAAAGAAGATGTAGAAAGTATCGTTACATCTTTTGAACACCCTCAATCAAAGCAAAAGTATAAAATAATCAATGCCTATAAACTTTATGACAACTATCAAGATAAGGTTGAAAGTAACCCTAAACAATCAAAACAAGAAATTTATAAAGAAGAGGTTATTGAACCAATCTATAGTGATTGTTTTGACAATGGCGAATATCTTCATATGGCACATTATGCACTAAACGTAGCGCCCGACCAATTAACAGAAAATCAATTATTGAGTGGAAAAATTGATAGGGAAGAAACAGAAAAGCTTATAAAAGAAGCTCTTTTTAAATCTTCAGACCTTATTCCGTCCGAAAAAGAAACGACTGTATGCGTTTTTCCTGCCACTAATGTAAACGCTTATATGATAACGGTGGGGGCGGGGAAAATCACAGTGCTATACAATAAAGATTATACGGAAGAGGATATAGGAATTGGCATATCTCACGAATATCATCATAGTATTTGGGCTGAGAAGTATGTAAAAAAAGGTATGCAATTCACGGTTTTGGATAACATGGTTTTGGAAGGGAAAGCAGTTATGTTTAGTAATTTAGTTTATCCTGATTATCCTAATGATTATGATAATATATTGTACTCTGCATACGACAAAGCTAACTGGTCAAAAGTTGTAGGAGATTTAAATAGTACTAACTTAAAGCGGTCACAAGAAATTAATTTTGGAGGGGATGACCTACTATATTCATATGGCTACAGTGAGGGCTATAAAATGGTTAAATCCTATCTTAAATTACACCCAAATGTAACGCCAGAGGAATGGACTGCCCTAAACGCAAAAGAAATATTTGAAAAGGGTAAGTACCTCGAACATTATCAATGAGGGATGGAAGATGGAGAAAATAAATGAAGTCATTAAAATACTAATAAATAAAGGTTTGATAAGTAATGATCGTCTAACATTAAAAACGTTAAAAAGCGGAACGACGAATGGCGTATTATTTACGCTCTGCATTAACAATACGCCGACCTTTGTAATAAAAATAGATAACCCAGCCATTATTACTGCAACTAATGATTTTCTATCCGCATATCGTGATGTAAAGCTATTGCCTGATGTTCTTTATACAGACGTAAACAAAGAATTTATTGTCTACTCTTAGTTTTCTGGAGAAACACATGTTAATCGAGGATCTAAATTGGATTGGATGGAAGTTTTAATAAAAGAGTTATTTAATTCATACCAACGAGTAAACAAAGACATTCCATGGGGAAGGGTCAATGGACTACATAGAAAATATTGGTCAGAATTTAATGAGAGTAGTTTAGTATTTGCTCAAAAGAGCATAGAAGAAAAACTACCAAAAGATGACCATATGAGAGTAGGGATGTTGGTAAAAAAATTAAGTGCTCATCATACCCAAGAAGAGAAGTATTAATTACATGGTGATACGAGTGTTCACAATTTTGTATTTTTGGATAATAAAATCAACGGTGTTATAGATCCGTCACCGCTAATTGGGCCAAAAATTTATGATTTTACTTATGCTTTTTGCTCTTCACTGGATAGCTTAACTATGAATACACTCTTGTCATCGTTTGCGTTGTGGAATAGCGATTCTTCATTTTCAAAGGACCGGCTTGTGGACGAGGTGCTTTTTCAATTATACACACGTATTGGCGTATGTATTCAAGTACATCCACACGACCTAGATGCTTACTTGGAAGCATGGCAAGAGTGGAGAAAATACCTATAATAATTGTGTTATTTAACGACCAATGAGTTGCTACGGCAGCTCTTTTTTTCTAATAGAAGGTTAAGTGATGATCATTTGTATTTATGGAATTATTTATAACTAAATTAAATTTTAATCGTCTAATCAGTAAATATATTGAGGGAGTGTAATACTTGAGGTATTCAAAACTTATATTATTTACTGCGATTGTGGTCTTTTCATTTTTTCCGTGTAAAGCAAAGGCAACAAGCTGGGCATATCCTTTCGTTGTTTGGGATGCTTATATTTATGTAATTAGTGATGAATATGTAGAAAAGATTAATAAAGAAATTGGTGAAGTCACAAAGTATTCAGATATGGAACAATATGAAGGCAACTTTTCAAATGCATATCCAAAAGGAACGAAATATTATTCAATTGATGGAATAGATCCAGATACTGCAATTGCAATCCACATAGGGAATGGTCAATATTTAAAAGCAATTAGAGAAGGCGAGTATACTTACCGTAAAAATTACATCCAATATGTCTATAAAGGTTTAGGGATTTTTGCGATTTTAATTGTAGGTTTTATTATCTTTACTCAATCTAGATAAAATCTTTAACAATATGCGAGCTCTCTTTAACTATGAGGAGGTTTTACTTGTGAAATACATTAAAGGCTTATATGTAACACTTGTACTAATGATGGTAGTTAATTTGATAAACACTACAATATTTAATGATAAATATTCGGGGATATCGATGTTCGTTTGTTTAGGCCTATTTTTAATTGGATCTACCTTTTTTATCAATGCCAAACAATTAAAAGGAAAGTAAGCTTTTCAATAAAGGGGCGTTAATGATAGATTATGGGTTGCTCCGGCAGCTCTTTTTTCTTTCTTGAACTAACGAATAGGTTAGTTCAAGAAGAAAGTAAGGTCGAAAAGGGGTGAAATAGATGAGTAATGATAAAAAACGATATAAGAAAATAATTGGCGAAGTAATATACGGCACGACTACTGAAGAACGATTTAAAGAAGTACACGGAATAACACTTGAGGAATGGAAAGCAAAAGGAGAAGAAAGGTTTAAAGCTAAAACAGGGATGAGTTACGATGAATGGTATATTAAAAAGGTTCGTTCTTCGACACCAATTGATTATCTTAAAAATCTCAATGGTGTTGGTTCTCAGGATGATGTAGAACTAGTTAAGGATCTACAAGAGTTGGGGTTAAATGATGGTGTTATAAATGTATTACTGGATTATGTAAAAATTGTTAGTAAAATAGGATTTTTTCACTCGTTAGTAAGAGAAATGGGTGAAAGTTGGCTCGATAAGGATGTCTCAACTGTTGAAAGCGCAATGGCCTTTGTTAGGAAAGAATGGAATAACTAAAGTCCTCAAAATATTATCTCCAACATATCCATTTTGAATTAACGGGGTTCTTACTAAAGTTTAGTGCAAAAGGATTATTATGAAAAAAATGGTATAATAAAAAAGCCTAAAAATGTATAGTTATAATTTTAGGTAGTCGTAGTTAGAGGAGGCGTTCATTATGACAAATACGAAATTTTATAAAATTAATGGCTATAAGGGGATAACGACTTATTAACTTTGACGTTTCCCCGCATTTTGAAAGGGGAAAATTATGATTAAAGAAAATGTGAAAATCGTAGAATTAAATGCAGAAAACTGGTATGACTGTTGTGAATTAGAGATAGCAACAGAACAAAAAAAATACATCGAATCCAATGCTATATCAATAGCTCAGTCAAAGTTTGAGCCTACTTTAAAGCCATATGCAATTTATTTAAATGAAAAAGTGGTCGGCTTTTTAATGTACAATTCTGTTCAAGAAGAACTTGATGGTTATTGGGTATATAGAATAATGGTGGATAAGGAATTCCAAGGCAAGGGTATCGGTAAAGCAGCAACTAAATTAATGCTTACAGAGATGGCAAAATTACCGAATTCAAAAAAAGTTGTTGTAGGTTATCATCCTGAAAATTTGGGTGCACATAATTTATATGCGAGTCTAGGGTTTATGGATGAAGGTCATCAGTTCGGTAAGGAAATGGCAGTAATAAAATATCTTACCGAGTGATAGGATGATAGAATATTGAAATGAGTAAGGACCATTTTTTTGGTCCTTTCTTTTTGTGCTAATGGTGCGTTAAAAAACAATAAAAAGAATGGAGTGAACAACGATAGATTTAGGTCAATATTTAACTAGTACATTTCCAGGGCTTACGTTAGTGCCTAGTCTTTATCAACAATGGGACATAGGTATTCACTTTGAATTAGGAGCTGGAATGTATCAATTTAAAGACGATGGTAGTCTCAATTACGAGATGTTTGATTGCGTGTATAGTCAGGTATTGTCTATTTTCAACGAACTTTTCTCTGATTCAGATGAAATTTTTCTTGTTACGAATGTTTATCAGTACAAGTCTTGCGAAATGAATAGAATAAATGTTTATAATCACTATTTAAAAAATAAAGATGTAAAACTTCGTTTAAGTCAAGAAACGTTGCCAAATGTATTTGATGAGGAGACAGATGATTATTATACATCGCGCTTTTCTTTAAAGTGCCGCAAACAAGATATTAAATATCCATTACTTACTAAAGCAGCGTGTAATGAAGATTTCCCTTTAAAACCAAAATTCCGTTCAGTTGCAAACTATCCAGATGTATTTTTTATAAATATCACTAAAAATGTGGTCTTTTTTATTTATGATGATAGAGGATGTGAGGTCATCGCAACGAATAAGGAAACCATCTTCCCTTTATATGAAAAATACGGCGATTGGCTCGATGAGTATACACGAGAAGAGATTGTTGAACGTTTTTAAATAGGAGCGGCATTATTTATCAAAAGAGTTTGGTTTCCGCATATATTAAGCCTTGGAGAAGTGGATGTAAGAGGTGTAGAGATAATTAAATGGAATAAGCCACCACGTTATAATAATGTTTGTTCTTCAATAAACGCCTTGGTGTATAGATCATCGAGGCATCTTCCCTTTAGAATTGCTATTAGAGAGAGGACATTGTAAAAAATTATAGAAAAATTCTTAATGAAAAAAATTTAATGATTAATTCTACCGTTATTTCACTTTCTTCTTTCCTATTGACTTCAAGATGACACCAATGAAAAAGAAAATTATATATACATTAATATAAGTACCATAGTTTACTCGAACCTCGTGAAAATACCCCATTACAAATATTAATTTTAATAATAATAAAATGCTTCCCACAAATAAAAATATATTTGCTATTAAATTTCTATTCAAATCTTTCCACATCTCACTTCTCCTAACCAATAATCTTTCCGCCAACTTTTACCTTTATTTTAATTCATTCATTTCATTTATTAAATAAATTATGGAAATATACTATGAAAAACGATTCTTATAAATGTACTATTATTATTTTTTTGGAATAAAGAAATGAGAGCCAATTTAAAGGCTCTTTTTGTCAATGATTATGTTAGTGAATGTGCAAAAATGGGTATCTCTAGTAAGGGAGTCGTTTGACAAAAGTAACAACCTGTTGATAAAATCAAGTTGTTACTTTTGGTAGCTGAGTAAAAAAAATTAAATAAAGGGTTTCTTAGGAAGACAATGAAACGCTAAGTTTTCAAACTAGGGGGAAGAAAAAAGATGAAATTGAAATCGGTAGGACTCACTTTAGGATTAGCCACTATGCTACTTTTAACGGGGTGTGGTGATGGGGATAGTAAAAAAGAAGATGGCAATTCAACAGGCAATGCGCCAAGTATAGGGGAACAAGTAGATTATAAGATTATTGGAATTGAACCAGGAGCCGGGTTGACTGAGCTTGCGGAAAAAACTATAGAGGAATATGAAAACTTAAAAGGCTGGGAACTTGAACAAAGTTCAACGCCTGGGATGTTAGGCTCTTTAGAGCAGGCTATTCGAAATGAAGAGCCAATTATTATTACTGGATGGACACCACATTGGATGTTTTCATCTTATGATTTAAAATTTTTGGAAGATCCTCAAGGGACATTAGGTGGATCGGAAAATATTAATACACTTGCACGTAAAGGTTTGGAAAAAGACCTACCTGATGCATATACAATACTGGATAGATTCTACTGGGAACCAGAAGATATGGAAGCTGTAATGTTTGAAGCACAAACAAGTTCATTTGAAGAAGCAGCAGACAAATGGATAGAAGAAAACCAAGAAAAGGTAAATGAATGGACGAAAGATGCGAAAAAAGTAAGCGGAAAAGAAATTGAATTAGCTTCTACTCCGTGGGATTCAGAAAGAGCTTCAAGTAGTGTACTACAGGCAGTATTAGAAGACCTCGGATACACTGTCACAATTACACCAGTAGATCCTGCCATTATGTTTCAAGCAATCGCTACAGGCGTAGCTGATGCAACGGTAGCCGCTTGGTTACCAACAACACATAGCTCTTTTTATGAAAAATATAAAGATGACTTCGATGATTTAGGTGAAAACTTAAAAGGAACAAAAAATGGATTTGTCGTTCCTGAATATATGGATATAGACTCCATTGAGGATTTACAGCCGAAGAAGTAACACTAATACGAAAGGGGAATTTCCTACTAAAGAGGGGAATTCTCCTTTTTCACTTGTCGTTAAATCAACAATAGATGTTATACTCTAATTTAATTAATGAAAGTCTAAGCATACGTTAGTGAGGTATTCAATAATGATGAAAATAGTACCCCCTAAGCCATTTTTCTATAAAGGTGGTGATAAGGCAGTTTTACTATTACACTCTTTTACAAGTAATACGATTGATATGAAAAAGTTAGGGAAGTTTTTGCAACAAAACAATTATACTTGCTATGCACCATTATACAGAGGACATGGTTTAACAGCAGAAGAGCTACTCACATATAGACCGACAAATTGGTGGCAAGATGTACTAGGCGGTTACCAGTTATTGAAGGATGAAGGCTATGAAAAAATAGCCGTTGTTGGCCTTTCTCTTGGTGGTGTACTTGCATTAAAAGTTGCGCAAGAACTGGAGGTAACTGGTGTTGTGACAATGTCAGTGCCAATACGTAGGGAAGCTGCTTTTCTACAAAAGCGTGTTTTTCATTATGCAAAAGGCTATAAACAACTTGAAGAAAAAAATGAAAACCAAATAAACGCAGAAATAACACGATTGCAAAATATGTCAATCGATTCATTAGTTGAGTTTCAACACCTCATTCAAAAAACGATGGAACAATTAGCACTTGTAACGTCACCAATCAGTATTTTATATGGTGCATTAGATGATTCATTGTATAAAGACAGTGCAGATATAATTTTTCAAAACGTAGCGACGCAGCATAAATCGATGAAAGGGTATCCGAACTCTAAACATTTAATGACATTGGGCATAGACAAAAATAACGTGAACAAAGATATTCTGACATTTTTAAATGATTTACTTTGGTAATTTTTAATTCATAAAAGCGTGTAATAAAAAAACAGTGGGAATGAAATACTTCCCACTGTGTATGACGATATTTATTGTTTCAAAAATTTAAGTGATTTTATTTCGCTAACAAAAGTTGAGACTAATAGTAATGCACCACCGAGCATTTGAAGCACTGTCATTTGCTCATGCAGTAGTAAAGCCGAAACTAATATAGCTACAAATGGATCAACATAGCTTAACATCGCAATACTTTGCCCTTTAAGTTTTTCCATACCAGAAAAGAATAACCAAAACCCAATCCCCGTATTAAAGATTCCTAATATAAAAATAAAAGGGATCGAAGAACTCGCTACATTCAACATGCCAAAGCCAGAAGTAAAGAACACATAAGGCATAAGAAGTATAGCAGTTGTGCCAAGCTGAATAATTGTCAGCTCCAGTTTTTCCATATCTTTAATAAATTTATTTAATAGTAATAAAGCAGCGTAAAAAGCAGCTGCAACTAATCCATAAAAGAGTCCGAGGAGATCATCCGTTTTAGATGCACTCAGACCTTCCCCTACAATCAAAACTAACCCGATAATCGCGACCATAATACAAACTACTTTTTTAAGTGACAATTGTTCTTTCAGTATAATTGGAGAAAGAATCATCACAAACACCGGTGCAAAGTAGTAGCCAAGTGTTGCGTTGGCAATTGTCGTATGGTCATAGGATTGGTAAAGAAAAACCCAATTCCCCCCTAATGCAATACTGGAAAAAATTAAAATAGATGCATTCGACTTCACTAAATGCCATGATATTTTTTTCTTCATTATAAAAAAAATTACCGTTAAAAATAAGCACCCTATAAAACTGCTTAGTAAAGCTCTTTCGCTCGAAGAAAGATCAATTTTTCGAACAACTAAACCGATTGTACCGAAAATGATCATTGATAAAATAAACTGAATTTTAGATTTCATCGTTTACTCCTTCGAATCTGCGAAACAGCTTATATCTCGCAGATTCTTAATCTGTTTTGTATATAAGCTTGTTCAATGCTGCCTGAGCAGCTGGAGTAAACGGTGGTGGTGATGTTGAAAATGGCTTCCAAATGCAGACTTTTGAATTGGATAATGACATAAAAATTTCCTCCCGTTTCAATAAAAATTTTATTCATTATTTATTATACTAAATATATGCTGATAAATATTTTTAATTATTAGATTTTTACGCACTGAGCAAAAATAGCCATTTTTCTGCATTGTGCGTTTTTGTTACAGAAGGAAAAAGCGTTTCTTATATAGAAGTAAAATCAAAAGAATTAGGGAGGATAAACATGGTTACGATTAGAAATGTTGAAAAAAATGAATTGGATTTTTTGACCGATATGCTTTATGAATCGATCCATATTCTTGAGAACAAACCTAAAAAAGAGGATTTAATCAACTCAAGTCATATTAAAAAATATCATGAAAACTGGGGTAGAGAGGGAGACATAGCATTAATTGCATTCAATACGGATAACAAGCCTGTGGGTGCTGTTTGGTATCGCTTGTTTAACGAAAGTAATAAAGGATATGGCTTTGTAGATAGGCATACGCCTGAATTAGGAATAGCTGTAGCTGAAGAAGTTAGGGAAAAAGGAATAGGAACGTTGTTGATGAAGGCAATAATTGATCAAGCAATTAATGAAAGATATCAATCTATTTCTTTAAGTGTAGATCTTGAAAATAGCCATGCAATTCACATTTATAAAAAATTAGGTTTTGAGGAATATGAAGTATCCGGAACATCTATGACAATGGTGTTTAGAGTAAAGGGAGATTAGATGAATATTTATTGTAAGAGCGCACTACATCAAATCAAAGTCGCTGTGACGACAATTGTTCAAATGATAGAAAAGTTAGCAGAACACGACTTGCATAAAAGGCCTACACCGACTAAGCATTCCATTGGCGAGTTATTAGAGCATATTGCAATGATTTGTGAAGCGGATGCCCTTATTGCAGACGGGTCTTCCAAAGAAAAGATGGATGAATATTATGCTAGTGTCTCCTATAACAACTTAGCTGACATGAAAGAGGGATTAATAAAAAATTATCTTTTTTTAGAAGATAAATATATGCATTATACAGAAGATGAACTTCAGGAGGAAATGACCTCTTATTGGGGTGTAACATACTCACGCTATGAATGGTTGTTAGAGATCGTTGCGCACATTTACCATCACCGAGGACAATTACACGCTATGCTTGTGCATTGTTATGGAAAAGATTTTGAGATTTCGTTGTTTGAATAATAAAAGTGGAGGGATGAATATGAAATTTATTGGCTTAAACAAGAAAACGAAGCGTTTATTTTATGGATTCACATTGTTTTTAGTTTTGGGATTAATAAGTTTGAATTTGGCCGATTCTGCTAAATTGAACTACAGAGATGCTCGTAATAACTTTATTAGTGAGTTTAATGGAAAGAACATTAGCGACAATGATATTAAAAACATCGAACATACGCTGGAAGCCATTAATGAACAATTTCATACGTCAGAAAGCATTGCCATTTATGTCAAAAAAGACGGCATTCAGGATGTACAATATTTAAATTTAGATTTTAAAGAGGCTAAACATGTGTTTCCGTTAAATGCGGATAATAAAGAGAATTTGCTCACTACATTCTTTTATGTAACTGAAGGATTTAAAGCAGGGGAATATTATATTGTAAATCGCTATTTTCCAGATTGGTTTTATGTATTCCCAATTGTATGTTTCACTGTAAGTGCGGCATTATTTGTACTTTGGATTGTATTTCAACTTAAGTATATTTACAAGACAAAACGTTTTAAATTCAGATTTAATCTTAACTGATTGATGAGGTGGGAAAATGTATTGGGAGACTCTTCCTACTTGGGTTTGGATTATTTATTACACATTTATACTAGCAACATTGGGTGCTGCAATATTGAGTATAGTACGATAATTTTTGCTATGACTATACCGATAATTAGTATTATCAATAGCATTGGGAGAGAAAAAGGGGTGGATGAGTTCGAACATTTTATTACGCAGTTACAACAAGGCTTCAACTGGCCTATTTATGTAATTGTAGGATTCTTTTATTTATTTGTTTGGCGGGCTGTTTATCTAATCAAAAATAAAATGAAGGATGTATCTTATTGAATACATATGAAATTTACTCTCCTGAACAAGAAAAAGAATGGGGAACATTAGCGATTACGATAAAGCAAAGCTAATTAGTTGAATTAACGTGATAGCTGAGAGAAACTTAATTTTACTAAATTAAACTAGCTAGGAGATACGATATGATGGAATTTTGGGAATCAAGCTTTATAGAAAAACAAACAATGTGGGGATTTGAACCGACAGACTCAGCAATCGTTGTAAAGGATTTTTTCCTTGAGAGAAATGTGAAAGATATATTGATACCAGGTATTGGATACGGTAGAAATGCAAAGGTTTTTACTGACAATGCAATCGATGTAACAGGTATCGAGATTTCACAAACAGCGATTGACTTGGCAAGACAAAATGGGCTTGATATTAATATTTTTCATGGTTCCGTAACTGCTATGCCTTTTGAACATAAACTGTATGACGGTATATTTTGCTATGCCCTTATTCACTTATTGAATAAACATGAGCGTGAGAAGTTTATTCAAGATTGCTATAATCAGCTAAAGCCAAATGGCTATATGATTTTTACAACAGTTTCACAAAATGCCCCTATGTTTGGCAAGGGTAAACAATTAGATAAAAACTATTTTGAGGTAATGGAAGGCGTCAACATGTTTTTTTATGATGCTGACTCCATAAAACAAGAATTTGAACAATATGGGCTAGTCGAGTTTACAGAAATTGATGAGCCAAGCAAACATGCGGAAAATAAACCTCCTATAAATTTTATAATGATAAAATGTGAGAAAGAATTATAAGTACATTAGAAAATTGTAAATCGCTACCGTATTTCATTAGATAGAGAGGCGAGATTCAGTGAAATATTTTACTAAAGAATGGTATGAACTGTGTCAAAAAACAAGTTTTTATTTGAATTTAGAGGAAGAAAAGCAAGCTGAAACGTTTTCTGAAGAATATTTTCAACAACTCTACAATAACGAGTTAAACAGCTGGCTTGAATTACAAGAAGAAATTTCTTCTATATTGGAATCAAACGATGATGATCAAAACGAATATGAACCTTTTAATAAAAATTTGGCCATTAAACAATTTCATGATGGTTTCATCTATAATAAACATCGTTTAAAAAACGAATTGCCAGAAACGATTTTAAATCAGATAGCTGATATACGAGTTTTTGCTTTATATAAAGCAACTCGTACAGTTATAAGCGCGGTAACTAAATTTTCTGAGGAAAATGAAAGGTCAGTTACAGCCACAAGTGCCGAATATAGAAAATATTTTAAAGAAGCTTCTAGTTCATTTGAAAAAGACATAGTTGAAAACTTTGGATTTCATGATTGTACGATTATAAAATCTGTGCAGCATGACAGGTCATTAACATTACACCTTGATAATACAGGTGGTTTTACAGATATAGAGGAAGTCACTTTTGAAAATTATCAAATTATAAAACAAGATGGTTTATTGGAAGATTCATGGTGGTTGTATAACGAAGTATATAAAGTAAATGACAATTACGAGTTCCACGTCCTGCTTCAAAAAAGCGAAATGGGGTTAATGGACTTTATTATTTGTGCGGATCAAGTTTCCTTTAAAAGTAATAAAAATCATGAATAATTCGATGAGGGCTTTACTCTGATCTAGAGAAGAGCCCTTATCTTCTTTTATTAAATTGGTTTTAAATAGAAATACAAGGATAATGTTTCAGTCTAAAGGAAATTGCTGATAGTGCAGAGGAGAATTAGAAATAAATAATAGCAAAAAGAGAGCAATTGTTTCTCGTGATAAAGGTGTTAGTTTTCAAAAGACGTCTTAAAAGGAGGTGTTAAAATGATAAGAAATAAAGCCGCACTTATTTGTTCAATTGTTATTTTAGGTATATGCATGTACTTATATTTTCCGTTTCCTAACAATGAAATGTTAGATGCTTATTCTACATTCATGTCGTTTCCTATTCGCAATCAAGATGGATACATAGTACTTGGAATAATAGGTTCTGCAATGTTTCTAATTGCTATTATATTACTGGTGATAGGCATGAAGAAATATCATTTCTGGACTATAGTAATAGTCGTCATAGTATATACATTTTTACCAAAGTTCCTCATTATGACTTACCAAGAAACATTAGCGAGTGGCATTATGGCCATTTCATACGATGGGGAGGGTCAATGTAATTTTGAAAATGTGAGTGAAGACTTAATAACTGGTGAATGTAACCTTGTATTACATAATCGAAGCAATGAAGCAGTGACATTTGAATTAGAATTTTTAGACCCCTATTTCATGGAAGATGAAGTACGAATGGAGTCACTTATGAATGTAGCTGGTCCATATAGTATAACAATCGAAGCAAATCAAGAAAAATCAATTCATATAAAGGAACTACTCGATTTATCAGGCGTTCTTAAACATATTGAAAGTGGAACATCATTTAATGTTCATGTAAATTTAATTGACGGAGAGACAAAACGTACTCTATAGGTCAATTTTGATTGGGTAATGATTGGGTGTTCTACTATTGAGAGCTTGCTAGAGGTGCATGTCATTTCTGAAGTTTTATTAGAGATTGTAAACATTTGGTTATTTTTCGAAACTTTGTCTTGTGTTGAATCGTAAAAGTATTAACTACAAAAGTTAATGGGGGGTGGATGCACATGAGTAGAAGTAAAATATTCACAATCTTTTTCTTAGTCATCTTTGTAGGACTAATTGTAGTGGGTTTTTACACTATGAATGATGTTCAAATCGAAAGCACCTATCAACTTGATGAGCAAAGCATTATAGAAAGAAATGGCGAACATTATTTGTTAATTGATAATCGCGAGTTGTCTTTATCGAAGAAGTATTACGATAAACTCGAATTAGAAAAATACAACTAATACAAAATTAAGTATGTTTATAATTGATTGAAAAATAATGATGGTGAAGTTGTAGCACTTAAAAGATATGGCGAACAGCCTTGGGGTCAATAACGGAGGAACAGGGAATCGCCGATAAAACCGTGTGAATCGCCGGTAAGTCACCAGAAATCGCCGATAAAACCGTGTGAATCGCCGGTAAGTCACCAGAAATCGCCGGTAAAACCGTGTGAATCGCCGATAAATAACGAGAAATCGCCGATAAGACAGCCAGAATCGCCGATACCTCCTAATGAACAAAAAAAGATGTGTACTGGAAATGGATTTCAGTACACATCTCAACGTCAATTGACTAGCTGTTTCTTCTGTTGAAGCAGTCGTCTCTTCTATACTAGCAGCGGATTCCTCTGAGACGTCAGCAATATTGCTAATGGATAAATTGAGTTTTTCACCTTTGTGGACGAAATTTTTAAGTTCGCTAGATATTATACCAACTAAAGTAAAAAATGAAATGATATTGAGGAAGGAAGTTAAGTGGGAGGTAAAAAATGAAAGAAAAAAAGTTTAATATTTTGATGTTAATGCAACTATTTTTTGCAATCCTTGTTATGGTAATTAGTATTTACGTCAAGGTTACGGAAAATTACTATTTATTCCCATTTATGTTCGTATTGATGGGTGTCATGTTCCTAATAATAGGGTTACGAGAATATAAAAGAACGAAAAATTTATTATGGGGTGGCTTCTTTTTATGTACGGCATTATTTATCTTATTCGTTGCCATTCAAGGCATTTTAATTAATAACGTTTGATTGAGGATTTGCTATAACGGAGCGCAAAGGAATGGTTTAATGCATTTAGCGAGTGAGCAATATCAGTTACATGATAGCTATTTTTTCGTTATTGATCCATTTATGTGTGGTATTATCGGAACTTTCGTTGTTGTGATTATATTATTTTTTGTATGGAAAAGAAGAAAAAAGAAAACTATTAATAAAAGAAACTTTTAATAGTTTGATGGAGGAAAGGCAATGGATCTTAACTAAAACAAAATAGAAATATTAAAAATCAAAAAATACTTGGTTCGTTATGGAGTATTTGTTTTACATTATCGATTCTTTTATTCGTTTTAACGCTATATTAATGGACAATTTACCTTCGAATTTAACCGTATTTATTAATTCAATAAAATATCTTATGAAAAAAATGTATTTACGTATTTTGAAATATACATAAAGGGGTTTTAGCAAAATGATTCTAGTACCAAAAGAGCATTATAGTTTAATAAAGAACAAACTTGAAGAAGCACCAACGTTTGTATTTAGTGTGTTGGATTCTACTATAGAAGGAATTGTTTATGCAAATTGTGCCGATTACGAATCATTGCTTATTCAAACAGATTCAGGATTGTACTATATTACAGGGCAAACAATAGATGAGCTATTAATACAGAAGCTTGTTAAATTTTTTGAGGAATCTGTAAATCGAGCGAAACGATTTACTTTATTTTCTGCTAATCCTGCTTGGGATCAGGCAATTGAAAAATGCCTTAATAAGCATGTAGGGAAAATTCAAAGGTATGCTTATTCTTTTGATACAATGAAATATAAAAGTAGAAGAAGAAGCGATAATTGCGAGTATGATATTGCAAAAATAGACCAATTCGACATTCAACAATGTTTAGAGTTTGATAAAGCATACTATGATGAATATTGGGATTCTGCGGATAATTTTATTCAAAATGGAATTGGATTTTGTGTGAAGGATAGGGGGAAGATTATTAGCGAATGCGTTTCGATTTTTAAATCAACAAAATATGCAGAGATAGATATCGTGACCGACTTGAATTATAGAGGAAAAGGGTTAGCGGGTATTGTGGCTGAACAGTTTATAGATTATTGTCTTGCAGAACAAATTCAACCACGCTGGGATTGTGATGTTGATAATAGTGCTTCCATTAATTTAGGTAGTAAATTAGGTTTTACAAATGCGAGAAAATATAGCGTCTATTTTAAAAATAGCCAAAATGTCCAACGGTAAGCTAAAAAGCATTCTTCTTAATGAACAGTGACACAATTTTTGCCTTCTTGTCATACAATAATCGTGGGGTGATATAATTGCCAAGAGCAAAATACCGTGATGCAGATGTCGCTTTAATGGCGAGGATGATGAGAGCAGAAGCTGAAGGTGAAGGAAAACAAGGAATGTTGTATGTTGGAAATGTCATTGTTAATCGCCTAGTATCAAATTGTTTAGATTTTAAAGATTTAAGATCAATTGACGATGTTATTTATCAGGTACAGGGCGGAAATTATTCTTTTGAAGCGGTTCAAAAAGGGAATATGTTTTATCAACGAGCAAGGGAAACTGAGAAAAGATTAGCGAAACAGAATTTGGACTATTGGAGGCAACACCCAGCGAAATTTGCCCTCTGGTACTTTAATCCATATGCTCCGTGCCCTCCGACGTGGTATGGGCAACCATTCACTGGTCAATTTAAAAATCATTGTTTCTATGAACCTGCACCGGATACATGTGAAGGGGTTTATACTGGATAGGTAGCGATTTCGGGATGAGGGGCTTTTGCAAAGCTCCTTTTTTTGCTGTAAATTATGTTGAATGCATTGCATCCTTGTAGATTTCCAACCTTAATTACCAATTTTTGTTGCCTTTTTCACTAAAATCTTATAAGGTAAATATAAAAAGTGTAATTTTACACTTTTGTATTATGGGAAGAAGGAGGACAAGGCAATGATAGTTTTGCAATTAATATTCGTGTTCATCGGTGTGTTATTTTTTACTGGAATAATTGCTTTTACTTTATTATTAAATGGTGCTATTCATTATTTATATCTTCTCTTCGTGCTATCGATAAGCTTCTTTTTACTCTATACGTTTCTAATTTTAGATTGGTTTAAGACAAAGAAGCGGAAAGTAGTGGTTTCGACAATTATTGGTGTTGCTGTTTTAATCGCTTCTATTGCACCGATTCAGTATCATTATAAAATGAGTATGGCTACTGTCGATGCAGAAATCAATGAGTATTACTATGAACCATTCGTAGAGCAGAATAAGGTCGTGAAGAACGATAAAAAAGCATCATTACAATTGGCGGAGCCACTTCCACGCTTAGATGGTGCAACGGCCATGTATCCATTATATGCAGCTTTTGTAGAAGCGACATATCCAAAAAAGGACTACCCGTATTATGATAGTGAGGTTAAAGTAAGTCGAACGCCTGAGGCTTATCAAAATTTAATTTCAGGTGATGTGGATGTCATTTTTGCTGCGGCGCCTTCTGAGTCACAAATTAAGATAGCGGAGATCAATGGGCTGACATTTGACATGACACCGATAGGGCGAGAAGCATTTGTCTTTTTTGTCCATCATAAAAATATTGTTGAAAATTTATCGCTTGAACAAATCAAACAAATTTACGCTGGAGAAATAACAAACTGGCGTGAAGTTGGAGGTGCCAATGACTCGATTCGTGCATTCCAACGACCTGCTGATAGCGGTAGTCAAACGACACTAGAAAAAATGATGGGTGATACTGCACTAATGGAGGCGCCAGCAGAAGATGTAGCATCTGGAATGGGCGGCATTATCCATGAAGTATCTCAATATCGAAATTATAAAAATGCAATTGGTTTTACATTTAGGTATTACTCGACAGAAATGGTCGGCAATAAAGAAATTCAATTATTGTCCATTGATGGTATAGCGCCGACGAAGGAAAATATTCGAAATGGTACATATCCGCTAACGTCGGAATTTTATGCAGTGACTACTGGGACAAAAAAACAAAATGTTAAGCAGTTTATTGAATGGATTGTGTCACCAGAGGGGCAGGCATTAGTTGAGAAGGTTGGCTATGTACCAGTGGAAAGTTTTTAAATTATTTGCTATACTAAAATGACAATTAGATATGATAGTTTTCTAGGGTTCCGTAGCGATAGCTAGTCTGGTCCGAGAGAAAACCACAAAATGTATTTTGTGACACGGAAGGATAAAAGCCTGGGAGATACTGTTGAAAAACAGTGTTTCTTTAGGCTTTTTTTATTTGCCTTCAATACTACTGCCCTAGATTTTGCTACAAACTAGGAAAGAACTTTGAAGCTGTTTTGTGTCTCATATCTATAATGAAATGGAGGAATACAAATGAACAAACAATGGATTAGTGTCCTTGTTGCAGCTTTTTTTGAGGTAGGCTGGGTAATTGGTTTAAAGCATGCAACAAGCATACTAGAATGGCTTGGAACAGCTATCGCCATTTTTATTAGCTTTTATTTATTAATTAAGGCTGGTGAGCATTTACCTGTAGGGACGGTCTATGCAGTATTCGTAGGACTAGGAACTGCCGGTACAGTATGCGCAGACAGCTTGCTGTTTGGAGAACCATGGAAGCTAGCTAAAATATTATGTATTGTCGTGTTGCTCGCTGGTGTTGTAGGTTTGAAGCTTGTAACAGGTGAACCAAAGGATAAAGAGGTGAAAGCATAATGGCATGGGTAGCATTAGTTATCGCTGGAATCTGTGAAATGATGGGTGTTTTTATGATTAGTAAATACAATGATGTAAAATCGGTAAAAAATTTAGTATTAATGATTGTGGCTTTTACGGTTAGTTTTTTAGGGCTTGCCTTTGCGATGGAAACATTACCGATGGGGACAGCTTATGCCATTTGGACAGGTATTGGGGCAGCCGGGGGAGCGTTGTTAGGTATGTTCTTTTTCAACGAATCTAAAGATTGGCGACGAATCGTTTGTATTGCCCTAGTTTTAGGAGCCGCCATTTCCTTAAAATTATTATCTTAGTGCCAGTCACTCAAACAATTCTGAAAATTATTTTATGGATAACTAAGTAAAAATCCACGAAGCCTCCTGCGAGAATGCACGTAATGTAAGTCGCAACAAACTGCGCGTTAGCGAGGGTTGCAGCTTACATCGTGTCCGCGGAAAGCGAAGTGGATTTTTACTAAATAGAAAACTTATATTTAGTTAGGTGCCCATATTAAGTGCCAGGCACATAAACAATTTTGTTTATTGTTCTTTTACATCTTTCGTCCATTCAGCAACTTTATCTGGATTATTTTTAATCCATTCTTTTGCTGCATCTTTAGGATCATCACCATTTAAAATGTCTAGCATAACAGCTTCTAAATCTTCTGATGTCCAGTGGAAATTATCTAATACTGAATATACATCTGGTTGATCTTCTTTTAATCCTTTACGAACAAATGTATTAATCGTTTCTTCTCCGCCATAAACACCTTTTGGATCATCTAAATATTTCAAATCATATTTTGCGAATTTCCAGTGTGGAGACCAGCCAGTAACGATAATTTCTTCTTTATTTTTAATGGCTTTTGATAGCGCAGTTGTCATAGCACCTGATGATGAAGTTACTAGATTCCAATCTGCAAGATTATCATATTCCTCTTGTGCTTTTTCAGTTGCCGCCGTAATGCCGGCACCAGGCTCAATTCCTGTAATTGTATGATCTGCTTCATTTGTTAAATCTTCAATTGAATTAACATCCATATAGCTTGGGACAACTAAGCCAATTTTTGCACCAGCAAGGTTTTCACCTAGCTCGTCTAGATCTTTTTTATATTTTTCGTATTGTGTTCCATGTGTATGTGGAAGCCAAGCAGCGACCATGCCATCAGCTTCACCTTTTGAAACAGCTTCCCACATAATTGCGTTATCAAGTGGTGTTAACGTAACGTCATACCCTAAGTCTTCTAATACTTGACCGACAACGTTAGTCGAAGCGATTTCTGTATCCCACTCAACGTAGGCTAAATTTACATCTTTCGAATCCTCATTCTTAGTCGAATCGCTCTCACTACATGCAGCTAGCATAAAGCCAAGCCCTAAAGCCATCCCTAATTTTGATAATGATTTCAGTTTCATCGAATCTTCCTTTCTTCCCTCAATATTTAGCATTTTAGCAAAACACAAAACGTCTGTAGTGCGCTATGTGTATTTGCCTATATGCTCTCTTTTACAGCTCTTTCTTTCTATTAAAGCTTTGAGTTAAGCGATCGATAATAATCGCGAAAATCACGAGTCCTAAACCTGCAACGAAACCATTCCCTACTTGTGTACGTTGCAATGCTGTTAATACTTCACGACCAAGTCCTGGTGCTCCAATCATAGAAGCAATAACTACCATTGAAAGTGATAGCATAACGGTTTGGTTAATGCCGGCCATAATTGTTGATTTAGCAAGCGGAATTTCCACCTTAAACAACTTTTGCCCTGCAGTACTGCCGTATGAATCCGCAGCTTCCACTAATTCTTTTGGTACTTGTCGAATTCCTAGATTTGTCATACGTACAGTAGGAGGTAATGCAAAAATAACGGAAGCAAATACACCTGGCACAATGCCAATTCCGAAAAAGGCAACTGCCGGAATTAAGTAAACGAAGCCAGGCATCGTTTGCATGAAATCGAGAATCGGTTTAATAATATTTTCGGCAACGCTTGACTTGGACATTAAAATACCAAGTGGTATACCAATGATGATAGAAATTATACTAGAAAATAAAACAAGCGTTGTGGTTTCCATGAGATGTTCCCATAAGCCTTGGTTATAAATAAATAAAAGGCCTATTAGTGTAAAGCTTGCGAGCCCAAATTTTTTGCCTACAGCGAAAAACGCTAAAATAACGACAAGTAAAATGAGAATAATAGCGGGAATGCCAATTAATAAATCAGTGACCTGGTTCATGAGTAGTTTTCCGTATTTTTGAATCACATCAAAGAATGCTGAAAAATTACTCGTCAACCAGTCCATAGCTGACTCTACCCATGGGGCAAGTGGTAAGGTTGGAATTTTGTCTAAAAAATTATTCATGTGTTACTTCCTCCTCAGTGAATGTTGAAAGTGCTTCGATAACAACACCTCGGATAAGAACACCAAGTAAGCGTTCATCTTTAACAACTGCAATAGGAGTAGGGGAATTATGAATCAAACCTAAAATATCCTGTAAAAGCATATCTGGTGGAACGGTTATCATCTCGGATTGAACAATCGAATGTACCGTTTGTTCCTGTTTTTTAGCAGCCGCTAGTGCGTCATCTGCGGTAATAAAGCCTTTCAAGTGTCGATTTTTATCAACTGCTATCAGTAAACTAACAGTTTCTTGGCGCATTCTTTTCAGCGCTACTGTAGGTCCATCAAGATCGACATTGACATAGACAGGTCGAACCATCACGTTTTCAGCTGTTAATACTTTAGAGCGATCGACATCTTCAACGAACGTTTTTACGTAATCATTTGCTGGATTCGTTAAAATTTCTTCACCAGTCCCGATTTGAATAATGGAACCGTCTTTCATTATGGCAATACGATCACCTATGCGAAGCGCTTCATTTAAATCATGCGTGATAAATAAAATTGTTTTTTTCAATGTTCGTTGTAAATCTAGTAATTCATCTTGCATTTCTTTACGAATCAAAGGATCGAGAGCGGAAAATGCTTCATCCATTAATAAAATCTCTGGGTCGTTTGCGAGTGCACGTGCTAAGCCTACACGTTGCTGCATCCCGCCTGATAGTTGGTTTGGATATTGATCTTTATAGGCAAGTAAGCCTGCATTTGCAAGAGCTTGTTCCGCTTTTGCTTTGCGCTCTTCTTTTGAAATGCCTCTAACTTCAAGGCCGTATTCGGTATTTTGTAGAAGTGTACGGTGAGGGAATAAACCGAAGTTTTGAAAAACCATACTCATTTTGCTTCGTCGTGCGGTTCGTAAGCTTTCTTTCCCCATTTTAGAAATATTTTCTCCATCGATATAAATATTGCCGCTTGTAGGTTCGATAAGTCGATTTAACAGTCTAATCAGCGTTGATTTACCACTACCTGATAAGCCCATGATAACGAAAATTTCCCCTTCATTTACAGTAAAGCTGGCATCATATACACCAACTGTTGCACCTGTTTCTTTTAAAATATCTGTCTTGCTTTTTTGTTGTTTGACGAGTTCTAAAGCTTGGGGAATATGTTTACCAAATACTTTAGAAACATGTTCTACTTTTATTTTTTCCATAGAACCACTCCTTTCGTGCGCTAATCCCACTTGTATAAGCAGTGAGATATCAATCTCAAATAGTAGGGAAGATGTTACTTTTATAAAACGAACTATCAAGCAGATAAAGAAAATCCATATGACAATTGTTTCGTTTTCATTACACTATTTGAGGATAATGATAACCAAAAATAAACAAGTAACAACTTAACACTAACAAAAGGTTGTTACTTTTGTCAAATCGCTAAATAAGAAAAAAACCGCATAAACGCTGTTATATCAGCGCTTATGCGGTTTTTAATTTGGATATAAAAAACTCTGTACGCGGCCTAAACTTTCGTCATTGCCAATAAAATAAATAATATCTCCTTCTTCAAATGAAGCATACGGTCCAGGTGAAAGTAATAATTCATTTCCACGGCGAATACCGACTATTGTGCTAGACGTATTTTGCCAAAAATTTAATTCTTGCAAAGTTTGATGAATACAAGGGCTTTCAGCAGTCATTTCAATTTGATATGGAATAAAGGGATTGACCGAGCGGAAATGTTCCGTTCGACTAATAAGTTGTTTCGTTTTTTCCTGTAAATGCAATAATTCATGTTGTTGCTTTTGAATACTTATTAAAAGCTCATTTTGTAGCTCATGAACGGATTGGACATCTTGGAATTGTCGGACAAAGCGTGCCGCCATTTCATACGATTTAATGATGACACCACTACCTTTGGAAGCTTCCACAATTTCTAAATCTTGCAAAACTGCTATCGCTCTTCTTGCTGTTTCAGCCGATACATTGTATTGGCTAGCTAATGAAGATCTTGCGTAAATTTTATCACCAATTTGATATTTTTTTTCTACAATTTTTGAGGCAAGGTCCACCGCAATTTGCTGGTATTTTGGCTGCCTTACTTGAACATTTTTTTCTAAGTTCATGCTTAAACTTCCTTTCGTTATAACAAACCTACCTCCGCTTATTATAGACTAGCCTGCACAGAAAAAATAGCACCTCCATAAGCTATTAGTATATGATTTAAGCATCATTTAACAGCTTTTTATTAAGATATGATATTTTAATAAAAAAGGGCTGTTGTTTGACAGTTTTCAGTTATTATTATAAACTAAGTTACGTTAAGTAAGTTAGGCAAGTAGAAACGTTTAATTAGCAAATTCAACTAAATGTTTAGAATAGAAAGTTGGCGATAAATATGACAATTACTACTAAAGTAGTGGATATAGTGAAAGACAAAATGACAATTGTAAAGCATTCTGAAACAGAAAATATTTGTCTAGTAGGTCCAGTAAAGTTACCTATTAAGCAAGGTGGATTTTCAGCGATTTTTCAATGGTATAACTGGTTAAAGGTTGATGGCAATTTGTCAAAAGAAGAAATAATGGATGGGCTAGCAACGGCAAATTTAGCATTTTCTCAGCAATCATCCGTACTAGTTTACGGTGATTTCGCCAGTGAAGAAAATGCTTTAATCCGCATGCATAGCATTTGCCATACTGGCGATATATTTGGTAGCCAACGCTGTGACTGTGGTTATCAATTACATGAATCTATGAAAATGATTGTCGATCATGGGTGCGGAGCGATTTTCTATTTAGCCGATCATGAAGGACGTGGCATCGGTCTATTTTCTAAATCTCTTGCTTATTTATTACAGGAAGAAGGTTTAGATACTGTAGAAGCAAACCTTGCACTTGGCTTCCAAGATGATACGCGTTCGTATGAAGAAGCGGTTACGGTATTAACGGCTCTTCGTTCGAAGCCTGCTACATTGATTACAAACAATCCGAAGAAGCTATCTGCTTTACAGATGCACGGTTTAGCAGCAGATGGACATATCCCATTATGGGGAGGTTTGACTGAGACAAATCGCTTTTATTTAGATACTAAGGTAGAAAAATCTGGTCATATCCGGAAGTGAAGTAAGTGGAGGGTACAAAGATGACGACAGATGAAAAATACATGCAGTTAGCATTAGATTTGGCAGCGAGTGCAAGAGGGAATACGAACCCCAATCCTCTTGTAGGAGCTGTTATTGTAAAAGATGGTGTTATCGTAGGCACTGGTTTACATCGAAAAGCGGGGGAACCACATGCGGAAGTGCATGCCTTTCGTATGGCAGGCGAGCATGCAAAAGGTGCTACTCTTTATGTAACGCTTGAGCCATGTTCACATTACGGTAAAACGCCCCCTTGTGCTAATTTAGTCAAGGAATCAGAAGTGAGCCGTGTTGTAGTAGCGATGCAAGATCCTAATCCAGCAGTAGCAGGTAATGGTATTCAATTATTGCGTGATGCAGGTATTGAGGTTGAGGTAGGTGTGTTAGAAGAAAAATCACGACGTTTAAACGAACGCTTCATACACAATATGATAACAAAACGACCTTTTATTATCTCAAAATACGCTATGACATTAGATGGGAAAATCGCAGCGCATACGGGGCATTCTAAATGGGTAACTGGTGCAGAAGCTCGAGAGGATGTCCACCATATTCGTCACGAAGTAGATGCAATATTAGTCGGCGTTGGAACAGTGATTGCTGATAATCCATCTTTAACGACGAGACTAAACGATCGCCACGGTAAAAATCCAATACGCATCATTATGGATAGCTCTCTTCGTACACCTGCACATGCCAATGTTCTAAATGTAGAAGAAGCGAAAACGATTATTGTATGCAGTGAGGATGTTATGCAAGAGCAAATCGACACTTTAGAGTCTAAAGGTGTCACTGTTCTACCTGTTCGAAATGGTAATGAAGGTCTTCATATTGATGATATGTTAGAAAAACTTTATTTGCATGGGGTAACTGATATTTTGGTCGAGGGTGGTAGTGCGATTAATGCTTCATTTTTACAAAGTGCAGCCATCGATAAATACGTTATTTACGTAGCACCTAAAGTTCTAGGTGGAAGTTTATCTTTAACGCCATTTGCGGGCTATAATGCGGCAACAATGGATGAAGCGTGGGATGTAGAATTTGCTTCTTTCGATAAGGTAGGGCAAGATTTACGCATTATTGCTTATCCGAAAAAAGGTGAAGGTAAGTGAATTTTCAAGCGGATGTATGTATAGTAGGTGCTGGACCAAGTGGTGCACTTCTTGCGTATTTGCTAGCGAAAAAGGGTCTGTCCGTGATACTGCTAGAGCAAAGCTCCGCACTTGGGCAGGCTTTTCGCGGTGAACATTTAAATGAAGAGGGAGAGACTGTTCTTAAAAATCATCATCTTTTTGAAGCAATAGAAGCTCTTGGCTTATTACGAATGGAAAAACTAGAATATTATGCGAAGGGCGAAGCGTTTAAAACAATTTTTCCAGATGCTTCTGTAGGACATTTAGGTATTCACGTTCCCCAAGCACATTTGCTTAAAGGAATACTTCAACATACAGCTCACTTCCAAAATTTTAAGTGTTTCCTAAATACAAAGGTGACAACACTAAAGACAGATTCTTTAGGACGATATGTCGGTGTTATCGCGACAAAGGACGAAGAAACGATTGAAATTAAGAGCCAGCTTATAATAGGTGCTGATGGCCGATATTCTACAATTCGCAAGCGTGCACATATTGCCATTCAAAAGCACAAGCATGGTTTTGATTTACTATGGGCAAAAATTCCTGCACCTCAAGATTGGGAGCCAGCTATTAAAATGGCGCTCATCAATGATATGCAATTGTCGCTTTTCTCACAGACAGGGGGCTATATTCAAATTGGTTGGAATATTAAACAGGGTGATTTTCCAGAGCTCAGAAAACAGGCAATTACTCCGTTTATTAGCCAGCTTATAAAGGCTTTTCCTGAATTAGAGGAAACCGTTACTCACCATATTCGTTCATGGCAAGATTTTGTCTTACTTGATGTGTTTAGTAGTCATTGTGACTGTTGGGGGACACAAGGACTTGTCCTTTTAGGCGATGCCGTTCATACGATGACACCTACTGGCGCATTCGGCTTAAATAGCGCGCTAAAGGATGCTGATTGTCTTGCGTCTTTAATAAATGAAGATTCGATTAAACAGTTTAATGTGAGAGATTTTCAGCAACTGCGAGAACAGGCGATTGAAGAAGTATTAGCGCAACAAATTGAAAAAGAACAAACTTTTGCCTTTCACTTTATAGACCAGGCATCTTGAAAGGAAGAAAATATAGATGAAATTTGGCTTTGATATAGATGATACGCTGATCGATTTACGTGCACATGCCTTTTCGCTTTATAATAAAAAGCTAGGCAAAAATATAACAGACGAAACCTTTCAAGCTTTGCAAAGGGTAGAAATTCATGAGCCCTTTGGCTTAACGGATGCAGAAGGCTCTGCAATGTGGAACAGCTCTTTGGATGAAATCTATTTTACGGATTGTCAAATTTTCGAAGCGGCCCTTGAAACATTGCAAGCATTACATCAGCAAGGACATGAAATTTATTATATTACGTCACGTCCAAAGCAATATTGTCAACAAACACAACAATGGATGAAAGCGCAAGGTTTCCCTGTAGAAGAGGGTCATTTCTATTGTGGTATGCAGGATGTGGAGAAAGTAGCTATTATTAAAGAACTTGATTTAGATGTTTACGTTGATGATAAACCGGCAGTGTTAGAAACGCTACAAGGTATTAAGACGAAAGTAATATTAAAAAATCAATCGTATAATCAGCTTGTAGCATTGCCGCGATTAAATCATTGGCATGAGTTTTTAAGCATAATTAATGATTAAAATGTGCTTGGACAAACCAAGAAAAGTGTTAGATTGACTACGATCAATCTAACACTTTTTTGCGGTTCACGTTAATGTTCGTCTCAGCGGGTGCTTTCTTTGGATGTAGCCTGGGACCGTTTGACTTTCCACATTTTAATGATAGACTTTCGAACAAGAGAGGTGATTTCTTTGAATATTTGGATATGCGATGATGAAAAAGCAATAACGAACGCGATTGCATCTAAAATTAAACTACGTTACCCTAACGCCCAAATTAAACAATTCCAAAATGGGCTTGAATTATTAAATCAAGTCGGTTCTTTTGATGTATTATTTTTAGATATCGAAATGCCTGATATCAAAGGTATAACCGTAGCTGAAAAATTAAGAGCTCGCCAGCAGCTAAACCCAATTATTTTTGTAACTGCCTTTGAACAATATGTTTTCCGAGCATTTGATGTTCAAGCATTTCATTATTTATTGAAACCATTTGACACGAAAAAATTATACGAGGTATTACATACAGCACTTGAAAACCGTTCTAGTCAATCTATAGATTCCCCATATCTTGTTATTAAATTTGGCTTTGACTTAAAAAAAGTTTTTTACCACGAAATCTACTACATTGAAGTATTCGGTCGTAAACTAACAGTGCATATAGAAAATAGCTCATACACATTTATAGGGCGACTCAAACAGTATGAAGAAAATCTCGGCAACAGCTTTTTCCGAATCAATCGTTCTTATTTAGTCAACCTCAACTATATTACAAGCTATACTAAGCAACAAATTATACTAGATAATGGAACTATATTAACACTTTCGCAAAAGAAATATACACAGTTCATTCAAACTTATATGGATTACATACAGCAAAAAGGATATATACATACATGATTAGTTATAGTTACTTTGAAATGGTAAATAATATATTTAATTGGTCTATGCAAATTTGTACAGCCTATTTTTTCTACCGTTTTTGTCGAATTTTTATTCAGCATTCGTATTTACTAATTATTTCAATCGGCTATTTTATCACGGTTATGGTACTAGAATGGTTTATAGGTGATATTTCAAATTTTGGCGTCTATTTATTTGCATCATTAACTGCTTTTTTATTATTACTACCACTAAAAAATAACTCTGTCTATTTAAAGTTCTTCATTGTCATTACTTATTTTTCAATACGGTGGATGGCACCAACGATTGTCATTATTTTGTACCGCCCAATTAGTGACCTATCGCTTTTCTTAGTAGAAAAATGGATTATTCCCCACCTGTTCGATGTAACAATAGGGTACTTTAGCTATACAATTTGGATGATGCTTGTGCTACTTGCTTTATACATCATTGGTCTATGGTGTGTCATTCATTTTTACGAAAAATGTATACATATGCATCCACGTATGTTTGCAAATCGGGAAATTTTACTACTTATTCTTCCGCCACTTATTGGAATGTCGAGCTATTTTATGATGAACAAATATCATCAGGTCATAGGCGACCCAATCGACCCAGACGTTATTAATCAGTTTTTAAAATATTGGGGAGTCCATAATTGCATCACAATAGTAGCAATGTTTGGTGTGCTTATTTTAGTGCAAAAACTGGACTTACAACGTGTACAGCAGCAAAAGCAGCTAGTACTTGTAAATCAATCCCAGCAACTACAAGCCCATCTTCAAAGTATCGATGCCCTATACAAAGACATGCAACTGTTAAAACATGATGTAAAAAACCATTCGGCAACAGTAGAGAGGCTTATTGAAACGAAACAATTAACAGAAGCTAGTATTTATTTAAACAGTATGCAACAGCAGATGGATTCAAAAGTGACTCCTTCTGTTACTGGTCATGCGGTTGTTGACTTATTAATTCAAGAAAAAATAAAAAAAGCGCAGGCACAATCTGTTGTGATTGAGTCTACGTTCACGTATCCAAGCTATGAACATTGCGATGTATATGATTTGTGTATTATTCTTCATAACGCACTAGACAACGCACTGACTGCTACAAAAAATCGCCCTAGTGCTTCGATTTGTATTCATTCGATACAGCATAAATGTACGTATATTTTAACAATTAAAAACCCAATACCCTCTTTTGTGAATGAAAACAACTATCGGGGTGGGCTTGGTCTTCAAATTATACAAGATATCGCCAAAAAATATAATGGGGACATTCAAATCAATACAGACCATCAAGTGTTTGAATTACATGTTTTGCTACATTTTCATGCACAATTATAATCCTTTTACTCTCTATGCTAAGCATAGAGAGTATTTTCATTCATGACATGTAAAACGTTTTTCATGACACATTTAAATATTTCAGACTAGTTGCGTCGAAATAAAAAGTAAGATTTTAATTCGAGGTGATTGTATGTCCATCTATACTAATAGTTATTTGCCTATCCAAAGTTATTTAGCGAAAATCGTAAGTAATCCAAAATTAAATTTGTCTGCGCAACAAAAAAAGACTTTCCAAGAAGTTTTAAATGAGACAACGCAACATTTTACTAAAGAAGTGGCTAAAACAGATGCTCTGACTATGCAAAACAGTCAAATGTGGAAATTAATTGGTGCTGCTAGTATGAATAGTGCAGGCTTTAGTGATTTATTAATGTCAGGTATCAATAATAGTTTTTTAGGAACTTCCTCTAACCCTTTAGATAATTTAACAAATGGGTTTAATCTAAGTACATTTAATTCATCAAATTATCTAAGTAACTTTTATTACCCAAAAAATAAGTCAAGTAACAATGCTAACTTCTATAATATTTATAGTAAATTAAATGAAATTAGTAACAAATTTTAAATTCATTATTTACGAAAGGAATGTTTTCTATGTATATTACATCAAACCATAGCGCAACTGTTGCTAAATATGCACAATCCGTATTATCCAATCCAAAAATCCAATTATCTGAACAACAAAAGTCAGATGTGGAGGCAATCGTAAAAAAGCACGACCCGCAAAAATCAGAAACTTATACAAAAGCTGCCTCGCTTTCTTCACTTACGGCTAATCCTTATAATCCATTTTACGGTGTAAATGAGCCAGCGAATCCATATAACTACTCAGCAGACGGTATGTTTAATGCCAATTCTACAAGCAAATTTCATACATTTAATAATAATCTCGCGAAATTAAATGAGCAAGTGGATGTCAGACAAAGCGCTGCAATGCATAAATTCGAACTTCTTCGTTCTCAATTATAGGGAGGCTGGAAATAAGCCTCAATAAAATAAGGAACCAGTTTTTAGTTTTTATGGCCTAATTTGCGTTTCTATTTTCCTGTTTATGGAGAATCAAAGGTTGAAACGAAATGGGTTTTGCATTACTGCCAGAAAATTTTTGGAGATACTTGGACGTTTACAAGGATATAGTATACCAAAGAAAAAAAGAGAAATCGGATGTCATCGATTTCTCTTTCTCTTAATATAAGCTAGTTATGTCTCAGCCTCTTCGTTTGTTTTAAATAAAACGAGCAATATCTTTTAACGGTAAACGAGACGAGCCATAAGCAGGTGCAGCACCTTTACCGATAGCAATAAGGACTACAGGGAAAATATGCTCTGGTAATTCAAATCGTTCAGCAAATTTATCTTTATCAAAACCGCCCATTGTCACAGTATCATAGCCTTTTTCTTTGGCGATAAGCATAAGTTGCATTGAAATAAGACCTGCATCAAATGTAGCAATATTTTTTCGTACTTCTAATGGGGCAGATGGGTAAGTGCGTAGGGTATTCGCAATCATTAAATCCTTCTGTGCATCACCCATATGACCTTCTGCGACATTTTGTGTATAAATTTGTTCAACTTGTTGATACATTTCGGCATTTCCTAACACCGCAATAACTGCTGATGATGTTTCAACTTGTTCTTGGTTATTGGCAATAGCACGAAGCTCTGTTTTCACTGCTTCATCTTGAATAACAAGAAATCTCCATGCTTGTAGATTGCTAGATGACGGTGCACTTGTTGCTTCTTGAATGATTTCTTCAAGCTCTGCTTGAGGTATTTTAAAAGTAGGATCATAAACACGCACTGATTTTCGATCCTCCATGATTGTATATAGATTCGCTTTGTTATTTGTTATTGACATAATGTCCTCCTTAAAACTTACTAATGGTAAGTTGATAATTAGAATCTTACCATTAGTAAGTTTATACGTCAAATAAAAAATTTTATGTGTTACAATAGAAATACGGAATTTAAAAATGGGAGGTTATTATATGACTAAATCTAATTGTTCACATATATGTAGTAGCTACCATCAGGCAATTGAATTTATAGGAAAACGTTGGATGGGCATGATCATCTATACGTTATTGCCTGGTCCAAAAAGGTATCATGAAATACATGCCACTATCCCTGGCATTTCTGATCGTTTGCTAACAGAACGATTAAATGAGCTTGTTCAAGCAGGACTAATTGAGAAAAAATATATTGATTCATCGATAAAAAAAGTAGAATATGCGTTAACACCGAACGGCTTAGCGTTTCAAGAAGTCATCCTGTCTATTCAAAAATGGATTGATTTATGTGATTTTGAACAAACTACGAAAGAGTCAACATAAAAAAGACAAAATACCTTAAGAGGGTGGCACTCTTAAGGTATTTTGTCTTTTTTATTGCAATTATTTAGTTTTCGTATACATCTTACTCAAAGCAATTGAAGTCCATAGGCAGTTGCTTTGTGGATGATCCTAAATATTCTACATTCCCATCAAATACAAATTTAAAGCATGGATTTCATAATATAATATCCGTCTTTAGAAGGCATCGTTATTTTTTCCTCTTCAATCAACATTTTCAATTGTGCCGTCTTCATTCATTATAGTTGCAGTAATGGCGATCCTATTTCGCTAATATCGTGGGAACCTTTTAGTCTTACTTCAATATCGTTCTCTTTCCATTCATATTATTGCAGTAAATCCATCATAGCATTATTTATTTCGTTAATTGAACGAAACAAAAGAGACTGTAGGCAAACTCACATTGTAAGTTTATCTACAGTCTCATACTATATTAATCTATTTAACGTTCGGTAATATTTTATTTAAAAGAATGGCAGCTAGAGCAGCGGTTGCTACGGGAGAGCCGAATAAATATTGAACCGTTGTTGGTAAAGAATATAAGAAATCTTTCGGTAGTAATGTTAGCGCTAATGTTAAAATGACTGGTACAGCGATGACGTACATTTCTTTTTCGCCGATGCGTTCATTTTTCATTACTTGTAACCCACTAATCGCAATGATGCCACAAACGATAACGAAGACACCACCGATAACTGCCGATGGAATAGCAGAAATTAATGCAGCTAATTTACCAGAAAAACCGAACAAAATAAACCAAGCACCTGCAGCAATAAAGACACGACGGCTTGCAATACCTGTAATGGAAATAACACCTGCATTCGTTGAATAGCCTGTTACTGGTGTCGAACCTAATAATGAGGCGATGAAACAGCCAATACCTTCTCCGATTACCCCACGATTGATTTGCTTATCTGTCAATGGTTTTTCAATGACATTACTAACCGCAAACCATGTACCTGTTGTTTCAGCCATTAATACAATGTAAATAATGATCATTGTCAAAATAGATGAAAAGTTAAATGTAAAGCCAAAATCTGCAAAAGGAATTTGTGGTAAGCTAAACCACTTTGCTTTTCCAACTGCTGATAAATCTAATACACCCATTATATTTGCAGCGATACAACCTATAAGTAACGCGATAATGACAGATGCGATACGAAATGCACGACCTTTTTGACGGAACACAGAGCCTAGCATTACACAAACAATTAATACGATAGCTGAAATAAGAGCTAAATAAATATTTTGGTTTATCGTAGCACCAGCACCTTCAAAAATATTACTACTTAAACCAACTGGCATTAGCGATAATCCAACTACGAAAATAATTGTACCTCCTACAATTGGAGGAATAAAAATTTTAACAATTTTATTGAAAATACCTGTATAGCCTAAAATAATGACAAAAATGGCACCAATTAAGCTTGCTCCTAATACAGAGCTCCAACCAAGTTCGCCACTGCCACTAGCTGCATATATACCGACAATTGCGCCTAGTGGTACATAAGATGGCCCTTGTGCGATCGGTAGCTTCATGCAGAAATGAGTTTGAACAATCGTCGCAATCCCTGCTGCAATAAAAGTCGATTGTATCAATGCACTTGATTGACCTGATTGCAAACCTATTAACATCGCAATAAGGAAGGGAACTACATAGACGTCCATTGCCATAACATGCTGTAAACCTAGAAGAACTGATTGGCTAAATGGCACTTTTTCATCGGGTAAAACGGTTAAATGCGTGGTATTACTTTTATCGTTTGCTAGATTGTTTTTTTGCGTTTCCACTAAGATGTACACCTCAAAGTTTAAGTTTTTATATGATGATTAGTATTTGAATCTTTCTTGGTTCGTAATCTCCAACTGTTGCTACAGCGAAGGGGAGAGCATTGTTCGCGTTAAATTATTTGCTTCTTTCATGAACTTTAGTACCTTGCACCCACACTTCACGAATATTTTCAGGACGAACAAGATACATGATTTTTTGGAAGATATCGATCAATTCTTCATTGTTATCATAGATTGGAAGTTTGGCAGATGCTATTTTTGTATCGATTACTTGAACATCCCACGTAAAGTTTTCTTGTAAGCGACCAACTGGTAGGCTTAAACTCTCTCCACCGCCAGCTGTTGCTAAATAAAATGCTTCATTAATTGTAATGCGTGAATGTGGCACGCCACGTTTGTCTGCAGGTAGCGCTGTATCAACACCATCTTCCAACATTCTAGATGACATAACAGCTTGTTTTGCATTATCGAAAAGACTCGGAGAGAAGCCACCCGAAATATCTGATCCTAAACCAATATCCACCCCTTTTGAATGGAAACGGGCAATTGGAATGACACTGTTAGCAAAATAAGCATTTGAGATTGGACAATGACCGATCGCTGTACCTGTTTCAGCAAATAATTCTGCATCTTCATCGTTTAAAAAATTGCAATGTGCCATAACAGACTTATCACCTAATAGACCGAAGTCATGTAACGCATAGGCGTCATTTTTGTTGAAGCGGTCCTGTACATAACCATGCTCCCAATCGCTCTCACTACAGTGAGATTGGATATGAGTATCATATTTAGCAGCCAATTCACCTAAACCTTTTAATGCACTATCTGTACAACTTGGAATAAAGCGAGGCGTTACAACGGGATATACACCTTGTTTTGTAGTTTTTGCTAATTCTTTAACAGCTAAAATAAATTCTTCTGTGTCTGCTAATGCTGTATCTGTGTTTGCATCACGATAAAATTCAGGATTTTGTTCAGGGTCATCCATGACAACTTTCCCGACAAGACCACGTTGTCCTTTTGTTGCACATATTTCAGCTAACAATAAGCTCGCCTCTTTATGGACAGTTGCAAAGTATAACGATGTAGTTGTGCCATTGGCAAGTAGGGTACTAACTAAATCTTCATAGACCTCTTTGGCAAATGCTAAATCACAGAATTTAGATTCGATTGGAAAGGTATATGTGTTCAGCCAGTCATTTAGAGGGATGTCTAAAGCAGTTCCAGCCTGTGCCCATTGCGGTGCATGTACATGTAAGTCGACAAAGCCTGGGAAGAAGTACTGTCCGTCAGTTAGTTGGTGGAAGTTTTCTTTCCCTTCGTATGTATTAAGTAATGGTTGATAATCCGGATGTTCGGGAGCAACAGCCTTCTCTATCATACCGTCAGCATTAATGCAAAATAGATAATCTTTTAAAATTTGTACTTCTTTTGGAGACTTACTTGAAAAAGCCGTCCCTTTAAAAATTTGCGTATATTCTCTCATGGTTTACACCTCAACGTTCGTTTTTTAGTATCAGCAGGGAATATTATAGGACAATTAAACTGTAAAGTCTATAAAAAAACGAATAAAAGCTTTTTGATTTAATAGAGATATAAGGGGAATTAACTTAAAATGAAAAGAGTCTTACAACAATTTTATGGAATGGAAATATATAGTGATGTGGGAGAGAACTGAGGGGTTGGCATCCTAGGGATTTTTAAATAAAATATAAGTGAGAATTATTATCAATTAAAGGTGGTGGAGACTATCGAAGACGCTTGGAAATTAATGTTGCTGTATTAAATAAAGTAGGAGTTTCCTGGAAAATGGTAATTAAATCAACTAGTAAAGTTGTAAAATACCAATCACTTTTAACATTCAATTAATTTTTAGAGGGAATGTGATTAAGTATGTATGGTAAAAAAGTTATTATTATATTGGGATTATGTTTTCTCGTTTTTTTGATCATTTTATTTATCATCATTAGTTTAAGAGCCAATTATTAATTAAATAGATTTACCAAAAGACTCAAGTGTAAATACTTGAGTCTTTTTTGTAAAAAAAATCGGTGCAACATAGATAAAATATTGTTTTATAAATTGAATACTGGAAAAATTTTATAAATTATATGTTTGCTTTATTAATGTTCATTAAGTATCCTTTTATTAACAATAAAAGGGGAGGGGATGCGATGAATCGTCAACATATAGGGGTATTATTTGGAGGAGTATTGTTGCTCGTAGTAGCAATGGGCATTAGCCGTTTTGCTTTTACACCTATTTTGCCATTTATGCGGGAGGATGTCGGTTTTTCATTTAATGTTGCCGGCTTTTTAGCATCCAGTAATTATATTGGTTATTTTATTGGTGCATTGTGGGCTGGTTTTATCTATCGACAAAAGAAAAATTTTTTACTGTTGAGTGTTGTGTTAAACGTCATTTCTGTTGTCCTTATGGGGCTAATTGAAATTTATAGTGTTTGGCTTATCCTGCGCTTAGTTGCAGGGATTACAGGAGGGCTTATATTTGTTTTAACATCTAGTATTATTATGGATTATTTAGCTAAACAGTCACTGACAAAGTGGTCAGGTTATTTATTTAGCGGTATAGGGCTTGGCATTGCCATATCTGGCTTGTTCGTACCTTTCATTGAAGTACGTTTTGCTTGGCAAGGTACTTGGATTGGCTTAGGAATTTTATCAGCAATTTTATTAATTATCACATTTATCTTATGGAGAAATTTACAAGTTCACGATAGCGTGAAAGTTTCTAAATCGTCTGATACAAAAATGTCGCGAGGTTTTATGCCTTGGCTAATTGCTGCATATGGGCTTGAGGGGCTTGGCTATATTATTACAGGGACATTTTTAGTAGATATTATTCATAACATCCCATCGCTCCAAGCGTATTCTTCTTATAGCTGGGTCATTGTTGGAGTAGCGGCAATTCCATCTGCTCCCGTTTGGACAGTTTTATTAGAAAAGTTCTCTGCAATTAAAATTTTGTTTGTGGCTTACATATTGCAAGTGCTAGGGATTTTGTTACCTGTATTTTCACAAACAGTGTGGAGTGTCTTATTGTCTTCATTTTTATTTGGCTTAACATTCGTTGGCATTGTAACATTAACAACCGCATATGCTAGACAGCTTTTTCCAACCCAGAGTGGCCCAGTCGTGTCAGTATTAACAACATTTTATGCATTCGGACAAATAATAGGGCCAATAATTGCTGGACAGCTTGTAGTAATATACAACAGCTATAAAGCAGCACTCATCTTTGCAGGAGTTATTGTATTTTTAGCATTGATAGTAATGTTATGCGGTAAATGGATCGTCATGAAACAGCAAGAGAAGGTAGCAAATTTAAACGCACAGTCTACACCTTAATTACGGTGTCAGGCACCCAAAATATTCTGAATTGTTTGTGTGCCAGGCACCGAAATAGTGTGCTGTTTGATTTAGATGGTACATTGTTAGACAGAGAGAAGTCACTGATTGCTTTTGTTTCACATCAATATGAACGTCTAGCTCCTAAACTCTCAAGTATTCCAAAAGAGGACTATATCAGTCGATTTATCGAACTGGACAATAATGGATACGTTTGGAAGGATAAAGTTTATAAACAATTGATAAATGAATTTAATTTAACAGATTATCCAGTAAAAGAGTTACTTGATGATTATGTTTCCAACTTCAAGCATTATTGTATTCCTTTTCAGCATCTGCATCGTATGCTTAATGAATTACAACAACAAAATATCAAGCTTGGCATAATTACGAATGGTTACGGGCAATTCCAACTAGATAATATACAAGCTCTTGGCATCGAGCAAAAATTTGAGGTCATTTTGATTTCTGAATGGGAGGACATGAAAAAGCCAAACCCTGAAATATTTGCACGTGCTTTAACTAAATTAAAAGTAAATGCCGCATCAAGTATGTTTGTTGGCGATCATGCAATGAACGATATAGAGGCCGCCAAAAATGTGGGAATGATAGCGGTTTGGAAAAGAAATGATGCAAGTCCAACAGAAAAAGCAGATTATAATATCGACGAATTAAGTGAAATTCCATTATTAGTTCAACAAATGTTTTAAGAGTTTAGGGTACCAGGCACTCTAAATATTCAGAATTGTTTGTGTGCCAGGCACCAGATTATTATGTTAATAAGTAGCTGTTTAGCAGGGTTAAAGGTACGTTATAACGGTACAGATAGTTTAAATGAAAGCATCCAACAGCTTGTAAAAGAAAACAAAGCGATTACAGTTTGTCCAGAATTAATGGGTGGATTTACTACACCAAGAGAACCAGCAGAAATTGTTGGTGGAGACGGTGAGGATGTCCTTAATGGAAAAGTTGTTGTGTTAGAAAAATCTGGTCGGGATGTAACTGAGCTTTATATTAAAGGAGCATATGGGACATTGCAGAAAGCGCTTGAAATAGGCGCTACCACGGTCATATTAAAAGAAAACAGCCCTTCTTGTGGTAGTGCAGTGATTTATAATGGTCATTTTAATGATTCCAAAATAGTGGGGGTAGGTGTGACAACGGCACTACTAAGAAGAAATAACATTCATGTAATGTCAGAAGAAACATTTTTAGATTTTTTGCTTGAAAATCAATCATGATTCATGAACAATTTCCTTTTTAAAAAGGAGATTGTTTTTTTATGGCTTAGCAGTAACAAATGATTTAAGCCTATTTCATTTTTTCCTAAATCGACAAAATGTTATAATTGAGGTAAATCAATTGGAGTGATGCGAATGAGTGTAAAGACTTTACGTAAAATCCCACTTGAGAGATTTGTAGATTTAAAGGTAGATTATGCATTTAAACAATTTTTTGGCACTGAGCAGAATAAAAACATTACTGTGGCTTTCCTAAATGCTATTTTAAATCGCACTGGCCACAACGCTATTAATGAGATTTCTTTTATGAGGCAAGAATTTGGTAGCGAGCATGTAGATGATAAGCAATCACGCTTGGATATTCTAGTTAAAACACAAAATGACTTATTTATTAATGTTGAAATTCAACTAACAAATCAATACGATATGATGAAAAGAACACTGTATTATTGGTCAAGAATTTATACTTCTCAGCTTCGTAAAGGAATGGGTTACCATAAACTACGACCAACAATTACTATCAATATTTGTAATTTTAGTTTATTTGAACAAACAGATAATTATCATTCTATTTTCCAACTTTACGACAATTTTGAGAAGTTTAAAATGGATGATGTGCTCGAAATTCATTTTATCGACATGAATAAATTTATAAAGCAATGGTATGCAAAGCAATTAAATTCTTGTAAAAATGTACTTGCTAAATGGTTAATGCTAATAGGAATGGTCGATGGACGCAAAGAGAAAGTCTA
This sequence comes from Lysinibacillus sp. NPDC093712, assembly GCF_050280025.1. Classification (NCBI taxonomy): domain Bacteria; kingdom Bacillati; phylum Bacillota; class Bacilli; order Caryophanales; family Bacillaceae; genus Lysinibacillus; species Lysinibacillus sp. NPDC093712. The sequence continues at coordinate 155,048 of NZ_JBNNUU010000001.1, forward strand.
TGAAGAAATCTATTTGGAATTGGAGGAGCTCGCCATGAAAGATGAGGAGTTATTCAATGCTTTTAATGTTTGGCAAGATTTAAGTCGGTCACCTGAAGATTATTATGCCTACCAATCTCGTTTGAAATATATCCTTGATGAAGCGGCGAAGCTAGAAGATACTAAATATATAGCTGAGAAAGAAGGGCTATTAAAAGGATTTGAACGAGGAATAGAACAAGGAATAGAACAAGGAATAGAAAAAGGGATAGAAAAAGGGATAGAAAAAGGAATAGAACAAGGAATAGAGCAAGGCATTGCGCAGGGCATTGAACAAGGTATCAAACACGGAGAAAAAAAGAAGCAGACGGAAATAGCATTGAAATTATTAAGAAGAAACACCGATGTTGAAACAATCGTAGAATTAACAGAGCTAACAGTTACTGAAATTGAGCAGTTAAAAGGATTACTAGACTAATAATTTAGGTGCCAGGCACTCGCAATTTTCAGAATTGTTTGGGTGTCTGGCACTTATTATATTTTCTTTTTACGATGCAACATAAAGAAGAATAAACGTATTAGTAGCAAGCTATAAATAAAAATCCAAATAAATTGCCAATAAAAGATGGCTGGTATTGCTTGAAGGCTATCATCTGAACTCATCATTTCTAAAGAAAGATGTACAGGGGGGAATAGCCATATAAAACCTTTTACTTCATGTTTCAAGGAGACAATTGCTATTGAAATGATTAGAATACTAAGAACACCCCACCAAGAATTTTGTTTATTTTTCACCAGGTCCCTTGTGAAAAGAGCAGAGAGTCCAGTAGCAAGAATCGATAGGCTAAAGTGAGCTAAGAAGCCCAATACTATATGTAAAGTTCTTGGCTTCTCACCAAATGCATCTATCATAATAGGGTACATTACTGACACCCAGCTGAGACAAAATCCAATCGCCATACAAATCAAATAAAGCGCTCGAAAATACGCTTTTTCCCCTTTAGAATGTAGTATAGTTATTACTTTTTGTCCTTCATCCTCTGCATGAAATATTGTTACTGTAAACCATCCCATTAACAAGAAGAGAAGAGTCGAAGTAAACGAGTAACTATCTAATATTGGATTTGGCACAAATGCATAATTGACTACCGTACATAAAATGAAAATAAAAAAAGGGGGGATATATTTATAAGTTCTTAGATAATTTATCATTTGATAGTGCAATAAACTCATCATTTACCTGTAAACCTCCTAGAAATGGTTATAAAATTGGTCCTTCTTATGATTTATAGGGATAAGCTGTTTAATGGCAGCCTTTCGCTGGAGTAATGCCAATAAGATCTTATCGGTATTCTCCTGGCTAACCGTTACCATTATCTCTTGATAGCCATTAGTTAATGTGCGCATCTGTTTGATTTGAATAAGAGGAAGGCATTCCTCCAGTGAACTTTGACTGGGAAACTCAAAAACTAATTGATTGCTTGGAATAGCGGTTTCCGAGAATGCCTCCATTTGCATCACTTGGCCATCTTGAATTAATAAGACCCGATCCACAAGATTTTCTAATAATTTTGTTTCGTGACATGTTAAAACGATACTGTAGCCATTTTCTTTTAAGGACAAAAGGATGTTTTCTAAATCATTTTGAGCACGAGGATCAAGTCCAGATAGGGGTTCGTCCAAGATGAGAAGATGTGTTTCTTCAAGCATCGCCTGCATGATCATGATTTTTTGCTTCATGCCTTTTGAAAAATTAATCATTCTTGTTGTACGAGCTTCTTGCATTTTAAACATTTTGAGTAAGTCTTCTATTTTTTGTTGTAATTTTTTTTTAGGTATGCCGCTAATTTTACCCATATGAAAAAGATACTCTTCTGGCGTAAAGAATAGCTGAGAAGGAGTAACTTCTGGTACGTACCCAATTTTTAAAGATGGTACATGCTTGTTCACTTCCCCAAAATCACAATCCACTATGCCTCCAATAATTTTTAATAGCGTACTCTTACCTGAGCCATTTTTCCCTACAAGCGCTACAATTTCCTCGGAATAAATGGAGAAAGAAATATTGTCTAAAACTTTCTTGGCTTTATATTGTTTAGAAATGTTTTGTATTTCCATTATTGCACTCATAAGGTCACACCTTTTTGTTAGTAATAATTCTATTGAATCTATTATAAATTAATCTACCAAAAAATGCTCCTTCAAAATGGTTTTATTTCCTATTTTTGTTGTATGCTTAAGCAAAAAAACTCTGCCAATAATCGCAGGCAGAGAATGTCATAATGAACGATATTTTATTAAGCTAAATAATAAAGGCAATTGCAAAGTAGGCTAGAATCACTAAATTTACTAGAATTTCATTAAATTAATATCCTTTATACATAGCGGCATTTAATGCATCAGCTGCATAATACAATGGCATGATGTGACCAATGTTTTGTAACCATTGCGCCATATTGTCAAGTGGGAAAATACCAGAAAAAAATACTTGTGGCACAATAACAATCGGGTATAAATTGTATCATTTGAAACTCTGAGGCAGCGAAGCTAGATAAAAGTGCGCCTAATGATAACGATACAAGTGCAATTAAAATATTCATAAGGAACACGAGCCATATGACAATAATAATAGTCTCCATAAAGGCAAACAACCCGTAACCAATCAGATAAGCTGCAACAATTTCTAAACGTTTAATTGGTATTGCTAGTAATCGCTCTAGTGTTCCTAAAGTACGTTCCTTTAATAAGGCTATACCCGTAATTAAAAAAACAAAAAAAAACAAAGAAGCCGATAAGCATTGGGCTGAAAATATCAAAAATAGCCGTATCTTTGTCACCATATACATAGTCGGTTGTAATCGTCATTTTTGAAGTTAGCTCCATTAACAACTGTTATGGGGAACACTGTACTCAAATACATGAATAGAACCATTATCAGGCTGCAACATGCCCATTATGAGTTTAATTAACGTCGTTTTCCGACAGAGGTGCCTGACACACAAACAATTCAGAAATGTTTGTGTGTCAGGTATCGTAATACGTATTGAGTGCTGCTTCCAAGCGTTCTTCTAAATGTTGTGAAATATAGCTAACAACAAACTGCTCTTTTTCCATTTCAATTTGTGAGGATCTAAAAATTTTTGTGAAAAATCCTGACTTATTCTCTAGTGAAAATTGTTGCAGTGCTTCGGTGCGTAGTGTTGAAACGATTTCATTTTCAATATGACGTTCACGGATTTTTTTTACGATATCCTTTACACTACCTTCTTGTAACTCTAGCATTTGCTTTTGGAGATTTTTATTTATATGTTTCAGTTCATTTGTTTCATTTTGGATGTCTTCGATTTTGCGGCTTGATTCGGAAGAAAGAACATTTTGAGCTAAAAAATCTTCGTTAATCGTAATGTGCAATGTCCCAAGCTTTTCATTAGGTTCCATATGAAATAAACCGGTTTGTATCATTTGCTGTAGGACACTTCCTAAAACATCGACTTTATGAGCTAAATCATCTGATGAAGTAAGAGTGGTAGCCGTAATTTGATGTTTAATTTGCTGACCGCTATCATCAATTCCTAGAATAAGTTTTAAGCCTTTTACACGGTATTCGTCCTTTAAAAGTAGTATCATACGAAGTCGTAAAATGGCAGGAAGGTCCAACCGAATATTCGTGATTTGATGATTAGAGGCGCTATCAAAAATATACTGGTCAAAAGGTTTAATATAGTAACGAAGCATAGCATCCGTTATTTCAAACCAACCTGCAACTTCTGAAATACTATAATATTCTTTTTCATGGATGTGTGTTAAATAAGCATCACCATAAAGTGTTTCTTCTAATGGTGTATGTTGTAGAACGACAAACAATGGATCATGCTGCACAAATCCGAGTACTAATTCTTTTGCATCACTTATTTCAAGCATTTCTTCTACACCCCACTTTATTTTTCATTTGCTAAATTTTGCATTATCTCTCTATTAGGTTTCTATTCTTTTTAACCCAATTGTATGCATATTTAGAGAAGGATAATTTTATGTTTTTAATGTTTCTCAAAATGATTGTAATTTGATGAAATCCACATCGCTTTTTCAAAATTAAATGTAGCTAACGATGCTAACGAAAAAAAGATTGTTGTTTAAGAGGGATTTGTGAAAGGTTATAGAAAGGAAATATAAGGATATTTAATAAAAGATAAATATACAAAGTGGGGGAGATATATGCAGACTATAATTGTTGACTGGGATGGAGGCAAAGTAAAACTAACTTGGATGCCTCAAATGAAATTAACTAATACATTAATTGTGACAAGTGTTCATGCCGTGTGTATGAAAGATGGGAAGGTATTATTATCACATATAAAACATCGTGGTTTTAATTATCCAGGTGGTCACTTAGAAACAGGGGAGAATATAGAAGAAGCTATACTTCGTGAGTCCTATGAAGAGGGATATGTAAAGGGAACAGTCCAATACATAGGTGCAATCGAAGTGAGCCATAAAGAAAATCCATCGTTTAATTCAAAAGGTAAATATCCCGTAATAGGTTATCAGGCATTTTTTAGAATGGATGTTCTTGAATGCTTACCTTTTCTCCGAGAACATGAATCGTGTACTAGAATTTGGGTTGAACCATCTGAAGTACCATTTGTAATTAATGACCATGCACTTACAAAATTAATCTTAGATGATGCATTAGTTATAAGTTCGTGTTGAATAGTAATATATGATAAAACCAAGCCATTTTCTACAAACAACTACTTTGGTAAAAGTGGATAGATGGAAATTATGTGATTGCTCAGTAACTGGTCAGTGAGCATATTATGCATTTCAGCAAAAATAGTTTGGTCCTTAATTAAAATTTGCATTTCTGTGTACTTATATTGACGTTGGAATTCAAGGATATATTGCGTGATGATTGGTAAATTTACAGTGTTTTTGATCTCGACCTCCACAAAAAAGGGCAATGTTAATTGCGGTGGTGAAAAACAACCACGGCGAATCCAAATAGCTTCATTTACATAATAACGGATTGGCAATTGGCGATCACTAGCTATAAATAAGTCCATTTAGTTCTCCTTCATAACATAAATTCAAAATGTTTCATAACTATATTTAGTATAGCTTTTTCCGCTTAGATTGTCGTGAAGTAGCCTTGGACATTGATCTCGTATAGCTAGCGATCGCATGATGTTTGGTATAGTTAGGCTGTTAAAAATAGTATCTTCATCTCTTATTTCTCAGTCTTTGAAGGCTGTCATTATCGGCAATTTTTACAGCTGTCTAAGCTGTTGGTACGCTCCAATCGATTCAATGAAATGTGTTAGCGCAGGTGGTTGAAAATCATCTTGACGATAAATGAACCAAGTAGGGATTTGTGTTTGCTTTGTTGCCAGTACATGGATGGCGAGTGGTTGCGTAGCCAGATATTTTTCTGCGATTGCACGTGGCAGGAGAGTTACCCCAAGTCCGGCAGCTACACAGCCTATAATTCCATCAAGTGTTCCAAACTCCATTCTTTTCTGTGGTTGCACACCGTCTTCATGTAACCAATGTTCTAAAATAGCCCGATAAGAGCAGCCGTGACGGAAAGTAATAAGTGTGCAATTTTCTACATCGCGCAATTTCTCAATTCGTTTATGCGTATTTGACGAAATGATTACAAGCTCCTCATTAATAAATTCCTTTGCTAAAATATGTTCTTTATAAACAGGCCCTGTAACAAATGCACCGTCTAACTCATAATTTTCTAATCGTTTAATATTCTCCGTCGATGTACTCGTTAAAATTGTTAACTCTATCTGTGCAAATGACTTATGAAATTTAGTTAAAAGTGTTGGTAAATGGAGAGCAGCAGTAGTTTCCATTGAACCAATACGCAGAAAACCTTTTTGTTCTCCCGTATCATGGAGCATTTCAAAAGATTTATCATACAGATGTAACATTTTTAATACGATTTCATAAAATTGTTCTCCTTTAGGTGTCAAACGAATCCCACGATGCCCACGATAAAAAAATGTTACATTATATAATTCTTCAAGATTTTGTATTTTCATTGAAATATTAGATTGTGAGTAATTGAGTTCTGCAGCTGCCTTAGAAAAACTTCCCGCTTGTACGACTGTCCGAAAAATAAATAAATCATTAAAATTCAAGATATTTCCTCCAGCTATCAATTTATTTGATATCTATTATAAATAATCCGCTCTATTTGTGATACCGAAATATTAGTTATAGTGAATGTGAGAGGGAGGGGAAATATGAACAAGCAAACAATACATTATTTAATCGGAGGAGTATTTGCATTCATCGTTGCAATGGGCATTAGTCGTTTTTCGTATACGGTCATTTTACCGTACATGCAGGAAGCGTTTGCATTTAGTCGAGCAACTGCAGGATTTTTAGCTACGAGCAATTATTTAGGCTATTTTGTAGGTGCAATTATTGTTGGGCGTCTACAAATACAATATAAACGGATTCCCTTCTTACAACTAGCATTAGTTATAAGTATTGTAACAACTGGTTTAATGGGGTGCACTGATGAGATTTTAGTTTGGTATGTGCTTCGGTTTATTTCTGGTGTAATGAGTGCTTTTATTTTTGTCGTTGCTGCAAGCCTAGTGCTTGATCAATTAGCAAATAGCAGGAAATCACACTTATCAGGTATTTTTTATAGTGGTGTTGGGATAGGTATTGCATTAAGTGCTTTAATTGTATCACCAATACATGCTTTATTTAACTGGTATGGTACTTGGATTGCCTTAGCCTTTTTCAGTAGTATCTTGCTAATATTCATTGTAGCTTTTATAAAGCCAATTATACCTAACGTGCAACAGGAACCTAGCGAAGCTACTGTAATACGAACATCCCTACCGACAATGTGGATAAAATGGCTAGTACTTGCCTATAGTCTAGAAGGACTCGGCTATATTATTACTGGAACTTTCATTGTATCCATTGCAAAAGAATCAACAAGCTTTCAGGGCGATGCAGTCTTTGTATGGTTTGTCGTTGGGATTACAGCTATTCCATCTTGCTTTATTTGGTCAAAACTCGCACAACGTTGGGGTTATGTAAAAATATTATTCATAGCTATGTTGTTGCAGACATTTGGCATTGTCCTACCAGCATTTACAACAAATACTGTTACACTTTATACAAGTGCTTTTGTGTTCGGTGCTACATTTATGGGGATTACAACAGTAGCAACTACTTTAGCAAAGCAAATTGTCCCTATAAATAGTCATAAAATATTAGGTCTTTTAACAGCAGGCTATGCGTTAGGGCAATTGCTTGGACCTTCACTAGCAGGAATATTGGCCAACTATACCGACAGTTATCAATATGCGTTAATAGGTGCATCAGCTGTTGTATTAGTAGGTGCATTATGCCTAATAAAAGGTATAAAATATGAAAAAAAATTGCGAACTCTTTAATGCAATAAATAAAAAGAAGTAAGCAAGTAATGACCTTGCTTACTTCTAGTATTAGTGAATATCTCGTTTTTTGAAATTCCCACCGCGAACTTCTGAAACATCAGAAATAACGACAAAAGCACTGCTATCAATATCTTTAATAATTGTCACAAGCTTATTTTCTTCCATACGGTTAATGACACAGTTTAAAATTTCAGTTGGTTCGTTTGAAAAGCCGCCACGCCCTTGTGTATAAGTCACACCACGACCTAAACGAGCTTGAATGGCATCACCAATCTCCTCAGATTTTGCACTGACAACACGAACGTCTTTTGATTTTTCTAAACCGACTTGAATAATATCAATAACATTTTTCGCAATATAATACGTTAAGGCTGAATATAATGCACTTTCTAATCCGAAAATAAAGCTTGCCCCTAAGAAAATAAAGGCATTGATAAATAATATAATATCTCCGACTGAAAACGGAATTTTACGTGATAATAGTACGGCTAACACTTCTGAGCCATCTAATGCACCACCGTTACGTAAGACAATACCTATTCCAATTCCGAGTAACATACCACCTGATAAGACAATTAATAAAGGATCTTCTGGACCTAAAATTGTTTTAACATCATGTAAAAGGACTGTGGAAATCGATAAAGCAGCTATCCCAGTACTACTCATTAATGCAAATGTTTTTCCTACTTGTTTGTAGCCAATATAAATAAATGGGATATTAAGTACAAAGAGTAGTACCCCTAACGGAATTCCGAATAAATGGGCACCCATAATACTAATACCTGTTACGCCACCATCAATAACATTGTTCGGTATTAATACCGCTTCAAGTCCATATGCTGCGACGATTGCGCCTATAATAATCATGATAAATTTTCTTATGTTTTCAACTGACTTGCCTTTTTTCATTAATCTTCTCCATTTCTTTACAGTTTAAATCCAGTTATTTTGTCTAGATAGTTGTAGTTAATTAAGATTTTGGAATAATATTTACTGCAATTGTTTTTGTTTCAGTCTTATTGCTTGAATCGGACATATTATAGTATTTCGTTAATAAATCATTTAAATCATTTTGAAAGTTGTTAAACTGTTCTTTTGTTAAAGATAAGTCAAGTAATGAAAAAGTAGCTGTATCCTCGATGCAATCTTCTTCAAATAAATTTAAATAATTTTGATATTGAGACAGTAATGCTACCTGATAGTAGGAAATATAGTTGAGTTTTTTCTTTTTCGTTAGCTTGGACCACTCCTCCGCGTCTATTTTTGCTGCTCCCTCATTTAAAGCATAAAATTTTTCCGTAACAGAACGTACTTTGCGTTCTTTTACAATTTGAATAATGTTTTCATCCATTAATATTTGAATATGGCGATATAAAGTAGCTTGCGGTACATCTTTAATTAAAGAAATCATCTCTAACGTACTTAAACCTTCTTCTGTATTATGCATCAGTGCCTGTAAAATTTTCATTCTTACAGGATGCATTAAAACCTCCGCTTTATTAAGCATAATCGAGCCCCCTATCTGAAGAAAAGAGATGTTATCAATGGATTAACTGAAACGTTATCAACATGAGAACATTATCAAAAAATATAATATATTTCTTAACAGATGTACAGTAAAAAGTAGCCGAAATTTTTTAACGATAATGTTAGAGTGGGCAAATGTGTGAAAATAAGAGCATGAATATTTATGTCACAGCAAAAAATTTAAATAAGAGCTCGAGTGAAAGGAAAAGCAATTAATATTGAGACCCATTCATTAGTTAGTGAGTTTCTATGACATGTTTACCCAAAACATATTGCATCTGTCATTAAAAAGCTTCTATATACTAGGTTCATTGAAAAATTGATAAAGAGTTAGCTGCTTATACTGACATTATTGGTGAACAATGAGGCTTTTATAACTGTAATCTTCCTGATTATAGTTAATTTTGTAGTTTCTAATTAAAAAAACTTTTTTTGATAATCATTGAAACATTTGCTGGACGAAGAGCGTATAATTATTTGTAACACCAATCTGTTAAAATAAGGGGAAATAAAGTGTGAAAAAACCATTTAAAAAAACTTGGATGATTGCTTCAGCATTTACACTAGGGATGGCTGTCCTTACGCCACTTCAAGTAGGAGCTACAACAGTAGAAACAAAGGATAGTAATATTAATGTTCAATTAGAACAAAAAATATCTGGAACTATTAAAGAAATCTTTGGCGATGGAATGAACTTGAAAGGAATAGACGGTAAAAAATATTTTATAAGTTTTAGTAAATTTTCTACAGAACAAATTGAAAAATTGAAATTAGTAGTCGGGCAGGAAATTTCTATAGAAGGTAGAGTAGTAGACGATTATTCAGACTTCTATACGTTTGAAGTGTATAAAAAAGATCTTCCTAAAGAGGTAACGAAGGAAGATTTAGAGAAATTAGAAAAAATGTTTGGTGAAATAAAGAAGTTAGAAAAAGAAGCAATACATGAGGCTGAAAAACAAGCATCAGAAGAAGCGTTTGAAAAGAAATATGAAGAAATTGAAAAAAATCAGGAAGAAATGTATAAAATTACAAAACCTTATTTTTTAGCTAATTGGCAGCCTGAAACTTTTGCACAATATTTAGAAGGTCTTGGGTTTAGTGAGAAAAATATAGTTATCAAAGAAAATGATAAAAAACAGCTTCAAGCTATTTATGAAGAGTGGGTAAAGCTTGAAAAAAGTGGTGATGAAGAAAAGGCTAATATAAAATATGATGAGTTGTATACAATCCTTCAACCATATCTTGATGAATTATATCCACCACTAACTTTTGAAGATTACATGGAAGGGATGGAATTAGACATTCCTGTTGAAACTATGGCGAAGTTAAAAACTCTATATGAAGATGCTCAAAAAGCTGAAAGTGATGACAATATGGAGTTGTCTGAAATGCTATGGAATCAATTCCATGAACTTATTGGTCAATTCATCAAGCCGATGACATTTGAAGAATACATGTCTGATTTTGAATTTGATCTAAGTAAAGCTGATAAAGAGCAATTAAAAAAGCTATATGAAGAAGCCATAAAACTTGATAATGAATTGGCTAACGAAAAATGGGATGCATTTTACAAAATTCTAGAACCTTATTTTGCTATAAATAAAGAAATTCTATTCTTTGCTTCTAAATTAACTATAAACAATCAAGATTACCTTCCACAATAAGAATTTAGCATAAAACTGGCGTCTTTTAAGGAGTATCGCAGACACGCCTTATCAAAAGAAGGAATGTATATTTAGATGCTAAGAGAATTGGATGAGTACTTCATTTATAAATTGTAGAGAGGTATCGCACTATGTATTAGTAAGTGATCCAATTGACTTTAGCGAAGTGTACCTGGCGATTTTATGTAGTATACAGGAAAAAATAATTTCATTGCTTTAAAAATGGGTTTCAACATCAGAACTTAAAATGAAAAACAACTCAGCCATCTGTTGCAATCGACAATCGATAACAACAGATGGCCTTTGTGTAAATGTATATTCTTCAATCTTTAAATTAAAAGCATCGCCACTAGGGTCGTTATAATAAGACCTATCGCTACAGGCAATAAATTGCGCCGTGCAAGCTCAAATGGACTGACGTTACAAATAGCAGCAGCGGGAATGAGCGCCCATGGTATAAGTGTACCGCCACCAATAAAAGACATATTATGTAGCTGCAACAATTATAATTTCTCTGGCTTGTTTACTGCTCGTATAATCATCCTTAGTATCAACGACTATTTGTTCGAAGATGGTGGTCATTAATTGTTTACGTTCGTTATCATCGGCATTTAGCCATAGTGTATCAATATTGCGGATAACAGTACGGATTTCAACATGTTGACGCTGATCCTGCTGCTTCAAATTTTTTAGCTTTTCTTGAATCTCTTTTTCTTTGTTACGAAGCTTTTCGCTTTCATGAATTAACTCATCAAGCCCGATAACATCATGCTCAAACATTGTCTTCTTCTTGTGAGAAAGTTTTTGAACAATGGATAATTCTTGTTGTAACGCTGTGAGTTGTGCCATAGGAAATGTGGCATCTCCTTCATTACTTTGAAAATGTCCACCTACTAAGTCATCCCATTTTGCTAAGATGGTTTGCACTAAATTGCTTTCTAAAATCATATGACTGGTACAAGCTTTTCCAGCTTTCTTGCCAGAACATCGATACGTTTTTTTCTTACCGGCTTTGTGCCCTGACATCGCATGCCCACACCGCGCACATTTTAATAGCGAGGAAAAATAGTAATTGCTCGATTCTCGTTTCCCTCCTAAAGTTCTGCGTTTTTCTAACAAATCTTGTAGGTCCCAAAATTCATCGCGATCTATAATGCGTTCATGATTGCCTTCAAACAGTACCCGTTCCCGAGGAGGCTTTTTAATGTCTTTCGGATTAGAGCTAAACATTAAGTAACCTGCGTATGTCGGATTATTGGCAATATCTCGCACACTATCGACATGCCATTGTCCACCTTTTCGAGTGGGTATTCCTTTATTCGTTAATTGGCGGGCAAGGGAGAAAAAACCTAACGATCTTGCTAGTTTGAAGATATCCTTCACAATTTGAGCCTCTTCTTCATGAATAGCTAATTCACCATCTACTACTTGGTAGCCGAGGGGGGGCGTGCCACCTTTCCAGTGACCTAATTTTACTTTCTTCTCCATTCCAAAACGCACACGTTCTGCTGTATTTTCACGCTCCCACTGCGCAATCGCAGCTACAAGTGTAATAAATAAACGTCCCATTGCATTCGTCGTATCGTAAACTTCTGTAGCGGATTTAAATTTACATTCGTATTGGTCTAATTCAGCTAAAATTGTATGAAGATCAGGGACAGAGCGAGTTAAGCGATCAAGCTTATAGACAAGAAGGACATCAATACCACCTTGCTGAATGCGCTCAACCATAGCCTGAAAATGTGGCCTATTTAAATCTTTAGCTGAATACCCATCATCGACGTAGGGCGCCTCAACAATTTCCCAACCTTGTGACACACAATAAGCTTCCAATTTTTCAATTTGCGCAGCAATTGAAAACCCATGTTTAGCCTGTTCTTCTGTGCTGACTCGAACATAGATGACGCACTTCATCAGTATTTCACTCCTTCTACACTTCCTTTCTTTTATATATTTTACTGACTCTAAAAATAATACTTTTATATGTAGATGGAAGTTCGGATTTGATTAAAAAATTTCATCATTTCAAGTAGCGGATATGAATTTTGATGACAGGAAGAGCCTGTTGTATATACAGGCTCTAGCCCTTTAGTCAATTCATTAACAGTTGTATGAGCACGAAAAAAGGTTGGATTTTTGCATTTATTAAAATTTGGTAGTGGGAGTAATGAGGGAAGTGTAAGTAATGTGCACAAATTATATAAGTTTTAAAAAATGAAATGGATTAGAGGCTTAATTTCTCCAAATATTTTCGTATGTTTGTGCTTCTAGCTGTAGTGCTTGAAGAATTTTCGGGTTTGTTTGAGTAGCTACATGTAATTTAGCTGTTTTCACGTTTAACACAGCATATACAATATTTGATGGGGTAGGGTCATTACATTGTGCTTCTAACATTAAAGTGAGGATTGGTTGAATGTTTCGTTCATTAATTTTTTCAGTGTTCCCTTTAAAAAACAATTTTATTAAGTGAGGTATGCCGTTAATGACTAAACCTAATTCGGGAGACGAACGAACAACTAAACCATTAGTAGATGTCCACATTGATTTAGGTGGATCAAACCATTCGATTTCTTTGTTACGAGTAAATTTTTTAAATGCTTTTATTGCTTGCGTATAGGAATTAATTTTTCTTTCATGAACTTCGGACAGTAACGATTCTAAATTTTCTAGAGATTGATTTTTCTCATAGCATAATTTAATTCGTTCTCTTAATTGTTTCCAATGATCTTTTACTGGATGATAATCCCCTTGATTTTTAATTTCAGTAATTTTGTTCATCTTTGCTAACATTGTTTGCCTAACTGTGAAATCAATAAATTGTGTCAAACCGACAGACAATTTCTCCTTCTCCACTGTCGTTATTTTCAATCACTTCCTTTCTAAAATCATTTTAACAGAAAGTGAAACGAAATGGAGATAGTAATTTGGATTTAGTTGGTATCAATATCAACTGGCAGTAACTATAGTTAGGCGAATTGTATAAGCCCAATCAACTTGAAATTTGTCTTAACGAAAGTGACAAGCCTATTCGACATATTCTGATAAAAAAGGAGTGTGGGGAATGACGATAGTCAAAATGACAGAAGATAAAGTAAGGAAATTATTTCCGATTATTGAAAGCATTCTGTCTCGTGAATACGGAAGGAAGGTAACACTAAAGGACCTAACAGTGGGGGGCATTACAGTTTATAAAAATGATTGCGCGAAATAGCGCAGTCTAAAGATTTTTGGTACAAGTTATAAGGTATGTGAAATAATACGGCTAACATGTGAGAAAGCATGGAATATAAAGCACTGGAAAATGATGCTCTACAATACTAAATAGTAAAAATACATATTAATAAAAAAAACTACATCCAAATTAGATGTAGTTTCAGTAATTATTATATTTTTACTTCATTTAAATAAAAATCATACAGTTGATCGATGGAACCGTTTGATAACAAAGGAATAGCCTTTTCAATTTTCTCTCTTTTCCAATCAAACCAACGCATTTCTAATAATTTATCTATTTCTAAATCAGAAAAACGTTTTCGTATTTCTTTAGCTGGATTTCCTCCGACAATCGTATAAGGCGGAACATCTTTTAATACAACAGATCCTGCAGCAATAATCGCACCCTCACCAATAGTAACCCCAGGCATTATCATTGCATTCATTCCAATCCAGGCATCACTTTTAATAACCGTATCTCCTTTTGGCTCATAAGAACGTTTTATTTGTTCCGTAAAAGGATACACTGTTACCCATTCTGAATGGTGATTATGATTACCACCCATTAAAATGATGACACCACTGGCAATACAAACGTAGTTTCCGATAATCAGTTTATCTAAATGCCAACCAAAATCATTAATAGGATTAAATAGTTCACGAGATTTATGGTCACCCCAAAGGTATCTGACACATCCGTCCTCAAAATTTTGATTTCCATAATAACCCGAGTAGTATGAATAGTCTCCAACTTCTATGAGCGGATTTGTCACTAAATCCTTAATATATTTAATTTCTGACCAATGATTATATTGTTGATTGTTCATTATGCTTACCTCGCTTCTAAGTAATTAGTTTTAATGTATCTACCTAGAAGCTTAATCGCACAGCGACGTTTTTAAGTTTTCTTAAACGACGGATCATCGTCCTCAACCTCTCACATTTAATGAGGAAATAGTAACTTATAAAAATTAGTATGTCAAACTAGATATTGAGATTACGATTATAAAATAAATAAACCCAAATGTCTTTAATGTTATATTTGTGGTTATGTCACTATCGGTTATGCTCATTAATAAATTGCCGAAGAAGACTAAAATAAGTCCAATGAATCCAGTAATATATCTCAATGATTCATCTCCTTATTACAAAAAGCCACTCAGCTGAGTGACTTGTATTGTGTCTTACACAGTTACATGCGGTTGTACTTATTCTAAATTATCAATAGCATATTGAGCTTCTTCTTTTGTGAATTTTTCTCCGTATTCAGATATTAATTGATCGTAAATAGCCGAATTTGACATACTCATCATATCTGCGTATGATTTTGCTTTTTTCAATGCATTTTCTTTCCAATCAAATACAATATTATTTATAGCGTATTGAGCAGCATCCGCAGGGAAATTCTCCCCATATTCCGATGTTAATTGATCGTAAATCCCCGCCTTTGACATATGCATCGTTTTAGCATATTGCTCTGCTTTTTTTAACGCCGACTTATGCTCTCGTGGGACACTTTCCTCTTTTGCCTTAGCTTCTGCTTTAGCTTTAGCCTCCGCTTCTGCCTTAGCTTTGGCCTCTGCATCTGCTTTAGCTTGAGCTTCTGCTTTCTCTTTAGCTTTTTGTTCTGCTAACGCTTTTTCTTCTACTTCCTTCGCCTCACGTGCAGCTTTTTCTTCTGGCGTTTCTTCCACTTTCGCTACAGTTTCTACTTGTTTTTGTGTATCTTCTTTTTTTGTTATTTCTACTGGATCTGCTGTCATGCCAAAACCAATAAAGGATACAATCATTATCGCTACTGATATTCCAGTAAACTTAATTTGCTTTTTAGCTTTTGAAACATCCTTTTTAATAAATTGAACAATAGCCATAATTGCAAAAACTATAATAGCTAAAAAACTTAACACTGCTACAATTAAAAATAAATTATCCATGAATATATCCACGCTCCTTATTGACTATTTTATTGGTAAAATTGGTAAAAGTATATATAAAAATATACAATTTTATCTTATTAAAGCCTATTATGGATATTGGTTTTCAAATGTTTGCTAAAGATTGTGCATCGAATAAAGGATACATAAAGGGAAATTGTCAATTTCATATATAAATCAGCTGCTGCATAAAATTTTAGTTATACGTATATAATACGTATTAATCACTTTGCTCCTTTCTTTTTGACACGTATAATATACGCATATAAAGGGGTGAAAAATGAAAAAGAGAGAGTTGGAGAAACGCTTCACGGCAAAAGGGTGGAAATTTTTAACCTATGGTGGTAAACATGATATTTAGGTATCACCAACAGGCAAGAAAGAACAAATCCCAAGGCATGGAGAAGTTAATGAAGATTTAGCAAAAGGGCTAATCAGAAAGAACAAACTGTAAAAGGGGTGGCTTTCAAGCCCATTAAATATAGATACGAAAGAAGGTAGAAAATGAAAAATGTTGTAGTATATCCTGTGATTATTTCCCCCCTATCAGCAGACGGATTTCACTTAGTGACAATTCCTGATATTGAAGGGATTACACAAGGGGAAACTATCGCTGAAGCAATTGAATATGCAAGGGATTATATAGGTAATGCCATAGCTTTCGCTGATGAACCAATAAATAAACCGTATACTGTTTCTTTTACACCAAAAGAAAAAGATATTGTAACACTTGTAGATGTTGATATAGAGGCACATAAGAAAGCTTTAGATTTAACACCAGTTAAAAAAACTTTAACTATTCCTTGCTATTTAAATGATTTAGGTATGAAACAAGGTATAAACTTTTCCCAAACTTTAACGGATGCTTTAAAAGATAAATTAGTATAATAAATATACAAAGTAACATAATAAATTAACTAATAATTTAACCTCTCTCTTTTTATTTTCGGCTTGATAATTTCAAGCCGTTTTTTTATTTTATTCGAACTCTTTGCGTTTTGCCTTAAATTGACGCCTTGTATAAGAAGCCTCATTATCAGATGTCTTCCATTGGTGACGGTGTACCGCCACCCACCCAAATACCAGTAATTTGTCCGAGTGCGGTTAGGGTTGCTGTGCCTCCCCCGATAGCATTGCCGAATAAACTACCTACAGAACCAGCTAACGAAATGCCAGAGAAGCCAGAGCCATCTAAACCTGTAATGGCACCTACGACGGCAAGGGTAATGACCGCAATTTCCTTCGTTAACGGTACAACAGCGGCTAAGCCGACGCCTAAATCATTCACAATGCCATGTGAAGCGGCAGGGAGATAGTCACCGATAATTTTGGTAAATCCTGAGTCACCAAGATAAAAGAAGGCTGCTATTGGGATAACAGGTCCAAATACTCTAAATCCAAATTGGAATCCTTGAATTAAATAACTTGTCGATTTCTCAAATCCTTGTTTTTTGTGTGCCACAAGACAGAGCACTAATAAAATAAAGACAGCTGTTCCACCGATAAGGGCAGTGGCATCACCGCCTTGTAGTTTCAATACGGACATAGCGATAACATCGAGTAAAAAGGTGATGGGAATAAGTATGGCAAAAAATCGTTTTTGTCCGGATGTTAATAAATGTTCATCTTTCACTTGCTCGATACCATCTGTTGTTTCGTGTGCTGTCTTAAAATGAAGTGTCCCACGTTTCATATCACGTTTTAATAAGTAAAAAGCCACAATTGTTGTAACAAGCCCCATCGTAATGACAAGTGGAATGCTGGCTGATATAACGTCTCCAACTGGGATACCCGCAGCATCAGCAGTCAACTTCGGAGCCCCTTGAATGACAAAATCACTAGACAGTGCAATTCCGTGACCAAATAAATTCATCGCCATCGCGACACCTAATGCTGGTAAACCTGCACGAATGGCAACCGGTAAAAGCACAGCACCTAATAGTGCAACTGCAGGAGAGGGCCAGAAAAACCAAGAAATAATCATCATTAAAATCCCAATTGTCCAATAGGCAAGAGTTGGTGTTTTAATGAATTTTGTAAAAGGTGCAACCATGACCTCATTAATACCAGAAGTCATTAATACACGACTCATCGCAACAATAATGGAAATAATTAGTATGGTAGATAACAGCTCGGTAATCGCGTAAATAAAGCTGTTAAAAACACCACTTATTGAAGAAGTGAGATCACCAGTAGCGATAATCGCAAGTAGGAATATGCCCAGAATGCAAATGAGGGTAGTATCCCGACGTTTAACCATAAAGCCAATGATTAAGACAATAAAAACAACATAAATCCAATGGAGAGCAGTAAGTTCAATCCCCATATAGTTCCCCCTCAAAATTCGGTCTGATGCTATAGGATATGAAGGGAATAAAAGTTGGTGATGGTTTTGAAAAATTTTGATTGGAGTAGAATAGCAGCAGAATTGAAAATAAAAAGCATTAATAATCATTTTCAAATCTTAAATATTTCAAGAAATTAAGTAAAATATTAAAGTTCAAAACTACTTAAATAATGTTTTAATATAGGTGAATCTAAATATAGTGAAATTAAAATAGGGGGAATGTTATGGAGAAAATTGTAATGTTACGATTTATATCTTTTTTATGTTTAATCATTTCCTTAATTTTAATCACCTATGTTTCTGCGAGTGAAAATATAAAAGGAGATAGGCTTCACTAAGTTTGACAGAAAAATTAAGGAGAGGAACACAAAGGAGAGGACAGAAATGAAAAAGGTAATAAATATAACACTGATTTGTCTAATGGTTTCTGTTTTTTGTTCAACTACTCATTATCGTGCTGAGTCAACATATGACAACGATCTTGACCTATTACTCATACCTTACAAAAAAATATTAGAAAACTTAAGTAATGAATATGGGGTAAGAATGTATATTCCAGAAAAAAACAAAGAAAAATTTTTAAATAGCGTCCAAGATATGACACTACAAGAATTTGAAAAACTATTAAGACAACAATACAAAAATGCAGAAAAGTATATAAATCAATCTACTGAAGAAAGCGTTGTTTTCTATCCTCAACCAATTCCTAACGCAAACCAAGATGTATTAGCAATTCCGTTATATTAATACTCTAAATATAAAAGATTGGGCACCCATAAAAGTGAGTGTCCGATCTTTTTAAAGTTTAAGGAGGACATTAAGCGTCGGACTATTGATACAAAAGAATATTTAATCAAATATTTTAACTTTCTTGACAACAATAATGAGAAATATATAATTAAATTATAGTGAGAATCATTATCAATTAAAGACTTTAATACATTTATGTAATAAACCATAGATGTTTTATTTTGTTATTAATTGAGAATGGTAATCATTTAGGGGTAGTACTAGTAAAAGCTTTAAAAGGAGGTAGAAACGCTCAAGATAGGTCTAACTAATCAAAAATTCTGGATTCCTAGTAATTTAAAACAATTTGCACATTCAGGAGGTCAGAGTAGGTATGAAGAAATTTCTACAATATGTAGCAATGGCATTGCTCATTTTTGGTGCAGTATTACCTAACCTTGGCATGGAAGTAAAGGCGGCGGAGAATACCGACGCTAGTTGCACAATTGACTACTCAGCCAGTTTAAATGTTTTAAAAGCTGATTCAAAAACTGGTTCCGTAACGGAAGAAAATTCAGTTATGGTAAAGAGTGGCTATGTAAAAACAGAAGCTGCTATTAAAAAACAAAATGGTCAGTATACAGTTGATATTACGGTGCCAGGAAGGTTTTCAACTTGGTATAGAGGTTTTAAAGTTGAATCAGGTGGGGAGTTAAAAGAAGCTATTAAAAGACAAAAAGACACAGATGGGAATGAAGTATATACATTCGCGATCGACCAATATAATAACCCCATCCGAGCATGGGTTGACATATACGTTAAATTGGAAAAACCTATACCTTTCACATACGACAATAGGTACACTGTTTACCTAGTACTTTCAAATGTTACGGAGAGCAAACGGGTTTGTGAAGAAACACCACAAACTGAGGTAAAAGAACAATCTCAGCAAACAAAACAAACTGAGCAAACAGGCCAAACTGAGCAAACAGGCCAAACTGAGCAAACAGGCCAAACTGAGCAAACAGGCCAAACTGAGCAAAAAGGCCAAACTGAGCAAAAAGGCCAAACTGAGCAAACAAAACAACCCGAACAAAAAGAACAAACTCAGCAAACAGGCCAAACTGAGCAAAAAGGACAGTCTCAACAAACAGGTCAAACTGAAGTAAAAGAACAAACTCAGCAAACAGGCCAAACTGAGCAAAAAGAACAAACTCAGCAAAAAGGCCAAACTGAGCAAAAAGGCCAAACTGAGCAAACAAAACAACCCGAACAAAAAGAACAATCTCAGCAAACAGGCCAAACTGAGCAAAAAGAACAGTCTCAACAAACAGACCAAACTGAAGTAAAAGAACAAACTCAGCAAACAGGCCAAACTGAGCAAAAAGGACAGTCTCAACAAACAGGTCAAACTGAGCAAAAAGAACAAACTCAACAAACAGGTCAAACTGAGCAAAAAGGACAGTCTCAACAAACAAGTCAAACTGAGCAAAAAGGACAGTCTCAACAAACAGGTCAAACTGAGGAAAAAGGACAGTCTCAACAAACAGGCCAAACTGAGCAAAAAGGACAGTCTCAACAAACAAGTCAAACTGAGCAAAAAGAACAAACTCAGCAAACAGGCCAAACTGAGCAAAAAGAACAAACTCAGCAAACAGGTCAAACTGAGCAAAAAGAACAGTCTCAGCAAACAAAACAAACTGAGC
Organism: Lysinibacillus sp. NPDC093712; assembly: GCF_050280025.1. Classification (NCBI taxonomy): domain Bacteria; kingdom Bacillati; phylum Bacillota; class Bacilli; order Caryophanales; family Bacillaceae; genus Lysinibacillus; species Lysinibacillus sp. NPDC093712. The sequence continues at coordinate 175,580 of NZ_JBNNUU010000001.1, forward strand.
AAAAAGAACAGTCTCAACAAACAGACCAAACTGAAGTAAAAGAACAAACTCAGCAAACAGGCCAAACTGAGCAAAAAGAACAAACTCAGCAAACAGGCCAAACTGAGCAAAAAGGACAGTCTCAACAAACAGGCCAAACTGAGCAAAAAGGACAGTCTCAACAAACAG
>NZ_JBNNUU010000001.1:175843-361603 GCF_050280025.1 Lysinibacillus sp. NPDC093712
TCAAAAAGAACAATCTCAGCAAACAGGCCAAACTGAACAAAAAGAACAAACTCAGCAAACAGGCCAAACTGAGCAAAAAGGACAGTCTCAACAAACAGGCCAAACTGAGCAAAAAGGACAGTCTCAACAAACAGGCCAAACTGAGCAAAAAGAACAATCTCAGCAAACAGGCCAAACTGAACAAAAAGAACAAACTCAGCAAACAGGCCAAACTGAGCAAAAAGGACAGTCTCAACAAACAAGTCAAACTGAGCAAAAAGAACAAACTCAGCAAACAGGCCAAACTGAGGAAAATGGACAGTCTCAACAAACAGGTCAAACTGAGCAAAAAGAACAATCTCAACAAACAGAACAAACGAAGGATGGTTCAGAAGGAAATACTAACGGCAGCGAATCAGGTTCTGGGGAGAACAATAATAATTCAAATACCGCTGGCAATTCCAACTCTAACACTGGAAACTCTGAACAACCAACAAGTAACGGGACAACTAAAGAAGGGGATACAGGGAACTTTACTCAAGAAGGACAAGTTCGATTTGAAATTCCACAAAATGCAAAAGAGATCACAACATTTATAGAAAAAGCAAGTACCGTATTTCAAGATAACAAATATAAAGTGACACTTGCTTTAAATACTGGCAATAACTTGCGAGAATTTGTTGTGAAACAAAATGGTAAAGAAATTGCAAAATGGTCCAATAAAGTAGCTTCATTAGTATTTTTTGCAAATACAAAATCTTCTACACTTTCATTTGAAATAGAAACATTAGAGAACCTTGTTTTTAAAGCAGTAACGAATAATAATACTATCACAGCAAATGTAATAGCTACTAAGATTGATGAAGCATCACTTCCAAAAGTTAATGATAATGCAAATGTTCCAAATGCAGGAGCATTCCCTAGTGGTGGTGCAATGCAATCAACTAATGGGCTGTATACAGTGGACTATACATTCATCAAGGGGTCAGGTTCTGGGACTTCAATGATGGACCAATATGTAAGGAAACCGGCGTATGTCGTGAGAAATGGATCCTCCTATCAAGTTCAATTAACTTTAACAAATAGTTCATGGATTACAGGGTTTATGGTGAATGGTGTAACACCTACTACAATTACTGATACAAATGATATCCGAATAGTTCAATTTGCATTACCAAGCATATCTGGGCGTTATAATGCATGGGTAAAAGTAGATATTGAGGATTTGAACTATCATCATGACTATAATATCTATTTAGAATTTCATGAATCTTCACTTTCGAAAATAAGTGATAGTACAACCTTCCCAATTACAAGTGGCCCAATTATTCCAATTCCTCAGATGAAAAAAGATTTACCTAAAGATGAAACAAAGCTAGACCAAACGGTAGGTAACTTTATTCAAGAGGGCGCAGTGAAATTTGAGATTCAACAGAATGCAAAAGAACTAATGGCATTCTTACAAAAAGCAAACACTGTATTTGAAGATAACAAATATAAAGTGACGCTTACATTGAATACAGGTAACAATTTGCAACAATTTATTGTGAAACAGAATGGTCAAGAAATTGCAAAATGGTCAAATAAAACAGCATCACGAGTGCTTATAGCAAATGACAAAACAGCTACACTTTCATTTGAAATGGAGACACTTGATAACCTTGTTTTTGAAGCGGTAACTGCTAATAAGACAATTACCTCAAATGTAACTGCAACGAAGACAATGACAAATGAAAAGATTACTCGCCAGCCAATCACATATAAAATGGAAGCTGATCCAAATGGTAAAATACCTGATTTTATTACGAACTACCTAGCACCTTACTTCACGAAAGCAGAATTAGTAACGATTGACGGTAAACGTTATATCGAAATGACACTAATCGGTAAGGCGTATGGTTTCGAAACACTTGCTTATATTGATGCAGATGGTAAGCAACAAGATATCGAGATTATTAGTTCTAAAGGTGAAAAATTGGATCAAGTACGCGTAGTTCGTTTACCATTAGTTCAAGATAAAAATGGCGTAACGAAAATATTTGTCGATTCAGGAAGCTTAGGCTATGGGGCGTACACATTATTCTTTACGTTTAATGTCCCAGCTTTAGAGGGAGAAGCAACAATCGTAGAAGAAGATACAAATATTGTAAATAATACTATTGTTGAAAATCCTTTTACAGATATCGATAATGTATTCAGTAAGGACGAAATTTTAGCTTTATATGCTGCTGGCATTACAACAGGTACAACTGCCACAACATTTAGTCCAAATAGAAACATCACGCGTGCACAATTTGCAGTGATGATAGCTCGTGCTTTAAATATTTCATCCAATAAAGAAACTGCGTTTGCGGATGTGAAAGGTAAATGGTATGAAAAAGAGGTACAGGCACTTGCAGAGATTGGTATTGTAACAGGTGTCAATGCTACAACATTTAATCCAAATGCAAATATTACACGTCAGCAAGCAGCAGCAATTATTTTGCGTATGCTTGAATATAAAGGCTATAAAGTAACAGTTGATAAAAATGCTTTAACGTACAAAGATGCTAATAAAGTATTTGACTACGCGAAGCAAGCCGTATCAGAATTGCAAGCACTAGACATTATGACAGGGTCTAATGGCTATTTAAACCCGCAAAGTAATTTAACACGTGCACAAATGGCGAAAATATTAAAACGTTCACTAGAGTTAGTAAATTTAATCTAAACGATTAATAATTTAAAGTTAGGTACTATTACTATCCCGACTACTCCTTTCTAATAGTTGGATGAGGTGATTGTGCTTGCAAATGCAACGCTTAAGCTATGTCGCCTTTCGCACGTTGCCTCTTCCAATCTTGAGAAAATGCAATTCAAGTTGAACTTGAATTGCATTTTTTATTTTTTTAAACAATCTAATTATCTTCTTTTGTAGCAAAGCGCTAGCGCCTCTTCTACTACTTGTTTTCCACAATGCGTTAAAAACCCTCTAAATTCCGTGTGAAAAAGTAAATCTAAATGCTTTTGCCATTTTTGATATAGCTCCCAATTTCATGGATGCTTTCAAAATAGACTGTGTTTTAGCAACCTCCACTAGATATGTATAAACCCCTAGTTTTACTACCGAAGCGGCCATATTTATGGCTCGTTTTTATTGTGAAAGGAAACATATCCAAGGAAGCGATGAAATAGTATTAAAAGAAACGGCATATATTGAACTTTAATCCTCAAACATAGGAGTGGGGCAAGTGAAGGATGTAGATTTGTTTTTAAAGAAATTACATTACTTTGATAAAAAATTTAAGTTAATAATCAATCAACACAATAATCATCTAAAAGTTGAGTATTTAGAGTTGTGTGAGTTAATCGATAATTATTCTTCTTTTATTACAAATCGAGATAATGAAAAACATTGGAATCATCTACAGCAATCGATTGAAATAAAAGCATTAATCGAAAATCTCAGAAATAATTCTTCTATTTGTATCCAAATCGTAGAAAAATATCGAGCTTTAGTATTGGGATTAGAAAACGAGGAGATAACTGATTATTTTCGTAATATAGAGGACTGCATTGTAAAGGAGTTTGGGGATTTTCACATTAACAGTCAGTCGAAAATACTCATGGTAGGTTCTGGGGCTTTCCCTTTAACATTATTAATGGTTGCGGAACGAACTGGCGCAGAAGTTTTTGGAATTGATATTGATGATGAAGCGGTTCGTTTGGGAAGACATGTAGTAAATATATTAGGAAGACATTTATCAATTCAAATTGATAAGAAGACAGTAGGGGAACTAACAGTTATAAAACAGATTAGTCATATTATATTTAGTTCAACTGTTAGCAATAAATATGCTATATTAGATCAATTGTATGATGTAACGAATAAAGATGTGTTAATTGCGATGCGTTATGGTAATGGGTTAAAGTCTCTTTTTAATTATCCCATGCAGAAAGTGGATGAAACGAGATGGCATATAGTTGGGGAAATTATACATCCTCAAAGTGTATTTGATGTTATGTTGTATCAAAAAATACAATCTCATATATAGGTGAGGAGATGGCAATGACTGATTTTAATAACGTTTTACTGTTAGGAACTGGGCCAACAGCAATTCAACTAGCTGTAAATTTCAAAAATTATTTTAATAATAAAGTAGCTATTGCCGGTCGAGAATCTTTACGCTCCAAGGCTTTCTTTGAAACAGTCATACAACATCAACTTGCACTTAAAGTAAATGTACAAAATCAACAACATCAGTCAGTTGCAGGACAATGTACGATTGATGCTTTTTTTAAAGGTTATCATTTAGTATCTGGTAATTGGGATACCATTGTGCTTAGCATTACAACAGATTCGTATTTATCAGTATTAGCGCAAATTGATCCTACAGTGTTGAAGAATGCTAGCTGTTTTATCTTGATTTCACCTACATTTGGCTCTAGTCATTTAATTTCAAATTTATTAAATAATCTATCACCTGGGGCTGAGGTAATTAGCTTTTCAACTTATTACGGGGATACTAGATGGTTAGGTAGTATACCATCAAATGAAGTATTGACAACAGGTGTAAAGAAAACAGTTTATATCGGATCAACTTACTCAATATCGAATAGAGTGGTTGAATTAACTAAACTGTTTCGTCATTTAGGGATTCAAGTAAAAAAATTAGCATCTCCTCTTGAAGCAGAGACAAGAAATATTTCTTTGTACGTGCATCCCCCCTTATTTATGAATGACTTTTCATTAAAAGCAATATTTGATGCCAATACCATAACGAAGTATGTTTATAAACTTTATCCTGAAGGTCCTATTACTCATACAACGATTCGGTATTTATTAAATTATTGGAAAGAAATGATGGGAATTGTGAAACACTTCAATATTCAACCACTCAATCTATTACAGTTTATGGTAGATGACAATTATCCTTTACACCCAAAAAGTATAGAAAGACAAGATATAGAGAATTTTAATCATCTTGAGCCCATCCATCAAGAATATTTGCTCTATATTCGTTATGCATCCTTATTAATTGATCCATTTTCTATACCAAATGAAGAAGGAAAATACTTTGATTTTTCAGCAGTTCCTCTTAGAGGGATTTTTATAAATCACGACGGAGAATGGGATATTCCTAGAATGCCAAAAGAGGACTATTATCGTGTGAAAATCATCCAAGGGATTGCGAATGCACTGAAATTGAAAACGCCAACGCTTGATCATTTTGTACAAACCTATGAAGAAAAACTGCGACAAGTAGTGGCATCATCTGAGAATAAAAAATACTCAGATGCCTTCCAAGTAAAATCTTTTTCACAAGAAATTGAGATGATTTATCAGGAAATTAATCCAAATTAAATACACATTTAAAACCAGGTGCTCATAAAAATGAATACCTGGTTTTTTATGTATTGAATAATGTAAAATATTATAAAATATAGAATCGATTCCTTTAACACAATTTTCAAAAAAATGAACTTTTCTAATCTTGTAAACAATTTTATACTATTTGTAGAAAATATATTTTCTTAATTTAATTACAAGAATGGAGGAATTGAAATTGCGTAAAATATTTATTTTAGTGTTAATAACAATTTTTTTGCTTCCTACTGTCACGACAACATTGGCTCAAAGTTATGAGCCTTCGATAATTGAAAATGGAAATATAAAGGAATTTGAAGAATACACTTTTGAAGATATTTTATCATTAGAGCCTTACGTACAAGTTGAAGATGGTTTTTTAGTTCTTAATGAAAACGATGCAAGTGAAGCAGGAATTGATTCTTTATTAATTAAAGGTCAACAAGAGTATTTTATTTTTTTAAATCAGCAGGTCAAAAACAATGCGATTAGTGTATCGTCAGATTTAACTATTCAAAATCTAGCAAATAATAACAATGAATATCAAAGTAATACACTTATGCGATTTGCAAGGTGTAAAGGTGTAACTACATCACCAGAGTATTTCTGGTGGGGTTATAAAACAAAATTAAATAGTTGTGATACTGCTAAAGTGAGTTCGCAAGCAGGTACATTAGCAGCAGGTGGTGCTATTACTGCAGTGAGTCTTAATGTTCTTGGGGTTTGGTTTCCTCCTTTAGTTGCTGTTAGTGCTATTCCTGGTTTGACATCTGGTTACTTCTGGCTACTTTCGGAGCGTTTAAATGCTAATAATAAAGGTAGCGGTGTTATTGTAGATATGACTTGGGCAACCATTTATAATATTACGCCTCAATGATAAGAGGATGGGTGTAGTAATGAAAAAACAACGCCTATTTATATTTATATTTTTTTGCATTCCTATAAATATAATCAGTTTATATTTGGGATATTTAGTGATTTGGAAGAAACAAGATGAATGGGTTCCGGTTACAATCTATTTAATGCTGATTGTTTCAATGGTTGTTGTAACTTTAAATAATAGAAAATAGTGTTTTAAAATAGAAACGGTTGACAAGAGGAAACCGATTTTGGCAACCGTTTTTTTCTATGCTTTACAATTGCATCCATGATTTTAGAAGTGTGATTACATCTATATTTTCATAATGGCAAAAAAGTTGTGACGCTTCCTTATCTTGCATCTGTTACTGAGTGAAATCTACACAATATCACTAAATTCAACTGTAGTACATGAAAATAGTCGAACATGTCGTCATTTTAGTACGGATATTCAAATCAGACCGTGTAAATTCCTAAGGTAAATGTCGAAAAATGTTGACTTTTGGAACAAGCATCCTGTAGAGTATTTTAATGATATTGATAATCATTATCAATTATGTTGAATATAATATTTTAGGAGTGTAAACAAATGAATTGGAAATACCCATTATCCGCTATAGCCCTTTCTGCGTTATTAGTCGGCTGTAATCAGTCAGACAATGCAAATAAATCTGCATCGAATGAAACAATGGAAACGAAAGAAGAGGCAATTATCAAGGACGAGCTAAATCGAAAAGTAACAATCCCAATGAATCCTGACCGTGTTGTAGTAGGGGGCATCCTACCATATTTCTCAACATGGTATATTGCAACGAATTCGACAAAAGAAATCGTTGGCATGCATCCCAACTCTTATAATGCAGCGTCTCATTCAATATTAAAAGATATTTCACCTGATATATTGAAAGCAGATACATCTTTTATTCAAAATGGGGAAGTGAATATTGAAGAATTGATGAAAGTGAATCCTGAAGTCTATTTTGAGATTGCATCGGATGAAAAATCAATTAATAAATTAGAAGAAGCAGGGGTTCCGACAGTTGCACTTCAAGCAACTGCAGATTCTGATGATCCATTAGAAATTTTAAATCGTTGGTTAACATTAACGGGTGAAATCACAGGGACAACAGATCGCCCCGAACAAATCATTCAAGAAGGTAAAAAAAATCAACAAGAAATTAAAGATAAACTAGCCAATGTACAAAAAGAGGATATGCCTAGAGTAATGATTCTTCAATACCATAACGATAAAGAAATATCGGTTGCAGGCTCGAATATGCATGGCAATCGATGGATTAAAGCAACGGGCGGTATAGATGTTGCAGAAGCGGATGTTCAAGGTATTAAAGCAGTCAATATGGAACAAATATATAACTGGGATCCAGATATTATCTATATAACTAACTTTACTGAAACACAGCCAGAAGACTTATTCAATAATACGATTGATGGCCAAGATTGGAGTCAGCTAAAAGCAGTAAAAAATAAACAAGTATATAAAGTGCCACTCGGTATTTATCGCTGGTATCCACCAAATGGAGATGCACCACTTATGTTGAAATGGATGGCACAGCACAATCATCCAGAAATATTCAACTATAATATGACCGAAGAAATTCAAAATTACTACGCTAAATTTTACAACTATGATGTGACAGAAGAACAAGTAAAAGACATTTTAAATCCATCGTCTGAAGCTGCAAAATATTAAGAGAATGCCAAGTGAATGAATTTACTTGCTATGAGCATTTTAGTGGTGAATGTTGTGAAAATAGTTAAAGATAGGGACAATACCTATTGGTCCTAAAATGCCGGGCAGTAAAAATGAAAAACATAATCTATTTATATTTTTTTATTATCATATTTGCCTTAAATATATATTGGCTATTTAGAAGAAACAGAATGAATGGGTGCTAATTTCAAACTTTTTAGCACTGATTGTTTCAATAGTTATTGAATTTTTAAATAGAAAATAGTGTATTAAAATTTAAACGGTTGCCAGTGGGAAAATTCCCTGGCTACCGTTTTATTTTATATTCTTCACAATTAATCCAATGATTACCGAAAGTGATAGAGTGGATAAATTCAAATTGACAGAGTTGTGAAGCTAATTGATTATTCTCTCGCTCGGAATTACTATGTCCCAACGAACCAGATTTCTCTGGCTGACCTTATAATACAAATGGGGCAATTTTGTGTAAAAAGAAAAAAAGGAAATATGGTAAAATTGAAAGAAAAAAATATGGGGTAAATAATGAGTAATTCTGTAAATTATAAATTGTGGACTATTTGCATGATTCAAAATGAAGACAAGGTTTTACTGCTTGATAGACAACACGATGATTTCAAAGGGTTTATTCCACCAGGTGGCAAAGTTGAATTTCCTGAAAGTATAGTAGAAAGTGCAATTAGAGAAGTAAAAGAAGAAACTGGATTAGAGGTAAGCAACCTTATTTTTAAAGGTCTCTATGAATATGTAAATCCTATTGCAATGGATAGATACATTATTTTTAATTACATCACAAAAGATTTCAATGGAGAATTACTTGAAAATGGCCCAGAAGGAAAGGCAGTTTGGGTAAATATAAGGGAAGCATATAACCTTCCAATGCAGGAATCTATTCGAAGAAGGTTCCCTTTATTCTTTGAAGAAGGGACATTTGAAATACAAGTTGAATGGAATCATGCAGAAAATAAAGAGGGCAAAGTTACTATTAAGAAGACTTAAACATCATGTTGTGCAACTGACTGGTGTTATTGTTCAATAGAACAGTCGCTTCTCACTATTGTCGTGGTTAGTTCGATACATACATATATAAGAGGGGAATTCAGTGAAAGATTGAAAATCCTACACATTAGATAAAACATACTTTTATAACTAAGCCATTTCAAATAAAATGGAGCAACTTAGATTCATACTATTTGGATTTAAAAGCTTTAGGAGGAAAACACATGCAAATATTATTAATTCGACACGGAGAATCAGAAGCAGATATTTTAAACGTACATGAAGGAAGAGCTGATTTTGAATTAACAGAAAGAGGTAGAAAGCAAGTGGGAAGTTTATCACAAAAAGTAAAAAATGATTTCCCACCAGATTTTATATGGGCAAGTACGTTAAAAAGAGCACGTGAAACCGCTGAAACATTAGGAGAAATTATTGGTTGCCCAGTGCAATTGGAAGAAGAATTAATGGAGTTTAATAATGGTGTTCAAGCTGGACTATCCTTTGAAGAAGCAAAAAAGTATCCAGAGCCAAAATTTTTTCATGATCGTTTCGAAAATGGAGAATCATTCATAGAATTTCGAATGAGAATTGAAACAATATTTTCTAAAATTGTGACCGGAAATAAATATAAACGAATTGCGATTGTTGCTCATGGCGGCGTAATTAATAATATATTACGTGCTTTTTACCAAATGCCAATCAACATGGATTTTTATTTTAAAATCGGAGATACAGGAATTAGTTTAATTGAACTTACTGATAAGGAAAAGATAATTCACTTTATAAATGATACGAATCATTTAGAGAATATATAAGATAACCTTGTTGGAAAATGCTATTGAGTCAATTAAATTCCACCGAATAGATCAATATTTTGGCTTGACTATATCTAAGTGTGAAATAGAATTCTAAAGAAAAACTGAACCAAATGTTAAGTAAGTTGGATATTAACAAACAAACAACATATAAAGATACATTAAATGAATTAGATGCATATAAACCGCGTGGAATTAAAAAATAATTTATGGATAATTATTTTATTACTTGAAATCATTTTTAAAAATGACTTATACAAAAGAGAAGGAAACACCTATCCTCTAATGAAAGGCATTATCCTTCTCTCTCTAATACTAGCTCTCTATTTTTTTGTCGTTTCTTGAACATATTCTTCTAGTTGATCTGCTGGACGAAATACCGTACTTCCATGACAAACTTCTAATCGCTCGGGTTTTAATTCTTTTACAATTAAACTGCTTTGTAATGCTTCTTCCATATAGGGTGTAAACATTGGTGGATGAAGCTTTCCTTTTTTAGAGTTGAAAAGGTCACCAGCTAGCAGTACTTTATCTTTTTCATGATAATAAACAACGTGTCCCGGAGAATGACCAGGTGTTAAATAAGGTGTAAGTCCAGCAATTGTTTGCAACTTTCCATGCGCACTCTCAATGAGGGGCTGAGCTAATTGTTTCGGCAAGTTGTTTTCAAGTTTCTTTCTTTTTGGATAAAGAACTTCACCTTCCATATAAGGTATTTCAATATCGTGTGCGTAGACGGGTACTTTATTTTGGGTCAATATTCTCTTTACTGCGCCAACATGATCCGAATGTCCATGTGTTAAGAGAATCCTACGTAAAGGACCAGCATTCAGCTGCTTTATAAATTTCATAATTCCTTTTGCCATCATTGGCATCCCCGCATCTACTAAAGTGACCCCGTCCTCCTCAATAACTATCCATACATGAATCGGAACAATCATCCACGTCTTTAGGCTCCAGATATGCTCAGAGATTTGTTCAGCTTTCATTTTCATTTCCCCTTTTTAATTTTTCTTTAAAGCCTATAAGAAGAATTTCTATTGTAAGATCAAATGTTTGCGTTAATCTTTCCATTAAAACGTTAAGAGGTTCATGTTGATACGAGTAAGTACTAAGAATGCCATTAAGGTTGAAGTAATAAATTCGGGAAAAAGCTAATAATTGTTCTTCATCTGAAATAGATAGACACTCTCGAATTATTTCCTTCATAATTTCAAAGATTTCAATCCGCAGTCTATTTATCTCAAGTTTTGAATCCCCTTCATCTACCCTTGTAGACTTTGCGTTGAAGAAAATATCATACAAATTTCGATTCTGTAGGCAGAAGTGGATATATTCAAGACTGATTTGTTTCAATTTGTCTTCTGAAGATAAGGTACTTAAGCTCGAAAGATACAGAAATTGTTCGTGTAGCTCCTCCAATGGTGGCATAGAGAGCTGGTGTAATAATTCTTCCTTGTCTTTAAAGTAAAGATAAATGGTTGTATGAGAACAACCCGCATCCTTTGCAATGGCTCGTATTGTCACTGAATCGTATCCTTTTTCGGAAAATAACCTACCTGCTGATTCGACTATCTGCTTTTTTGTTTCTTCAGACCGTTCTGCCTGTTTACTTTTCACTATATTACCTACTTTCGTCACTCGCAAACCAATGGTTATATAATAACCATTGGTTAGTAAAATGTCAACATTTTATGGAAATTTAAATAAGCAGCTTAAAGAAGGAGATGATTTGGTAAATGGTAAAGTTGAGTACCTTGAAAAGATAAACAGAACGGGTAACGGAATAGGGATGTGGATGGAATTTTATTTTTTATAAGTGAAAGAAAAAAAGCTTCATTTACCACGTAGAAATAGTGAGTGCTTTTTCTTATATTTATGAGAATTTGTACATTATATTTTATTGCATTGTGAAATCCTACTTTACTTATAAATATATTTAGGAAAAATAATCTATTTTGTATTAGTATTGACAAATTAATTTATCCATAATATTATTAAATTAATGATAATGATTATCATTATCATTAATTAGTATGTCGAACACGCAGAATAGAAAGGGGTATTTTTTAATATCCCTTTTTATTTACATAGTGTTGATAATGATTATCAATCGAAGGGAGGTTTTACTATCAAAAGGTTATTTTCTGTTTTAATGTTAGTCTCATTATTAACATTTTTCGTTACGCCAATTTTAAACGCATCTGCTGCACTTGCAGATGGAACATACAAAATCAATTATCAAGTGAATAAACCAAATTCTTCATCTGCTTCAATAGCAAATGATTACTTTTTGAAGCCAGGGACAATTATTGTTAAGAATGGCTCTTCAGTAATACAGCTAAAAATGAAAAAAAGTGCGTGGATAACGAAATTTGAATCGAGTACAGGCGGTAATAAAGTTATTAGCGAAGATAAGGCAGAGGATACACGTATTGTCCAATTCGCACTTCCTTCTTATTCATCACCGACTGCAGTTACGATGAAGGTGGATATTGATGACTTAAATTACCATCATGAATACACTGTAGATTTTGTATGGGATGCGGCGTCATTGAAAAATGAAGATGGTAGTGCAGTAGTAGCTTCAACGGAACCAAAAAACACTAACACTAACACGACTATAAAAACTAATACTGGTGAAACAAATACTTCGTCAGTTCAAGTAAAAGAAGCAAATCCTCAAACAAGTGATGCTTTTCCATTAGGTATACTTTTATTGTTCTGTGTTAGTGGATTTATCTTATTTAATTTTAAAAAACGCATGAAGGAAGAAGAAATCAATTGAAATATTTCGGAAGCACCCTCATCTACTTCGCTAAGGTAGGAGTAGGGTGCTTTTTAAAAGGAGTGAATGAACATGATAAAAACAAAATTAAAAAATAGAAAGTTACATATAGTGGCTCTAAGCATTATTTTTGTCGTTCTTTCAGCATGCACTAGTTCAAATAAGGAAAAAGAAAATACGGTAGAAGAAAAAAAGGATGAAAACAATACAACGGTTCAAGATGAAAATCGAATTATTCCAACGACAGTTGCAGTTGCTCATATTTTAGATGCACTAAATTTAGATGTCGTTGCTGTTCCTACGACTGTTTATGATTTACCTAAACGATATGAAGGTTTACCCGAAGTGGGTAGTCCGATGTCACCCGATATGGAAATTGTAAAATCTTTGAATCCAACAGAGGTTTTCTCAGTGACAACTTTAGAGGCAGATTTAAAAAAGACATTCGATGAAGTTGGTATCAATGCTTCATATGTAAATTTACAGAGTATTGATAATATGAAAGCTGCTATTTTAGAAATTGGGAAAAATTACAATAGGACGGATGAGGCAACAAAGTTAGTGTCAGAGCTTGAAGGAAAGATTGCAGCCCTTCGAATGAAAGTAGAATCAAAAGAATCCCCTAAAGTTTTAATTCTACTTGGTATTCCAGGTAGCTATTTGGTGGCAACAGAAAATTCATATATTGGAGATTTAGTGAGAATGGCTGGAGGTCAAAATGTGATGAGCGGACAAGAACCTGAGTATTTACCATCTAATACGGAATTTTTACAACAAAGCAATCCAGATATTATTATTCGTCTGGCACATGGATTGCCTGATCAAGTTGTGGAAATGTTTAATGAGGAATTTGTTACGAATGATATTTGGAAGCATTTTGACGCAGTGAAAAACGGACGTGTGTATGATTTAGAGGAGCCGTTATTTGGAACAACAGCAACGCTTGCAGTACCTCAAGCACTAGAAGAACTGATTAACATTATGTATCCATAATGAGAAATGTAGAGGACTAAGATGAATAAAAAAATAAGTAGTTTTATAGTTGTAAGTATATTGCTTTTAGTTGTCATTATATATTCTGCAATTACTGGCTCTATTAAAATGGATACGATGGAATTTATTAGAGCCTTTTTTGGTGAAGAAAATGCAAATTATTCAGTTATTAAAGATTTACGTTTCCCGCGGATTTTAGTCGCTATATTTGCAGGGGCAGCATTGTCTGTTGCCGGCGTATTATTGCAGGCAGTTATGCGTAATCCACTAGCTGATGCAGGTGTAATAGGAATTTCAGCAGGAGCATCATTTGTAAAATTATTAGCCATTACATTATTTCCAATGGCGTTTTTTTTCACACCATTATTGGCTTTTTTTGGTGGAGCATTCGCTTGTTTTTTAGTATTCATGTTGTCATGGAAATCAGGCTTAAATCCGTTAAAAATTATTTTAGTAGGTATTGCCATTAATGCAATGTTTACTGGTCTAACAGAAGCGTTTGTTACGCTATGTAGCTATATGAATATTATGGTTGGTGGAGCGGGTAGCTCTAATTTGTCAATGCGAACTTGGAGTGATGTACGTTTAATTACATTTTATGGTGTGATTGGTTTACTAGCTTCTCTATTACTAGCTTCGTGGTGCAATTTATTGGCGTTACAAGACAAAACAGCTAAGAGTTTAGGCTTTAATGTAACTCGTGCACGACTAATTATTGCAGCAATAGCGGTCTTACTAGCGGCTATTTCAACTGCAACAGCAGGCGTTATTGCATTTGTTGGGTTATTAATTCCGCATATTTCAAGAAGATTAGTAGGCTCAGACCATAAATGGCTAATTCCATTCTCAGCATTAGCAGGTGCCTTGCTGATTTTGACTGCTGATACGCTAGGCAGAATATTAGTTGCACCGTTAGAAGTCCCAGCTTCAACAATAATGGCGATAATTGGTGGGCCATTCCTAATCTTCTTAATTCGAAAAGATAAGTAAAGAGAGGTGAGCGCATTGAAAGTTTCACAAATTAAACTATCTTATGATCAGAGGAAAAATCATTTAGATGGAATTACGACAACTATTGAAAAAGGGAAAATCACGACGATTATTGGCCCGAATGGTTGTGGAAAGTCCACATTACTAAGTGTCATTTCCCGTAATAATATGCCACAACAAGGAACAGTAACGTTAGAACAGAAAGATATAATGGCATACAAGGCAAAGGAATTTGCGAAAAAACTTGCAATTGTTTATCAACAAAACATAGTGCCACAAGATATTACGATTGAAAAACTAGTTGCTTATGGACGGGTACCTCATCAACAATTGATGAAAAAAAATGTTGAAGAAGATGAGGCGGCAGTAAATTGGGCACTGGCAGCAACAAATTTAACACAGAAACGTACATGTA
The DNA here is from genome assembly GCF_050280025.1 of Lysinibacillus sp. NPDC093712. Lineage (NCBI taxonomy): Bacteria > Bacillati > Bacillota > Bacilli > Caryophanales > Bacillaceae > Lysinibacillus > Lysinibacillus sp. NPDC093712. The sequence goes on from NZ_JBNNUU010000001.1 coordinate 190,757, forward strand.
ACTTGGAAGCATTATCAGGTGGTGAACGTCAGCGTGTTTGGATTGCCATGGCACTTGCTCAAAAATCATCCATTCTTTGTTTAGATGAGCCAACAACATATTTAGATATTTTTTATCAAATCGAATTAATGGAGTTAGTGAAGAAATTGAACAAAGAAAATGCATTAACAATTGTGATGGTGTTGCATGATATTAATCAAGCAATAAAATATAGTGACCATATAATTTTGATGAAAGACGGTAAAATTTTATGTGAAGGCTCGCCGACAGAAACAGTAACAGCGGAACGGATGAAAGAAGTGTATGGTGTTGAAGTGATTATTCAAAAACATGAAATTGTTGGTACGTATATGATGCCAGTAAGGATTTAGTTGAATTTTTCGACATATCATATTATTAATTTCGGAGATTTAATTAAGTTAAATTGTGATTAATTCTTTTATTTACCTATAGCATTACTTTTTAAGTTTATTAACAAAAATAATATCTCGTAACATATCTTCGCTTTCTTGACAATAATAGTATGTGAGTTATAATGAGTGAGAATGAGAATCATAATCAATTAAAAATGACTGTATACTTAAAACATCCTGGGAATCAATAGATGTTTTCATGAACTTTAATTGACAATGAGAATTATTCGAGTTAAGGGATAGTACTAGTAAATCTTTTAATATAAAGGAGGGAGAAACGCACAGGATAGGTCAAGATAATTTTAAAAATTCAGGAGGTCAGTGTATTGAAGAAATTTTTGCAATATGTAGCCATGGTAGTGCTGATGTTAGGTGCAATATTACCGGGCTTTGGAATGGAAGTAAAGGCTGAAGCGAATACCGTACCTAGTTGCGCTGTTAACTATTCAGCAAATATCAAAATTCTCAATGAACAACAAACAGCAGATTCAATGATGAATAGCTATGTTCAAAAGGAAGCTACTGTTAAACAAAAAGATGGTCAATATACAGTAGAGATTACTGTGCCACAAGCATATACAAAGTGGTACCAGGATTTCACAGTTGAATCAGGTGGGGAATTAAAAGCAGCTATTGGAAAAACTACAGACACTAATGGTAACGATATTTACACATTCGTAGTTGATCAATATCAGCAAACAATAAAAGCATGGGTTAAAGTAGACATTCCAGAATTATCTTACAAGCATGATTATATTGTTTATCTAGATATTTCGAATGTTTCGGAGACTAACCGAGTTTGTGAAGAAGCACCGGAACAACCAGGACAACCAGGAGATAACACAGAAGAAGTTATCACAAAGAACGTTCCTTTCACATTTTTAACAAATAATAAGTCATATGATACGTATTTTAAAAGCTATATTAACTATGCTGATTTAGCTACTGCTGGTTTAGAAAAATACGCATATATTAAACTAACAGGTCACACATATGCATTTACGACGCTTAAAGTAGGCAGTGAAAACGGAGAAGACGTACAAATCGTAAGCTCTGAAGGAGAAGGCAATTCATTAGTACGTGTCATAAAAGTAAAATTAGACGCTAATTTAAAGGCTACAGTCGTTATGTCAGGTGACAAATATACAGCAACACCTTTTACATTTGATTTTGCACCGGCAAAAGAAAAAGTTGTATATTTACCTGAGCATTTCAACTCGAACAATCAAGTGATTGAGTTTGGACTGACGCCTGTCAGCACTGGTGCACCAGCTCATACAATAATCGCATCCCTTTTAGAACAAGCATATGCAACAAAAACAGCAGACAATAAAATAGCTGTAACAATGAATTTAGTTGTAAATGATACGACGAAGGGCTTTTCTGTAAAACAAGGAAATAATACAGTTGCAGAATGGACAGCAGGTAGCACGAAAAGTGTAATTAAATTTACAGTAGCTTCATTAGAAAATTTAACGTTCACGTTAACAACTGAGCGAAATGGTACTGCTTCGGCTATGAGTACGACAGTTGAAAAAGTACTATTAACAGGTGAAATTGCTAAACAAGAGGATAATAATTCTGAAGGAAATACCAACGGCAGTGAATCAGGTTCTGGGGAGAACAATAATAATTCAAATACCGGTGGCAATAACAATTCTAACACTGAAAACAATGAACAATCAACTAATGGGCTGTATACAGTAAACTTTACGTTTTTAAATGAATCAGGTTCTGGTAGTTCTATTATGAACACATATGTAGATAATCAAGCATATGTAGTGAAAAATGGTTCTTCTTACCAAGTTCAATTAACATTAAAAAATAGTTCATGGATTACTGGATTTACAGTGAATGGTGCAACACCTAGTACGATTAGCGATTCAAATGATGTACGAGTAGTGCAATTTACAGTATCAAGTCTAACTGCGATTCAAAATGCATGGGTAAAAGTAGATATTGCAGACCTTAACTATCATCATGACTATAATGTTCTGTTGAAATTTGATGAAGGGTCACTTTCAAAGATTAATAATGGTACAACATTCCCAAGTACAGGTGGTTCAACAAATAGTGGTTCGTCAAATGGTAATTCCACAAATGGAAGTACTACTAATAACGGAACAAACACAAACACAGGTACTACAGGGAACTTTAGTCAAGAGGGAATAGTTAAATTTGAATTTGCTAACAATGCAAAAGAGATAGCTGTCTTCCTACAAAATGCAAAAACAGTATTTGAAAATAACAAATATAAAGTTACGCTTTCAATAAATATTGAAAATAACTTACAAAATTTTATTGTCAAACAGAATGGTAAAGAAATTGCGAAATGGTCGAATAAAGTAGCTTCATTAGTACCGGTTGCAATTGCAAAAACAACAACACTTTCATTTGAAGCAGATACACTGGATAATCTTGTTTTTGAAGCCGTAACGACGGTTAAAACAATTTCCTCAAATGTAACAGCAACGACGACAAATACAATTGAAAAGAATACTCGTCAGTCAATCACGTATAAAATGGAAGCTGATCCAAACGGTAATATGGCTGACTTTATTACAAATTACTTAGCACCATACTTCACGAAAGCTGAATTAGTAACGATTGACGGTAAACGTTACATTGAAATGACACTAATTGGTAAAGCTTATGGTTTTGAAACGCTTGCTTATATTGATGGCAATGGTAAGCAACAAAATATCGAAGTGATTAGTTCTACAGGTGAGAAAATGGACCAAGTACGTGTTGTACGTTTACCTTTAGTTCAAGATAGCAATGGTGTTACGAAAATATTTATCGATTCAGGGAGTTTAGGTTATGGGGCGTACACATTATTCTTTACGTTTAATGTGCCAGCTTTAGAAGAAGAAACAAATAATTCTAATATTCCTGATAAACCTACTACTGCTATCAAAAATCCTTTTACAGATATCGATAATGTATTCAGTAAGGATGAAATTTTAGCTTTATACGCTTCTGGAATCACAACAGGTACAACAGCAACAACATTTAGTCCAAATAAAAATATTACACGTGCACAATTTGCAGTGATGATTGCTAGAGCTTTAAATATTCAATCAGCTAAAGCAACTGCATTTAAGGATGTTAAAGGTCAGTGGTATGAAAATGAAGTACAAGCACTTGCAGAGGTCGGTATTGTAACAGGTGTAAATGCCACAACATTTAACCCAAATGCAAATATTACACGTCAACAAGCAGCGGCAATGATATTACGTATGGTTGAATATAAAGGCTATAAAGTAACAGTCAATGAAAATGCTTTATCGTACAAAGATGCTGATAAAGTATTTGACTACGCAAAGCAAGCAGTATCAGAATTGCAAGCACTTGATATTATGACAGGTTCTAATGGTTATTTAAACCCACAAAGTAATTTAACACGTGCTCAAATGGCAAAGATTTTAAAACGTTCATTAGAATTAGTTCATTTAATTGATTAATAATTAAAGTAAGGTACTATTACTATCCCATAAACTTTTTTCAAAAGTTGGATGAGGCGACTATGCTTAGTGCTCCTATGATATCTTCATCTCGCACTATTGCCGCAGATTCCTCATCCAATAAAAAAATGCAATTCAATTTTAACTTGAATTGCATTTTTTAAACGATTAAAAGCCTAGATTTTTGTGAGTTTGAATGCAACCAAGAAATTACATTTAAAATTAATTGAGTACTTTTCAGAATAGGTTATAGAAAAATAAGGAATTTGATAATTTTTTGTTTTTAACTGAGAAGAGGAAGCGTTCTAAATTTAAAATTTGGCTAATAAGATAGCTTGCAAAAGTAGAAAAACGCCTAATTTAACGGGCTGTCAAACTGTTGTTTTTGAAGAAGGACCCACAATAGTCTATTGTGGGTGGTTTTAGAAAAGAATTTTAAAAGCGTTCTTAAACGAATTGAGTTAGAATGTTAGTCTGTAAACTCAATGAAAAAACGTCTGAGAACGTATAGTTATTATTCTAGTATTTATACTGATAGGTGTAATGGTAATCTTGAAGATTAAAGTTGTGATTGGTGCATCTTCAGCCTGAAATTACTTTACTAAAGTAGCAGCAATTTCAGAAATAACAACTCGGTTACCTATTATTGGAGATGGTTCGTTACTTTCTTTGTTACCAATCACTTCACGGCGGTGTAATCTTTTAAAGTCATCAGATTTGCGCCAAGCATCGAATTGCTCGACTGTATCCCAAAACATCATAACGTTCATTTCATCGTGATCTTCTGGTTCTGAGCAAACGTTCACTTCGACTTTATTAAAGCCTTCCCAGTTTAATAAAGTTGTATCAGATATAAACAATGGTGCCATTTTATTAGCAAAGCCTTTTTTTACTAAAAAGCGGTTAGTAACTGTAATCATATTCATGACCCCTTTATAACAGTTTTAATTGATATTGATTTTCATTATCAATTAAAACATACATTAATTGGCTATGCAATAAAAAATTTTAAAAAACAACATTAAAAACGATTGTTGACAATTATTATTATTTAAAATAGAATCATAAACAACCGTATGAGAATGATTATCAATTTCATTTCAATTTTAAATTAAAAGAAAAGGTTGGTAGTTAACATGAAGAAGTTTAAATTTCTATTAGTAGGTGCGTTAGCATTATCATTAGCAGCATGTGGAGAAGAAAGTAAACCAGCGGATGGGAATGCTTCAACAGATAAAGTAGAAATGGAACAACAAGTTGAAACAGGAGGGGCAGTAACATTAATAGATGACCTTGGAAATAAGCTTGAGTTTGAAGCAACACCGAATTCAGTTGCAACGTTAAATCCAGGAATGATGGATATTTTGCTTGCGTTAGGTGCAAATGTTACTGGTCGACCTACGATTACAACCGATATGAAGGCGGAAGTAAAAGCGATTCAAGAAATAGGTAACCCGCATGAACCGTCATTTGAGCAGATTGCTGCATTGAATGCGGATATACTTATTGTACCACCAAGCTTTCAGCAATTCGCTACAACGGTGGAAGCTACAGGTACAAAAATTGTTTACTTGAACATGAATTCAGTAGATGATATTAAAAAAACGATTTCAAAGTATGGCGTGTTATTTAATAACACAGCAAAAGCAGATGAGTTAGTTGCACAAATAGATGAGAAGATTGCAAAAGGCAGTTCAGAATCAACTTTAGATGCTTTAATCGTTTACGGAGCACCAGGTACATATTTAGCTGCGCTTGATAATTCGTTATACGGAGATATTTTAAATAAGGCAGGTGGTAAAAATATCGCAGCCGATTTACCAGCGACAGATAAGTTTCCAACTTACGCAAATCTAAGTGTTGAGAAAATTGTTGAACGCAACCCAAAAGTAATTATGCTGATTACGCACGCAAATCCAGCGACTGTAAAAGAAGGATTTGAAAAACAATTAAAAGAAAATGCGGCGTGGAAAAATTTAGATGCAGTCAAAAATAATCAGATTATCATTTTACCAGCAGAATTGTTTGACAATCCTGGCACACAGGTTGTAGAAGCCATTGACTATATGCGAGGAGTTTTAAAGACAGCAGAAGAAGCAGTGAAATAATTCTTTATAGCGGGGAAATGACGATGATAGTAGAAGAGGAAAAATATGCACATCCTCTTGCTAAAAAACGAAGAATGGCGTTAATAATGTTACCGATCCTTTTGGTCATAGTGAGTGTCGGTAGCCTTATGATCGGGCAGGTTTCGTTTTCGGTAAGTGAAGTGTTTAATGGAATTTTTAGTTCCGAAGATACGATGGCACGACGAATCGTGTGGGAAATCCGTATGCCCCGTATACTAACGGGTATAATTATAGGTGTTTGTTTGGCTATTGCAGGTTCGATTTTACAAGGTGTCATGCAAAATCCATTAGCTGATCCAGGGGTTATTGGAATTACTTCCGGCGCTGGAATTATGGCGGTGGCTGTAATGGTTGTTTTTCCTGGCTATATCATATACTTACCTATTGCAGCTTTTTTAGGTGCCTTTGTCGCCGCAATGATAGTGTATTCTTTATCGGTGAAAAAGGGTGGTACATCCCCAATGCGAATCATTTTAGTAGGGGTAGCCATTAACGCACTTTGTGGTGCAGGAACAAATGCACTAATGATTTTGTATAGCGATCGTGTACAATCTGTCTTACCATGGTTGTCTGGTGGTTTGACAGGTGTTGGTTGGGTGCAATTTAAAATGATTATTTACTATGTCCTTGTAGCACTTGTATTATCAATTTATGCAATTAAACATATTCGTATCATGCGTCTAGGAGATGAAATGGCAAGCTTATTAGGGCACAATGTTGAACGAAGTCGATTCTTTTTAATTGCATTAAGTACGTTATTAGCAGGAATAGCAGTAAGTGTTGCCGGATTAATTGGGTTTGTAGGTTTGGTTGTACCGCATATTTTACGACTAATTATTGGAGGAGATCATAAGTATTTACTACCTACTTCAGCTTTAGCTGGTGGCTTACTTGTTGTTTTCGCTGATACAATTGCGAGAACAGTATTTGATCCTATTGAGTTTCCTGTTGGCATTTTACTAGCATTCATTGGTGGGCCGTATTTCCTTTATTTAATTCATAGAAAGGGGAATTCCATTGCTACGAACTGAGCACATTCAATATCAACATGAGTTCACCAAGTTCAAGTTAGATGATATTACCTTGAAGATCAATGAAGGAGAAGTTGTTAGTTTAATAGGTCCGAATGGCTCGGGGAAATCAACATTATTACGTGTGATTTCACGTCTTTTAAAACCGAATAGTGGTACAGTATTTTTAGATGAACGAAACATTCATGAAATGAAGTCGAAAGAAGTGGCTAAAACACTAACGATGCTCCCGCAAATGAATAGTCATCAATTAGATTTAACAGTGCGCGAGTTAGTAGAGTTTGGGCGTCATCCGCATAGCGGAGGGAAGACGGTCCTATCAAAAGAGGATAAAGAAATTGTCGATTGGGCGATTGACGTAACTGGATTGAAAGACTTGCAAAATCGTGTACTGCCTTCGATGTCTGGAGGTGAACGGCAACGTGCTTGGATCGCAATGACTGTAGCACAGCATCCTAAAGTGTTACTGCTAGATGAACCAACAACATATCTAGATATTGCACACCAATTAGAAGTGATGGAGCTTGTAAAAGAGTTAAATCATAAATACAATATGACCGTTATTATGGTGTTACATGATATTAACCAAGCTGCACAAAATAGCGAACGTCTGATTGTACTAAAGAAAGGAAAAATACATTACGACGATTCACCACATTGTGTATTATGTAAAGAAATGTTTCAAACAATTTTTGAAATTGATGCTGAAATTTATATGCAAGATGGAAATCCAATCTTTACCCCGGTAAAATTGTGCTCCAGTTCTTGTAAATGATGAAGGCTCATATTTCGGGTAGAAATATGCAGCAACTAACACCCATAAAAATTAACTTATTATAAGGAAGAAAAGGAGATTTAAAATATGATTGGTATAATTTATTACGCTTATGGCGCACCGAAATCGTTAGACGATGTATCACCTTATTTTACACATATAATGAAAGGTAAAACACCACCACCACATGTGATTGAAAACGTTACGGCACAATTTAAAAAATTAGGTGGTGTTGATCCATTAGCAGCAAATACGGGGCGTATTGCTAAAGGGCTGGAACATGCTTTACAACATCGCTTAACACAGCCTGTAAAAGTATATAACGCATACAAACATACAGAACCTTATATTCCGGATGTTGTTGACACAATGCTTGAAGATGGTATCACAACGTTTATTACGCTACCTGTAAATCCGATTATGTCTACAGGTGCTGCAGCGTTTCATAATGAAGTTAGTACGTTATTAGCTTCTCATGACGTTAAGGTCATTCATGCGAAAAATTGGCATTTAAACGATGAATTACTTGCTGTATATAAAGATCGTGTTCAACGTGCATTTGAATGGATTCCTGGTGAAAAACGAGCTCAGACGCATGTTTTATATACAGTCCATAGTCAGCCAATTGATCCCGAAAAAAATGAAAACTACGTACGCCAGTTTTCCGAATTAGCCGAAGCCATTTCAAAAGCAGTTCAAATTGATAACTGGCATATTACATATCGAAGTGGTCATGGGAAAGGTGACTGGCTAGGTCCAAATGTAAAAGATAAGATTAATTCATTGCAAGGCGAGGGTGCTCAAGGTATCGTCACTTGTGAGCTCCTTTCCCTTTCAGCGGATATTGAGTCCTATTTTGAAGTCGGATATGAATGTCATAGATTGTGTGAGGAACTTCAAGTAGAATTTGCCCAATCGGAGTTTCCAGGTGATAGCTATGATACCATTCAAGCTTTAGCTGCCATTGTCGAATCATTTATTCCAACAGCATCACAACTTTGTTCATAAGTGCAAACGGATTGAAGTGAAAATAAACGATGCATCAATTTCACTCGAGGGGACCAAGTCTCCTCGAGTATGTAGAATTATCGTGATTAAATAGTGCCCTACTGCGTGATTATGAGTACATGTCTTTGACACTCATCCATCACCCAAGTGGGCTTTTTCTTGTTTGCCATAAAAAAGACGATAAGAAGCCATCTGATGTTAATTTTTAATTAATGTCAAATGGCTTTTTCGGTTTAAAGGTTAGGTGATATTAAATAGAAGGAAAAACGGCTAAGGACTTCTATAGCTGTATGATTATTTGTTTAAAGAAAAAAGAAAAATACATATAGAAGGCTGTAGACAAGATTGTATGAGAGGCATTTTAAAGAAGAGATGTTGGGAAAAAACAATTGGTGCTAGAATAATGGGCATCTACGAAGATAATAGAATCAGTAGAGGTGTTTTTAAAAACTTTTTATACAAAATAGTGCTGAAAAACGAAAAATAGTTCATTAATGATGGAAAATAGCTTTCCATTATTTGTTTTTTCTGAATTTTAGCTATATTGATTGTTTATAAGTCTCTATGTTAAGGTTGAAAGACAAATTGAATATGCTAAATTTTGGTGGTTTAAATGAATTTTTTCATTTGATTAAAAGGGAAGTTGGTGAGATTCCAACACTGTCCCGCAACTGTATTTAGGAGTTACATAACAATACCACTGTTTTGATTGTCAAAATGGGAAGGGGTTATTTAACGTTGATCATAAGTCAGGAGACCTGCCACTGAATAACGCATCAATTTACCTACGAGGATAGGGAGGTGTTAGCTACTGCATGATTTTTGTGAATTCAACTGTAAATTCACAGTTTTTTTGGGCTATCATGCTTTTGTCGGTTAACAACTTCTAAAGGGGTAGAAGTTGTTTTTTTGTTGTTCTTTTGTGCACGAATGGTAACGCTTACAAGAAAATTAAACAAAGGGGCTGTCATTGATGGAGTTAACGTATTCACCAGGTCTTGATGGAATTATTGCTGCTGAAACAAAGCTATCATTTTTAGACACTATCGGGAGTCAAATTGTAATACGAGGCTATGACTTAATTGAATTATCACAAAGATATTCGTATTTAGACATTGTCCATTTATTGTTGCATGGAGAAATACCAACTACCGAGCAACAGGCTGATTTGCAGGATAGGTTGAAATCCTATTATCAGGTACCACAAGATATCTTTCAAATTTTTAAACTCTTGCCTAATGGAACACATGCAATGGATGGGCTAAGAACTGGAATCTCTGTTCTAGCGGGCTATGATCAGCACATCAATGATCGTTCGACTGAAGTGAATTTGACGCGGGCTTATAGACTTTTAGGCGGTATGCCTAACATCGTCGCCAATAGCTATCGCGTCTTAAACGGCCAAGATGTGGTCAAGCCAGATAGCGAACTTTCTTATAGTGCCAATTTTTATTACATGATTACTGGCAGACAACCAACGGCGTTAGAAGAGGAGATTTTTGATCAGTCGCTCGTGTTATATAGCGAACATGAGATGCCAAATTCAACGTTTACGGCTCGTGTTATCGCCTCTACGCAATCAGATTTGTATGGCGCCTTAACGGGAGCTGTCGCTTCATTGAAAGGGAATTTACATGGTGGGGCAAATGAGGCGGTGATGTATATGCTGCTTGAAGCTAAAACAATAGAAGGCTTTGAAAACTTACTAAAAAGTAAACTACAAAATAAAGAAAAAATTATGGGCTTCGGTCACCGTGTCTATATGAAAAAGATGGACCCAAGAGCACAAATAATGAAAGAGGCTTTGTATAAATTATGTTTGGAGCAAGGTGATGACCGTTTATATCACATGTGCGAAGCTGGCGAAAAAGTGATGGTACAGGAAAAAGGATTATATCCAAATTTAGATTATTATGCAGCACCAGTATACTACATGCTAGGCTTGCCTATTGAAATCTATACACCTATCTTTTTCGGTTCACGAACGATTGGCCTGTGTGCTCATGTGATTGAACAGCATGATAATAATCGATTATTTAGACCTCGTGTTCATTATATTGGCGAGCGTCATAACCTTGAAGAATTGTCGGTATAGTCAAGTATTAACAACTCGCCATAGAACTGATGGGTATTCTGACCAATGCCCATCAGTATACTAGTATATCAAATTTATGACTTGAAAGGAAGATATAGATGATTAAAACAAATGACATATCTAAGACAGATCAATTACTTACGGATATTGCTGATTATGTATTAAATACTACGATTACAAGTGAAGAAGCTTATGAAACGGCACGCTATGTTTTATTAGATACTTTAGGTTGCGGCATTTTGGCCTTACAGTACCCAGAATGTACAAAACTCCTCGGACCAGTAGTTGCTGGCACTGTAGTTCCAAATGGTACACGTGTTCCAGGAACTTCTTATGTTCTCGATCCCGTAAGAGGGGCCTTCAATATAGGATGTATGATTCGCTGGTTAGATTACAATGACACATGGCTTGCTGCAGAATGGGGACATCCTTCTGATAATTTAGGTGGCATATTAGCAGTGGCAGATTATTTGAGTCGTACACGAATTGCCGAAGGGAAAGAGCCACTTAAAATCAAAGAAGTATTAGAAATGATGATAAAAGCCCATGAAATTCAAGGGATACTCGCATTGGAGAATAGTCTGAATCGTGTTGGATTGGATCATGTTTTATTTGTCAAAATTGCATCGACAGCGGTAGTTACCAAAGCATTAGGAGGAAATCGTGAAGAAATGATTAATGCTTTATCAAATGCTTGGATTGATAATTCAAGCTTACGAACATACCGCCATGCACCGAATACAGGCTCTAGAAAATCATGGGCAGCGGGAGATGCAACAAGTAGGGCAGTCCAACTAGCGATGATGGCTGTGAAAGGGGAAATGGGGTATGCGACAGCATTATCTGCGCCTGGCTGGGGCTTTCAAGACGTACTCTTCAATAAACAAGACTTAAAGCTTGCAAGAACACTGGATTCTTATGTGATGGAAAATGTTCTATTTAAAGTTTCTTTTCCAGCTGAATTTCATGCGCAAACTGCTGCAGAATGTGCCGTGCATTTACATCATGAAGTGAAAAATCGTTTACATGACATTGAGCGCATTCAAATTACAACACATGAATCTGCGATACGAATTATTGATAAAGAGGGACCTCTTAATAATCCAGCAGACCGTGATCACTGCATTCAATACATTACAGCAATTGGACTTATCTATGGCGATATTACGGCAGACCATTATGAGGATAACGTAGCGGCAGATCCACGAATTGATGACTTGAGAAATAAAATGGTAGTCGTAGAAAAATCACAATATACAATCGATTATCTAGACCCTGAAAGACGCTCGATCGCCAATGCTGTGCAAGTTTATTATAAAGACGGTTCAATGTCTGAGTTAGTGGAATGTGAATACCCGTTAGGGCACCGTTTCCGTCGTGAGGAAGCATTCCCTCAAATTATTGATAAATTTCAGCAAAACATTAGTACACATTTTTCTCAAAAACAATTGAACAAAATAAATCGTATCTGTTCCGATAAAGAGCTTGTCGAAAATAGCTATGTTAACGAATTTGTCAATTTATTTGTTTAACGAGAAGGGAGGTTTTTGTAGATGGCGTGGATTGTCAATGAAACTGTTTCACAAAAACAAATGGCTGAACAATTTCGAGCTTTAATTGCTCGTAAAGATATATTACAAATACCTGGTGCGCATGACGCCATGGCAGGTTTAATGGCTAAAAAAGCAGGCTTCGAGGCATTATATCTATCTGGAGCTGCTTATACAGCGAGTCGAGGCTTACCTGATTTAGGAATGATTTATTCGAATGAAGTAGCCCATTGTGCAAGCGATATTATCCGAGCTACTAATGTCCCAATGCTTGTGGATATTGATACAGGTTTTGGTGGTGTATTAAATGTCGCACGAACTGCTCGTGAAATGGTAGAAGCAGGAGTTGCCGCGGTGCAGCTGGAAGATCAAAATTTACCGAAAAAATGTGGCCATTTAAATGGAAAAACGCTTGTATCTCAAGATGACATGATACAAAAAATTAAAACCATTAAACAAATAGCCCCTACCTTAGTCATTATTGCTCGGACAGATGCAAGATCTGTGGAAGGTTTAGAACAGGCTATCATACGAGCAAAAGCGTATATAGCAGCTGGTGCTGATGCAATTTTTCCAGAAGCATTACAAAACGAAAAAGAGTTTAAACAATTTGCCAATGAAATAACTGCACCATTATTAGCGAATATGACGGAATTTGGTCAAACACCGTATTATACAGCTAAAGAGTTTGAAAAAATGGGCTATGCGATGGTCATTTATCCTGTTACATCCATGAGAGTAGCAGCAAAAGCTTATGAGCGAGTATTTGAATTAATAAAAAATACAGGAACTCAAAAAGAAGCTATTGAAGATATGCAAACGAGAAGTGAACTATATGAAACGATTTCTTATTACAAATTTGAAGATTTGGATAATGAGCTGGCTAAAACGATCTTGCCTAAAGAGGAGATAAAAGGATAGTGCGTAGGAGAACAGTAATTTACTTTTCTCCTACATCTTTCTTAACACAAGTGGAGATAGAGTACTTGTAACACTGGGGGGCTAGTATGGGAAAAATAGATGACAAGATTATGAATGAGGAAAGCATGGCTAATATTTTTACACCAGAAGATTTTTGCGATGATGAAGTACTCATCGCAAAAACGGCAGAGTTGTTCATAAAAAATGATGTTACACCTAATATGGCACTTATTGAGAAACACCAGTATGATGTTACCCGTAGATTATTTCAAAAAGCAGGTGACATTGGCTTACTTGCTATTGAAGTGCCTGAAAAGTATGGAGGGTTCGCGCTAAATAAGAAAATTTCAGGACTAGTTGCGGAGAAAATAGGGTTTGGTGGCTCATTTAGTGTCTCCTATAATATTCATGCAGGTGTTGGTACATTACCATATATATATTTTGGCGATGAGGAGCAAAAGAAGCAATACTTGCCAAAATTAGCATCAGGGGAATGGATTGGTGCGTATGCATTGACAGAATCAGATGCTGGTTCTGATGCACTTCGCCCGAGAACGAACGCTGTATTGAATGAGGACGGGACGATGTGGTTGTTAAATGGAGAGAAACAATGGATTACCAATGCTCAGTTGGCTGATGTCTTTGTTGTCTTTGCTAAAACTGACGGGGGAATGACAGCATTTATTGTGGAACGGACTTATAAAGGTGTATCAATAGGTAAAGAAGAAGAGAAAATGGGCATAAAAGGTTCTTCTACCGCTACCCTTATTTTAGAAAACGTTGCAGTACCTAATAAAAATGTACTTGGGGAAGTTGGAAAAGGTCACAAAGTTGCAATGAATGTACTAAATATGGCACGCCTTAAACTAGCATTCTCAAATATTGGCACATCAAAACAAGCACTTCAGCTTGCTATGAATTACGGGAAAGAACGTAAACAATTTGATTCGTCTATCGTTCATTTTACGATGATTCAGGAGAAGCTGGCAAACATGGCTGTTGCGATATATGGTGCAGAAAGCGCTGCTTATAGGACAGCAGGAGACATAGATAATGCCATTGACTCAGCTAATCAGGAGACAATCATCAAAAACATATCGGATTTTGCTATGGAATGCGCACTTAATAAAGTGAATTGCTCTGAAATACTTGGGTTCATTGTAGATGAAGCTGTGCAAATACATGGCGGGTATGGGTATATGCAGGAGTATCAAGTGGAGCGACTATACCGAGATGCAAGGATTAGTCGTATTTTTGAAGGGACAAATGAAATTAATCGCTTAACCATTTCTAAGATTGTAGCAAAGAGGTATGCACAAGCAAATTCCTTCGAAAATTTCACATCTAATGAGCGACAATCTGCAAGAAATCAACACTACATTCAACGGTCCGAATATTTATTGAAAAGGACATGGCATGCAATTTCAAATGCCTCCATTAATTTGGAACTTGAGCAGGAATACATGCGACTGCTGGCTGACATGGTAAAGGAGTTCTATGTGATAGAAACATCTTTGTTGAGAACAGAAAAGGCTAGCAGACAAAAGAATGGTGAAGGTGAACGATTAAAGTGGTTGATGACAGATGTCTTATGTGAGGAAGGTTATCGAAAAATCGAAGGATATGCAATCGAAATCATTTCAGCCGCTGAAGTGGATGAGGAAAAAAGAAAAACATGGATAGATGAAATCCATGCTCAGTCCATACCGATTTATCAGAATCTTTTTATGAAGAAAAGAGAAATTGCGAAAATAATCCTCAACAATCCGAAATCTTTTTTATGAAAAGCATGAAATAGACTAATAAACTATTGTTTGTTACTAAAATCGAGCAAATAGGAGGGCAAGAATATGATCGATACGTTGGCAAATGTAAGAAAAGAGGGTTTCCTTACTATAGTTCATGTGAATAATCCTCCGGCAAATACTTTATCATCAACTTGTATTGAAAATTTGCGTTCTATTTTTCAAGAGCTATCGGAAGATAAAGAAACGATGGCCATTATTCTGACAGGTTTCGGTAGATTTTTTGTAGCAGGTGCAGATATTAAGGAATTTGTTGATGCCTTTGGACAGCGGGAAGCTGCATTGAAAATGGCTGAAGCAGGACAAGCACTATGTAATGAAATTGAAGCTATGAAAAAGCCTGTTATTGCAGCTATTAATGGACCTGCCCTTGGTGGTGGGTTAGAACTAGCTTTAGGTTGTCATTTCCGAATCGCATCGAATAAGGCAATTCTAGGTTTACCTGAATTAAAGCTCGGGTTACTTCCTACGTTTGGTGGTACACAACGGCTTACGAGCATAACTGGTAGAGCAAAAGCTTTGCAATTAATAGTAACTAGCAAACAATTAAACGCTGAGGAAGCGATGCAGCTTGGCATTATCGAAATGATAACGGAATCTGAAGAGCTGCTAGCAACGGCAAAGGATGTTGCTCAATCTTTTATTGAAGGAAAAAGTATGACGAGTGTATCACGTACAATCGACTGTGTGATGCAAGGGACGAAAGAAAATCTTGAAGCAGGGCTTAAAAAGGAACGAGAGCTTTTTGCAGAACTGTTTTTAACGGAAGACGCAAAAGAAGGTGTACAGGCATTTGTTGACAAAAGACAACCACATTTTAAACATTTTTAAGGGAGGAATTTAGCATGGATAACGAAGTATTATTTTCGGTTAGTGATGGAGGGGTGGCAAATATTGTGCTAAGCCGTCCGCTAGCTTTAAATTCCCTTTCCTATGAGATGCTGAAACCGATTGGTGAAAAGTTAAAAGAATGGGAAGCAAACGATGAAGTTCATATAGTCGTCTTAAAGGGTGAAGGAAGTAAAGGTTTTTGTGCCGGAGGGGATATTAAAATGCTCTATCAGGCATGTTCCAGTCCGGAGGCGTTGAAAAAGGCTGAAACTTTTTTCGAAGTAGAGTATCAAGTAGATCTGGCTATCTATAACTATTCAAAACCGATTATCGCCTGTTTAGACGGTATCGTTATGGGAGGGGGAGTGGGTTTAACTTATGGTGCCAGTCACCGTATTGTAACGGAACGTACAAAATGGGCTATGCCAGAAACGGACATCGGTTTCTTTCCTGATGTTGGAGCAGCCTATTTCTTAAATAAAGCACCAGGGTTTTTAGGTCGTTATTTAGCGTTAACAGCCTCTGTTATTCAATCAGAGGACATCTTATTTGCAAGTGCTGCAGATTATTTTATGGAAAGTAAACAACTACTTGAATTCCTATCACGCGTGGAACAGACAGACTGGCATGGGCAAGAAGTACTTGAGACTTTAAACAAGCTAGTAGCTGAATATACAAGTAGTCCATTGGAAAATGGGAAACTTGCTGCTATACAATGTGCTGTTGATGAACATTTTTCACAAAATTCAATAACGGACATTTTCCAATCGTTAGACAATGATTCGAGCAATTTTGCTTTAGAAACGAAGCAATTGCTTCTGTCTAAATCGCCATCATCATTGAAAATTACGTTAAAACAATTAATAGATGGGGTAAATCAATCAGTAGAAGAATGCTTTGCCACGGATTTTATTTTGGCAAAAAACTTTTTGAAGCATGAAGACTTCTATGAGGGTGTAAGGTCAGTTGTGATTGATAAGGATCGAAATCCACAATATTTTTACAAAACCGTTTCGGATTTTTCAGATGAAGCGATGGATAAATTTTTTCAAGACAACAGTGTTACATTAAAATAGCGAAAAATGAATTTGCTACAGTTTCTTTTATAGACAAGCAATACAGCGGGAGACCTAAGTAGGGTATTATACCATGCTTGGGTCTTTCTTTTTGCACTTAGACAATAGTGATCGTTCTGACTTGGCTCAATCTTATGTGAGCTATAACGTAGGATAGACTTTATAAAATTGCCACCAATTACGGAGTAGTGATGTACAATGATTGGAGCTATATATTCGTTTTTTTATTTTAAGTGCTTTTAAGAAAGAGGTATAAATTCATGACATTACAACAATTAAAATATGTGATTGAGGTTGCAAGGAGTCGTTCAATTAGTAAGGCTGCACAAAAATTATTTATTAGTCAGCCAAGCCTTTCGAACGCACTAAAAGAGTTAGAAAATGAAATCGGCATTATTATTTTTATGAGAACCAATAGAGGAATTGTAATGACACCTGAAGGATTAGAGTTTCTAGGTTATGCAAGGCAAGTAGTTGAACAGGCCGCTTTATTAGAAAATCGTTATTCAAGTAATCAACCATCACAACAACACTTCTCGGTATCAGCGCAGCATTATGCATTTGCAGTAAGTGCCTTTGTACGTCTGTTAAAAGAATACAACAGAGATGAATACGAATTCACGTTACGAGAAACGAAGACCTATGAGATTATCGAAGATGTGAAAAATCTACATAGTGAAATTGGCATTTTATACGTCAATGATTTCAATCAAAAAGTGATTCATAAATTTCTTAGGGAAGGTAATCTAATTTTCCATGAGCTATTTGAAGCAAAACCACATGTATTTATTAGTTCGCAAAATCCACTCGCCAAAAAGGAATTTGTGACATTATCAGATTTAATGCCGTACCCGTATCTTTCCTTCGAACAAGGGGACTATAATTCTTTCTATTTTTCGGAGGAAATTTTAAGTACAATTTCTAGACCTAAAAACATACGCGTTAGTGATCGGGCTACTCTCTTTAATTTATTAATCGGTTTAAATGGATATACAATTTCTACAGGGGTGATTAGTCATGAACTAAATAGTAAGGAAATTGTTTCAGTACCTTTACATGTAGAGGAGCGGATTACAGTAGGATATATCACCCATAAAAACGTCAAAAATAGCCCACTGGCAACTATTTATATTGAGTATTTAAAAGAAACAATTGAAGAAGAGCGAGATCAGCTATAGCTTAAAGCTATAGCTAAGGATATTTTATATGTGTTATAGGCTACCAATTTAATCGTGTTACACTTTCCTTACATTACAGATTAAAGGGGATACAACTTATGACAATCAAAATTGCAACTTCACCATTTCGTTATGATCATGTAGGTAGCCTATTGCGCCCTGCAAATTTAATACAGGCGCGTGAACAATATAAATCGGGCTCAATTTCATTTGACGAATTAACGGTTATAGAGAATGATGAGATTATCCGCATTATTGAAAAGCAAAAAGAAAGTGGTGTCATTGGTGTAACAGACGGCGAATTTCGCAGAAGCTGGTGGCATTTTGACTTTTTAGGTGGTCTTGATGGTGTAGAGTTATATGCAAAAGAAACGGGGTTGCAGTTCCATAAAATGGAGACTCGTAAAGGTGGTATTCGTGTAGTTAGAGATATTGACTTTTCTACACATCCATTTGTAGAGCATTTCAAGTTTTTAAAAGAGCATGCTGGTGACGCATTAGCAAAACAAACGATTCCGAGCCCAAATATGCTTTTATGCCGTGCTGATATCGAATTTGAAAAATATGAAGATCGAGAAAAATTCCAACAAGATACAATTCAAGCTTATCAAAAAGCAATCAAAGCATTTTATGGCGCTGGATGCCGCTACTTACAGCTAGATGACACGGCATGGGCAGATTTTTTCTCAGAAGAAGGGCACAACAAGCTACGTAATCGTGGATTAGAACCAGCGGAAGAATTAAAAGTCTTACAACGCATGATTAATGAATCCATTGCGCATAAACCAGAGGATTTAGTGATTACAATGCATATTTGTCGAGGGAACTATAAATCTAACTATTTCTCTAGTGGTGGATATGATTATGCTTCTGAAGTAATATTCGGAGGTTTAGATGTTGATGGTTTATTCTTAGAATTTGACGATGAACGTTCAGGGAATTTTGAACCATTAAAATATGTAAAACGCAAAGATCTAAAAGTTGTATTGGGCTTAATCACTTCTAAGTCAGGTGAATTAGAAGACAAAGAAAAAATAAAAGCACGTATTCAAGAGGCAGCAACATATGTACCCCTTGACCAGCTTTGTTTAAGTCCACAATGCGGTTTTTCATCGACAGAAGAAGGCAATATTTTAACGGAAGAACAACAATGGCAAAAACTTCGCTTTGTGAAAGAAGTTGCAGAGGAAATTTGGCAATAGTACATTTTCTGTAATTTTGTCATTGTTTGCGAGATACGTAACTGAACAATAAATTAGTAGATTTTTATAAGCGTGGCTACCATCTTAAAATGAATTTTTTTCATTTAAAAATGATAGCCATTTACCTTAAATTAAATGTATGTCGGAGGCTACCGTGAATATAGTTAATCCCATTGATGTAGTTAATCAGAGTAAATTAAAAGGGTTTCATTATCGTTTCATTATTTGTTTGTTTTTTATCATGATGTTCGATGGCTATGATGTTGTTATTTATGGTGCGTCTATTCCTATGTTAAAAGCACAATGGGGCATCTCTAATCTTGTAGCAGGGTCAATTAGTAGTTATACAACGATAGGGACGGCCATTGGTGCTGTCATATTCGGATTGTACGCAGATCACTTCGGAAGAAAACGCATTATTATTTTTACAACGTTTATTTTCAGCTTCTTTACTTTGTTATCTGGATTTGCCACATCACCGCTACTATTTGTAATTTTTCGTGTTATTGCAGGGCTAGGATTTGGTGGTGTGATGCCGAATATTGCAGCCTTAATTTCAGAATACGCACCGACTAAACATCGTGCTGCCATTATTTCAATAATTTTTTGTGGTTACTCTGTAGGTGCCATGCTAGCCTCATTCAGTGGACAGGTTTTTTTAGAAAAATTCGGTTGGCAACCTGTTTATTGGATTGCAGGTTTACCACTTCTTACACTGCCTCTTTTTGTACGCATCATCCCAGAATCTATTCATTCTTTAGTGCAACAAAAGGATACAAAAGCATTAGCTACTGCCCTTCAAAAAATAGAACCAACGCTTCCTAAAGATATTCAATTTGTATATGTCGAACAGGAAAAAATGCAAAAGTCACCAGTGCGGGATCTATTTAAAAACAAACTTGCTTTAAGTACAATGATGTTTTGGCTGTCATGTTTCTGTACATTTATCTTGATGTATTCATTAAATACATGGCTCCCAACTTTAATGATGAATGCAGGCTATGGCTTAAGCTCAAGTTTGATGTTTATTGTCGCACTACAATTCGGATCAATTGCAGGCACGCTGGCATTAGGCAATGTCATTAAATACTTTGGTTTCAAACGTGTCCTTATCCCGCTTTATTTAGTTGGTGCCGTATCCCTGACACTTATAGGTTTCTCTAAAAATATTTTTTTGGCCTATGGGCTCATTATTATTATTGGTGCAGCATCACTCGGTTTACAAAACATGTCAAATGCCTTTATAGCTGAATATTACTCAGTGGAGGTTCGCGCGGCAGCACTTGGAAGTACAATGGCATTTGGTCGTATTGGTTCAATTGTTGCACCAACTTATATGGGAATTCTACTAACTTTTAATCTTCAACCACAGTTTAACTTTTTTGCAATTGGTATTGCTGCAATTTTTGGTGCCATAGCTATGAGTTTTATTCGTGAAGACCGTGCAGACTATGCAGAAAACAAGCGAGAAGCTTCTATTAAGGTAACAAACTTGAAATCGTCTATTAATAGGCTATAACAATAGAGCAATCTACTAATTGAATAAATATTATCGAAATCAGGAATGTTAATTAAACAGTGTTCCTGATTTTTTTATGATGTTTCGCATCGTGGCTTGTCGATTCTTTGATAGTTGTTAGAGAGTGAAATAGGATATGTTATAATAATGTAAACGGAATAATAGGATAGAGGTACAAATTCATTGTGAGTTTGTTTAAAAGGGAAGAACGGTTAAAATCCGACGCTGTCCCGCAACTGTAAATAGGAGCACATTTTAAAAAACCACTGTTACGTCGTAATGGGAAGGAAAAATGTGCGATGACTATAAGCCAGGAGACCTGCCTTTATCTAGTACAACCAATAAACCTACGAGGATAGGGGGTGTTGAGTGTGGCGAATTGTTTTCATCATACTCATAGTGCGACAACCAAAGAAAGGGTGTCTATTATCAATAGACGACTTATTTATCATTGGTTGAAGAACTATGCAGTATTTCAGTCATAGCTAACATCTTTACTGTAAAAGGAAAGATGTTTTTTTTATGGACTAATTTAGGAGTGAGCTAGATGACATCACATTCAATTTCATTTTATGAAAATCAGTTAAAACAACAAATTATGAATAACCTTTCGGGTCAAAATGGCATTTCTTTGCAAACATATATGAACAGGCTAATACAAGAAAATGAGCATGATTATAAAAATATTAATTATGCTTATTTAAATGTAAAACGTGAAATAGTAGGCGCTAAATAAGGAACGAGCACATTACAAAAAATAAATTTAAAAGGAAAGAGAAGGTTTGAAATGTATGCAAAATCATGATGATCTGGAAAGGGATTCTTTAATAAATCGAACAGACTCTTTTTTTATAGAATTATTAGAAAGCTTTAATAACGAGAAATTAGAGAGGCTTGATGCGCTAGTATATTTTGAATCTTTTCTTTGGTGGAACGAACAAACACACTATTTTTCAAAAGAACAGCTCCAGAAACTTTGGATGAAGCTTATAAAAAAATATAAATTCACCATTGAACAATGGGAAAAAATTGACGCCAATACAAATATTCATTTTTATCTTGTGAAACAAAATGGACATGGTTTACAAAAGTTAATGCGTTTTTATAATGACCGTCGGGCATTGAAATGGAAAGAAAATGCATTTGATTATGGAATGGCAATGCTTATCAACATAGGTAAAATGCCTGGATTGGAAATGTTTTTTCTGACAAATTTAATTTGTTACGAATGGAAAAATGATTATTTAAAGAACGCAGATGTGATAGATTTTTTTCGTCATACTGGGAATGATAAAGTAAAAGAATTGTACGAGAGTTATAGGACTTATGATAGTGAACAAAATCTTTTAAGTGCTATGTTATTAGTTAAACTATTGTCTAAATATAATCCTCAGTTCAATATCTATGCAGCAGCAACACCTGATTTCTATAAGAAACTATCGCTGTTTGTTGGAGTAAAATAAAAATTATGCTTATATTTTATGGATGATCGCCATGTAAAATAATCTATAATTCTTTGGTACTACGAATTCGTTCTACAGAAAATAACGAAAAGTTACACAATAAAGAATTCCCTTTTCAAGATTTACTTTTTACTTGAAGGATGGTACACTTAATTGTATTGAATAACAATATATTGTGTTCGTTTTATTTAGGTACTACAATATGTAGTGTAATAGGGAAGTTCGGTATATTCCGACGCTGTCCCCGCAACTGTAAAAGCTGACGATGATTTAATCCACTGTGCATTCGTATGGGAAGGAAATCAGAGAGTGAAGCAAAGCCAGGAGACCTGCCTATCATAAAACAAATCAACCTTTCTTCGGGGAATAAGAAATGGGGACGTGACGATTTTTTTTGTTTTTTTACGTTTCTAACTTAGGCTGTCTCTCCCAAGAGATAGCCTTTTTATATTATGAAAAGAGGGAATTTAAAATGAAACTTTATACTAAAACTATATGCCCAAAATGTCTTTGGGTCAAATCGGAATTACAACGTGCAGGACTTGAAGCAGAAATTGTCAACATTGATCACGATGAGCAAGCGAAACAAAAAATTATGGACGCAGGTTTTTTAAGTGTGCCTGTTCTTGAAGTAAATGACACATTTATAGGAGATGTCAAAGAAATTGTTTCTCAAATTGAGATGATTGCAATATGATCGTTTATGCCAGTCGTACAGGTAATGTGCGTAATATTGTTACTAAATTAGATGGTGAATCAATAGAAATACATGATGGATTATTGTTGACTGAGCCCTATCTTTTAATAACATACACAGACGGCTTAGGTGATATTCCTGCAAAAGTAGACCGCTTTTTAGAGCAAAACAAGGAATTTTGCAAGGGAGTAGCTGTTAGTGGTAATAGTAATTTTGGACACCATGTGTTTGGCGGAGCTGGTGAGAAAATTGCAGAAGCCTATAAAGTCCCGCTAGTATGTAAATTAGATTTACGGGGATATCAGGCTGATTATGAAGTAATACAAATGTTTTATGAAACGAGGGTGAAGGGATGAAAACATATTTAAAGCTTAATAATGAGGTGCTTAATCGCTATAGCACGACAGGTCAATTAGAGCTTGAAAAGGACCGTGAAGCAACACGCCGTTATTTTTTAGAATATGTAAATGTGCGTCTACGTTATTTTATTGATATTGAAGAAAAAATTCGCTATTTAGTCGATGAGGGTTACTATGAGAAACAATTTATCGACATGTATGAAATAGATTTTATTAAACATCTATACAAAAAAGCATACGATTATAATTTCCGCTTCCCTTCTTTTATGAGTGCGAGTAAATTTTATGATAGCTACGCAATGAAAAGTCGTGACGGAGAAGAAATTTTAGAAAAATATGAGGATCGTATTGTTATCATCGCTTTATATTTAGCACAAGGGAACACTGTTTTAGCAGAACGTTCTGTTGAGGCAATGATGGAAGCGTACCAACCAGCAACACCAACCGCATTAAATAGTGGGAAAAAAGCGCGTGGCGAATTAGTAAGCTGCTTTAAACTATCAATGGACGATTCAATGAATAGTATTGCTGAAAATATTGGTTATTGTTTGGAGCTATCACGCCTTGGAGGTGGAGTGGGGGTAAACTTAACTGATTTACGTCCATTAGGTGATCCTATTAAAGAAATTTTAAATCGTGCAAGTGGTGTTATCCCGGTTGCTAAACTTTTAGAAAATTCGTTTAGCTATTCGAATCAGCTCGGACAACGAAACGGCTCTGGTGTTGTCTATCTAAATATTTTCCACGCAGATATAGAAAATTTTATTTCATCGAAAAAGCCAAATGCGGATGATAAAATCCGTCTTGCAACGCTATCAACAGGTATTATTATTCCAAGTATTTTCTTTGAACTGATGAAACGTGATAAAGATATTGTGTTGTTTAGCCCATATGATATTTATAAAGAATATGGTAAACGGATGTCTGAAATCTCAATTACTGAGATGTATTACGAGTTACTAGATAACCCGAATATCCGTAAGATTAAACGCTTGAATGCTCGTAGACTTTATACAGAAGTGAAAAAAGCACAATTTGAATCAGGCTATCCTTTCGAAATTTTTGATGATAATGTCAACGATGTACATCCACTTAAAAATATAGGTCGTGTAAAAATGTCGAACCTATGTACAGAAATTCTACAAGTACAAGAAACAAGTATCATTACTGACCAAAATGAACCAAATGAATACGGGCTGGATGTATCGTGTAACTTAGGTTCAATTGATATTCATGCCGCAAGTAAAGTAAATGATTTTGGAACATTAGTTGATACAGCCATGCATTTATTAACGAATGTGTCGCAAATGACGAACATCACGAATGTACCGCCTGTAGCTAAAGCAAATAAGCTAATGCACTCGGTAGGGCTTGGTTGTATGAATTTACATGGACATCTTGTTACAGAAGGCATCATGTATGGTTCAAAGGATTCGATTGATTTTATGGATCGCTTTATGGAAGCGATGAACTATTATTCACTTAAATCATCTATGGAGATTGCTAAGGAACAAGGCGAAACTTTCTACCGTTTTGAAGATAGTGATTATGCTTCAGGTGTTTATTTTGATCAATATGTAAATAAAATCGAAGTAGAGCTCTCACCTGTTGTATTAAAAGCACTAGGAAATATTCCAATCGTCACATCAAAAATGTGGGAAACATTAAAACAGGATGTCATGCAATATGGTTTATTCCATTCTTATCGTCTAGCTATTGCACCAACTGGTAGTATTTCATACATTCGTAGCTGTACAGCTTCGATTGCACCAAGTACTGAGCGCGTAGAGGTACGTGATTATGCGGATAGTCGAACAATTTATCCAATGCCACATTTAACAAATGATAACAGTCATTTATATGTTGAAGCTTATGATGTGAATCCATATGATTTAATCGATTTATATGCAGCATCTCAAAAACACGTAGACCAAGGTATTTCGATGACGCTGTATGTAACGGATAACTGGACAACGGAACAGTTGGCTAAAATTTATATTTATGCTTGGGTAAAGGGAATTAAATCTGTTTATTATGTCCGTCAACGTTTGCAAAGCTTAGAGGAGTGTGTCGCATGTCAAATATAATTTACGAAGCGGTCAATTGGAATAAGTCAACGAGTGAACTGGCACAAGTATTTTGGGACCAACAATGGAAACAAATTTGGTTTCCAGAAGAAATTGCAGTTAGTAAGGATATCCCGCAGTGGAAAAATTTCGAACACCAAGATACGTATAAGAAAGTATTCGCAGGCTTAACATTACTTGATACAGTTCAGACGAATATTGGGATGAACCGTGTCGCTGCTTATACATCGGATCTTCAAGAAAAGGCGGTCCTTACTGTATTTGATGCGTTTGAAGCGATACATGCAAAATCCTACTCATATATATTCACAACGCTTTGTACAAATGAAGAAATTGACTCGCTATTTGAATGGGTAAAGAAAAATGAATATCTACAATATAAGGCAAATAAAATTGCAGATATTTATAATGGTATTGAAGAAGGGGATTCAGAAAGTTTATGGAAAGCGATGTTCTCGTCCGTTATGCTAGAATCATTCCTTTTCTACTCTGGCTTCTTCTATCCATTATACTTAGGAGGACAAGGCTTTCTTCGCAATAGTGCAGAAATTATTTCCCTTATTTTACGCGACGAATCCATCCACGGTGTGGCAGTAGGCTTCTTTGCACAAAATTTATATAAGCAATTTTCTAAGGAAAAGCAAGAAGAGCTAACATTATGGGGTTATGAATTATTGTTGGATTTATATCAAAATGAAATGAATTATACAGATGATATTTATGCAGAAACAGGTTTATCGCCTGAAGTAAAAGCTTACGTTCGCTATAATGCTAATAAAGCGTTAATGAATGTAGGGTTTGACCCAATGTTCCCTGAAGAAGAAGTGAATCCAATCGTTATGAATGGTATTCGTAACGAAGGTTCAACATATGACTTCTTTTCACAAAAAGGTTCTACTTATGCAAAAGCAAAAGTAGCGCCAATTACAGATGACACATTTAAATTTAATCGTTAAGGATGAAAGAAATGAACTTAGACGTAAAAATCAAAAGAATTCATACTGATGCATTGCTACCTTTGCAAGCAAATCCAGGTGATGCGGGAATGGATCTTTATTCAATAGAAGCAGTAGAAATTCCTGCGGGAGAAGCAAAATTAATAAAAACAGGCTTACAAATTGAATTACCAAAAGGGACAGAAGCGCAAGTTCGTCCAAGAAGTGGACTAGCATTAAAACATAGTGTAACTGTTCTCAATAGTCCAGGTACAATTGATGAAGGCTACAGAGGCGAAATTGGCGTTATTTTAATTAATCATGGTAAAGAAACATTTATCGTCGAGAAATCAATGCGCATAGCCCAAATGGTAATCCAAATGGTCCCTTCCATTCAACTACTAGAAGTAAATGAATTATCCCAAACTGTTCGTGGAGCTTCTGGATTTGGAGCAAGTGGAACAAAATAAGTTCGTAAGGATTAAGTTCGGTACTGTACCGAACTTAATTTTTTTTGTAGGAGTGCCAGTCACCCACACAATTTACACACAATTTCACAGTTACTTATTTGTTCGAAAAAATAGCATGTTTGACTTGCCATATAAATTTGAAATAAAATAGGAACATATTAAATTGGAGGTTTTTGTTTGATTAACTTATGTTTCTTACTGGGGTGGAAACTTTCTTAATAATTATTATTAAGAAGGTATGTTGGGTAATTTCGAAATTTTTTTTAAAATAGGAGAGTATATGAATATTAAAATTAGGCAAGAACACCCTTCAGATTACAAAAAAATTGAAGATGTTGTCAAAATGGCATTTTTAAATGTAGAACAAAGTGACAAACAAGAGCATTTTCTTGTGAATAAAATTAGACAATCAGATGCTTTTATTTCTGAATTGTCATTAGTAGCGATAGATCAGGAAACGAATGAAATTGTTGGTCATATTCTTTTATCTAAAATAACAATTGTCGCTTCTAATTTATCTGTAGATTCTTTAGCACTTGCTCCTGTTGCAGTCGCACCTGAACACCACAAGAAAGGTGTAGGTAGTCAACTCATTAATGCAGCTTTAAAACGTGCAAAAGAGCTTGATTTTCAGTCAGTAATCGTTTTAGGACACAAAGATTATTATCCAAAATTCGGATTTAAAAAGGCAAGTTTATGGAATATAAAAGCACCTTTTGAAGTGCCGGATGAAGTATTATTGGCAATTGAATTGACGAAAGATTCTTTGACTAATGTTCAAGGAACAGTAAATTATTCAAAAGCCTTTATGAGTGAGAGTTAATTATTGATATAAATCATTTACAAAAGCCCTGTATTTTTATAGGGTTTTTTGTATGTATATTAAACTTTATTTTGGATGAAAAATGCACTTTAAATAACAGTAAAACGATTGTTTTATTTTCTAGCAACTGGGCGTTTATACCGTCTTTAAATAACAAACAGCATTTGCAATATATAAAGTCTTTAATATAAATATTAATAGAACTTATGGTAATATAAGGTATGACGATAGTAGTGAAAGATTTTCATAATATCACAATAAGAAAGGAGTATTATAGACATGGATATAAGAAAAAGTGCACTATTATTGATATCACCTTTATTTTTTTTAGCTGCTTGTAGTGATGATGAAGACGATAATAATCAAGAGAAAATGTATATATCCTCAATTCAGAAAAAGGAAACATACGAAATTCAACAGCCTGCTAAATTGAATGTTGCCAGAGGATTAATTGTTAGTAATATGAATAATACTTTAAATATTAATGAAATTGAGAAGGGGTTAATGAATTTATCAGTAAATTATTTTTCGCCAAGTAGTTTTTATATGCAGGAAGGCCAATATTTAGATAAAAATATGATTCGGCAATGGTTAGCTAGAAAAACTGAAGAAGGCTTAGGTTTAAATCCACCAATAGAAAATAGTACTGGTAATGTTTTAGAGGATGAAAAAGCGAATCCGCTAATTTTATCACATGTGTTAGAACAAAATTACATTAACAAAAAAAGTGGAAAAATAGAAGGGATAGCATTAGCCATATCGTTAAATGAATATTATGACATACGAGTATCTGATGATAAAGGCTTGATTTATACAGACCAAGTGAAAGTTGATAATAATGACGATGATGTAAATGATGTAGGTAATTATGGTAAAAAAATAGCTGAAACAATCGTAAAAGATATAAGAAAAAATGAAGCAATGCCGAATGTTCCAATCTATTTAACGTTGTATCAAGAATCCAATAAAAATGATATACTTCCAGGCATTTTTTTAGCTGAAACCTTTATTGCAGAGAGCAAAGATAGAATAGATAAATGGACTGACATAGATAAGAAAGATTACACATTCCCTTCCGATGCCTTATATAGTTTGGATCAAGATACATATAATAAATTATTAAGTTTTAAAGAAGAAATACAAAAGAATTTCAAACATTTAAATCCTAAAGCATTTGGAAAGCTTCGATATGAAGATGGAAAATTAGCAGATATAAAAATAGAGGTACATGCACCTTTAATAAATGATACGGAATTGATTGGCCTTTTGCAGTTTATTAGTACAAAATTAAATTCTATTTTATTTGACTATGTTCCTGTTACGATTCGTATTATCGATCAAAAACAAGATGTTGGAATTGTTTTATGGGACCCAGAAGAAAAACAAATTTTCGCAACCCCAATATAGTGCCAGTCACCCAAACAATTCTGATAATTCAATAGGCTAAGTTTTGTTCACTTTTCGGCTCCATAAAAAAAGAGTATTATTAAATAGGAAGAAACTCTATATAAAAGGATGACGTTCAGACATGAATGAGCAATTAGTGGATTGGATTATTCGCTTTCAAAGGGATAAAGATATTGAAGCACTAGCTAATTTAAAAGACTATTGTTATGAGATGATTGAGCCTTTAATTGTGGAATTTACAGCGAAGTATGGTGAAGATGCAGGAGCGTTATTACGTTTAAAATGGGATAAACGGTTTTATTTCATTTTTACGAAATATCAGGTGAATGTAGGGCTACCATTAGAGACATTTGTGCAAAATACGTATCGTTTTTATTTCATGCAAGTACTAAAAAAGGCGGGCTATTTGTGACAGAAAAAATCCCTTGATTTGTGTAAAAGCAAATCAAGGGATTTATGTTTAATAATATAGTAAATCTTCTGCTAGCTGAGTAAATATTTCGCCGATAATTGTTTCTTCATCATATACCGAGGAGCCTGTATTTTCTTCAGGCTGGGCGAAAGGAATATGAGCTATTACTTGGGCTTGCAGTAAATCTGCCAAATGTTCGGCTCCACCTTGTCCAAATAGATAGTTTTTTTGACCATCTGCCCCTGCAAAATAAGCCATGTTTTCTACGACACCAAGAATAGTATGCTTCGTATGTTGTGCCATCAAGCCTGCACGGGATGCGACGTAAGACGCGGCAAGATGCGGTGTTGTCACGATGATTTCTTGTGCTTGTGGAATCATCGCTGCCATATCAATGGCCACATCCCCAGTACCTGGAGGTAAATCTATCAAAAGATAGTCCAAATCACCCCATACCGTATTGACAAGGAAATTGCGAATCCATTTGTTGAGCATAGGGCCACGCCACATAACAGGCTGGTTCCCATTTGTGAAAAAGCCCATCGACATCAATTTAACCCCATGACTTTCAATAGGAATCGCTGTTTGATCAAGCATAGTAGGCTTTTGGTCAATGTTCATCATAGCAGGAATACTAAAGCCATAAATATCAGCATCAAGTATGCCAACACGTTTACCAAGACGGGCAAGAGCAACCGCTAAATTAATCGTAACAGTCGATTTCCCAACACCGCCTTTGCCACTTGTGATGGCAATGAATTGCACCCCAGAATTAAGTTGCAACATGTGCGGCATTCCTTGCGCATCAACATTTTTCTCTTGTAAAGAGGCCGTTAATGCACGACGTTCTTGATCTGTCATAGCGCCAAAGGTAATGGCAACACTGGTTGCACCAATTGCTTGTAATGCCGCCTCCACATCTTGCTGGATTTTCGCTTTTAACGGACATCCTGGAATCGTTAAAATAATATCCAGTGACAGATGGGTGTCAATAATATGAATATTGCGTACCATATTCAATGTGACAATACTCTGATGAAGCTCAGGATCTTGAACTTGTTGTAATGCGTTGATTACATCTTCTTGTACTAACATAACAGAACCACCTTATTCTTTTAAGCCTTTGCCAAGTCCCTTTAAGAAATGGACCCCAAAATTGAGCGCACGATTGACATCTGGATCATTTAACATTTTGACAAGCTTAAAGGCACTTACTTTTTCATCGGATTCCAGTGCTTTGTTGGCTTCCTCTACACCTGAATTTAAGCCATCAATCAGCTTAGTCGTTGTTTCAGGACTTAGCTCCGTCAATGCTCCCGCAACACCCATTAAATTATTAATGATATTGGTTACAGGTTTACGTGTTAATTGTCCAAGTGCAACATGGGCGACTTCTTCTTTAGCTTCTAGTAGTTTCATTGCTGCTTCTAATGCACCGATATCATTTAATTCAGCCATAATAAGCAACACTTGATTGACCGCTTCTTCTTGATCAGAAAGCAGTTGTTTGAGATTTTCTAATTTTTGTTCCTTTAGCTGTTCTTCTGTTACTTGTTGTTTTTTTATATTTGTAATGGGTGCAGCCATGCTCTCACTCTCTTTCGTTTATGGTTGTTAAGTGAACGTAGCCAGGACGATTCCATTTTCGTTGTACCTCAACACCATTTTGAGGATGACGCTTTTTATAGCGAGGGTTAGTGCGAGGAAGTGGTGTTTTGCCTTTTGCTTTTAGCACTTCTACTCGTACTTTTGTTTGTTTATAAGCTGGTGTTGATGTATTAACATCTGCTGCAGGACCAGTTAAGAAGTTGATAGCTGAATCTTTGCTAACAGAGTTCATTGGTAAAAATAATTCATTTCCTTGTACGCGATCTGTAACAAGAGCATTTAACTTTAATGCGCCATATGGAGATACTAAACGGAGCAGGGCTCCATCTTCAATGCCTCGCTCTTTTGCCAATTCTGGTGAGACTTCAACGAAAATCTCAGGTACCTTTGATTGAATACCTTTCGATTTATTTGTTAGATTTCCTTCGTGGAAGTGTTCAAGCATCCGACCATTGTTAATATGACAATCGTATTGTGCCTCAAATTCAACTGGTTGTACCCAATCATTTAAAGCAAAACGAGCTTTTTTATCAGGGAAGTTAAAGCCGTCTTCATATAATAACGGTGTATCTTTACCATCGTGGCTACCCCAACAGAAACTACCCCAGCCTTCTAAGACATCATAGTTGGCTTGTGAGAATAGAGGAGATAGGCTCGCCATTTCATCAAAAATATCACTTGGATGATCATAATGCCAATCTGCTCCTAATCGACGTGCTACGGCTTGAAGGATTTCCCAATCTGCTTTTGATTCACCAAGTGTTGGTAAAACTTGATACAGGCGCTGAACGCGACGTTCAGTATTTGTGAATGTACCTTCTTTTTCAAGGGAAGGGGCAGCTGGTAAAATAACATCTGCATATTGTGCTGTACGTGATAGGAAACAATCCTGTACTACAAAAAATTCAATTTGTGAAAGAACTTCATCTACATGGTTGGCGTTACAGTCAACAAGCGCCATATCTTCTCCCACTAAATACATCGCTTTCATTTTACCTTCCATAATGGCATCTAACATTTGCATATTAGTACGACCTGGTTGGGACTGAATAGGAACACCATAGGCTTTTTCGAATTTTGCACGTGCCGCATCATCAGTTACTTTTTGATAGCCTGGTAATAGATTTGGTAATGTTCCCATATCACAAGCACCTTGAACATTGTTATGACCGCGAAGAGGGTAGGCCCCAGCACCGGGACGGCGATAGTTACCAGTTGATAATAGTAAATTTGAAATAGCTGCTGATGTGTATGAACCTCCAGTATTTTGTGTTACACCCATGCCCCAAAGAACGCATGTACCGTCTGCATCACGAATCATCTCAGCAACTTCAATCAATGTTTCTTTCGTAATACCAGTCATTTCTTGCGCATAATCAAGTGTATATGTTTCAAGTACTTGTTTGAAATCATCAAAATGAAGGACATTTTCTCGAATAAAGGCTTCATCATGCCATCCTTGATCTATGATATATTTGGTAACTGCCATTAACCAAACTTGGTCAGTACCTTGTTTTGGACGCATAAAGATATCGGAACGCTCAGCCATTTCATGTTTACGTATATCGGCAACAATTAATTTCTGACCATGTAACTTATGCGCACGTTTCACACGTGTTGCTAAAACGGGATGACCTTCAGCTGGGTTAGCACCAACAATAATGACAAGACCAGCTTTGGCAATATCTTTGATCGTACCAGCGTCACCGCCTAAACCTACTGTACGTAATAAACCATCAGTAGCAGGCGATTGACAATAACGAGAACAATTATCGACGTCATTTGTTTCAAATAACTGACGAGCCATTTTTTGAATTAAGTAATTTTCTTCGTTTGTAATTTTAGAAGAAGATATAAAACCGACAGAACCAGGACCATATTGTTGTTGAATACCACCAAGTTTTGTGGCAATTAGATCCAGTGCTTCATCCCATGATGATTCAACAAACTCATCATTTTTACGTATAAGTGGTTTTGTAATTCGTTCTTCTGAATTGACGAAATCCCAGCCGAATTTCCCTTTGACACAAGTCGAAATCGCATTTACTGGACCATCGGAAGGCTGTACTTTTAAAATTTTTCGGTCTTTTGTCCATACTTCGAATGAACAACCTACACCACAGAACGTACAAACTGTTTTCGTTTTTTTAGTGCGTTTACTACGCATGGCTGCTTCCACTTCAGAAACGGCAAAAATACCGCTATATCCCGGTTCAACTTCCTTAATTAAACTGATCATTGGATCTAACATATCCTGTTTCAAACCAGTCATAAATCCAGCCTCTCCAAGCATGGATTTTTCCATTAAGGCGTTACATGGGCAAACGGTTACACATTGACCACAACTTACACAGGAAGAATCATTAATGGCAGCGCCTTTATCCCAAATTACGCGTGGTCGTTCTGCTTCCCAATCGAGTGATAATGTTTCGTTCACCTGTAAATTTTGGCACACTTCTACACATTGCCCACATGCAATGCATTGATTGGGATCATATCGGTAAAATGGATGCGACATGTCCACTTCATGTGGTTCAGCTTTGGGCGTGTACGGATATTTTTGATGCTCGATTTCCATTAATTCGGCTGTGTTGTGTAATGTGCAATTTCCATTGTTATTATCACATACTGTACAGTACAGTAAATGGTTTTCGAGTAGACGGTCCATTGCTTCTGTTTGTGCAGCTTTTGCTTTGTCAGAAGTTAATAAAATATTCATGCCGTCTACTGCCTTTGTGGAGCAGGAACGAACTAATTGGCCATTCATCTCCACAATACAAGTATCACATGTTTCAATTGGGTCTACAGCTGGCACATGACAAATCTGAGGATGAGGAATGCCATGTTGATTAATGGTATCAAGGATTGTAGCTCCTTCTTTTACATCATATGGAGCGCCATTAATTTTAATTTGAGTCAAGGTAACTTCCTCCTATTCACTTTGAGACTTATAGGACAACTTGTTACGGCTAAAAACAAAAGGGAATAACAAATCGAGTTGGTTATTTTTGAAACGATTGTCTTGTTATTATTGTAATTCCCTATTGTTCTTTAATCTACCTCGAAATAGGTGTAATTTCTAGATTATAACAAATTATCCATGTCTCGTTTTTTAAAAAAATAAAAAAATCCACCATGAAATTACATGTCCAAAACATGCTAATAATTCATGGTGGATAAAATTCTTAGCAGGTCTTGCTAAAAACTCAATCTACTTTTATTTTTAATAACAATAGAATTCAAATATTAAAAACACTATGCAACATCGTGAGATAGGGATTAAAATAAATCAATTCCATTTGTGATATGTATTATTATAGACTTATCATGCAAAATGAACAATATTAATCATAAAATTTATTAAATGAGAATGATTATCAAAAAATATTATCTCTTTTAATTTTTTTCAAGTTGCTATATCATTAACAAACTGTAAGGGTGACCTCATATCAATTTGCCTAAAAAAGTTTATTTACGATGGGAGAATCGTTGCTATGTCTAAAAAAATACATGAATTTAATGATATGATTCGAAAATTAAGAAAAGAAGTATTTGGAAAAGGACCAGAGCGTATTCATACTGTTTTTGTTGAGAATATGGCTGTATCCACTTTATACGGGAATATCACACCGACGGAAAAATTTATTGCCAGTACACCCGAGGGGCTAAAGATGGTACATGCTGCAAGGACGAGTATGATTCAGGATTTATATACACAATCACCACCCGAGGGGATGGAAGAATTGATAGGCAGCAAATTACTGCACTTATTTTCAGATATTAAAATTGAAGAGGATTTTGCGATTTCCGTCTTTGTTTTTGAAAAAAATATTAGTGTGTAAAGGGGATGCCTTATGGATCGAGCAATAACAAGGAAAATTACACGCGTAGAAGGCCAGCAAGTAAAAGAGATAGATGATTTAATCGTCTCAGAATACGCTGTGACTGTAAAAATTAATCAGCAAGAGTTTGTTACGATGGTTTGTACACCAGAGTATGTGGAAGATATGGTCATCGGCTACTTAGCTTCTGAACGAGTGATACGTAGTTTTGAGGATATTGAGGAAATTTGGCACCAAGAGAAAGAGGGCTTTGTGCATATTAAAACAAAACATGTTAATCCCTATTATCAACAGACGCAAAATAAACGTTATATTACCTCTTGTTGTGGCATGAGTCGGCAAGGATTTGTTTTTACCAATGATGCATTAGTAGCGAAAAAAATGGAAGATGTTCATGTGCAAATGACGACCGAGGATTGTTTTCGTTTAATGCATGAGATGCAGGACGGTGCAAATATTTTTAAAAAAACGGGTGGTGTGCATAATGCCGCACTATGTAATGTCAATGGCATAGTCTTAAGTCGCATGGATATAGGACGTCATAATGCATTAGATAAAATTTACGGCTATTGCCTGCGTAACAATATTAGTATGCAAGATAAAATCATCGTCTTTAGCGGACGGATTTCGTCGGAAATTTTACTAAAGGTCTCCAAAATAGGCTGTGAAATTGTGCTATCTAAATCAGCACCAACTGAATTAGCATTGCAATTAGCAGAGCAACTTGGCATTACGACGGTAGGGTTTATCCGACAACATACACTGAATATTTATACACATCCAAAACGCATCCTATTACCTGCTCAGAATGCACTGAAAGAAGGAGATTAAATGCCGGATCTACAAGACCAATTAAATAGACCTTTAAGAGATTTAAGAATATCCGTAACAGATCGCTGTAATTTTCGTTGCCGCTATTGTATGCCAGCTGAAGTATTTGGTCCAGATTACGCATTTTTACCGTCTAATAAAATATTAACTTTTGATGAGATTGAACGATTAGTAAAAATCTTTGTTTCTTTACATGTGAAAAAGGTGCGGATTACAGGCGGGGAGCCCTTACTTCGTCGTGATTTGCCTGAATTAATTGCACGCATTCACCGCATAGAAGGTGTAGAAGATATTGCATTAACTACAAATGGTTCTTTATTAAAAAAATTTGCACAACCATTGGCACAAGCTGGCTTATCTCGCGTTTCCATTAGTCTCGATTCACTGGATGATGAGCGCTTTTCTGAGATGAATGGTCGGCGTGGCAAAGTATTAACGGTGTTAGAAGGAATTGAAAAGGCTGCAGAAGCGGGTTTACAAGTGAAAATTAATATGGTTGTGCAAAAAGGAAAGAATGATCAAGATATCGTTACAATGGCACAATTTTTTAAAGAAAAACAGCATATTTTACGCTTTATTGAATATATGGATGTTGGAAATTCAAATGGTTGGCGCCTAGATGATGTTGTGTCAAAAAAGGACATTGTTGAGCAAATTCATCAATTTTCACCGTTACAGCCAGCAGCGCCAAATTACAAAGGGGAAGTGGCAACACGTTATCAATATCAGGACGCACAAGGTGAGATTGGTGTGATTTCGTCTGTTACGGATTCTTTCTGTTCCAGTTGCTCGCGTGCTCGTCTCTCGGCAGAAGGAACATTATACACTTGTTTATTTGCAACTGAAGGTACGGATTTAAGAGAGCTGTTACGATCAGGGCAAGATGATGCCGCCATCATCAAATCTATTACAAAAGTATGGGAAACAAGAGATGATCGTTATTCAGATGAACGTAATGAGCAAACAATGGCAAAAAGGAAAAATTCAAAAATTGAAATGTCTCATATTGGAGGGTAGAGTAAAAAAACAGAAAAAATCGGCAAAATGATGCCGAATTTTTCTGTTTATTTATGCACAAAAGTGCCACTTTTCCCACCAGTTTTTTCAACAAGATAGGTTTCTTTAATGACCATTGTTTTATCAACTGCTTTACACATATCATAAAAAGTTAGTGCAGCAATAGACACGGCAGTGAGGGCTTCCATTTCAACACCAGTTTTTCCACTACATTTGACCGTAGCTTGGATATGGAGCTCATAGCCATTTTTTACCTTTTCATAATGGAATTGAAAATCTGTGCCTTGTAGCATGATGGGATGGCACATGGGAATGATATCTGCGGTTTTTTTTGCACCCATAATCCCTGCAATTTGAG
The DNA here is from genome assembly GCF_050280025.1 of Lysinibacillus sp. NPDC093712. Taxonomy (NCBI): domain Bacteria; kingdom Bacillati; phylum Bacillota; class Bacilli; order Caryophanales; family Bacillaceae; genus Lysinibacillus; species Lysinibacillus sp. NPDC093712. The sequence continues at coordinate 228,063 of NZ_JBNNUU010000001.1, forward strand.
CAACTTGCGTTGGATCACCTTTTTTAATGTCACCTTGTTGGATGGCTTCATAGACAGCATCAGATAAAGTTATGATACTACGAGCAATAGCAGTACGTGTCGTGATGTCCTTTTCTGAAATATCAACCATTTTAGGACGACCTTCGTCGTTCCAGTGTGTAAAATTATTCATTGTTAGACTCCTTTTTATTTGTTTTTGACCAATCTTGCTGTGCATTAATATTGATAAATGTTGAGTTATCATCATCAAAAGGGACATAACAAACCCGTAGTTGCGCTAACAGCACTTTCATACTCCGTTTGTTTTGTTCCGTTAATTGTTGTGCCTTGGATAAAGCTGTGCGGCGATATAAAGCAGCTAATGGTTGATCGCGTAGCGCTTGCAAAGGAACAATCGCATCATAATCGTCATGAATGAGGGTGACCATTTTTTGGATAAAATCAGCATTCATATAAGGCATATCGCTTGCTACGACAAAAAACCATTCCACATCAGGATAGGCTGTCATAATATGATGCAAGGCAAAAAGCGGGCCTTGATGTAGCTGTTTTTCGATGACCCATTGGACGTTTTCCTGTTCAAACTGACATTGTAAGTGCGCATTTGTAGCAATGATGAGAGGGGATAGCTGATTTTTTTGCAACGCTATGAGACTATGCTTATATAAAGGTTGCCCAGCAAACATCTCAAACATTTTGGGTTTACCATAGCGAGAGGATTGACCGCCAGCTAATACAATACCAGCAATTTTCATAAGCGATTCAACTCACCAACAAAATGTTTGACAGTAGGTAATATGAGCTTCGTCATAGCCAGTGTCACCGCATTTGTGGAACCTGGTAAAACGTAAATGGCTGTTTGTAGAAGACTCCCAGCAGTGGCACGACTAAACATCGCTCTTGGGCCAATTTCTTCATAGCTGAGTGTTCGAAATAATTCACCAAACCCCATCATTTCTTTTTCAAAAAGAGGCAAAATGGTGTCGTAAGTTTGGTCTCTTGGTGTAAAACCTGTTCCACCCGTGACGATAATGGTATTAATTGTTGAATCACTGCACCATTTTTTTACATGACTAGCGATTTCCAGTGGCTCATCCTTTGTTAGTTGATAGTCCACAACGTCAAATGTAGCTTCTTGAAGTAATGATTGAATACGCTGTCCAGCATGATCATCTGCCTTTGTGCGTGTGTCACTGACCGTTAAAATAGCAACTTGTATTGGTTGCTGATGATGTGTGGGATGCACAGTAAAGACCTCCTTCGAACGTGTTTTACTTAAAAACATTGCCTTTATTATAATGCTATAAATGAAAAGGTCAAACGAAAATTCATAGAAAGAAAGGCCATATACTTATGCAAAATAGATATTCTAGACAACAATTATTTAATCCTATCGGCCAAACAGGGCAAGCTTCCATCCGACAAAAACATGTCCTAATAATAGGTGCGGGTGCATTGGGGAGTGCTAGTGCTGAAGCGCTTGTGCGTGCTGGTATTGGAAAACTGACACTCATTGACCGTGATTATGTAGAGTGGAGTAATTTACAAAGACAACAATTGTATACAGAGCTAGATGCACAAGAGAAAATGCCGAAAGTCATTGCAGCTAAAAATCGTCTCCAACAAATTAACGCAGAAGTAGAAATCAATGCCGCCATTATGGATGCTTGTACAGAGTCGCTGTTACCATTGTTAAAAGATGTAGATGTGTTGGTCGATGCGACCGATAATTTTGATGTTCGCTTTCTAATGAATGACCTTGCTCAAAAATATGGTATTCCTTGGGTTTACGGCTCTTGTGTTGGAAGTTATGGTGCGACCTATACGATTGTACCAGGCAAAACACCTTGTTTACATTGCTTATTAAAAGTAATGCCCCATACTGGGATGACTTGCAATACGGTAGGAATTATTAGCCCAACGGTCCAAATTGTTGCTGCCTATCAAGTGGCGGAAGTTTTAAAATTACTTGTTGGTGATGAGAAAGCATTAAGAAAAAGCTACTTAACGTTTGATGTTTGGCAAAATCAACACTATGAAATCAATGTAGATAAAATAAGGCAGTCCGATTGTCCATCTTGTGGCAATCAGCCAACATATCCTTACTTATCCTATGAAAATCAAACTAAATTACAGATACTTTGTGGACGAGATGCGGTACAAATTCGACCACCAAAGCCAATCTACTATCAGTTCGAGCAGCTGGCAAACCAGCTTCGCGCCTATGGTGAAATTCAGATAAATCCTTATTTGCTTTCTTGTCAGGCTGACGATTACCGAATCGTCATTTTCCAAGATGGGCGAGTTGTAATTCATGGTGTACAAGATATACAAAAAGCTAAAACCATTTACTATCGTTTATTAGGTTAAGGAGTGTGTAAAATGCTAGAAAAAAGACAACCAATTCCAGTAGCAGAAGCTGTTCATCGTGTAATGGACTATGCTTTTCAAGCAAAAAAAGAGCTTGTATCATTAACGCAAGCCCATGGCCGCTTTATAGCCGAAGCTATTAGGGCTGATCATGATGTACCAGCTTTTGATCGTTCACCATATGATGGCTATGCCATTCGTTCCGTCGATAGCAAAGAAGCTTCTTCGCAGTATCCAGTTCAATTTCAGGTTGTTGGGGAAATTGGCGCAGGCTATGTCTATGAAGAAGTAGTAGGCGAACGACAAGCTGTCCGCATTATGACAGGGGCACCTATACCACAAGGATGTGATGCAGTAGTCATGCTAGAATTAACCCATACTTATAAAGAAAATCATGAAAAGTATATGTCGATTAAACGATCTTTTGAAGCAGGTACAAATATTTCCTATAAAGGGGAAGATGTACAGCAAGGCACTATTCTCATTGAAAAAGGTCAATATATTAACCCAGGTGTGATGGCATTACTTGCTACTTTTGGCTATGAGCAAGTATCTGTTTATCGTAAAACGGTCATTGGTGTCATTGCGACTGGTAGCGAATTACTAGAGCCAGGCGAATCTTTACAGCCCGGCAAAATTCGAAATAGTAATGCCTATATGATGATGGCGCAAATTGAGCGGGCTGGAGCACAAGTAAAATATTACGGCAAGTTTAGCGATGACCTTGAATTATGTATTAAAAACGTTGAAAACGCCTTACAGGAAGTAGATATTCTAATTACAACGGGAGGCGTTTCTGTAGGTGATTATGATTATTTACCAGCCATTTACGAAGCGATTCATGCAAACGTATTGTTTAATAAAGTAGCGATGCGTCCAGGTAGTGTGACAACGGTGGCTGTTCGCGACGACAAATTATTGTTTGGGCTTTCTGGTAATCCTTCAGCTTGCTACGTTGGCTTTGAACTTTTTGTACGCCCGATTATTCGCACTGCATATAGTAATGCTCAACCCCATTTACGTAGAGCACAAGCGATTTTAGGGGCGGATTTTACAAAGCCAAATCCCTTTATACGTTTTGTGCGCGCACAAGCCTATTATGAAGAAGGTAAGGTAGTTGCCGTACCATCTGGCTTTGACAAATCGAGTGCAGTTTCTTCTTTGGCAACAGCCAATGCTTTCATCGTCTTACCTGGTGGTTCACGAGGCTATGAAAAGGACATGTCAGTAGCAGTTTTATTGTTAGAAGATTTGCAAGGAAGTGAGTGGCCTTGGGACAACCTCGAAAAATCTTACAGATAGTTGGTTATCAAGATAGTGGTAAAACGACGCTGATGGAGCAATTGATTAAGCAAGCTACAAAGGAAGGGCTACGAGTAGGAACGATTAAGCATCACGGACATGGTGGTGTGCCAATGGTTGAAACTTCAAAAGATAGTAGCCGGCATGAGCAGGCGGGTGCGATGATTACAGCAGTGGAGGGTGAGGGTACTTTACGGATGAGTATTCACCAAAATAGCTGGCAACTGGCTGAGATACTAGCGATTTATGCTTCTTTTCCAATGGATATCATTTTGATTGAAGGATATAAATACGAACATTATCCAAAGGCTGTGCTTCTACGAACAGCACAGGATCAAGTGCTACTACAGCAAGTAACCAATATTATTTGTGTAATTTATTGGCCAAGCTATCCACTCGATTCGTCTCTACCGATCCCAGCGTATTCGATTCATGATGAAACACAATATATGGAATTTTTGTTGAAAGAAATGAGGGAAACACGATGACAGCAGCGTTGTTTGAAATTATTGATAAACCGATTGATGTAGAGCAAGTAAGACAAAAAGTACTTAATCGAAATGCTGGAGCTATTACACTATTCATTGGGACAGTGCGTGAAATGACAAATGGTAAAAAAACATTGCATTTAGAATATCAAGCCTATCCTGCGATGGCGATAAAAATGTTTGAACAGATTGCGAAGGAAATACAAAAGCAATGGCCAGAAGCAAAAATAGCCATTTCCCATCGTGTAGGTCATTTAGCTATTTCTGATATTGCTGTCGTAATTGCAGTGTCATCACCACATCGAAAAATCGCATATTTGGCAAATGAATATGCGATTGACCGTATTAAGCAAATTGTTCCTATATGGAAAAAAGAACATTGGGAAGACGGGACAGAATGGATTGGTGATCAATTAGAAAATATCCCTTATCCGCAAGGGGAACCAGTTATTCAGGAGGAGGAAAAGTGTGATTAACATCTTATTATTTGCACACCTACAGGAAATGGTTGGTGAATCAAAGCTAACTTTAGAGCTGTCAGATGTGACGGTTGCTCACTTGAAAGAGTGGATGGAAGAACACTATCCACAGCTATCATTGCAACAAATAATGACGGCAGTAAATGAGGAATTTGCGACGGATACTACAATCGTCAAATCGGGCGACACAATCGCCTTTATCCCACCCATCAGTGGGGGATGAAGACAAAAGAGCGACATACAACGTTAAAATTTAAAAGGTGTTAGTAAATATCGCTATGTAACATGAAAGAAGCCATGTAGTTACGCACAGCACATAAGACGTGTGCACTCCGCGAGCAAGTAAGGGTTGCGTCTTACGGTGTGCTGCATGTGGAAAGCACCCGCCGTAACGAACAACAACGGCACAGCAAAAAAGTGTTAGATTGATCGCGGTCAATCTAACACTTTTTCTCTTATACTTTTAGAAAATGAGTACTCAGAAGCAAAAGAAAGGAAATAGCGATCATACACAAAACCCATGTCCAGGCAAGGGCCATGTTTCCCGAATCAATTGCCATATAAATAGCTAACGGTGTTGTTTGTGTTTTCCCTGGAATATTCCCCGCAAACATTAATGTCGCTCCAAACTCGCCTAAAGCTCGTGTGAAGCTTAAAATTCCGCCAGATACAAGTGCTTTTAAAGCAAGGGGTGTGGACACATAAAGAAAGACTTGCCATTCGTTAGCCCCATCTACACGTGCTGCATTTTCAATATCACGATCAACAGAGGCAAAGCCCGTTTTAGCTGATTGATACATTAAAGGAAAGGCAACAATCGAAGAAGCGATAACGGCCGCCCACCATGTGAACATGACTGGCTGATCGAAAAGCCACACAATTAGATTTCCAAAAAAACTATTTTTCCCAAAAATAACGATGAGCAGGAAACCTACTACAGTAGGAGGTAATACTAAAGGTAAGAGCAACACGGTTTCAAGCAATAGCTTTCCTTTAAAATGATGGGTTGCCATCCATTTCCCCAGTAAAATTCCTGCTATAATAGCGAGAATCCCCGCAACAAAGGCAATTTCAATTGAAAGTTTAAGTGGAGACCAAAAATCGGTACTCATTTTTAGTGAGCTCCTTTAAACCCATACTTTTTAAAAATATTCATTGCTTCGTCACTTTGTAAAAATTGATATAAATCCTCTGCTTCTTGAGCATGCTTACTCGCTTTTAAGACACCTACAGGATAAATAATCGGTGCATGCATAGCATTATCAGCAGTCGCAACGATATCAACTTTATCGGAGACAAGGGCATCTGTTTTATAAACCATTCCAGCATCTACGTTTTCTGTTTCTGTGTAAGTAAGTACTTGACGCACATCTTTTGTATACACTACTTTCGATTCAAGTGAATCCCAAAGTTGCATATTTTTTAATGTGTCGACGCCATACTGCCCAGCAGGAACCGTTTCGGGTGTACCAAGCGCGATTTTTCCTGCTTGTTGTAAATCTTCAAAGGATTTGATTTGTTTGTCATTATTTTTAGGAACGATTAATACTAAATCATTGGCTAAAAGATCCGTTCCTTGCTTTTGATCAATCATTTCTTTTTCTACAAGCGCATCGAATTTATCTTCTGCGGCTGAAAAGAAAAGATCTGCAGGAGCACCCTGCAAAATTTGTTGCTGTAATGCACCAGAACCACCAAAGTTATAGAGGATTTTGATCGTATCGTGTTGTTTTTCATAAGTTGTTTTAAGTTCTTCTAAGGCATCCTGTAAACTAGCTGCCGCAGAAATCGTTAATTCAACGGGTTCGTTTGCTGTCACCTCTTTTTCTTGGTTACCACAGGCTGCAAGTAGCCCAACTAGTAATGCTAGTGTCGCAAATAAACTATAAAATTTTTTCACTATGATAATACTCCTTTTATAACTCGTTATAACAAGACATAACAAATTATAAACAGTTATAAGTAAAAAAGAAAGATAGAATTGGTAGAAAATTTCAAGATGTTCATAAAGCTATAAATACGTTACCATGTAAATAGAGGCATATAGGAGGAGAAGTTTTATGTCACAAGAACAATCCTATACGATTGAAGAGGTTGCACAATTATTAAAAGTTTCGAAATTGACGATTTATGATTTAGTGAAAAAGGAAGAATTGCCAGTCTTCCGTGTAGGAAGGCAAATGCGGGTAGATCGTGCTGACTTGCAAGCCTATATACAAAAACGAAAAACAGGTAGTGCACCATTGACATCTGTAGCTACTCCGACTAAAAATAATTCAAAAATAATTATTAGTGGACAAGATTTAGTATTAGATATTTTAGCAAAATATATTGAGAAAAGGCAGTCTACGAAAGTATTGCGTTCACATGAAGGTAGTTTTAATGGTGTAATGGCGTTGTATCATGGAGACTGTGATATAGCGAGTTTACATATGTTTGATGGAGATACAGGAGATTATAATACGCCTTATGTAAAGAAAATCTTTGTGAGCCATCCGTTTGTCCTCATGAATGTAGTATCACGTAGAGCAGGTTTCTATGTTCAAAAAGGGAATCCATTGCAAATCCGCACATTTGAAGATTTTCAAACAAAGTCATTTACATTCATCAACCGTGAGAAAGGCTCAGGTGCTCGCACTTTGTTAGATGAGCAATTGCGTATTCATAATATTGTAGCGTCTACTATTGAAGGCTATTCCCGTGAAGAAATGAGCCATCTTGATGTTGCTTCTGCTGTTGCCAATGGACACGCTGATGTTGGGATAGGAATTGAAAAAATCGCCAAGCTCATTCATGTCGATTTTATTCCAGTTGTTAAAGAGCGTTATGATATTGTGTTATTAAAGACGCCTGAAAACCGACCACTAATTGATGCGGTGAAGGAGATTTTAAATGCACCTGATTTCCAATCGGAAGTGGCTGCATTAGGAGATTATGACGTCTCTCAAATGGGGCAAGTTATGTATGAAACGCTATTATAAAATTTAATATTGAGTTTATGATAAAAATCAATTACAATTTTAACTAGGAAATTTAATGGTCGTTGTGTCATTTGGATATTGCACAGCCTCTATAAAATTTTTCACGATATATGGTGAGATGGATAAATTAGTAGGTATTACTGCTATGATATTAGCCCGCCATAAAATAGCTTGCGTTGTTAATGCGCAACTATTTTATGGGCGGGCTTTTTTGTATATAAAAAAGGGGGTTGGATCATGTGACCTGGATGGTATTACACATCATTGGCATGATTGCATACGCCATAAGTGGTGCATTTGTTGCGATACAGGCCAAATATTCTTTTATTGGTATATTTGTGCTCGGTCTTACTACGTCTTATGGTGGTTCCATTATCCGTAATGTTGTATTGGATATACCTGTGTCAGATATATGGGATCGGCATTCTTTATTAGTTGTTTTAGCTACGCTGACGACTATTATATTTGTCAAAAAGAATTGGATTCATCACTGGAACCGCTGGGGCTATTTCTTTGATTCAATTGGCTTAGCTTCTTTTGCTATACAGGGCGGATTGTTAGCAAAAAGCTTACAGCATGACATCGGCATTATTATTATTGCGTCTATGTTTACGGGTGTTGGCGGTGGCATGATTCGAGATTTGTTAGCCGGGAGAACACCACTTGCATTAAGAGAAGAAATTCATGCTGTACTAACAATTGTATGTGCTCTTTGTATATGGGCAGGGTGGGACAGCCCGCTTGAATTGTCAGTAATCGTATTTTTCATAGTGATGATTCGAATGCTTTCTGTTTTGAAGTGCCAGGCACGCAAACAATTCTGACAATTAAATAGTTGAAAAAGCCTCGTTCTTATATTTAGAACGAGACTTTTGGTATAGAGAGGTACTATTACACTGCACCAAATAATTTTAAAATATTGATAATGACAATACCTACAATGCCAAAGTCTGAATCACCAAAAGTTGTTCCTTCATAGCCGATGTCACCCATGAAGATAAGCAGAATAGCAGGGATGAAGCTAATGATTAAACCGTTGGCAAAGGCACCTGCCATCGAGCCGATTCGACCACCTGTCGCATTTCCAAAAACGCCTGCGGCTGCACCAGTGAAAAAGTGAGGCACGAGACCTGGTATAATGACTTTTAGCCCAATAAGTGGGAGTGCGAACATGGACAATAAACCAGCTAAAAAACTAAAGAGGAAGCCGATGATAACTGCATTTGGTGCGAATGGGAAAATCGTCGGGCAATCTAATGCAGGCTTAGCATTTGGCACGAGCTTGTCGGCAATTCCTTTAAATGCCGGAATAATTTCAGCAATTAGCATGCGCACGCCTGCAAGGATAATATAAACTCCAGCAGCAAAGGTAATCGCTTGGATAATTGCAAAAACGATGAAATTTGATCCACCGGATAATTGGGCTTCAATATAAGAACGACCTGCGAATAATGCCACTACAATAAAAAATATGCTCATTGTTAAAGAAATTGCTACTGATGTATCTCTTAAAAATCCTAGTGACTTGGGTACTTGTATCGCTTCTGTTGTTTTAGCTTTGTTGCCAAATAGCTGCCCAATTTTAGCAGATACATAGTAGCCTATACTTCCAAAATGGCCAACTGCGAAATCATCACTACCTGTAATTTGGCGCACTGTAGGCTGTAAAATGGCAGGGAAAATAACCATACAAATACCTAATAATATTGATCCGGTAATAATAAGAGGTATGCCACTCATACCACCAACTGAGAGCGAAGCCGCGATTAAACACGCCATAAATAATGTATGATGACCAGTTAAAAAAATATATTTTAAAGGCGTAAATCGCGCTAGCAATAAGTTCATGATCATACCGAACACCATAATCATGGCAGTGGATGTTCCAAAAGCTGTTTGCGCTGCAGCTACAATGGCTTCATTGTTGGGGATAACCCCTTGAACCTGAAAAGCATGATCGAACATTTTACTAAAGTGAGTTAAAGAGCCAATTAAAACGGCTGCACCTGCACCTAAGATGACAAAGCCCATAATTGTTTTTAAAGTACCTGAAAGAACAGTTGAAGGGGACTTTTTTTGGATTAGTAAGCCGACAAGCGCAAATAGGCCGACTAGTATTGCTGGTGTACCTAAAATGTCATTCATCATAACATCTAACATACCAACACCTCATCCTATCCAATTTTAAAAACTAAACTTGAAAATAGTTAATCTCACTGACTATTAACCGTAAAATTAATTTTTCCTAAAGCAGCGGCCCAAGCTTTAATGTTATTTCTGGAATACTCATCATATTGACGATACGAACGATTTTTCTCACACCATTATCTAATTGATCTACAATATCTCCTGCACCGATATAAATATCTGCCTTCTCTGCCGTTGCAGATGTTAAATCTGTATGAGTTACCTCTGCTTCTTTTCCGAGTGCAAGTAGTGCTTTTTTTACATTCAGTTCCATAATGAAGCTACTGCCTAAGCCGTTTCCGCAAACGACTAAAATTTTCATCTTCATTGCTCCTTTGTAGCGTACTTTTTTATTTTCTCAATAATGCATTCTGGACGTTGGCATCCAATAATATTGTCTATTTGACTAGGTTCTTGTAACACTTGTGTTAAATCAACTAAAGCCTGTAAATGTGCTGTAGGATCAGTAGCTGCTAAAACGATAATTAGTGATACAGGCTTATCTGGTCCAAATAGTACAGGGTTTTGTAAATTTAATAAGCTCATCGACAATTCATTTACTCCATCAGATGGACGAGCATGTGGTATTGCAACTTTAGGTGTAAGCACGACATATGGGCCGTATTGTTCGATGGATTGTATCATTGCATGGATATAGCGCTTTTCTATTTTGTTTTGCCGTAATAGTGGCGATGAAGCGACGTGTATAGCATCTTGCCAGTTAGCTACTTTGTTAACAATTTGAATTGTATCTATATTAAGTAACTCGGTAAGCAAGTTGTTATCCCTCCTTTCATTAGGAATCAACATGTCTTCTATCCATGTTATTAAAGCATGCTATGAAATTATGTCAGATTGCCGAATATTTTTAACGAATTTGTTGAAAAGGGAGAGAGTGTGGAGTGATCCGCTTCTGAAACTATTTTGTGCATACAGAGGAGGAGGAGCTCACAGACGTTTTGTATCTGTGAGTCAAGTTGATTAATTACAATGAAGAGTATTATGACTGGATTTTTCGTGCTAAATCGTAAATGGCACTTTTGACAAATGCATCAATCTTATTGTCTAGTCTGGACTGAGGGTATATAAGCTGAATTTTCCGTTTGAGTGCTATATCATGTAAGTCTTTCTTCACTAATAAGCCTGATTGTAATTCTTCTTCAATCAGGGAAACAGACAGAAATGCAATTGTTTTACCAAAGGTTAGCATTTTTTTAATCGTACTTACAGAATCGAGTTCAATTGTATTGAAAGATGGTTGGAAGGGATTTAGCCACTTTTCAATAAAATGGTTGGTTGAACTAGATGAAGTGTGTAATAATACTTTATTTTTAAGGACATCTGATTGTGAGATGTCCTTTTTTGCTGCAAGTTCGTGACTAGGGCTTAAAGCCAAAACGAGCGAATCTTCACCAATCTTTTCATAGGAAAGTGTTGGGTTTTGTTGCTTCGTTTCCATTATTAAACCAAAGTCAAGCTCCTGCAAGGCTACCATTTTTTCGATTTCAGGTGCTGTTTTTACTTCTAAGGAAATTCTGATGTCTGGATAAGCTGTAGAGATTTGGTTAATAATTTCAGGCATAAAAATATGGGCAGGTAGTGCACTTGCACCTAAACGAATGGAGCCAACATTTCCTGCTAGTAGATTTTCCATGAAGCGATCCATATCGTTTTGTAATTGTACTATTTGGCGTGCGTAGTGAAAAAGCCCTTCGCCCGCTTCAGTTAAACGATAGCCACCTGCATTTGTTCGAAATAAGCGTACACCGTATTCTTCTTCAATAGAGCGAATATGAAAGGAGACAGTAGGTGGTGTAATACCTAGCTCTTTAGCTACGGGAGCTAATTTTTTAAAATCGACGAGTAAGCAAAATGCCTGTAATTTAAGATGATTCATTTTAACCCCCTAAAGTAAATTCGATAAACTATTGCATTAACTTTAGTTTATTAGATTTTTTTTAACGACATATTAATAATAGGTTAATATTTTCTAAATATCTGGAAACTATAGTAGAGATAGACGAGGAGGATACAATGAAAATCTCAATTACAAATTTAGAGAAAAAATATGGACATGCCCAAGCGCTATGGCCCATTAATGTGGAATTAAACAGTAAGTTCATTACAATATTAGGACAATCGGGCTGTGGTAAAACGACATTATTGAAAATATTGGCTGGTCTTGAGAAACCAACAAATGGTGAAATTGCATTCGATGACAAAATCATTTATTCTTCTAAGCTTCGTAAAAATGTCAAACCAAATAAACGTAATATTGCCATGGTCTTTCAAGATTTCGCGCTATGGCCACATATGACCATTTTCCAGAACATCGCATTTGGTTTAAAAGGAATTGTAACAAAGGCGGAAATACCAGAACGGGTAGCGTATGTGATGCGTTTGGTGAACATGGAAGGATATGAAAATCGCAAGCCAGGCCAATTGTCGGGTGGTCAACAACAGCGGGTAGCACTTGCACGGGCACTGGCAACGAATCCAAAGTTAATTTTATTTGATGAACCATTATCAGCACTTGACGCGGTGCTTAGAGAAAAAATGCAGGATGAAATTATGCATATTATCCATGAACTAGATTGCCAAGCTATTTTTGTAACACATGATCAAACGGAAGCAATGACTATGTCAGATCAAATTATTGTGATGGAGTCAGGTAGAATTGCACAGGTTGGATCACCAGAGGAGATTTATCACGCACCAGCAACACCTTATGTAGCAGATTTTATAGGCAAGGTTAATTGGTTTGATAAAGGTAATTGTATTGTACGTCCAGAGGGTGTATCGAGAAAACAATATCCTGGAACGATTGCGAAACAAGCGATGATTGTGAAAAGTACTTTCGTTGGAGATCGATATTTAGTACAGGCACAAGTAGAAGGAAAGCAATGGAGCTTTTATGAAACCGTGCCACTGGAACAAGGTAAGCAACTCGAAGTTTTTGTAGATACAAAACAAATATATCAATTGGAGGGTTTAACGTGAAAAAACGTTTCAAATTACTAGCAACTGCTGGGGTTCTTGTAGCATTAACATTAGCGGGGTGCGGCAATAATAAATCAGCTGACAGTGTCAATAATGATGCAGCAAGCGCGAAGCCGAAAGAAGTGCAAACATTAACGGTATATTCAGCTGGTCCAGATGGGTTGGCTGCCAATATACAACAAGCTTTTGAAGAAAAAATGGGCATAAAAGTAGAAATGTTTCAAGGGACAACAGGCAAAATTTTATCTCGTCTAGAAGCGGAGAAAAATAATCCTGTGGCAGATATCGTTGTATTAGCTTCTGTGGCATCGATGGACGGACTTAAGGAGTCAAATCAGCTACTTAGCTATAAAGAAGCAGAAAATGCTACGAAAATGAATAGCGATTGGTCAGATGCAGAGGGCTATTACTATGGCTATAGTGCCTCAGCATTAGGTATTGCCTACAATACGAAAAATACAAAAGACATTCCAACTGAATGGACAGATTTAGCTAATCCAGAGTGGCAAGGAAAAATGAATATCCCTGATCCAAGTTTGTCAGGTTCTGCTGTCGATTTTATTTACGGCTATACTGAAGCTGAAAAAACGGCTTGGGATACAATCCAATTATGGAAAAACAATGGATTACAAGTGAATGGTGCAAATAAGGAAGCATTAGATGCAGTCATTACAGGTGATAAAAATGCAACAATCTCAGGCGTAGACTATATGGCTTATAAAGCAAAAGCGAGTGGGGAGCCAGTAGAAATTGTTTATCCGAAGAGTGGAACTGTTGTAAGTCCTCGAGCAGTAGGTATTATGAAAGATGCTAAAAATGTTGAAGGTGCCAAAGCATACGTCAATTTCCTACTTTCAGATGAAGGACAAAAGCTAGTGACAGATGCTTATTTACTGCCAGGTAATAACGAAATAGCTGTAAAAGATCGTGCTGCATTAGATGAAATTCCACAGTTACATGTGAACTGGAAAGGTTCAGAGTCAAAGCAACTTGATATATTAACGAAGTTTAATGATATTTTCCGTTAAGAAGGCTAGCCAAGGAATCAAAAAGCATCTTTCCTTTTAAATGATGCGATTAACTTGTTGAGAAAAAATTCGCTTTTAGTCAGTAATTAATCTTTAAGAAACAACACTGACTATTGCGGATTTTTTTAAAACAACAATTATGTTCTATTTGGACTATCTATATTATGTTTTCTAAGAAAGGAATGAGGCAACGATGATCATGGAAGGCAAACGCACTTTTGGCCTCTTATTGACGATTGTCGCAACGTTTGCTATCGCGCCATTAGTAGCCATTGTTTATTATACATTTGTCCATGATGGTCATGTTGACGTTTCACAAATTAGTAGAATGTTTGACAATGATCGTTTGTGGCGGACATTGGGCAATTCTTTATTGCTAGGTATATTCGTTATTTTAGGGACTACGATACTAGCATTGCCTATGGCATTAATTCGTACAAAAACAAGCTTACATAAATATGATTGGCTAGATATTATCCTAACGATTCCTTTTATGACACCTCCTTATATCGGTTCTATGGGATGGATATTGTTTATGCAAAATAATGGTTTTTTACAGCAGCTAGTACCGGGGACCGCTTGGGTATCGAATGCCTTTTTTTCTTTATTTGGTATGGTCATGGTTATGAGCCTGCACCTGTTTCCTTTTTTATATTTAATGCTGAAAAATACGTTGCTTAGAATAAATGGTTCATTTTTAGATGCTGCACTTATTTTTGGCCGCAGTTCTTTAAGAAATTGGCTGCAGGTTACATTGCCTTTACTCGTTTCAAGCTATGTTCTAGGAGTATTGCTGATTTTCATTAAAACGCTGGCGGAATTTGGGACGCCTGCAACGTTTGGAAGTCGCATCGGATTTCAAGTTTTTACGACAGAAATTCACTCTTATCTTTCAAGATGGCCAGTAGATATTCGGATGGCAACATCGCTCTCATTATTTTTACTTTCAGTGTGTCTCGTTGTTTGGTATGTTCAAAATCTTATCGGACGAAAGTTTACATATAGCGTGCTTTCAGGGAAAACACCCGCTGTTCGTGAAATAAAAGATAGATGGTATATCAAGCTTGGGGCATGGTTTTATGTAGGTATTGTGTTATTGTTTGCAATTGGCATTCCATACTTTTCGATTATCGTGACTTCGTTACAAAAGGTTCGAGGAGATGGTTTAAGTGCCGGCAATTTCAGTTTTGCGTCTTATCAGGCTGTGTTTACTAGCGGAAGCGCTGGGTTAGCAGCATTTTTAAATAGCGTTGTTTTTTCAATTTTAACTGCCGTTATTACAGCGATAATTGGTTTCTTTATTGCACTATACATTAAAAAGGGTGAAACGAAAAAGCAACAAATGTTAGATTTCTTTAGCCTAATGCCAAATATTTTACCTGGAATTGTTTTTGTCGTCGGTTTAATTATGTTTTGGAATGCACCTTGGCTACCAGCGACAATTTACAATACAAAGACAATGGTAGTTGTGACGTATTGTGTGCTTTTCCTTCCATACTCTGTGCAATATACAAAATCTACATTTTCACAGTTAGATCAATCTATTTTCCAATCAGCTGTTATTTTTGGACGGAATAGTTGGGACATGTATCGATATATTTTCATCCCACTGTTAATGCAGGGAATACTTGCTGGCATGATGATGACATTTATTATTTCAATGCGTGAGTTAGTCGCAGGTCTCCTTATTTTGCCACCATCAGTTGAGACAGGAGCAACGTTTATCTACAGCCAATTTGAACAAGGCAATGTTGGGCTAGGAATGGCTGTTGCTGTTATTACAGTCGCTATGACCGTTGTTTTTATGTTCCTATTAGATTGGCTTCAAAAACGGGGAGGACACGTCGGTGCTTAATATAGAAATTTTAGGAGGAGTTGGGGAGTATGGTCGTAACTGCTTTTATCTCGAAAAGGATGGGCGTGCTATTTTACTAGATTGTGGTGTTATGAACAATAGTGAAAAAACAAAGCCAAATTTAACAGCAGCTCATGTGGCAAAACTAGATGCAGTGTTTATTTCTCATTCCCATATTGATCATGTAGGTGCGCTTCCTTTACTTGTACAGTTGGGCTACGATGGTCAACTCATTATGAGTGAAATAACAGCGAAACAATTAAAGCAATCTTTTAAAAATATTCAAACGTTTGAGCCAAAGTCGATTGGCAGTTGGATAAATATTAACGATAATCTTTCTTTTCAATGGGGCTATAGCGGGCATTTAATAGGGAGCGTTTGGTACAGCATTCGATTTTTAGAGGAGGTGATATTTTTTTCAGGAGATTATGTGATGGATTCCTATCTATTAAAGGCGAATCTTCCGATGATGGGAAAGAATGATTATAACGTTGCGTTCATAGATAGCGGCCATTTTGAAAAGCACATTAACAACAAAGAAATATTGCATCAATTAGCGGATTTTATCGAGACCAACGATAGTAGACCAATTATTTTTCCTTCTTCTTATTCAGGCAAAACTGCTGATATTGCGTTTTACCTTTTTGAGCATACTACAAGAAAGGTGTCTATCGATAATGATTTTTTTCCTTTTTTTGAAGAGTATTACGATGCGCTCGAAAATCTAGTATCTACTAAGCTATTGCCAGCATTCAGAAGTAAATGTTTACAAAATATTACAATAGAAGGTAACGCTATTTATTTTGTTCCAGAGCGAGATGAAGTAACAATTACAAAGCTACTAACTGATTTACCATCAGCAATTGTAATCTTTACAGGGTACTTTAATAAAGGCAGTTATATGCAACGATTAGCACCAAATCAAACAAAACATTTTTTCTACAAAACACATCCTGATTATCAAGATACCATCGTGCTGTCAAAGCACATAAATGCTCATCAAACCATTTATTTTCACAGTCAGTTAACGAATATGGAAACGACACTTTTAAAAATAATCGAAAATGAGGATGAAAATATATGAGAAAATATTTTAACAGGCTTGCAATGAAATTAGGCGTAATAGGATTGGTATTATGTACAATTGGCGTGTTGAATACTATACAGGCAAAAGCGGCAATTGAGCCCGGGCATGAGATTAAATATAATTTGAAATCAGAGCTGTTTAATGAGTCAGATCTTTTGAAATTTTTCACAGCTACTAAAAAAGATGAAGTAAAAATTTATTACTTCGATACACAAAGTAAAGATTTTCTAAGTGCAGACTATAACAATCGTTTGCGTGTTTATAAAGATAGCAATAAAATTGACATTACGTATAAAAAGAGATTTCTCAATACACCACTTGAAGAAGCGCTTGCGATAACTGAAAGCCACGGCTTTACAGGTGACGAGTCCAACTATAAATTTGAAATGGATATTAAGGGCGGTAATCGTACGTTTACAATTAGCCGAAAAGAGTCCTTGAAGGAAACTGCTAAAGTTAACTACGATGCTGTGGATACAAGTGCTGCAAAAAAATTAATTTTAGACAATGTGCCGAAGAAAATTTTAAATTGGGACTCTGCTACTTGGTTTAATAACACGTTATCACAGGCGGTCGTGTATGGACCTGCCAAGGCAACAACTTATAAAGGAAGCTATGCAGGATATGAGGCAGATATTGAAGTTTGGCATTATCAAGGTGAGATCATGATAGAGCTATCGACAAAAGAAAGCAATGCTGCAAAAGCTGCAACGATTGAAAAAGTATGGCGTGAACATCTAGAAGCAGCAGGTTTTCTAAGTGCGGATCAGCGTGGGAAAACGGCGTTTGTTATGGAGAACTAATATTCCAATTAAGATTCAATAAGATTTCATAAAAAAATTTCGTGATACTTCTACGGTAGAGACAAAGCAACCGTTAGAAACATACGAAATTTTTTTATTTATCATTTTCTAGTCTTTAGTCAGTAAAATATTTTTACAGCATAGTAGGTAATAAATATTGAGTTACGGTAAAAGATAGTAGACATACATCTGTTTGTTCTCATGTTGAAAAATGGACAATCTTTTTTGAGATGAAATAAAAACACATAAAGTTTGTTCTAACTTTTTTAAATTAGCTTACACTTACTATAGGACGAACTTTGTGTGGAGTAAGGGGGAAATAACATAGCGAAAAAAATGGGAATTGTTGCGCTACTATTATTTGGTGCTTATGTTCTTTGCATGTACTGGTATATATTTCATAGTGGCGGTGGCACAATACCTCGGGCGTTTCAAGGTACCGCTGCGGACCCAGTCATGTTTATGTCTGAAAAAGAATTAAACTTAAGTGGTGAATATTCAAAAATACGAAATTTCCTATTCTTTGTAGTAACACCGTTTGAATGGCTCGCTTATATGGCCATTTTGTTAATGGGTGTATCTCGTTATTTTGAAAAAGTTGCTACTTCCCAAACAAAAAGGAAACTACTACAAAATGCTGCCTATTTATTTTTGTTATCGTTTTTGCTTTATGTAGTGCTTTTCCCAATTGAATACTATCGCTACAATTTAAGTAAAAGCTATGGAATAAGTACACAGGCATTTGCCTCATGGATGCGAGATGGAGTTATTGATTTTTGGGTCAACTTTGGAATGACCTTTATTGTCGTATCAGTTATATATTGGTTGATAAAAAAGAGCGCGAAGAGATGGTGGCTATATGCTTGGCTATTAACGATTCCATTTACGATTTTTGTTATGTTTCTTCAGCCAGTTGTCATTGATCCGTTATACAATGATTTTTATCCGTTAAAAAACAAAGAGCTAGAAACAAAAATTTTAGCAATAGCTGATCAAGCTAATATTCCGGCAGAGCATGTCTATGAAGTCAATATGGCCCAAAAGACAAATGCCCTAAATGCTTATGTTACGGGAATCGGTAGTAATTCAAGAATTGTACTATGGGATACGACATTAAATCGCTTAACAGATAATGAAATTTTATTTATCATGGCACACGAGATGGGACATTATGTTGAGAAGCATATTTATTTTGGTATTGCGGGTTATTTATTATTGACCTTAATAGGGCTATGGATAACAGCGAAAAGTATGCGGTGGGCGATTGCTCGGTACGGACATGCATTGAAAATTACGAAAATGGGTGACATCAATTCTTTGCCACTATTTTTACTCATTACATCTTTTTTATTATTTGCTTCAAGTCCTTTATCTAACTATGTATCACGATATCAGGAAACGAGAGCGGATAATTATGCCATATCATTGATGGGCGATCGTACGGCAGCGGTAACGGCATTCCAAAAGCTTACGATATCAGGGTTAAGTGAAGTCAATCCACCGCTTCTTGTTAAATGGTTCCGCTATACACATCCCACAATGCTTGATCGAATTATGAAAGTGGCGGAAACGGAAGAACCGAAAAATGAAAAGCCGCTAAAGGAAGAGCAGAAAAAAAGTAAATAGAATTGCTTGAACGTCACAATAATACACGAAGGTCTAGGTTTTTCGGGCGAATAAGTTGGGTATTCTAAAGTGAAGATTATCAAAATTGTTCGTTGTAGAATGGTAGGGGAATTCATGCGCAATATTATTATTATCACGCTTGCTTCAATATTAATGGCTTTTGCATATAATTTTTTATTAATACCGCATGAGATTTTGAGTGGCGGATTAAGCGGGATTGCCATTATGCTTGGTATTGTTACACCTCTGAATACTGGTGTATTGAATCTTTTATTAAATTTACCGTTGTTAATTTTAGGTGTGATGAAGCTAGGGAAACGCTTTATTGCGTATACAATACTGTCGGTTGCGGTAATGTCCCTATCATTGTTAATCATTCCGATTTATAAGGCAACAGAGGAACCGATATTGGCATCATTATTTGGTGGGGTAATTGTTGGCCTGAGTGTAGGTCTAATTTTCCGTGCAAGTGGTTCCTCAGGCGGCTTTGATATTATTGCTATGCTTTTAAGTCGCAAAAGAGATTTTCCCCTTGGTGCACTTATTTCAGCAATGAATGGGATAGTAGTGGCGATTTCAGGTTTTGTTTTTAGTTGGGATGCAGCATTGCTGACGCTCGTTTCTATTTATGCCACAGGGAAGGTTGTTGATACAATCCATACGAGTAATATTAAGCTAACGCTTATGATTATTACGAGCAATGGTGAGGATGTGAAACAACAACTTTTAACTAGACTGCATCGGGGCATTACGATGATGGATGCTAAAGGCGGATATTCAGGTGAGGGACGAAAAGTGCTAATTACTGTTATTACACGCTACCAGCTGGCGGAAGTGAAAAGTTTAATAAAAGAAGTAGATGCGAAAGCATTTGTGAATATTTTGCAAACGACCGAAGTAATCGGGGTGTTTGATCGTGGTTCTAAATAATAAAAACATGCATTGATGATTACCTTAAATATAGTTACTTTTGAAAAAAATGTATTTTAAAAGCACGCGTTATTGATTATAATGATAATCGAACGTGTGTTTTTATTTTCTAGGATAGAAGGATGGGGTAACGATGCAAAAAGATACGATTCATGCATTTTGTTTAAAGCTACGCGGAACGACTCATGATTACAAAGAAGAATGGCAGGCAGACCGCTATCATATAGGGGGGAAAATGTTTGCGATGATGGGCGGAGATGCTACAAGAAAGCCTATTATCACTTTAAAATGTGAACCTAGTCGAGCAGAAGAATTACGAGAAACCTATGAAGGAATCATTCCAGGTTACTATATGAACAAAACTCATTGGAATTCGATTTATATCGATGCGAATATTCCAGTAGACTTACTTGAAAATTTAATCCAGCACTCCTATGACCTCGTGTTCGCAAAGTTAACAAAAAAAGCACAATTAAGTGCCAGTCACCCAAACAATTCTGAATTTTTCTAGTAGGTTGTGGGAACGCACGCAATGTAAGACGCAACATACCACGCGATAGCGAGTGTTGCGGCTTACGTCGTGCCCTAAGTGCCAGTCACCGAAACAATTCTGAATTTTGAAGTGCCAGTCACTTAAATATAATTAAGAATTATAGCCCAGCTCACCATAAGGCTGAAGCTCTTCAAGCCACTTTTCTTCGAGCTTTTCGAGTTCCTTTTTTGCATCAAAATAGCCATCTTCTTTTTCCTTCAAATACTCCACTACCTCGAGCTGAAAAGCATCTTTGCCAAATGTATTGTAGTCAGACTGTAATGCTTTATTCGTATAAGTATTTGTTTTTAACATAAACTGAAAGCCGTTTAATCGTTTTAAGTTATTGAAGCTTCCAACAAACACTTTACCATTTTGTTTGTTCGTCATTGTAAAAACGCCTGCTTCAATTTTCATTTCTTTATACATTTCTTTTAATTCTTTTTTGTGGTCCATTGTTAACCCTACTTTCTTATTTTTTTACCCAATAAGCACTGCCATCATCTTGACGATCCATAAAACCGTATTGAATTAAATAGCGACGAATTTGTACATAGTCCTCATATATTGGCTGAATTATTGCATTAAGCTCTTTTTCTGTATACTCTTTTGACTCATCAAAAAGCTTTGTAATAGCACGTAGCACAACGATTTTATGCTTTTCTCGTTTTGGGAAGCGGACGAGCTCTTGACCGATGCCATTAGGAAAATATTTCTCAAGCAACTGTTGTTCTTCAGTAAGGGTGATATTATAGCGATCGTCGACCATCGTAGCCGTTTTGTGAATGGGCACAAAAGAATCTTCCTTTTGATCTTGTTGTTTTAATAGTTCCATCATGGCAAGGAATGTTTTAGCTTGACGCTCTTTTTCCTTTAAAGCAAAACGATGATGTCGAATAGTTGTTGCGCTCCCAATTTCTAGTTCTTCTTTAATTTCCTGATCGGTTTTGCCTTCATAAAAAAGGCGCAAAATATGACTTTGATGTTCTGTTAATCCTGTCATTTTTTTATTTAAACCATTTAAGTAATGAAAAACTGATTGGTGTGTAGCAGTAATATGGTGTTGCATAAATTTTTCAGCCTCATATAGTAAATCTTCATGTGGATAAATAATACCTTTTTCAATTTTCTCCCCACAAAGAAGGCAAGTGTAGTGTGTGGCTTCATTTGTATAGCCATGCGTAATGTCCTCGATCGAAGCCTGCCAAAATAATTGATTTACATCCATTGTGAAACCTCCTGTAAACAAACAATAATTTATTTTGTTTGTTTATTTATATTTAAAATAACAAAACGTTTGTTAAAAAGCAATAAAAAGACACATCGCGTTTGAAAGCGATGTGCCCATATTGACGATTAGGGATTTTTCTTTTTAAAAATAAAGACTGATAAAATAGCAAGCACAATGATTGTTACAAGAATAACAATATAGCTTGTTGAGGTGCTAAGAGAATACCCATTTAGCTCATAAACAATACCATAGTTTAGCTTATAGCTTTCCACCTGTGCAACAGGAACACCGTCAAAAACCTTCGTTATTGAGCTTTCCATAAAAGCATTGCGCAAAAGTAATGTAGTATGACTGATTGGAAAATACATAATAAGCTGTTGGGCAAAGTTTGGTAGAACGCCAACAGGGACGTAGACACCACATAAAAAGCCTAGTACTGTGCCAACGATTGTACTTAGTGTTGAAAAAGCATTTTGTGTGCTAACAAATAGTACGAGAAAAACATTAAATACACTCGCGAGTAACACGGATAATAACAGTATACCAATTACTTTAATTAGGGCACCAAAGCTAAGTAAATGACCGCCAGTGGCCACTAAGAAAATTTCACAGCCTACTAGGGCAATGAGAGAAAAGATGCAGCCGATAATAAAGGCATTCATGACATAGCTCATCTGAATTGTTGCACGGGAAATAGGGGCAGTTAGGAAGTCTGCTGTCGCCTTCGATTCAATATCACGAATGGCAATAGCAAATGCTGCTAGAGTTGTTGTAACAGCCATCATTGATAATAAGCCTGCCACTAGCCATTCATTGACCATTGCAATCAATTCAGGTGTAGCCTCTGTCATTTGCTCGATTGCATCGACTTGCATTTTTTGAAGAAACACTGCGTAAAGAACGATGACAATTATAACGGAAAGGAGGGAGAAAAAGACTTGGGTTTTATCTCTCCTGAAAACCTTGTTATTACGTTGAATTAAGCTAAACATTGCTTCCATTACGTAGCATCTCCTTGTGCCATAATATGAATAAAGACATCGTCCATTGTTCCTTTAATAACTTCAAACGAGGCTAAAAAGGGTTCTGCACTTTTTAAAAGTGTAAGTGCATGCATAGTAGAGTCCACTCGAACTGAGAAAACGCCTTGCTTTTCGGTGAAATGTAATGTGGTGTCCTGCAGCCATTCTAACCCTGAAGAACGATCATGAAATACAAGTGCCATTTGGTCATAAGCATATTTTGTTTTTAAGGAATCAGGTGTTCCTTCAGCGACAATGCGACCTTGTTTTAACACAATAACCTGATCTGCAACTGCAGCTTCTTCCATATAGTGCGTTGTTAAAAATACCGTCATATTTGTTTCTTCCTGGAGTTGTTTGATCGTTTGCCAAACGAATTGGCGTGTTTGTGGATCGAGTCCAGTTGTTGGTTCATCTAAAAATAATATTTGTGGTCGATGAATGAGTGCACGTGCTATATCTGCGCGTCTTTTTTGACCACCAGACAATGTGCCATATTTTTGCTGTTCAATATCATCTAGATGTAAATAGGTCGAGACAAATTGGTAGTTTTCAGCAAGCTGTGCTCTCGATAAACCGTATGTTTTGCCACGGTGAATGATATTTTCACGAACCGTTAATCGTTCATCGAGTAGACTTTGCTGGAAGACAACGCCGATTGATTTACGAATTTCTGCATTATGCGACCTCTCATCGAGCGTATAACCATTAATCGTTACAGTACCACTTGATTTTTGTAATAATGTGCATAATATTTCAATGGTCGTCGATTTCCCAGCACCATTAGCACCTAAAAACGCGAAAAGAGAACCTTGTTCTACCTTAAAGGAAATTCCTTTTACTGCTAATTGTTCGCCATATTGCTTTTGTAAATGCTCGACTTGAATCGCAAACGTCATATTTGTCTATTCCTTTCTTTTTTGGATTACATGATTGATTTTCTCAATATCGCTCTTTTGCAGTACATATAAAACGCACCAGACAATGAAGTAAATAATAATCTCTGAAACGAGCACATACATAATGCCTCCATGTTCGAACCAACGACCAAAATAGCCTGCTATCATCACGCACAACGTAACTGCAATAAAATGCAAAATGAGCTGAATAGAAAAAAGTAAACGCTCTATTTCAAAGATGAGAGATAGTATACCTATTACAGTCCCCAGTATGGCTGCAATGATTATTTGCTCAAGTAATTCCGGTCCTGATGCCATTCCATGATTAGAAATGAGACTTAAGGTCACTAAAGTGTAGGATGAGCTAAGTGAGATGAGTATACCAATAATCATCATGCGTAATACTCTCATATTATGAATCCCTCCCAATACCTAATTGGCGTTTTAATTCTTTTAAATACTTCCGGCTGACATGAATGGACACATCATTATCTAGCAATAATTCTGTTGCGCCAATTTTGCCCATCTGAATAGAAGCAATTTTATTAATGTTGACGAGGGTGGACTTACTAACTCGTGCAAAATCTTTTCCTAATTGCGCTTCGAGCTCATATAATTTGCGTTTTGATTCAAATTCTTGCTCCTCTGTCTGTAAAAAGACTTTAGCGCCTTCAGCATAAATTGAATAAATATCTGTAATTTTTATTAAATGAATTTCTTGCTGCAAATAACCATCGAGCATGGTCGTTTGGGCTGCTTGCAACTGCTTCATCAATTTTTCGATGTGCTCGTTATACTCCTTTGCATGTATGTGGATCTCAGTTTCTTCTAGCGCGCTATTAATCATTAAATGAATTTTCATTGGAGGCCTCCTTTGGTAATACGTAGTACCTCACCTCCTATAAAAGGAAAGGCATTTATTTACTGAATCAGGTTAATATTAATGTAGCATAGAAATTTTTAGATAAGATAAATTGTTTAATAAGTGGTAAAAATTAATGATTAACAGGTAGGTTTTATTCAATAACTGCTGTTAACTTCCATTGCGTGTAGTCGTAGGATTGTAAATATCGGAAAATTCATAATTGTTTTAGTGGCAGGCGCTTTCTCTAAGAAGTGTGGAGGAGTAGCAAATTGGCTAGGTTGCGGTCATAATAGAACTATTATTCTTGAGGGGTTGCGAGCAATGTATACATTTTATAAGCAGATGTTCTTAACACTATGTATTGGGTTGTTAGGAGCGCTGTTATTTCAATTTTTACATATTCCGATGCCATGGTTGCTTGGGGCAATAGCCGCTGTACTTTGTGTACAGTTATTTACAAAAGTACAATTGCAATGGCATAAATATTTTCGAAATATTGGTTTAGTCGTAGCGGGATATTCCATTGGCTTTGCCTTTACTAAAGAAGCGATACAAGATATTCAACAGTTTTTAGGCAGTATCATTGTACTTAACTTGATTTTTATCCTGTTATTTTTTGCTATTAGTTTTATAGTAGCAAAACGTACTAAATTAGATTTTCCGACTGCACTAACATGTTGCGTCCCAGGAGGAATGACACAAATTGTTGCCTTTGCCGAGGAGCAAGGGAATATGAATATGGCTGTGATTACGTTTTATCAGGTGTTGCGAGTACTGCTAATTGTTGGCTTTGTACCATTAATGGTGACAGGCATAGGCGAAAATATCGTCACAGTTGATGGAAGTCTTTCATTGCGATTATTCATTTTACTACTTATTTGTGGAATGGCAGGGTGGCTAGCCCAAAAGGTGAGAATTCCAACAGGCTATATGTTAGGTCCAGTATTTTTATTAATGGGCTTGAATATAGCTGGGCTTGAAGTGCCCAAAATGCCATTATCATTTCTTCATATTGCACAGCTCGTTATTGGCATTTATATCGGCATGCTCCTGAAAAAAGAGGATTTACATTTATCAAAGAAGCATATTTTTTACGCATTTATTTCAGCGGGTCTTTTTATAGGCTCTGCATATGCTTTATCATTTGTTATGAAAACCTTGTACGGGCTTGATTTTCGCACAGGTTTTTTGAGTATCGTACCAGGTGGGCTAGACCAAATGGGGATTATCGCTGCATCTGTTCATGCAAATGTGACCATTGTGACTGCATTTCAGCTATTCCGTGTTTTGATTGTGTCCATATTCCTTGTACCGTTAGTGAAACTATTTGTGAAAAAAGCGAAAACGTGAAAAGATTGCTCATCGGGTTTATCGATGAACAATCTTTAGTTATTAATATTTAAACTGATGAATTAAATTTTGCAGCGTTTCTGCGTTTTTTGTAAGGGTAGTTGCCGCATTGTTAATATCCTCCATCGAGTAGAGGTTCGTCTCAGCAATCTGTGAAACGACTTTTGACTGTTCTCGTGCATCGACGGCTATTTCAGCCATAATTTGAGTAGATGCATTGGCCTGTTCAATACGAGCATATAACTCTTCAGCAATCCCTGAAACTTCTTGAATTTTATTTGTGACAACAGCCACTTTTGTTGTAATGTTTTCAAATGCAAGATTTGTTGTACGAACAATGTCTACACTTGAAGCGGCTTCTTTTTCACTTTGTTCCATATGCGCACTCGCTTCTTGTGCTAGCTGCTGCATTGTATGAATGGTCTCGGTAATTTGAGCAGCAGATGTTTTAGATTGTTCAGCTAATTTACGAACTTCCTCTGCAACGACTGCAAAGCCCTTACCATGTTCTCCTGCACGTGCTGCTTCAATGGATGCATTTAAAGCAAGTAAGTTTGTTTGGTCAGCTATTGCATGAATGACCTCGACAATATTTCCGATTGTATTAGCATGGGCATCAAGTGCAACGATTGACTTGGCACTTTCTAAAACTGCCTCTGTCATAGCCTGCATCTGCGCTTGCATGGCCTGTGCTGTTTTCTCACCATGTTTTGCCGTATCAAAAGCTTCTGTAGCATGTGATGATACTTCCATATTTGTTTCCGTTACATGTTGAATACCGCCAGCAATATCATACATGGCTTCGGCGTTCTCATTGGCACTTTGTTTTTGCGTACTTGCGCCACTTGCTAATTCTTGCATATTAGCTGTTAATTGTTCAGTTGTTCTTGTTGTGGAGCCTGCTGTTGCAGATAGCTCAGCGGATGAAGCAGATACTTGATTGGCTGTTTCATCTACTTGATGCATCATTTTACGAAGTGTTTCGAGCATGGCATTGAACGATTTTGCAAGATCTCCAATTTCATCTTTTGTGTTGACAACGAGTTGTTGTGTTAAATCGCCTTCTCCAGCAGAAATTGTTTCGAGTTGGGTATTTAAACGTTTTAAAGGTTTTACAATATTACGCACAAGTAACGTACCTGCGATTACAGCAATAATTGCAGCTATGAAGGCTACTACCCCCATTTTGAGCATCATTTTTTGTGCTACCGCACTAATTTCAGAGGAGGGAACACCAGCAAAAATCATACCAATTGTTTCTCCATTAGCATTTTTTATCGGTCCATATTGAGTAAAGTATGGTTTACCAACTACATCAGCTGTTCCACTATATATGTTTCCTTGAGTAATAACGACTTCTGTTACTTTCGGATCGGCAGTTGTGCCAATTGCACGCTGTCCATCTACCATAACATTTGTATTAACGCGTGTATCATTAGCAAAAATTGTAATAGCTGCTTCAGATAACTCTCCTAATTTATCGATTAATGCAGTTTCGTTCGCTATTTTTGCGTCTCCTTTGTAAAGTTCACCATTTTCCAAATGCCATTCACCTGGCAATGTTTGCTCCAAATTATAGACACTTAGATCATAGATTTGGCTAAGGCGTGTATTATTTTCTGATTCAAGGGTCGTTTTCATTTCACTAATATTTACAAGTCCAACAGCAATTAAAACAAATAAAATAATCGTCACAATTAGCAAGCTCATTTTCGTTTGCATACGTAAGTTTTTCATAGATCCCTCCACATTTTAATCCACATAAATAGACAGCAAGTTATTACAAAAATACTTGCTGTTTTAAATGCATTTAAGGAAAACATTTCTATTAGTATATAATTACTTAAGCTTTTTGTATATTTCTAAATTAAATATAATTAGTGAATTTTAGGCTGCGTTTTTTGAGAATATTGTACTAAAAGGGTTGATGTTAAAGACATTTTTTGCATTCATATTTCCTATTTGAATGAACCGCAAGAAATCCTTTCGAAGTGTCGTCTTACTACTCGATTACTACAAATAAAATATACATTCCCAATTTCTATGTAATATGGTATGATAGCACTAATTATAAGAACGGAGGTGAAAAGGAATGAATCAAAACGCTACGAGAACAAGTGTAAAAGTGGATACCGCTATGTATTTTGCACGTGTTCTAACTTTCGATTTTGCTAACAACGGGATAGGTCTGTCTATTTTTAAGCAAAATCAAATACTACACGTAGCGGATTAGCCATTCTTTTTCACAAATAAAAAAGGAAAAGACTGCTTGTTAATCGAGCGGTCTTTTTTGTTGTCTAAAGAAGTTTTTTCGCACGTTTTATGGAGGAAAAACAATGCAAATGAAGGCTGAACAAATTCAAAAGGTAATAGGTGGCAATATATTATTTGAAGGGCTTCAACTGGAAGTCAATAAAGGGGAACATGTAGCTATTGTAGGCGTAAATGGCAGTGGTAAAACGACTTTATTACAATTACTAGCAGGTATAGATGTACCTGATAGTGGTCGTATTATCAAAAGTAAAGGAACAACAATTGGCTATCTACATCAAATTCCTAGCTACCCTTTGCTTACAGTAAAGGAAGTGCTGGAGCAAGCATTTGCTGACATCTATGCGCTAAAAGCAAAAATGACTACGATGGAACAGGAAATGCAAGTGAACGTTTCAGACAAAGTATTACAACAATATGGTCATGCACAAGAACAATTTATGTTGCAAGGGGGCTATGAAATTGATGCTCAACTAGCGACCATTGCAAATGGACTTGGTATTACGCCATTACTCCCATTGCCATTTGCAAGTATAAGTGGCGGTGAAAAAACAAAGGTCATGCTTGGTCAAATTCTGCTAAGTAACCCGTCTATTTTACTATTAGATGAACCAACAAATCATTTAGATATGCAAGCAATCGAATGGCTCGAAAACTATACTCGTAATTTTTCTGGCATTGTCATTGCCGTATCGCACGATCGTCAATTTATGAACCAAATGGCACAAAAAATCATCGAAATTGAGGATGGAGAGGCGTTTACGTATAAGGGGAATTATGACGATTTTATTGCGCAAAAAGAAGCGAAAGTTGAACAGCAGTTTGCTGAATATGAAGAACAACAAAAGAAAATAAAAAAAATGCAAGAAGCAATTAAGCGCTTAAGACAGTGGGCAAATGAAGCGAATCCACCGAATGCTGCATTGTATCGCCGTGCTAAAAGTATGGAAAAGGCATTAAACCGGATAGCGCGTGTCAAAAAGCCAATCACGAAAAAGAAAATGAATTTAGCTTTAACGATGGCGGAACGAAGTGGCAAGGAAGTTGTACAAATGAAAGCGGTAAGTCATGCTTTTGATAAGCCATTATTGCAGGATAGTCATTTATCGATCTATTTCGGAGAACGGTTGGCGATTGTGGGCAATAACGGTAGTGGGAAATCTACGTTATTAAAAATGATGTTAGGAGAAATTGTACCGAATCAAGGGACGTGTAAAGTAGGTAATAGTGTAACGATTGGCTATTTGTCTCAACAATTTGAACATGAAAATCCGACCATTC
The DNA here is from genome assembly GCF_050280025.1 of Lysinibacillus sp. NPDC093712. NCBI lineage: Bacteria > Bacillati > Bacillota > Bacilli > Caryophanales > Bacillaceae > Lysinibacillus > Lysinibacillus sp. NPDC093712. The sequence continues at coordinate 257,650 of NZ_JBNNUU010000001.1, forward strand.
GTTTAATTGATGCCTTTCGAGAGTGTGTATCCGTATCAGAGGCAGAGGGGCGTCATATGCTTGCACAGTTTTTATTTTATGGGTATGACGTATTCAAGAAAGTGAAGGACTTAAGTGGTGGTGAAAAGATGCGTCTGCGTCTAGCACAGTTGATGCATGAAGAGATTAATTTACTCATTTTAGATGAGCCGACTAATCATTTAGATATTGAGGCAAGAGAAGTATTAGAAGATACGCTTGAATCGTTTGAAGGTACAATCATCGGTGTATCGCATGACCGTTACTTCTTACAAAAGATCTTTACAAAAATTGCATGGATTGACCATCAAACAATACATGTGTATGAAGGTGATTATGAATGGGCGAGGAAGAAGCATTTACCGATGGAACAAGTACTGGCAGTAGAAAAAATCACAAAGACAATTGTCCAAAGTAATAAAGAGCTACCAATTGATGAACAAATTGAAAAGCTAGAGTTTAAATTATCTGAACCAACACTTGTTAAGGAACAACGTCAAAAACTAGAGCAACAACTAGAAGCACTATATGAAAAATGGCTAGAAGGGGGTTCGGACTATGCATAAGCTAGAGCACATCATGCAACTAGACATTGACTATATCAATAGTTTTAGTGAGATGGAACGTTGTGCACAAGGTGTATTCTTTTACAATAAGGAAATGCCAACATACTTTGACGCTAATCATGCGCATATTTGGAAAAAGATTGAGCAAGAGGAGAAGTTTTTAACAGACTTAAAACATTTTTATACGTCAAAAGGACTTATACCAAGAATGTATTTATACAATTTAGAGGAAAATCATCATTGTATCGAGGCATTAGAGGCACATGGCTTTCAATATGAATCTTTTACAGATGAGGTACAATGCTGGAATGGAGTAACTGTTCAATTACCGGTTAATCCAGCAATTCAAATTGAACGTGTAACAAATGCTAATGTACAGGAAGCACTGGCAGTTGAAATGAGCATTTCCACATTTGGTGAACCTGCTATAATAAAAGAGGCGTTCGATAAAACTTATCGTTCACAGCATTTTACGTATTATTTATTAAGGATGGACGGGGTAGCTTGCTGCACGGCAAATATATTTGTTTCTGGTAAACAAGGAAGAATAGAAAGTGTAGCAACTTTAGAAAACTATCGTGGAAAAGGTTTGATCGGTTATTTGTTACAACATATTCAAAAAGAATCGGTTATAAACAGGTTAAATTATTTGTGGATTTTGCCTATTAGTGAGCAAGTCGCTAATGTCTATACAAAAGCGAATTTCCAGTCATTAGGTAAAATAACATCTATCCATGCATTTACTGAAGGAAAAAGTATTCAAGAAATAAGGTCAGCAAAATAAACATTTGTTCAAAAAACTTTTGAATCTTAAAAGTATATTACTTGAAAAAAAGTGGTATTCGATTTATTGTCTTTAGAGATACTTGTTTAATGGACTTGGAGGATATGAAATGCACGGAATTTATATACGCTACAATGTCTCAGAAAAAAACCAAGAAGCAACATGGCCACGCAAAGTGGATGCATTTGCATATGTTCAACGAGGTAAGCCACAACAAGGGAATGACAACATGCTTTCGATGGAGGAGCTACGAAGTCATGCGATTCGTTATATTAAAAGTTTAAAAGAAAATGCGAGTTTACATTTAGTGGAACAACATAATGGTGAAATTGAGCATTTCGGTCGACGATATATGGAATCATTAAAGGTAAAAGAAAATATCGATTCACAGCTTATTAATCTTGAAGAAATTCGCTTACTATTGCAATTAATGAATGTATTGAATTTATCGCATAGTTTTGGAGAAAATGCTGGGAAGATACTACGTCAAATTACGCCATATGCTAAAGATGTAGAGAATGCAACGTTCCAAACTACGCGTGTAGAGCGTCATTTTTACTCAGAGATAATTGAACAAATCGAAATGGTATACGCACGCATTTTGCGCCAACATAATCCGTCCACGACAGAAATGCAACAATCGGAAAAATTATGGACTGCTGTTTGTGAGCAAGCGATTGACAAGGTCGAGGCACGTATTGAACGCTTATCTTCTATTAAATTAAAGCATGAAAAAAATTTATTAGAGTATAATCAATTGAAGCAACAAAATATCGAGGCGAAGGAACGCTTAGATCACGCTGTACAGGAACTAGATACAATATTAAATGTATTAGAATCCTAATTGAAAGATAAAAGCATGTCGCCAATTGGTTTAAACCTAATCGGCTGACATGCTTTTATTTTACGTTATTTTTTTCTGCTTCTTCACGTTTCCATTGACGATAAACTCGTAGTAAATCAAAGCCAAGTACTATCACAATAAGATAGAAGATAGGGCTATTATAAGATAAACCAATTTCTGATTCACCGCCTAATAATGTGAGCACAATCCAAAGGCCAATTGTATAGAGCGTTAATCCAGCATACGCCTTTTTGGATAACTTTTTATATGTACCTTTTGAAGTCATCATTTGTATACATACAAGAACGATTAATATGACAAGGATAATTTTCTTCGACAATAGCTCTGCTAGCGTCGTGGCAGGGAAAAAATCATTGACAAATAGTAAGGTGAAAAATATGAAAATACAAACATTTAAAACGGTGGATAGCTTCATGCAATATCTCCTTCGATGCCTTTATTCTTTTCTATTGTAACATGGTTTGAAGTGAACAATAAATAGACGCAAATGAATGACCAATTTTTGTACAACTAATTGCATAATTTAAAAATTAATATAATCTTAAAAATTTTGAAACTTTTTTCTGAGTGCATCCGTATAGTAGGTAATACGTTGAAAAGGGGTGATCTATTTGACGCTATTTGGCTATACATTGGAGCAAATTTATTTAGTGGTATTAATTTTCGCGGGACTGGCAACGGTTTTGTTTATGTTTTTCGGTGATGCTGTCGAGGGCATAGGAGAGGGTCTACCGATTTTTAATCCAAGTGTCATTCTTTCTTTCATTACGTTAATGTCAGCAGCTGGATTTATTTTAGAAAAGTTAGCCTTTTTCCCTAGCGTTTGGAATATAGGTGTAGCTGCTGTAATTGGAGTTATTTTAAGTGCCCTATTTTATTTATTTATTCTCGTTCCACTAAAATCCGCTGATGTCTCATTAGCCTATACAGAAGAATCACTTGAAGGTCAGTTAGGTAAGGTTATAGTACCGATACCGTCTGATGGCTTTGGTGAAGTTGTCATTGAGACTACGAGCGGTATGATTGCAAAGCGTGCAACAGGCTTTGACAATGAGGTAATTGATTATGATACGACAGTCCTTGTTGTTGAAGTGAGGGCAGGCACTCTTTTTGTGAGAGCCTATGAAAAAAAATTTATTTAAAGGAGAGATACTATTATGTCGATGGAGATTTTGATTGTTCTAGGAATTGTAGCATTTATTTTAATCGCTCTTGTGGCACTATATGTAACAAAGTATCGTACAGCGGGTCCTGATGAAGCACTGATTGTAACGGGTAGCTATCTTGGCTCAAAAAATGTACATAAAGATGAGTCAGGAAATCGAATTAAAATTATTCGTGGGGGCGGTACATTTGTCTTCCCGATTTTCCAACAAGCTCAACCATTAAGCTTACTATCAAGTAAATTAGAAGTTACAACACCTGAAGTTTATACGGAACAGGGTGTTCCAGTAATGGCAGACGGTACAGCAATTATTAAAATTGGTGGTTCGATTTCAGAAATCGCTACTGCAGCTGAGCAGTTTTTAGGCAAGCAAAAGTCAGAACGTGAAGGGGAAGCACGTGAAGTATTGGAAGGGCATTTACGTTCTATTTTAGGCTCCATGACGGTTGAGGAAATTTATAAAAACCGTGATAAATTCTCGCAGGAAGTACAACGTGTAGCTTCTCAAGATTTAGCGAAGATGGGTCTTGTCATTGTTTCCTTTACAATAAAAGATGTGCGTGATAAAAATGGCTATCTTGATTCACTTGGTAAGCCAAGAATTGCACAAGTTAAACGAGATGCAGATATTGCAACTGCTGAAGCAGATAAAGAAACGCGTATTAAGCGTGCAGAAGCATCGAAAGAAGCGCAAAAGGCTGAGCTTGAACGTGCAACAGAAATTGCGGAAGCGGAAAAAGAAAATCAATTAAAGGTGGCGGAATTCCGTCGTGAGCAAGATGTTGCAAAAGCTCGTGCCGACCAAGCGTATGAATTAGAAACGGCACGTGCTAAACAGGAAGTAACGGAACAAGAAATGCAAATTCGCATTATCGAACGTCAAAAGCAAATTGAGTTAGAAGAAAAAGAAATTTTACGTCGTGAAAAGCAATACGATTCAGAAGTGAAGAAAAAGGCAGACGCTGATCGTTATGCTATAGAGCAAAATGCAGAAGCTGAAAAAATGCGTGAGCTTGCACAAGCAGATGCAGAGAAATATCGTATTGAGTCGTTAGCAAAAGCAGAAGCGGAGAAGATTCGTTTAGATGGTATCGCGAAAGCGGATGCTGAGCGAGCGCAAGGTGAAACAGAAGCCGATATTATTCGCCTACGAGGTCTTGCAGAAGCTGAAGCGAAACGTAAAATTGCAGAAGCCTTCGAGTACTACGGTCAAGCAGCTGTTCTTGATATGGTTGTTCGCATGATGCCAGAGTACGCGAAAGAACTTGCAAGTCCACTAGGCAATATCGATAAAATTACAGTTGTTGATACTGGTGGCGGAGAAGGCGGAAGTGGTGCCAATAAGGTGACTTCTTATGCCACGAACTTAATGTCAACACTACAGGAAACATTAAAGGAAACGTCAGGTATTGATGTGAAGGAATTAATCGAAAGCTATGCTGGTAAGCATACATTGAGACCAGAGCTAGAGCGTATTGCGACAGAGCTAGTGAAACAGCCAGAACCTGTTGCTACTGCAGAAAAACAAAAAGAAACAGTTGAACAATAACCATTAGAAAAAGTGTTAGATTGACGGCCGTCAATCTAACACTTTTTTGTATTGTCGTTGATGTTCGCTACGGCGGTTTATTGTGTGTTACGTGGCGTGCGTTCCCATAGGAGTCTACGCTTCCGCTGCCATCAACTAATGCTCTCTGCTAATTTTTAATTCACTTCAAAAAAAGGAATAATTAAGATTTTATTGCTTTTGAATAACGGAAATTTACTAACATCTTGTCAACACTCTATCAGCAATCTATCTCATTACATTGTAGGTATCGCCGTTTATTTCCACTCACTCGCAAGCATGCCGTAAACGACGTGGTCGACGTAGTGGTCGTATAGCCACTCTGCAGCACGAATTGTTCCTTCTGTTGTGAGATTAAGTCGTTCAGGGATAGCCCTGCTCTTTGAGTTGCCCACAGCAGCACGGATTTCAACCTTATTTAGTTGTAGTTCGTCAAACGCATATTGTAATAATGCTTGTACTGTTTTGGTCATTATGCCATGGCCTTGAGCGTCTTTACCTAGCCAATAGCCGATTGCTGCAATTTTATTAGTATAATTAATAGTATTAAAGCCCGCGATTCCTACAATTTTACCGCGGAAAATAATAGCTAGCGACATGCTGCTTTTTGCTTCGTAGCCCGCAATACAGCCTTCTATATAGCTTTTTGTATCCGAAAGCTCTTTTGTGAAATCTAACCACGGTAACCATTCTCGTAAATATTCTCTCGAATTATCTGTTAGCGCGAAAACAGCCTCTGCATCATCTAAAGTGACTGTTCGTAACGATAATTCATGATTGATAATAATTTCCATACTATTGCCGCCTCAATTCTATATTTTATTTCAAAGCATTATGCATAAAGCCCTTCATTTCTTGACTTAGCGTCGTTAGTTCTTCAATAATTTCACTAAAATCTTGTACAAGTTGGGCCTGTTCATTTGTTGCATCATTGATTTGTCCCATATTTTGCTTTAGATTATCAAGATTTCTATTAATATTGCGAAGTGAAGCTTCGATATTTTCCGTTGCACTAGAAGTCTCAAATGAAAGTTTTCTGACTTCCTGTGCTACGATATTAAAACCTGCTCCATGCTGACCTGCGCGAGCCGCTTCAATCGATGCGTTTAAGCCAAGTAAATTTGTTTGACGAGAAATACTTTTTATTAAATCTGTAACATCATTTGTTTTTTCAGAATCCTCAAGCGCGTGTTGCGCCTGTTTGTTAATTTCCTCACTCGTTGCTGCTAACTCTTCTGAATGGGAGGCGATAGTATGTACTTTATCTTGAAGATTATTCACGATATTATCCATTGTATTCATATAACGTTCGAGTTTGAGCTCATTATCAATTGGTAAACCAAAGGCTAGTGCCCCAATAACTTTACCATTTTCTCGAATCGGAAATGCAAAAGCGTTGATGGCAATGCCGTATACGTCCTCGGGAATGATGACATCTGCATTTTTTCCAGCAAAGGCGATAAACACATTTTGATCATTCGCATTTACTTTTTGTCCATCCACATAACCTGTGTCTACACGTTTGCCTGCTAAATATTTTACAACTGTTTCGCTTTCCTTCTCAATGACAGCTACAATCGCTTCCTCTTTTAATGCAAGATGGATATAGTGCGCGGATAGAGCTAAAGCTTCAATCATTTTCATGAGATACCTCCAAGTCTTTATAAAAACATTGATTTCTAGATTATTCCTTCACTGTAGCATACTAAATGCTAATTCAAAATAGTAAAAACATTCATTTAACAGAAAAAAGATATTTTTCTATGGCATATGTATTATTTAAAAAATTAGTGACACAGAATTATGATTTCTATGAAATTGTCAAATAAAAATAGAGGGACAAAAAGAAAAGTTCGTATAGTTTGTCTAAAATTTGACAACCTTCCAGTGTTTTTTACAGAATGTTGTATTAGAATAATAGATAGATAGGACTCGTCACTGGAAGGAGATAGAGATGGACTATATAGAGAAGGGAACAAAAGCATTTAACAGAGCAAATTGGGCTTTATTTTTAGCAGGGTTTATTACCTTTGCGAACTTATATGTATCGCAACCGTTACTACCGACGTTTGCCGAAGAGTTTCATGTCTCACCAGCAGTTGCAAGTTTGTCATTATCGGTAACTACATTGGCACTATCGATTAGTATGATAATTGTCGGCTCGTTATCTGAAGCTTGGGGAAGAAAGTCGTTAATGACAATATCTATATTTGCAGCATCTGCTTTAACGTTAGCACTAGCTTTTTCACCAAACTTTGAAACTATATTAGTATTGCGTGTTATTCAAGGGGTTGTGTTTGCTGGGCTACCAGCTATTGCTATGGCTTATTTAGGTGAGGAAATTGCTCCGACTAGTTTAGGCGTTGCGATGGGGCTTTACATAAGCGGCAATTCTGTAGGGGGGCTAAGTGGTCGTGTCATTATAGGTACGTTGACAGACTTGTATAACTGGCAAGTTGGCATGATTGTGCTTGGTATAATTAGTTTGATGATAAGTGTGTTATTTATATGGATGCTACCGAATTCCAAAAATTTTACGGCACGGCCGTTACAAATAAAGGCGCTAACAAAATCACTTATTCAGCATTTAAAGGATCCATCTATGCTTTGTTTATTTGGTATCAGCTTTGTGTTAATGGGAAGTTTTGTGACACTTTACAACTATATTGGTTTTAAATTAATGGCACCACCATATAATTTAAGTGCCACCATTGTCGGGTGGATATTCGTTATTTATTTAGTAGGGACATTTAGCTCGGCATGGTTTGGCAGTTTGGCCGATCGGTTTGGGCGTCAAAAAATGTTATTGTTAGCAATTGCTATTATGCTTGCAGGTGCAATTATTACATTACAAGGTCTTCTTTCGTTAAAAATATTAGGTATTACAGTTTTTACATTTGGATTTTTTGCGGCCCATTCAATAGCGAGTGGCTGGGTAAGCAAACGTGCCACTCATGATAAGGCACAAGCATCATCACTGTATTTATTTTTTTATTATTTTGGCTCGAGTGTGGGTGGAACCGCAGGGGGTGTGTTTTGGATGCACTTCGGCTGGGTAGGCGTAATCGCAATGATAACAGTATTTTTAGTCATTGCTTGTGTGCTAACATTTGTATTAAAGAGCGTCATTGCGAAACAACGGTTAATTATCGACTTAGTAAAGTGAAGTATTAAGTTGATAGAACCATTTTATTTTTCATATGACGGAAAATTGAACAATCACCTCAGCTCTAACTGTTCGTAGAGAGGGGGTGATTTTTTATCCCCTCGAAAACAATATTTAGCATATATTATTGACAAAATGGAAAGTTGTACCATAAAATGGTATAGACAGACAGTCGGTCAGTAAGGGGGAAGAAATGCGAAAAGAAGCTGAAGAGCGTCGAAACGAAATACTGGATGTAGCTGATAAGCTTTTCGGTCAAAAAGGTTTTGATAGCACAAGTACAAACGAAATTCTAGAAAAAGTAGGTATTGCACGGGGTACGCTGTATTATCACTTTAAGTCGAAAGAGGATATTATGGATGCGTTGATTGAACGCTATACGGTGCAAATTTTAGAATCTGCCAAAAAAATTGCTGCAGATAAGAATATATCCGTCTATGAGCGTATTATAGGCGTTGTCATGGCATTGAATATTAGTGACGGTAACGGCAAAGAAGTAATAGAGCATATGCATAAGCCACAGAATGCTCTTATGCATCAGAAAATACAAAAAGTTATAGTTAACGAGGTTCCACCAGTATTAACGGGGATTATTCGTGAAGGTATTGAGCAAGGACTATTTCATACGCCATATCCGTATGAGTGTATGGAAATGATTGTTGCATATACCAATACTGTTTTTGATGGTGCGATGGTCAATTTGACGAATGTTGAGTTCGCCGGTCGAATACAAGCATTAATATTTAACGTCGAACGACTTTTAGGAGTTGAAAGTGGAAGTCTTATGCACATGATGAGGATGTTTGACAGTGGAAAAGGAGGCAGCCGAGTTGAGAAAAATACAGATTAATTCGGCTGTTTATCAGGAAATTCCTTTTTTCTTAGGTCAGGAAGGCTAGTTGGTGGGGGTATGTTTTTCAATCTGTTAAAAATCTCGAACAGAGGTGACGTATGTATTACAGAATAATCCGCAATGATATTTCAAATAGCAAACTAATTTCGCTAACAACAATGATATTTGTTGCGGTCGCGGCTATGCTTGTTGCGCTATCAGCGATACTTGTTGTAAATCTTTCGGGGGCGTTAGATACACTTATGAAGCAGGCGAAAACCCCGCATTTTATGCAAATGCATGTAGGTGATATTAATACAGTACGACTTAAAGGATTTGCTGAACAGCATAGTAACGTCCAAGATTTTCAAGTGCTTGAGTTTCTTAATATTGACGGCTCGCAAATTATTTTAGGCAATAGTTCGTTAGTAAATAATGTTCAGGATAATGGTTTTAGCATTCAAAGTGAGAAATTCGATTACCTGTTGGATCTTGATGGGAATATTATCAACGCATCTGATGGTGAGCTTTATGTTCCATTACGTTATATGAAGGAAAACAATGTAAAGGTCGGGGACATTGCGGCGATAAGTGGGCAATCATTCACTGTTGCAGGATTTCTAAGAGATTCACAGATGAATTCCATGCTCTCCTCTTCGAAGAGATTTCTTATTAGTAAAAATGATTATGCAGGCATAAAAGATTTTGGCCGTACGGAATATTTAATTGAGTTTAGATTAAAGGATTTATCGTCTCTCGGCGAATTTGAAAACGCCTATGCTTCCGCTGGACTTGAAGCGAATGGACCGACGATAACATTTCCATTGTTTAAAACGATTAATGCACTTTCAGACGGGATGATGATAGCAATCATACTTCTTATAAGTGTACTAGTCGTAGCCATTGCATTTATGTGCATTCGTTTCACCCTCCTTGCGAAAATCGAAGTAGACTACCGCGAGATTGGTGTTATGAAGGCAATCGGATTACCAGTCTCAGACATAAAGAAGATATATCTTGCAAAATATGCAGCCATTGCGTTGGCAGGTAGTGTTATCGGCTATGTATGTTCCTTATTGTTCAAAAACATGCTTCTTGAAAATATCAGGCTTTATATGGGGGAAAGCGACAATTCTTCTCTTGCATCGCTTTTCGGAATAATTGGTATAGTTATTGTATTTTTTGCAATTATTGCTTATGTAAATGGGGTGTTGAAACGCTTTCGTAAAATTTCCGCTGCTGAAGCAATACGCCATGGCATTTCCCAAGAAAAAAATGGTGCTACAAGGAGGTTTTACTTGAGCAGCAACCGTCTCTTTAACACAAATATTTTTCTTGGCATTAAAGATGTACTGTCAAGAAAAAGACTTTACGCCACAATGCTAACAGTGCTTGTAATTTCGGCATTTATCATGATTGTTCCACTAAACCTTTACAACACGATTTCCTCAAATAACTTCATCAAGTATATGGGTATTGGAAACTACGATATGCGTATTGACATTCAGCAGACTGATAATATTTCTCAAAAAACTGAACAAATTTTATATACCATAAACAACGACAGTACCATTTCAAAGCATACTGTTCTTTCGACAAAAACATTTAAAGTAAAAATGGAAGAAGGAACAGAGCGGAATATAAAAATCGAACTTGGTGACCATTCGATCTTTCCAATAAAATATTCAACTGGGAGGGCACCCGTTTCACAAAATGAAATTGCACTTTCAGAGTTAAATGCCGATGAGCTTAGTAAAAAAATAGGCGATAGTATGATACTTATCATTGCAGGAAAGGAGCAAAATTTCACGATAAGCGGCATTTATTCCGATATTACAAACGGTGGAAAAACCGCAAAGGCTATATTTAATGATAATTCTACAGACATGATGTGGAGTGTTATTAGCGTGGAATTTTCCGATAAAGCTGTGCTGGATAGTAGAATGATTGAGTATACAAATCGCTTTACCTATGCAAAAGTTTCAGACATTAATGATTACGTCTTACAAACTTTCGGCTCAACAATGGATGCAGTTGGAAAGGCTTCACGTGCCGCAATTGCCGTGGCGCTATTTATTACTGTATTAGTTACGATATTGTTTATGAAAATGCTTATCGTAAAGGATAGATACTCTATTGCTGTAATGAAAGCGTTAGGTTTTACAAATTCAAATATTACGTCACAGTATGCCGCCCGTTCATTATTCGTTCTAATGATTGGAATTGTTGTTGGTACAGTTCTTGCTAACACGCTCGGAGGATTACTAGCAGGCGCGGTTATCTCTTCTTTTGGGGCTTCGTCATTTACATTTTCGGTCAATCCGTTAGCGGCGTACTTACTTTGTCCGCTCCTGATGGCATGCTCGGTACTAATTGCAACAATTATTAGTACTTCTGGGGCTGGGAAAATAAAAATATCCGAAAATATAAAGGAGTAGTTTATGAAAAAAATGATTATCGGAGACAATATTGTAAAATCTTTCGGTGCAGGAGAAAAAAAGCACAATGTTCTCAATGGTGTGTCCGTTGAAATCAACGAGGGGGAATTCGTTGCCATTATGGGTCCATCTGGCTCAGGGAAATCTACACTTATGTATGCAGTAAGTGGAATGGATAGCATTGACACTGGAAAGGTGTCTTTTGATGGAATGGATTTGTCAATACTTAGTGAACAGGAGCTAGCCGATTTACGGAGAACAAAAATGGGGTTTGTTTTTCAGCAGCCGACTTTACTTAAAAACTTAAATATTATGGATAATATCATACTTCCTTCAATGCGAGATAACAGAAAAAGAGTTGATAAGATTACAAAAAAAGCAAGAGCGCTTATGAAAAAGGTAGGTATAAGCGATCTTGAAAAACGTGATATTACACAAGTTTCGGGAGGACAGCTACAACGTGCAGGTATTTGCCGCGCACTAATAAGCAATCCTAAAATTATTTTTGGTGATGAGCCGACTGGTGCGCTTAATTCAAAATCAGCACAGGAAATAATGGACATCATTACTGAAATTAATGCAGAAGGGACAGCGGTGCTGCTTGTAACGCATGATCCAAAGATTGCAGCAAGGACAGATCGTATACTGTTTATGTGTGACGGAAAAATAGTTGATGAGGTACACTTTAACCGACTTACTGACACAAATATTGAAGACAAAATGGAAAAGATTCTAGAGGAAATGCGGAAAATCGGCATATAATTTCTATCTTTAGTAGTAAATAAAATTACAAGAGAATACTAGTTGATGGTAGCGGAGGTGAGTGACTCCTGCGGGAACGCACGCGCTGTAGCGGACATCAACGGATGCAACAGAAAAAGTGTGAGATTGATTGTGGTCAATCTCACACTTTTTGTCTTTTATTAACCCATAATATTGTAGCCAGCATCGATGTAGATTGTTTCGCCAGTTACCCCACGTGATAGGTGAGATAACATTACGATTGTCATATCAGCTACTTCATCTTGTTGAACATTGCGTTTTAACGGCGCTGTTTCTTCGATTTTGTGTAAAATCGTATTGAATGAAGGAACACCTTTTGCCGCAAGTGTACGAATAGCACCAGCAGAAATTGCATTTACACGGATATTGTCTTGACCAATATCAGCAGCTAAGTAGCGCATTGACGCTTCTAATGCAGCTTTGGCAACACCCATTACGTTATAGCCATCAAGTACGCGTTCAGCGCCTAAATAACTCATCGTTACAATAGAGCCACCTTCTGTCATGTACGGGTGTGCTGCTTTTGCAGTTGAAATAAGCGAGTACGCACTTGTATCTTGAGCGAATGCATAGCCATCGCGTGTTGTTTCTAAAAAGCGATTGTGTAAGTCTTCTGCATTGGCAAATGCTACAGAGTGAACAATACCGTGGATAACGCCAACTTTTGCACCGATTGTATCGAAGGCTGCTTTTGTGCTTTCATCACTATTAACGTCACATTGTACGACAAATGCATCTGCTTGGCCGTAGTTTTCAAGTTGCTTTTGTAATTTTTTTAATGAACGTTCTTGGCGATACGTGAAAATAACATTTGCACCTACGTCAAATAAACGTTTTGCAATACCCCAAGCAATACTGCGGTCGTTTGCAACACCCATTACGACAATGTTTTTATCTTTTAATTGTAATAAATTGTCCATCATTTATAAGAACCCCTTTACGAAATAATATCTGTTATTAGTACCAACTACTAAAATCTTATCATACATAAATTATGGTTGCAATAACAAGATGAAAAGAGCTTACAATTTCATTTAAAATTACATATACCCACTTTTTATCTTAATACCAAAATACAAATAAAACTCAAACAAAAAGGCATCCTTCATTGGATGCCTTTTTGTTTAAAACTAATATAGGGATGACTACTGCCGTTGATTTCCGCTATGGGCGGTCGCTTTCCGCGGGCACATCGTAAGCCGCAACCCTCGCTAACGCGCGGTCTGTTGCATCTTACGTACTGTGCTGTTCCCGCAGGAGTCGCCCGCCCTCCGCTCCAATCAACTTTATATGTATTGCTAACAGTCTACTATAAACGAAGGAAGGGTATCGCCAATATAAATCGAGTTCAGACAGTATGGTCAAAACGATAGTAAGAACCCTTTTTTAAAAAAATTAATATAGAAGTGATGACTACTGCCATTGATTTCCGCTACGGGCGGGCGCTTTCCGCGGGCACACCGTAAGCCGCAACCCTCGCTAACGCGCGGTTTGTTGCGTCTTACGTTTTGCGCTGTTCCCGCAGGAGTCGCCCGCCCTCCGCTCCAATCAACTAGTGTCAACACGCTTTTTCAAAGGAAAAAGTGAAAATACAGTACGATTATCGCACTTATGATTATATATGATAGTCGTCTGCTCTAATCATTAAATAAATTTAGAGGTCTACTGCCGTTGATTTCCGCTACGGGCGGTCGCTTTCCGCGGGCACATCGTAAGCCGCAACCCTCGCTAACGCGCGGTCTGTTGCGTCTTACGTTTTGTGCGTTCCCGCAGGAGTCGCCCGCCCTCCGCTCCAATCAACTTTATATGTATTGCTAACAGTCTACTATAATGGCAACTTGGACATGGCAAATAGCTTCATAGAGAGGGGATGCTCGAAGCGTATGGCAAGAACGAAAGTAAGACCCATTTTTTACTATAAAAATAACAAAAGGGATTAAGATTTCTATTCTTAATCCCTTTTGTTGACAAGCTGAAGCATCCAATGAAGGATGCCTTTATTTAGTAATGATGTTTTACTATTCGAATTTTAAAGAGTCGCCATCAAAAGGTTCTTCAGCCACTTTGATAGAATCTGTTGGGCAACCTTCAAAAGCGTCTTGCATGTCTTCTAGTAGATCTTCTGGAACTTCAGCAGTTCCCATGTTATCATCTAAAATAACGAAGGCAATTCCTTCATCATCATAATCATAAATATCGGGTGCTGCGGCTCCGCATGCGCCACAAGCGATGCATGTATCTTTATCAACAATTGTGTATTTAGCCATTTCTTTCTCTCCTTTTACGATGGTCCTACAAAGCTTCATACTCATTTTAAAGATGTTTAACTTACATTTCAACCTAATACTATTAAATTGGAGGAATTTGCTTCAATGTTTTATCAAATTTTATTGCAAATCTTTCAAAAACTTAATAATGAACGAACAGTTTCTGCGGCTTATCATATCCTTAGAGGAAAGCGTTCAGGTCAGACAATTCAAGATGTTGGACTGTTTCAGCTACATAACTTTTTTGGATTACTCCCAAAGCTACCACGTGCGATATTTGACGAGGCTGTAGCAACCTTTTTGCAATATAGTTGGTTAAGTATGCAGGATTCTGGTCATTATTCCATGAAAAAGCTCGGTTTACAGCGAGCAGAGCAAACATCTGCTTTTTTATTTGACGGCTGGCATTATCGAGGAAATGAGCATGTATTTTTTGCTCGTCTTTCTTTAGTCGTCCAAAGTCTGTCTTATCAAAAAGAGGGGATTCGTTCATTTTCTCCTATTAGTAAGGATGCCCAAGTTCAGTCATGGGTACGTAAGTTTTTGCAGGACTATCAGTATCAATCAGGAAAATTGCAAAAACAACTACTTGAAGAGTGTCTTCGTGTATTAGCTACCTTACCTGTATCAGATAATAATAAACAACTTGTTCTTTATCGATTAAGTGGCCATAGTTTACCTGGTTGGACATGGCAGCAGCTTTCTAGTGAACGTAAGGAAACTGTGCTTGATAGTCAATTAGCATTTATCGAATTACTACATACATTAATGAATGAAGTGCATGCAACAAATAATTACCCGTTACTTGGCCAAATGGTTGAGGAACTTCGGGTTAAAGCGTTGCTGACTGATTCTGCACAGCAAACTGCCATTTTATATGAACAAGGATATTCAATTGAACAAATTGTACAAATAAGAAAATTGAAACAAAGTACGATTGAGGATCATTTAGTAGAGTTAGCGATGAATGAACCGAACTTTTCGATTGGCCCATTCGTCTCATATGAAGAAGCGGAAAAAGTTTGGCAGGCTTCCAAGCAATACCAAACAAAAAAATTAAAGGCATTGCATGAAGTAGTAAAAGATTTGAGTTATTTCCAGCTGAGACTTGTCCTCGCGAAAGGGGAAGTATAAATGGAACTAGAGCAAACATTAGCTAAGCACTTTGGCTATACAACATTCCGACCAGGTCAAAAGGAAGTAATTGAAGCAATTCTTGATGGAAAAGATGTAATTGCGTTATTGCCAACTGGCATGGGTAAATCACTGTGCTATCAACTGCCAGCATATATATTGCAAAAGCCAGTGTTAATCGTGTCACCTTTATTGTCTTTAATGCAGGACCAGGTAGAGCAACTTAAACGCTTTGGCGAAAAAAGAGTAGTAGCATTAAATTCATTTTTAGCAGCAGATGAAAAACGATATGCACTCCATTTTTTAGAACAGTATCGCTTTATTTTTACGTCACCAGAAATGCTTTTGCAACAACAGGTGCAGGAAAAACTCGCGAAAATGTCATTAAGTCTCATTGTCGTTGATGAAGCGCATTGTATATCGCAGTGGGGATTTGATTTTCGTCCAGATTATTTGCGAATTGGTGACTGGTTTTCGCGAAACAATCGCCCGCCAGTGTTAGCTTTGTCAGCGACTGCAACGCAAAAAGTAGTAAAGGATATTCATACGACACTGTCGCTGAACGCCCCGTTTCAATTTATGTATAACGTCGATCGTCCTAATATTCATCTTGGGCGTGTTGGATTTGAGGATAGGGCTGATAAGGCACGATGGATTTTAGAACATGTCAAAAAAACAGCTGGACCGGGTATTTTGTATATGTCATCACGTAAGCGTGCAGAGCAGTATTGTGAAACATTCATGCAAGCAGGTATTCGGGCAGCAGCCTATCATGCGGGGTATAGTGCAGAGGATCGTCAATTTATTCAACAGCAATTTATTGATGGAGAGTTAGATTGGATTGTGGCGACAAATGCTTTTGGTATGGGCATCAATAAGGCAAATATTCGACAAGTGATCCATGAAACAATGCCAGCCAATGTCGCTAATTATATGCAAGAAATAGGACGCGCAGGTCGTGATGGAAAACCAGCTCTTGCAATTTTACTTTATAGTGATGGTGACGAAGAGCTTGCGAAATTTGTTGTAACAGGCGATTTGCCGTCAGCAAGTCATGTCGACCGTTATCAAGAGCTTGTAATACAACATATCGAGCCATCGCAAATGTTGAAAAATGGTGAGTTGAGTGAAACTGCCTTTCGTGTGCTAGATTACTGGTACCATCAGGAATCTGTTCAGGAAGTGAAAGCGCGACTTAATTATTTTGCACTTGAAAAATATCAGGCGGTTGATGAAATGTTAAAAATTACTCAGACAAAAGGCTGTATTCGCGAGCAGCTTGTCGGGTATTTTGGGCAAAAATTGCAGAAAAAACCTGAAAACTGTTGTGAAAATTGTGGAATCTATTATGATGAAATCAATATAGTACGCGTTAAGGAAGAGAAAAAAGTAGACATGATTGCATGGGAAAGTCGATTAAAACAGCTTTTATTAAGCGATTAGACTATAATTGACGGTCATTTACTTTTTTCGCAAAATTCGTCATAATAGAATGATAGAAGAATGCGTAGCAAGGTTGGAGGAAAGTCGAATGAGTAAAGAAGACTATCGTGATAAAATCGAAGAACATCGTCAGTCATTTGAAGAAGAACAACAAGAACAGCAAAATCTATCGAGAGTTTCAAGAATGAATAAAAATGGAAGCAATAACAAAAAGCCGAAAAATACAAAACGTAAATCACCGTTAATGACGATACTTTTTGTTACATTTATTTTAATTCCATTAACTATATTAATTTATTTCGTGCAATTCTATGATCCTGGTAAAACAATTGAAGAAGCCGAAAAGGATACGCTGGATTCTGTTGTAGAAATTGATAAGACTGGTAGTAAAGCGGAAGCATCCACATCATCTGATAAAGACAAAGATGCTAAAGCAAACGACCAAGCCAAAGAACAGGCACAAAAAGACGCTGAAAAGTTAGCTGAACAACAAAAGGCTGCTGAAGAAGCGAAAAAAGCTGAAGAGGCGAAAAAAGCCGAGGAAGCTAAATTGGCACAGCAACAGGCTGAGGCAGCAAAAAAAGCAGAAGAAGCGAAAAAAGCTGAGCAAGCACGTAAAGCAGAACAAGAAAAGCAAAATGCTGCAAAAGCGAAAACACATACAGTTAAAGCAAATGAAAACCTATATCGTATTGCATTAAATTACTACGGTGATGGTAGTGAAGCAACATTAGCGAAAATCCGAGCGGCGAACGGTATGCCTAATGACACTGTATTTGTTGGGCAAGTCATTAAACTACCGTAAGAAAAATGGTGTCATTCTTTGGCAATGTTGTTTTTCTAGTATAAAATAAAGGACAAACGTCAACACCAATGAATGGTTGAGGCAAACGTCTGATTAGCAGAAAGGCGATTCTACAGCATAATGAATCGCCTTTTTGCTGTCATAAGGAGAAGTGAGGGAATGATATATATTGGACTATTTCTTTTAATAGTTATCGCCTTCCTACTCTATATGTGGAAGGTCGCGCACGAAAATAATGTGTTGCATCATCAATTATCACTCAAAGGTGAACAAGAAAAGATTCGACTATTTTTTATTTCAGATACGCATTTGCGAAAAATTAATCGTCCAATGATAGAACGATTAAAAGGTACATTTGATGCGGTAATAATTGGTGGAGATTTTGCAGATGGGCGCACTCCTATTCAACGTATCCATGACAATCTCGATTTATTGACACCGTTAGGACCGACTTATTTTATTTGGGGGAATAATGATAGAGAAGTAGGCGAGGAGCAATTTCGGGATATTTTACAACAACACAGTGTCGAAATTATTGCCAATGATGCTGTCTTATTACCTAAAAAGAATCGATTATGGCTAAGCGCTATTGAAGATACTTCTACGATGAAATATAGTTTTGATGCCGCTTTTGAAAAAGTTTGCGAGGATGATTTAGTCGTTTTTATTTCACATAATCCTGGTGTCTTTGCCAGAGTGCGTGCGAAATTTAGAGCTGACTTAATGATCGGTGGACATTTGCACGGTGGTCAAATAAGAGTTGGACCGTATGGTGTTCATCCGCTTGGTTCCTATCGAGAACGGGACGGTGTGATGACACTTGTGAGTAACGGCTATGGCACAACGCTATTGCCATTCCGTTTAGGAGCGAAACCTGAATGCCATATAATTGACATTGAAATTTCGGGTAAATAAACAACCAATATTGCGTAGAAGGCGTATAATATAGACGAGAGTTATTTTTTAAAATGTAGATGCCAAAAATGAGTATGTAATCTGCATGAAAGCGAAGCATCTGTGTTTAATACGCAGATGCCTATTTGATAGGAGTGTCAAACAATGCAACAAGTTGATGCAATAATTGTTGGAGGAGGCCCTTGTGGTTTAGCGGCAGCAATATCTTTACAAAAAATTGGTTTACGACCGATTGTCATTGAAAAAGGAAATATCGTAAATGCCATTTATAATTATCCAACACATCAAACTTTCTTTAGTACGAGTGAACGTTTAGCCATTGGTGACGTACCGTTCATTATTGAGGGGCGCAAGCCAAAGCGAAATCAAGCACTTGTTTATTATCGTGAAGTAGTGCGCTTGAAAAATATTCAAGTTAACCGTTTTGAAAAAGTCGGAAGTGTTATGAAAAATGGAGAGATTTTTACGGTAACGACCGATAAGGATGTATATGAAACTCCATATGTTGTAGTAGCAACAGGTTACTACGACCATCCTAACTATATGGATATTCCTGGTGAGGAATTACCGAAAGTTTACCATTACTTTAAAGAAGGACATGAATTTTTTGATACTGATGTCCTTGTAATCGGCGGGAAAAATTCAGCTGTAGATGCAGCATTAGAATTGAACAAGGCTGGAGCCCGTGTCACAGTTGTGTATCGTGGTAGTGAATATTCTCCAAGCGTTAAGCCGTGGGTTTTACCTGAATTTGACGGGGTTGTACGTAGTGGGGAAGTCACAATGCACTTTAATACAAATGTAGTAGAAATTCGAGAGCATGAAGTTGTAGTAAATATTGACGGTCGTCAAGAAGTATTAAAAAATGACTTTGTTTTTGCTATGACAGGCTATCACCCAGACCATTCATTTATTCGAGCGATGGGTGTTACAATTGATGAGGAAACAGGTCGACCATATTGTCAACCTGACACAATGGAGACAAATGTAGCAGGGCTATTTATTGCTGGGGTCATCGCAGCAGGCAATAATGCCAATGAAATTTTTATTGAAAATGGACGCTTCCATGGTGATTGTATCGCACAAACAATTGCAGAAAGAAGATAATATAAGAAGCTGTATAGGCGTGACTGCTTATACAGCTTCTTTTAGAATAGAGGCTATAAAAGGTGGGGGAAAATGACTTGGTTATATTGGATAATTAGCTATTTTATTGGAAACTTTTTGACTGCTTTTTTCGTTGGAAAAGTATATGGTGTCAATTTGCAAGAGGAACGCAGTAAAAACCTAGGTGCACGAAATGCAGGGAGTGTAATAGGTAAGGCTGCATTTATGTGGACATTTTTGGGGGATTCATTAAAAGGTGTTCTCGTTGTGTTACTAGGAAGTATTTGGCATCTGGAACAGTGGGCAATTATTGTAGGAGGCTGTCTCGTTATACTCGGACATATGTATCCCATTTGGCTGAAATTTAATGGGGGCAAGGGCGTGGCAACATTTATAGGAGTTGGGCTTGCCTTATCACCGACTATATTTTCCTTGATGATTGTCGGCACAGCAATTGTGTTTAGTGTAACAAGAAGCCTTACACTTGGCATGCTGGGTGGCTTTGTGTTTTACATTGGAGCAATTGTACTAACAGGTCAATTACCGCTATACATACCGATGCTAGCTGCAATTATTTGTATGTTGATTAATCATACATCCAATATTAAGGAGTCTTTAAGAAGAGGGAAGTGATTTTATGTACTGGTGTAAAGTCGCACAGACAGAAAAGGAATTTGATGCGATCGCGCAGTTGAATTATGAAACCTTTGTTGAAGAAATTCCACAGCATGAACCAAATACGATGAAAAGAAAAGTAGACCGTTTCCATCAAGAAAATACGTATTTAGTTGTTTATAAAGGAACTGAGCTTATTGGCATGTTAGCCTTTCGAGATCAACGACCGTTTTCAATTGATGAAAAAATTGGTGAAGTGGAGCAGTATTTACCAAAGGAAATTTGTACAAAGCTTTGTGAAATTCGCTTACTTGCAGTGAAAAAGCAATATCGTACAGGACGGGTATTATTAAGATTGACACAGGCGTTGAATGCTTTTGCTTATGAAAAAGGCTACTCAGCAGCTGTCATTTCGGGTACTACGCGTGAGGAAAAACTGTATAAGCAAATGGGCTTTACCCAATTCGCACCAGCAGTAGGTACAGCTGAAGCTATGTTTTTACCAATGGTATTAACGAGGCAACAATTCGAACAATCCTTACAACAAAAACTTGCACAAGAAAGTTTTACCTTTTACCCAGGGCCAGTTAAACAGCAAGGAGCTATTATGTATTCTGAGATGTCACACCGATCTCAAGCTTTTCAATCACTATATGAACGTATGCGCAGCAAGCTTCTCGAATTATCAAATGCCGCCCATATCGCTACATTAGTAGGAACAGGGACATTAGCGAATGAGGTGATGCTCGGACAACTCAAGGCACAAAAAGTGGGTCATGGACTTATTTTAACGAATGGGGAATTTGGAGAACGCCTTCACAAGCAGGCTGAGCGATGGTCATTAGATTTTGACGTCGTTACACAAGAGTGGGGAAGCGCATTTGATTTACAGTCATTGGAGGCTTTATTACAAACGGGTTCCTATCAATGGCTACTAATGGTGCACGGGGAAACTTCAACAGGTACATGTAATGATTTAGAAGGCATTTTACAATTAGTTAAGCGCTATAATTTAAAGCTATGTGTTGATTGTATTAGCTCATTTGGGGCAATGCCATTTTCATTAGCTGAATGCTACTTAGCTACAGCGGTGAGTGGTAAAGCGATTGGGGCACTTAGTGGCTTGTCATTTGTATTTTCACAACAACTTGTGGAGCCTTCCTCTACTATACCTGCTTACTTGGATTTAGCTAATTATCAGCAAGGTGTGATTCCCTCTACGTTACCAGCAGTGCTTATTGGTAATGTAGTAAATGCTTTACAAGCATATCCAGCTCGCTATTGTCAGCTACAACAGCACTATGAAGCGCTGTTGCAGCTACCATTTATGGACTATCGCTTAGCAACTACAGCGTATCCAATGATTTTGACAATACAATGCCCAAGGAAACTCACTAATTTATCAACCGATTTAAAATTAAACGGATTATTTGTCCATGGAGATAGTGAATATTTACGCAACCGAAATTTTATACAGTTGTCAGTAATCCAACCTGATTTTGAGTTAGCACTAAGTCGCTTACATGATCTGTTAACTTATTATGAGCAAACAGTAGATGAATAAGTTGCAATGTTTTATTAATATTAAATAATGATTTATCGGCGAGCTGCCGTCTTTATGAGCGGTTTCTCTCGATTTAATGGCGATTTAGCTTGTTTTATTGGCGTTATGACATGATTTAGTGGCGATTCACCTGTTTTTAGTGGCGTTTACGAGAAATTCATTGGACTTACTGGAAAAATTCCTTTAAGTCCAATGGATTTCCTTCTTTATTTAAACCAATTAGCAATTTTAATCGTGCTTTTTGTCCGTTAATGCCTGTCGCAAAAATTGCGCCTAAGTCTTCTAGCATTTTACCACCACCAACGTAACCATATACGCCTTCAGCAATGCCATTGAAGCAACGGGATACAAGCACAACAGGGATACCGCGTTCCAATAGACTTTCAATGCCCTTTACAACCGTTGGTGGAACATTTCCTTGTCCAAGTCCTTCAAGTACAACACCGTCATATTGACAGGCGAGGACAACGTCGAGTAAATCTACCTCCATCCCTGCATAAACTTTCAGCATGGCTACTCGTTTCGCTAAGCCCTGTATGTCTACATATTGGCGGCGAATCGGGGCATGATGAAACAAAATGCGCGATTTTGTAATAAGTCCGATTGGACCGTATTGTGGCGATTGAAACGTATTGACAGAACTAGTACTCGTTTTTGTAGTATTGACTGCTAGATGGACTTCGTCGTTCATTACTACGAGTACTCCTTTGTCCCGGGCTTCGTCATCTACAGCTACGCGAACTGCTTCAACTAAATTGTAGATGCCATCTGCACCTAACTCATTAGAGGAACGCATCGCACCTGTCAAGACAATGGGAATGGATAAATTGGTTGTCAACTCTAAGAAATATGCTGTTTCTTCTAATGTATCCGTGCCGTGTGTAATAACGACACCATCAAATTGTTCAGTTGAAGTTTTTTCCATAATTAAATTACGTAAACTAAGCATTTCTTTTGGTGTAATATGTGGTGAAGGAAGATTAAATGCCTCCACTTCCTTAATAGATGCAAGTGTATCTAATTTTTTACTTTCTTTTATTAGTGGATTTTCCTTGTTTGGCATGACCGCACCCTCTTCACTCATTGCCATGGAAATCGTTCCGCCAGTATGAATTAATAAAATTGTTTTTCTCATAAAAAATAAATCTCCTTTTTAAAAATTTTTGTCATTACATGGTATAATGTTATCAGTCTACTGTTGAAAGGAGCCGGCAACATGATCATTCTTTTATCAGCTGCCATTGCTCCAGGTCTAGCGCTTTTTAGTTACTTCTATTTGCGCAATCAAATGGCAACGGAGCCAAGAAAAACTTTACTTCAAACGTTTTTGTATGGTGCTTTTTTAACATTCCCTATCTTGTTTTTACAGTATGTATTAACAGAAGAAGGGGTTTTTCAATATCTTTATTTACAAGATGTACTATTTTCAAGTGTCATTGAAGAGTTTTTTAAATGGTTTGTTCTGTTAATAGCTATCTACAATCATGTAGAATTTGATGATCCTTATGATGGCATATTGTATGGTGCAAGTATATCTCTAGGGTTTGCTACGATTGAAAATGTATTGTATTTATTTTCTTTCGGTTTGAATACAGCATTCATGCGAGCATTATTACCCGTATCGAGTCACGCTCTGTTTGGAGTAGTAATGGGCTATTATTATGGTCGTGCAAAGTTTTCAAAGCATGCAAAGACGAAAGAAATGATTGCGATGGCCATTTGCGCACCCGTAGTATTACACATTTTATACAATACAATATTATCATTTAAAGGACATTGGGTATATTTAATGATACCGTTTATGCTATTTTTATGGTGGTTTGGTTTACGTAAAGTAAAGCTTGCACATTATCATCTTATCCAACATTTGCATATGCATAAAAAAATATGAAAGCGTAGGAATCTAAAAATGATTTCTACGTTTTTTCTATTTTATACATGTATAAAAAGTGCTGTTTGTTTCAAGCTATAAAAAAAGGAGTGATGATTGTGCGTTTAATAAGTATACTTTTTGCTTTCCTACTTGCGATTAGTATAGTCTCAATACCACAAAACAACGCAACAGCGTTTAGCGATCAACAAATTACCCGTGGTGCTTATGGAGATGACGTCATTGAGCTACAGGCTAGACTACAATACTTAGGATTTTATAAAAGTAAAATTGACGGGAAATTTGGCTACAACACTTACTGGGCATTACGAAATTTCCAAGAAAAATATGGAATACCAGTAGATGGAATAGCAGGCACAAAGACGAAAAAAGCGTTAGCAGGATATTCAGATTATGATGAAAACTGGGTGAAAGCGCAATTAAAAGCTGGCAATCAGTTTACCTATTATGGTGGCGTTCCACTTGATCAACAGGTGAAAAGTACTGGGAATACTGGGAATGCTGGGAATACTGGTGGTGGTACAGCAAATAATGAAAGCACTGGTAGTAGTAATAGTAATGGGACCGATACACAAATTCCACCAAAGTATACGGAACGTGATTTACAGCTAATCGCCAATGCAGTTTACGGAGAAGCTAGGGGAGAACCATATGAAGGCCAAGTAGCCGTAGCGGCTGTAATCTTAAATAGATTAGAAAGCCCTGATTTTCCTAATACGATTTCAGGTATTATTTTCCAACCTTTAGCGTTTACAGCAGTAGCGGATGGACAAATTTGGCTAGAACCGAACCAGCGTGCAAAAGAAGCGGTTATCGATGCAATGAATGGCTGGGATCCGTCAGAGAATGCATTGTATTATTTTAACCCTAAAACAGCAACAAGTAAGTGGATTTGGTCTCGTCCTCAAATAAAACAAATAGGTGAGCATATTTTCTGTTCATAAGAAAGGAGGAAAATAGATGAGAACAATGCTCGTTATTTTAACGATAGCAGTTATCGGTTTAGGAGCATACAGTATTGATTTACATGGAGATAAAGAAAGTTTACAACGTACAGTGCATGCGCAGTATACAGAAAAACTAACGGATGCCTCAGAAAAATTATCGTATTTACAAAGATCCGTTTCACAGTCCCTGTTATTTAAGGATGAACAGGCAATACACAGTGAGCTCGATTCTATTTGGCGACTAAGCTCTGAAGTGCGTTCATCTATTTCGAATATTCCAATTGGGCAAGAGCTTTCTAATCAGTGGCTGGGGTATTTAGGAAGACTTGGTGATGAAGCGAAAAAAACAGCGAAGTCCGGAGATTATGAAGCTTGGCGCGAAAAGATGCCACAAATTTCTACGAATTTACAAGCTTTATCTGACGAATGGACAACAGCAACTGTTGATTATTATAAACAAGATGGAAATATGGATGTCTGGATGCGTCAAGTAGACAATAAAAATCCTAATACAGGATTTGATAATATTAAGAAGACATTAAAAGATTATGGCGAAAGTGATTTCCCGCTTACATTGAGTGAATCAGATTGGCAGAAAAAATTAGACTTAAAAGCATTACAAGATTCAGTCATTACGGAAAAAGAAGCTTTAGAAAAAGTAAAATATTTATTCCCAATTATTAAAGATGCTACGTTTACTGTAACAAAAAGTAGTGATACAGCACCATATCCGTTTTACCACATACAGTTCCACCAAGGTATTCGCTTAGGCTATGTTGACTTAACTGAAAAGGGAGGACATTTACTATCTTATTTAGTTGAACGTCCTGTAGATGAGGCTAAGTTGTCACAAGAGGAAATTATTAAAAAAGCGGAAGAACATTTAAAGAGACTTGAGATGAAAGATGTTGCATTTGTTGAGTCACGTGAAAACCATTTAGCTTGGCATGTTACTTTTGCACGCGTTAATCCTGGTGATAATGCATTAATTTATGCAGACGGCGTTCAGTTAAAAATCGCAAAAGATAATGGTGAGTTACTTGGCGCAAATGCAATGGAATATATACAAGAAGAAGCGATAAAACCACAAAAAGCCATTCCAATTGATTGGAAAACTTTCTTTGATGACAATGTACGTGTAGAAGAAGTGAGAAATATTTATACGGATAACGGACAATTCGAGCAACGACTTTGCTATGAAGTTATTGCAGTTCGAGACGAACAAGCGCAAGAAACATTCCGAATTGTAGTGGATGCGGAAAATCACAATGTGTTAAAAGTAGAATATTTAACTTAAGTATAGAAAAAGCTCCCAGTTCATATAGCCAAAATTTACATCCCATGCAATAATAGAGGTATATATATTGTTCGGGGAGATGCTCATGGAAATAAAAATTGGTACACTACTACAACTTGAACCTACTTATACAGAACGTATTGAAAAATTCCGCTGTAAGGTGGTTGAACAAAGAGACAATATAATTTACATTGATTATCCAACAAATGTAATAACTAAAAAAACAGCTTTTTTAATAGATGGTTCAGAATTTAGAGCAACCTTTCGAACAGAAGATAAACAATCCTACGCCTTCAATACAGAAGTAATTGGACGCAAAGCAGGCAATATACCGATGATTATGTTGCATTGCCCACAAGAGGATGAGTTTATCAAAATTCAACGTCGTGAATACGTTCGTGTTGAGACACCTGTCGATGTGGCAGTTCAATTTAAAGATTATAAATACCAACTAGTAACAACGGATATAAGTGCAGGTGGACTCGCACTTATCTTAAAAGGTGATGTAGCCTTTAAAGATGACGATGACATTAAGTTAACGATTGCCTTACCATTTGCCAATGGTGATGTAAATTACGTCGTTACAGAAGCAGCAGTTGTTCGAATATTTGAAAAAGATGACAAGACAATTGCTACCATTCAATTAACGGATACGGATGATATTGATCAACAACATATCGTACGTTTTTGCTTTGAACGACAGCTATTAAATCGCCGTAAAGAAATAAATCCATTCGATGATTAAATTCACAGTAGCCCTCTTGCTTGTAGAGGGCTTTTTTTTGTTAGTATGTTACAATATGGTGTGAAAGAAAGTAGGGAAGCATAATGAACAAAAACATTCAAATTGCGATTGATGGTCCTGCAGGTGCTGGCAAAAGTACAATCGCGAAAATCGTTGCAGAATCACTAGGATTCACGTATATCGATACGGGAGCAATGTATCGAGCAGTTACGTATAAAGCAATGCAACAAAACATACATTTAGATGATGAAGCAAAATTAGCAGAAATGTTAGCAGCTAGCTCAATTGAATTAAAGCCTTCTCCTCAAGGTCAACTTGTTTTTTTAGATGGCGAAAACGTATCTGATGCAATTCGCTCCAATGAAGTGACATCTTCTGTTTCGCAAGTAGCAGCACATGCCAAAGTGCGTGAATTGTTAGTAGCGCAGCAGCAAAAACTTGCCGCAAATGGTGGTGTTGTCATGGATGGACGTGATATTGCTACACATGTGTTAAAAAATGCAGAACTTAAAATTTTTATGTCTGCTACTGTAGAAGAACGTGCAAGACGCCGCTATATTGACAATGAAAAACGTGGGATAGCGTCTTCAATAGAAAAGCTCCAAGAAGATATTGCTTTACGCGATAAAATGGATAGTGAGCGTGAAGCTTCACCATTGATTCAAGCAGCGGATGCTATTTATTTAGACACAACGGAGCTATCAATTGATGCCGCAGCGCAAGCCATTTTAAAATTAGCACAAGAAAAAATGGTATAAATCCTAAAATTTCAGACATTTTTTGAATTTAAAGGATTTATTTTTGTCTTTGTCTTCAATATCGAATAAAATAGTAAGGGAAGATGCGAAGGAGGGTTACATATGTCTGAAGAAATGAACTATGCAGAACAAACGTTTAACGAAGGTGATATCGTCAAAGGTATTGCAGAGCAGGTTGATGAAAAAGCAGTAACTGTTTCAATTCCGGGTGCACCGTTTGACGGTATCGTACCAATAAGTGAATTATCGAGCTTACACATTGAAAAAGCGTCTGACGCTATCTCCGTTGGGGATGAGTTAGAATTGATGATTACAAAGGTTGAAGAAGAAAACTATGTATTATCAAAACGTAAAGTAGATGCCTTAAAAGCATGGGATACACTAGAACAACAATTTGCTGCTGGAGAAATTTTCGAAGCGGAAGTAAAGGATATTGTTAAAGGTGGTCTTGTTGTAGATTTAGGAGTACGTGGGTTCGTTCCAGCATCCCTAGTAGAAGATTATTTTGTCGATAATTTTGAAGATTATAAAGGGAAAGTACTAAGTTTTAAAATTGTCGAGCTTGATAAAGAAAAAAATCGCTTAATTTTATCACATCGCGCAGTAGTAGAATCAGAGAAAGCCTCTCAGAAGAAAAATGTTATTAATCAAATCAAAGCTGGCGATGTATTAGATGGTAAAGTGCAACGTATAGCATCATTTGGTGCATTTATTGATCTTGGTGGTATCGATGGACTTGTCCATATTTCACAAGTATCACATGAGCATGTGAGTGATGTCAGTGAGGTATTATCAGAAGGACAAGAAGTAAAAGTTAAGGTTCTTTCAGTAGACCCAGAGAATGAGCGTATTTCGTTATCGATTAAGGATACAGTTCCTGGACCTTGGTCGAATATTGAAGAGCGTGCTGCGAAAGGCACTGTACTTGTAGGCAAAGTAAAACGCCTGACGTCATTCGGTGCTTTTGTAGAAGTGTTCCCTGGAGTGGAAGGTTTAGTGCATATTTCACAAATTGCGCATAAGCATATTAACACGCCTCATGAAGCGTTGAAAGAAGCGCAAGAGGTACAAGTGAAGGTGCTAGATGTCAACGTTGACGAAGGGCGCCTTGCATTAAGTATTAAAGATTTATTGGAAAATCCAGAGGCGGAAGAAGTAATCGACTATGAATTACCAGAAGAAAACACAGGCTTCTCTCTTGGTGATGTAATTGGCGACCAACTGAAAAACTTTAAATAATAACAAACTGCGAGGATACAATCGTATCCTCGCTTCAGACTGTAGACAAACTCGAAAAATTTCGAGTTTGTCTACAGTCTTTTTTCATTTACATTAAAAATAGATGACTACTGCCGTTGATTTCCGCTACGGGCGGGCGCTTTCCGCGGGCACACCGTAAGCCGCAACCCTCGCTAACGCGCGCTCTGTTGCGTCTTACGTACTGTATGTTCTGAGCAGGATTCGCCCGACCTCCACTCCAATCAACTTTATATGTATTGCTAGCAGTCTACTATAAATGAAGGAAGAGTATGCCAATATAAATCGAGTCCGGACAGTATGGTCAAGACGATAGTAAGAACCTTTTTTTAAAAAAAATAATATAGAAGTGATGACTACTGCCGTTGATTTCCGCTACGAACGGGCGCTTTCCGCGGGCACACCGTAAGCCGCAACCCTCGCTAACGCGCGCTCTGTTGCGTCTTACGTACTGTATGTTCTGAGCAGGATTCGCCCGACCTCCGCTTCAATCAACTTGATATGTAATGCTAACAGTCTACTATCAATAAAATAATCTATTTGAGGTGATGGATCTAGAGGCAGCGCTTGATTTTTCGTTTCTATCCATTAGTGGAAAACCTCTATTCATCTTTAGGTCGCCCAAGTATATAAATCGAATCCGTCAATTTGTGCCCATTGTTATCACAAGGTACAGAATGCAAGAATCATCAAAAACTTATTCAACGACATATATGGGAAACATACGTGGAAGAAGCTGAACATTTGCGACATTCAGATGACATCAAACAAATTTATGCAAAGCGCAAAGAAACGATTGAACGTGTCTTTGTTGCTGCAAAAGAAAAGTATGGTATGCGATGGACAACCTTAAGAGGCCTTAAAAAATTGTCCATGCAAGCGATGTTTACTTTTGCTGCCATGAATTTGAAAAAGCTGGCTACTTGGACATGACAAGCTGCAACGAGCATACAATCGTATCCTCGCTTTATTTTATCTAAAGTTTTTTTCATTTAGTTTCCGTTGATTTTCGCTGCGGGCGGGGCTTTCCGTTCAGCATATCGTAAGCCACAACAGGATAAACAAGCTGGAGCCATGCCTGCTAAAAAGGAAACGCTTGGAACAAAAAATAACGGTTATATTAAAGAGAAAGCTAAAAAGTACTCTCCATGATGGATATGTTATGATATAATGGCATTTTTCGTGTATAATAGCGAAAGACAAGAAGTTGGAAGGATGAAGTACAGATGACGAAACCAGTAGTAGCCATCGTAGGTCGTCCGAACGTAGGTAAGTCGACGATTTTTAATCGTATCGTTGGAGAACGTGTCTCGATAGTAGAAGATATTCCGGGAGTAACACGTGATCGTATTTATAGTTCGGCAGAGTGGTTAACACATGATTTTAATATTATTGATACAGGTGGTATCGAAATTGGAGACGAGCCGTTTTTAGAACAAATTCGTCAACAAGCTGAAATCGCTATTGAAGAAGCAGATGTTATTATTTTTATGACGAATGGTCGTGAAGGCGTAACAGCAGCAGATGAGCAAGTTGCAAAAATTTTATACAAAACAAAAAAGCCGATCGTTTTAGCAGTTAATAAAATTGATAATCCAGATATGCGTGAAATGATTTATGATTTCTATGCACTTGGATTTGGTGAACCTTGGCCAATTTCAGGCTCCCACGGATTGGGCTTAGGAGATTTATTAGACGAGTGTGCAAAGCACTTCCCACAAGAAGATGAAAACCAATACGGAGATGACGTTATTAAATTCTCTTTAATTGGTCGTCCAAATGTCGGGAAATCATCATTAGTGAATGCGTTCCTAGGTCAAGATCGTGTCATTGTAAGTAACATTGCGGGTACAACGCGAGATGCTATTGATACGCCTTACGAATACGATGGGAATGAATATGTAATTATTGATACGGCCGGTATGCGTAAAAAAGGGAAAGTGTACGAAACGACAGAGAAATATTCTGTTTTACGTGCGCTACGTGCTATTGAGCGTTCTGACGTTGTTTTAGTTGTTCTTAATGCTGAAGAAGGCATTCAAGAACAGGATAAAAAAATTGCAGGCTATGCGCATGAAGCTGGTAAAGCAATTATCATTGTTGTCAACAAATGGGATACCATTGAAAAAGACGACAAAACGATGAATGTATTTACACATCAAATCCGTGAGCACTTTTTATTTTTAGACTATGCACCGATTATTTTCGTGTCAGCAAATACAAAACAACGAGTACATCAAATATTACCGATTGTACAGCGCGTAAGTGAAAATCACGCGATGCGTATCCAATCATCTATTCTAAATGAAGTGATTGAAGATGCGGTTGCACGTAATCCAGCCCCAACTGATAAAGGTCGTCGCTTACGTATCTACTATGCAACACAAGTGGCGATTCAACCACCAACATTTGTGGTATTTGTAAATGAAACGGAATTAATGCACTTCTCTTATGAGCGATTTTTAGAAAATAGAATTCGTGATACATTTGATTTTGAAGGTACGCCAATTCGTTTAATTACACGTGCGCGTGCATAATCTAAAATATAACTTATTCAGTACGCCAACCCGACAATTGTTGTTGGGTGGCGTCTTTTTTCAAAGGACTAGGCTAAATCACAATTTGGTTAAAATTTGTTAGATAACATGCATTTTGCCCGTGAAGATTAACCTACAGGAAATAGGAGGGGGAATTTGAATGGAACGAGTTTGTGTACTAGGAGCCGGCTCATGGGGATCAGCACTTGCAATGGTACTTGCGGAAAATGGACATGATACCCTTGTGTGGACACATAGAGCCGATCAGGCAGAAGAAATTAATACACAGCATACGAATAAAAAGTATTTACCAGAAACGGTACTACCAGAGAATTTACATGCTACAAACGATATTGCAGAGGCAGTAGCACATTCTAATACAATCGTTGTAGCAGTGCCAACTAAGGCTATACGAGAAACTTGTGAAAAGATGACTGCTACATTAAACAGAAAAGTATTATTCGTCCATGTTTCAAAGGGAATTGAGCCAGATTCATTAAAACGTATATCTGAAATTTTGGCCGAAAGCTTGCCTTCTGAATTTGTAGAAGACATTGTAGTGCTCTCAGGGCCAAGTCATGCTGAGGAAGTAGTATTACATTCCCCAACAACGATTACAGCAGCCTGTGCCAATATAGAGGCGGCTGAGAAGGTACAGGACTTGTTTATGAACCAGTTTTTCCGCGTATATACGAATGAGGATGTTATAGGCGTGGAAATGGGTGGGGCATTAAAAAACGTTATAGCGTTAGCTGCGGGCATAACAGATGGCTTAAATTATGGTGATAATGCGAAGGCTGCACTTATTACACGTGGACTTGCTGAAATTACTCGTCTAGGTGTTAAAATGGGCGGAAATCCATTTACATTTGCGGGGCTGACAGGCATGGGAGATTTAATCGTAACGTGTACAAGCGTGCATTCTCGAAATTGGCGAGCAGGAAATATGTTAGGTAAAGGCATGAAGCTGCCAGAAGTACTCGATCAAATGGGGATGGTAGTAGAAGGCGTTCGCACAACGAAGGCAGCGTATCAACTGGCAGAAAAATTTGATGTTGCCATGCCAATTTCGACGGAACTTTATGGCGTATTGTTTAACGATGTAGAGCCAAAAGTGGCAGTCGATGCATTAATGATGCGAGTGAAAAAGCGTGAAATCGATGAACTGATGAACTAAATCATAATGTTTTGAACTAGTAAGCGATATATAACTTGTCATGAAATGGACACAAAAGAGGCATCTCAGTAGGATCTGAGGTGTCTCTTTTTTGAACAAATTGTAAAGTAATAGGTGGTAATAATACTTTTTTTGCCTTAAAAGTTATTTTTATAATGATGAATTTCTCCACCTATAGTAAAAATATGATATGATTTCCACGGAGAGTTATATGTTGTAGCGGTCAGCTTAATTTATATGAGCTTGAAAGGATTATTTTTTTCGTATATCAAAAAAATAGCATGTTAAGCACCTTATAGCACTCCTTTTTTACTTTTGGGAAAGCGCCTTCTTTTTTAAGGATGCCCATAGTATAATAAACGTTGATTGTCTCGTGTCATTGAAGAAAGGTGGTAGACTTAAATGGGTCCGTTAGCACATATGCCAGCACTGGATATCATGTGGGTATCTTTTTATTGTATCGGCTTTATGATTATTTCAGTTGGTTTAATTTATCTAGGTCGCAATAAAATTTCAAATGGTTTATTACGTACAATCGTAAATTTATTAGCATACATACTGTTTGGACTTGGAACATTTTTAATGGTACTTATAATTGCCACATGGCCAGCTTAAAAAGGGGGAAAAACGTGAAATGAAAAAACTAAATGCTTTTCTTTTGACAGTGGCAATAGCCGTTTTGCTAGGTGGTTGCGCATATCCTGAGGAGGAAAAGGCCGCAAACCAAGTGCCAGATGTCGATCAATTAGCATCTGTCCAACGCGCTGTCAATGAATATCGTGAAGCTACAGGTGGCCTAGTACCAATTAAAAACAGTGAATTGGATACGGATATCTATATAAAATATTTAATCGATTTTGAAAAACTTATGCCAAAATATATTACGCAAATTCCAGGAAATGCATATGAAAAAGGCGGTATTTATCAATATATTATTTGGGATCCAGAAAACAGTGCTGAAGTAAAATTAGTAGATTTAAACTCTGCGGAGCGTATGCGAGAGATTAATATTCGCAAATTGGGCACACAGTATATTCCGACAAAGGGTGCAATTGCTGATAATGTCTACCAAATTAACTTTGAAAAATTAGGCTACAAATCAGAAGTAACAGTCAAAAGTCCGTATTCGGGTGCGGAATTACCGATATTTATGACAGGCGATGGCGAAATGCATGTGGATTATTCAATCGATTTAGGTCAGCTATTAAAAGAGGACAAGCCAGATGTAAAGCCAGGCGAGGATATTCGTCAATTACTTGTCGATAAATATCCCGTTGTTCCAGCCTATTCAGTGCCATACACTGTAGATGAAAAAGGCGAGCCAACTTATATGATGGATGCTTATAAAGCGGATGCAAAAAAGGCGAAGGAAGAAGCGGAAGCAGCTCAGGAGAGTGAAAGTAAAGCTACTGAATCAAAATAAAGTTTTAAGTACCTCAATCGTTAGAGATCATTTAATGATTGAGGCTTTTTTATGCCGAAATTAGTGCCAGGCACTCAAACAATTCGGAATAATTGCATTACATCGCGGAATTATCACACTGGATCGCGGAAAAACTACCTCATTCCGCGGAATCAATTTTTCAACGGAAATATAAATTCTATTTATATTGCTACTGAGGAGCTTTTCATATTTATCTTGGTGGATGCATATAGTGAAAAAGCGTAGATAAAGGAGGCAGAAACCTTGAGTGAAGCAGTATTTAAAGAAATTGCAGAGCGCACAAATGGCGATGTTTATATTGGTGTTGTAGGTCCAGTTCGTGTAGGTAAATCAACATTTGTAAAAAAAGTAATGGAAGCTGTAGTGTTACCGAATATTGTGGATGATACAGAAAGAATGCGAGCACAGGACGAGCTGCCACAAAGCTCGCCAGGCCCAGTAATCATGACTGCTGAGCCGAAGTTTGTGCCTGCTCAAGCGACACGTATAGCGGTCGGCGAAGATGAAATGACATTCCAAATTCGTTTAGCTGATTGCGTTGGTTATGTCATTGATGGTACAAAGGGCTATGAGGATGAGAATGGTCCAAAATTTGTGCATACACCTTGGCATACAGAGCCAATTCCATTCCAAGAAGCAGCGAAAATTGGTACGGATAAAGTAATTCGTGATCATGCGAATATCGGTATTGTAGTGACAACTGATGGAACAGTAAATGGTATTAGCCGTCGTGCAGCTGAAAAAGCGGAAGAAGAAATTGTTGCACAATTAAAAGAAATTGGAAAACCGTTCGTTATCGTATTAAATTGTCAAATGCCAGCACGAGAAGAAACAGTACAGCTTCGAAATGAGCTATTTGAACGTTATAACGTTCCTGTCATTGCGATTTCAATCGATCAAATGCGTGCTTCTGACATTCAATATATTTTGCAAGAAGCGTTATTTGAGTTTCCAATTCGGACGATTGAGGTTGAGAAACCAGATTGGCTTGATGTCCTTGATGCGACACATCCATTAAACGTGGCATTGATTGATTCGATGGAAGAAGTGCTTTCATCTGTCATGAAAATTAGAGACGTGCAACAAGCATCTGATGCCTTTAAAGAGATTGATTTTATTGATCAAAGTGAAGTGGTTCACGTAGATTCAGGAATCGGTACAGCCGTCATTCGAGTGTCATTACAAGGAGAATTGTATAAGGCAGTATGTAATGAATGGTTAGATGAACCGATTGAAACAAAGCGTGATTGGTTGCTATTTATTAAAGAGGCTGCTGAAGCAAAAGAAGCACAAAAACGCTTTAAAGATGCAATAACTGAAGCGGATAAGAGTGGATATGGTGTGACTTTGCCAATGATGCAAGAATTCGAACCAACTGCTCCAGAACTTATTAAGCAAAATAATTTCTATGGCGTACGTATGAGGGCAACAGCACCATCCTATCATATTATTCGCGTTGATATGGAATCCGAATTTGCACCACTTATTGGCTCTGAATTCCACAGTCAGCAACTTCTGAAAGATTTAAATCATGCTTATTTACATGATCGCGAAGCATTGTGGCAAACACAACTTTTTGGTACACCATTGCATGAAGTGTTAAAAGAAGGAATTCGCTATAAAATGAGTGCAGTGCCTACTACAGCTAAAAAACGTATGCGTCAAACAATCGAGCGTATGGTGAATGAAGGCGATAGAGGATTGGTTACTTTTATTTTATAGAGATAAAATGGAAATTAGAGCGCAAAAAAATAGTGCAGGGCTATTCGTTTTTATGCGAAAAGTCCTGTTATTTTTGTTTTTTGGGTGAAAAACGCATATTTTGGTTATAATCATGAATGAATACAGTTGCGTCGCGGTTTCCTATGTGTTACTCTTTTTACAGAATTGGTTCATGACCCTTTGAGAGGAGGTGAATGGTGTGAATAAAACAGAATTAGTAAACTCTGTTGCTGAAGCTGCAGGTCTTTCTAAAAAAGACGCTTCTAAAGCAGTTGAAGCTGTATTTGATACAATTCAAGATGCTCTTGCAAAGGGTGACAAAGTACAATTAATTGGTTTTGGTAACTTTGAAGTACGTGAACGTGCGGCTCGTAAAGGTCGTAACCCACAAACTGGTAAAGAAATCGAAATCGCTGCTAGCAAGGTACCTGCTTTCAAACCAGGTAAAGCGCTTAAAGATGCTGTAAAATAATACACGTCTAGTAGTTACATAGAGCAGTCTTCATGTAAACGAGCATGAAGGCTGCTCTTTTTAACTTATTTATAAAATATAATGAATGGCAGTAATTCTATAAAATACAAAATTTTAGTCACAAAATGGCTTTGTTTTTATTGTATACATAGCACGATGAACGAAAACTTTAAGAAGATACGTTGAATTTCTTTTAAATCAGGTAAGTCGTTTTGCGCTTAACTTTTGGATATGCTACGATGCATAAGGAAATGTGTAATGCTTTGATACGCAGGAGGGTTTTTACGAATGTCGAATGTTGATTTATTGAAAATAGAAGAAGCAGTAAAAATGATTTTAGAAGCTGTAGGCGAGGATGTTAATCGTGAAGGATTGCTTGATACGCCGAAACGTGTTGCTAAAATGTATGCTGAAATGTTTAGTGGCTTACATGAAGATGCAAAAGATTATTTTAAAACTGTTTTCCATGAGGATCATGAAGAATTAGTGCTTGTAAAGGATATCCCATTTTATTCAATGTGTGAGCATCATTTAGTGCCGTTTTATGGTAAAGCACATGTGGCTTACATACCAAACGATGGCATTGTAGCGGGACTAAGTAAATTAGGTCGCGCGGTTGAAACAATTGCACGTCGTCCACAATTACAAGAACGTATTACTTCATCAGTAGCTGATACGATTATGGAAATGCTGTCTCCAAAAGGTGTTTATGTTGTAATCGAGGCAGAGCATATGTGCATGACAATGCGTGGTCTGAAAAAACCAGGATCTAAAACTGTTACATCTGTGGCACGAGGCATTTATGAACAAGATGAGGTAAAACGTAGAGAAGTCTTGTCATTTATTCAAATGTCTTAAACTGCTTGTCTAATTATGTTATGATGGACTAAGAATTTGTCGGATTTAAGGAGTGTACAGACAATGGCGCAAGATTATATAGTAATACAGGCAGAAGAAGATGGCGTACATGTAATAGGCTTAACACGTGGTACGGATACGAAATTCCATCATTCTGAAAAATTAGATGCAGGGGAAGTCATGATTGCTCAATTTACTGAGCATACATCTGCCATGAAAATTCGTGGCAAAGCGCAAATCCATACAGCACACGGTGTTATCCAAAGTGAAGGAAAAAAGTAACGTAGGTATTGTATTGTAGCTTTTATCGGTAAGGTCCATATACAGTGTCGATGATTGTTAGTTATATTGTGCACGGATACATGACACATACGAGAACAATAAGTATGTGTTCTTGAAACTGGTTTTTACGGGCAAGTAGATTTCCTACCAATTTTTTCTGAGCATTTCTATGGTGGATTTCTACTGCCCGTTCATGTTGGTGAAAGTAAAAACTTTTTATTCCGAAACGATGCTTATGCTATAATGACTCAGTGAGCAAACGTTAAGTCATATAGATGATTAACGTATTTGAAAGTGAAATGGAGTAAGGTCTATGAATGCAACATACATTCAAAATTCAATTGCACAGTTAAAAACAGAGATTTTCATGGATGTTCGTCATAGAACTTTGCAAAAATACACAGGAGTCCCTGTGCTCGATGAAAATCAACTGTTTTACTTGTTAGTTCCCTTTTTGAATGGCGAAGAGTGGCAACAAGAGCAAAGGGAAGCGGCAATAACTGTTGGAATTGTATATGCAGCTCTAGCGGCACATGATCATATTAAAGAACTAGATGCCACTTCAAAAGAACAGCAGCTAACCGTTTTAGCTGGGGACTTTTATAGTGGACGATATTATGAAATTTTAGCAATGTCAGGAAATGTCGCATTGATTCGGAATTTGTCACAAGGAATCGTGACACGCTGCGAACATCAAATCAAAGTATATGAGGCAGAACAGCGTACATTTGAACAATGGTGTTCTTCAATAAGCAATATTGAATCAGGTTTAATTGCAAAGTTTTTTGAGCTTTATGCATTGCATCATTATATTCCGTTAATGGAAAAAAGTTTATTATTGTTACGATTAGAAAGAGAATGGGCTATGTATCAGCGTGGACAAAAATCTTTAATGAGTAAAGCGCTTGAACAAAGTGCATTACAGGCAGGCACGACCTTCAATGGCGTCTTACAAGATAAAATTGCCCGCTTAAAAACAGAGCTGTTGCAGGTGATAGACCAAGCATCATTTTTACAAAGTGATGTGAAACAAGCTCTACAAGCACGTGTAGAGGCATCTATTGCTTCTACAAACGGATAAGAGAGGTTTTACTAAAATGGCTAAATCGAAAGAAGAGCACGTTCACGAAGTATTTGAAAGTATTTCGGAAAACTATGATAAATTGAATGGCGTTATTAGCTTCCAAATGCATGTTGGCTGGCGTAACGATACGATGAAGCATATGGCCGTCAAGCCTGGATCGAAAGCGCTGGATGTTTGTTGTGGGACAGCTGACTGGACAATTGCGTTAGCTGAGGCAGTTGGAAAAAGTGGCGAAGTAAAGGGATTGGATTTCAGTAAAAACATGCTGAAAGTGGGCGAACAAAAAATAACGCCTTATCCGCAAATTGAGCTTATACAAGGGAATGCAATGGAATTGCCTTTTCCAGACGATACATTTGACTATGTGACGATTGGTTTTGGTCTACGTAATGTTCCAGATTATTTGCAAGTGTTAAAAGAAATGCATCGCGTCGTAAAACCTGGTGGCATGGTTGTATGTTTAGAAACGTCGCAATCTGAAATTCCTGGCTATCGACAACTATTCCGTTTTTATTTTAAATTTATCATGCCGATATTTGGTAAAATTTTTGCGAAAAGTTATAAAGAATATTCCTGGTTACAGGAATCCGCAAATAATTTCCCAGGTATGAAAAAGCTAGCGGCAATGTTTGAACAGGCAGGTTTAGAAAAAGTAACGTACAAAGCATACAGTGGCGGTGCTGCGGCAATGCATATGGGCTTTAAAAAGATACGTTAATGGGGGAAGGTTTTCAAGCGTGGAAAAGATGAAGTTAAAACTACTCTATTCCGATTTGAAGTCAGATATTGATATCATCGAACAAGAATTAGAAAAAGCGGTGAATTCGTCTTCGCATTTAATTAACGATGCTTCTCTCCATTTATTACAAGCTGGTGGCAAACGAATCCGACCAATTTTTGTGTTGCTTGGCGCAAAATTTGGCGATTATGATATCGAAAAGATGAAAAATGTGGCTGTGCCTTTAGAGCTCATTCACATGGCGTCGCTAGTGCATGATGATGTGATTGATGATTCCGATATGCGACGAGGACGTCCAACTGTCAAATCCCAATGGAATAACAGAGTAGCAATGTACACGGGCGATTTTATTTTTGCGCGTGCACTTGAATACATCACAAAAATCGAGGATCCACTTGTTCATCAAATTTTGGCACGAACAATGGTGGAAATTTGTAACGGTGAAGTTATTCAAATCGAAGACAAGTTTAGATTGGATCAGGGCTT
This sequence comes from Lysinibacillus sp. NPDC093712, assembly GCF_050280025.1. Taxonomy (NCBI): domain Bacteria; kingdom Bacillati; phylum Bacillota; class Bacilli; order Caryophanales; family Bacillaceae; genus Lysinibacillus; species Lysinibacillus sp. NPDC093712. The sequence goes on from NZ_JBNNUU010000001.1 coordinate 297,380, forward strand.
AAAGGATTATTTCAGACGTATTAAACGTAAAACGGCATTACTTATTTCTTCTAGCTGTGAGATTGGTGCAGTCGCAGCAGGTGTAGATGCCAAAACAGTAAGCCATTTGAAACGCTTTGGTTACTTTGTGGGCATGAGCTTTCAAATAATTGATGATGTATTAGATATTATGGCGACAGATAAAGAATTAGGGAAGCCAGCAGGTAGTGACTTATTACAAGGAAATATTACTTTACCGATTTTGTTATTAAAAGATGATGAACAGATGCAGCCTTATTTAGCAAAAGTGTTTGCGGGAACATTAACAGAGCCTGAGCGCCAAAAAATGTTGCAATATGTGCGTAAATCTGATGCTATTACACAAGCTAATAAAATGAGCGACAAGTATTTGAAAAAAGCTTTACAAGAAATAGATGCTTTACCAAAACATCCAATTAAGAAAAAGCTTCGTGACATCGCTTTGTTTATGGGCAAGCGTAAATTCTAGCTTTTTGTTGTGCTAAAGCTCATTTTTTGTTAATATTTATCGGTAGGTGTAAAACCTGTTAGACGAATTTAAGGAGTGTTTTAAACATGGCAATCGAACAAACTTTTTTAATGGTTAAGCCTGATGGCGTAGAACGACAAGTAGTAGGAGATATCGTTGATCGTTTTGAACGTCGCGGTTTTGTATTAAAAGCCGCTAAATTAATGGTAATCCCTCAAGAATTAGCAGAAAAACACTATGCTGAGCATGCTGAACGTCCATTCTTCGGTGAATTAGTAGACTTCATCACTTCTGGTCCAGTATTCGCTATGGTATGGGAAGGCGAAAACGTAATTAAACTTGCTCGTACAATGATGGGTGCTACTAAACCAGAAGAATCTAACCCAGGTACAATCCGTGGAGACTACGCTACAACTGTTTCTCACAACATCATCCACGGTTCTGACTCTCTTGCTTCTGCAGAGCGTGAAATTGGCTTATTCTTCGGTGAAGATTTAGTTTAATTTTATAAAATATAGAGCGATATCCATTAACTTGGAGTCGCTCTTTTTTTATTGCTCAAAATAATGTTGAAACAGTAGCAGTAAGTGCTATCACTTTGGCATTTGTGGGGGAGTTAAAAGACGAATCTTGATTACTGAAGAAGGACTACGCGTTTGGTTTAATCTACACTATTTAAATACATAAAGAATTGTTAATAACTACTTCGTCATGTAAAATAAATAATATAATATTCAGACAATTGTTAACTAGTAAATAGTTTCAGAAAGCGGTATATATTTTCTACCAAACAAATAAACTTAAACGTAAATGGATTAAGGGGTATGACAGAATCGTTTTAGAAAAGGGGTATTTATATGAGAGAAGTAGTGATTGTAGCAGCTGTTCGTACAGCGGTAGGACGAAGCAAAGGGGCATTAAAAGAAGTACGTGCAGATGATTTAGCAGCAGATGTACTACAGGAAGTTATAAAGCGTGCAGGTATCGACAAAGGACAAGTAGAGGATGTTATTTTAGGTTGTGTTACACAAACAGGTGAACAAGGTGCAAATATTGCACGTACAGCTTTATTAATGGCAGGTTTCCCGGAGAAGGTTCCAGGTGTAACGATTGATCGACAATGCGGTTCTAGCCAGCAAGCTGTACATTTTGGAGCACAAGCTATTTTAGCAGGGGATATGGATGTAGTGATTGCTGGTGGTGTTGAAAGTATGACAAGGGTGCCAATGTTTTCAAACATGCAAACTGCCCATAAAGGAAAACGCTTACAAGAAAACTATCATATGATTCATCAAGGGCTATCAGCTGAAAAAATGGCGGCAAAATGGCAGTTTTCAAAAGACATGTTGAATAACTATGCTTATGAAAGCCATAGACGTGCATTAGCAGCGATAGAGGCAGGCCATTTTCAACAGGAAATTATGCCTGTCCAAATAACGCAAGAGGATGGAACCGTTATTACATTTGAAGTCGATGAAGGACCTCGAGCAGATACGACCCTCGAACGATTACATGACTTGAAAACAGTTTTTCAAGAGCACGGAGTTATTACAGCTGGCAATGCAAGCCAAATGAGTGACGGTGCATCAGCTGTCGTGCTAATGTCGTTAGCAAAAGCACAGGAGCTAGGTATTCAACCGCTTGCGAAAATAGTGACACGCGTTGTAATAGGGTCAGATCCAACGCTTATGCTTACAGGTCCAATCGAGGCTACGAGACAAGCCTTAAAACGCTCAGGACTGACAATTGAAGATATTGATACGTATGAGGTGAATGAAGCATTTGCCCCTGTTCCTCTTGCTTGGTTACATGAAATTGGTGCAGACCAAGCAAAGCTAAATCCAGATGGTGGAGCAATTGCTTTAGGACACCCACTAGGGGCTACTGGTACAAAGTTGTTAACGACGATGTTATACCGGATGCAACGTGAAAACTTACGCTATGGCCTACTCGCTATTTGCGAAGGTATGGGTATGGCAAATGCCACAATTATTGAAAAAATGTAAAGGGGTTGGGTTCTATGAAATGTCATGACGTTGTCGCGGTTGTAACAGGTGGTGCTTCAGGCTTAGGGGAAGCGACTGTACGAAAAATTGTTAACGAAGGCGGCAAAGCGATTATTTTCGATGTTAATGATGAAAGAGGGCATATAATTACACAGGAATTAGGCGAAAGTGTTCGCTATGTACGCGTTGATGTTACAAAGGAGGCAGATGTAGCTGATGGGCTGGAGCATGCTATCGCTACATTTGGTCGAATTAACGTGGCGGTTAACTGTGCGGGAATTGCTGATGCAAGTAAAGTGATTTCAAAACGTGGCGTACATGCACTTGAGCTATTTTCTAAAGTAATTTCAGTTAATTTAATAGGCACGTTTAATGTCATTCGACTTGCAGCCGAAAAAATGCAGCAAAACGAGCCTGACGAAGATGGACAACGAGGCGTTATTATTAATACCGCGTCGGTTGCCGCTTTTGATGGTCAAATTGGACAAGCAGCATATAGCGCCTCAAAGGGTGGGGTAGCTGCAATGACATTACCAATTGCACGGGAGCTTGCAGATATAGGCATACGAGTAATGACCATTGCGCCTGGGCTAATCGAAACGCCGATGTTTGCATCATTAGCAGAGCCGGCTCGTACAGCACTAGCTAGCATGACGCCATTCCCAAAACGTCTTGGAAAACCATCTGAGTATGCGATGCTTGTGGAAAGTATTATTCATAATGTCATGCTCAATGGTGAGGTTATTCGCCTTGATGGTGCGATACGAATGCAGCCAAAATAATGGTTTAACAAGTTTTTAATGTTTGTAAAGTAAATGAGTTCATTCTTAAATGTAAATATCTTTTTTGTAGCAGCAGTCAGCTTTGGTGTTAAAGCAGTTAAATGTGAAAACGAAAGGGAGCGATATTATGCATATGATGGATACACCTTTACTACTAACAAGTTTTTTAAATCGAGCTGAGCGACATTTTCATGCCAAGAAAATATATTCGCGTACAAGCGCTACAACAATCCATGAGTTTACTTATAAAGAGTTTGCCAAGCGTACGCGTAAATTAGCAGATGCTCTTACGACACTTGGAATGGATCGTGGTGTAAAAGTTGGTACTTTTGCTTGGAATCATCATCGCCATTTAGAGGCATATTTTGCCGTACCGTGTGCAGGTGCTGTGCTGCATATGATAAATATTCGACTAGCGCCTGAACATATCGTGTATGTAATTAATCATGCAGAAGATGAAATTTTACTCATTGATGAAAATTTAGTGCCTGTCATTGCACCCATTGTGTCACAGCTTACAACGGTAAAGCATTTTATTATCATGGGGGATGATGTTGAGTTAGAAAATACGCCATTACCGAATGCTCTTTCCTATGAAGCACTTCTTGCAGTGGCAAATGATGATTTTGTCTTCCCTGACGATATAGATGAAAATGCACCAGCAGGTATGTGCTATACGAGTGCCACAACAGGTATGCCAAAGGGGGTTGTTTATACACATCGCAGTATTGTTCTTCATAGTATTACAGCGGGACTTGCTGATAGCATAGCAATATGCGAGCGCGATGTAGTGTTACCAGTCGTACCAATGTTTCATGCCAATGCCTGGGGCTTACCGTTTGCTAGTGTGTTATTTGGAGCGACGCAAGTACTACCAGGACCGATGTTTACGCCACAGCTATTACTCGATTTGTTTGAGCAGTACAAAGTAACGTTAACAGCGGGGGTTCCAACTATTTGGTTAGGCGTTTTACAAGAGCAACGCCAACAGCCCCGAGATTTATCTTCCTTACGTTCGATTATTTGTGGAGGTTCTGCATCTCCAATAGGTCTTGTGCGGGGCTTTGAGGAGGAGCAGAACATTCCGTATTATACAGGCTACGGTATGACAGAGACATCACCGCTTGTTAGCTTATCAACATACTTAACACACATGGAAAACTATACGACAGACGAAAAAATGCATGTTCGTACAACGCAAGGGATAACGATGCCCCTTCTTGATATGCGCATTGTGAATGAGCAAGGTGAAGTACCTTGGGATGGCAAGACAATGGGCGAAATTACATTAAGAGGCCCTTGGATTGCAAATGAGTATTATAAGGATGAGCGCACAACAGAAGCCTTTAAAGATGGTTGGTTATACACAGGAGATATTGCGGTAATGACGCCGGATGGCTATATTAAAATTACAGATCGCACAAAAGATTTAATTAAGAGTGGTGGCGAATGGATTTCGTCAGTGGAGCTTGAAAATGCTTTGATGTCACATCCGAAAGTATTTGAAGCGGCAGTGGTAGCAATTCCACATGAAAAGTGGCTGGAACGACCTTTGGCATGTGTTGTTCCAAAACCTGAGCATAAAGACTCGATTACAAAGGAGGAGCTGTTGGACAGTTTGCGGTCACAGTTCCATAAAACATGGATTCCTGATGATGTAGTCTTTTTAGATGAAGTACCGAAAACATCTGTAGGAAAATTCATGAAAGCAAAGCTAAGGGAAAATTTAAAAGACTATCGTGTAGAAATTTAACTATCAATGAAAGCGTAAATAGACCGTCTTCATTTTAGAGTAGCGATAGAAGGCATCAGGAAGTGAAAACTCGATGCCTTCTTTTAGTTTTTGGAATGGAGGACTGCGATTGCTGCACGGAAGAGCCGAGCTTTCTCCCGATTAAAAAGAGAATTGATAGAAGAACTTTCAAAAAAGGAAACTATTTTTTAGTTTTATCGTATAATCTATATAGAAAGGGGGAAGAGAAAAAATGGAAATTGCTATTGTTGCTATTATTGGCGGCATTATGGTCGCTTTAGCTGGTATATTTACTGATGCACGTACAAAAGGGCAAAAATTAAAATTAAAAACAATAGAACAAGAAGTTGAATTAGAAAAGCTAAGATTGGAATCATATACAAAAGAAACAGAAAAATTGCGACTAGAATTAGAACATTCGAAAGTGCTACTACTAGAAGAAAAGAAAAATACGACAAAGTAACATGGAATACATGGAAAGACTATTTCAGTAAAGGCATTTTTCCGCTATAATGGAAATACGACGCTAGAGGGGAAGATGACTGTATGTCTGATTATGAACAATTTGTTGAAGGTATTAAGCGCAAAACTGGAATTGATTTAGCGTTATATAAAGAAGCGCAAATGAAAAGACGATTGACCTCACTCTACGAGAAAAAGGGATATCGTAATTTTGTTGATTTTCTAAAAGCACTCGAGCAAGATCGTGATTTGATGAATGAGTTTTTAGATCGAATGACGATTAATGTGTCTGAGTTTTATCGAAATGGAAAGCGTTGGGAAGTGTTACAAAAGAAAATTTTCCCGAAGTTACTACAATCCAACAAGCGTTTAAAAATTTGGAGTGCTGCATGTTCAACTGGAGAAGAGCCATATTCATTAGCAATGGTATTATCGCAATTAGTACCATTATCGCAAATTCAAATAATCGCCACTGATTTAGATGAAAATGTAATTCAAAAGGCAAAGCTAGGTGTTTATCCTGAGCGTTCTTTAGCAGAGGTGCCAAAAGATATTCAAGCAAAGTATTTTGAGCAAGAAGGAAACTTCTACCGAGTTAAAGATGAAATTAAGCGCTGTGTCACATTTAAAAAGCATAATCTGCTTAACGATCATTACGATTCTCATTATGATTTAATCGTGTGCAGAAATGTTATGATATACTTTACCGAAGAAGCAAAGGATCAAATATATGGGAACTTCAGTAAAGCATTACGACAAGATGGCATATTATTTGTCGGGTCAACGGAGCAAATTTTTAATCCATCTCGTTACGAATTTGAAGTAGAGGATACATTCTTCTATCGAAAAAAATAATTAATTAAATGATGAAAAGCTTTCGTACAGTAAATAAGATGACTGTCACGTACATAAATTGCCAAGACACTAGACATAGATGACCGTACGCTTTTCGCTTGCTTAAGCAAAAAGCGTATTTTTTATTAAAGTAAATCGGTTTCACGTAAAAAAATCTTGGACTTATTGTGTGGCACTTAAGTTAGTTAAAAGACCTCTTTTTTTAAATAAATCGTTCAGAATATTCGCATATAATGCTATGCTGTCTATCTTTATTGATTTATGAATACGTGCTATGACATTTGCAAAAGGACTGTTTTTTTAGAGAATATATGTTATAGTGAAAAATACATACTTTAGCGAGTTGAAGGGAGAAAGCGTTTATGCGTTACTTAACAGCAGGAGAATCACACGGACCGCAATTAACTACAATAATTGAGGGTTTACCGTCACTTTTACCAATTACAGCAGAAAAAATTAACCATGATTTAAAACGTCGCCAAGGAGGTCATGGCCGTGGTCGTCGTATGCAAATCGAAACGGATACAGTAGAAATAGTAGGTGGTGTTCGCCACGGGCAAACACTTGGCTCTCCTGTCGCGCTAGTTGTCACAAATGATGACTGGAAGCATTGGACGAAAATTATGGGCGCAGAACCATTAGCAGAGGATGTTAATCCTGATGATATTAAACGTCAAATTTCACGTCCACGTCCAGGACATGCTGATTTAGTAGGCGGCATGAAATATGGACATCGAGATTTACGAAATGTTTTAGAACGTTCTTCTGCGCGTGAAACTACTGTCCGTGTTGCAGTTGGGGCTGTTGCAAAAGCATTATTAAATGAGCTCGGTATTTCAATTGTGTCACATGTTACGGAAATCGTAGGCATTAAAGCAGACACATCTGTCATTGAAGGAAAGACTGTAGATGAAATTCGTGCAATCGTCGAAGCAGATCCATGCTACTGCGTAGATCCTGTTGCTTCAGCAAAAATGGTTGAGGCAATCGATGAAGCGAAAAAAGCAGGCGATTCTATTGGCGGTGTTGTTGAAGTAATCGTTGAAGGTATGCCAGCTGGTATTGGCTCTTATGCTCATTACGACCGTAAACTAGATGCAAAATTAGCAGCAGCAATGTTGTCTATTAATGCTTTTAAAGGTGTTGAATTTGGTATTGGTTTTGAAATGGCTCGCCGTAAAGGTTCAGAAGTACATGACGAAATCATTTGGTCCCAAGAGCAAGGCTATACTCGTGCTACGAATCGACTTGGCGGCTTAGAAGGCGGAATGTCTACAGGCATGCCGATTGTTGTTCGAGGTGTTATGAAGCCAATTCCTACATTATATAAACCATTGCAAAGTATTGATATAGAGACAAAAGAACCGTTTAAAGCAAGCGTAGAACGTTCAGACAGCTGTGCAGTACCAGCAGCTTCAGTAGTAGCTGAGCATGTTATTGCCTGGGAAATTGCCAACGCAATTATGGACCAATTCCATGGAGACCAACTACCACAATTAAAAGCACAAATTGAAGAACAACGCCGTTACGCAAAGGAGTTTTAATATATGCGTGTACCAGTAGCAACAAAATCGCATCAATATGAGGTAGTGCTTGGGCATCATTTTTTAGCCGAAGCAGTGAAAACATTTGATGATAAACTGCAAAAAGCAGATAAGCTTATTGTTTTTACAGACGCCAATGTGTGGGCAGCCCAAGGGGAATATTTCAAGGAGAATTTCCCATATGCGTTTGAGGTATTTGTGCTACCAGGTGGTGAGGCTTGTAAAACAATTGAACAATACAATGCAGCACAAACTTTCTTGCTTGAACAAAAATGTTCACGTAAATCATTTATTTTTGCATTTGGTGGCGGAGCAGTTGGAGATTTAACAGGCTTTGTTGCAGCTACATATATGCGTGGAGTGCCATTTATCCAAATACCAACGACGATCTTAGCTCATGACTCAGCAGTAGGCGGTAAAACAGCTATTAACCATCCACTAGGCAAAAATATGATTGGTGCGTTCTATCAACCAGAAGGGGTAATTTACGATACAGTCTTTTTAAATAGCTTATCTGAGCGTGAAGTGCGTTCAGGTACAGCAGAGGTCATTAAGCATGCGATGATATCAAATGCCATTTGGCTTCAAGAGCTAATGGCTGCAGATTCAGTTATCCATTTTAGTACAGCTGAATTGGCCAAACATTTAAAAGCTGGAATTGAAGTAAAGGCGAAAATTGTGTCTGAGGATGAAACAGAGCAGTCAGTGCGCAAATATTTAAATTTGGGTCATACATATGGCCATGCCATAGAAGCAGCTGCGGGTTATGGGAAAGTTGCACATGGTGAAGCTGTGATGATTGGGCTTGTATATTGTCTATTATTAAGTGAACGATATGGTAAGTTGAATCGTGAATTCACAACAGCATTTTTACGTTTTGCGCTGAATAATGGCTATCCTTTTGATGCGGTGAATGATTATACATTTGAACAATTAACAGACTATTTATTAAAAGATAAAAAAGCGGAATATGGTGTCCTACAATTTGTGTTACTTGAAGAAATTGGAAATCCCTTTGTGCGACCAATTGACTTAGCAGAATGCAAAGAGGTAGATGCTGAATTCCGACAGCTATTAGCGGAGGTGCTTGTATGATTCGTGGACTTAGAGGTGCAATTACAATTGAATTGGACAAGCCAGAGCTTGTATGGGATGAGACAGCGAGATTAGTGCGTGAGGTTGTGGCAGCAAATCATGTGGAGATAGAAGATATTGCATCAATCGTTATTTCAACGACACCAGATATTACATCGGCGTTTCCAGCGCGTGCTGTAAGGTTAATGGACGGCTGGCAGTATGTCCCTGTTATGTGTATGCATGAAATGGATGTGCCAGATGCCCTGCCATTATGTATTCGTGTGTTGATCCATGCGAATGTGGAAATGGCTCAAAAAGATGTTCAGCATATTTATTTAAATGATGCTGTGAAATTAAGACCAGATTTAGCCCAAGCTAAATAATAAGAGGAGATGTTTGAGATGAAATGGAAACAACAATTGGACGGTATGCAAGCATATAAGCCAGGTAAACCAATTGAAGAAGTACAACGTGAATTTGGCTTACAAGAAGTCGTAAAGTTAGCATCAAATGAAAACCCATTTGGTTGCTCACCTAAGGTAACAGCATATTTACAAAATAGTGCAGTAAACTATGCAATCTATCCAGACGGCTATGCACAAAATTTACGTTCAGCTGTGGCTAAACATGTTGGTGTCAAAGAAACACAGCTTCTTTTTGGAAATGGTTCAGATGATATTATTGCAATTCTTACTCGTGCTCTGTTGTATCCAGGCGTGAATACAGTCATGGCAGATCCATCATTCTCACAATACATTCATAATGCTGAAATTGAAGGTGCGGAAGTTCGTAAAATTCCTTGTATAGAAGGTGCACACGACTTAGACGCAATGGCAGCAGCTATTGATGAACATACTTCTATTGTGTGGGTATGTAGTCCGAATAATCCAACAGGTGTTGTCATTGCAGATACAGATTTACGTGCATTTTTAGCGAAAGTACCAAGCGATGTGCTTGTCGTTTTAGACGAAGCGTATATCGAATATGTGACGCATCCAGGTCATAAAGAAACTCTACCTTTAATTGATGAGTATCCAAATGTGCTATTAATGCGCACATTTTCTAAAGCATACGGTCTTGCCTCTTTCCGAGTAGGCTATGCAATCGGTCAACCAGAAGTCATTTCAAAACTGGATCCAGTACGTGCACCGTTCAATAATACAATTTTAAGTCAAGCAGTAGCGGCGATTGCATTAAGTGATCAAGACTTTTTAAAAACTTGCTGTGCAGCAAATGAAATAGGTAAAAAACAATACGTTGATTTTTGTGAAAAACATAATTTGAAATACTACCCATCTGATACAAACTTTATTTTCTTTAACACGAATGCTGATAGTGATGTTGTTTTCCAAGAGCTTATGAAGCGTGGTTTTATTATTCGTAGTGGTAATGCTCTAGGTGCGCCAGGTTTTATCCGTGTAACCATTGGTACGGAAGCACAAAATGCAGCATTATTAGAGCATCTTGAAGAAGTGTTAAAAGAACAAGGGGTTTTTGCATGACACGCAAAGTGCTCGTTATTGGTTTAGGCTTAATTGGGGGCTCGATTGCTCTTGCTTTACAAAAGGCACCTGAAACTAAAATTATTGGCTATGACATGGATGAAAAAACCCGTGAACATGCCAAAACATTAAACATTGTTCATGAAATTGTGTCAGATCCAAAAGACGTTGCAGCAGAGGTAGATATCATTATTTTTGGAACGCCTGTCAACGCTACGCTCGAGTGGATGGAACAATTAAAAACATGGCCGTTAAAAAATAAAGTTATTGTAACAGATACAGGTAGTACGAAAAAAATGATTATGCAAAAAGCCGGGGAGTTACGTGAGCTTGGTATTACGTTTATCGGTGGACACCCGATGGCAGGCTCTCATAAAAGTGGTGTATTAGCTGCGAAAGCGCATCTTTTCGAAAATGCGTATTATATGCTGACACCACTTGCAGGCGAAGAAATTATTAATATGGCACAGCTAGAAAGCCTTTTAAAATTTACACATGCAAAAGTTGTTAGTGTATCCGCACGTGAGCACGATCATATGACGGCTGTAGTTAGTCATTTTCCACATGTTATTGCTGCATCCCTTGTGCATCAATTAGGCGGGGAAAATGGTGAATATCCAATGACACGCTCACTTGCAGCAGGGGGGTTCCGAGATGTGACACGTATTGCATCCTCTAATCCGATACTGTGGCGTGATATTACACTTCAAAATCGTGATGAATTAGTAGCACAGCTTGAAGGCTGGCAAACTGAAATGAATCGTGTTAAGGAACTGCTATTAAATGGTAGCTCAGCAGACATTGAAAGTTATTTCGCTATTGCTAAAGAGCTACGTGATGAATTGCCAATTAGTGCTGGAGCAATGTTTACTTCTTTTGACTTGTACGTCGATGTTCCTGACTATCCAGGGGTGATTTCTGAGGTAACAGGCCTACTAGCTGATGAAGCAATTAGTATTACGAATTTACGAATTGTAGAATCACGTGAAGATGTCTTCGGTATTCTTGTGATTAGCCTGCAAAGTGAAAGTGATCGTGAACGTGCCGCAGCATGTATTCAAAAGCGAGCAAATTTTGAAACGTATATTTCATAGATTAGTGCGTTTACGTCTCATAAGAGGCGATGAACGGCTAAATATAATGAAGAAAGCGTCGAGATATCGGCGCTTTCTATCTTCATATGGAGGCGAGAGATAATTATGAGTAAAAAAGTATTACAATATAATAAACCATCTTTACAAGGGCTATTAACAATCCCTGGTGATAAATCTGTTTCACATCGTTCTGTCATGTTTGGGGCGATTGCAACAGGAAAAACAACGGTTGACGGCTTTTTACTTGGTGAAGATTGTTTAAGCACTATTGATTGTTTCCGCAAGCTTGGTGTGAAGATTGATGTGGACGGTACAAATGTAACAATCGAAAGCGCTGGTATGGAAGCTTGGCAGGAACCTAGCGAGGTGCTTTACACAGGGAACTCTGGTACAACAACACGCTTAATGCTCGGGATTTTAGCTGGTTCCAAAGTACATAGCGTGATGACAGGAGATGCATCCATCGGTAAACGTCCGATGCGCCGTGTAATTGATCCATTACGTCAAATGGGTGCTCACATTACAGGTCGTGCGGATGGACAATATACACCACTTGCCATCCAAGGTACAAAGCTACAAGCGATTGACTATCAAATGCCTGTTGCCAGTGCACAAGTGAAATCAGCTATTTTACTAGCAGGTTTACGTGCACAAGGTACAACAATTGTACGTGAAACAGAGGTATCCCGTGACCATACTGAGCGCATGCTACAGCAATTTGGGGCGCAAATAACTGTAGCAGATGGGGTAATTACTTTTGAAGGCGGACAAACACTTTCAGGCACACATGTGTCAGTGCCAGGCGATATTTCATCTGCAGCATTTTTCTTAGTAGCAGGTGCAATTTGTCATGATAGTAAAATTGTCTTAGAAAATGTTGGGATTAATCCAACGCGTGACGGTATTATAGAAGTTCTTCAGAACATGGGAGCGTCTATAACAATAGTAGCTAATGAAGACGGTCAATCTGAGCCAACTGCAACAATTACTGTTGAAACGTCTACTTTAAACGGAACTATTATTCAAGGAAATATGATTCCGAGATTAATCGACGAAATTCCGATTCTTGCACTTTTAGCAACACAGGCACACGGGAAAACAATTATCAAGGATGCTGAGGAGCTCAAGGTCAAAGAAACGGATCGCATTACTGCAGTGGTGGATGAGCTAAAAAAACTAGGTGCTCGTATCGAAGCAACTGAGGATGGTATGATTATCGAAGGACCAACGCCATTATATGGGGCAAGCCTGAAAACATACGGGGATCACCGTATCGGTATGATGGGCGCTGTGGCAGCGTTAATAACGGATGGGGCAGTGACATTAGACGATGCAGAATGCATCGCTGTTTCCTACCCGTCGTTTTTCGAGCATGTTGAGTCTGTGAAGAAATAGTCAACACTAGACTCCCCAATCCTTTTATTATTTTTATTGTAAAAAAGTGGTTGTTTGCCCTGTCCAAGTAGCAATTATATAAGACTGCGGGACAGGCGACTCCTGCTCAGAACGCACAGTACGCACGACGCAACAGACCGCGCGTTAGCGAGGGTTGCGGCTTACGATGTGCCTGCGGAAAGCGTCCGCCCGTAGCAGAAATAAACGGCAGTACTTCTTATTTATAAGTTGCTTAGTGCCAGGCACTCACACAATTTTTAGTTGATTGGAGCGAAGGGTGGCGACTCCTGCGGGAACAGCACAAAACGTAAGACGCAACAAACGGCGCGACTGCGACGGTTGTGGCTTACGGTGTGCCCGCGGAAAGCGCCCGCCCGTAGCGGAAATCAACGGCAGTAGTCAACCCCTATATTAGTTTTAAATAAAAAAGACTATAGACAAATTCGAAAAACTTCGAGTTTGTCTATAGTCTGGACTCCCCAATCCTTTTGGGGAGTTTTTTCTTGTTTCAAAAGAAAATATTTTGTAGCATAAAGATATACATGAAAGAATAGGTGAATGACTGTGAATAATGCAATGACGGAAATGATGCAAGCACTTGAGCAAGGGGATTTAGCTTTAATAGATCAGCTTCTAGAATCTTTTTTAATGAAGGAATTACCTGAGGAAATATACGCACTAGCGGAAGTTTTTATGCAATATGGTTACATGAAAGAAGCGGACCGTGTACTGGAGCATCTGCAATTTTTATTCCCAGAGGAGGCACAACTAAAAATTGACCGTGCCAACGTCTTAATGGAGCTTGGTGATGAGGACGAGGCATTAGACATGTTGTTAGCAGTCGAAGATACAGCCCCAGAATATCCGCAAGCATTACTAGTGCTAGCCGATTATTATCAAATGCAAGGCTTATTTGAAGTGGCAGAAAAGCGCATTAATGAGGCGTTAGCAATTTTACCTGATGAGCCACTACTACATTTTGCTAAAGCAGAGTTATCATTTGAGACAGGACGTTTTCTAGAGGCTGCGCGCCTTTACGAAGAATTACATGAACAACAAGAGGAATTTGCAGGCATCAGTCTCGTTGAACGACTAGCTGAAGTATATCGTGCAGGCGCTGCCTATGAAACAGCTTTAGACTATTATTTAGCAGCTCTAGATGACGAAGTGAAGCCAGATACTTTATTTGGTGCTGCATATGCTGCGTTCCAATCGCAAAAATATGAATTGGCGATTAAGCAATTAGAGGACTTAAAAGAATTAGACCCTGACTATTTCTCAGCTTATTTATTGCTAGCGGAAAGCTATGCCATGACAGAGGACAATAAAAAAGCTTATGCAGCTATTAAAGAGGGCTTGAAGCGCGATGAGTATGATAAATCATTATTCTTATTTGCAGGTAAAATGGCATTAAAAAACGCTCTGCCAGAAGAAGCAGAAAAATTTTTACGAGAAGCAATTGCGTTAGATCCTGAGTATATGGAAGCCGTGCTAACACTTATTTCCGTATTTACGCAACAAGAACGCTATGAAGATGTCGTTGAATTATTTGAGACATTACAAAAAAATGATTTTGAATGGATAACTTTATATCCTTACGCTGCAGACGCATATGCAAATTTAGAATTGTACGACCGTGCATACGAATTTTACCATTTGGCATATACTGATTTTAAGGAAGACGCAGCATTTTTAGAAAAATATGTTTATTTCTTATTAGAAGAAGGCAAGCGTTCAGAAGTTAAAGAAGTTCTCGGTCATTTAATCAAGCTTCAACCGGGTGAACCACAATGGCAAGAGATGTTAGAAGGCTTAGAATTAGAGTAAAGGAGGGAGTGGGTATGACTGCTTCTGTATCAGTTGTCGATAAAAAAGCATTTGTTCGCTGGTTTTTGAAAAATTACCAATTAAAACGTCGTGAGTGTGTATGGATTTTAAATTACTTATTAAGTAATGATGAGTTGTTAAAACGAATACGGTTTGTAGAAGAAGCGCACTATTGTCCTAGAGCTATGGTGATGTCTACAGTAGACTCAACAGGTGTACCATTTCGTTTTTATAAAGGCAATGTGATGACAGCCGATGCTGAAAAATCGTTCCATGACTTACGTTTACATGAACAAGAAGATATGTATATACAATTGAACTTCCCAAATATACCGCCAAGTGCACAATACTTAGCAGTTCTTGAAGAAAACCCTTATATGCCAGAAACATTAATTGTTAGTGAAAAGGACCGTTTACTGGCAGAAGAGTTACTTTCCAATAGTTTACTCGTGTTCCAAGAAGAAAAATTACTCGCACAAATTGATGAAGCCTTAGATAAAGGCGATGAAGAACGATTTTATGAATTGTCTAATTTGTTACAAGTTTTAAAAGAAACTGCCAATTTACAATAGTCTAAAGTCAATAGGTAAAAATTGAATGCCCTTTATCCACCTCTATATGGTAACATGACTAGTGAATGATTGTTTTCACTTTTTATTGGTTATCCTATAAAAGAGTGGAAAAGGGCATTTTTATATTTGTAACAGTTGGGGGGTTATTGGATGTATTTTAACGCAAACGATGTGACATCGTTTTTAGCGCAGAAGGATTTTATCGATACGGCAATTATTCCACTCGTAGGAATCGATTTTAGTGCTGAAAAATTGAAGCAAAGTGGTGCAGAATCAGATTTTTTGTTATCGCTTACAGCTTTTATCGAACAACAGTTTAAAGGTCGCTTACTAGTCATGCCACCATTTTCGTATAGTATTGCCTTGAAAAGCGAAGAAATGCCAGTACAATTAGAAACACAATTACATACTGCTGGCTTTAAGCATGTGTTCTTCATTACTTGTGACCATTTTTGGACAAATATTGGAGATGTTGTAAATATTATTTGGTTACCAGCTATTCCACTAGAATCCATGGATATGAGCGTGAAAAATACCATTCTCGAAGATCAGTTACGTCAAGTAATACCTGCATTTTCGACCAAATGGTCACAAATTTAGCAATTTGTTTCAATAAATGTTCACATTCTCCAGGTTTCCACAGAATGCTATATTGACCAAGCTATGGACTTGATATATCATAGATATGTCCTAGTATTACTATTTGTAAAAGTATGTCCGTTGGACTGACCTTTAAAGTTAGAGGGGGGAAAAGGATGAGTAACAATCGAGTTTCACGTCGTCAATTTCTAAGCTACACACTTACTGGTGTTGGCGGATTTATGGCGGCAGGCATGTTGATGCCAATGGTTCGTTTTGCAATTGACCCAGTTTTACAAAAGCATGAGGGTGGGGATTTTATCAAAACCGAACATAAAGTCACGGACATCAATGCAGAGCCAGTTAAAGTTGACTTCACATTTGAACAAGTTGACGCTTGGTACAAATCTAATGTTACAAACGTAGCTTGGGTTTACAAAGAAGGCGACCAAATAATTGCTCTATCACCTGTTTGTAAGCATTTAGGATGTATGGTGGACTGGAATGGCGATTCAGCACACCCAAATCAATTCTTCTGTCCTTGTCATGCAGGGCGTTACGAGAAAAACGGGAAAAACATTGCAGGTACACCGCCTTTAGGTCCGTTGGATGAATTTGAAGTACAAGAAAAAGATGGTTATTTAATGATTGGTCCAGCAAGAGCAAATACTCTAGTTTAATTTGTAAGGGGGTACGAATTCAGTGCTAAACAAAATTTATGATTGGGTCGATGAACGATTAGATATTACACCGATTTGGCGTGATATTGCCGACCACGAAGTGCCAGAGCACGTGAACCCTGCACACCATTTTTCAGCATTCGTTTACTGCTTCGGTGGATTAACATTTTTCATCACAGTAATTCAAATTCTATCTGGTATGTTCTTAACAATGTACTATGTACCAGACGTCGTGAATGCCTGGAAATCAGTTTATTATTTACAAAACGAAGTAGCATTTGGTGAAATCGTACGCGGTATGCACCACTGGGGAGCTTCATTAGTAATTGTAATGATGTTCTTACATACGCTTCGTGTATTCTTCACAGGTTCTTATAAGAAACCTCGTGAGTTAAACTGGATGGTTGGTGTAGGTATTTTTGGTGTAATGATGGGTCTTGGCTTTACAGGATACTTATTACCATGGGATATGAAAGCATTGTTCGCTACTAAAGTAGGTATCGAAATTGCGGCATCTGTACCATTTATTGGTTCGATGATTAAAGTATTATTAGCGGGTGACAGTACTATTCTTGGTGCTCAAACGTTAACACGATTCTTTGCGATTCATGTATTCTTCTTGCCTGCAGTATTGTTTGGGTTACTTGCAGCACACTTTATCATGATTCGACGTCAAGGAATTTCAGGGCCGTTGTAATAATTCTTGACGGTTCGATGATTTTTTAAAGGAGGGGACACTATGCATCGCGGAAAAGGAATGAAATTTGTCGGCGATTCTCGAATTAAAGCGAATCACAGAATGCCGAACGTTCCAAAGGATTATTCCGAATATCCAGGTAAAACTGAAGCTTTCTGGCCGAACTTCTTACTAAAAGAATGGATGGTAGGTGCTGTTTTCTTAATCGCTTATTTATTGTTAACAGTCGCTCACCCATCTCCACTTGAAGGGCCAGCTGATCCAACAAGAGCATACACGCCATTACCGGACTGGTACTTCTTATTTATGTACCAACTCTTAAAATACTCATTTGCTTCTGGTCCATATAATGTTATCGGAGCAATTGTCATTCCAGGTCTAGCATTTGGAGCGCTATTATTAATGCCATTTTTAGATAAGAGTCCAGAACGCCGTCCGTCTAAACGCCCGTTACCAACTGCGTTTATGTTATTAACATTGGCTGCTATGTTCTATTTAACTTGGGAGTCAGTTGTAAATCATGACTGGGAAGCTCAAAAAATTCAAGGTGCTATCGTGGAAACTGTAGAGTTCGATAAAGGCTCAGAAGGTTACCAAATCTATGCTGGCTCTGCATGTATCACATGTCATGGTGAAGGCTTAGAAGGTGGTGCTGGTGCGCCAACACTTATGAATACAGGCTTAACAGCTGATGAAATTAAAGACATTGCCCACAATGGTTCACCAAGTGGTAAAATGCCAGCAGGTTTATGGACAGGATCTGATGAAGATCTTCAAAAGCTAGCTGAATTTATCGAAAGCTTAAAAGCTGAATAAATTTAAAAAGAGTCGGGAAACTGACTCTTTTTTTCTAGCTTTTATTAAACATGAAGCACATGGGTTTGATATAATTAATTAGGAAAGTCTATGGATAAAACTTCATTTTGCAATGAGCCACTTGTTGTAACATAAAAGTGCCATAGAGGCGTAGCCACCAAAAAATACATAAAAATTAAAGAAAAAGACATCTTAGTATGGACGGATAGTAAAGGAGTTTTAATCATGCAAATGACACGTGCAAATATTTGGTACCTCCTTACGCATAAAACATTTTTAATCGTATTACTACTTATCAACTTATTAGGAACAATTTACGGCTATTATTGGTATGGCTGGCAATTAGCGATTACGAAGCCGATATTTTATATATTTGTACCAGATAGTCCAACTGCTAGTTTGTTTTTTTGTTTTGTGCTGTTGGCATGGATATTAGGAAAAAGATGGCCATTAATGGAAGTGTTAGCACTTGTCACATTAGTTAAATATGGTATTTGGGCAGATGTAATGAATCTCTGGACTCTCGTTGAAACAGGCTACATTGGCTGGCAAGGCTGGATGCTTATCGGCTCACATTTTGCGATGGCATTCCAAGGCGTCCTTTACATCGGTAAATATGTATTTTCATATTGGCATGTTGTGGTTGCAGCTGTATGGACATTGCATAATGATGTCATAGACTATGTATTTGGGCAAATGCCAATGTATCGTGATTTAGCTGAATATACAAGTGCCATTGGATATTTTACTTTTTGGTTATCAATTGCTTGTATTTTCATCGCAATTTTCTCAATTAGGTGGCGCAAATATTTGCCCAATTAGGGAAATCTCTATAGAATTATAGTATCGAGGTAGAAAGGGGTTAGAAAATTGTCAACAGGCATGTATATTGTTTATTTTGCGATTATTATGCTACTGCCATTGTACGCTCAAATGAAGGTAAAAGGTACGTATAATAAGTTTGCAAAGGAACGTACCATGAAGGGACAAACTGGTGCTGAGGTAGCAAGGGCGATCTTAGATGCGAACGGCTTGTACGATGTGCGAGTTGTGCCAACACAAGGTGTGTTATCTGATCACTACAACCCTGCGACAAAAACAGTCGCATTATCAGAAAGTAACTTTTATGAGGCAAGTGTAGCAGGTGCAGCAGTTGCTGCCCACGAAGTAGGCCATGCCATACAGCATAAAGAGGCATATTCTATGCTTACTTTACGCAGTAAACTAGTTCCAGTTGCGAATATTTCATCTGGCTTCTCTTGGGTTTTCGTTATGATCGGGATTTTTTCTGGTTTATCTAATATGTTATTGTTAGGTATCGTCTTACTAGCAGCAGGCGTAGTGTTCCAATTAGTAACATTACCAGTTGAGTTCGACGCATCAAAGCGTGCCCTCGTGCAAATGAATTCACTTGGTATTATTACGAATGAAGAGGAACGTCCAGCACGTAAAGTGTTAAGTGCCGCTGCGTTAACTTATGTAGCTGCTACAGCAGTAGCTGTGTTAGAATTATTACGATTAATTTTAATCTTTACAAATATGCGTAATGACGACTAAGAAAAACTTGTTATAGTGGGATGACCACTATAACAAGTTTTTTTATTTGTTTGTTAATGAGTAGAAAGCCTCTACTACTAGGTGGGGATGAATCGCCGGTGAAGCAGGAGAAATCACCGATAGAAGTCCATGAATCGCCGGTAAGACGAAAGAAATCACCGATAAAGGTCCGCGAATCACCAATAAATCTGCTGAAAGCAACTGCCGTAGCGGACAACATCGTGTTTAGCAATAAAAAGTGTTAGATTGAACTACCATCAATCTAACACTTTTGCTCTTTATACGTATTCTTAATGTAATGGTTGTTTTTGATCGTCGAGAGTGAAGCCTTCACCAGCAACATCTCGAACTTCAGAAATAGAGACGAAGGCATGAGGATCGACCTCATGGATAATCGATTTTAAACGTACAACTTCATTGCGTCCAACAACGCAGTATATTACTTCTTTTGCCTGCTTAGTAAAGTGACCATGTCCTTCTAAAATCGTCACGCCTCTCTCCATGCGTAACGAAATCAAATCTGCAATTGTGCTAGACTTCTCCGAAATAATGAGTGCTCCGCGTCCTGCATAGGCTCCGTCTTGAACAAAATCGATGACGCGTGCACCTACGAACACAGCGACAAGCGTATACATCATAGAACGTGCATCTAAAAATGTTAGCCATGATAATAGTATAACAATAGCATCAAACATGAACATTGTTTTCCCCATACTCCAGCCTAGATATTTATGGCCTAGACGTGCTAATATATCCACACCGCCAGTAGTGCCACCATAGCGGAAGACAATACCGAGCCCTAGTCCAACGAAAACACCCGCAAACAATGCTACAAGGAATAAATCATCCTCTAAGTGAATTGTGAACTGATATTTCTGAAAGATTTTCAGGAAAATGGATACTGAAATTGTACCTATTAATGTGTAAATAAAAGATTTTTTACCAAGTAGACGCCAACCTAAAATAAACATTGGAATATTCAATATTAAATTAAGTAATGCAGGATCCCAACCTAGTGTAAAATAAAGAACAAGGGTAATCCCACTAAAACCACCTTCACCTAGCTGATTTTGCATGTTAAAGTGTACAAAACCAAAGCTAAAAATGGCTGCTCCGAGCATTATTGCGATAATATTACGAATTCTGATCTGTTTAAACATAAGACCTCCTGTAATTCCTAACTATGAAGTAGTGGTTTTATTATCTGTCATTTTATTGTTTTTGACAACAATGGTGTAAATTTTATACGATGGTAAATAGGAGTGTGATA
Organism: Lysinibacillus sp. NPDC093712; assembly: GCF_050280025.1. NCBI lineage: Bacteria > Bacillati > Bacillota > Bacilli > Caryophanales > Bacillaceae > Lysinibacillus > Lysinibacillus sp. NPDC093712. The sequence continues at coordinate 318,335 of NZ_JBNNUU010000001.1, forward strand.
TTGGATGACAGAACAGATAACGATGCAAGCCTTGCAAAAACGTGTGGATGATTATATAGGGCAATTTAAGGAAGGTTATTTCCCTCCTTTTGAACTACTCGCACGTTTAACGGAAGAGCTTGGAGAATTGTCACGCGAAGTGCAAGATGTTTACGGACAGAAAAAGAAAAAAAACACTGAAGAAACGAATAGTATTGAAGAAGAATTAGGTGACTTTTTCTTTGTTTTAGTATGCTTTGCTAATGCACAAGGTATAAAATTAGATGAGGCACTTTTACGCGTCATACATAAATTTGAAACGAGAGATAAGGATCGCTGGACAAGAAAGGAAGAGGAATAATGTCGATTCGTGTAGCAATTGCAGGGCCAAGAGGAAAAATGGGAGCTGAAGCTGTACATACAGTTATGAAACATGCCAAAATGGAGTTAGTAGCTGTACTAGATTATAAAGAGGTTGGCCAGACATTAGCTGATTTAGAAATGTTCCCAGCAAGCTATACAGCACCAATATTTACAGATATGAACGAGCTAGTAGAAGCAACTGCCCCTGATGTTTTAGTAGATTTAACGAATCCACATGCAGTATACAATCATACAAAAGAGGCTTTAAATTTAAATGTACGACCAGTTATTGGCACAACTGGTTTTACAGATGCTCAGCTTGAAGAATTATCAGCACTTGCTAATGAGAAGGAGTTAGGCTGCATTATCGCACCAAACTTTGCAATTGGGGCAATCCTGATGATGAAATTTGCTAAAGAAGCAGCAAAATACTTACCAGATGTAGAAATCATTGAAATGCACCATGACCAAAAGTTGGATGCGCCATCTGGTACTGGTGTCAAAACAGCACAACTGATCCAAGAGGTGCGAGCACAAAAAACGCAAGGTCATCCACAGGAAAAAGAAACGATTGAAGGAGCAAGAGGGGCTGATTTTGATGGTATGCGAATTCATTCTGTTCGCTTACCTGGTTTAGTGGCACATCAGCAAGTATTGTTTGGAGGAGACGGTCAACTATTAACAATCCGTCATGACTCATTAAATCGTAACTCCTTTATGTCCGGCGTTGCATTCTGTGTGGAAGAAGTTATGAAAATGGATCAGCTAGTTTATGGTTTAGAAAACATCATCTAAAGAACGGATGGAAAATTTATGAAAATCGCATTAATTGCACATGATCGCAAAAAAGATAATCTAGTACAGTTTGCTATCGCTTACCGTGATATTTTAAATGAACATACGCTTTATGCAACAGGTACAACCGGGCAACGTGTTATGGATGCTACAAGCTTAGAGGTTACACGTTTTCGCTCGGGTCCCCTTGGTGGGGACCAACAAATTGGCGCTATGATTGCCAATAATGAAATGGACATGGTCATTTTCTTCCGTGACCCATTAACAGCACAACCACATGAGCCGGATGTTTCTGCACTTATCCGTCTTTGTGATGTTTACCAAGTGCCACTGGCAACAAATATGGGAACTGCAGAAATACTACTAAAAGGCCTACAAGAGGGCTTTGTGGATTGGAGACTGATTCAAGAAAGACGAGAATAAAAAGACGTGAATTTAGAAAGGATGATTATCGAATGAGAAAGCTAAAAATCGGCATTACCTGTTATCCAACAGTTGGAGGCTCTGGTGTTATTGCAACAGAATTAGGAAAAATGCTTGCAGAGAGAGGGCACGAAATTCATTTCATCACCTCAAGCGTACCATTTCGATTGAATAAAATTTATCCGACCGTCTTTTTCCATGAAGTAGAAGTAAACAATTATTCAGTATTTCAGTATTCGCCGTATGATATTGCATTAGCGAGTAAAATGGCGGACGTGATTAAAGATGAAGGGTTAGACGTACTACATGTACATTATGCAATCCCACATGCCGTATGTGCGGTGCTAGCCCGAGAAATGAGTGGGCAAAATATCGGTATTGTGACAACACTCCATGGCACGGATATTTCCGTACTTGGACAGGATTCTACGCTGTCACAAGCTATCAAATATGGTATTGATAAGTCTGATATTGTAACTGCAGTTTCAGAGTCCCTAAAAGAACAAACCTACGAACTTATTGATACTGTTAAGCCAATTGAAACGATTTATAACTTCGTGGATGAGCGTGTCTATCGTCCGCAAGATGCTGGTAACTTAAAAGAGCAGTTTGGCATTCAAGAAGATGAAAAAGTCATTATTCATGTTTCGAACTTCCGTAAAATTAAGAATCTCCCTCATATTATTGATGCGTTTATGAAAATCCGAGGAAATATAAAAGCGAAGCTATTGTTAGTAGGGGATGGACCCGAAAAGCATCGTGTGATGGATCAAGTAAAAGAAAGCCCGTATGTCAAGGACGTCTTATTTTTAGGTAAACAAGAAAATTTAGATGAATTGTACGCTATTAGTGATCTGAAGCTATTACTGTCACAACAGGAATCTTTTGGACTTGTATTGCTTGAAGCAATGGCTTGTGGTGTGCCATGTATAGGTACGACCGTTGGTGGAATACCAGAAGTCATTGATCATGGTGTAGATGGCTATTTAGTGGAATTAGGCGATACGGATGCTGTAGCTGACTATGCTGTACAGTTATTGAACGATGAAGATAAGTTACTTCGTTTCCGCGAAGCAGCGATGCGTGCAGTTAGTGAAAAATTCCACTCATCAAAAATTGTCGAGCAGTATGAACAACTGTATGAAAAGGTTGCTGAAAAAAATCATGCAAAACAATAAAGAATGGCAAGCTGCTTTCTCAGTTATTGAACAATTAGAGGAAGCAGGCTTTGAGGCAGTTGTCGTAGGCGGAGCTGTGCGAGACGCCCTATTAAATCGTCCAGCACATGATGTAGACGTAGCGACAAATGCATTGCCACAAGAAGTTAAAACTGTTTTTAAACGTACCGTTGATATTGGTATTCAACATGGCACCGTGCTAGTTCTTGAGCCAACAGCACCAGTTGAAGTTACAACGTATCGCACAGATGGCGAGTATACGGATCATCGAAGACCAGAGGCAGTTCATTTCGTAAGGTCCCTGAAAGAGGATTTACAGCGCCGTGATTTTACGATGAATGCAATAGCTATGCGTCGAGATGGCACGTTTGTAGATTATTATAATGGGCAGCGGGATATTGAGGCTGGCGTTATTCGAGCAGTAGGAGAAGCAAAAGTGCGTTTTGCTGAGGATGCCTTACGAATGCTAAGGGCTGTGCGTTTTTCAGCACAGCTTGGCTTTACAATCGAAGCTGAGACACTTCAGGCAATTCAGGAAAAGGCTTGCGATATTGCCTGGGTTGCCAAAGAGCGCATTAAGGCTGAACTTGATAAGCTGTGGGTAGGGAAAGATGTTTATAATGGCATTCGAAAGCTTGAAAAAAGTGGACTAGTGTCCTATTTGCAAGGTGACTTTCAAGTAGAACATTGGCAAGGCTTTTCTGTACAAAATGCAACTTGCGGTTGGGCGTATTTTGCTCTTATACAAGGAGACCAATGGCAGGAAGTGTTGCGTGCCTATCGTTTATCGAATAAAGAAATGGCATTTGTTAAGGCTGTTTTAGGTGCGTTCCATGCGTTACAAAAGGGCTGGACAAGTATGGACTATTTTACGTATTCGCTAGAGGAGCTCGAAGCGGCACAATACTTTGCACAGTTGAAAGAGCTAATGAACTACTCGCAGCAAAGCATACGGGAGGTTCAGGCAAGCTTACCAATAAGACATCGCCAAGAACTTGTAGTGAATGGAATGGATTTATTGCAATGGTCTGGACAAAAACGGGGACCATGGTTAAAAGAAGCCTTGCAATTAATTTTAACGGCCGTTGTGAATGGGGAACTTACTAATGAGCAAAACCACATTAAGGATTGGTTTGAGCGGGAGTATGATCTTAAAGGATAAATAGTTGATTATATAATGAAAATACTGCAAGTGACAAAAAGTGACCATTTAAATACCGTCATTACAAGGTCACTTGCTTTATCTTTTTATTGGGATTTTGAGTGAAAACTAGAAACGATTTATACATAAATAAGATTTTAATCAAGGGGGGTTGATGATGATTGACCATTTAATAGGTGAGAGAGTTATACTGAGAGAGATGGAGCAACACGATTGGAAAGCTGTACATGAATATGCATCTCAACCAATTGTTTGCCAATATCAACCGTGGGGTCCGAATTCCGAAAAAGCGTCATATGAGTTTGTCACACAAGTAATGTTGGAAGCTACAAACATGCCAAGAAGTCGCTTTGTTTTTGCTGTTATGGAAAAGGAACGGTTAATCGGTGCTGGGGAAATTAATATTCGAGATTTTACGAATAGACAAGGTGAGATTGGTTATATTATTCATCCAGATTATTGGGCAAAGGGGTATGCTACAGAAGTATCGAAGCTACTAATTGAATTTGGATTTAGTACATTAAATTTACACCGTATTTTTGCAACTTGTGACCCGAGAAATTTAGGCTCTGCAAAAGTGTTAGAAAAAATCGGCATGACTAAAGAAGGTAAAATACGACAAGATTTGCTATTAAGAGATGGCTGGCGAGATTCCCTTTTATACAGTATTTTAAAGCATGAATGGTAAATCTTATTGCCTGTTATGATTAGGTGCAATGAAGAAAAATACTAAAGGATTGGTTTGAGTATGAGTATGTCCATGAAGGATGAAATTTTAAAGAGATTATTAGCAGCTAGCGGTGAGGCAGTTTCAGGACAAGAGTTAGCAGATTCACTAGGGGTGTCGCGTACTGCAATTTGGAAGCATATGCAGACGTTACAGGAGGAAGGCTACACTTTTGAAACTGTTAAGAAAAAAGGCTATGTGTTAACTGGTGTACCGAATAGCTTAAGCCCAACACAATTAGAATTATTTTTAAAAACAGAGCGATTAGGACGACAAATTCACTATTTTGATGTCGTGGATTCTACACAAACAATTGCGCATAAGCTAGCACAAGAAGGTGCCCCAGATGGAACGATTGTTATTGGGGAAGAACAAACGGCAGGACGTGGTCGCATGTCTAGACCATGGGAATCAGCAAAAGGTTCAGGTATTTGGATGACCATTATTTTACGACCCGATGTATCACCACAGCAAGCATCTTCATTTACACTTGTCGTTGCCGTTGCAGTTACAATGGCCATTAAAACATTATATAAACATGTAGAGCCTGCAATAAAGTGGCCAAATGATTTACTTATAAACGGCAAAAAATGTACGGGGATTTTAACAGAAATGCAGGCAGAGGCAGACCTTGTACAAGCATTACTTGTTGGGATCGGTATCAATGCTAACCAGCAAGAAAAAGATTTTTCTCCTGATATCACAAATATTGCCACATCGCTACGCATAGCTGCAGGAGAGGAAATTAATCGTGCTGCACTTGTCGCAACGATTTTACAATATTTAGAGCAGTTTACTGAGCTATTCGTAAAAGAGGGCTTCGCCAGTATTAAAGAGCTATGGGAGCAAATGTCATGCACAATAGGACAGCGTATCGAAGTGACGACTTTACGAGAACGTTTTGAAGGTATTGCTAGCGGCATTACAGATGAAGGTGTGCTACAGCTAACGCTAAGCGATGGTACAATACGTACAGTTTATTCGGGTGACATTAAAATTTTATAAATGACTAAAGCTGCATGGTTGCCTAACTCTCCATGCAGCTTTTATTTTAAGTAAATGGCTGTTCTACCAGCGCAACTTGCCATTTGTCAGTGATGTCGTTTATTTTAGGGATAATTCTAAATCTCCATGAGAAAGCGAAACATTGAGTTGATTTTCTCCTGCAAGTAGCTGGGAAACCTTGCTATTTTGTGAACTATCATTCACTGTAATATCTCCGAAGTTTGTTTTTAATTCATAACCAACTTCTCTTTTTTTATTTTGTAAGTGCAACGAGGCATCCCCAAAGCTAGATGTAATCTTGGATTGACCGTTAAGTGTTCCCTCTATATCAATATCTCCATGCTCGCTCTCAACAATAAAGCCGTTACTTGTAAATTGTTCGAGTGTTAAATCACCGAAAGACTGAGTAATCTCCGTTTTTTCTCCTACAATATTCTTCAGTAGAATATCTCCATAATCTTCATTAAGGCTTAGTTGCTTGTAGTCAAGCCCTTTAAGCGTTGTATCGCCAAAATTACTGTCAATAACAATCGACGTTAATTTTGCACCTTTTGGAATAGTAATTTTTATGGAAGGTGAATTAAATGTACCAATACCGAAGGAGATGCCGCTTTTTCTTTTACTTTTTGTTTCAACTGTCAATGTACCATCCTTCAAGCTATAAGTTACGTCCGTATTTTTAATAACATTTGTCTCTAATTCAAAGCTATCTGCCTGAAGTATTTCGACATCACCATAGTCATTGATTACATGAAGGTCTGTAAATGCTTCGAGTTTGTAGGAATTATTTTCTAGCCCATTTTTAGTTGGTACAGTGAAGCCGTTTTCCTCTTTTACAATAGACCATCTACCTCCAGAGGAAAAACCAATTACGGCAAGTAAAATGCCTAAAGTAATCATACTAATAGCAATGAGCTTATATCGAGAAATCATCTAAAATCCCCCCTTACGCTTTTTCGTGATTTTATGGAATAAGCTTGCCAATACTTCTACGCAAACAATACCAATTTTCTTGATTAAGCGGGCTACGGCAGGGAAAATTAAGACGCCTAATCCTGTTACTATTAGTCCTACTCCCATAAAGAGTAATGCTGTTGGCCAGTGCTCAGTTAATACGAGAGCGCCTCCAATAAGTGCAACAACACCACCTAAAAAGATACTCAATACCGTTGCAACAATGGCAACAACAAAGCTAAAAATAACTGCGCCAACCGAAATAATAAGTGCTAAAGCAACGGCAAGTAATGGTAAAGATAGTGGTGCCGACAATATTGCAAGAATAATGAGCCAAATAGCGGTCATATTTTTCTTTGTAGATGTGGGTGTTGCATCTAAATCCTTTAGAGCAAAGTCCGCCATTATTTGTGTAGCAACAACAGAGGGAGAACCTAACTGTGAAATGACTTGCTGTTCGTTTTCTGCACCTGCTTCATCAAAATATTCTTCATAATAGACAAGCGCAGCATTAAGCTCGTGCGCTGGAAGCCGGCTTAATTTGCTTCGTAGCTTTTTTAAATAGCTTGCTCTATCCATCTAATTTCCCTCCTAAAAGTACACAGTCAACTTTTTGCTTATACATTTGCCATTCCTGTAAAAGCTCTAGCAATCGTATACGCCCTTGCTCGGTTATTTGATAATACCGTCTATTTCTCCCTTGGTAGGGCTGGTCATATGTTGTTAGGTAGTTTGCTTTTTGTAAACGGCGTAAAACCGGATACAGCGTTGATTCGGATATATCCATCACAGATTGTACCTGCTGTGTTAATGAGTAGCCGTATACATCCTCCTTATCAACAATCGCAAGTACACAAGCATCGAGTAATGCGGAGCCTAGCTGAAATGTCATCTTTCCACCTCACATTCAATTACCTATACAAGGTTTTATATTATATGCTGTATAGTATGATGATAGTATATGACGTATAATATGTGTTTGTCAATTTTTGTGAAAAAATGTTCGGACGAATTTCCATGGGACGTCCATTGCTAGAAAAAAATATTTGAAGATTAATTGGAATCTGTTATAGTAGTGCTGAAGGGCAGTATCCTTTGTGAACGGCACCTTCAAAAGCATTTTACAAATTACAACAAATATCTGCCTTGATCTTTATAGACAGGGACGGAAGAAAACGATGCGTTCAAAATTTAACTTGATTAAGTAGAAACAGTCTAACTATAAAAAGTTGAAATGGCTGGTTTCTATTTGTTTAAATGAAGTTAAAACCTTATCGTCATGTCACGGATTTTTAGTTGCAAAGGCACACAAAATCCTGCTGGTATGTTAACAACAATGAGGTAAAACGGTTCTGAACGAACACATGACCTTTCTGTCCATTTTAAGGAATAGAAAGGTCTTTTTGTTTTTTTCCTTAAAAAAGGAGGACTACACAATGAAGACGACATCAGATTTTTTAAAAATGAAAGCAGCAGGAGAGAAAATTGTTATGTTAACGGCGTACGATTATCCTTCCGCAATATTTGCAGAAGAAGCAGGCGTTGAAATGATTCTCGTAGGCGATTCGCTTGGAATGGTAGTACTTGGTTATCCTTCAACGATGCCAGTTACCGTAGCGGATATGGTTCACCATGCAAAAGCTGTCCGTCGTGGGGCAAAAAATACGTTTGTTATCGTGGATATGCCATTTGGGTCTTATCAAGGTGATATTAATGACACTTTAAAAACTGCGGTATCCATGATGCAGGAGACTGGTGCAGATGCTCTCAAGCTAGAGGGGGCAGGGGATGTATTGCCGGTTATTAGTAAATTAACATCAGCTGGGATCCCGGTCGTTGCTCATTTAGGCTTGCAACCGCAATTAGCAGGAGTGCTTGGGGGCTATAAGGTACAGGGGAAGACAGCCGAACAGGCAAAACAACTTATTGAGGATGCCAAAAAGTGTGAAGCTGCGGGCGCTTGTGCAATTGTATTAGAATGTATTCCACACCAGCTAACAGAGCTAGTTTCCGCTGCACTAATTATTCCTACGATTGGCATTGGCGCTGGACTTGAAGCAGATGGACAAGTGTTAGTTTTCCATGACATGCTTAGCTATGGATCACATCATGTACCAAAATTTGTGGAACGCTATGCCGATATGGGAAGTGAAGCAAGTAGTGGTATTGCTAATTTTGTAAATGCAGTGAAGACTGGGACATTCCCTACATTAAACCACTCCTTCACGATGAAGGATGAAACATTGGATCAGCTATACGGAGGCGTTAAATAAATGAAAGTCATCACGACAATCGAAGCACTAACTGCAGAAATTCAAGTGGCTAAGCAAGCGCAAAAAACAATTGGTTTAGTGCCAACGATGGGTTATTTGCATGAAGGCCATTTAACATTAGCGTCTAAAGCACGTGTAGAAAATGACCTTGTTGTTATGAGTATTTTCGTTAATCCGACGCAATTTGGTCCAAACGAGGACTTTGAAAGTTATCCTCGTGATTTAGAACGAGACACGGCTTTAGCACAATCTGTAGGTGTAGATATTGTCTTTGCACCAAGTGTTGAAGAGATATACCCGCATAATGGTGGTATTCGCATCTATGCAGGCGAGCAGGCAACAATTTTATGTGGCGCAAGCCGACCAGGGCATTTTGATGGCGTATTACAGGTCGTATCAATATTATTTCACTTAACTCAGCCAACTCGTGCGTATTTCGGTCAAAAGGATGCACAGCAAGCGGCTATTATCGCTACGATGGTACGTGATTATCATTTCCCGTTAGAAATGCGTGTCGTGCCTATCGTACGTGAGGAGGATGGCTTAGCAAAATCTTCGCGCAATGTCTATTTGAGTGCTAAAGATCGTAGTGAAGCACCGGCTATATATGAGGCTTTACAGCTTGCTAGAGATAGCTTTTTAACAAATGGCGATGCAACTGGCGCACTGGCTAAAGCAAAGGCGCACATCACTGCACGCACACATGGAAAAATTGATTATATTGAATTATTGGCTTACCCAGACCTACTACCAGTAACAGCTCAAACGGCACAAGTCCTTTTAGCAGCTGCTGTCTATATCGGTCAAACGCGATTAATCGATAATTGTATCTTTAATGTGAAAGAAGGAAAATAACATGTTACGAATGATGATGAATAGCAAAATCCACCGTGCTACTGTAACGGAAGCGGATTTAAATTATGTAGGATCCATCACAATCGATGAGGATATTTTAGATGCAGTTGGTATGCTACCAAATGAAAAAGTGCATATCGTAAATAATAATAATGGTGCTCGCTTTGAAACGTATATTATTGCAGGTGAGCGTGGCTCAGGTGTTATTTGTGTAAATGGTGCAGCAGCGCGCCTCGTACAACGCGGAGACATCGTCATTATTATCTCTTATGTTTATGTGGATAATGCAGAGGCAAAAGAACATAAACCAACTGTAGCGATTATGGGAGAGGGCAATACAATAAAAGAAATGATTGCCTACGAGCCTGAAGCAACTATATTGTAGTGCCAGTCACTCACACAATTCTGAAACAATTTTGAAATCAAGCAGCACTGCAAGTATGGGAATTTATTATAACTAAGTAAAAATCCTATGTTTTGCTAGGTGCCTATGTAAAAGTGCCAGGCACTCAAACAATTTCAATGCATGTCTTTCCAGTATAGCCAAGTAAAAATCCACGAAGACTCCTGCGGCTTACACTGTGCCCAGGGAAAGCGAAGTGGATTTTTTCGTTTTTAAAATCCTATGTTTTGCTAGGTGCCTATGCACAAGTGTCAGGCACTCAAACAATTTTTAAACATTTAAGAGGAGTTTTATGGAAAAACATTAGCAAAAAAGTCTTTTCTTCCATTCAAAATGGCAGAAGGATGACCAGCGCGATGAATTTATGATAAAATTCATCTATCTAATGTGAACTGTGAGTTGAGATGTATGATGGAAAGTCAAAAGTATGCAATTGTTGATTTGGAGACGACAGGTCATTCTCCAGCAAATGGTGACCGTATGATTCAAATTGCCATTGTAATTATGAAGGATTGGGAAATAGAACGAACTTATACGAAATTTATTTATCCGGGTAAATCTATTCCGTCCTTTATTCAAGATTTAACGCATATTACGGACGAGGATGTCAAAGATGCCTTGCCGTTCGAGGCACATGCGGACTACATATATGAATTGATTGCCGATTGTGTTTTTGTCGCGCATAATACCGATTTTGACTTATCCTTTTTACAAGCAGAATTCAAACGAGCTGGTTTACCGAAATGGCATGGTAAGAAAATGGATACGGTAGAGCTAGCAAAAATTTTATTCCCTATGTCACTTAGTTTTAAGCTAGGTGATTTAGCAGCGGATTTAAATATTGAACTTGAAAATGCACATAGAGCGGACGATGACGCACTTGCAACAGCTGAGCTTTTTAAACGTAGTTGGAATGAGCTTCTAAACCTTCCACAGCTAACGCTTGAACAAATGCATAAACGCTCGTTCCGTTTAAAATCTAATTTATCCCAGCTTTTCTTTGAGGCATTACAAATAAAACGCCATCAAAGTTCGACTGATGAAAATATTACTTACTATCGCAATTTTGCGATTTGTGATGGTCGCCAAAAACAGGTTTTTAAGCCTGAACTAGCACCTTATCCTCAAACTGCAAAAGACAAAGAAGCAATGATGACAAAGGCTATGCCTAAGTTCGAGCAACGCCCAGCTCAATTTGCGATGATGGATACGATTTGGCAAGCATTAAACATGAAAGAAGAATGTATTATAGAGGCTTCTACAGGCATCGGTAAAACGGTTGGTTATCTTTTACCTGGTATTTTATATGCACGAGAGCACAATAAAAAGATAGCGATTAGTACGTATACAGCACATTTACAGGAGCAGCTTGTAGAAGAGGAACTACCAAAAATCGAAAAAATTCTTGGTACAAAAGTAAATGTTGCAGTACTTAAAGGCATGCAACATTATATTGACCTTGCACGCTTTGAGCAGTGTATAGCATATGCAGATGAATCATATGACGATACCTTTACAATTTTACAATTGCTTGTATGGCTGACAAAAACCCAAACTGGTGTGTTAAGTGAACTTAATGTTTCTGGTGGAGGACAGCTATTTTTAGAAAAAATCCGCAAAATACCTGATGAAAAATCGACAAAAGGCTTTGATTTCTACGAGCAAGCATTAAAAAATAGTGCAACAGCGGATTGCATTGTGACGAATCACTCGATGGTCATTAGTGATTTAGTTCGTCAAACGCCAATTTTTACACAAATCGATGGTTGGATAATTGACGAAGCCCATCAAGTTATTCAAGCAGCTATGCAACAGGATGAAACGGTCTTTTCATATACACAATGGAAATATGTTTTTGGCCAAATTGGTACAATGGAAGAAACAGCGCTCTTTCAGCAATTTAGCCAGGCTGCAAAGAAGAAGCAGCGCATTCCGATGCAAAGCTTACAGCAACTCGATAAACAATTTATACGCCTCCAGCGTGTGTTTGACGAAACAATCCAGCGTGTAGTACAAAAAGTACAACAGCAAATTAAAGGCAAACAGACAAGTAGCAAGTGTACACTGTTTTTAGAGGATGTATTACTTGCAAAAGAGCCACTTTTACAAGTAAGCAAACTATTACAGCAATGGCTAGACCTTGCAGTAGAAGCTGGCAAAGCTTTTGAAAACAATATTGAACAATTAGACAAAAATGAAGTATTTATATTATCTGAGTGGCATTATTGGATTCGTGAAATGAAGCTAAGAATTGTTGAATGGGAGGAAATTTTCCTTTTATCACAAGATGATAATTCAGTGTGGTTTGAGTTTGATTTGCGCAGTGTACCAGGTAGTCTACATGTTTATAAAAAGCCGGTAAATGTTACACCAATAATCGAAAAGGTACTAGCACCGCTACGGAACCAAGCAAGTATCGTCTGGACTTCAGGAACATTAACTGTACCAGGCAATGAACGTTTTATTACACGGCAACTAGGTATTGCAGACAGTGTGCAGGTCGTACAGTTACAGGCACCTCCTTCGTATTATGCAGGTGCGAAGGCGTTTATCGTCACAGATATGCCGGATATTCAAAAAGTTACACAGGCGGAATATATTGAGGCAGTTGCGCACGCCATTACACGCACGGTTCGCATGACAGAAGGCCGCTGCTTTGTCTTATTTACTGCGCAAGATATGCTGCGAAAAACAGTTGAGCTAATACAAGATAGTGAACTGCTCGATGACTATATGCTCTTTGCACAAGGTGTGACAGGTGGTAGTCGGATGCGTATTCTCAAATCGTTTCAGAAATTTAGCCAGGCAGTGTTATTTGGAACAAATAGCTTTTGGGAAGGAGTAGATGTTCCAGGTGACGCACTTTCATCTGTAATAGTTGTACGACTACCGTTCTCTTCTCCGGAGGAGCCAGTGTTCAAGGCACGTGCCAAACACCTCACAATGCAAGGGAGCAACTCATTTACGGAGCTGTCTTTACCTGAAGCGATTATGCGTTTTAAGCAAGGTTTTGGCCGATTAATTCGTTCTTCGCAAGATAAGGGTGCATTTATTGTGTTAGATCGCCGTATTAGCACAAAATCGTATGGAAAAGAATTTATTCATGCATTACCACCGATAGATGTAAGAAAACTACAATTACCAGAGCTTTTAAAGGAATTAAGTAATTGGCAGAAATAAGAAAAGTCCCTTTTAGCATTATGCTAGAAGGGACTTTTTAAGATTAGATGGCCATTCGGCTTTTGGATTGACTCTATCGTACTAATTGCTGAGTAGGGGAGACATTAATTTCTCCAATTAAATATGCGACACAGTTACGTCCACTATTTTTTGCTTGGTATAATGCTTGATCACATCTTGTTAATAAAGATGTTAAATTATCGCCTTGTACATAAGTCGTCACGCCAAAGCTACTTGTTTTTTGATTAACGATTGGGAAAGAATAATGTTCTAATTGATGCCGAAGCGTCTCAGCTAGTTGTAGTGCTTCATTTAATGTCGTTTGAGGACATATCACTAAAAACTCTTCGCCGCCCCATCTGCCGAGTGTATCCTGTGCCCTAATGGAGTTTTTAAATAACTCCGCAGCATTGACTAATACAAGATCCCCAACTTGATGACCAAACTCATCATTCACTGCTTTAAAATAATCTATATCGAGTAAGATGATGGAGAGTGGGGTTGCATGATTTTGTACCTGTGTTAAAGCTTCATCCAATACATAATCTAAACGGACACGATTGGGTATTTGCGTTAATTTATCAGTATTCGCAATATTTTCGAGTTCCTGTTTTGCTTTCTCCAATTCTTGCGTTCGTTCTTGTACTTTATGTTCAAGCGTCTCATTTAACAGCTGCTGCATATTTTGATGTTCTTTTTTTATTAGGTTAATTTTATCTCCAAGTGCTAATGATAAAAAGATAGCTTCAAACATAGCGCCAATGGCAGGCACATCCTCAAATATTCGTGGATGAAATGGAATAATACTTAGAAAAGCTAACGCCTGGACAATAACGGAGCCTAATAAAACCGTCCAACCAACCAAATAAAAACGGGCCATTTTTTGCCCTTTTAGCCAAACAAGTAGCCCCGACAACCAAAGAAATGAAAGTACGCCTACTGCAAAAATAGTTGTGAAATTATTAACGATGGCAACATCAGGAATAATGAATACTGATATCAACGAGATAATAGACAGTAATAATAATGTATTTGCTATAATATTGAATTTAGGTAAATATTTTCTAAGTTCTAAAAACTCTTTAGAAAATAGGATCATAAATATAAGTATTAAATTTCCACCAATTACTAACGATCTAACAAAGAACCATTTAGGAATGTAATGACCTGCTATTTCTAAATCTAAGGAGTTCATCGTCGCTAGATAGAAGATAAAACTGAACATATACAAGACATAATAAAAATACGCTTTTTCTTTTAAAGAAAAAAATAAAAATAAATTATAAATTAATAAAGCCAACATAAAACCATAAAAAGTACCAGTAAAAAATTTATAGGAAATTATTTTTTCTATAAAGCTTTCTGTTGTATAAAGGTATGATATTAAACTTATTGGTAGAGCGCCATCTAGTTTCACGTAAATTTCTGTGATAGAGGGGTCTGTAATTGTAAATAAATTAGAACGATAGTGAATATTTTGCTCCTTTATATGGGAGATCCCACTCTTTTGCATATCATATGAACCATCTTCTTTTACTAAAAACATTTCAATATTGTCTAGTTTATCAATTGATTCCAACCAATAGGCCTCTTCTTTATCCTGAATGATTTTATCGATATTAAGTCTAAGCCATATCGTATCTTTCGTATGCCAGAAAAACAAATAATTTTGTGTGCTTTTAATAAATGATTGGTCATATTCATCAGATAAGATGTCTTCAATCGTAATAGATTTTGAAGAATCCCGAAAAATATCGTAATATTTACCTAAAACAATAGGTTCTGGAGGTTTGGTAGCATAACTATTCAAAGGAAAGAGTAATTGCATTCCAAACATAAAAATGATTGTACTTAAGAATATAAAATTTTTTGCTACTCTATTTTTCATATTTATTAGCCTACTCTCCATAAATAAAATTCCTTATAATGCTTGGGAAATTAGGGAAATAGCTCCTTAAACAAAGTATTACTTAAGTAATATACCATATTTTGTTCTTTAGTTTATTTGTTTTCCAATAAATAACACAGAAATTATTACAATTAAATTGTTGCTGTAGACCATAAGAGCAAGAATGAGGACGAAATGACAGTTGAACCCCTGTTAAGATGAAATCTATCACGTATAGGGGGATTAAATATGACGACAATAAAAACATTCAATGCGTTACATACCACACAAGATTTATTATTATTAGGGAATGCTTGGGATTTACTATCAGCATTAACACTTGAAAAAGTAGGATTTAAAGCAATTGGCACAACAAGCTGGGGAATCGCGAATTCGCTCGGTTATGCAGATGGTGAATGTATAGATTTTAATAGACATTTAGCTATAATTAAAGCGATTACGGATAATGTAAATATCCCAGTTTCAGCAGATATTGAGGCAGGGTATGGAAGCGATACGAAAACAATTTTGGATAATGTATTAAGAACAGCCGATACTGGGGTAGCAGGTATCAATATTGAGGATTCACTAAAACAACAAAAAGGACTAAGAAATATGAATGAACATTGCTCTCTATTAGAAAAAATGAGAACAATATTAGATCAGAATGGCTATAAAGACTTTTTTATTAATGCAAGGACAGATACATATTTTCAAACAGAGCAGCCATTTTTGGAAACAATGATTAGAGCAAAGGCATATGTGGACAGTGGTGCTAGTGGAATTTTTATACCGGGGCTGATAGATCATGAAGAAATAAAAGATATTACTTCAGCTATAGATGCTCCCATTAATTTAATGTCGTTACCAGGTTTAACGAATTGTCAAACGCTACAAGAACTAGGCGTTAAACGTTTTAGCTTTGGCAATGCATTATCAGATACAATCATTGCTTATTTGACAAAAAATGCAACTCAGTTAGTCGAGACGAGAGATACGTCATTTTTATATGAAAAATAGCTGAGGCAAGGAGGCATTTAATGGACAGTACCGTAAATCTTTCATTTGATGAAATGTGGGAGAAAATAATGGCTTGTGATCGAACTTATGATGGATTATTTTTTACGGCAGTGAAAACGACAAAAATTTATTGTCGTCCCTCGTGCAGGTCAAGAAAACCGAAAAAAATAAATGTAGCATTTTACGATGATATAACAAAGGTTGAGCAAGCAGGCTTTCGTGCTTGTAAACGGTGTCAACCTGAAGTTGAGCACTCTCCACATGCGCAGCTTATCAAAGCGGTTACATCATTTTTAATGAAGGAATACAAGCAATCGCTTACGTTGCAGCATATTGCCAATCATGTTGGGATAAGCCCATTCCATCTTGAACGATTATTTAAACAAGCAACTGCTGAAACACCACGAACTTATTTAGAAAAAATAAGAATCGATAAAGCAGCACATTTACTAAAGAGTACGAATTTAACCATTTTAGAAATTTGCTTTGAAACTGGGTTTCGCAGTTCTTCTAATTTTTACAAAGTTTTTCGTCGCCAAAAAAAATGCTCTCCTACTGAATATCGAAGCCTTCAATATAAGGAGCTATGATTATGAAACAGTCTGAAGAAAAATGCCACATCGAGCTCAGTACGCCAATGCTATTTAACTATGATGAATGCTTATTATTTTTAGCTAGATCCAATCAAGAGGTACTGCATACGATAAAAGATGAAATTTTATATAAATTACTCAAAATTAATAATGAATTCATCTTATGTAAAATTGGCTATAGCGCACAAAAGATTCAGGTTCACTTTCCACTTAAAGCGCCTTCCAAAGCTGCTGTTGAACAAGTGAAAGCTTATATAAGGGAATGGTTCGACTTAGATCGAAACTTGGCGCCTTTTTATAAAGTGGCACAAAAAGATGCTATTTTGCAGCAACCTGTAAAAAAATATTATGGATTACGGATAATAGGTATTCCTGATTTATTTGAAGCACTTGTATGGGCGATTGTTGGACAACAAATAAATTTAACATTCGCCTATACACTAAAAAAACGATTTGTTGAACATTTTGGTGAGAGTGTAACTTATGAAGGGGAAACCTATTGGGTATTTCCAACATGCGAAAAAATCGCGTCTTTACAAATAGAAGATGTAAGAGCATTGCAATTTACTGTTCGAAAAGCCGAATATATCATTGCAATTGCACATGCGATGGCAAGTGGTGCATTAAATAAAGAAAAATTGCTGAAGGAACAAAATCGTACCACCATGAAAAAATTGCTTATGGAAATAAGAGGAGTTGGAGCATGGACTGCGGATTATGTCCTAATGAAATGTTTTCATGATCCAACCTCGTTTCCTATTGCAGATGTAGGACTTCATAATGCCTTAAAAATGCAACTAGCATTAGATCGAAAACCGACAATAGATGAATTAAAAAAGTTTGAAGCACAATGGCAAGGGTGGCAAGCATATGCAACCTTTTATTTATGGAGGTCATTATATGACAAAGTATAAAGTGGATTACAATTCTCCTATCGGAATTTTAGAAATTATAGGAAGTGATGAAGCTGTTTGTTCAATTATGTTTTCCGAGCGACAACAAATAATAAATATCCAAAAAGATACAACACCGAAAATTTTACTTGATTGCCTAATGCAATTGGATGAATATTTTCAGGGACAACGTTTTACTTTTACTTTTCCATATAGCGTTGAAGGCACCAGCTTTCAAAAACGAGTATGGCAAGCATTGACTAATATAAGATACGCTGAAATAGGGACTTATAAAACGATTGCCATGTCAATTGGCAATGAAAAAGCGATAAGAGCTGTTGGCAATGCAAATGGCAAAAATAAACTTAGTATTGTTATTCCTTGTCATCGTATTATTGGCTCAAATGGAACTTTAACTGGTTATGCTGGCGGTTTATGGCGGAAAGAATGGTTACTTCAGCATGAAAAGTCATTTCATAAAGGTAACTTACTATAACTAAATATTAAGCGCTAATAAATGTTTATTTTGGAGATTTATTAGTGCTTTTTGTATGCTCTTTTGCAGTTATGGACTAGCAAAGCGTACCTTTGTATAAAAAAACAGTTATTGCGAAAAATAAGACCGTCATTATGAGTGTTGTAAATAACTTACATGACACATTCACTAATGGCTTATTAGTCACAACAGAATAATGGTGAGGTTTAGCTTTGCCAGACATTTGACTTGCTTTGCCACTAAAGAAAGAAAGGAGGTACTACGAATGGGAACAGTATATAGGATTGCCTTAGTTCTCGTAATTATTGGTGCAATTAACTGGGGTCTTATCGGATTTTTTAGATTTGATTTAGTCGCATATTTATTTGGTGGACAAACTGCGGTATTGTCTAGGTGGATTTATGCATTGGTTGGTATAGCTGGACTTATATCAATTCCAATCCTAATGAAGCGTTTGGATGAAGATGCGGACTTCGATACACATACTCGTATTAACAACAACCCGAGTTATGGTATGGAAGCTGGGGAAGAAGCAGACTTCACAGATGTTCCAAAAACGAACAAAAAAGATACAAATAACAATAACAATAATAATAACAAGAAAAAGTAAGCTTTTTAAAACTGATGACCCTTTTGGTGCATCAGTTTTTTCGTAACAAATAGCCGTCTCATATGCACAACTGAGACGGCTTGTATTTTTAGTCGTTATTACTTGGGAAAGCAAAGGAAGAAGCAGATTCTGTAGTATCCTCAAACCACTTTTCAGAAATTGTCTTGGCTTTCGTAAAGAAGCGGACTTGATCTGGTCCAAACATATGACCTTCACCAAATTTTGAACGTTTCCATCCCCCAAAATTATGGTAGCCGACAGGAATTGGAATAGGCACGTTTACGCCTACCATACCAACTTCAATTTCAGAAGTGAACTTACGAGCGGCTGCTCCATTATTAGTAAAGATAGTTACGCCGTTTCCTAACTCGTGCCTATTAATTAAATCAATAGCTTCCTCCAATGTTTGAACACGTACGACATTACGAGCAGGTCCGAATACTTCCTGCTCATAAATTTCCATACCTGGTTTTACGTGATCCAATAATGTTGGGCCTAAATAAAAACCATTAGATTTTTTCGAAATTTCAGGTTGACGACCATCGCACACGATAGTAGCACCTTCTTGTAGACTGCGTTCAATAAAGCCGATGATGGCATCTTTCGATTGTTGAGTAATAACAGGACCAAAATCAACTTCTGAATCAGTATAAGGTCCTACTTTTAAAGCAGCAATTTTATCAGCTAATATTTTTACAAGCTTTTCAGCTGTAGTTTCGCCAACTGGAATGATTGTAGAAATGGCCATACATCGTTGTGATGCAGCACCATAAGCTGCACCTAAAAAGGCATTTGCAACTTGTTCTAAATCTGCATCAGGCATAACAACCATATTGTTTTTGCCTCCACCTAATGCTGTGACACGTTTCCCATGTTTAGAGCCTGTTGCATAAATATATTCAGCAACTGGTGTTGATCCGACAAATGAAATAGCCTCAATGGAAGGATTCGTTAAAAGCTCATTGACTGTATCCTTGTCACCATTAATGACTGTCCAAATCCCATCTGGTAAACCAGCTTCCTTCCAAAGCTCTGATAAAAAGAGTGCAGAGCAAGGAACACGCTCAGACGGTTTTAAAATAACAGCATTCCCTACTGCAACTGCCATACTTGTAATAGCAAGTGGAACCATCACGGGGAAATTAAAAGGGGAAATCGCTGCAACAACGCCAAGTGGTGCTTTTGCAGAATATGCATTAATATTCCCACCTACATTAACTGAATATTCGCCTTTTACTAAATGAGGGGCATTGATTGCCAAGTCAACTGACTCTAAGCCTCTTGTAATTTCACCTTTGGCATCCTCAATCGTTTTCCCACTTTCTGTACAAATCAAGTCGATTAATTCATCCATGCGTGCTGTTAGTAATTGCCGAAACTTCAGCACAATTTCAGCACGTTTCCCAACTGAAAGTCCGCGCCAAGCTGGAAAAGCATTTTTAGCACTAACGATTGCCGCTTGCACTTCTTCTTTTGTTGCAAGAGGGACACGTGCAATTACTGCTCCTGTACTAGGGTTGTATACATTTGAAAAGTTCCCACTTTTGCCAACTACAATTTCCCCATTAATAAAATGCCCTAGTTCTTTTACGCCTGTATTCGTTACCATCCTAAACATTCCTCCTTCAATTCTAGCAATGATGAACTATTCAATTTATAGCAATACTACTAAAACCTATTACCAGTCATTAATGTTGCGCTTATTTGCAACAGATGGCGTTTACTCCATTATTACTTTATATGAATAGCTTAATTGTTTTAGAAGGACAATATATTGATTGAAAATTCAGACACTAATAACGGGAGGAGTGCCATACTACAAACTATAATTAATGATGTGTTAACACATCTTCTATTAAAAAAGCTAAGTAGAGATTAGTTTTTGTAAATGGATTTGTTAAATCCATATCTAAAAGCACTTCTATTTTTTTAATTTTATATAGGACGGTATTACGATGTATAAATTGTCGTTCGCTAATTTTACTCGTACTGCCATTTTCCTCGAGAAAAATGCGTAAAAATGCTACATAATCCGTGTTGTGTAGCTCATCGTAGCGATGTAATTGACCTAATATATCTTGGCTAAAGGTTTGCATTAATGGTTGGTTTTGAACGGCCATAATAATTTGATAGGCGCCAATATCTTTATATTTATATAAAAATCGATTGTTATGAAGCTGTGCTAGTTGAATAACAGTTAACGATTCTTCATAGCTTTTACGTATATTTTCGAGCTCTTTTTGATAGTTTCCTTTACCGATAATCATATCGAGAGTGCCATTTTTTTGTTTGATTTTATCATAGATTTCTTCAACAATTTTCGAGAAGGGGATGTTCGGTGTATTGATTTGTGCTCTATCAATTAGAAAAATGAGGTGATTTTTATGCTTTAGTTTTAAAAACCGTTTATAGCGATGTTGAAATGCAAATTGGACCATGACCTCATATCTGTCAATGCTAGACTGGGTGCCTATCGTTGAGCAAGTGATGATGGCAAACTCTCTACCTTGTGGGAATCCGAGTTGCGCCAGTTGTTCTTTTGTCGTGTCCATATGTTTTTTATAGTGAAAAAGTAAATTATAAAGGACCTTTTCTTCAATGGAGTGCTCTTGATGATGGTTCGCAATAAATTGAAAAGTAGTTTTTAATAAATCAGCTATGCGACAATGCCAAGGCATTTGAAAAACAGGGAAATCATGCTCGTTAGCAAAAGTGATGATCGACTGTGGAATAGCAGAAATATAAGGGCCTATGTTAATAATAAAGCCTGCTACTTTTTTTTCGTAAGCTAACTTAACGAGTTGTTCTAAGGAATCTTCTTGCTGTGATAAGTTAATACCTGTAGTGACGACTAGTTCATTTGGTCGGCAAAACATAATTAAATCAATGCTCTCTACTACGTTAATACCGGTAACTCTACGATGTGCCCCACTTTGTCCAGCTACTAATGTCAGCATAGGGAATTGAACTCCCTCCACAATTTTGCGAATCGTTCCCATAGTTTCCCCCCTTAATATGAACATAACTTACCATATATCATGTGCAGATGCACATATTTTTTTAGTTTTATATCCATATCTCGTAAATTTTATCTATTTTAGAATGTTTATTAACTACTGTGAAAGAGAGGACTTGCATATGTATAAATGTAATAGTAGACGATTGCAAGATTCAATTGAACAATTTAGTCAGTTTGGGGCTACTATAAACGGTGGCGTAACGCGTTTGTCTCTTTCGAATGAGGATGTTTTAGCTAGGGATTATTTTTGTAAGTGCTGCGAGGAATTAGGCATGGAAATCAAGGTGGATGATATGGCCAATATCTATGCCCTTCTACCAGGAAAAAAAGAAGTTCCTCCAATTGTCATGGGATCACATTTAGATTCTGTTGAAAAGGGTGGCAAGTTTGATGGTGTTTTAGGTGTTTTAACAGCTTTAGAAGCGATCAGAACATTGAAAGACAACGATGTAGAGCTAGATGTACCATTAATGATTGTTAATTTTACAAATGAAGAAGGTGCTCGCTTTGATCCAGCGATGATGAGCTCAGGCGTAATTGCTTCAAAATTTGACAAGGACAAAATGCTACAGTCAGCTGATAAAAATGGCATGTCCTTTCAAGAGGCATTAAAAGCTAGTGGTTATGAGGGTGACCCGCAGCATCGTTTAATAGAAGCACTCGCTTATATCGAACTTCATATCGAACAAGGGCCAGTACTAGAAGCAAAGCAAATAGAAATTGGCGTTGTCCAAGGGGTACTTGGAATGGTATGTTATGAAATTACTATCACAGGTGAATCTAATCATGCTGGAACGACCCCGATGTCAATGCGCAAAGATCCGATGATTGTTGCAGCAAAAACTATGCTGTCTTTACATGAACAGCTTGGGGAAATTGACGAACAATTAGTGTTCACGTTTGGACGAATGAATGTTTTTCCTAATATTCATACTGTTATTCCAAATAAAGTGACGTTTACAATGGATTCGCGTCATCAAAAGCCTGATGTAATGCAAAGAGTTGAAGAGATCTTGAATGCCTTACCGACAGAGGATATGGGTTGCCGCATACAGCCAGCTAAACTGTGGGGTAGAGATACGGTAATGTTTGATACACAAATTTGTGATGAAATCGAAATGTCCTGCCATCGCTTTGGTTATAGCGCTTATCGGATGTTTAGTGGTGCAGGACATGATGCGCAATATATAGCTAGTATGATTCCTTCAGCAATGATTTTTGTACCGAGTATTCATGGCAAGAGTCATTGCGAGGAGGAGGAAACATCGTTTGAAGATTGCGCAAAGGGAGCAGATGTACTACTTGAAACGGTACTAACAATGCAAACGAAATTTAGTATAGGGGCATCGTATACGTTAAATTAGTTTTCCTAGAATATTAATAGATAAGTACATTGGACCATGACGGACTCAGCTGTGCTAAGTGCAAGTTAAATTTTTATGGTGATTTTGCAAACTATCAGGCTACTAGAATAGATTCAACATAATTTACTTGAATTGACACGAAAGGTGAGGGATAGCATGAAAAAA
Organism: Lysinibacillus sp. NPDC093712; assembly: GCF_050280025.1. Classification (NCBI taxonomy): domain Bacteria; kingdom Bacillati; phylum Bacillota; class Bacilli; order Caryophanales; family Bacillaceae; genus Lysinibacillus; species Lysinibacillus sp. NPDC093712. The sequence goes on from NZ_JBNNUU010000001.1 coordinate 341,680, forward strand.
ATCATTCAAGGTGGACGAGTAATAACTGCTTCAGATGTGTACGAGGCAGATATTCTCATAGAAAACGGAAAGATTGTGCAAATTGGCAAAAATTTATCTGTAGAAGGCGCAGAAATCATTGATGCTACTGGCAAATATGTTATGCCGGGAGGGATTGATCCGCATACACATTTAGATATGCCCTTTAACAATACAGTGACAGATGATGACTGGAAATCTGGTACGATTGCGGCGGCGTTTGGAGGCACAACAACCATTTTAGACTTTTGCTTAACGGCTGGTGAAAACAAGCTTTCTACAGCTGTTGAGAAGTGGCATGAAAAGGCAAAAGGGAAATCAGCGATTGATTATGGATTCCACTTAATGATTGGTGATTTAACGCCAGAGACAGAGGTGGAGTTACCGGTATTATTAGAGCAAGAAGGGATTACATCTGTAAAGGTCTTTATGGCTTATGCAAAAGAATTCCAAGCGACAGATCGCACGCTTTTTAAAGCTTTTAAAATTGCAAAAGATGTTGGCGCTACCGTTATGGTGCATTGTGAAAATGGCTCTGTAATCGACGAGCTTGTTGAAGAGGCGAGAAAAGCGGGACATAAAGAGCCTATTTACCACGCCCTTACTCGTCCAGCAGAGTTAGAAGGTGAAGCGACAAAGCGTGCGATTGAACTAGCTCATTTAGCAGGTGCAACATTGTATGTTGTCCATGTTACTTGTAAAGAGGCGGTAGACGAAATTATTGCTGCACGTGAAAAAGGCTACGACGTGTATGGGGAAACATGTCCACCTTATTTAACTTTAGATCAGTCTGCATTAGCACAACCAGGCTTTGAAGGGGCGAAATACGTTTGGTCACCACCACTTCGTCCGAAATATCATCAGGAGCATCTATGGAATGCGCTAAAAGCAAAGCAATTACAAACAATTGGTTCTGATCAATGCTCATTTAGTTTTAATGGTAAAAAACAATTAGGATTAAATGATTTTTCAAAAATTCCGAATGGTGGACCGTTTATTGAAGACCGCTTTAGCATCTTATATTCAGAAGGTGTCGCAAAGGGCAAAATATCTATTAATGAATTTGTCGATATGATTTCGACGAGTGCGGCAAAAATCTTCGGTCTATTCCCACAAAAAGGGACAATTGCAATTGGCTCAGATGCTGATATTGTTATTTTCGATCCGGATGTAAAACGCGAAATTTCAGCTAAAACACATCATATGAATGTCGATTACAACGCGTATGAAGGTTGGGAAGTTACTGGTGAACCCATTTCTGTCCTTGTACGTGGTGAATATGTTATTAAAGAAAAAGAATTTGTTGGTGTATTAGGTAGTGGGCGCTTTATAAAACGAGAGTTGAAAACATCTGCTGCAGAAACGATAAAAATATAACTTGCTTCAGCATTCTCTATTTTTATAAGTAGAGAAAGCATGCCAACAAGGAGACCTACAGTCTGAGTGGGTCACCCCTGGACTAAATCAAGTAAGTGATAATTCAATAAAAGGCTATACATGGCCGATTGTTTTGACTGGAGAACAAGACAATCGGCTATTAAACAATGGCGAGTCACATCAAGAACACATGAGGGGGATGTGGAAATGGTTCCGATTCAAGAACATGAAATGACGAAGCAACTTAAACGTAATTTTGTTGAATTAACTAGCAGAATGACAAAAAATGAAGCAATTGAAGAAGCAAATCGTTGTCTCTATTGTTATGACGCACCTTGTATTAAAGCTTGTCCAACGAGTATTCAAATACCAAATTTCATAAAAAAAATTGCATCAGGTAATATGAAGGGCTCTGCTACTACTATATTAGAAGCAAACCCAATTGGTGCAAGTTGTGCAAGAGTTTGTCCAACAGAAGAGCTCTGTGAAGGGGCATGTGTATTAAATTCCTCAACAAAGCCAATTAAAATTGGCGAACTACAGCGTTATGCTACTGATTGGGCAATGGAGACAAATGCACAGCTATTTAAGAAAGGCGAAAGTAATGGACTAAAGGTCGCTATCATTGGAGCTGGTCCAGCTGGTCTTTCTGCGGCACGTGAGCTTAGTCGTTTTGGGTATAGTGTCACAATCTATGAAGCTGAATCGAAAGCAGGTGGACTAGGAAGCTATGGTATCGTGTCATTCCGATTACCAAATGAGGTAGCTGATTGGGAAGTTGAACAAATTGTGAAGCTTGGTGTAAATATTCAAACAAATACTAAGGTTGGAATCGATATTTCCGCGGATGAAATTTTAGAACAATTTGACAGTGTTATTTTAGCAGTTGGTATGGGGGCAGTGCCGAATCTTGGCATCGAGGGAGAAGAACTTGTCGGCGTCCACGATGCAATTGAGTTTGTAAAGCAAACAAAAATGGGAGCGCTTCCAACTGATATGGTAGGGAAACGCGTAGCTGTTATTGGTGCTGGTAATACAGCAATTGATGGTGCTACTTGTGCTGTGCGATTAGGTGCAGACAATGTGAAAATTCTTTATAGAAGAACTCAAAAAGAAATGACTGCCTACAATTTTGAATTTGAATTTGCCAAGCAAGATGGTGTGGAGTTTAACTGGTTAACTGCGCCGAAAAAAATTATTGGCAATGAAGCTGGTGAAGTTGTTGCCATTGAATGCACGAAAATGAAGCTAGGTGCACCAGGAGCGGATGGTCGCCAAAGACCAGAAGAAATAGCTGGGTCCAACTTTATAATAAGCGTGGATGCAGTCATCAAAGCGATTGGTCAAACACGTTTCGTATCATTAATTGAATCTTTTGGCATACAGCATACAAATGGGGTTGTCGATATTGATGAAACGACGATGCAAACATCTAATAAAAAAGTGTTTGCATGTGGCGATGTTGTGTTTGGAAACGGACAAGGTGAAGCAATGGTTGTAACAGCAGTTCAGCAAGGTAAAGATGCAGCTTATAAGATTCATGAGCGTTTAAGAAAACCAAGCGAGATTGCATAAGGGGGGAAGTGACATGGCAGATTTACGAATTGATTTAGCGGGGATCAAATCACCAAATCCATTTTGGCTTGCATCAGCACCGCCAACGAACTCAGGCTATCAAGTGCAACGCGCATTTGAAGCGGGGTGGGGTGGTGCTGTATGGAAAACATTGGGTGAACCGATTTTAAATGTTTCTTCACGATTTGCAGCGGTCAGTTATAATGGACAACGAGTGGCAGGCTTCAATAATATTGAATTAATTACAGATCGACCGTTAGAAGTAAACTTAAAAGAAATCTATGAAACGAAAAAAAGGTTTCCTGACCATGCCATTATTGCTTCCCTTATGGTAGAACCGAAGCAGGAAAAGTGGCATGAAATTGTAAAACGAGTAGAAGATGTGGGGGTAGATGGTCTTGAGCTTAATTTTGGTTGTCCACATGGGATGGCAGAACGAGGAATGGGCTCCGCCTCTGGTCAAGTACCTGAATTGGTGGAAAAGCAAACGTATTGGGTGAAAGAAGCAGCGCGTACACCAGTCATTGTGAAGTTAACGCCTAACATAACGGATATAACAGTAACGGCTGAAGCGGCGACAAGAGGTGGGGCAGATGCTATTAGTATGATTAATACAATTAATAGCTTGGCAGGTGTCGATTTAGATACATGGAACACTGTGCCTCATGTTGCTGGTAAAGGAGCGCATGGCGGCTATTGTGGTCCAGCTGTTAAGCCAATTGCACTGAATATGGTAGCAGAGTGCGCTCGTAATCCTCACATTAATGTTCCGATATCGGGTATAGGTGGTATTTCTAATTGGCAAGATGCCGCCGAGTTTATTTTAATGGGTGCAACAGGTGTTCAAGTATGTACAGCAGCGATGCACCATGGATTTAGTATTGTCGAAGATATGATTGATGGACTAAATAATTATTTAGACGACAAAGGGATTGCATCTGTGATGGACTTAGTCGGTCGCTCGGTGTCTCGCTATTCAGACTGGGGCAATTTAGATTTAAATTATAAAATTGTCCCGGAAATTAATAATGATGTATGTATTAACTGTAATAAGTGCCATATTGCATGCGAAGATACGTCTCATCAATGTATCGATTTATATACAGAAAATGGAGTGCCGATGTTAAAGGTTCGTGAGGAAGATTGCGTCGGTTGTAATTTATGCTCCATTGTGTGCCCAGTCGATGGCGCAATTTCAATGGTTGAAAGAAAATCTGCTATTGCACCAATGACTTGGAATGAACGTCAATTAATTATGAGTAGTCTATCTAAATAAAACGTTCGACTGTTAATTAGTAACTGTTATTCCACCTCCCTTTACTGTAAAGGGAGGAAACCTCAATTAGATGTCACGGAAAATCTCATTCAGTAGAGCAGTTACCCTATGCCAGGTAATGATGTGCTACTTGAATGAAAAATCATGCTAGCGGCTCATGTCTGAGTGATATCGACTGTACGCATCATTCGGATTGCTTGATGCCGATGCATAATCTAATAAAAAGGAGCGAAATGTATGGAACATGACGGGAATTATTTGAAATCCCCTGATTTACTTCCAGTGACACATCAACAAAGAAATATTGGAGCATTCGGTTTTGCAGTTATTTGGATAGGAATGGCTATAGTATTAGCGGCCTTTGCCATTGGCGGTGCTGCTATTATTAGTTTACCTTTACCTATGGTAATTTTGGCTACGCTAATCGGTTCTTGTTTAATCGGTGTATTTATGACGTTAATTGGTGATATCGGGATAGAGCATGGCTTGTCTTTTCCTGTATATATGCGTGCTCCTTTCGGTACGTTTGGAACACATATACCGTCGTTAGTTCGAGGTGTGACAGCAGCCTGTTGGTTTGGTATAAACACTTATTTCGGAGCAATGGCTATTAACGGTATTTTAAATTTACTATTTGATTTTAATAATTGGTTTCTATGCTTTCTTGTCTTTGCCGCCCTTCAGTTATTTAATACTTCATTAGGCATTAAATCAATTGAGCGCTTTGCAGATTTAGCGGCGCCGATAATAATATTGATTTCCTGTTGGATGTATATAACATTAGCAGATGCTGCCACAGCTCAAGGAAAAGATGTTTGGTCTTGGGTTGAAACGCCAACTACAGGTGTAGCGGCTTTTACAGCATTTATGATTGTCATTATGGCAAATATGGGCTTCTGGGCTACATTAGCAGCCGATATGCCGTCCCTTTCTCGATTCTTTAAAGCACCAAAAAATGAGCGCAATTGGTTAAAACGTAACAAAACTCAGTTAGTCGGCTCGTTAATTGTTATGCCCATTACGAATACGTTTATCGTTACAATCGGAGCGGTTTGTTATATGGCTGTCGCATCTGCTGATCCAATCAACGCATTACAGCAGAGCGCGAGTGGCTTTATTTTAGGGATACTTTTATTAATGATCGTTTTAGCACAATGGTCAACGAATACATCTGCTAATGTAATACCGGCAGCTACTATATTCTCAAATATTGGCGGACCAAAAGTTCCGTTCTGGGTAGGCGTTGTCATTGCTGGGGTTATCGGAATCCTTGCACAGCCGTGGAGCTTATTTGATGTTTTAGTGAACGCGCTATTAATTATAGGCGGTATATTAACAGCAATAGTCGGTATTTTATTCGCAGATTATTATTTGATTCGTAAACGACGTGTCAATGTAAAAGATTTGTATGAGTTAAATGGCCAATTTAAATATATGAATGGCTTTAATTTAGCAGGTTTAATCGCTTGGGTTGTCGGTGGTGTAATTGCAAATGTTTTTTCTGCGTATTCGTCGCTAGTCGGATTTATTGTAGGAGCACTCGTTTACTATGTGTTAGCGAAGTATTGGTGGTTCAAAAAGTATCCACAAGCTGAAATAGAAGATCCAAGTGATGTAAAGTATTTAGGGATTACTGTCGGTCACAACTTGGATGAACTATTTGGGCAAGAATTAGTGCCTCAGGCGGCAGCGAGTTCAGATGACGTTGAGACAGCAGATCAAGCTGATCCAATACTTGAAATAAAAGGTGCTGAGTAGAATGTAAAAGAGGGGTGTGGGTATGTCAGATTTCTTACAAAGTACAGAAGAAATAAAAAAGGTTGACCACTTTCTAGATAATGGCTTTAAAATCAAATACGTGTATGAAAACTTAAGTGGTATGTTTGTGGAGTTTGCTCGGCAGGATGAGGTAGTGCATTTACAAATTCTTACCGCAGATGCGCGCAAATATTTTGCGGCAAAACTTCAGGAACAAACATTGTTGCAATAATTCGATAAGACTTATAAATTGTAAAAATCCGCTGAACTTTCAGCGGATTTTATTTGTTCTAATCGGACAAAAAATTGTTTGAGTGCCTGTCACTTCCGTGGGCATTCCTATCCCGCAACTCACACTTATGCGATCTTGTTGCGCCTTACGTTTCGTGCGTTCCCACAGAAGTCTACATGAGTAGAAAAAATTCAGAATTGTTTGAGTGCCTGTCACTCTAATTCATCGTGCTATGCTTCAGCCCGTATACAAAGTATATAATTAAGCCAAATATAAACCATAGTCCGCAAGCAATCCATGTATGTACGGATAGCTGTGAAATTAAAAATAAACACATGAAGAATGACAAAATAGGTAACACAGGGAAGAATGGTACTTTAAAACCGCCTGCTGGAATGTTTTTATTCTTTCTTAAATAAATGACACCAATTGAGACGATTGTGAAAGCTACGAGTGTTCCCATATTGACAAGCTCAGTTAGCTTTGACAAAGGAACAAAGCCAGCACAGAAAGCAACAAGCACTGCGAATACCCAAGTGTTTTTCACTGGTGTTTTGAATTTTGGACTTAGCTCTGCCATGCTTTTTGGTAGTAAACCATCACGACCTAGTGCATATAGTAAGCGTGTCCCTCCATAGGACATAACAAGAATAACTGTCATCATTCCTACAACTGCACCTAATGAAATGATACCAGCAATCCAATCTTGATGAACGAGCTGCATGACATAGCTTACAGGGTCACTGACGTTTAGCTGTGTGTACGGCACCATGCCTGTTAGTACTAGTGAGACAACGACATACAGAACAGTACATATTAATAGTGAACCAATTATTCCAATGGGCATATTCCGTTGAGGATTTTTTACTTCTTCAGCTGCTGATGAAACAGCATCAAATCCTAGGTAAGCGAAGAATACAAGTGCTGCGCCACCCAATACTCCGCTTACGCCAAATGGTAGAAATGGCTGCCAGTTTGTTGGCTCGACATAAAATATACCCACGCCAATAAATAGTAAAATTACTGCAACTTTCAAGAACACCATAATGGAATTTAATCTTGTTGATTCTTTTATGCCAAGTGTTAAGAAAAATGCAGTAGCGAAAATTATGACAATAGCGGGTAAGTTAATATACGTACCTGCGGAGGGATTGAATGAACCCGAGATTGCTGTTGGAATCGAAATTTCGAAGCCAGCAAGTAAAGCACTTAAATAAGATGACCACCCTGTTGCAACGGCAGCAACGGCTAAGCCATACTCTAAAAGCAGTGCCCAGCCAACTAGCCAAGCAACAATTTCCCCAAATACAATATACCCATATGTGTAGGCACTCCCAGTGACAGGTACACTCGATGAAAACTCTGAATAACACATGCCAGCTAATGCGCAAACGATAGCAGCTATGATAAATGAAAAAACAATTCCAGGTCCTGCGTGAGTGGCAGCAACTGTGCCAGGCAAGATAAAAATCCCTGTTCCAACAATAGCGCCAACGCCAAGCAATATAAGGTCAAAAGCGCCTAGCGATTGCTTGAGCTGAATTGTTCCATCTTTTTTTAATAAATCCGCTATATTTTTTCTTCTAAATAATAAATTTCTCACATGTAAGCCTCTTTTTCATAGAAATATGTAAAAATATTATACTTTTTTGACTTTCAGGTCAATTGTTTTTGCTAATTCCTCGTTAAGTTGATGGAATTTTAAGAAATATAAAAATTAGATGAAAAATAAGGGATTATATGTGCACGGGATAACAATTAAGAATATTCTGAAATAATTATTTGTATACAGAAAACAATTTTTATTCGTTTGTTTTAAATTTAATAATTGTAATGCAGTACGTATCTTTATTTCAACAATGAATAATAAATTTCACATGGAGTTTGTCCACTTATACCTTGCTATAAGTGGATTTTACGCCATATCAAATGTTTTGGTTTAAAGTACATTACAACAAAGTTACGCGATAATAAGCTTGCTGTTTTAATTCTACTATTAACAAAAAATATGTTTTTCCTAAAAATACATTTGTATTTATCGGAAGAATTTATTATTATTTATAAAGTAAATTATTGAAGCAATATTAGTGGAAAGGGGCGTATACAAGTGGCAAAAAAAGAATTAAATAGAGGCTTGGAGGCACGACATATTCAAATGATTGCTCTTGGTGGTACCATAGGTGTAGGTCTATTTATGGGTTCTGCCAGTGCTATTCAATGGACTGGGCCGTCCGTGCTCCTTGCATATGCTATATCAGGCATTTTTATATTTTTTATCATGCGTGCAATGGGTGAGATGCTTTATGTTGAGCCAAGTACGGGATCATTTGCAACATTCGGTTATAAATATATTCATCCATTAGCAGGTTATTTAACTGCATGGAGTAACTGGTTTCAGTGGGTTATCGTTGGGATGTCCGAAATTATCGCAGTCGGAACGTACATGCAGTATTGGTTCCCTGATTTGCCAGCTTGGATTCCTGGATTGATTGCTATGGTAATACTTGGTGTTGCCAATTTTATTTCAGTTAAATCGTTTGGGGAATTTGAGTTTTGGTTTGCGATGATAAAAATTGTCACGATTGTGCTAATGATTGTGGCGGGCTTTGGCCTAATCTTCTTTGGTATTGGCAATGGAGGCATTGCAATTGGACTATCAAATCTTTGGGCCCACGGAGGCTTCTTTACTGGAGGATGGACAGGTTTCTTCTTTGCATTATCTTTAGTTGTTGCTGCTTACCAAGGGGTAGAGCTTATCGGGATTACGGCGGGAGAAGCAAAAAATCCGCAAACAACAATTACGAATGCGATACAAAGTATTATTTGGCGCATATTAATTTTCTATATCGGTGCCATTTTCATTATTGTAACGGTTTATCCATGGGATGAGTTAGGGACTATCGGCAGTCCGTTTGTTGCCACTTTCGCAAAAGTGGGTATTACCGCAGCGGCAGGTATCATTAACTTTGTCGTGATTACAGCAGCTATGAGTGGCTGTAATAGTGGGATTTATAGCGCCGGGCGCATGCTTTACACGCTTGCTATGAATGGTCAGGCACCTAAGTTTTTTGCAAAGCTTTCAAATAATGGTGTACCAATCCTAGGTACAACTGGTGTACTCGTTGGTTTAGTGGTTGGCGTTATTTTAAGTTACATTGCTCCACAAAACCTATTTGTCTATGTTTATAGTGCTAGTGTACTGCCAGGGATGATTCCGTGGTTTGTCATTTTGATTAGTCAGATTCGCTTTAGAAAAGTTAAAGGGTCGCAATTGGAAAATCACCCATTTAAAACGCCTTTTGCTCCTTTAACAAACTATGCTACAATTGCGTTTTTAATAATGGTACTCATCGGTATGTGGTTTAATGAGGATACTCGAGTTTCATTAGTTGTAGGGATTATTTTCCTTATTCTTATTACACTGAGCTATTATGTGTTCGGTATTGGGAAAAGTCGATCTGAAAATAAACATACAAAATAATAGAAAAGGATATATCTTACTCGAAATATATCCTTAAGCTTGTCGACAAAAGGGATTAAGATTTCCATTCTTAATCCCTTTTGTTATTTTTATTGTAAAAAATGGGTTCTTACTTTCGTCTTGACCATACGCTTCGAGCATCCCTCTCTATGGGTTTGCCATGTCCAAGTAGTAATTACAGTAGACTGCTAGCAATACATATAAAGTTGATTGGAGCGGAGGGCAGGTGACTCCTGCTCAGAATAGCACAGAACGTAAGACGCAACAGACCGCGCGTTAGCGAGGGTTGCGGCTTACGATGTGCCCGCGGAAAGCGCCCGCCCGTAGCGGAAATCAACGGCAGTAGACCTCTAAATATCATATATAATCATAAGTGCGATAATTGTACTGTATTTTCACTTTTTCCTTTGAAAGAGCGTGTTGACACTAGTTGATTGGAGTGAAGGGTGGGCGACTCCTGCTCAGAACGCACAGAACGTAAGACGCAACAGACCGCGCGTTAGCGAGGGTTGCGGCTTACGATGTGTCCGCGGAAAGCGCCCGCCCGTAGCGAAAATCAACGGCAGTAGTCATCCCCCATATTAGTTTTTTTAAAAAAGGACTATAGACAAATTCGAAAAACTTCGAGTTTGTCTACAGTCTGAAGGATATATCTCTTACTCGAGATATATCCTTTTTTGTCATTACTAAAGAAACAATTAATACATATTTATTCAGAAAAAGGACAAACTACATGAATAATATGGTGATGATGTATGCGAGGTACATATAAGCGTTAAATAGGTTGTGTCAATTTTAAATACGTTTTATAAGGGGGGAGAAATAACATGGAAGAAAAAGAACAGCAAGCAATTGAAAAAATAAAGGAAAAAATACAAGAAATTGATGATGTTGTTATTAAAGAGATGATTACAGACGCAGGGATTGTTACGATTTTTTATTTCTCCTCTCTTATCGAGAAAATGACAATACAATCGATGGTTTTCATGCCGTTAGCGAATCATGTTAATCAAATATTTCAAGTGTCAGAATCAGTTGACTTAGAAGATATAGATATAATTATACAAAAATTAAATGCTGGTCAAACTTTATTATTTTTCCACAAACCAGCTCTATTACAGGTAATTGACACCTATAGTGCTCCTACACGTTCCATCACGAATACCGAAACGGAGTCAACAGTTATTGGGCCTCAAGATGCTTTTACAGAATCATTAGAGACCAATATTTCATTAGTAAAAAGACGAATCCAAAATCCGATGTTAAAAAATGAAACGCGCACTGTAGGAACAGAAACAAATATTAAAATTTCAATTTTGTATATGGACAATATCGTAAATAAAGAAAATTTAGACAGGCTACGAGAGCGAATTGATAAATTACAATATCCTTTCTTTACAGATATATCAGAGCTCAAGCAATTGATTGAAGATAATCCGTTATCCCCCTTCCCACAGCACTATATGAGCGTACGTCCAGATAGTGTCAGTCAGTATCTTATTGATGGAAGAATCGTGATTTTTATGGATAATAGCCAAGCAGCTATTGTTTGTCCAACATCATTTTTTGAAATGTTTGTTTCTGTCGAAGATTATTATAACCGTTGGACAACGGCATCGTTGCTTCGGATGCTCCGATTTTTTGGTTTTTTTCTAACCATAATGATTACACCGATGTATATATCTGCTTTGACTTTTCATCCTGAAATTTTACCGTATGAGCTATTGTTAAACTTGCAGGAATCAAGAAGTAAAGTTCCATTTCCACCACTAATAGAAGTTTTGTTTATAGAGTTAATTATTGAAGTGTTGCGCGAAGCTGGGTCACGAATGCCTGCTAAAGTCGGTCAAACGATTGGTATCGTAGGAGGTATCGTTATTGGTACTGCGGCTGTTGAAGCTGGATTGCTTAGTAATATTTTAATTGTATTAGTTGCAACATCTGCCTTACTGTCATTCCTTCCACCGATCTTTTTATTGAGTAATACAAGTAGATTTATTCGTTATATTTTTATTTTATCTGCAGGGCTTTTTGGATTATACGGATTAATGCTCGCATTTGCATGGCTATTTGCTCATTTATTACGATTGAATTCTTTAGGTACACCATATATGAGTCCAGTCGTTCCTCGTAAAGCGAAAGATTTAATGGATAGTATTATTCGCTTTCCAATAAAATATTTAAACGAAAAGAAAGGTATTTCTAGAGCGCAAAAAAAATAAAAGCTGTTACAGAATTTGAGGTGGTTAAAGTTGAGTACAGGTAAGAGCAAGAGGAAGCTATTAAATGCTTATCATGTAGTTTTTTTGGCACAAAGCGTAATGATCGGTACTGGCATTCTCTCATTACCTCAGCAACTTAGTTCTTTAGGATATAGCCAGGCATTTATGCCACTACTTTTTGGCGTTATTGCGAGTGTTACTCTTTACCCAATGATTTGGATTAATTCAAAATATCCAAATGAAAACCTATTCAAAATAAATGAAATTCTACTCGGTAAATGGTTAGGGAAATTTATCAACCTTTTTTTCGTTATTCAATTTATTATTTTTATTGCAGGGATTATTAGTAATTATATGCATCTCATTCAAAGTACTGCGCTTCAAGAGCAAACAATTACTGGCCCTGTTTTGTGTTTTTTATTATTGCTCGTTTACATTGTCAGTGGAGGCATTAAATCTATTGCGAGATTTTGTACAATGACCTTTTTTCTAACGATTGGAATGGTATATTTTACACATTGGGCATTTGAAAAGGGTGATTTTAGTCATTTTCTACCTTTATATAATTTTTTTAGTGTGAATGACTTTTATGAAGCGATAAAAAGAAGTTATTTATCGATTTTAGGCTATGAGTTAATCATGTTTTATTTTCCTTACATTGTCGATCAAAAAAAAGCATACCGGCATACGTTAATAGGCATTTGGATAAGTATTCTAATTTGTTTTATCACAACAGCGATTAGTGTGATGTACTATTCTGAATGGCAGCTGAAAAATGTTGAATTCTCAGTATTAAATTTATTTAAAGCTGGAGAGTTTTCTTTTATTGAAAGGATTGATATTTTCGGCATTACATTATGGGTATTTTTAATATTATCTACGGTGGCTGTTTATTTATGGTGTGCGAAAAAAGGTGTAGATTCTTTACTATCTAAAAAAAGTAATGCTTATTTATATATTTTAGCAATAATTATTTTCTTTGTTGTTAAAATGCCTTTTTCAAGAGATTTTCAAGAAAAATTATTTACTGGTGCAAACTATGTTGCCTATATGTTAATTTTATGGCCTATTTTATTAATTATGGTTTATGCACTTCGAAAAAAGAAGCAGGTGCAATTATGAGCAAAAAACTTCTTTGTCTTATGCTTTTTTTACAGCTTTTGTTTTTGGTTGCTTGTTCAGAAAGAGAAAAAAAAGTACCACTTGAAGATGTCGGTATGGTTGGTATTATCGCCTTTGATTATATAGACAAGGACAATATGAAACTAACCGTCGCAATTCCTCAATATTCTCCTGAAGCACAACGGAGTACACAGACTTTTACGGTCGTCACGGACCTCGTCTCAAATGGAATTGTCGAAATAGAAAAGCTTTCAGACAAAAAAATTGTTTTTAATCAATTACGTGTTGTGTTGTTTAATGAGGAGTTTGCGCGTCAGGGTAATGTGCGAAAAGTAATTCAACATTTATACCGGAATGCCGAAGTTGGTAATAAAGTACTTATTGCGATCGTGAAGGAAAAGGGAGAAGAAATGCTGAAATATAATTATCCGGATAAACCGAATATTAATTTTTATTTAAATGATTTATTGCAACCAAGCATTAATACAGCATTTAATCCTAATACAAACATTCACGATTTTATGTATACGATTACTAATCCTGTATTTGATCCTATTATTCCGTTTGTTGATAAAAACAGCGATAAAATTGAAATAAAAGGAATTGCCGTGTTTAAAGGTAACCAAATGTTTGAATTAATAAATCCAAAAGAGGCACTTATTATTCAAGCAATACAAGGAAGAAAAAACCTTGCCCCATTGGATATTACTATGGAACAGGGACATGGCAAAGAAAAACTATTAATTGACTTAGTTGAAAATGATGTGCACATAAAGAGCAATAAAAGTATGACTTCACCCAAGCTCACTATATCAATTGAGATAAAAGGAACATTAAGTGAGTACAAAGGCGAAAGAGAAAATGATTTATTTACAACGGAAAGCTTAGCGGAATTAGAAAAAGACGTAAATAAAGAGTTAGAGCATGATATTAAAAAATTTTTAGGTAAACTTAATGAATGGCAAGTAGACCCAAGTGGTATAAGTGAATATTTCCGAATGTACTATTACGGAAAATGGACCACTGAAAAGAAGAGGGAAATCGTTAGTAAAGTAGCAATCGATGTTCATGTGAAAACATCAATCATTAGTACGGGAACATTAAAATAATCATCTTTCCAAAAAGCATGGGAAATTAGTTTAAAGTACTATTAGCCAATACAAATGAATGCTAAAAATAGCTAAGTAAAGGATAAGAATTCCCGATAAACAGATGGTGTATAGTTTTTGAAAACGAGTGCCGCTCAGTCTATAAACTAAATAGGAAAGATAGGAAATGGATAATGACAGCATCATTTTCACTGTTAAAAACAACGCATGGCTTGAAACCCATAAAAAGTCCATAATCGGGTTTAACTCTTCAATTTTATTGTGAAGTAATCCAAAGTGCGTTGCAATGCCATCAAATATATTTAAAAACGAAATGACCAAGCTAAGTAAAATAATATATGGAATATGAATTATTATTCCTCCTATACAATAATGAACTAGAAAACCAAGCGACATATTATATAGGATAGCCATTTTCTGTGCAGTTTAAAAAATGAGGATATGTGAAATAACCATATAGAAGGAAAGGCAATTTATCATATTAAAATTGTGATAAATTGCCTTTTTGTATGTTAGTAGTATGTGGTCCTTATGATTTTCGCATGATAAAGCTCAAATGTCTGCCACATTGTTTATCTTGACGGTAGGAGAAACCTTCGTCACTAAGAAACGTGCACGTATCATCAATTGTAATTTGATGTGAAGGAATGCCTGCAAGCTCACATTGCTTTTTCACAGTTTGTTGGTTATCAATATGATACTTATTTGTTTGTGCATTGTAATACATAAAATTATCTGCATAGCCTAGACGATTAAATTGTTCGTAGACATCGGCATCTACCTCAAATTTCTGTTGGCTAAGTGCCATGCCGATTTGCACGTAGAAGTCTTGAGGGCTACATTGCTCTGTCTCTACTAAATGCTGAAAGAGTTTAACTGTCACTTCTTTGACTGTCCCTTGCCAGCCTGAATGAATAACACCGATAACACCATGATGATTATTATAAAAAATGACAGGTACACAATCAGCCGTAAAACTACAAAGCATTAAATCCTTTTCAAAAGTATAGAGCGCATCAGTGTTCGCAATGGCTGTATCTTGTCGCAGTGCCCCTAACCCTTTATCAGCTAACGTCGCTCGATGAAAATTAGCACTGTGTGTTTGCTGCGTACAAATAAAATCATTTACATCACAGTGTAATGTTGCGGCTAAATTTGTTCGATTGATTACTACATCATCTGGGCTTGTGCAAACGTGTAGTGCCATATTGTTTTGTTCGAGTTCCGTACTATCTTTTAAGGTAGTTCCTGCTATGAACTGCTCATTGTTGTAATAAATTTTAGTTTTCATATCATCACCCCGTTTAACTATATCGAATTGAATTGCCAATGTATAGCTTATGCAACGTGCATCTTAACTTACAGGCTAATTGACTGGCACGCTATATTTTCCTTGTATAAAAAATTGTACCTCTTACAACGGACATAATAGATTCATTACTAGTCATACAGTAACAAAGAAGAGGTTGCATTCTATCAAGCAAATTTAAAGGGAGCGTGTTTATGAGTCAATATTATTTTCTATTTATTTGCCAATTAGGCATGGGACTATTTTGGATTTTGACATACATACTTATTATTAAACGAAGCTTTCAAGATGAGAAATATGGTATGCCAATGGTTGCAATATGTGCCAATATTTCATGGGAATTTATCTTTACATTTATTTATCCGCAAAATGGTTTACAAGGAGTTATTTCGTTTATATGGTTTGTACTCGATCTTGTCATTATGTGGCAATATTTAATATATGGGCGCAATGAATATAAAAAAAAGATTTCATCAAAACTTTTTTACACATCATTCCTATTTACACTTGCCGTAAGCTTTTTAATAATTATTTCACTCTCACAAGAACTACATGATATGGAAGGAAAATACGCGGCATTTGTACAAAATTTAATGATGTCTGGACTATTTATCGGTTTATTGCTCGGCAGGGGAAGTTTAGCCGGGCAATCTATGTCCATTGCGGTTTGTAAAATGATTGGGACATTATTTGCTGCCGTCGGTTTCTTTATTTATTTTAGAACCGCATTCATTACCATTACCTCTATGGCTACCTTAATGTATGATTTACTGTATATCGCTTTAGTTTATCGGCTATCGAGAAAATGAATTTACACATGAAAATGGTACATCGAAAACATCTCGATATACCATTTTTTTATGGATATTTTTACATAGAGAAATGGATGGAGGTAAGTATTTCCTGTTAAAAAAAGTATAATTTTTTTACAAAGCGCAAAAAATTATGTAAGAAAACAATTTTTTATGTAACGTAAGTAGATGATCCACGTCTACTCCCATTGAATCACAATAAAAAAGGAGTTTTTAACATGAAAAAAACAATAATGATACTATTAACGGCTATGCTTGCCATGGTAATTTCGGCTTGCTCTGGAGATAAAGAGTCAACAATTGAAGTAAAACAGTCTGCAAAGGAAATGGCAGACGAAATGTTAGAAAAGGTAGAGCAACCTGTTTTAATGGAATTATCTGCAGAAGAATTAAAGGATCTATACAATATTGATGCGGCAAAGCTCGAGGATTATTCAGTACGAATCCCAATGATGAATGTTAAATCAAATGAAATTGCTATATTCAAAGTAAAAGACGCTAAGGATATCCCAGACATCGAAGCGGCAGTAAAACAACGTGCAGAAAATGTCCAAAAACTTTTTGAACAATATTTACCAGATCAATACGAAAATGCTAAAAACTACAAACTAATTACAAAAGGAAATTATGTACTAATAGTGATTTCTGATAGTGCCGACGAGCTGATAAAAGTTTACGATAGCTTCTTCGAAACAAAATAGCACATGGTATTTAGTAGCCTGCTCTTTCTATTCGTATTTTTGCCAATAGTGCTAACGCTTTATTATTGCTCGCCTCGAAAAATTAGAAATTTAATTTTATTTTTAATGAGTTTAATTTTTTATGCATGGGGCGAACCAGTTTATATCGTTATTATGCTAGTGTCTACGCTGACAGATTATAGTTTCGGTTTGTTATTAGATAAGCCAAATATGTCGTCAGTAAAAAGAAAGGGCATTGTTGTATGCTCTATTATCGTCAATTTAATGCTGTTATCTTATTTTAAATATGCAGATTTTCTTATTCACAATGTGAATGCGTTACTTGGCACGGATATTCCTTTAACTGAACTTCCTTTGCCAATCGGCATATCCTTTTATACGTTCCAATCAATGTCTTATATTATAGACGTCTACAGGGGAACAGCGAAAGCACAGCGGAACTGGATTGATTTCGGTACGTTTGTCGCACTGTTTCCACAATTAGTGGCTGGCCCAATCGTGACATATAATACGATTGCTCAACAACTCCAGCATCGTGCAGAAAGTATAAGTATGTTTGCAGAAGGTGTGCAGCGCTTTATTATTGGCTTAGCTAAAAAGGTGCTACTTGCAAATAATATAGGCTTACTTTGGGACACGATTTCTAGCTCGAATGTTGAAACGATGCCTATGTTGACAGCTTGGTTAGGAATTATTGCTTTTGCCTTCCAAATCTATTTTGATTTTAGCGGGTATTCTGATATGGCGATTGGACTTGGCTTAATGTTTGGTTTTCGATTTAATGAAAATTTTAACAAGCCTTATATTGCCCAAAGCATTACTGATTTTTGGAGAAGGTGGCATATTTCACTGAGCAGCTGGTTCCGAGATTATGTATACATTCCACTTGGTGGCAATCGCAGAGGATTAGCCAAACAAATGCGCAACATTTTAATCGTTTGGCTACTTACAGGTTTTTGGCATGGAGCGAGTTGGAATTTTATCTGGTGGGGGTTGTATTTCGGCGTCATCCTGATTGTTGAAAAATGGTGGGGGCTATCGTTACTTTCTCGCCTACCTCGTTGGTCAAGACATTTATACGCTATTTTCCTTATTTTAGTTGGATGGGTATTGTTCGCTTTCGATCAACCATCTTTAATAGGAGCCTATTTAGCTGCCATGTTCGGATTTAATGGGCAATCACTTTGGAATAATGACACTGGCTACTATTTTTATACGAATGTAATGCTACTACTGGTGTTAATCATTGCCTCAATACCGATGAAATTATGGAAGAAAACGAGTGAGTTATCATTATTTCAAATTGCTTGGTATGGCTTATTGTATTTTCTTTCTGTAGCTTATTTAGTCGACGCTACGTTTAATCCATTTTTATATTTTCGTTTTTAAGGAGGTAGCCAAATTTGAAGCAAAATGCAGAGCGATTATTAGTTTTTGGTTTTGTCGGTACGATGCTGTTCTTTGCTCTACTATTTTTCATTTTGCCTCATCAGCGCTTCTCTGAACTGGAAAATAGATATTTACAAGCAGCACCACGTTTAACATGGGATGATATAATGTCGAAAAAATATGCTGAGGAAGTGGAGCGTTTCGTCACAGATCATTTCCCATTTCGGGACAAATGGTTGTGGTTGAAATCCGCCACAGAAAAAGGCCGCTTGCAACAAGAGAATAATGACATCTATCAAGGGAAAGACGGCTATTTATTCGACAAGTTTACAGAGCCGGATAATACGAAAGTGCAACAAGATATTAATGCAGTAAAGCAATTTGCCTATAAGCATCCAAAAGTGAACATGACATTTTTGCTTGCACCGACATCAATTGGTCTTTATCCAGAGCGCTTACCGTGGTTAGCACCAACGTATCCTCAAAAGAAAGTCAATCAATTAATAGAAGGGCAATTGCACAATGACTTAACGTTTATCAATGGTTTTGATTTTTTAGAGCCACATGCATCTGAAACCATTTTCTACCGTACGGACCATCATTGGACGACATATGGAGCCTATTTAGCGTATGTTGCGTATGCAAAGCAAATGGGTTGGGAGCCTCTTTCACAGAGCGATTTTTTAATTAATAACGTTAGTAATTCATTTCTTGGAAGCTATCATACTCGAAGTCAATTCACGAATGTAACGCCTGATCAAATTCAAGCTTATATTCCACGTAAGCAAGTAGAGACAGAGATGTATATCGCAGATTCTAATCAAACCTTCACTACAATGTATGATACAAGCTTTCTTAAGAAAAAGGATCAATATTCTTATTTCTTAGGAGGAGTACATGCGCTAATGAAGCTTACGACAAAGCTTGACCCACAGCAGATAGAACAACAGAAGCTTTTAGTCATCAAAGACTCTTATGCTCATAACGTCATTCCATTTTTGACAAATCATATCCCTGAAATACATGTCATCGACCTGCGCTACTATAACGGTAATATAACGCAGTATATGACTGAAAATGGTATTGAAGATGTGCTATTTTTATTCAATACAACAACCTTCATAGAAGATACGACAATTTCAAAGATAAATAAATAAAAGTGCCAGGCACTCAAACAATTCTGAATTTTCATGGGTATAGCCAGTAGGGTTTACCGAGATGACTTCAAAGTGTCAGGCACTTAAACAAATTTTAGATAACCAAGTAAAAATCCACGAAGACTCCTGTGGGAACGCACGAAATGTAAGACGCAACAAATCCGCGCGTACGCGAGGGTTGCGGCTTACAACGTGCCCGCGGAAAGCAAAGTGGATTTTTACGCTTTAACAAGCTGATAGGATGCTAGGTACATGCCTAGGCGAGTGCCAGGCACTCAAACAATTTTAAATAACCAAGTAAAAATCCACGAAGACTCCTGTGGGAACGCACGAAATGTAAGACGCAACAAATCCGCGCGTACGCGAGGGTTGCGGCTTACAACGTG
>NZ_JBNNUU010000001.1:361700-1075479 GCF_050280025.1 Lysinibacillus sp. NPDC093712
CTGCCCGCGGAAAGCGAAGTGGATTTTTACGCTTTAACAAGCTGATATGATGCTAGGTGCATACCTAGGAGAGTGTCAGGCACTCAAACAATTAGGCATTAAAACAATTTATTTTCTATTTATTGGGTATTAAATAAATGAAAAGGTATCATTTCTACTAAAAATCTTGTAGTAATATATTCCTGTTACAACTATATTTCAAATTTATTACTAAAAAGTTGAGAAAAAAGACCGTTAATCTGGCAATCTATTCGTCAATTATTTCAAATGTAATACAACTGTAAAAATCCTTCCAAATATTTAGTGATGAATTATGTTGCAAAACTATTTACCATGAATATAGAGCAAAACAGGAAGGAATGAATTACATGTTTAAAAAAGTAAAAAAAGTCGCGATGGCATCCGTATTATCCGTATCATTATTAGTACCAATCAGCGCAATGGCAGCTGATTCATATACAGTAGTAGCAGGTGATTCTCTTTGGAAAATTGCCGTAAACACTCAAACAGGCGTGCAGGAGCTAATTGATGCCAATCCTCAACTAGCAAATCCTGATCAAATTAACATTGGACAAAAAATTAATATTCCAACAAATGAGCAAGCATCTGTAGAGCAAGAAGTAGTTAAACTTGTCAATGCAGAACGAGCAAAAGCAGGTCTTCCAGCATTAAAAGAAGATTGGGAGCTTTCAAGAGTAGCAAAATATAAATCTCAAGACATGCATGATAAAAACTACTTCGATCATACAAGTCCAACATATGGCACACCATTTACAATGATGAAAAACTTCGGTATTACGTATAAATCAGCTGGAGAAAATATTGCCAAAGGTCAAAAATCAGCTACTGAAGTCGTAAATGCTTGGATGAATAGTGAAGGACACCGAGCAAATATTCTAAACAAAAACTATACACATATCGGTGTAGGCTTTGTGAAAGATGGTAATTACTGGTCTCAAATGTTTATACAAAAATAATATAAAAGAACTGTTCTAACGTAATAGGAATAGTTCTTTAGGACTAAAGACAAACTCGGAGTTTTTCAAATTTGTCTTTAGTCCTTTTTTGTTTAAAATTAATATAGAGGATGACTACTGCCGTTGATTTCCGCTACGGGCTGGCGCTTTCCGCGGGCACATCGTCAGCCCCAACCCTCGCTAACGCGCGGTCTGTTGCGTCTTTCGTATTGTGCATTCCCGCATGAGTCGTCCGCCCTCCACTCCAATCAACTTTATATGTATTGCTAGCAGTCTACTTAAGAGTATGGCAAGACGAAAGTAAGAGCCCCTTTTTTACAATAAAAATAACAAAAGGGATTAAGATTTCTATTCTTAATCCCTTTTGTCGACAAGCTAAAAGAACTGTTCCAACGTAATAGGAACAGTTCTTTTTTTGTACATTAACTAGTTAACTCACTATTATTAGTAAATAAAAGTTGGTCAATCTTTGTTGCATATTCATCTGCTACAATTTTAGCACCTTTACTATTAAAATGAATTCCATCTAGTGTTAAATGGAGTCCTCGCTTTTTAGAAAGTTGATTAATGCGAGAAGCCTTTTTATAAAATAGCACATCCTTCATAACGCTTAAAATACTCGTGCCGATATAGTCTGAGCTAGTTACATTAGACAACTGTTGTTCAAAGACGGATTGCAAGTTTAAGAAACAAAAATTTTGATATTTGAGCGAAGCAGATTGCATTATAGCTGATAAATCTTTCAATTCTTGATTAGGCTCATTTAACATGTTTTCACCTACAATGGCTGGTGATACGATTATAATTTGCTTAGATGAAGAGAGTATTAGCTCTACTACTTTTGTGAAATATGTGCGAAATTCCTCGTGATCTTTAACAACGGGCTTTGCTTGAACTTTTAGCAATTTAGAATAAACATCATTGACCCCAATCCAGAGAAAAGCAAAATCATAATCAGTAGCTAATGGTTCTTTTATTAAGCGCGAATGCAAACTTTTCACCGTCTCGCCGGATTTGCCGAGATTGGTAAAAGTAATGTCTGGATACTTTTCTTGCAAAAGATTCGAGAAAGATACTCCTGGACGACCTTCCGTTAAACTATCACCAATTAATGCAACTCTCATTTTAATTTCCTCCAATTCGGATTGATACTAAAAAGATGGCAATTGCTTGTTTAAAAAGTGGTTCAAGTAATTGTAATTCTTGTGCATCGGTAAGTTGACATAACCCTCCCAACCATGTACCGAGAAGAACAGACCATTCATCTATATTACCAGCGATAAATTCGCCTTTATCTACGCCTTCTTGAAAAATGGCACGATATGCTCCCATAGGGACGATTGCTAAATCGGCTAGCTTTTGTAGAGATTGCGCACTAATTGTTGGATTTGCAGCTAATTCCTGACCTGATTTTAATAAAGGTGTCTGATAGTTATAAAGAACATGAATTGCCATGCCGTACAATTTATCTGTTGCTGTTAAGTAGCTTTGTTCTTTTTGCTGCCATTTACTATACCAATCTTGCATTGTGTTTTGTGCTAAAAGGACAAAAAGCTTTTCTTTATTTTCAAAATGATAATAAATATGACCTTTACTGTAACCTGCAGCCTTGGAAATATCTCCGACGGATGTTTGGTTATAACCCTTTTGTGCAAATAAGATGGACGCATGTTTCATAATTTCATTTTTAGCGATTTCGCTGTCATAACGTCTTGTATTCAAGAAAGATCTCCTTTTTAAAAATTGAACGATTGTTCTAATTACATTATAAAATTATTAGAAAAATAAAACAATTTTAAGGGAATATTCATTGTTTTGCCAAATATCCTTAAATAAAACTAAAAAGAGCAACTAACAACAATCGCTGTCAGATGCTCATTCTCATATTTACTTTTTCGAGTGGAGTATTGCTTGCGTGCGGGATTTGACACCTAGTTTTTGATAAATAGTAGATAAATAAACGCGTACGGTTCCATCTGATAAATTAAGTAGCTTCGCAATTTCTCGATTGGTGACACCATTGGCTAAAAGATCGAGCAATTCCATTTCACGTGGTGTCAATATTTCATTACGAGCGACACTTGTTGTGCAACTTTGAAGATAATTGAAATAATAATCTGGGTAAGGATTCCATTTTAATGCATACGATTCTAATTGAAAATATTGCTCTAGAATGGGGAGTAGCTCCTTCTCATCTATTAACGTCCGAACATAATAATATTTTGCTGCTAATTGTAACACTTCATGTAAAATATCTAATGCGATAGAAGTGTTTCCTAAACGATGCTGGCAAATAGCCTCTAACACGGTGGCTTCTATAATCGTTGCGATTTGCTCATCTTGCTGAGCCTTCGTTTTCACTTGAATGACAAAAGATAATGCATCGTTTAGCTCGCCCTTTAATAACAGTAAACGAGCATAAACGAGCTGCCAAAATGGTTGCTTCGTTTTTGTCGCCTGCAATAGCATCTCTGCATTTTGACTATCTCCATCAACTATAAAACAATAAGCTTGCATAATTTGAATGGAAGTTCGCCAATGTTTTTCCGAAACATCTTCTAATACTTGTGCTAGCATCGCACGAGCTGTAGTTGCTTGTTGTTGATGTGTGTAAATTTTCGCTTTTAATAAATACATAGGAATAAATAAACCAGCATCTTGATGATGATGACCTAAACCAATGGCGATTTCAAGCTCCTTTTGAGCATATTCTATTAAACTTCGTTCGTATAAAGATTCAGCAGCGACCCCATAGCTAAATGCTGTAACATTTGCAGTTTGTAACGATGTCTCTCGAAAAAGTTTGCCAACTGCTTCGCCATCTTCCATTATTTGAAGTTTCCCTTTTGAGCCGATACTAGTGCGAGAAAGCTTGTATTCGAAAATATTATAAGGAATCGGAACGTTATCCCAGCGTGAGGGCGCAGGCCCTTTAGCAAGCAGATTGCGCATAATTTCTTCAACTAACTGTAAATTTCCACCAGAAGCGACGATAGCATATGCCTTAGCACTTTCATAAATATATGCCATCGCAGCATGCTCTTCTTGCTCCATCCAATGTTCTACATGTTGTCGCATTTCAAGCTCCTCCATAACGGAAGTAGCTATTTTGGTGTCCATTGTTGTAATAGAAGTTAGGAAGCCGATAACAAGCATCTCATATGGAACGACATAGTGAGCACCCCGAAGTTGTTGTAGCCAGCGCATAAATGTTGTAGTTTGCCCAGAAGCGTAGAGCTGTACAAGATGTTCTGTTATCCATGAAGTTGCTTGTTCATATTGTTCATATTTAAGCGCTAGCTCAATGGCAGAATTATAATTTCCCTGTTTGTAAATAGAATGAGCAACTTCTTGGACAATCAATCGTACTTGCTGAACTGAATATTGTTTGTTTAGTTCTAATTGTAAAGCCTCAGCAAATAAATGATGGTAGCGGAAAACAGGCTTTTTTGATTGCAGACGAATGATAAATAGACCTTTTGCTTCTAAACTTTCTAACAATTCAAGGCTATTTGATTGCTTTGTGAGTTGGTCACATATAGCAGGTTCTAGTTCGTGCAGTAGAGATGTCTGTATGAGAAACTTTTGTGTTGTTGACGGAAGGTTTTGAATAATTTCTTGCCATAGAAACTCAGAAATAAACGGCTGCGCGATATTATCGATTGGGTTCACCTGTTGTTCATTCGCTAAGCGCGTTAACAATAATCCAGCTACCCATCCTTCCGTTTTGTCTAAAACATTTTGTAAATGTTGTTGATTTAGTGGAGTCGCATGTTTGCAGGAAAAAAATTGCTTAGTTTCTTGCAACGTAAAGCGTAAATGATCCGCATTGAATTCTTGTAGCCATTGTTTAACACGCCACTTAGCGGTAGGAAGTGCAAGGGCTGTCCGAGTCGCAATATATATATGTACCTCACAAGGTAAGTACTCTATAAATTGAGTCATAAGTTGATGAATTGCGGGATTATCAATTACATGATAATCATCTAATACAATATGTATTGGTTTTGCTAAAGCATTGAGTTCTTCCAAAAATGAATTGATAAAAAATTCAAGTGTTGCTAGGTCTTGAGCATGTAATAGTGGAGCAAGTATTTGGTCTATATTGCACTGATAAGCTTTGGCAACGGCATGCACAGCGTAAGTCCAATAACGAATCGGATCATTTTCAGCAGCATCAAGTGAAACCCAAGCCACAGCTTCCTTACTATTTTCAAACCAGCTGCTTAGGACAGTTGTTTTCCCATAGCCTGCTGGAGCACGTAAAATCGTTACTTTTTTATAAGTATGAAGTCGTAAAAGATCAAATAATTGTTTTCGCTCAATTAAATCAGGTGCATTGAGAGGAATCGTTAATTTAGAAGATAATAGTGTAGTAGGCATCTTTTCTACCTCCTTTTCAAAATTTAGGATAATGATGTAATTTATTTTACTACAAGCTTCAGCATTTTTTCGAATGTTAATAGTCCTAGCCATAACTTTGTTCGTTGACTTTTTCTATATATATAGTAGAAACATGGGACTTTATGCAAGTTCATAGTTTTATATAAGTGGTTTTAAGTTTAAAAATGAATTGTCGAAAGGCAAAAGGTCAAAGAAAGAGAGGAAGATTTTAATTAGAGGAAATTGCTGTAGATGGTGTTTGTAAACACAGTATATGACGAACACTTAATTTTGAACAATTCACCACTCCACAAAAGTGAGCATCTACTAAATTTTTTATGAAGAGTTTTATAATTGGTTAAATTATGTAAAATGAATAAAAATTATACCACTATTGATTGGTTAGTATCCTAGTTCTCCATAGTTTATATACAATTATTTAAGCAAATACCAATAAAAATGCATGAAAAGAAACACACTATCCTTACTAGTCGAATAAGATGTTGCTGTAAGTAAGTTAGAGGTAGGTGTTTGAACTTGAAGAGATGGATGGCTGTACTTTGTTTAGGATGTACTATTGCTTTGGCTGGTTGTCAAGAAAAATTAGAGAACGAACAAATTGAAATTGACGATGACAAGCAGCCAGTGACGTACACTGAGGACAAGGAGCAGGAAGCTGGACCTGTAGTGGTTGAAATTGTTGATCCGCAATCTTTGGAAATCATACACATCATATCACCACAGGAACTAGGTTATGAAACAGACTCTGAATCGTATAAAAAGAAAATTGAACAATTTGCACAGCAGTTAGCAAGAGGAACAGGTACAGTAGTTGGTTTAGATAAGCGAATGGTACTCGACAAATTGGATGATAAAGGTGGGATTATTAAAGGCAGCCCTTTGATGATTTTAAAAGAAAGTGAGTTGGTTGAAAGGGTGCTAGCTGCATCTGCAACGGGGGGCAAGGTAGAAATGCCATTGTATATTACAGAAAGTGGCTATTATCTTGAAGACATTCCGTATTTAGAGGATGTTGTTGTGGCTTCTTATTCAACATACTTCAATTCATCAGATGCAGGAAGAAACAAAAATATTGAACTTTCAGCAAAGGCCATTAATAATGTTATTGTAGGGAGCGGGGATACTTTTTCTTTTAATACTGTCGTTGGACCTAGAGATGAAGAAAACGGCTATCAGCCTGCACCCGAAATTATTAATAAAGAACTCGTAATGGGCATCGGTGGGGGGATATGCCAAACTTCCTCAACGTTGTTTAATGCAGTCGATCAATTACCTATAAAATTCGTCGAGCGACACCATCATTCATTAGATGTTGGCTACGTCCCAAAGGGTAGAGATGCAACGGTGTCCTACGGTGGGTTAGATTTTAGGTTTCAAAACACGAGTGATGTACCATTTTTGATAAAGGCGACCTATGGAAAAGATTTTTTAACAGTAGAAGTGCGAACATCAGAAAAATACCAAGCGGTTTTAAAAAAGCTTACAACTCAATAGAAAGCTAATCACGTGGTTAGCTTTGACGACAACAGGCAGCAAGAAATTTAATCTTGCTGCCTGTTTTATAGTTATAGGAGTAGAGGGCGGCGACTCCTTTACGCAACTTTGCGCAATCAAGTTGCATCGTACCGTATGCCGAGCGGAAAGCGCTAGCCCATGGCGGAAATAAACACAATTAAATGATAAAAGTATGTAGACACTTTTGAAGAAGTGTCTCTTTTGCGAGCGCAAGGAAATCTGAAATTTGTTACTTGCTTTAAATGATATTTAATATTTCGGCTGGAGAAAATACTTTGTAATCGGGCTCTTCTGATTGAATAACCTCGATTGCGTCATATCCCCAATCAACCCAAATAATTGGAATACCAACTTTTTTGCATGCGATGATATCACGTTGCTCATCACCAACATATATCACGTCTGATCTTTTGATGTTCGATTCTTTTAAATATTTTTTTATTACTTTATCCTTTCCAAAAATACGGCTAGAGCACAGTACTTCAGAGACATAGTCGATGCCGTTCGTGTTTAAAAATTCCACAATATTGTCTTTTGAATTAGAGGAGATAATCGCGATAGTATAACCTTTGCTTTCAATTTCCTTTAAAACATCTTTCATACCATGAAATAGATGAACTTCTTTTAATGACTGTTGATATAATCGGTAAAATTGAGGAAGTATAATAGGAAGCTTGTGTAGGGGGAAGTTAAATAATTTACTTCGTTCAGCAATTGATATTTTTTTTAGTGAATCAATATCCTCTAACTGCACTTCCTTAAATTCATATTTTTTCGCGATTATGTTCCATACAGAGGCGAGCACCGCTGTAGAATCTGCAAGTGTACCATCAAAATCAAATATTATATGTTTCATTGTATTTTTTCTCCTTTAGGTTGTGATTGGAATTATCATTATTATCTAGATGTATGTTTTAAATACATAGAATCATTCGTTCATAATGACATGAATGCAGAAAAAAAGAAACAGATAACGAGTTTTTAGTGTAGAGGACCTTGTGGATACAAGATGCGGTGGAAAATGGATATTTGCAAATAAAAAACCTGTAAGAGAGAAATGCAAACACTAAAAAATTTGCAATATATCATACAAGTTTTCTCTCTTTATATTTAATCCAATTCATCTAAAATTTTTTTGATAGATTGACTAATTTTCTTCTTATTAAATCCCATTACATAAGCCTCCATAATAATGGTTTTTACAGAAAGTTCAAGATTGTGTAATTGTAAATCTTCTACTACATGATTTGAGCTAGCGATAACTTTTGCTTTTACTCGATTCTCCATCTTTATTATGCCTTTTTTCTCAAGTTCATGATAGCTTTTAGAAACTGTATGTATGTTTATTCCTATATCTTTCGCCATATTTCGAACAGATGGAAGACTATCATTGTATTGAATTTGGCCTTTTGCAATAAGTTCAATAATTTGATTTACGACTTGTTTATAAATTTGCAATTGGCTGCTCGTATCTATCTTTATTTGTAACATAGTAACCCCCTATGAGAAGAACCACTTGAAATAATAACATGTTTGGACTTCGTTTAGATTCGATGAAGAAAAGTAGTTAACTGTGTGTTGAAAGTAAATGTATTCTCCATTTTGATAATATTATCATAATAGATAATAATGAATGGTAACATAAAATGAAAGCAATAAAAAGGTGCAATTCCAAAAAATGTGTGTTATTGTTATCATTATCAGTAATGATAATGTATTTGAAAAGGAGAATTTTTAATGAAACTTCACTATGGGTTAAATGAATTGAAGGATATCGATTGGTTAGCAGTACTACAGATTGCATTACCGTTTATGGTTGTTGGACTCATTCTTATTCTTATTGCACTGTTTGATTTGTATCGGCATCGTAAGACAAGGACAAATGTTCTTTTATGGACAATAGTTATCTTATTTTTCAATACAATTGGACCCATTTTATATTTCACTATTGGACGAAAAGGAGAAAAAGCTTATGAAGTTAGAAATTAAAGATGTCACAAAAAACTTTAAATCCAAGACAGCAGTCAATAACTTTACTATGGAAGTTGAAACTGGTCAGTGTGTGGGACTCATAGGGCCAAACGGTGCGGGAAAGTCTACGTTAATTAAAATCATTGCAAGCATTTTATATGCAGAGAAAGGCGAAGTACTTCTAGATGGGAAAAAAATTTCAAATATGAAAAGAGAGATAGGGTATCTTCCACAATACCCTGACTTTTTCCATTGGATGACAGCCAAAGAAACACTCTTCTTTATGGGACAGTTATCAGGTATAGCAAAAGAAACACTTATTGAGGAAGTACCAGCAATATTAACAAAAGTTGGATTATTTAACGAACAAGATGAGAAAGTCCAAACATTTTCTGGGGGAATGAAGCAGAGATTGGGCATTGCCCAAACGCTTTTACATAAGCCATCTTTTATTGTCATGGATGAGCCTGTTTCGGCATTAGATCCAATAGGTAGGAGAGAGGTTTTAAATTTAATTCAAGAAATTAAACATGAAACGACTATTTTATTATCAACTCACATTTTAGGTGATGCAGAAGAAATCTGTGAACGATTTGTCATCATGAAACAAGGCATGAAAATCGAGGATACGACAATAGAAAAATTATTAACTCACAACAGTGAATCGGTTGTGCATCTTGAAATTGCATCGGAAAATATACTTTGGGTACAAATCATTGAAAAACTTTCGTATGTAAAAAATGTAGAAGTAATCGGAAAAAAAATGAAGATTACTCTCGATAATGTTCTTGAAAATAAAGATAGGTTAATTCGTGATACTTTGGAACACAAAATAGATATTGTTCGATTTGAAGTTGGAAGTAGTGAGACGTTAGAAGAAATCTTTTTAAAAATGGTGGTGAGTGTATGACGCCTTTTTATATTTTAACTAAAAAAGAATATGTACAAATGTTTCGTGACTTTAAAGTTATTTGGTTACCCCTTGCTTTTATGTTTTTAGGCGCAACGCAACCGGTTGTTACATATTATTTACCATCAATTTTAGCCTCGCTTGGTGGAAATCAAGGCATTATGATTGACCCTTCAATAATTCAGCAGGATGGAGCGCAGGTAATGGCCGCAACTCTTGGTTCGCAATTCGATCAGTTGGGCATTATGATTGTTGTCATTTCTATGATGGGCATCATTCAGTCAGATAAAGCAAATGGGATGCTTGATTTTATTCTAACAAGACCTGTAAAAGTAGGATCATACATCGGTGGAAA
The DNA here is from genome assembly GCF_050280025.1 of Lysinibacillus sp. NPDC093712. Classification (NCBI taxonomy): domain Bacteria; kingdom Bacillati; phylum Bacillota; class Bacilli; order Caryophanales; family Bacillaceae; genus Lysinibacillus; species Lysinibacillus sp. NPDC093712. The sequence continues at coordinate 371,833 of NZ_JBNNUU010000001.1, forward strand.
GCTCTTTTCTAATTTCTCATTTGTAGCTATTAGTGTGACATTTGGATATGTTGTATCTTACGCTTATGTAAATTTTTTGTTTAATAATATTTCATTTCTAGATATGATACTAGCCATTGTTTTTTATCAATTATGGGTTCTTTTTATGATTTCATTTACTTCGATGGTGAGTACTATTTTTAATGGACAAGGCGTTATCGCTTTAATTAGTATCGTTTGCTTGCTTATTTTTAAAATGATTAGTGGCTTACATCCAATAATTGATTTATTAAATCCCGCAGGAATGAGTCAACATGCAATGATGGTATTAATAACGGGTTCAGTCGATTCGCATGTCTACGGAAATATCCTCATTTCTATCATTTGGATTTCTTTAACTGTAATGATTTCGCACTATTGGATTTCTGAAAAGAAATATCATAAAGATTAATATGCGAAGTGGGAAATTTCGAACAAATAGTGCCAGTCACTTTGAGTGACTGGCACTTTCTTGTGCACGTACTTTTTCTCGAGTTTTGATTAAATAATAGGCATTGACAGATGACGCGATGGGAATAATGGCTGCAATGCCTATGCCCGCGCAAAATATTGTGATGAGCTCCGTGCTAAAAATTTTAGAATTGATGATTTCGCCAATCGAGTAGTTTAAATCTTTAAACCATATTAACAGACCTAAATACCCGCCAAAGAAAGCGAAAAATAGTGTATTTGTATCTGTACCTAAAATATCTTTCCCAATGCTTAACCCGGATGTGAATAGTTTTTTTCTACTAATGAGCGGGTTGTGGTGAAAGATTTCATGCATGGACGAGGCAATGGAAATGGCGACGTCTAAAATGGCGCCAATTGTACTCATGATAATAACTGAAGCACCAATTTGAACAAAGTTCACACCAATATAAAGTGAAAATATGCTAATTTCTTCTGTGGATTCCTCTCCAAAACCTTGGATCATAGACTTCTCTGTGACAATCACAATAAAAAATAGCAAGATCACAATGGTAATCATTGTCGAAATAAATGCGGTCATTGTTTTGCTGTTCTTTTCATTAATATAAAAAAGGCTAATCCAACTGATGATTGTGCAAGCAATGAACGTTAACATAATGGGGCTATTTTTTGGATTGGTCATTAAAAAGATTGTGATAAAGAGTACCCCGAAGTTTAAAAATAAAGAAAGAAAAGAGCGTACCCCTTTTTTTCCACCAATAACAATCATCAATATAAATAAAATGGCCGTTAGCCATACTAGTACATTCATCAATTTACCCTCTTTCGTTTAATGAAAAAAATAGAAGTGTAAAGACTGATGGGAATTGTTAAAACAACACCGATACCACCTGCTAGAGCGCGAGCTAATTCTAGTGAAAGATTCATGGAAAGTGTTAGCCCTAGTGTAGAGGAATTTTTTAAATATAAAATAAGCATTGGAATGGAACCACATATATAAACAAAAAATAAAATACTTGTAATTGTGCCCATAATATCTTTCCCGATATCAAGTCCTGAAACTTTTAACGCTTTGTCAGAAATCGTTGGATTTTGTTCATATAGAGCAAACATGGAAGAAGCCATAGTAATCGAAACATCCATTACAGCTCCTAGCGCCCCTATAAATAAACCAGCCATAAAAACCATGCGATAAGGTCGTGTTAGAAATTGCATTTCCTCATAACGAAGACCGTTTTCATTTGTAATCCACAATACGAAAAAGCTAATAAGTAATGAAATGAAAGTTCCTAAAAGTGTTGCCAGCATTGCCGCATAGGTTTTTTCATTTAATCCATTTATGAGTATCAACGAAACACCAGTAAATAGCAGAACACATACACCGCTAACGAATAACAAGCTGACGTTTGGGTGCTTTACATATAAATCCAATGCAAATGATAATATAAGTGCATTAACAATTAAACTGATTATTGAAAATAGCCCCTGTCTTTTGCCAACAATTAATAGGGCGAAAATAAAAATCCACGCAACTATTAACACGTATTGATCGCGCTTTACGTCTAAAATCGAGCCTGTTAATTGCCCTTTTTTAGTTTTATCCGCCTTTATGGAAACAAAAAGTTTGTTTCCGACCTTGTATTCGTGATCAAAAGCGCCAGAGGAAGAATACTCATTTGTTAAATAAATAAGTTGTCCTTTAGCTTCGCCATTTTTCACGAATGCAGTTATTTGCTGCGTAAATAATTGATCGTCATTACTATACATATCCGATATAGGTGTTGAATCTTCCAACTCTGTTTTTACAACTTCTGCAATTGGCCGCTCATAAAAGGATTCATTGTGAAAAACAAATAAAAGGGAAGCCACAAAGCACAGTGCTAATAGGATATAGAATAAAATCCGTTTTTTATTAGAAATAGTAGTAAACAATAAAAAACCTCCAATGAGGGGAATTTGACTATGTTCGTAGCAAGTGAAGTGTCCGTTGTACTGAAGCTGCGTTGAACAATGACTCACATTAACATTCCTATTTTTCTATGTCAAGCTGAACAAAAGTAGTCACGTATGAAGTAACGCTCTTTTTAGATTAAGGTTTCTCTCATCTTTCATAAATAGTCTTTCCGCTGAATAAGTAAAAACATTCAGTTAAAGGTTTTTTTATTTATTACCTGAAACTGGGTATAGAGGAGTGTGATGGATAGGCGATGAGGTATAAATGGAAGAGGTTCCTTAGAAGGCTATATTGTATCGGGTGCTTGACAAAGAATATACCTCCTTTTAGACTGTTAACATCTTGCTTGAAGAGTTTATGAAATGTTTTACTGATATGTGATTGTTTACATGTGAATTTTCGCGAGGGTATTAATAATTTGCAAAGGGGTTTCTAAATGGAAGCATCGAAAAGTAATAGTAATACAAAGTTCGTAGTGGCAGGTTTACTTCTTGCCATTTTTATGTCAGCAATTGACAATACAATTGTTGCGACTGCAATGGGAACAATCGTTTCGCAACTTGGCGGCATGGACAAATTTGTTTGGGTTACTTCTGCTTATATGGTAACAACAATGGCGGGTATGCCTATTTTCGGTAAGTTATCCGATATGTATGGAAGAAAGCGATTTTTTATTTTTGGTTTAGGCGTGTTTTTACTTGGTTCGGCCCTTTGCGGTTTCGCTCATACGATTGAGCAACTCAGTATTTTTCGCGCGATTCAAGGGATTGGTGCAGGTGCGTTAATGCCAATCGCTTTTACAATTGTATTTGATATTTTCCCACCAGAAAGACGTGGGAAAATGGTAGGGTTACTTGGCGCAGTATTCGGTATCGCAAGTGTTGTAGGTCCACTTCTAGGCGCTTATATTACAGATAATTTCGGATGGGAGTGGGTATTTTACATTAACCTTCCAATTGGTATCGTGTCATTATTTCTTATAATTAAAAATTATAAAGAATCGCCTGTTCTTACAAAGCAGAAGATAGATTGGTGGGGAGCTGCTACACTTGTTTTAGCTGTTATCAGTCTAATGTTTGCATTGGAGCTAGGTGGTAAACAGTTCGATTGGAATTCAGCGCCGATAATTTCATTATTTATCAGTTTTGCTGTGTTCTTTATCGTGTTCTTTTTTGTAGAGCTGAAAGCAGAAGAACCAATACTTCCTTTCTTCTTATTTAAACGTCGCTTATTTGCCTCTTCGCAAATGTTAGCGTTCTTATATGGTGGTACTTTTATTATTTTAACAGTATATATACCGATTTATGTGCAAGCTGTATATGGTGCATCCGCAACAAATGCAGGGCTAATTTTGATGCCAATGATGTTGGGGTCCGTTGCAGGAAGTGCTTTTGGTGGTATTTTCTTAACGAAAATAAGCTATCGAAACTTAATGGTTATTTCAGTAATATCTTATTTTGCAGGTATGTTTTTACTAAGCACACTTACGCCAGATACGGCTCGAATACTTCTTACACTGTATATGATTCTCGTAGGCTTTGGTATGGGCTTCTCGTTCTCATTACTACCGACAGCTTCGCAGCATAATCTAGATGCTCGCTATCGTGGTACTGCAAATTCAACCAATTCGTTTCTTCGAACACTTGGGATGACGATGGGGATTACGATTTTTGGAACGATTCAAAACAATGTCTTTACTAGTAAACTAACTGAAGGATTCAAAAGTTTGGGGCAAGGCTCCAATTCCGCAATGTTTGATGCTGGGGATATGAGAGAAATTTTTGAACCGAGTGTACGTGAGAAAATTCCAGCTAACATTCTTGATATCATTGTGAATGCAATGTCTAGCTCCGTTACACATGTATTCCTACTTGCGCTTATTCCAATTGTTATTGCAGCAATTTTCGTATTCATGATGGGGAATTCTCGTGTAGTTATACCGGATAACAAAGACGAACAAGAAGTTTAAGGAAAGTAAATCATCTAAAAAGGAATTGATTTCATATTCTTAAATTATAACCATTTATATGTAAGAATAATAAAGCAAATGCTCCTTAGCTTGAAGGTTACTGAATTACCTTCAATAAGCTAAGGAGTTTTACTATTTATAGCACTTTTAAGTTAAGGAAATTTCCTGTATCAAAATTCACTTGAAAATTTTAAGTGGATAATGTATTAAAATAATGTTATCGTATGAAGTAACTAAATAAACATATCCTTCAGGGTAGGGTGAAATTCCCAATCGGCGGTGATGAAGTAATTCAAAGTCCGTGAGCGCAAGCTGATTTGGTGCAAATCCAAAACCGACAGTTACAGTCTGGATGGGAGAAGGGTAGATGTATAAGCTTTTTAAATTAGTATGACTTTAAAAGGTCTATTTGATTACGCGTATATACAAAACTACTTCCCATCGCCTTAGTTGGGGAGTTTTTTTATTTAGTTAAAAATTTAATAGGTTTCTGTTCTTCGGGGTAGGGTGAAATTCCCAATCGGCGGTGATGAAGCAATTCAAAGTCCGTGAGCGCAAGCTGATTTGGTGCAAATCCAAAACCGACAGTTATAGTCTGGATGGGAGAAGAACGATGAGATGGTAGCCTGTGGAAAATTTATTTCCATTAGGTTTATTTAGTGACGTCTTATGAATTAGAACTCCCAAACCCCATTTTTATATGGGGTTTTTTGTTTGTCTCGTTTAAGCAATTACAGGTCAAAATTTAAAAAGTAGAAAGTAGGTGGAAAAATGTTTACAGGTATTATTGAGGATGTTGGCACAGTAAAAACCTTGCAAAACGATAGACTAAGTATGAAAATAACTGTTATTACGCCAAAGATAGTATCGGACGTGAAGCTAGGCGATAGTATAGCTGTCAATGGCGTGTGTTTGACAGTAACACATTATAATGAGCAGGAACTGACAATGGACGTGATGCCTGAAACAGTGAAAGCGACAAATTTGCAGCAACTCACGGTTGGTAATGCAGTGAATTTAGAGCGTGCAATGCCTGCGAATGGACGTTTTGGTGGTCATTTTGTTTCAGGGCATGTTGATGGAGTGGGGAAAATATTACGCAAACGTCCAATGGCCAATGCTGTATACATTGATATAGAACTTTCAGAGGAGTTAACTAGCTATTGTATTCCTAAAGGTTCAATCACAATTGATGGAACGAGTTTAACGCTCTTCCATGTGGCAAAAAACAGCGTCACCGTATCGCTTATTCCGCACACATACAAGGAAACTGTATTAGGAACAAAAAATGTAGGATCACCAGTCAATATTGAAACCGATTTAGTTGGTAAATACATTATGCACCAGCTACAGCGTGGTCAGCAATCACCAACCATTACAAAAGATTACTTAGCGAAGCATGGGTTTTAATCTGTCTTTGAAAGTATAGAAGTACAGTAAAAATTAAAGTTTATTAGGAGGTGGCAATTTTGCTATATTCAATTGAAGAAGCAATTGTAGATTTAAAACAAGGCAAAATGATTGTTGTCGTGGATGATGAAGACCGTGAAAATGAAGGGGATTTACTTGCCCTTGCAGAGTTCATGTCACCAGAAACGATAAACTTTATGGCTACATATGGAAGAGGGCTTGTTTGTACGCCGATTTCACAGCAGCTTGCACAACAATTAGCGTTGCATCCAATGGTCGTAAATAATACGGACCATCACCAAACGGCATTTACCGTAAGTATTGATTACAAAGATACAAAAACAGGCATTAGCGCCTTTGAACGTGCGTTGACAATTCGAAAAATGCTAGAGTCACAAGCGCAAGCAACTGATTTTCGTAGACCTGGGCATGTATTTCCACTTATAGCAAAGGAAAATGGTGTTTTAGAACGTAGAGGGCATACGGAGGCTACTATCGATTTAGCAAAGCTTTGCCAAAGCATACAAGCTGGTGTTATTTGTGAAATTATGGGGGATGATGGTGAAATGCTACGCTTTGATGATTTAGTCAAATATGCGAAAAAACACAAATTAAAAATGATTTCGATTGATGCATTAGCAGCCTATCGTCGTCAACAAATACAAGGAAAAAATTCACTTACAGTGTAAAAGAGGAGAATCAATTTATGGGAAAAACATTTGAAGCACAATTAATTGGCAATGATCTAAAAATAGCGGTAGTAGTTGGTCGATTTAATGAATTTATTACTAGTAAATTATTAAGCGGTGCATTGGATGGGCTAAAACGGCATGGTGTAGACGAGGATTTAATTGATGTTGCGTGGGTACCAGGTGTATTTGAAATTCCATTTATTGCTAAAAACCTAGCGGAAACAAAAAAATATGATGCCATTATTGGTCTTGGCACAGTTATTCGTGGCTCTACAACACATTATGATTATGTTTGCAACGAATCAGCAAAAGGCATAGCTAACGTTGCTCTTGCTACAAACATACCAGTTATTTTTGGTGTTGTCACAACTGAAAATATTGAGCAGGCAATTGAACGCGCTGGGACAAAATCTGGTAATAAAGGCTATGACGCAGCAATATCAGCTATTGAAATGGCGAATTTACAGAAAATGATTGGCTAAATTTAAATAACATAATGGTTACAAGAATAACTGCATAATTTGTTGGACATTGGGAAAAATATTGTATGTGTATTTTACAATACTTTGTTTGAATCGAGTTCAGTAGGAGATGAGGAATATTCAATCAATGAATCTAAATATCGAATTGAAAACGTTGAAAGAACTATTTCAACGCTCTGCTGACGTGATATTTCAATCTTATACCTTTCAACAACATAGTGTTCATTTTATTACATGTGAATCAATGTTTGATCAGTTTTTATTGAATAAGGTCATTATAAATCGAGTCCAATCTTTGTGTGAAGATGCTTCAACAACATTATTAGCAGAGCAAATAACAAATGAATTACACATTCCAAATCTTCAAAAAATAACGGATTTAGAAGATGCTATTACGCGTGTCTATACAGGATATGCTTTACTTTACTTTGAAAAGGAGAAAATTTTATTCTCAAGTAAAATTTCTAATAAGCCGAATCGAAATCCTGAAGAAACAAAAAATGAATTGGTAATTAAAGGACCGAGAGATGATTTTATAGAAGATGTTTTTATTAATATTGCTTTAATTCGCAAGCGACTACCAACTAATTCACTGAGTGTAGAAACGGTGGAAGTTGGTAGGCGTTCTAAAACGACAGTAGCCGTTCTTTATATGGAGGATATAGCCAATAAAACGATGGTGGATGAAGTTAAAACGCAATTACGTAAAGTTGATACAGATGTCGTGATTAATGGCGATATATTGATGGATACGATGGGCAAAACCTCTAAAATTCTTCCCCTACACGATTATACAGGTCGCCCAGATTTTGCGGTACAAACGTTAAGTAGAGGACGCATTCTTATTTTAGTCGATGGAGTGTCCTATGTAATCATTACACCACCGAATATCTTTTTACTATTTAAATCAGGTGAAGATAATGATTATCCAGCTATTGTAGGTTCTATAGAACGACTGCTACGAATCGTAGGAATATTAATAAGTATGCTCGCACCAGGTTTTTGGCTTGCCTTATCGACCTATCATCAAGAACAAATGCCAATACTACTTTTAGCAACAGTTGTACAATCAAGAACGGGCTTGCCTTTTCCTACCTTACTGGAAATATTGCTGATGTTATTTATGTTTGAATTATTTCGCGAGGCAAGTCTCCGCTTACCATCTCTTTTGAGCGGAACCATAAGTGTTGTTGGGGGGTTAATTGTCGGCGATGCGGCGATCAAGGCGGGCATAACGAGTCCTTCAATGATAGTAGTAATTGCTATTTCAAGTATTGCTGCATATACACTTGTAAATCAATCATTTGTAACGGCCATGAGTGTTTTCCGTTTATTTGTCGTCTTAATGGCTGCTTTTTTTGGCTTATTTGGTTTCTTCTTGTCCCTATTCTTTATACTTATTTATGTTGCGAATATACGTGTGTTAGGTGTACCGTACTTAAGTCTTGGCGCAGATTTGAATTGGACTGATATCAAAAAATCTTTAATACGTGCAGCTCCAAGTGGATATAATAAACGCCCAAAATTTTTAAAGCCTCAAGATAAAACTCGGTCTTCAAGTAAAAATTAACGATAGCTATTTTAAATAAATAATAAAGTTATTTTCATGCTTTGCTTGTAAAAACGCTTGTATTGGACAAAATACTTAATGAAGAGTATGGATTAGATTGCTTATCTATATTTTTCTAGACCAATCACAAGGGGTGGATAGTTATGCCGAATGTTCAAGTAAGCTGTGCTGTATCAAATTGTGTTTTCCATGCCAAAGGTAATTTTTGTGGTGCTGAAAAGATAGCAATCGATATGGATAAACGTATCGATAAGAAACATGATGCAGAGTTTGCTTCTGATTTTGAAATGCATATGTCTAAAGAGGCGGCAAGTCAATCATCAGATACGTGTTGTAAAACATTCAAATCTAAAGAAAAAGAAAAACTTTAGATGAAAGGTATAGGTTGTTTAAATAATTGCAAATAGAGAATTAAGGTCAATATTTAAATAATTTATCTTTACCTTATAATTAATGATTTGGTCACTTTGAAAGTCGTCTTCCTATATGGAAGATGACTTCTTTTTTTAGCATTTTTTTTTGTAGAGATGCTCCTTGACCTTCCAGTTACTTGAAGGATTACGATAATAGTAACATTCGATTGGAGTATAGGAGGAATGGAAATGAAAAAATACGAAGATTTAGTAGTGAGCGTTGTTTCATTAATGGGAGATGCTTATGACGTGGGTTTTCAACAAAGTAAGGAAATACAATCATCTGCTCATTTAGTACAAGATGAACTGCTCCTTGCCTTATCAGCTACTTGTAATGCTCAAGAGGCTCAAGAAGCATTACAGTATGTTTCGCCGAATCTTTTACAAGAGATAAAAGGGTTAGCTTCTGGTTTAGAACAGTCATATGAATCCGTTATAAAAATGTATAGTGGTTATAATATGACATTTCCAGATATGGGATGTACGTCGTTTGTGCATGATGGGCATTATGTGAGAAATTATGATTTTAGCCCTGCTTTATATGATGCAAGACTCGTTTTTTCTAATCCATCAGAAGGGTATGCAAGTATTGGCTTTAGCCAGCAAATAATTGGCAGGCTAGATGGAATGAATGAAAAAGGATTAGTTGTAGGACTTCATTTCGTTAATAATGAATGGGAAGGAGATGGCTTTCTTGCGTCAACGATTGTCCGAATATTACTGGAGCGGTGTAAAAATATTGAAGAAGCCGTTTTACAATTAAAAAAAATCCCACATCGTTATTGCTACAACTACTCGATGATTGATCAAAGTGGAAAAGTAGTTGTGGTAGAGGCTACACCAACGGAGCAAATTGTTTTTGAAAAACATTCATTTATGTGTACTAATCATTTTGAATCACAAGAATTGAAAGAGAAAAATAAAGCATCTATTGATAATTCAATACAACGCAAGCGTTATATAAATCATTTTGTTGCAAACGCATGTACGACTGCTATGTCTGCTTTTCAGTATTTTAATGATGGAGATTCACCACTATTTTTTAAACAATATAAAGAATACTTTGGCACATTACACACTGTGGTATACTCACCAAATCAATTAGAAGTCATTGTGGGTATAGGGGAGAATAGTGAGCCACTTACGTTTTCCATGCATCAATTTATAAGAGGTGAGCTTATTCTTCCGACAACTATAAAAGGAAAAATACTTCAGGCTATCTAATTCGTCATGCTTGGTTTATAATTTAATAGATAATAGGGAGAATGGCATAACTTTTGTTGGGCTGTTCTCCTTTCCTTTTGTTGCTATTTCGCTTTTCGAAAGAAAATGAAATTATTTTATTTTATATAACAATTTAAAATTGTTATACAAAATAAACTTTGGATATAAGTTATATTTCAAAGGGTTTTTTTTAAAACAAACATGAAAAAATGAAAATTACTATAGTATAATATTATTGCGGTTATCATAAAAATTAATTGTTACAATAGTAAATAGACATATTTTAAATATTTAATACAATAGATGAGGAAGTACCAGTTTGTATGAAAAAACGTAAAATTAAACTAATATTAGTATTAGCGACAGTATTATTGTCATTGTTCACAAGTTTAAATGTTGTCACTTCTTATGTGAAGATGAAAAAAACTGTAGAAGAGTCAATCGCTAACCAAAGTCTGGAAGCGGCTATATCCATTGCATCATCACTTGATGTCAAACAGTATCAGCAATTTTTAAATAATCCTGTGGAAAGTGAAGATTATTGGGAATTAAGAACCTATTTAAATGATGCAAGAGAAAAACTGGGCGCCTTATTTGTGTATACATTAGAAATTGATAATCCTCAAATATCAAAAGCGTTGATTGCTGGTGTACCTGATAGCTACACAGAAGGGTTTGAAATAGGACAAATTTGTACTGTGCCTGAGAAGCAAATCAAACTAGCTTATCGAGGGTTAACTTATGTTACGAATGTAATTGAGGATCCTGACCATGGTGATTATCTTTCTGTGGGAGCACCTATTAAGAATGAAAATGGACAAATTATTGGCTACCTTGGTATTGATATTGGTGCTGACAAAGTTAATGGCATTAAAGGAAAAGTTCTAGAAAATAATTTACTCATGTTTATTTATAATGGACTATTTATTTTAATCGTTATTGCTTCTTTCTTCTTTTTACAGAGATGGTATCAAAAAGAAGTGACAAAAGAAGTGGGGGTAACTGAAGATACATATCAAGCTGAAATTAAAGCGTTAATTACCTCTGTATCTTCATTAAGACATGATTTTACCAACCATATACAAGTGTTACATGGGCTACTGCAACTAGGGGAGCAAGAACAAGCACAACAATATTTATTATCATTATCTAAAGATGTGCAGGCAATTAAATCACTAAAATTAAATATAAATCATCCTGGGCTTTCAATCTTGTTGCAAACGAAAAAACTTGCAGCTCAAAATCATAATATTGAGATGGATATATCTGTCTCACAGGATGCTTTTATTAATATTAAAACAACAGATTTAATTAAGTTATTATCAAATTTAATTGATAACGCTATTGATGCCACAACTGAATTGCCAGAGAGTGAACGTAAAATGTCAATTTGTTGTCATGCGGATGAAACGAAATATGTCTTTGAAATTATTAATACAGGACCGACAATATCTGAGCCAGATCAAATATTTAAACAAGGGTTTACAACAAAAAAACCTGAATTCGATAAAATAAGAGGGCAAGGATTATTTATCGTAAAAGAGGTTGTCAAAAAATATAATGGAAACATCTCTATTCAAACGACAGCCGAACTAGAAACGACAGCGACTGTAATCATTCCTCTAAAGTGAAATAGTGCGGGGCGATAAGTGCATGTATGCACTGCAATAAGAAAGCACCATGAACATCAGAGTCTTAGTGTAATTGTTCGTTTAAGCAACTCGATTTGTGTTTACAGGATTTAAAATCGTGATAAGGTTTTTATAAAAATAAGCAGACAGCTCCCTATATAATGTAGGGGGCTTTTGGTTTTGGAGTAAGTTCACGTGTTATGCGCATCATCATTTTATGCACAATGTAAGTCATACATTAACAGTAAATCTTTAAGGTAGGATAAGGGGGCAAAGAAAGATATGGAACAGTCAATTCTTGATTTACTGCGAGCTGGTGGCTTCATTTTATATGTTAGACATGGGGAAGCAATAGTCGGTGAAGATCAGCCATATTTTAATTTTCAATATTGCTATACCCAACGTAATTTGTCTGACTACGGTCGGAGAGAAGCTGTTTACTATGGACAAATGCTTCGTTATTGGCAAATCCCGATTAATTCACCTATTATTGCAAGCCCATTGTGTAGAACAATTGAGACAGCGCAGTTAGCATTTCCAACAATGTATATTCAAATCGACCCTTTTTGGTTTGAAATTAATAAACTAGGAGGGGACATATCAGCTAGAGAACAACAGCAAATTCTAAAAAATGTCCAATCTCAATTAGAAAAGACACCGCCTTTTGGGACAAATCAAGTGATTATAGCGCATAGTTTTCCAAATGGGATAGGTTTAGGCAAAATTCCTAATATGGGAACGGTCATTGTGAAGCCTAAAGGTGAAGGTAACGGTTATGAAATTGTAAAACAGCTACCATTAACCGATTTAGCGACTTTAGGGAATTCTCTTTATAAATAGGTGGTGAAATTTATGTGTATTCAAAGCTCTTATTTCCATCCCTCTAATGAGCTTTCCGATTTTTGAAAAAATGTTTTACTAGCTCATTATTTATTGTAGAATAGAAAATTTATAAATAGGTGGTTGATAATATGAAACGAGAGGGAATTGTTAAATGGTATAAAGAAGAAAAGGGCTATGGTCGTATTATGCTAAACGGTGAGGATGGGAATTACGTTTTTGTCCATTTTAGCTCCATTTTACCGAATAATGAAAAATTTCCAGATGGCTATAGATTTCTTAAACAAGGTCAAAAAGTGTCCTTTGATTTAATTGAGCAGCCACATTCTACTGATCAAAAGCAAGTTGCAGAAAATGTTGAAATCCTATCAGACTAATGAAATAAAATTAGTAAAACAAACTGTTGCCTTTTTGCTATAAGTTTTGTATCTGTATTACATTGTGTTAACTAAATTATATTGGCCTGAAAAATTCGCTTCAAAACATTATTTCTGAAATTAAAAGGGTAGTTCACCTAATATCTTGGTGAGCTACCTTTTCGTAATTATAAGCACATCTGGTAACAAAAAAGATGATAGGTTGATTTAAGTAGAATTTTTTAGGGAATATACGTCTAAGAAAGAAACTGCTCTTATTTTCTGAAAAATAAAATATTCTAATAATTTCAATTGTTGTATGTTAAAATTTATTTGGTACAGATGGTGTTATATAACAACATGAAGATAAATCAAATAGTTTTAATGTACAAAAAATCGCTTATAAAAAAGGAGGGAAAATATTAAATCGAAGCTTTAACTCTTGATAGATTTGATGAAAGCGTATACAGTAGCTAAGGAGGAAGGTGACTGAAAACCTTTTGATCTGTAAGAATTAATTAAACGGAATTGTTTTGGTTAAAAATTATGTGCCTTTGCGTACTATACATACTTTACCGTATGAAACATTCTGCCGAAAAAGTGAAAATTAGTTTAAAGGTACCTTGTGAATGTTAGTGAATCATGTAAAATAGAGTCGATTACGGGCTATTAGACTAAAAGTTCTAGGGCTTTTTAAATAAGCGATGGATAAATTATTTTAGTAGTAGCATACTAAAATTTATTCAGTTGAGTTTATTTTAAACGCAATGCTCTTAGCAGAGTTGGTATATGTAATGGCAAACCACAGCAATACCCTGGCAATGGGGGCAAAGCCTTGGTTTTAGTATATACAAATGACTTTATGGACTGACTTCGCATTTTTTACTACTTTTTGATTAGTTTATTACTATAATATTGTAGTAGATATTTTATTCTTTAATTAGTTGTGATAGACTATTGTAAGTTTATAGTTGATACAGAAAAGGTGTGTGACTAGTTGACACCTACATCATTTCTGCAAATCTTAAAATATAAGGATGGTAAAAATGAGTAACAGAGTAACTAAATCAGACGTCATCTTAATTGGTGCCGGAATTATGAGTGCGACTTTGGGGACGATGCTCAAAGAATTAGCACCGGACTGGAATATTACTGTGTTTGAAAAACTTTCAAACGCCGGTGAGGAAAGCTCTAATGAATGGAATAATGCAGGAACAGGGCACGCAGCACTGTGCGAGCTTAACTACACTTCTGAAAAACCAGACGGTACTATCGATATTAGCAAAGCAATTAATGTTAATGAACAGTTCCAGGTTTCGATGCAGTTTTGGTCTTATCTTGTAAAAAACAAGCTTATCCAAAATCCGCAAGACTTTATTATGCCTTTACCACATATGAGTATGGTAAGAGGCGAAAAAAATGTTGAGTATTTGAAAAAACGTTATGAAACAATGTCAAATAATCCTCTTTTCAAAGGTATGGAATTTTCTGATGACCCAGAAAAACTAATGGAATGGATTCCTCTTATTATGCAAGACCGTCCAGCAAATGAGGCCATTGCTGCAACAAAAATTGATACTGGTACAGACGTAAACTTCGGTGCTCTAACACGTATTTTATTTGACCACCTAAAACAAAAAGATGTAGATATCAACTACAACCATAGTGTCGAAAGTATTAAACGTACGAAAGACGGTTTATGGGAATTAAAAGTGCATGACAAAGATGGTTGTAAAATGGAGTACCATACAGCAAAATTCGTCTTCCTTGGTGCTGGCGGAGGAAGCTTAGAGTTACTACAAAAAACAGGCATTCCTGAAGGAAAACACATTGGTGGATTCCCTATCAGTGGATTATTTATGGTATGTAAAAATCAAGAAATTGTTGAACAACATCATGCTAAAGTATACGGTAAAGCTGCGGTTGGTGCGCCACCAATGTCTGTTCCACATTTAGACACTCGCTTTATCGATAACAAAAAATCATTATTATTTGGACCATTCGCTGGTTTCTCACCAAAGTTCTTGAAAACAGGTTCAAACATGGATTTAATTGCTTCTGTAAAACCGCATAATATTACTACTTTATTAGCGGCAGGAGTTAAAGAAATGTCATTAACAAAATACCTAATCCAACAACTTCTATTATCAAAAGATCAACGTATGGAAGAGTTACGTGAGTTTATCCCAACTGCTAAGAGTGAGGATTGGGATATTGTAGTTGCTGGTCAACGTGTACAAGTTATTAAAGATACTGAAGCAGGCGGTAAAGGAACACTGCAATTTGGTACTGAGGTAGTAAGTGCTGCTGACGGTTCAATCGCTGCATTATTAGGTGCATCACCAGGTGCGTCTACTGCCGTTCACGTTATGCTGGAAGTTATCAAAAAATGCTTCCCACAACAAGCAAACGAGTGGGAGCCGAAATTAAAAGAAATGATCCCTTCTTACGGTATCTCATTACTACAAAACCCTGAGCTTCTTGAAGAAGTCCATGCTTCAACAGCGCAGGCACTTCGTCTAAACGAAAACTAGTCATTAAAAAATATGAACCTTTGATCCATTTTGGATTGAAGGTTCTTTTTTCGTTAGAAAGATCTAGCATTGTGAATTAAAATGGGGTTAGCACCCTTGGTTTTTGTGACAATTTTATTTTATATAGCAAGAGACTCACATTAAAGGCAAAAAAAGTAGTTAGAATGAAAAGTATAAATGAACTAGCTATAGTTGTAAACAAAATAATTATCCAGTATACTTTTTTGGAAGGAAAGTTTGAAAAGATTGTGAAAAAGGATGAGTATATATGACATTTGAAGAAGTATTACCGCGTTTAAAAGCAGGCGAGAAAGTAATCCGTGAAGGATGGGGCGGTGCTGAATTATATGTGAAGCTTGTTGGACAAAGCGAGCATGACGGAGTAAATTTAAATCCCTATTTTTTAATCAATGTACGCGGTGAGGGCTATACGATGTTCACACCAACTGTCTGTGACTTATTAGCGGAAGATTGGAAAATCGTAAACTAAATGACCGTTGTTTAAGATGAAAATAGTATGCTAGGTGTTACTTAGTATGCTATTTTTTTGATGTCAAAGTAACCTTCTAATAGAACAAAGGATAAGCATAGTAACAGGATTTTTTACTATTAGTAGATTGCTTTTTTATAGAGGAGAGATGTTATGAAGTTTGAAGAATATATTGGCAAGACAGTTTTTATAACGGGTGCTGCCTCAGGTATTGGGCAAGCGCAAGCCGTTGCATTTTTAGAAAATGGGGCCAATGTTTTCGGTTTCGATATAGATGAGCAGGGGTTATTGAATTTACAAAAGCAATACCCAGAACGCTTTGCTTTTATGGTAGGTGGTGTAGATCGGAAAAGTGATGTAGAGCAAGCATTTGAAAAAGTACTGGCGATGTTTAAAGAAGTGGATATTTTACTAAATACTGCTGGCGTTTTAGATGGTTTTGCAAAAACGCTTGATACTGATGAGGCACTTTGGGACAAAATTATGAATACGAATGTAAAAGGAACTTTTTTTGTAACGAATACGATATTACCTCATATGTTAAAACGCAAAGCTGGTATCATTGTTAATATGGCGTCTATTGCAGGGCTAATTGCAGGTGGCGGTGGTGCGGCATATACAGCATCTAAACATGCAATTGTTGGCTATACGAAACAATTAGATTTAGACTATTGCCGTGAGGGAATACGTGCCAATGCCATTGCGCCAGGTGCTATTCAAACTCCGATGACCAAAGCTGATTTTGAAGGCGATGGTGCAATGGCAAAATGGGTTGCCGATGAAACACCTGCAGGTCGTTGGGCACAACCAAGTGAAGTTGCGAATTTAACGCTTTTTTTGGCAAGTCATTCAGCTGATTATATGCACGGAGCTGTTATCCCGATTGATGGTGGATGGATAGCGAAATAGAGTTGTTCAATGTATCATTCTTCTGCTATAATACGCAAGTAAGCAAAAAATAGCTTACACTACGGCACTTCAGTTAGGGCATCATGCTCTCTTCCTTTGGTCGTAGTTAGTACTAAAATAGCAGATTGCTATTTTACAAAGGAGAATGTAAATTGAATACATCTATTGTTAAAGATTCATCGCGAACTTCTGTAAGGGAACTTACAAAGGTAGCACTGGTCGCAGCCTTGTATGTGGCTGTCACTGTAGTATTGTCAGTTATTAGTTTTGGAGCTGTCCAATTACGTCTATCAGAGATGTTCAACTATTTGGCACTGTACAATAAAAGGTATGTAGTAGCAGTAACACTAGGCGTAATATTAGCGAATTTTATGTCACCGACTTGGATTCTCGATGTACCTATCGGTGGTATAGCAACATTTCTAGTATTAATTCTTTGTCGATCAGTAACGAAAAATATTAAGAGTGATAGTCGGAAAATGGTCATCACAGCATTGATTTTTGCACTATCGATGTTTACCGTTGCAGGTCAGTTAACCATTCTATATGATTTGCCGTTTTGGGCGACTTGGTTTACGGTTGGGGTCGGAGAGTTATTATCAATGACTGTCGGCGGAGTGACGATTCACTTATTAAATAAAAAAATAGATCTATCAAAATAAAAAAACACAGTCGCGAAAGCGACTGTGTTTTTTTCGTGATGCGATAGTAATCGCCGATAGGATAGTAGAAACTGCCGATAGGAGCCCGCGAATAGCCGATAAGACTGAAGAAACCGCCGATAGAACAGAGCGAATAGCCGGTAACTACGGTAACGATTTATTTAAAAATCGGTGTTTTTTTCAATAAAACACAAACTGGTATGGCTACAATCATCCCGAGAATATTTTGAACTAAATCTCCAGGGATAGATGTTAATGGTGCAATCCAGTTAGCATATAAAATAGCTTCACCAACGTAATAAACAGCGATCATGAATGGAACTGAAATAATCATTGCAAAAAGATTGAAGGGAATGCTGTTTCCTTTACGTCCGTTCGACCAAGCGATTTTTCCTACGATATAGCCTTGTAAGCCACGAGCAACAAATGTAATAGGTGCCCACAACATCCAACCGGAAACGACGTCGAATAAACCCATGCCAATTGCACCAGCAATGGCTCCTTTTTTAGAACCAAAAAGAATAGATGCTGTAAAAAGCATGCCTGTTCCAAGATGTACTAATCCACCATTGGCTTTAATCGGTAGTTTAATATTTAAAGTGAGTGTTGCCACGAAGACAAGTGCAATTAACATTGCCGATAGAATAAGATCAAAAGTTCGTGAATGTGAATAGCTTATTGTTTTTTGCATAGTTGAAAACCTTCCTTATTTTGCTTTATAGATATCAAAGTATAGTTGCGCAAAACCTTACTTTGTAAATCAATGTTGCATGCTAGGATAACCTTAGCAAAGGCTTGGCCTATTTAAAAGTATCAATTTTGCAAAAAAAATAGTGGTCAGTTTTTATGAAAATTCAAATAATAATTGTTGACATGGAGTAAACTCCATCTTTTAAAGTGAAAGGACAAAAAGAATGGGGTGATCCAATGATTATTATTACGTATGTATTAATTGAGACATATGCACTATTAACAGGACTTGCAGCTTTGCTGCAGTGGAAATAGAAAGGCTATCAACTGAGATCATTACTCTTTGTCATATCATCCACTAGTATTCTCTTAACAATATGGATTCCGTATAAACAATGGATACTTAATTTACTAATTCTTGAATTTATTAAGCTTCATCTATTAGCTATTATAGAAGGATTGTTAAACAAATTAGATAAAAATTCTTTTCGTTTTGTGGTGAGATTAGAACACAATCTAACAAAACTCTAACATAATTTCCGCCCTCTTAAGCCAAACTAATTGAAATGCTTTAGGAGGGTAACGTACATGCAAACTTATAATGCAGGGGATATTGTTTATATTTTTTATCGCAATCCGCATATTCAAGATGTAGCGAATATACAGGAGGCGGCAGTCGTGAATAATCCAGAAAATCCAAATGAATTAGCGCTCTTTCTATTTGAAACGTACTATCCGTTAACAAATGACTTTGTTATTTTTAGTAGTGAAATGGATGCTGAGCAAGCGTATAATCAGTATTTTCATTAGGAGGTAGAGGATGAGAAAACCATTTACACCTCAGTTGGTCTATTTTGAGCCTAATGCGCTCGATTATCCACTAGGGCAAGAGTTGAAAGAGAAATTTGAGAAGCTGGGTGTGGAAATCCGTTATACGACATCTCATAATCAGGTGCGGAATCTGCCAGGTGATAACGATTTGCAAAAGTATCGTATAGCCAAGTCAACGCTCGTCGTTGGTATACGAAAAACACTGAAATTTGATACATCTAAACCGTCAGCAGAATATGCCATTCCGTTTGCCACTGGATGTATGGGGCATTGTCATTATTGTTATTTGCAAACAACGATGGGCAGCAAGCCGTATATTCGCACATATGTGAATGTCGATGAAATTCTTGAGGCTGCAGATCACTATATGGCAGAAAGAGCTCCTGAAATAACCCGATTTGAAGCATCTTGTACTTCAGATATTGTAGGAATTGATCATTTAACACATACGTTAAAGAAAGCCATTGAGCATTTTGGACAAAGTGAACATGGGTTGTTGCGATTCGTAACAAAATTCCATTATGTCGATCATTTATTAGATGCCAAGCATAATGGTAGGACGAGGTTTCGTTTTAGTGTTAATGCGGATTATGTCATAAAGAACTTTGAACCCGGTACATCTCCTTTAGACTTGCGCATTGAAGCGGCTGGAAAAGTAGCAAGGGCGGGATATCCACTTGGCTTTATTGTCGCACCGATTTATCTTCATGAAGGTTGGGAGGAAGGCTATTATCATATGTTTGAGCGTCTTGATGCTGAATTACCACAAGATGTACGGGATGATATTACCTTTGAATTTATTCAGCACCGCTTTACAAAGCCAGCGAAAAGAGTCATTGAAAAAAATTATCCAATGACGAAATTAGAATTGGATGAAACAGCTAGAAGGTACAAGTGGGGCAAATATGGGATTGGCAAATATATTTATCAAAAAGAGGAAGAGGAAGACATTAAAGAACATCTTTACGGTTACATGAAGAAATTTTTCCCTAATGCTAAATTAGAATATTTTACGTAAAGACAAACCGAATATGATGTGCTGAGACTGAAGATAGAGATTAGATTAAGGCTTATCAATAAACGGTGATTATCGATCAGAGTGCCCGTGTTCTGCAGGCTTGGCTTCAGGCTCATCGTCACTGCTCGCTCAATCGCTTATCCCGCTAGAGAATGGCTAGGTGCACAATTATTCTAATTAGTAGGCGTTATTAGTTGATTGGAGCGGAGGGCGGCTAACGGGATGCCCACGGAAAGGGTCCGCACGTAGCGGAGATCAACTGCAGCAGTAGTTTATTTCTATGAGTTTGTCTAATCTCGACACACCATTGTTTATGGTGTGTTTTTTAAGTTAATGTTGCTTCGTATAATCTTAATGTTGATGGTAACGCTAACAGTGATAGTAAAGAAAAGGGGGAGATAACACCATGTATTCATTTCAACCAAGTTGTTGGTCAGAACATGGAGAGCTTACGGCTGTAATGCTTTGTGCACCTTCTATTTTAGATGTGCCGAATTTAAAAACAGCAGAAAATGTGCAATGGAGCGCACCTGTTTTACATGCACGCGCAATGGAGAATTTTATGGAGCTGAAGGGCACTTTACAGCATGCAGGCGTGCAAGTAATAGATTACTCAACGGAACTATTAGCAGAAGCACAGCAGCTAAGCGAACAACTTCTTAATCGTTATTTTGTGCGAGATCTTGCATGTGTATTTGGCAATCAAATGCTGCCAGGTGAAGCAGGTAGTTCTATTAGACGCCCTGAATATGGACATGCTCATGCATTACTTGAAAAGTGGTTTCCTAAAAACTTTCAGGCATCGAAGGAAACTGGCGATGTATTAGAATTTGGGGATGTGATGGTGCTGAATAAGGATGCAGTGCTGATCAATATTGGCGTTCGGACAACGAAACAGGGTGTGGAACGTGCAAAGCAAAGAATATTTGAAGCAGGATTTTCTGAAATTGGCATTATCGACTTGCCTAGGAGCTCAGACACACTCCACTTAGATATGAATTGTAATGTTGCGAACGAAGATGTTGTAATTGCGAAAAGCTTTATGCGATATTTTCCTGTATATGTTTTGACTGCAAGTACAACTCGCTTTGATATGACGGAACAATTTTTTAATCGACATGGTTTCGATGTCTACTGGCTAGAAAAATATAATACGATTCCTGATATCAATTTTTTAAATTTAAATCCTGAGACATTGTTAGTGAGTAAAAAAGCGACAAAACAGCAATTTAAAAACCATCCAAAATTACAAAAGAAAAATATAGTAGAAATTGAAGTGACCGAACTTGAAAAAGGCGGTGGTGGTATTCGCTGTATGACGTTACCGTTGGTGCGTAAATTGTAAGAGGAGTGATCGAAATGGAGTCAAAAACAAGCAAAGGCCAAATGTCTTGGTGGCAGTTGTCTCTATTAGGTGTAGGTTGTACATTAGGGACAGGTTTTTTTCTAGGTACAAGCATGGCAATTGCTAAAAGCGGGCCTGCTGTTTTAATTCCATTTTTATTAGCAGCCATTGGAACGTACCTTGTCTATGATGCACTTGTGAAAATGTCTGTTGCCAATCCAGATAAAGGATCTTTCCGTACTTATGCTAAACAAGCATTTGGCAATTGGGCTGGCTTTAGTAATGGATGGGTATATTTGATTTCGGAAATATTGATAATGGGTAGTCAATTAATGGCATTGGGGATTTTTACCCAGTTTTGGTTTCCTGCCTTACCGCTATGGATGACCGCATCTGGTTTCGGTGTACTTGGTTTGCTCATTATACTTACTGGAATGAAAGGCTTTGAAAAGTTTCAAAATATATTCGGGGCGATGAAGGCAGCTGCTGTCGTGATGTTTATCGTAGTGGCTGTTATCCTACTAATAAAAGGGATAAATAGTGAACCTAAGCAAGTAGATGCTTTAATAGCGAACTTTCAAGGCTTCTTTTCTGAAGGGATAAATGGGATATGGCTTGGTCTACTGTATGCATTTTTTGCTTTTGGCGGTATAGAAGTGATGGGCCTCTTAGTCATTGATTTAAAAGATCCACAGCAAGCACCGAAAGCTGGAAAAGTGATGATTATCATACTGACAACGATTTACGTAAGTGCCCTCGTATGTGCGCTTGCATTAGTGGGATGGGAAACATTCATAATAAATGAAAGCCCGTTCATTACAGCTCTTGCAGATTTTCACTTACCATATGTAGCAGATATAATAACAGGCATTTTAATTATTGCTGGATTTTCCACAATGGTTGCTTCTTTGTACGCAGTGGTAACGATTTTAACGGCTTTAGCAGAAGATCATGATGCGCCATCAATATTAGCGAAAAAAGGGAAAATGAAAGTGCCGTTACCTGCATTTCTTTTTCTAACAGTTAGTTTAACCGTCACCATTGTGATAGGCTTTCTTATTCCAGAAAAGATTTTTGAATATTTAATAACGGCAGCTGGGTTAATGTTAATCTATAATTGGCTTTTTATATTAGTGACGTATGCAAAGCTAATGACATTAACGAAGTGGCAACATGTAAAAAATGTTGTTGGGATGCTACTAATAGCTGTAACGGTTTCGGGTACATTAGGTGACAAAACAAGCAGACTCGGTTTTTACATAAGCCTGCTTTTCATCGTCATCATTGCTGTAGCGACATTTATTGTTATGAAAAAACGGAGCAATAATAGCTCCGCTTAATTATTTCTCTCTTTTGGAAAGGTTAATTGAAGATTTCCCTTTAAAAATGGACATGTTAAGGGACTATGCTCCTCATCGTCGCTTAAAAAATATTGTTTCCATTCATAATTGTCCTTTTGCCCATACCATTTTAAGTCTGGATGTCCTGGAATTGCGTCATACAGATCGATGCGCTTTCTTATTAGCCTTTTTAATTTTTGGCCAAGCTCAGTTGTATCATTAATGTCTTCAAACACCCAGCGTGGCTGAAAGGCTATAAGCAATGTTGAAAAATGTCGACTTTTTCGAAGTTGGTGGGCAGGTGTTGCACAAAATACAAAATAAGGCTCCCCATCAAAACAAAATTCCCATGTATGAACAGAAGGGTCGGAGGGAATTTCTCTAGGCCATTCTTTTTCATCAAATGTAGTAACGTTGTTTAGCAATGTCCAAAATAGGGCTCTATAATCCTCTACCTCATAATTTTCAAGCATATCCTTTGGCGTTTCGAAAAAAATAGCATGAGAAGTATATTTTCCAGCAGATCGTGCGCAGTATCCATATTCCTTTAAGCAAGTAGCTAACGCTTTCGCTGATTGTAGCTCTCGGGGATCTCCGATAAAGCTGAAGCGTAATTGATTCGATAAAAAACCTGTTCTAGCAGGAATACAGGGGAACGTATTTGCTTCATCTGCAATCATTAAAGAAAAGTCTTTAAAGGCGTTCTGTTGCCATAAAGGAAGGGATGGTAAATGTTGATCAAGCCAATTTTTTTCAAATACTACTCCCACATTAGTCACCTCCTTTATACATCATTAGACTATTAAAGGAGGGGCTAATCGGTGACGAATTATTAGGGATTATTTCTAACTAGTCGCCTTAGCACGGTATATTGCCATTTACATAAATGTGATAAATCCAAGCAAACTCTTTCCTGTACAAGCAGCATAACGATAAGACGTTGTGAAACAATGAACTTTAGTGCATGGGCAGGTGAATATTGGTGATATCTTTTTTAAAATTTAAAGTATGTAAACCAATTGTTGAATTACATTGTAAATAAACTGGTTTCTATATTTAAATAATATGAACAATTTCTGAATTATTTAATTATTATTTATTTTTAACTTTTGTTAATTTTAATGATTTGATAAGATAAAAGTAATAGATAACATAAAAATATACGGGAGGTCTGTACTATGAAGTTTCGTTCAATTCTTTTAATATCAGTAGTTATTCTTGGTCTTTCAGGGATTGGATTTGTTACTGATAATGCAAAAGCAGCATCATTAGATTCAAATCAAACGAGAGAACCAGCCCTTTCGGAGCATGAACTAAAGACAATAAAAGCTAACCAATTAAAAATGGGAAGCGATGAAAAAACAGCTGACCAATTGATTGAAAAGTATAAAAAAGGTGAATTGGCTGATGCAGATTTAATGAATTTAGAGGATGCTGTAAGGTCAAATACAACGGTTGAAGGTGACACTACTACAACAACTTATGAATTTCCTGATGGTTCTAGAGCCCAAATGCAAATTACTGAATTAAAGCTATTAGGAAGAATAACTCCATTTGGAAGTATTAGCGAAGGGCGGTGCCAAACAACAACAGTTGGAACAGAGTGTAAGTCAGTAAAGGTTAGTAATAGTACACCTTTTTATGGGATGTCCTATTATGTTAACTACTACCTAAATCGTTTTGGAAATGATTCTATTACTTGGGTTGGAAACTTCAATGTTTGGACAGTAACGGGTAGTTATGCTAATCCATCACTTCGAATACTTAAACCAGTAAATACTTCTTGGGACGATGAAGCTCGATTATCAGCACAGTTTAACATGATTTTTGAAATAGGCTCCTTTAATAGAAGTCTCTCTTTCTACGTGGGTAATAATAGAACTGGCTGGGGATGGAATTCGTATTATTAATGTTAAGTAAATTTATATACTAAAATCTTTTTTTAATGAAAGAGATGGTATATACATTTATCGTCAATAAAAAGGAAGGCTTTTCCTCTGTTAAATAGGTTGTCATTTTTAAAATCGTCAGCAATGGATTACAAGCCTTCCTACAATTAAATTAAGATTTATTAACGATTTCAGTATGATTAGTTATACTTTAATAATCACAAAGAGCACAAAGTAATTAACTGGGAATTAAAATTATTTTACGGAGAAATAGTTCATCGCTTCTTTATTCTTTGATATACAAAAGTTAAAAAAGGAGAGAATTTTAATAATGCCAAAAATACTTGTTGGAGATATATTTGCATTTTTTGCTACATTAGTTGCAATTTCGATTCCACTAACAATTATTGGTTTATTAATCTACATAGCTAAACTTATTAAAAATCTTGAAAAAAGGTGACCTCAAATCAGTTTGCATTTGAGGTCACACTTATATTCTAGCCCAACTAGTAACGGAAAGTTCATGCATATTAAAGCCTATCATCTAGTTTAAAAACCTTCTGCTGCAAAATATTTAAAGCGTGCTTTATTTCCTCTAAATCTTCATCAGAAACATCGTGAATGAGCTGTTGAAAGCGTGTTTCAATACAGGCAAACGCTTCATTCATCATTTGTTCGCCGTCCTCTGATAGACGTACAAAATATTTACGACGATCGTCTTTATCACTTATTTTTTCAATAAATTTTTTTTCTTGTAGTTTTTTTAGCTCGCGGCTTGTATTGGGTAGCGACATATGGTGACAATCACTAATTTCGGTAATCGTAACAGGTTGGCTTACTTTTAAATATTCTAAAATTTTATATTGAACAGGCGTAATCGCATCTGTAATGATGTTTTGTGTTAAATCATTTGTTACTTGATGGACGCTTGCTGTAAATGTAACAAATTGATTGAATAATGCATTCTTGTCCAAATATCTCACCTCTTATTGACAAGATAACAAATAACTTATCTTAAAACAACTATCATTTGACAACTAAATAAGTATTGCGTATTATTTACTTATCAAATGATAAGCAATGGAGGCCTTTATGAAAACATTAATTATTTATACGTATCCAAATCATCAAAGTTTGAATTATTCTTTTTTGCAGGAAGTTGTTAAAGGTTGCAATGAAAATCCGTACATAAATGAATTACAAGTGGTTGATTTATATGAAGAAAAATTTGATCCGATTTTACACTTTAATGAACATAGACGACGTCGTGATATGTATCGTGATCAAAAACTAGAGAAATATAGAGAACAAATAACTTGGGCAGATAAGATTGTTTTTGTTTATCCAATTTGGTGGGGAAGACCACCAGCAATGCTTTTAGGTTATATTGATCAATTATTTGCATCCAATTTTGCCTATAGAGATAAAAAGGGATTGTTTCCTGATGGTCTCTTAAAAGGGAAGTCAGTCGTTTGTGTTTCGACAATGAAAGGCCCTACTAAATATCCGCTATTATGGTTGAATAATGCTCACAAAGTATTGATGCGAAAAGCATTGTTTAATTTTGTTGGAATTAAGCAAGTGAAGTTTTTTGAATTTGGGAATATGGAAAGTAAAAAGGGAGGACAACAAAAAAAGTTAGCAAAAGTTTATCAGTATTTTAGACAAGTAGCGTATTAGAAGAAGCGCAAGAGCATAGGGGTGAACAACTTTCACATCCTATGCTCTTTCGCTGTAGCAACACTATCTATAGGGAGTGTTATCAAAAATTTTGTATGTTCAGCAAGTTTGCTTTGGACAGTAATAGTACCTTTATGCATATTAATAATTTTTTTTACAATGGATAATCCTAGTCCGCTACCTCCGTTTGCAGCGATTCTTGATTGATCTGCTTTATAAAAACGTTCAAAAATATGCTTTTGTTGCTCATCTGTTAAGCCGATGCCGTTATCACGAATGCTCACCATCACTGTGTCATTTTGGGCGGTCATCAAAATACGGATTTGGCCATTATTATGAGTAAATTTGATGCTGTTACTGAGTACATTCATCCACACTTGGTTCATTAAGTCCTCATCAGCCATAATCGTTATGTTTTGTAATTGAATATCAATATCAATCTGCTTTTCTAACCAATTAGGCTCAAGAGCTAAAACAACATTACGCAACTGTTTATCTAGTCGATAGTACTTCGGTTCAAATGGATGGTGCTGTGATTCTAATGACGTTAGCTTTAACAAATTATCACTGATTTTTGATAGACGATGACTTTCCATTTCGATAATGGCTAAATAGTGCTGACGTTTCTCTTCAGTTAAATCCATATTTTGTAATGCCTTTGCAAAACCATTAATTGATGTGAGAGGCGATTGAATTTCATGAGAAACATTTGAAATAAATTCTTGACGCATACGTTCTAATTCACCTAATTCAACAGCCATATGATTAATCCCACTAATTAGTTGGCCGAAATGATCATTTTCATCATCAGACATTTTATCTAACTGTACATTGAAATCTCCTTTAGCCATTCGTCCAATGGCATCAACAATCGTATCCCAATAATTGTGCTGTCTTTTTAAACCAATTAAAAAAATGCAGGCGGCAGTGCAAGCAAATAGTACAAATACACCAAGAACTGTAGTTAATTGTCGCCAAAAACCTTGAAGATGTATGTCCACCCGCTGAAATAGCCAGGAAGTTACGTGGAAGGAAATAAAGGCAAATAATATATTCGCGAACAGAAACATGATAAAAATCATCAGGAGCTTAAAGAAAAATTTCCAATATTTCATAGTGCTAATTCCAAACGATAGCCAAGTCCACGAATCGTACGGATTGAGAAACCACTTTTTTCTTCTGGGAATCGTTCACGCAACCTTTTAATATGCACATCTACGGTACGTTCATCGCCTTCATAGTCAAATCCCCAAATTTCTTCAATAAGCTGTTCACGGGAAAATGTCTTTCCCGCATAACTTGCTAATGTAAATAATAGGTCGAATTCTTTTAGACGTAACGTAGTGCTTTCACCGTCATACAATAGTTCATATGTATGGCGATTCATTTTAACATTTCCGATTTCAATCGTTTGAGAGAGCGCAATACGATACCGTTTTAAAATGGATTTAACGCGAACAATTAATTCGACAGGCTCAAATGGTTTGACTAAATAATCGTCTGTCCCTAGGTTAAATCCTTTTACCTTCTGTGCTGTTTCACCTTTAGCGGTTAGCATCAAAATCGGTAAATCACTGTTGAATGTCCGGATTTCCTTGCATAATTGCCAACCGTCCATTTTAGGCATCATAATGTCCATAATCACCATGTCGATTTTTTCTGTATCCAATTTGGACAGTGCATCTACACCGTCCAATGCTTCAATTACGTCAAAACCTTCATTTTGTAAAAATACTTTTACTAATTCTCTAATATGGTCATCATCATCCACAACTAATAGTTTTGTCATGCTAACAAATCCTTTCGTCTTTAATCTTTAATGCGCAATTGTTGTTTAGCAAACTCTCTATACATATCGTGTGTTTCAAATAATGTATCATGTGTCCCACAGCCTGTAATATGGCCTTTCTCTATAAATAATATTTGGTCGGCATCTACGACAGTAGAAAGACGGTGGGCGATTACGAGTGTTGTTCGTCCTTGCATTAAATTATCCAGTGCTTTTTGTACGTAAATTTCTGAATTACTATCAAGGCTAGAAGTCGCTTCATCTAGCATTAAAATTTGAGGATTACGTAACAAGGCTCTGGCAATCGAAATTCGTTGTCGTTGTCCACCTGAAAGCTTTATTCCTCGTTCGCCGACCTCGGTGTTAAATTTATCTGGCAGTTCATTGATAAATTGATCGGCGTAGGCCATTTTTGCCACTCGTTCAAGTTCCTCGTCTGAAACATCTCTGGCAATGCCATAACAAATATTTTCACGAATCGTTCCTGATAGAAGGGCACTTTCTTGTGCGACATAGCCAATTTGATTTCTCCATGAATGAAGAGAAAATGTATCAATCGGTGTATCGCCAAGTGTAATCAAGCCATTTGTTGGTTGATAGTAGCGTTCTAGCAGCGCAAAAGTCGTCGTCTTTCCTCCGCCACTTGGCCCGACAATGGCTGTGACTTTACCTGGCTCAATTGTAAAGTTGATGTTTGATAAAATTGGTTCCTCTCCATAAGCAAAATCTACATTTTGGACATGGATTGGTTCATGTACTGCATCTAATTGTCGTCCTTCATAAATGTTTTCTTCTTCATGCTCAAGTAATGCACTGATACGTTCTGTTGCGCCCATAGCTTTTTGTAGCTGGGTAAAGAACATCGTTAATTGCGTCATCGGCATAATGATTTGAATTAAATATAAAATAAAGGCAACCATATCACCAGCTGTAAGTTCACCAGATGAAACACGAACACCGCCATAGCCAATGATTGCTACAAGCACGCTCATTAGTACGAATGAAATTAAAGGTGAAATAAGTGCATGGATTTTTGCTTCTTTCAGACCGAAATTAAATAGATTAGTAATGCCTTTTTTGCCACGTTCATATTCGATATTCTCAGCATTTGAAGCTTTTACTAAACGTGTTTCAGGTAAAACTTGATTGAGAATAGCGGTAAATTTAGCAGTTTCGTCTTGCATACCTTTTGAAATGACAAACATACGCTTTCCTAATAACATTAAAATAATCATCGCGAGAGGAACAGCAATGAGCATAACTAATGTCATTTTCCAATCTAAAAATAATAGAATGATTACAGAACCGACAATTGAAATAACACCTGTTAAACAATTTGCAAGATGTTCAGTTATTAGCTCTTTTACTACAGCTGTGTCATTTGTTACACGACTTAACGTCTCACCAGTATCGTTATCATCATAATAAGGGATTGGTAAATGGAGCAATTTGCGCCATAATTGATCTCTCAATTTTGCCACAACCTGATGACCAACGCGATTTAAAAAATAAATGGAAAGTCCGCTCGCGATGGCTTGCACTATAAAAGCAATTCCTAGTAAAATAATTTGCCAATAATTAAGAGATTGTAACGAAAAGCCATCTACTAATTTTTTTGTGAACAGTGGCACGATAAATCCTACGCCAGTGGTCGCTATACTCATACATAAAGCGATTATTAATAAAAGCATTGGTGGCTGCGCCTGTTTTACAAGCCCCACAAAGCGCCGCCAATTTTTTATTGGTACTTCTTTAGTTGTTGTATTATTCATTAATAATTATCCTCCTTGAATACGGTAAACAATAGAATCATTGTTTGTGTGACTTTACTATAGCATGCATTTATGAACTGAATATGAAATGAAAAGCTAATAAAAATCTGCTTTCATCACACCGTATTACTTTTCGTTAAGTGGCGCAATAAAAAATGAATTTAACAGCTATTTACTTGGCTTTACTCAGAATGGGTTTGTGTACACTAATGATAATATGACAAAAATATAGATTTTTTTAATTAATATGGATATTATTGTTATTGTAATTTGTGCATGTTATTTCTTTTTCTAATTAGTAGATTAACAGACAGGAAGGTGTCTCTCAGATGCAACCACAAGTTCATCGTAAAGGTTTTTCGAAAGACTTTAACTTAATGGTAGTGGGGCAAATTATATCGATTTTAGGCTCTGCACTATTACGTTTTGCTTTATCCCTTTATGTATTAGACATTACAGGGCGGGCTGATCTTTTTGCTATTTTGTTTGCCATATCAAATATCCCTTTTTTGTTGTCACCACTTGGTGGTGCGATTGCTGACAGATTTAATCGACGTAATTTAATGGTCATTTTTGATTTTATTAGTAGCGTAATCGTTTTTAGCTTTTTTTTATTGTTAGTTGGTGGTAATACATCAGTGCTAATAATTGGAATTGTAATGGTGCTGCTTGCAACGATTAGTGCTATGTATGCGCCTACGGTAATGGCGAGTATTCCAGTACTTGTTGAGGACAACAAATTGGAGCAGGCCAATGGCATTGTAAACGGTATTCAAGCATTGTCAAACGTAGCTGCCCCTGTTCTAGGAGGAGTACTTTACGGGGTAATTGGGTTAAAAATGCTGGTTGTGCTAAGCGCAATTTTATTTTTCTTATCGGCTCTTTTAGAAATGTTTATTAACATGCCATTTGTAAAAAGGGAGCAAAGTGAACATATACTTCCTACATTAGTTAAAGATATGAAAGTAGGGTTTATGTATGTAGTAAAGCAATCTTTTATTTTAAAATGTATGATATTAGCCGCATTACTAAATTTAATTTTGACGCCTGTGTTTGTTGTAGGGAGTCCGATTATTTTGCGAGTCACTATGCGAAGTAGTGATTCACTGTATGGTATTGGAATGGGGCTTATTGATTTTGCAACAATTCTAGGGGCACTGTCTATTGGAATCTTTGCGAAAAAAATGGGGATACACAATTTATATCGTTGGGTTTTCATTACCGCATTATTGGTCGTGCCGATGGCTATGTCTGTTATGCCCTTTGTCTTAGATATGGGATACTATCCATCTTTCATTCTATTTATTTTCAGCGCTGTGTTGATTGCGATGGTGATGACAATCATTTCAATTTTTGTCATCACCATTGTGCAAAAGAAAACGCCAAATGAAAATTTGGGCAAAGTCATGGCGATTATTATGGCTGTTTCACAATGCATGGCACCAATAGGGCAAATATTGTATGGTTTATTATTTGAAGCATTTAGTTTAAAAGTTTATGTTCCAATCCTCTTTATTTGTTGTGCGATGCTGCTAATGACAGTAGCAACGAAGAAAATATGGAGACATGATGAACTAGTTTAATAGTAAGTGCTGAATATCCATCACCTTCTAACAAGTGTTGTGCGTTATCGTACATTCATTTATTAGAAGGTCTTTTCCATATACTTGTCTAATTAATAGAAAAGTTACTTGACCATCAAGTAACTTGAAGGTTTATTATGGAAATTGAAAGGTGTGTCGCTGTTGCATAACTATATGACCATTCAGGAATTTTCTAATAGAACAGGAATTTCAAAAAGTACGTTGCGTTTTTATGAATCGAAAAATTTATTATTGCCAGTAGAACGGAAAGGAAATGGATATCGCGTATATGCAACGCATCAAATTGCAATAGTGAAGTTGATTACTACTTTGCGTATAGCAGACGTACCTATTAAGGACATACAACATTACTTACTAGAACCTGACGAAGTAGCTCGTCAAACAATGATGGATAATTGGATTCGTTCTTTAAAGAAAAAACGGGAGCTCATCGATGTTAGCTTAAGGTTTTTAGAAAGTGATTCCATTCGAGAGGAGATCTATCTAATCGATAAAAACGAAGAAAAAATAATTTGGTTCATTGAGCAATCCACAATGGGGAAGTTTGGAGAGCATTTTGCGAAAAGAGCCAATGAATTAAAGCAAAATAATATTCAAATTAACAGCTATTATGTAAATTATTTATCAGGACAAGATTTGATAAAAGTACAAATCGGTTTTGGTGTAACACAACATTCTAATATAAATGGATTAACGGACGTTGATTTTATCGAGCATATGCCTGCTTGTATCTGTCTAGCACTACCATTCAAAGAGCATTTGACGGAAATAAAAGAGGGGTATCAAAAATTACTACAATATGCCATCGAACATAGTTGGGTGCCAACCCGATCAATTCTCGAGTGGTATCGAGGGGAAGATTATACGCAATTAGATTTATTATTGCCTGTCATTCAATTGGAGAGGAGTGAGCAATGAGGAGTGAGATAGCTAATCCTATGTATTTTACAAACCGAGGTATTCGAGAGTGTGAACGTCAAATACCTCGGTTTTCTATTTGGCAATATACAGGCAAGATGCAGATTACTACGAGCGTCTTCTCCGCCAGCTACTTGCCCTATTCGGTTGAGTTTGGCTTCTTTCTGAAGGATAAATTGGTCGAGGTACAAACTGTGAGACATTCTGTGTATGAGTAGCATTATGTGGCAATGTATCCTTACTAACTAACAATACTTGCGTGTCAACTGCTATTGGTGCGTGCTGTGCTGGCCCAGTTGTCGGTGCAATGCTATGTGAACTATTCAATAAGGGGGCAGTGTTCTCATTATTATTTGGAATTGTTGTTACTGTGGCACTATGGTTTGCTGGAGTATGCTCTATTTCGACATGTGGCTCCGATACGGGATGAACATCTTTCATCACTAAAATTGGTCGCATCATATCATGATCCTCGTGCTCAAGAAAATGGCAATGCCACATGTAATTTCCGATATGGTCTTTCCAATGCATAATAATCTTTGTAACTTTCCCTGCATCAGCTTTTACAGTATCTTTCCAGCCTCTCTCAAAGTCACGTGGTTCTTCAGCTGGACCAGTAAATTCCATCCTTCCTTCATTTTGATAGAGCTCCACATCGAATGGCCGTCGTTCAAGTATTTTAAATTGGATTAAATGTAGATGAATAGGGTGTATAAATGGAGTGGCATTAATGAAATTCCAGACTTCTATACTATTAAGAGCCGGCTTTTCAGTTGCGGGATCATGGTACATACGGTCATTTAATAATAGCATTGGTCTTCCAAAATCATCTGTCGATGCACTTAATGGTAAGTTGCGTTCGATATGTGCATGATGCGAATGTAAATCCATTGAAACGGCGAGTCTTTCAGGAATTTCGCTCGTATCTTCACAGCGCAGTGGGCAATTCACTTTAAATTGCATAATTACGCTCGTATGCTCGTTAATAAAATCTGTATCCCCATTAATTAATGTTATTTCCTGACCTTCACACTTTGAAAAGTCAATGATGACATCCGTTCTTTCAGCAGGCAATAATTCCACAGAGTGAATTTCGTTAGGGGTTGTTAAAAAACCACCATCTGTTCCAAGCTGGATCATAGGCTGCTCATTAGAAAGGCTAATGATATAGCCTCTTCTATTCGAGCCATTTAGAAAACGGAAACGATATTTGCGAGGCTCAACATTTAAATAAGGCCATACTTTACCGTTCACAACAATTGTATTTCCCACAAAGCCTGGTGTAATCGATGGATGAACTGGCACGGGGAAAGGTGGTTCATTAGGATAGAAGAGAGAACCGTCTTCATTAAAGGATCTATCCGCAATTAATATTGGATATTCATAATCACCGCACGGTAAGTTAGAGCGCTCCTCAATTGTATCTCGAAGCAAGTAGAAACCAGCAAGACCTGCATAAACATTTAAGCGCGTTAATGCCATTGCGTGGTCATGATACCACAACGTTGTACCTGGCTGATGATTCGTATATTCATGGATTTCTTTATTGAATTTGGGACCAGTATACATAAAGTCTCTTGTATACCAAGCCTCAGGATGGCCATCACTTTCCCAATCAACGTTGGCTCCGTGAAGATGTGTTACCGTTCTAACCTCTTGTGAATCATTGGCTGCATGGAGAGTAAAATCTACAGGTAAAAAATGCTTTAAAGGTAATTGATTTTTGTATTTGACATAAATCGTTTTGTCTTTTGAGGCCTCAATGGTTGGTCCTGGGTAAAGTCCGTTATATCCCCAAATAGTGGATTTCGGAAAGTTTTTATGAAAACAATGTTCCGCTTCCATCATCTGCAACTCATAATATTCTTTCTTCGGCTGGCCGCTACTGTATTTTGGTTTTGCAGTAACAGGCTTCGGTAGTTCATCTACAAATTTAGGAATTGTTGCTGGATCTGATGGATTAATATTTTTATTCACAACATCACGTCCCTCACGTTTTTACAAAAAAATACTCAATCAACTACATTATATGGGTAAAAACAATGAGAAACGAGGACAATAATGGAATTATTTGTGCTAATATATATAAAAAAATAATGAATGTCAAAAATTCCTGTAAATATGCTATTATTCTAGCCCTGTTTTAATTACACGTAAACGGAAGTAAGTTGATGGAGTATAGGTAATCGTGAAGACAGGTGAAATGTCATCTCGATCAAATACATTTGCTTAGTTTTTTTTGACTATAGAACATGGTGTGCATCCTCTATTCTAAAAAAATATCATTCGATATATTTAGTAATTTATGGGATATGCTTGAAATGACGGACGAGGACATGGACTTCGCTTATAATTGATGTATAGGCTAACTGCTACATTAACGTATTAAGGATAAGGAAAATTCCGAGCATAGAGAAGTGGTGATTATTTGGAGTTAACATTAGAAGAATTAAATAAAACAATCATGGAAATGCGGACGAAAGGGCGTTTAACAGAAGCTCTAAATCTTGCTGAACAGGGACTTTTAGTAGCATTAGAAAATGATAATCATAAGCATGGACTAGATTTATTCTTCCAAAAAATATTAATTCATCATGCTCTAGGCGATACATTAAGCATGGTGAGCCACATCCATGACTATGAGGCGTGCTGCCAAAAGTACGGAACGACAAAGGATTTTATGAATTACTATCTTGTTATGTCTTTAATATACGATTTAGTTGGTGTCAGAGAAAAAACAGTGGAAATGACCAAAAAATCGATTGAATTTGCTACACAGCTAAAAGATATTAAAATGCTTGTACGTTGCTATAGCAATCTGTGTTATCTTGAAGTCGAAAATGGCTGTTATCGGGAAGCTCTTCATGCTGCATTTATTGCAAGGAATTATAATAAGGAGCTTGCGAAAACACAGCCTGAATTGGCGAAGCTACAAGAAATTCGCATTAATAATAATATGGCTGATGTGTATATTCTGGAGGGCGATTTTGTCACTGGTCAAGCATTATTGGATCATACATTGAATTCGGATATTATTCAAAATCATAAACGAGAAAAGGTAGCCGCCTTGTTTGGCTATGGCTTTTTATATGAACATCAACAAAAGCTAGAAGAAGCGGTGAAATATTATAAGCAAGCGATAGATTTAGCGCAATCATATGGTGATAATCCAATTACAAAAAGGGTCATGCGTATGCTGTTAAACGTTCTTTATCAATTGGATTACCGAAATGAGATTTTTGATGTGCAACGAGTTTATATAGAGCTTACAGAAAAAATGAGTGCTGACAATTTGCTTCAACAAGTTATGAACTTAGATTTTAATAGACAGAAAGAGAAACTGGAAAAAAGGGCACTCTATGATCCTTTAACAGGTGTCCTTAATCGCCATTTTCTTGATAGTGAGCTAAATGATTGGTTGAAGGAAGCACAAATTTCTCAGCAATATGTTTGCGTAATTGTCCTCGATATCGACTATTTTAAAGCATACAATGATAAGTATGGTCACTTGTTGGGTGACATGGTGCTACAGCTCCTTGCTACTGGATTAAGGGATTTTTTACGTAATGAAGATGCGGTCATTATACGTTATGGTGGAGATGAATTTATCGTTTGTCTTCGTCATGACAATAAGCTGTTTATCAATGACTTTATTAAGGAACTACATGCCTATATTTTAACTTTAAAAGTAGAACAAGACTTGGATAGTTATCCGTTAAAGATTAGTTTAGGCGCCTGTATGAATGACCAAGAAAATTATGAATACATTCAGCTTTTTAAGCAGGCAGACCGCAACTTATACAAAGCGAAAAATAATGGTCGTGCAAACTATGTCATCAGCTCACTATAAATAAGTCTATCAAATGAAATAGCATCGTTCCCACTGTTAACAAAAGGCAGTGGGAATCTATTTATGTATGACTTTTATCCTTTTTGGTATAGTGAAAAAGGGATTTTTTCACAAATATACATCTTTCTATAGTGTGAAAAAAATAGGAACTTTTGATGATAAAGTACAGTCTTTTTTAGTGGAAGAGCAAAAAATGAAAATCACTCCTCGAATCATTTGAAAACGCTGGTTTATCAACGTACAATAAATGAAATTAGCAAACACGACAAGAGAATTTTGGTGTATAATGTTGTGGTATGAGGAAAGAAAGCAGGTTGACAAAAATGGTAAGCAAAATGAAAGTGTGCGCAGTTATAGACACGCAAAAATATCAGGCATTCTTAGCGAAAAAAAAGCTAGGTGTGAAACATAAGGTGAATATATGAAAAACTGGTTGATTTTCATTTCTGTCTTTATGGTTTCCTTGTCACTTGTCATTAGTATTTTAGTACTCTGGAAAGCCGAGGCTCCATTTAGTTCAATTGAAGAACAGGCTGAACAGTTGGCGCTTGATGCCAAAGCCCTAGCAATTGTCACGGAGTCATACACATATAATGGCAAACATTCGTATGTTACTGTGTTCGGGGTAGACGAATACGGTGACAAAAAGGCTGTCTTTGTTCCAACGAATCTAGAAGAGGATTCCATTCAGGAAGTATTTTTGAAAGATGGTATTACGGAAAAGCAAGCATTATCGGTTTTTAAAAATGAAGGAAATGTCCAAAAGGTTCTTCATATGAAGTTAGGCTATGAGGAGGTAGGGGCTGTTTGGGAAATTTCTTACCTAAATAATCACGATAAACTCAACTATGTCTATATTTTATTTAAGGACGGCGACTGGTGGAAGCGCATTAAGAATTTATAAGAGGAGTAGATCCCGAATGAAAAAATTATTAGCAAACCGAGTGAAAACTTTAACACCATCTTCAACATTAGCAATTACTGCAAAAGCAAAAGAATTAAAAGAGCAAGGTATTGACGTAATAGGACTAGGTGCTGGTGAACCTGACTTTAACACACCGCGCAATATTCTAGATGCGGCTATTGATTCTATGGAAAAAGGTTTAACTAAATATACCCCTGCTGGTGGTCTGCCAGTGTTGAAGAAAGCTATTATTGATAAACTTCAACGCGACAACAATCTTACATATAAACCGAACGAGGTTATCGTAGGCGTTGGGGCAAAGCATATTCTTTACACTTTATTCCAAGTAATTTTGAATGAGGGCGATGAAGTAATTATCCCTATCCCTTATTGGGTATCGTATCCAGAGCAAGTGAAACTAGCTGGCGGTGTGCCGGTATATGTTGAAGGAACACGTGAACAAGGCTATAAAATTACTGCAGAGCAATTACGTGCAGCTGTTACCGATAAAACAAAAGCAGTCATTATTAACTCACCAAGCAACCCATCTGGAATGATTTATTCTCGCGACGAGCTAGCAGAACTTGCTGCTGTTGCAGAAGAAAAAGATATTTTAATCGTGTCAGATGAAATTTATGAGAAGCTTGTATACAATGGTATAGAGCATTTTTCAATTGCACAACTTTCAGATGCATTGAAAGCACGTACAATCGTAGTAAATGGTGTAGCTAAATCTCACTCTATGACAGGCTGGCGTATCGGATATGCAGCAGGTGATGCAGACATTATTAAACCAATGACTGACCTTGCTTCACACTCTACTTCAAACGCAACAACAACTGCACAATATGCAACAGTGGAAGCGTATAATGGACCTCAGGACACAGTAGAAGAAATGCGCCAAGCATTCGAATCTCGTCTTGAGAAAATTTATCCACAAATTAGTGCAATTCCTGGCTTCAACGTATTAAAACCGCAAGGCGCATTTTATTTATTACCAGATGTAGCAGAAGCAATGGCACATACTGGTTATGATTCAGTCGATGCATTTGCTGCGGATATTTTAACAGAAGCAAACGTAGCAGTGATTCCAGGCTCTGGGTTTGGTGCACCAACTACTATGCGATTATCTTATGCTACATCTTTAGAATTATTGGAAGAGGCAGTCCGTCGTATTGATGCATTTGTAAAATCAAAATGGCAAGACTAATCCTTCTAACCAACTTTGGAGGATTTCTATGAAAAAAATTATGATTCAAGATATGCCACAGCATATCGGAGAAACAGTCAAGCTAGGTGCTTGGTTAGCTAACAAACGTTCAAGTGGTAAAATTGCTTTCTTACAACTACGTGATGGTTCTGGCTTTGTACAGGGCGTTGTTGTGAAAGAAGAAGTAGGCGAAGAAATTTTTGCAATTGCAAAGGGTATGACGCAAGAAACTTCGATGTATGTTATTGGAGAGGTGAAAGCAGACGAACGTTCAAGTTTTGGCTGTGAGCTAGCAGTAACAGGAAT
The DNA here is from genome assembly GCF_050280025.1 of Lysinibacillus sp. NPDC093712. Taxonomy (NCBI): domain Bacteria; kingdom Bacillati; phylum Bacillota; class Bacilli; order Caryophanales; family Bacillaceae; genus Lysinibacillus; species Lysinibacillus sp. NPDC093712. The sequence goes on from NZ_JBNNUU010000001.1 coordinate 410,565, forward strand.
TGAAGTGTTACACGCAGCAACAGATTTCCCAATTACACCAAAAGAGCATGGCCCTGAATTTTTAATGGATAACCGCCATTTATGGTTACGTTCTCGTAAACAACATGCGGTAATGAAAATTCGTAACGAGATTATTCGTGCAACTTACGAATTTTTCAACAACAACGGCTTTACAAAAATGGACCCACCAATTTTAACTGGATCAGCACCAGAAGGTACTTCTGAGCTATTCCACACAAAATATTTTGAAGAAGATGCCTACCTTTCTCAATCTGGTCAGCTTTATATGGAAGCGGCTGCGATGGCGTTAGGGAAAGTTTTTTCATTCGGTCCAACGTTCCGTGCTGAAAAATCTAAAACACGCCGTCACTTAATCGAGTTTTGGATGATTGAGCCAGAAATGGCGTTTGTAGAATTCGAAGAAAACTTAGAAGTACAAGAACAATATGTGGAGCATATTGTGCAGTCTGTTCTGGCAAACTGTACTTTAGAATTAGAGCGACTTGGTCGTGATACATCGACGCTTAAAAATATTAAAGCGCCATTCCCTCGTATTTCATACGATGATGCCATTAAACTATTGCATGAACAAGGTTTTGATGACATTGAATGGGGTGATGACTTCGGTGCGCCACATGAAACCGCAATTGCGAATTCATTTGACAAACCTGTATTCATTACGTGCTACCCTACAGGTATCAAACCATTCTACATGCAGCCACATCCAGATCGTGATGATGTAGTATTATGTGCCGATTTAATTGCGCCAGAAGGCTACGGAGAAATTATCGGTGGTTCGGAACGTATCCATGACTATGATTTATTAAAAACTCGTCTTGAAGAACATAATCTATCATTAGATGCTTACGCATGGTACTTAGAGCTTCGTAAGCAAGGCTCAGTACCACATTCTGGTTTCGGTCTAGGGCTAGAACGTACAGTGGCTTGGATTTCTGGAACAGAACATATTCGCGAAACTATTCCATTCCCACGTCTATTAAACCGTTTATACCCATAATCGGTTAGCAATAAACTAAACAATTTAAAAGTCGCGTAGTGAAATTTCTACGCGGCTTTTCTACTTACTAGAAAAAGGAGTCATGTCTATATGAATACAAAAAATAATCGACTCCGTACATGGACCGAGCAGAGAACGATACAAATTCCTCAGCTCTTTTTTCAGTTTTATAAGGAGTTAAATATTGAGGATGATGAGGCGCTTATTGTCATGCATTTACTTGCCTTTCATGTGGAAGGAAATGATTTTCCTACACCAACAGATTTGATGAATCGTCTTACGATGCCTAGTAATGATATTACTTCTCGCTTACAGCGTCTAATGCAAAAGGGCTTTCTTGAGATTACACGTGATGTCGATTCAAATGGCACGCTATATGAAAAATATTCGGTGTACCCCCTTTGGGAACGTATATTGCAGATTATTGAAATGAAAGAACAAAAAAATTCAGCAGCTACACTTCGTCAAGAAGAGGGTGAAGTATTCCGTTTATTTGAAGAGGAAATGGGGCGTCTTTTATCTCCTTTAGAGCTAGAAAAAATCGGTTTTTGGCTAGATGAGGATAAGCACAGTGCTGCGCTTATTAAAGAAGCGTTAAAGGAAGCTGTGTTTGCTGGTAAATTGAGCATTCGCTATATTGATCGGATATTATTGGAGTGGAAAAAGAAAAATATTACGACACCACAAGCTGCACATAAACAAGGCGAACAGTTCCGTGAGAAACAAAGCTTAAATAGACCGCCTACACGTGCGTTACAGCAAGAAACACAGTCGACAAACAGAGTACCATTTTATAACTGGTTAGAAGAAAGAGAATAGGGGGCTTTTAGGGAATGTTAACAAAAAAACAGTGGGAGCATTGTCTAGCTGAAATGGACCGCATGTTTCCCAATGCGCATTGCGAACTTGTGCATGACAACCCGTTCGAGCTGACAATAGCCACGTTATTATCTGCACAATGTACGGATGTACTTGTCAATAAAGTAACGAAAACGTTGTTTCAAAAATATAAAAAGCCAGAAGATTATTTGGCAGTGAGCTTAGAAGAACTACAACAGGATATTCGTTCAATAGGTCTTTATCGCAATAAGGCAAAAAATATTCAACTTCTATGTGAGCGACTTTTAACTGAATATGATGGGCAAATTCCCACAAGTCGGGAAGAGCTCGTGACATTGCCAGGCGTTGGTCGTAAGACGGCGAATGTTGTTTTATCAGTAGCTTTTGATATTCCAGCACTTGCTGTTGATACACATGTAGAACGCGTATCTAAACGATTAGGTTTATGTCGCTGGAAGGATTCCGTGCTTGAAGTGGAAGAAACCATAATGAAGAAAACACCAATGGACAAATGGTCGAAAACCCATCATCAGTTAATTTTCTTTGGACGCTATCATTGTAAGGCACAAAATCCGGGCTGCCAAACATGTCCGTTACTCGATGATTGCCGAGAAGGGCAAAAGCGTTTAAAAAAAGGGCTGGTGAAGAACGCGTGAACATTGAGGCAATATTAAAAGAAAAAATAGATGAATGGTTTACAGAATGGACAATGTTGGAAGCTCAAATACATGCTGCCCATGATGCTCGTAACGGAGAAGCAAAGGGACTCATGGAAGAGGCTATCAAGTTGTTTGAACGTTTAGTTATCGAAGCAGGTGAAGAGGTAATGCCGATTAATGGGGTTGAGCGTATGGCCTTTATTAAAACGAAACCAGGACAATATGCGTGTTATCGTCAATTAGATGAATTATTTAAAGAAACAAAAAAACGAACAGCACGCTTGCGTCTACAGGCAACCAAAAACTAAGGAAGCAAAAAGCAAGTAGAAGATGCAAAGGAAAAAATCACATACTAATAATAGAAAATGGGTTGTCCTTTAAGTTATATAGAGGACAACCTTTTTGTTGTGAAAAAACAGGTGTAGAAAACATTACGTTTTCTACACCTGTTTCATTTTAGTGAGTACCTTTTAAATAGTTACTCACCGTCATCATTATCGTTATCATCGTTTGGCACTACAGGATCGGTTGGTGTAACAGGAGGTTGGCTGCCATTATTGTTGCCGTTGTTACTGCCATTCCCGTTATTGCCATTGTTTCCATTTCCGTTATTATTGCCATTGTGATTCCCGTTGTTACCATTGTTACCGTTATGATTGCCATTATTGCCTTGATCAGGCTGTGTTGGTTGCTCAATGTCCGGTTCATCTGGATCCTCAGTACCTAGATCTTCATCAGGCATACTCGTTATCTGGAACGATGTCGTTCCTGGTTCACTTCGCGTATCATCCACAATCGCTACGACAGAAATCGTGTAATTACCGTCTTCTAATGTATTGCTAACGGTTAAACCTTTACTTTCAGTTGTCCCAAGTACAACCGTTTCTCCACCTTCTCTTGTAGCAGATACTTCAAAGGTAGTCGGCATTGGTTCATCCGTTTTTGGGTCAAGAATTGCATCATGTTCCCAACTAATGTTGATAGATTGCCCAGCCAAATCTAAACTTGCACTTACATTGTAAGGTGTAGAAAGTTCAGGAGCTTTGTATTCATTTGAAACTTCTGTAGGTTCTGTACCACGAACAAATAGCTCTGTTTGACGTAATTCACTTGGTGTATAGTCACTTGCTAATTTAAGCGGGCTAGAGCCTACTTCAATCGTAGCTTCTACAACCGAGCTTGGTTTTTTGAAACGTTCTGTTTCAATGTTCGCAGAAAGATCTTTCATAATATCTTTAAATAAATTTTGTGGTAATCGGCGTTCATCCCAAGTTGTAATTGGATCAGACCGTTTTTCGTAACCACTCCAAATAGCAATTGAATAATTGGTAGTGTAACCAGCAAACCAAGAATCTGGCACACTTGTACTTGGTAAATTATATTTGTTAAACTCGTCGTTTGAATAGTTTGTTGTACCTGTTTTACCAGCAATATCTAATCCTGAAACATTTGCTGCAGTACCGGATGCATCTGGTTTATTGCTGACAACATCACGCAACATGTCTGTGACCATATAAGCTGTATATTCTTCCATAGCAACATTTGACTTTGGCGTATAATCTTTCGATGATTTGCCATCGCGATAAACAATTTTTGTAATGGCATAAGGATCAGTGTAAACACCGTTATTCCCAAATGCTGCATAAGATGCTGCCATTTGAATAGGGGATAAGGTAATAGCACCACCGCCAATGGCATCTGCCTCGTAAGCATCTTCTGTTTTAATGCCTAAACGGCCAATAAACTCTTTTGCTTTATCTGCGCCAACTTCTTTAAATGTTTTAACGGCTGGCACGTTTCGAGAAGCGTATAAAGCTTTACGCGCTGTCATAGCACCAAAATATTTACCATCCCAGTTTGTAATTGTTTGATTTGTACCTGTATATTTCATTGGATCATCGACAAGTGTTTGACCTGTTGACCATTTTAAATATTCAATTGCAGGACCGTAATCCAGTAATGGTTTCATTGTTGAGCCAGGATGATTCATCACTAAGTCATCCGCATAGTTAAAGCCACGGTTTCCATAGTTTCGTCCACCGCCAACTGCTTGGATTTGACCTGTTTTTGTATCAACGACAGCAATACCAGATTCAATGTTTTCTGTTGGGAAATTACTGTCATCGTTCATGATGTTTTCTACAATTTGCTGAGCATTCGGATCAAGTGTAGTGTACACTTTAATACCCTCTGCCATAGCTGTGCCATCGCCATTTTCCTCAAGCTCATTAATAACGATATCTAGGAAGGCATCGTATTTAGAGCCAGCGAATGTTTGGCGTGTAGCGTCGTCTGCAAGACCTACTTGCACATCAACTTTCTTCGCTTCTTCCATTTCAGCTTTTGTAATTTTTCCATGCTGGTACATTAAACCTAAAACTGTATTGCGTCGTTTTTCTGCCAGTTCTGGATTTTTTAAAGGATTGTAAGCATTCGGACGTTGCACTAAACCTGCTAGTAGCGCTTCTTCATCCAATGTTAAATCTTTTAACTCTTTGCCATAGAAATATTGAGCGGCTGTGCCAAAGCCATAGATACGGCCTGACATCAACATTTTATTAAAGTACATTTCAAATATTTCTTCTTTTGAATATTTACGTTCAAGCTGGAAGGCAAGCCATGCTTCTTGGGCTTTACGTTTTAATTTTTTCTCATTTTGTAAAAATGAGTTTTTGACAACTTGCTGTGTTAAAGTTGAAGCACCTTGTGCCCCGAAACCATCACGGAAGTTGGCAAGTATTGCACCACCAAGGCGATAAAAATCCATACCATGATGTTTAAAAAAGCGAACGTCTTCTGTTGCTAGAATGGCGTTAATCATATCTTCAGGAATTTCATCGTATGTTACGTATTTTCGGTTTTCAGCACCGATTGTGGCGAAAACTTCTCCGTTTTTATCATAAAACTCAGATGAAACAGGGTCCTTTAGTAAATCTTCATTAAGCTCTGGTGCAGTGCTTGCATAATAAGCAAATACACCTGCTCCGCCGACTAAGCCAACAACTCCTATAATAAGTATCGTTAGGACAATACGCTTCAACCACATTTTGGTCGAGGATTTTGCTGCTTTCGGCGCTTTCTTTTTATTTTTTTGAGCGAGAGCCTTTTGATGCTCTCCGCGTGTTTGACGACGTTCACTCATTTTTTAATCTCCTCACTTTCAGAGCCATGACTTGTTGCTTCAATGAACTGCTGAAGAACGGGTAAATAATCGATACGTGGATAATAGCTTGTTGGAATTTCATAAGCTTCCTTTTCGATGGTTGAAAAGGGAATCGATTTTCGTTCACCATTGTCCATTGCATGCCAGGCCTTTTGTAAAACTTCATATGGCACTAAAAAATAGCGTTCAAAAGCTGAAAAACGAACGATAATAAATGCCACGCCATTGTGTTCCTTCACTTGCTGCATATGTTTCATTTGATGTCCATGTATATTTTTTAATGGAAAGCTCGTCTTGGATGCGGTTTCCTTAGCATCAAAATCAATATAATGCCCATTCCAAACGCCATTGTAGTCAGTTGTAGAGGGCGTTCGGAAATAAGCTTCACGAATTACAGCAGCACTTCGCGACGGATACTCTACTTTGACGATTTGTACGGGAACAGGTTTCTTATGAATAATAGCAAGTTGCCTTTCTAAATAAAAGTCGTTTGCTTCATTTATTTCATCCTCTAACGTCTTCCCTCGATTACTATAGGAAAAATCCTTTGTTTTCCCCTTTTTCTCAGCTTTTTGAATAGCTGGAGCAGGGGTGTAGACTTTACCATTTGGATAACGAATTGTCACTTAGCTCACCTTCTATAATACTGCTATTATACACAATAGTTTACCATGATTCAGTATAACTTCACCACAGGCAGTACGTTGCGCTAAAGATAGATTACAATTGCTGATAGATTTGCATGATTCGCTGTTTAAAGTAGAAATTTCGCCAATAAAACAACTGCATTCGCCATTGAAATTGTTAAATGAATACACCCCTTTTTTCCTAGAACCATTGGGAATCATTCTTTTTCAGCCATTTCATTAATAGTGCTCATTGGAAGTCGCTATTAAAAATTTATCGAAATTCTTCTTCTTTCAGCTAACTTACGCTTATTTTGTCACGCATGAAGGTTATTTTATACATGCGAGGAATACTTAAGTAAAGATAAAAGGGGGCGTTGTATTGAACAAATTAGGACAATTAGTTGCACAGTTGGATCTAGTCAATCAATTACTTTTAACGAGAGTGTCATTGGAAAACAATGCACACAACCTGCAATTTTTTATGCAGCTCAAATCTGTTAGCCAGAAAGTAAGCTTAGCAGAAAAGAACTGGCAAGTAAAGAATGCTTGTTCGCCTATTAGTAGTGAAAAACGATAGACTTTGGTACACTAATCTCATACAAATAAAAATGATTCATTTGATGCAATCATTTAAAGCCTTTAGCGGGTGTCCAGGAATTATGCAAAGTATCTTTCAGGGTAGTTGGATATAAAATGTAGCGATATAAGAGAGATCGGCACACAGTCCTGAAAGTCAGCACTTTTCTTTAATTCTGATACATGTTAATTGTTGTAAACGAAAAGTGCTCGCGACAATTATGCTAAAGGTACATTTGATACGAGATGAGGTGCGAAATTGTTACTAATACAGCAAACTTCCATATTAATAGATGAATGTGAAAAATGTGTTGCACGCTTTTGGCAAATGCGTGAGGAGGATCGTACGCCAGACTTTTTTGCGGAGGTCAAGCCACATGCTGATACGATTCATCAACTATTGAAAGAGTGGCAACAAGAAGCAAATGCTTGGATTCAAAAAAACAAACCGAAATATATGCATTCAGGACAAATTGCTTCAGCGGTTGAATCGATGGAGCAATTTGTTGTGCAATCATTTTATAAAGAAACAAGTAAAAAACGTTTTTTAGATGCGACGCATTCTACTTCCTACACGCTAAATAATTTTTATCGCATAGTGAAGGAGGGGCAAACCGATGCTATCGAAAAAACGGACGATTAGTGCGTTATTAAATGAGTGGCGATATGATGAGGAACTTAAAGAGCGGATACTTCATTGGCAAACATTAGACGGACGCGATGCCAAACTTGCTCCTTTTCCACAAAATCTACATCCTTCACTTATCAAAGCATTACATGCACGTGGCATCGAACAATTATATACACATCAGCGAGAAGCGTTTGATTTGGCGACTAGCCGCAAATCATTTACTGCAGTTACACCGACCGCCTCAGGTAAATCATATTGCTATCATTTACCTGTATTACAAAAGATTTTAGAAGATCGAAATGCACGTGCAATTTATCTTTTTCCGACAAAAGCGTTAGCGCAGGATCAGAAAAATGATTTAAATGAACTGATTGAACAGAGTGGCGAGGACATTTTAAGCTATACTTATGATGGTGATACAGCTCCAGGTATACGCCAAAAGGTTCGAAAAGCTGGCCATATCGTCATGACGAATCCAGATATGCTGCACTCAGGTATTTTGCCACATCATACAAAATGGGTGTCGCTCTTTGAAAATTTGCAGTATATCGTTATTGATGAATTGCATACATATAAGGGTGTATTTGGTTCACATGTAGCGCATGTTATTCGAAGACTGAAACGCATTTGTGAATTTTATGGCAGTAAACCAGTTTTTATTTGTACGTCTGCAACCATTAAAAATCCAAAAGAACTAGCGGAAAATTTAACGAACGAGAGGCAAACGTTAATTGCAGATTCAGGTGCACCGGTTGGCAAAAAAACATTCCTTTTTTATAATCCACCGATTATCCATAAAACTTTTGGTGTACGTCGAAGTGCAGTTTTAGAGGTAAGTGATTTGGCAAAAAGGCTTTATACAGCAGGAATTCAAACGATTATTTTTGCAAAAAGCCGAGTGCGTGTTGAGATGATAGTTACCTATTTAAAGGAACTGACTCGCAATAAATTACAAGACGAATCTGTGCGTGGCTATCGAGGGGGGTATTTACCCTCAGAGCGACGTGTTATTGAACGTGGGCTTCGAAATGGAACAATTCAAACTGTAGTGAGTACGAATGCGCTCGAGCTTGGCGTAGATATTGGTCAATTACAGGCATGCATTATGACGGGTTACCCGGGAAATATTGCGAGTGCATGGCAGCAAGCGGGACGTGCTGGGCGTCGTCAAGACGAAGCACTCATTATTTATGTAGCACAATCGACAGCACTGGATCAGTACGTTGTAGATCATCCACTATTTTTACTGGGAAGCGAACCTGAGGAGGCACGCATTTATCCTGAAAATATGTTGATTTTAATGGATCATTTAAAATGTGCAGCTTTTGAGTTACCTTTTACAACAAATGATTCGTATGGAGAATTTGAAATACAAGAACTACTCGAGTATTTAGCAGAGGAAGGTGTTGTTTTTAAAACGAGTGAAAAGTGGCATTGGATGAATGATCGTTTTCCGGCGCACGATATTAGCCTTCGTTCAGCATCTCAGGAAAATGTTGTCATCATCGATATGACTGTACCTGCTCGCACAAAGGTAATTGGAGAAATGGATCGTCATAGTGCCATGACACTATTACATGAGGAAGCTATCTATTTGCACCAAGGCATTCAATTCCAAGTAGAAAAACTTGATTGGGAAGAAAAAAAAGCTTTTGTACGTGAAGTAGATGTCGATTATTACACAGATGCTAATTTAGCTGTGGAAATGAAAGTACTTGAAGAAGATCGAAGCCGAAACTACCAAGGTGGGACGATTAGTTTTGGTGACGTAGGATTAGTAGCACAAGCTACAATTTTTAAAAAAATAAGATTAAACGAAAAACATGATAATATTGGGTCGGGTCCAATCTATCTACCGCCAGATGAAATGCATACAAGCTCGTCATGGTTATCCTTTAGCAATACACTACAATGGTCCGAAGCAGAGTTAACAGAAGCGATGACTGGAGCAGCTTATGCAATGAATGCCTTTATCCCATTATTTATTCAATGTGATTCAAGCGATGTAGCAGTTGTGCCACAAGTAAAGGCTACACATAATGATCTGCCAACGTTTTTTGTGTACGACAAGTATCCAGGCGGGATAGGCTTAAGTGACAAGGTTTATGATCTATGGGAAGACTTATTAACCAAGACAATGAATCATGTCGCAAACTGTCCTTGTGAATCAGGATGCCCATCATGCATAGGGCCTCAAAGTTCTTTAGTAAACATGAAACGAAAAGTTAGGGAGTTACTGCATATTTTAAACTAACATACAAAAAGAAGAGGGGAAGAAGGGTGTATTTTGTTTATACCCCCAAGCCCTCTTCTTTTGTTAGTTTATAAATCATTTTTCGGTTAATGCCCGTTAGCTTTTCTAATTCACGACCTGATGCATCAGGATGTTTTTTCATAGCAGAACGGAGAATCTCTAGTCTTTTCTCTCTCAACGCCGTACTACCCTTAGCTAAAGCTAAATTTTTAAACTTCCCAAATCTTAATTGATCTGATTCGAGAGTCGAATGGTTTGAATGCATAACTTCAGAAAGTTTATTGAGCGTGGTGCCAGGATTTTCGTTGATATACTTTTGGCAAGCATCATAACGTTCTTTTGCTTTTCTTAATATTGCTTCTTGAATCATTTCCTCAGAAGTTTGAATTGGTACATTGATTGGTAGTGTCACTCCTTGTGGTAAAAGGCCGTTGAGAATCAAAATTTCATTTTCAACATCAAGAGTTGCGGTAGGGAACAGCATCCCAATTGATTGCTGCTGCCTTTCTGTTGATAACCACGTATCAAAATTTGCTACTGCACTTAAAAAGCTAACTACAGAATCATAATTCAACTTGTTTGCTTTAAGGAGTGAAATCTTATTTTTGTCGCGCTCAAGAGCATTTTCAATTTCTGAAAGCTCCTTATCTAGCTTTACACCTTCTTCATCCAACTTTTCCATCGACCAGCGTCCACTCAGATATAACTCTAATAATCTATCTTTTTTTAGATGTATGTCAGCTGTTTGCTTTTTGTAATGCTTGATTGAAAGTTCTAGTTCGCTAATTTGACTATTATCGTAATTTGAAGGATCAATATACTGTTTTGCAATATCTTCGCTCTTTAAAATGTCTTTTACAGCCTTTATAAACGACTTTTCTACTCTTCTAGTATTGATATAAGGTTTAGTGGTACAAAGCTCTCTCGTAGGCTCGTAGCTGTGTTTTAGGACATAGTTGTCTTCATCACTGTAATGGTCAATCTTATGAACGGAAACTGTATGCCCACAAGAAGAACATTTAATATCTATATCTCTTAGGATATGAGGAGTGGCGGGTCTACGATTACGTTTCTTTGCGATAATCTCTTGAATAGCTTCAAATTCCTCTTGTGTTCGTAGCTTTGGGTAAACATCAGGTACACTAATAGTTTCCCCATTACTAAATGACTTCTGCAAAACTCCGTGATAGCAAGGGTTTTTTAATTTCACAAGTACTTGAATCTCTGTCCACTTTTTACCCTTTGAAGTTGATGTTCTGTTATTTAAACGTCGAGCAATTTCTCTTGTACTAGCTCTTTCAGTTATATACAAATGGTCTATAAAAGGGATAATCCAAGCACGTTCTTCGTTAATCGATAATTCTTTTGTAGCTTTATCGTAGTTGTACTCTTCAGGTTGAACACCCCAAACATTTCCTTCCCGAGTAAATTGACGCTTACCACGCATCATTTTACGAACAATCGCTCTTTTTTCACGTTTAGCTATTAAGTTTTTAATGTCACTAATAAACTCGTCATCTTCATTAGCGAGATCGGTAATCATACCTGGTTCAGCAATTTTAACTTTATTTTCACGCAAAATGCCTTTTAGATATTCCCAACTCATTGTATCAAGACGAGATAGGCGGTCTTGATCTATAACTAACACGACATCTGCTTTACCTTCTTCTACGCAATCAAGCAATGCGTTTAATCCAGCCTTATCAAGCTTACCCCCTGAATCTGTATCTTGAAATGTAGCTACAATTTCCCAGCCTTGTTGTTTTGCGTAACGAGCTAGTTCGGTTTCTTGCGCTGCTAAACTGAATTTCTTTTCCTGTAATTTAGTTGAAACCCTGTAGTAGAGAATGGCACGAATATTGGTACTCATTATCAACTTTCCCTTCAGATATCAATTTTGAAATATTCTGTTCGAAATAGCTTTACAAATATTTCAACTCTATGGTAACATAAAAACAAGAACAAGCGTTCTGTATTTGTTTATTTATCTTTTCTCATCTCGCGCATTATCCGGATTGAGCGAATGTAATCTTGTGCATCCTTTAGCTCTTCTTCGCTAAGAGGAGTACCGTCAACTTCCCATTGTGGTGTGTCAGATTCTTTTAAAACATAATCTGCCTGATCTTCTCTTAGGAATGATACTGATGAACTTCTAGCATGCACAATCATATTTCTTTCATTTTTCAAACTAGGTGGGGCATCGTCGCCTAATAATTCAACAGTATCAACTACTGTTAATTCTCGAATTTGAATTAATTCTTTAATTTCAACATCATAAACTTTTGCAAGTTTAGATAGTGCTTCTGTTGAGGGGATTCGCAATGCTCGTTCATATAGGCTAATAATTTGAGGTGTTAACCCAGAACGGTTAGATACTTCTGCTAGTTTTAAACCTTTGGTAGTCCTTAATTGTTTTAAGTGAGATCCAAGAATAGGGCTCATAGTTTTACGATTTTCCATATTTGACATTGAAATTACTCCTTTTCAAAAATTTATTTAAAAATTTAATAGATTAGACTTGCTTTTTAATCCGTCGGTTGATAATATAGGTTTTACATTATATAGCACTCAAACAAAAATTAGGAGTTTCCTAGTTTGTAAAATACTATATAATCAAATCAACTCAATTATTACTTTATTTATGTAACCAAAAGCAGTTATTTCTAAATACTGTGGTCGTTACTTTTATTTTTAATACTTTTTTAAACCGCCGGTTAAATATATTTTTTAATTTAATTCGAAACCGTTGGTTTACATCATCTGTAAAATAAAAGGAGGCAAGAGCCACCATGTTACCGATTGATATGGAAGTTGTAACTATCATTTCTAACTTACCAAAAAGAATTAGTCAGTTATCAAAATGTAATCCGTCCGCAGCAATTGAGATCATTCAATCGTGGGGGGACGGTAAAAAAGATGTTGAAAAACTTTGGAAAGAAACAAATGATTTACTTGATGTTGGCGCATCAAGTGAATGTAAAAGTTTATAGTCAAAATTCGCGAAATTGTTGTCTATAAAACGTTAACTAATTGTTTACATTCTAACAGATTTTAGGCTCTTTATTCAAGCGATTTCATAATTTTTATTTATAAAAATACAAAAAATACTAAAATTGGTAGAAGGTAAGGTGTTGCTATGTCAAAATATGCATTATTTATGTCAAAAATGCTTACTGCAAAAGAGGTATGTTTAGTATCTATCGAGATGCGTAATCTCATAAATAACCGAAAAGAAAACGATGCAGTTGCCATGATGCTTAGACAAACACGTTCAAAACACCGAGCATACCGTAATGTTTCTAAAAGGTATTAAACATTTTTGCTAGAGTGCGAGACTCTGTTCTCGCTTTGGTTTTCTTCCAATTAAAGTTTTAGGGATACCAAAGCGGTAACAGAAACCGCAAGGCTATCAACAGCTTGCAAGGAAATGGACTAGAAATACCTTGCCACATGAAAACACAAAGGAGGAAGTAAAATGCTATCAACTGGCATAACTAGAAAAGTAGACGAGTTAGGAAGAATAGTAATTCCTAAAGAACTTCGTCGTAATTTTGGCATCGAAGAGAAGGATTCTCTAGAAATCTTCACAGAGGGGGACAACATCGTTCTTCGCAAATACGAACCAGTAAGTGAAGGTAAAATTCGTACTCAGCTTGAGTTAGAAAAACTTCTAACTGAACTTTCAACTGAAGAACAAAAACGAGTAGTTGAAGATGCTATCAAACTATTAAAAGGGCATCAAAAGTGAAAAACGGTAAACGTCTCACAGTTGCCCAGCGCTTGCATTTACAGTCGTTGAACCTAAATAGTGATAACTGGCTCATCTCGAAGTGCACAACAGAGAAGTGGAAGCTTGTGCATCGCTATACAGGACAACCTAAAGATATACCAGCACCATAAAACTGAATAGGAGGACAAGCTAATGAGTGATTTACAAATCAACACTAACATCCAACAGTCTGAAGCTAACGGTTTGTATCAACAGATTGAAGACATCAAACGTCAACGTGCCAATCTGAAAGATCAACAGGACAAGCTTGAAGGTAAGCTATTTGACCACATTCAAAAGAATGGCAAGGTACTAGCTTACAAGAATAACACACCATATGTTCTGACTGTAGGGAACGTCACAAAATCAACTCTGAATAAAAAGGAACTAGCCGAAGAACTTGAAGTTCCTCAAAAGGATTTGAGTACTCAAGGTATTGCGGAACTGGTTGAGGAACAACGTCTCACTAGTGAGATGATTCGCTCAGCTATTTACAGCGAAACGGATTTGAAGCTTAAAGCACGTAAAGCAAAAAAATCTGATATTGAATTAATCTTCGGAAAGTAGGTGATTAGATGAGTCCAACAGCACCAAAAGACATGTTTGGGAAAGAGATTAAAGAGGGCGATGCTTATTTCGTGGTAAACGATAAAGCTGTTCATATTGATTCCGTGGAAGACTATTTCATTGAAGTGCTAGGTGCAACAGTCCATGAACGCAAAAAACCGCTAACTGCTGGAACAGTTAACGGTAATGACAAATCACACCAATGATTATCAGTGCTATTGTAGCACAAAAGGAGAGAAAACAAAAATGAAAATCGAAGTTACTCATGTTATTAAAGCAGATTCACAATTAATTAGTTTATTTGGTGCTGTTCTTTCAGCCCTCAGTACACCATCTGAAAACTTATCTGTTACAGATGCTGTAAAACTAACTAATTCTAAAGCTTCAAAAGAAAAAGAGGAAGTATCTGATGTAGCAGAAAAAACTTTATACTTTGTTCATGAAGGTTCTGGAGCTGCTATTGTAGTGAAAAAAGGTGAGGATATTACTTTCCTTGAAAAAGATATCTTTGATCCAATTTCTAAAGCTGAATACGACAAAATTCAAGCTGATAAAGCTGCACTTATAGAGAAGGCTAAACAGCAAGCAAAGCAAGAAGCTGAGAGTAAATCAAAAGCTCAAGAAGTTCAAGAAGATGCTGAGCAAACATCTGAATCAGAAGACCACGGAATCACTATTGAAATGGTTCGTGCTGAAGCTACTAAACTTACATCGAATGGCCGCCAAGCAGATTTCAAAGCAATTCTTACATCCTTTGAAGCACCAAAGCTATCTGATGTACCAAACGAAAAGTATCCAGATTTATTAGCAGCCATTAAAAAAGCAGTAGGTGAAGCTTAATGACAGGCCATAGCGAGAGAGCGCATGCGCTACTTAGCGCTAGCGGTTCAAAACGGTGGTTAGCGTGTACACCTTCGGCACGTGCAGAAGGAATCTTCATGCAAGAACTTGAAGCACAAGGCATTAAAGAACCTGAAAGCCCATTTGCAGAAGAAGGGACACAAGCTCATGAGTATAGCGAAATCATACTAGACCGTGAACTAGGGGTTATCACTAAGGCACAAGCAACTAGGCGCATCAACAAGTTCAAGAAGGAAAAGCAGTATTACGGCCCTGAAATGGAAGAGATGGTTGAGGTTTATACCGATTTCGTAATGGAACGTGTAAATGCTGCTCGCCTTGAAACACCTGATGCACTTGTACTCATTGAACAGCGTTTAGATTTCAGTCAATGGGTGCCTAATGGCTTTGGTACAGGTGATGTCCTCTTAGTGAGAGACGGTGTACTAGAAATCATTGACTTGAAATACGGTAAAGGTGTAGCAGTTGATGCCTATGAAAATCCGCAAATGAAGTTGTATGCATTAGGTGCTATTACAGCTCATGATGTACTGTACGACATTCAAGAAGTACACATGACAATTGTACAGCCAAGGCTAGACAGTATCTCTACTTTTGAGATGTCAGCAGAGGACTTATACAAATGGGCTAATGATGAAGTAAAGCCGAAAGCTGAAATGGCTGATACAGGTGATGGTGATTATGTTCCTGGTGAACATTGCAGGTTCTGTAAAATCAAATCTACTTGTAGAGCGAGAGCTGATGAAGCGCTAGAAACAGCTAAAGCAGAATTTGCAGATGACGGCACAATTGATGTAAACACACCAGAACCAGCAACACTTACACCTGAAGAACTAGCTGAAATCTTATTCGTAGTTGATGACATCGAGAAATGGTGCAAGGATATCAAAGCTTATGCGCTAGATCAAGCACTAAGTGGTACAACGTATGAAGGATTTAAACTTGTAGAAGGTCGAAGCAACCGAGCTATCACTAATGAACCTGAAGCTGTGAAGCGTCTACTCGAAAAAGGTGGCGTTACCGAAGATGATTTATATGCACCACGTAAGCTAGAAAGTATTACAAATCTTGAAAAGAAAGTCGGTAAAAAAGTATTTGCCGAAATATTAGATGGGGTTATCGTCAAACCACCAGGTAAACCAGTTCTTGTGACTGAAGATGATAAACGTCCTGCAATCCAGTCAGCTGAATCAGCTGCTAGCGATTTTGCTGAAGATTTACTTGATTAAAAACGAAACCGTTGGTTGATTAAAAAGTGAGGTGACAGTATGAACACAACAGTAAAAGGCTTAGGTGATCGTAAGAAACAAATCATTCAATTTATTCACGATTTTAAACAACAGCATACTTACGCACCTACAGTTCGTGAAATTGCTATGGGTGTCCACCTCGCTTCAACATCAACCGTGCAATCACACATTAACGGATTAGTTGAAAAAGGATATATCGAGTTAGATAAATCGAAAACTCGTACCATTCGATTAACCGAAAAAGCTTTATTAATGACTACTTGAGAGGTGGTGGAAACATGAAACGTTATTTAGTTACTGTCAATGATGATGCTGCGATGTTCGATGAAGAACGTACAAATATTGCTGACTCAAAACATTCAGCTCTTGATTTACTTAGCTCAATTTCAAGTAGTAATGACCAACGTCTAATATCTGTAATTGAAGTAGATGTTTATACTGCTCAAACAGTTAAGCTAGAACCTTTTTTAAATGAAAACTTTAAATTTGATTTACGTGAAAAACAATAAAACAATAAAACAACAAACATTGGAGGAATTTAAAATGGCTAAACGTGAAGGAACTAAAGTAATTACTAATGAGGCTCGCATGAGCTATGCAAACGTATGGGAACCAAAAGCAATTGAAGGAAACGAACCAAAGTATTCAGTAGCTGTTCTTATCCCTAAATCCGATACGGATACAATCAAAAAGATCAATGAAGCAATTGAAGCTGCTAAGCAAGAAGGTAAAGCGAAGTGGAACGGTAAAATTCCAGGCAACCTTAAAACACCTTTACGTGATGGTGATGAAGAACGTCCAGATGATGAAACGTATGCAGGGCATTACTTCTTCAACGCAACATCTAAAAACAAACCTGGCATCGTGAAAAAAGGAACTGGTGCAGTGGTTGAGATCACAGACGAGGACGAGTTCTACAGTGGTTGCTTCGGTAAAGTGTCCGTGAATTTCTATCCGTTCAATGCTAACGGGAATCGAGGTATTGCTGCTGGACTTCAAAACTTATTCAAAACACGTGACGGTGAACGTTTAGCTGGTGGTGCTTCTGCTGAATCTGACTTCGCTGATGAGGTGGACAATGATTTTGCTGAAGATGAAGATTTACTCGACTAATTAAAACTGCATAAGGAAGGTCTATTTTTGGGCCTTCTTTTCTTTATACCTAAAACACCTATTTAATAGGAAGAAATACAAGTTTTTAGGTGTAACGAAGGGAAGGAAATACCTTTAAATCTAATTAGGAGCTGATTAAATGAAGCATTACCGTGTAAAACCTGAAAGCGCGTATTACCAAGCCATTTTAAAAGCCCGTGACGCTGAAAAGAAGTTAATTGAGATTACACAAGCTGTCCGTAAAGAGTTTGATTTACCTGAGTGTGACCAATACAGTGTTTCACCTCAATACAACAGATCAAGGCATTTTACTTAGCACTAGTTGAAAAAGAAGGGCTACAAAATATTGATACAGAACGAATGGCGAACTTCTCATATGGCATCATGCGAAGACAGCACGAAACATTAGAACGCTTAAATGGGCTAGATACGATGTACATCATATCTGATGCAGATTTCAGATTCGGTGCACTTGGCTACTTAGAAGAAATCACTGAAGCCGAATACGTCAAAGCCTATCTTGCAGCAATTGAAGCTAAGGAGGCAAAAGATAATGACAGCACAAAAGTTTGAAGTTGGTCAACGTGTATGGGTCTCAGTAAGAAATCGCTTAGAGCAATCAAAGCCGTTTATCACTGAATATTTGATTACTAGTGTAAACAAGCTGTACATTTCTGCAAGACCGATCAATCAGATGTATGAGCGTAAATTCCTTAAACGAACACTCACGAATACGGCGAAAATTAAATGTAAATATGAGTACAAGTTGTGGGCAGAAGTAGAAGACTTCTGGAAAGCTGTAGAGGAGGGGATGTACGGTGGCAAAAACTAAGAAATATCAACCTTTAGTAGTTGGTCAACATGTTTGGATAGAGTCTATAGAGAGGTTTTTACGACAAGAGAAACGTTCAATAGATGAACATGAAATCATCGAAGTGAATAATACAAGTGCTTATGCAATGCGATTAGATTTAATCGAAAAATACAAAGATGGAATACTCGAAAGAAAACACTTAGCTGAGCGTATCAAACAACGTACCTATGAAGTGAAGCCCAGTGGATGGGGAACACCTTACCGTTTATGGCTCTCAAAAGAAGCTTTTGAAGCATCTGTGCAACGACAAAGTGATACAAAGATAGCTCGCAAAAAAGCTCATGAATTAGTTGATAAAATGAACCTGTCCAAACTAAAAAAATTTCTAGGTGGTGAATTAGATGGATGAGTTACTTAAGAAGATTGAAGCGTTAGAAGCCAGAGTTAAAGTACTTGAGGATGCTCGTTCGTATGTTGGTCAAAAGCTTAAAAATTTCTACTGTAATGGTGCTTTTGGAAGAGTATACGACTTAGAAGATGCAGAAATTATTATAGATAGTGGTTTACGTATTGAAGTACGTACTACAGAAGGTTATTACAGATGGACTGAATTTGAAAATTATGAAGAAAAACATACAGATTTAGCAATATGGCTTACTGGTGTTGAGGATGATGAATAGAAAGGAGGAGACAGCAATCAGAACTCTCAATATCGACATTGAAACCTATTCAAGCTATGACCTTAAAAGAGTTGGTGTCTACAAGTACTGCGAAGCTCCTGACTTTGACATACTCATCTTTGCTTATTCAGTGGATGGACGACCAACAAAAACTATTGAGCTTGCTAATGGTGAAAAAATTCCAGAGGATATTTTATTCGCTTTAACGAATCCAAAGATTTTAAAGAAAGCGTTCAATGCACAGTTCGAGCGTATTGCATTAGGTGAATATTTGAAACGTAATTTTCCTGATGCATTATCACTTTTAAACAAAGATTACTCTTTGAACTACCTAAATCCTAAACAGTGGCGCTGTACAATGGTCGATGCCATGAAAGCAGGACTACCAGCAACATTAAAAGGTGCAGCTCTCGCATTAGAGCTAGATGAACAAAAAGATAGTGCAGGTACACATCTGATTAACTTTTTCAGTAAACCACGAAAGCCGACCAAGAATGACAAACGGACTCGTAATATGCCTGAAGATGACTTGGAAAAGTGGAATGCTTTTGTTGAGTATTGCCGACAAGACGTTGAAACAGAAAAGGCAGTCGGTTATGCAGTGGATCCGTACCTCAATCTTGGTAGTAAATCGGACAAGTTTGAAATGGCACTGTATCACCTGGACCAAGAAATCAACGACAGAGGCGTACTACTAGATATGTCGGTGGTTGACGGTGCACTAGCAATTGATGAAACTTACAAAGCTAAGTTAATGGAATGGGGCAAGAAAATCACATGGTTAGAAAATCCCAACAGCCCTAAACAGCTCATGGAATGGTTCAAAGAACAAGGCTTAGAGCTTCCAAATCTCACAAAAGATACTGTGAAAACTTACATTCAAAAGACTGATGGTGACATCAAAACAATGCTTGAAATCCGGCAGGAGCTGTCTAAAACAAGTACAGCGAAGTTTGTAACAATGAAAGCTGCAGTTTGTGCAGATGGACGAGTAAGAGGTTTACTTCAGTTTTACGGTGCTTCTCGAACAGGCAGATGGGCAGGAAGGTTGGTACAGGTGCAAAACCTTCCACAAAACAAGATTTCTGATATAAATATTGCTCGGGAAATAGTTGAAAATTCTGATTTATTAACACTAGAACTGTTATATGACCAAGTACCTTTTGTTTTATCGCAACTTATTCGAACTGCTTTCATACCTGTTGACGAAAAGACATTTGCAGTGAGTGATTTTAGTGCAATTGAAGCCCGAGTAATTGCTTGGCTTGCAGGAGAGAAATGGCGATTAGAAGTGTTTAATACGCACGGCAAGATTTATGAAGCATCAGCAGCACAGATGTTTAAAGTACCGATTGAAACGATTGATAAAGGTTCACCGTTGCGCCAAAAAGGTAAAGTTGCTGAACTAGCGCTTGGTTATCAAGGCGGGGAAAATGCACTTATCTCAATGGGTGCACTTGAAATGGGTATCGCACAATTAGAACTTAAACCACTGGTTGATGCATGGAGAAAAGCCAATCCAAAAATTAAAACATTGTGGTGGGATATTGAAGCTGCTGCAATTAGAGCTATCGAGAATCCTAGTGAGGTCATTTCATTTAATAAGGGTATGAAATTCTTTATGCTTCACGGTTCACTCATGATGCAGTTACCAAGTGGCCGTAGACTCTGCTATTACAAAGCGAGATTACAAGATCATCAGAAGTTTGAAGGTAAACAAGAAATTGTCTTTTGGGGTGTTGATGGTACATCAAAAGCTTGGTGTGAAACTTCTACTTATGGTGGGAAATTAACCGAGAACGCAGTTCAAGCAATTGCTCGCGACTGCTTAGCAATGTCCATGTTGCGACTTGATAAAGAAGGTTATCCAATCGTTATGCACATCCATGATGAAGCTGTGATGGAATCCGACGTTGATACAATTGCAATCATTGAAGAAATCATGGGCCGATCTATCAGCTGGGCAGAGGGGTTACCTTTAGAAGCTGATGGCTTTGAAACACCATTTTATAAAAAAGATTAGGAGGGAAAGAATTATGTCATTTGACTACGGGCTTGATGGAGTAAATTGCAGAAATTCTTATATAACAGAA
The DNA here is from genome assembly GCF_050280025.1 of Lysinibacillus sp. NPDC093712. NCBI lineage: Bacteria > Bacillati > Bacillota > Bacilli > Caryophanales > Bacillaceae > Lysinibacillus > Lysinibacillus sp. NPDC093712. Next base: position 431,482 of record NZ_JBNNUU010000001.1, read on the forward strand.
AATTACAAAGTTGAAGACTTGGTGAATGCCTATAACCGTGAGTGTCTATACGCTTCTAGTGAAGATATGAGAGATGCAGTTTTAGGTGCTGAAATTGCAAACCTTGAATTTGCTATTGATAAAGCAATCGATGAAGGTGATCGTTACAACTTTCTTGTTTTATCTGGTCAATTAAAAGACCTACTAGCGATAGCAGGTGAAGCTTATGAAGTTTAACGAGTGGATTGCACAAGAAGTAAAACGCTGTGAATTTGAAATTGGGGTCTATAAGAAAGCTGTTGATGAAAAACAATTAGAGTTAAAAGAGGCACAGCAGCAAAAGCGTGAAATCGGTCGTAAAGATATTATGAATAGCAAATTACACGACAAAGCCGATGCAAGTATTTTTTCAATAAAGGCTAGCATTGAGGATTTGAAATCCAAAATTAGCGTTCGTAAATCTAAGATTACTGAATACAAAAGCCTTAACAAAATGAAGCCTGTACGCTTGAAAACTGGTGCCGTTGTTAACTCCAAAATTGTTGATGAAATGATTAAGAAGTTAACAGGCAAGTATTGGTCAATTGAATTCACACAGTACCAAGATGGGCTACAAATCGCTTATATCAATACACGCACGGGTTCAAAAGGTAGTTTCAAAGTTTATCTTATGGTTGTCATATCTGATGCCGTTGAGCTCCCATTATTCGAAAAAGGAGAGGTCAAAGAATGTTCGATACACTCATGAAACATGCAAAGCACTTCACGAATTTAGATCATCTAAAAGAATCTGCTCATGTTGTGCACATTGATGTGGACGGAAATCTGTTTATGACTGATTCAATAATCGGGGTGCTAGCAAAGGACGTATGTCCTGATAATCCAAATCGCACGATTGCTTTAGACGGTAAGCCTTCAAAAGTGCCAGTGTTTAATTATTCTAAGTTCTTTGGATATGAGATAACAGAAACGCTTCTGTTAGATTTGAAGGAAATGCTGCTTTTAACACAAGGATTGGAGGCAGTGAAAAAGGTTGAAGGTGTGTCACCGTTAGGTGCTTTTCGATTTGAAACTGAGAGCGATCAATACAAAATATTCTATCAAGGTATCGAGTTTATTAGTACCTACAATTTGATGGATAAGAAACCAAAACAGAATGATGTAGATATTCGCTTTGACGTTTCGCTATTAACGAAAGCTTTTAAGTTGCTAAAGGATTTAGGCATACAAACATGTAAGATGCAGTTTTCAAGCAGTATGCGACCTTGTTACTTCAGTTCTGATGATGAATTAGTACGTGTAGTTGTGATGCCTTGTAGGTCTTATTAGATAAATATTGTACAGAGAGGATGAAGAATAATTGAACATGAGAGACGCAATGGAATTAACGAAAAAGTATTCAAAGTGTCCAGCATGCGGTAACGATAAAGTAGGGGGAGAACCATCACAAGGAGCTTTAATAATTGGTGATGAAATATTCACACGTAGTTGTAAATGTGGTTGGTCTGTAACTGTAGATCAAAGAATTAAACATATAGCAACTCTTACAAAACGTAGAAGTGGAAAATTAGTTGGAGGCGTTTATGAGGTTCGCATACATGGTTATGGGCATAAGTATTTACCTTTACTGGAACTTAAAGAAAAATCGGGTGTAAAGAGAATAGATCATAATTCAAAAATTGAGGAATGGCTTAATAGCCAAGAAGGTCGGAAATGGGCATTGGAAGTACCAGCAGCAAGTGCTTACTAGATAGAAATTGTGCAGTAAGAGTGAGCTTTTGAATAGTTAATTAAACATGTGCTCTTCTTTTTGTGATAAGTGATCCTGATAGCAACACAATCCCTAAAATTAAATACCATCCCTTTCCTTCGTAAGAAATCATAAGGATAAGCTCCCACAAATTTGAAGGACCTGAATTAGGACTATCACTGAATGGATAAGCAAAGATAAAAGGGAAAAGACCTAAGAATGTAACGAATAATCCAGAAATAAATAATAGCATTGAAATTTTTTTCATAAAAAATCCTCCTATCTAGATAATTTCATTTTAACATGAATTATTGGCGTAATGAGTAACTGGATTTACTGCAAAATATGAGGATTAAAGGAAAGTAGCTCCACCAAAAAGATGGAGCTCAAAAATAGCCTAATAGTGTAATTAGATCATTTTGGTAGTTATCATATGTAGTCCAGTTTAATAAATCTATTACTTCTTTTGCTAAGTTTATAGCATGTAGTTGTATGCCTAAATTATTAAAACAGTTGACAATGGGTGCTCTGTAAATACCTTCTTCGTAATGTAAAGACTGATTTCTTCCCTGCCAAATAATATTTTTAACAGGCTCATTACTTATGATTCTACCTGAAGAGCAGTTATCTAGATTTCCATGGACGATGCTAATACCTTGTTTTGCTATTTGTAAAAGCGCACCAGATAGAGCCTTTATTGATTCTTCTTTAGATGAAATGGATATTTTCAAATTATTAATTTTAGTTTCAACCCGATCAATTTGATCTCTAACCTTTGCTTGAAGTGCGAAAGCATGCATAACTTGATGTTCATTAAAATGATCATCCGGGTCAAAATCTTTTCTTCTAAAATCTGCATACAAAAACTGATGATGTCCTTTTAAAGAATTCAAAGTAGAAAATAAATCCTGTAATGCAATCTCTTCTGTTCGTATTAAATCTATTAAACTACTTGCTGCGTATTTTGTTTGGACTAAATAATCATTCAAATGTGTTACCTCCAATTCATAATCATTAAATGATTATATATGAAAGAGGTAGTATTTAACAGAAAAGGGGCCAGGTTTATGAAACAGATTATAAGAATCATCCGCAAAGTGGATATTGAACGTCAGTACCGCCACATGTTAGCACTTGAACAAGATTACGAACTTGCTAGTTTGTCACAAGCTATGAAAGATAATAACAGCGCTGAAATCATTCGCAGTAAAAACCGTCTTAAAGCTATACACGATGAGCTAGAGGATATGAAAATCTACAGCTAGAAAGAAGGGAGTTAAATGGATCGGAACGAAGCAAAAGCCAAACGTAAAAAGTTAGGGTTACAAGAACGGAAATTAACTGAGAAACATTGTGACAAGTGTCCAAACAAAGGCCAAGATGTTACTGCTTGTGAAGGGTGTCCGATCTTCAGCAAAATAACGAATATTGGGAAGAAGTACATTACTGTAACTAGGCAGTATCGGAAAGCTAACCAGATTAAAGAAATCGATGATTCAATCATAGAACCAGTGAAACAAAGAGCGAAATCAGTTGTAGGACTTGCTTGGCATGAGTGGAAGCAAACAGCACAAACCCATGGCGTTAGTAGAGCATTATTTAGTGCTCGTATGAAAACAGGGATGAGTCCACAGACAGCAGCAACAAAGCCTTTGCAGAATAGGCGATTTACTAATGAACAAATCTGCACTGCACTAAGTAATGGCCTTAGTTACGTTACCATAATTAATAGGGTAAAACGTGGGTGGTCTGTTGAAGATGCTATTACTGTACCAGCTCAAAAAAGAACGCGGCAGAAAGGATTGAACCCATGAACCATGAATATTTTATAAAGCAACGTATATCATTGCTTCGGCAGATAGATATGCTAACAGAATCCAAATATCCAGGTATTACTCCTTACCGCGAAATCGGCCAACAACTGGATGAAAACATAATAGCCATAAGAGCGCTACGTACTAACACACAACCTGCAAAAGCAGTCATAAGAACTATGGTCACGCATCAACCAGTACTAGTGAAAAAACTTGAAAGTGAAGGTGTGAAAATGACACAAGCAATTACAGTGGAAATGTATCATGATTTCAAAGCCCAGGGATTAATTGATAAAGCTATTCGTGAAAAAGTTGGGCTGGATAACAATAAGTTTTATAAATTTAAACAGGATAACGGACTTATTGGCACGTATGGTAGACAAGCTCAATCAGAAGACAAAGCCGAAACTACACCAACGTTAAGGGAAAAAAGCATTAAGACTCCTGAAATTGATACAAACCGTGTTGCTATCCTTGAAAAAGAATTAGGCGATCTAAAATCGCAATTTAAAGAAGCATTGACTTTTATTGAATCTCTAAAAACGGAGAATACAGCATTAAATGAACAGCTATGGGGTAATCGTCTGCAAGTGTTATATGCAAAACAGGCAGAGCTTGAAAACTTTATCGCTGAAAAGCATGGGTTAAATACCCAGGATTATTTAGAGGAACAACAGCTCTCAATCTTAGTTGAATTAGCAGAATCAGCTAATGAGTGGCAAGCCTTCAAGTATTGGAAGCAGAACAAGAAAGTCAATCGTGAAAATTTGTTAGAAGAAACAGTAGATGTCCTACATTTAATTTTAGCACGCGGCATTGCACTTGGCTGGTACGTTACAACTATTAAAGCATTGAAGAAAAAATCAATTACAGGACAGTATATTGCACTTATGCAAACGATTGTAACCAATGAAGAAAGTTCAGTTACTTATGCAATAGCATTCAACCTGTTCGCTGGTTTAGTTGAGATGTTAGGCTTCACTTGGTTAGAAGTCGAAGCAGCTTACGCTAAAAAGCATCAGGAGAACATTGATAGACAAAACAATGATTACTAGTTTTATTATGCGAAAAATATAAACCGTTGGTTTATAATAGGGGTTGAAAACATGCACCAAAAAGAATATGACAACCTGCTAATAGAAGTGAAAGGGCTTCGCGAAAAGCTTGTGCAGATGGATGAACAACTTCGAGAATATCGTCAGCTTTTATCTGATAGCGAGGCTCTTTTCAAAGATGAAATATACAAAGAGTACAAGGCTTTACAAACTGATCGTGCTAAGGTTCGCAATGAACTTAAATATAAAAATGTTCGAATTACTGAACTGCAAAGGTTTATGAGCTTTGAACGTAAGAAAGAACGTGAGAAACGTGAAGATGCATTTCACTTTAAGTTCCACGATGCAGCTAAATCTATTTTGAGTGAAGCTGATTATCAACTGATTTTAAAAATGGTATTGGAGAGTGAATGAATTGTTCAAGCATACAAAAACTTGGCTAGCTAAAAAGTTAGACGTAAAAAGAACTACACAATCAATTAACCGTAGGATAACACCAGAAGAAACGTCTGAACAAGAAGCCATTGCAGAGTATAAGGATTTGCTACTTAAACAGGAGTACAAAATATGTGAGCTGGAAGGTGAAATTACTTCTTTGAAAATATCAAATTCTATTTGTGAAGTAAGGATAGAAGCCTATGAAGCTCAACAGTCAAATAGTATTTTGGTAGATATCCAGCAACTGTTTGCGAATCAAACAAACAAAGGTATACGCAAGTACGGTGAGTCAGTTCGTGCAGATAACCTAACACAAGTGGAATGGTGCCAACATGCGTTAGAGGAACATGCTGATAGTATGGTGTATTTGATGGCCTTGAAAAAGTCATTAGAGGAGAGTGAATCAAATGGATTTAAAACAAGCTGAAGCTGTAATCGAACGCCGTGAAAACGGAGATATGGTGTATGAACAAGAGTACATTGACGCTCTGGAAGTGGTAAATGAGCAAATGACTAAACAAGTCACACACTGGAAAGCTGAAGCCTTGTCTGCTCGTACAGCTTTGAAATATGCACAAATGTATAGCCGTACGAGCATAAAGGATAAAATTATTTAATTTGGGTAAATAGGCTAGCTATTATTTTAAACAGCATTTACCAAATTCCATACCAAAAGTAGTTACTTTCCATATAGATTCGACAAATATTATTTCAGATGGTCGTAACCCTTTTTTAATTCTTTCAATATTTTTCAAGTCTTGTTTTTTCTTGAGTTCATTTAATAAATTATGATTATATAATTTTTCATAGCACTCTTTATTTGTATAAGCAACTCCATGAGTAAGCTTAATAAGCCCTAATCTTACTAAATTATCCAATGAAGCAGAATATTGATTTAAATTTTTTATGTTTAATTCAGGGAAAGGATAAAAAGTTTCTACGATATTCTTACCACCTGTTTTGTTTTGAACTCTAATTCGCCCAGCACCTATTTTGGGGGATGTACTTTTATCCCTAATCTGCTCCTTGAAAAGAGTATTGAATATTTGAGCATCAAAAGAAGATAATTGCTTAATTATTTCTACAAAAGCTGGAACTGTACTATTTGCGTATTCCTTATTTACTGATGCAGCAATAAGTTTAGCAAACATCACTCTAATAGTTTCCTCCTCAATGTAATACTTTGAGGATTCTAATGCAGGTCCTACTACAGCTAATTTGGGCTCAACAATATCATCATTATCGATCTTAGCTACTTCTACAGCTATTTCTCTCTTGAAGTCCTCAATATTTTGCTCTGCTCTCGCCCTCTTCTTTGCAAGAGGGGCGAAAACAAGATAGAAAATGTCCTCCAAACCTTTACCAATCTGTTGTGCCGGAGGTAGAAGTACAGCTTTAGTAACATCTGCCGGAACTTTAATTGATTGTGAAATATCTTTAAAAAAACTATTTTCTTCTGACATAAAAAAAAACACCTCGCTATTTTAGTAATATTATAGCGAATTTTGGTAAAAAAGGGAATGTAAATAATTAAATAGATAGAAAGCTAATAATCTCAAAAGAAAGGATTGAAACACATGCAGCAGTCAGCAGATAAACCAAAAAAGATTGCAATACAGCATGATGGCATGCTGACGATTGCAACAGCAACATCCCGTAGATCAACAGCATGGAAGAACACTGACATGTCGTACAGTGACTTCCTGAAAAAGCTGTCTACAACTGTACGTACAAAAGAATCACTTGGAGAGTATATGAAGCTCTCAAAAGACGAGCAAGGTTCCATTAAAGACGTAGGAGGCTTTGTAGGCGGTAGCTTAAAAGGTGGTCGAAGAAAGGCTGATAGCGTAGCCTGGCGACAACTGATTACATTAGATGCTGACTTCATCCAAGGCGATTTCTGGGACGGGGTAACAGCGTTCTTTGATAATGCTTGTGCCATTTATAGCACACACAAGCATACACCTAATAAGCCGCGTATACGTTTAATCATTCCTTTGTCTCGACCTGTGTCAGCAGAGGAATATGTAGCTGTTGCAAAGAAGCTTGCTGATATTTTTGGTATTGATTATTTCGATGATACAACCTATCAACCGCATCGTTTAATGTACTGGCCATCTACAGCGAATGACGGTGAATACGTATTCGATTACCAGGATGCGAAGTGGTTAGACCCAGCCGAGATATTAAAGATGTACAACGATTGGCGAGATCCAGCAGAATGGCCTGAATCCAGTCGGCAACGCGAAAGCCGAAAGAAAATGGCTGACAAGCAAGGCGACCCATTAACGAAACCTGGTATGGTTGGTGCCTTCTGTCGTACGTACACAATCACTGAAGTAATTGAAACGTTTTTATCAGATGTTTACTCTGATGCAGGTGATGGTCGCTACACGTTTAACGGTGGTTCCACAACAGGTGGTCTAGTACTCTATGATGATGTGTTCGCTTACAGCCATCACGGTACTGACCCAGTAAGTGAACAGCTGGTAAACGCTTATGATTTAGTCCGGTTGCATCTATTCAATGATTTAGATGAGGATGCAAAAGAAGGCACGCCAGTCAATCGGTTACCATCAGCAAAGGCAATGAACGATAAAGTTCGTTCTCTTGATAAAGTGAAAATGATGCTCGCAGATGAACGAATAAAAAGTGCTGCTGAGGACTTCGACATTGAAGATGATACAGAATCAGATAGCACTGAAAAGCCACAAGATGATGGGATGTGGAAGGCGAAATTCGATATTAATAAAGCTGGTGAGCTTGAAGTTACGGCAAAGAATCTAAAGTTGATTTTAGAAAATGATCCGCATCTTAAAGGATGTTTCGCCTTCAATGAGTTTAGTAGACAGCCTGAAGTACTAAGAGACTTACCTTGGCGTAAGAAAGAAAAGGGTGTTGGCTGGTCCAACGGTGATGATGAGGACTTACGCAACTATTTAGATATGGTTTGGTCGATTACAGGTAGCTCTAAGGTTGCAGATGCATTAGGTGGTGTGCAACGTGCAAATACGTTCCATCCTGTGCGTGATTACCTGAATAGCTTAGAGTGGGATGGAATAAATCGTGTTGATAAGTTGTTAATAGATTACTTAGGGGCTAGTGATTCGGAGTATGTTCGAACAGTGACTCGCATGACATTGGTTGCAGCAGTTGCACGCATCTACGAACCTGGTTGCAAATACGATTTCATGTTAACACTTGTCGGTCCACAAGGGCTTGGTAAATCAATGCTGTTTAATATGTTAGGACGTGAATGGTTTAGTGACAGCTTAACATCGATTCATGGAAAAGAAGCCTATGAAAGCTTGCATGGCGTGTGGATTATGGAAATGGGTGAGCTTGCGGCAACAAAGAAAAGTGAAGTGGAAACGATTAAACAATTCTTATCGAAACAGGTTGACCGTTATCGTGTTGCTTATGGTAAACGTCCAGAAGAATTTCCACGCCAGTGCATCTTTATTGGTACAACTAATGAACACGAGTTTCTTCGTGACCGAACAGGAAACCGTCGGTTTCTACCAGTGGAAGTGCAAGCAAATAGTAAGCGTAAATGGAAAGAGCTTGATTCTGAAAAAGGGAGCTTAGAAATCGATCAGTTATGGGCAGAAGCAGTGCATCTGTATAGAAGTGGTTCACCTTTATACTTGGATGAGGCGATGGCGGCCGAGGCACTTAATATGCAGTTAGCCCATACAGTAGAGTCGACATATGCCGGACAAATTCTTAGCTTCTTGGAAAAACCGATTACATCAGATTGGTATAAAAAGTCGATTAACGACCGCAAATTAGCTATGCGAGAAAACGATTTTTCTGATGAATTTACAGAGGAAGAAGAGGAGCTTCTTGAAAATAATGAAGCACTTGAAAAGCAAAAACCTGATGTAAGATTACGAGAAAAAGTATGTGCATTAGAAATTTGGTGCGAGTGTTTAGGGAAGGATAGAGGTTCGTTTCCGATGCATGAAAGTCGGGAAATAAATTCGATTTTAGCTACTTTACCAGGATGGAAACCTCACAAATCTACCCTAAAATTCGGTGGGGAGTACGGCACACAAAGGGCATTTATACGTGTTGATTAGTAACAACTCTTACAAAATGTAGGGTAAACAAACCTTAAAATTAACGGCAACAAAGTCGTAAAACGGCAACGAATGTTAATGCACTAGCGTAATAAAGTGGGTAAACAAAGGCAACAAGGGTAAACGAATATTTTACGTGTCTGTTGCCGTCTTGAACCCTTGCGGTTATTACATTTCTTTATATAAGTAAACAAAGTAAACAAATAATATCTATAGAGTGTATTTATATTAATTAGGTATATAGTATAGGTAATATATGGATTATACATATACCTAATACGCCTAAATCAATAATACTCTATACGTGTGTGTATGTTTGTTGCCTTGTTTACCTTTCACATCGGAGGTTAAAAACAGACATGAGAGAATCGCAAATTGAAAATTATTTGAAACGAGAAATAGAAAAATTAGGAGGGCTTTGTTATAAGTTTGTAAGCCCGGGAAATAGAGGTGTACCTGATCGGCTAATCATTCTTCCAAATGGACAAGTCATTTTTGTAGAGTTAAAAAATGAAACAGGTAAGCTTTCACCGATTCAAGTAAAAACGATAGAAACACTAAAAGAATTAAAGTGTAGAGTTTTTTGTTTGAATTCTAAACCGTTGGTTGATAAACTAATAGCAGAATTGAGGGTTGAACTATGACAAACTTCATCCCCCACGCATACCAAAAGGTTGCGATTGAGCGAATTATTGAAAACGAAGCCTACGCCTTATTACTAGACATGGGGCTAGGTAAAACTGTGTCGACACTAACGGCAGTTGATGAATTAAAAAATGATTACTTTGAAGTCGAAAAGGTGTTAGTGATTGCACCTAAACGTGTGGCAGAAGATACATGGTCACGAGAGGTTGCCAAATGGGAGCACCTGAGACATTTAAAAATAAGCAAGGTTCTAGGCCCAGAACAACAAAGACGAAAAGCCCTTCAAAAACAGGCTGACATTTACGTGATTAACCGTGAAAATGTTGAATGGCTTGTAACGTACTACGAGAACGGAAAGACTTGGCCGTTTGACATGATGGTCATTGATGAATTATCAAGTTTTAAGAATCCAAGTTCTAAGCGATTTAAAGCACTTCGTAAAGTGAGAACTCGGACGAAACGAGTAGTAGGGTTAACTGGAACGCCAGCACCAAACAGTTTGATTGATTTGTGGTCACAGATTTACTTAATTGACACAGGTGAGCGATTAGAAAAATCATTTACAGCGTACAAGCGTAAGTATTTTATTCAGGATCCATACCGCATCTATCACACAGAATTACGAGAAGGTGCAGAGCAGCAAATTTACGAAAAGATTGAAGACGTATGTTTGTCCATGAAAGCGAAAGATTACCTGAAGGATTTACCTGCAGCCGTAATGAATATCGTTGAACTAGACTTAGCGCCAAAAGAGAGAGAACTGTACAATCAGCTGGAAAAGGATTCGTTATTGCAATTTGCAGATGGTGATATTGTGGCGACAACAGCAGCTGTTTTGAGTAATAAGCTCTTACAGCTATCTAGTGGGGCAGCATACAACGATAACGATGGTGTGCAAATCATTCATAGCGTAAAGTTGGATGCCTTAGAAGAGATTGTTGAGGGATCACAAGGTAAGGCTGTTTTAGTTTTTTATAACTACAAACATGATGTAGAACGTATCAAGAAGAAGTTTAAACAAGCAAAAGAACTAGAAGACTCTAATACAATCGAGAAGTGGAACAACGGAGAAATTGAATTACTTTTAGCACATCCAGCAAGCGCAGGCCACGGACTGAACATGCAGGATGGTGGACACACGATTGTATGGTATGGCCTGAGTTGGTCGTTAGAGCTTTACATGCAAGCTAATGCAAGACTTCACCGACAAGGGCAAAAGGAAACTGTCGTAATCCATCACCTGGTGTTGAAAGACAGCATAGACGAGCGCGTAATGAGTGTGTTGCAAGGTAAAGAGCAACAACAGGAAGCGTTGATGGATGCCGTTAAAGCCCGCATGAGCGAGGTGTTGGGTATTGATTGATTTAATCTTAGAATACAAAAAGGCTAAGAAATCTATGGAGCGAGATAAGGCAAAGATGGACGGCCCTTTGAAGATTGAAATAGCCAATCAAATCATAGCTGATATGGATTATGCGATACGGTGGATGAAAACAGGAGAACAGCCAGATGCATATAGCCGAGCTGTAGAATCAAAGTCAGCATATTCCCGAAGAGCATTACTAGACTTAGAAATATTCCCTTGTCTTGATATAACGCCTACAGCTGATAGGATCATCAGTGATAATCGTAAACGAGCAGTAATGCAAGTAATTCAACACCTAACTGAACGACAGCTAACATGTTTTTTACTGCATACAGCTCACATGAGAAGCATGCAAGAGATAGCTGATGAGTTAGGGATTGCTAAAAGCACAGTTCAAGAACATCTGGACAATGCAGAAAAGAAAATCAAAAATATTGCTGTAAATATTCAGCTTGAAGCATAACACCCGTACGAAACCCATACGAGCCAACATATATAGTGAAGGGGTAAAATATCGATGAAAATGATGAAAGCCCTACAAATAAGCCATTCACGCATAAAGCGTGGGTGGTTTTTTAGTTAATCCGAGTACATAAAAAATCCTAATCAGGAACGGAAGTGAGTTGTTTATGACATGACAAACTGGAACGATATTCGAAACGAATGGGAAACATCAAAGATTACATTAATTGAGCTAGCAGAAAAACATGGTGTAAAAGAGGGAACGTTGAAAAGCAGGAAAAGCCGAGAAGGGTGGAAGAAGGTTGCAACCCAAAAAGATGCATCCAAAAATAAAAAGATGCAACCATCCAAAAAAGATGCTACATCTAAACCACCTAGAAAGCGTTCAGGTAACCCGAACCCAAGTCATCGATTTCCGAAGCACAACGACTATGGTAAGACGCATGGACTGTTCGCAAAGTACCTTCCTGACGAAACACAGGAGATTATCGAAGCAATGAATGCGAAGTCTGCTGCTGACTTAATGTGGGATCAAATCACAATTCAATACGCTGCAATCTTACGAGCGCAGAAAATCATGCATGTTGAATCAAAAGACGAAATGATTAAAGAGCTGAAACGTGAGAAGTTGCAAGGTGGTAAAAATCCATCTCAAGAAACTGAATATGAGTTCCAGTTTGCTTGGGAACGACAAGCGCAACTCCTTACAGCTCAATCAAGGGCAATTAGTGAATTGCGTACTTCAATCAACCATTTTATTAAGCTGGCTGATGAAGCCGATGAAAGACGATTGAAGTTAGAGCAGATGCAGCTATCCATTGATAAGACGAAAGTGGAAATCGATAAGCTTGGTAAAGATGAACAAACAGGCCCGATTGAAATTAAAATTGTAGGCAAAAAACGCGACTAAATTTATGCAAGAAATCGTGGGAAATAAAAATACTTAGGTTGCTTAAAGCCTGGTAAATCAATAATGTATAAAAACTTGCATAATCAATAATAATCGGTGTTTTAGAAACGTTGATACAATAGTGTTTGAGAAATTATTAACTTCCGAAAACCAAAATTATGTAAACCTAAAACGAATACTAAATTCAAGAAATGTATAAGGAGTTGAGACGATTGACTACAGTAAAAGAGGTAAACCCGCATTTTGAAGATTTTCTTTTTGACTGGAACCAAAAGTTTCAGCTCTTAGTTGGCGGTTATGGTTCTTCAAAGTCCTATCATGCAGCTTTAAAGATTACGCTAAAAGCTTTAGAAGAGAAACGTACTATCCTGGTTGTTCGTGAAGTTTACGACACGCACCGTGATAGTACGTTTTCTTTGTTTAGCGAAATTATTGAGGATCTACAGCTAGCAAGCAAAGTGAAAATCGGTAGTTCACCAATGCAAATCAAATTTCCTAATGGCTCAAAGATTATCTTTCGAGGTATGGATAAGCCGGAGAAGTTGAAATCGATAAACAACATTTCACTCGTTTGGTTAGAAGAGTGCAGTGAAATCAAGTACACAGGATTTAAAGAGCTACTAGGGCGATTACGACATCCAAGTTTGCCATTGTACATGATTCTTTCAACCAACCCTGTGTCAAAAGGGAATTGGGTGTACAAACATTTCTTCAAGAACGAAATTGAAGATTATCATGTGCTGGATGATGAAGAGCTTTATACGCAGAAGACCATAGTGATTCCAAAAAAGCAAAGTTCGGATATTCCAACAGACATCTACTATCATCACTCAACTGCTGACGATAATCTTTTTCTACCTGAAAGTTATATTGACCAGCTGGACGAGATGAAATCATATGATCCAGATTTACACAGAATTGCACGCAAAGGGAGATTTGGTGTGAACGGAAAGTTAGTACTACCACAATTTGAAATAAAGCATCATGACCAGGTGATGGCTGAAATAGCATCTATTCGTAAACCGATACGTAAAAACGGCATGGACTTCGGTTTTGTTGATTCATACAATGCAGTTTTGCGTATGGTGGTTGACCATGAAAAAAAGTGGTTGTATATCTACGAGGAATACTATAAGCGAGGCATGACGGACGACAAAACAGCAGATGAGCTTGAGGAGTTAGGGCTTAAGAAATCAATTATTAAAGCTGATAACGCTGAGCCGAAAACAATTGCTTATTTTAAACAGCGTGGCTTCCGTATGTATTCCTGTAAAAAGCTCACACGAGTTGAGAATACAAAGAAGATGAAACGTTTTAAGCGCATCATCTGTTCTGATGCTTGCGTTAATACGATACGTGAATTGAAGGAGCTAACATTCAAGAAAGACCCTAAAACTGATGAAATCATTGAGGATGAATTCAATATTGATCCCCATACATTTTCAGCAATGTGGTACGGCTTAGATGACTACGAGGTGGCAAGTGTGAAAGGTGCCAATTCAAAATAAGGAGGCGTAAGCATGAACGAATATATTCAATACATCGATGAAAAGGGCATTACGCCTCTACTACTCGACAAGTTAGTAAAAGAAACGCAAACAGAACGTAATAAACGTTTACTTAACTACAATCGCTATAAGGCTGAGGTATCAGCAGTGCCGATTTTAACACGTAAACCAGCAGACTATGCCCAAGGTAATGCGCATGTGCAACGAGTGGATGATAAGGTGAACAATACTTTAAACAACCCTCTTGATGCTGAAATTGTAGACACAAAGGTTGGCTATATGTTCGGTAATCCAATTTCATATGTGGTAGACAAACAAGCTCAAAGCCTTATTAAGTTATCTGAGGCAATTGAGCTTTTTAATTTACGAAATTCTATTGATGACATGGACAGTGAATCTGGTAAGAAAACAGCTATCTGTGGCTATTCTGCTCGTTTACTTTACATTGACACTGACGGGAATGAACGTGCGATGGTCATCGATCCATGGGAAACAATCATTCTTTCAGAAAAAGCAGATGTGAGTGAACCTAAATACGCTATGCGATATTTCAAAAGCGCTGTACTAGATGCAGAAGGTGAGAAAGTAGAAGTCGAGCAGCTGGTGTTTTATGATGCTACAACTGAAAAGCGCTATTCTCGTACAGATAAGGATTCGCCATTCGTTCTAAAAGACGAGCGCAAGCATTTATTCAACTATTGCCCTCTATTTGGGGTTCCTAACAATGAGGAGCTTCAAGGTGATGCTGACAAAGTGTACAACTTGATTGATGCTTACGACCGTACACTATCCGATGCATCTAATGAGATTGAACAGTGGCGTTTAGCGTACCTGGTGCTTAAAGGCATGGGAATGGATGAAGAGGATGCACAGAAGGTTGCACGCACTGGCATTTTCGAGTTGATGGGTGAAGATGATGACATCAAATATCTAACCAAAGAAGTTAATGACCAGATGATTGAGAATCACCTTGACCGCTTAGAAGAAAACATCATGCGTTTAGCTAAAAGTGTGAACTTTAGCGATGAATCATTTGCCGGCAATGCAAGTGGAGTAGCTATGAAGTTCAAGCTTATGGCACTCGAGAACAAATGCAAAACGATGGAGCGTAAGTTTACCACTGCTTTACGCTATCAATTCAAAGTGTTATGCAGCGCTTGGGCTAAGAAGGGTATCTGTTCAAAGGACGATTACTTAAAACTTTGGTTTGAGTACAAGCGAAACATTCCAATTGATTTATTATCAGAGGCTCAGGCTTCACAAGCTCTAAAAGGTTTAGTATCAGAGCGTACACGCCTTTCTAAGATGTCTATAGTTGATGATGTGGACTATGAGCTAGAAGAGATGGAAAAGGATGCTAAGTTGTATGGTGAGGGTTTAGAGGACTTGGATGATGAAGCTGAAGAAGTTGAAAAGCAATGAACCAACAAGAGATTAATAAAATCCTAGATGAGTTGGAGAAAAAGTCTGAGAAAGACATTGAAGTTGTCTTTAATAAGCGCTTAAAAGCTATTCTTGACCAGATGCTTCAGATGCATCGTAAGTTTGGCAGAAATGGTGAAGCCTCATGGACTGACGTTAACAAATACAATCGATTCAACCAGGAAATGAAGCTAATGGCTGAACAGCTCAATGCTGATTACAAAGCTGTTATCAAAATTATACGAGAGTCTGAGGAGCGTCTTTACATTGAGAAATACCTAATGATGGCATACCTGCTAGAGCAGTCGACCAGCGAAGAAATGGGCTTTAAGATACCTACAGTTGAAATGATTGAAAGTGCTATAGTCAATCCAATTGAATTTTTAACGTTACCTAAGGTATTTGAAACGCAAAGGAACGACATTATCAGACGTTTAAACATTGAGATAGCACAAAGCTTACAAGCTGGAGAAAGTTACACTGAAATGGCATTTCGATTAGAACAGGCTATTATGGGTTGGGCTAAAAAGAAAGCTATCCTTGTTGCTCGTACAGAAGGAGGGCGAGTAAGGTCACAAGCAGATTTAGCTGTAGAAGAACAGGCTAGTAATACAGCTCGGTTAACAAAAGTGTGGATGTCTTCACTCGATACAAGAGTTAGAAAGTCACATAGAAAGCTAGATGGGCAAAAGGCTGATAAAGACGGCTATTATCACTATGGTGCATTGAAATCAAAAGCTCCAAGGCTATGGGGCGTTGCTTCAATGGATATTCAATGTCGATGTCATACGATCTACATGGTAAACGGTAAGCTTCCTGAATACAGACGTGGTAAAGACTATATGGATGACGCATACCAAAAGAAATTGGCTGTTCGTATTGATGCTTATATGGAGGATTTAGGTCTTACTTACAAGCAAGCTTTTAACAAAGCATACAAAGAAGTTAAGCCACCAAGCGTTACAGTGCCGTTTATGAGTTATGAAGAGTGGAAGAAAAAATTTAGCGGAGAGGTGTAGAAAATGGAATATTCAAAGTCCAGTAAGGTTGGTGCAGTTGAACTATATGAAACATTCGAAGGTGATGTTAACGAAATTGCAGAGTTAACTAAGGCACTTACAGTTAAAGAAATTCATAATAAACATGATTTTTCTGATTTAAAACATGTGAAATGGATTGGTCTGAAAAGTAATAAGTCAGAAGTTAACTATGATGGTTATTCTACATTGAATCTTGAAATAATTTTCAATGCAAATAGCCGACAGGAAACGGACTTAGCATTGTGTGAAATCTTGGAGAAAGCAACAGCAATATTTCAAGTCCCTTGTACAGATGGAGAATATCACTTTAGTACACCAGAAAATAATGAAAATAGCCTAGTTGAACAAATAAATCAATGGAACACTGAAATTGCTAAATTAGCTAAACGTAACATTGATATTGGTTTACTAAAGGAGTTAAACAGTCTTGGCCCAAAATGTCTAATCGAGGTATTAGCTCTTAATTCTTTAACTGATGAAAAGTTTGATGAGTATTGCCAATTGTACAGAGAAAAAGAAAAGTTGTCATTAGCACAAATTTATAATATTAAATGTAGTCACTGAATAAGTGGCTTTTTATATGCCTAAAAGGTGGTGAATAACATGCTAATATTCGTTGGTTTATTAATTTTAATTTGTATTGTAGGTTTTCTTGTGCTCATGTCTAAAGGAATTATTAGAGCTGGGCAGGGTTGTTCAATTCCGTCTGTAGCTTTTAACCTAGAAATGTTTACAGTACCTGAACTAGTTCTTGCAGATGTGCCTAAAAGTGCTGTAGCAGACTCTCATTGGTACGTAAAAGCATTTATGCGACCAAGACGAAAGAAGGTGTGATTATGAAAGACTTCCCTTTTGATGAACTTGAAGGAATCTTATCTCCTGAGGTAATTGAGCGATTAAAGCAAGAAGCTGATAACGCTGAAAGACAAGGTGATCCAAATGAGAATCAACGTATCTCGTGACTAGCACGTAAGCTAGAAAAATATTGAGAGAAGGTATAGAGTTGGCAAAATTTATAGTAAGTCTTAAAAATGAGATAGGTATTCTTGTAGATAATGTAACTGACGTTTGCAGACATGAAGACTTTGTTGATTTCTATAATAAAGAATTGCTAGTCGCATCTTTTAATAACGAAAACCTAAGTCACTTCCTACAAGTGGATAGTGAAACGGCAGAAGCATATAAAAATCCAACTTTTATATAAAGTTTTGTCTTTCCTCTCGCAGACGCTATAAAGAACGAGAACAAATACACTTTTGAACAGTTTAGGGATTCTACAGAATAACTAAATTGGGCAAGGAGGAAATTATGAATCAAAATATATTCAATTTAAAAACCTTTTTACCTTTAGATATTCAAATGTTTGCAGGAGATCCAAATCCAGAGCCAACGCCTGAACCTACACCGGAGCCAGCACCACCAGGAAACGGTCAAGGGGCTACATTGACACTTGAATCGGTTCAAGCTTTCTTAAACGAAAATGCTGAAGGTAAAAGCTACCTACAGTCTTTTGCTGATACTCGTGTAACGGATGCAATTAAAACGTATGAAACTAAAACTCTTCCAAAGAAATTAGAAGAAGAAATTTCAAAGCGTTATCCGCCGGAAACGGAGGAAGCAAAGCAGTTACGCGATTTAAAGGCACAATTTGAGCAGTCACAAAAAGATGCTACTCGTGAAAAGTTAGTGAATCATGCGTTATCAACTGCAACAGAAAAGAGTCTACCAAGTAAATTAGTAGAATTCTTTGTCGGAGAAGATGCAGAAAAGACAACTGCTAATTTAGGAGTATTAGAAGCTGAATTTAATGCTGCTGTTCAAGCAGAAGTGGACAAACGATTTAAAGACGGTGGAACGCCACCCCCACCAAAAGGTGGCAACCCAACGACATTGACAAAAGAGGCAGTTCTTAAAATGACACCTGATGAAATCAATGCTAACTGGGATGAAATCGTAAAAAACAATTTATTATGATTCCGCATTAGCGGTAAGGAGGAAATTTCAATATGACTATTAAAAACTTTATTCCAACAATCTGGTCAGCTCGACTATTACACAACTTACAAAAGTCTTTAGTTTTTGGACAAGCTGGTGTAATCAATCGTGACTATGAAGGTGAAATCAAGGCATACGGTGACACAGTGAAAATCAATGGTATCGGTGCTGTATCAGTAGGTGACTACACTCGTAATGCAGATATGACGGATCCAGAAGAACTGTCTGATAACACTCGAAATCTATTGATTGACCAATCGAAGTTCTTCAACTTCCTAATTGATGATCTAGATAAAATTCAACAAAATCCAAAATTAATGGATGCTGCAATGCGTGAAGCTGCTTATGCATTATCGAATGTAGCAGATCAGTTCATTGCATCTCACTATGTACATGCAACTAACACAATTGGCACTGATGCAGCACCGATTGAAGTAACGAAAGCCAATGCTTATGAGTACCTTGTTGACCTTTCAACTAAACTTGATGAATCAAACGTTCCAACACAAGGACGATTTGCTGTTCTGCCACCTTGGTTTGAAGGGCTTTTATTAAAAGATGATCGCTTTGTAGGTTCTGGTGCATTACCAGCTGACGAACGCTTAATTAATGGTGTTGTTGGCCGTGCTGCAGGTTTCTTACTAATGAAGTCAAATAACGCACCGTCAGTTGAAACAGGTTCAGGTGTCGTAGCAAACTCTAAAATTATTGCTGGTCACAATATGGCATGGACGTACGCTGAACAAGCTGCTAAGGTTGAAGGCTACCGCATGGAGAAACGCTTTGCTGATGCTGTAAAAGGCCTCCACCTCTATGGGGCCAAAGTGACACGTCCTGAAGCTTTAGCTGTATTATCAGCTAAACGTCCAGAGTAAGGAGGGGCTATAATTGTTAGTGAAAAACTTAAAGACAGGTATCACATGGGCGGTCACTGATGAACACGGTACCCGTCTTTTACGTTCAGGTGAGTTTGAGGAAACACAAGCAGAAAAGCCTAAACGTGCCACTTCTAAAAAGACAGAAGTAGAAACTGAAAAGTAGGTGGTCAATATGTGGCAACCAACACAAGAAGAAATCAATCAGCTGAAACAGTTCAATGGAATCAACGGAGCCAAGCATGACGAGTTTTATCGTGCAATGGCTCCTATTTTATTCGATCTAGCAAAAGACCACTGTAATGGAAAGTGGTGTCCTGAAACTATGCCACAAGGTGTGCGGCTGTTCATTGCAAAGGCTATTCAATTCAATATGCAAACAACAGGATTAAAAGGGCGCGTAATGGGAACTGTTTCGTATTCTTATGACACAGAGTTTCCTAAAGCTATCTGGACGTATTTACGACCTTACAAGAAGGTGAAATATCATGCCTTACGATGAATATTTTCACACAGTCGAGGTAGTAGAGAAGAAACGCGTTCCTGATGGTGCTGGAGGTTTTAAGACGGATTGGGTGCCTGTTGATACCTTAGAAGCATTTGTTGATACACCAACGAGCAAAGAGCAGTATTATGCGCAACAGTTAAGCAATCCTTTGGATAGGTACATGTATTACCCATATCGTACTGATTTAACATCAGCTATGCGATTGCGGTATGAAGGTGAACTATATGCTTTTGCAGGACGTCCTGAAGATCAAGGTGGTCAACATGAAACTATGCGTGTGGCGTTAAAGTTGGTGACTGCGTAATGGCTAAAATTACATTCAGTGGTCGTCAACTATTAAGAGCAGCACAACGTTTTGAAGAAGGATTACTAGATAAGATTTCAGACATAGTTTATGAAACAGCAAGGCTTATTCAATCAGAAGCAAAGGCCCTTGCACCAGTTGATGATGGAAGTTTGAAAGACTCTATCGAAATGAAAATGCTAGGGAAGTACAACGCTGTTGTTACTGTAGGAGCCCATTATGCTGTATATGTGGAACATGGTACAGGCATTTATGCTGAGAACGGTAATGGTCGAAGAACACCTTGGACTTATTACAGTCTAAAGCTTGGCCGTTATGTGACAACAGAAGGCATGAAAGCTCAAAAATTCTGGGGGCCGGCTGTTGATGCTGGTCAAGAGTATTTTAAAACAGAAATGAGGCGATTAGGCTTATGAGTAATTACTATGCCTTGCCTTTCTTCGAGCTACAAAAAGTCATTTTTCAGAAGTTAACAGCTTGTGAAGCTCTAACAAACATCACCAGAAAAGATGAATGGGATTTAGGTGTATACGATGCAGTAGATGAAAACACGCCTTATCCTTATGTCACTATTTCAGAACCTTATTCAAGTCCGTTTGACACCAAGACAAGCAATATCGAAACAGTAACTTTTACTATGCATGCTTGGTGGATGGATAACGATGAGTATAGTGGTAAACGTAAGGTTTATGAGATGCTATCAGCTTCACAGCAAGCTCTTATGGGACGGAACTACTCGATACCAGGGGCAAATGTATTAAGTGTCACAAGGCGTGATTCACACGTTTTTGATGACAATAGCCCTGGCGTAAAGCATGGAATTTTAACAATTCAATATAAAGTACAAATCATTTAACAGTCCTTATGGGGCTGTTTTTATTTTAGGAGGGAAAACAAACATGCAAAACGGTAAAGATACAGTATTACTAGTGCAGGTTGCGACAAACGCATTAGGTGCTGACGGGTTTTTAATCGGGAACCTTACTGAAAACTCTTATTCAATGGAGAATGAATTAGTAGATGAACAAACGAAATTCGGGCGTATTTTAGCCTATGGCCAATCTAGTGAATCATTTGAAATTACAGCTTACGGGGATAAAACGGATCCTGGACAAAAAGCTATTCTTGATGCAATTCGAAATGAAAAACAGTTGAAGGTATGGGAAGTTGATTTATCTTTAAATGCAGCAGGAAAACATGATGCTATTTTTGCATATACACTTGTTGAATCTGTAGAAAAATCAAGTCCGGGCGATGGGTTCCAAGAAATTTCAGCTACGCTCCAAGTAATCGGTAAATCTCAACCAGGAGAACTTGAGCCTTTGCCATCTGAAGTAATTGAATTTGCTCGATATGGATTTGAGGCTCCTGGTCAGAAATCGGGTGAGTTTGGTGGAGAACAAGAAGAAGGCATTGCAGTTTCTAGTATTTCCGTGACACCTCAATCAACTTCAGTAGTAGTTGGAAGTACACGTCAATTATCAGTTACTGTCCTTCCCGCTGAAGCTCCAAATAAGAATGTTACTTTTACTTCAAATGACGAGTCAATCGCAACTGTAACACCTGCTGGATTAGTGACAGGGGTAGCTGCTGGTTCAGCAACAATTACTGTTACTTCTGCAAGTGGAGGAAAAACAGCAACAGTGGCGGTAACTGTTACAGCTTCATAAATAACTTAGCACTCATTCGTGAGTGCTTTTTCTTATGCTAAAAAACAAAACTTAGGAGGCTATTACACATGGCTACATTAACAATTAAAGGTGAACAGCAAGAGGCAAAATTCGGATTTGCATTTAAAAACTTAGCAGATAAAAACTACAACCAAAAAGATGCACAAGGAAATGATTTAGGTGGGTTCAATGGTATCTATACAGGTCTTTTACAATTCGATATTGATGCGTTAAAAGCATTTTGGGACTGCGGTTTAGCTCACTTAGGTACGAAAGGCCGACCTTCTATTGCTGAAATAGAAGAAGCCTTAGAGGAGCGAATTAACAAAGACGGGGAATCTGATCAGTTATTTAAAGAAGCATTCAAGGAAATTGATGCATCGGGTTTTTTCAAAAGAGATGCGAAGACGTTTTGGAAGAACTTAGAGATGTTCAAAGACATGGGCAAAACAGACGCGGAGAAAGCCGAGAACGCTCAGGGAGTCAAGATGCTATCGGACGCGAAAATCGAGTTGATGGATTAGAGTGGCTTGAAGTCTTAACAGATGTAGCCCAACACATGAGTGTTTATGATGTGGATTTAATTATGTCATGGACGCCTAATGAGTACAAAGCTTTTAAGAAAGGCGCTTTATTACAAGTTATTGATGACTATGACAACATGGCTCGTATGGCTGTGTTTCACCGCATCGCAGCTAATAAAAAGAAGCTTAATGTTGCAAAGGACTTATTTGATGCTAAGTCTGCACGAGATCGTATTACGAGTGGGGATAAAGCGTGGAAAGAATCCAAAAAGATTGATACTACACGTCATGCTAAAGCTCAAGAAGCCATGAAGAAATGGGCTGAGAATCATAACAGGAGAGGGTGATAAAGGTGAATGGTAACTTTACAGCACGTATAGGTGCTCGTATTACAGAGTTTATGGCTCGAATGCGTCAAGTTCAAAACACTATTCGCACTACAGCCAATGATGTACGTGTTGACATTGGAGCAGATGTTAGTCAATTTAATCGTCGAATGGCTGAAATCCGAGCACGAATTGCATCTTTAATTCGTGAACGGGTGGTCATCAAGATAGAAGCTCGAATAGAAGAATTTCAGAATAAAATCAACCGGATTGCAACAAATATTCGAGCTTTCGGCGAGTTAATGCAACACACCTTAATGGGCACAATGATGGCTGTCTTTCCTGCAATAGCACCCATATTGGCTAATGTTGCGGTGGCTATTGCAAATTTAGGTCCAATGATTGGTACTGTCGCTGGTTCTACATTTGCATTAGCTGGTGCATTCGTCGCAGCAGGTGCAGCAGCAGTTGCGTTTGGTGCTGTAGCCATACCAACTATCAAAGATTTATTCAATGAAACTGGTCCACCATTCACAGCGCTACAAAAGAAAGCTTGGAATTCGTTTGAAAGCGTAAAGAAAACATATCGTTCTCTTGTGAAAGAGACAGAAACGCCAGTCTTGCAAGCTTTTACAAGTGCAATGCAAGCAACAGATTCTATATTAAATAAATTAAGACCATTATTTAATACCAGTGCACAAGCAGTAGCTAATTTAATGGCTCAGCTAAATACAGCTATCGAATCGCCACCTATCCAGCAGTTTTTAGATTATCTAAATGCTAGTGGAGCTCCAATGTTGGAGACGTTTGGTCGCTCATTCGGAAATGTATTCAAAGGCTTACTATCTATGCTTACAGCCTTTGCTCCGTTAAGTGTAAGTACAGCAAAGGGCTTTGAAGAAATGACAGCCCGTTTTGCAGAGTGGGCAAATGGGTTAAGTAGTAGCGCGAAATTTCAAGCATTCATTGACTACGTGAATACAAACATGCCAAAGATTCGTGCTATCTTCAGAGATGCAATTGCTGGAGTTGTGTATTTCTTTAGCGCATTTGCTGGATCTTCATCTGGAATGATGGATGGGCTAGTCTCGATGATGGCTCGATTTAAAGAGTGGTCATCAACCCTTAGTCAAAATCAAGGTTTCCAACAGTTTATAGCATTTGTTCAACAATCAGCACCTAGTGTCATGACTCTAATTGGTAACTTAATTACTTTCCTTGTGAACTTAGGTATCGGAATGGCTCCTCTTGGTGCAGCTATTATTAACATTGCTAATAAATTTTTAGAGTTTGCAAATAGCTTGATGGAAAATAATCGATCTATAGGAGTCATCATAGCTGGTCTTATTTCGTTTGGTGGTATTTTACTTACAATAGTACCGAACATTATTGCTTTTGGAACTTTATTTAAAGGATTGGGCACTGCTATGACAAGCGGGCTCGGCAAAGCATTTAAATTTATCAAACCTTTATTTACTAACTTTGGTGCAACCATTGCACGAATTAGCGCATCTGTATTACCGAAATTAGGCACGGCAATTGGGCTTATAACTAATCCAGTTACTCTAGTTATAGCAGCTATAGCCGGTTTGATCGCGGTATTTGTGGGGTTATATCGTACAAATGAAACGTTCCGTAGCCAAGTTCAAACTGTTTGGGAAGCTATTAAAACAGGAATTTCGATTGCAGTAACAGCTGTTAAAGATTTGATTATGTCAGTCTGGTCTCAAATCACGACCTTCTGGGCTGAAAACCAAGCAAATATTATGTCTACTGCATCGACTGTATGGAACGTAATAGGAACTGTTGTAACATCTGTGATGTCTGCAATCGGAGCAATCATGCAGTTTATATGGCCTGTCGTAAAAGCTTTAATCATCTCCACATGGGATGCTATTAAAAACGTCATCCAAGGTGCTATTAATGTTATTTTAGGAATCATAAAAACGTTCAGTTCTCTGTTTAGTGGTGACTGGCAAGGCGTATGGGATGGTGTTAAGCAAATACTTGGCGGTGCTTTACAAGCTGTCTGGGGCGTAATCAATCTTTACTTTATTGGTAAATTACTTGGCCCATTAAAAGCATTTGGCTCAACTGCAAAAACGCTTTTACAAGGTGTTTGGACAACGATTAAAGGTATCTTTACAAATACTTTAAACACGATAAAAAGTACTGTAACGACGATTTTCAATGGGATGAAGACAACCATTGAAACTATCTGGAAAGGTGTTAAAACATTTTTTGATACAGTGCTAAATGGCATTAAATCTATCTTCACGAGTGTTTGGAAATCTATTGCTTCATTCTTAGATAATTTCTTTACTAGTTTATCGGGCACAATCCGTACTGTTTGGAATGGTATCAAGAGCTTCTTTTCTAGTGTATTAAACGCCATTGCAAACATTATTAAGAGCATTTGGAATGGTATTAAATCAACAATCTCATCAATCCTAAATGGTATAAAAACAGTTATTGAAACCATTTGGAATGGATTTAAAACAACCGTTTCAACAGCGATGGATAACGTGAAAACTGCTGTGGTAAATGGTTGGAATGCTGCAAAGTCATTCTTAGAAGGCATTAGCCTAGTGAAAATCGGTGAATTTATCGTAGCTGGATTAGTTACCGGGATTAACAACTGGTTTGGTAAAGTGAAAGCTAAAGTTATGGAATTAGCCGAGCTATTACCGGAATGGCTACGGAATAAATTAGGGATTCACTCACCGTCTCGTGTCATGATTGCTATTGCTAAATGGATTCCGATAGGAGTAGCTAAAGGGATTGAGAGTACAACTGACGTTGTAAAAAATGCAGTTAATAAAATGACACAAAAAACAATTCCTGATTTTAGTGAGACACTATCCATCACAAAGAAGATGATCTTACAGACAAAACAAATTGTAAACAATGCACTCAAAGAAACCAATAGTGAGGCTCTAGCAATTCAAAAGGAATATGATGCTAAACGTGCTGAACTTTCTAAAAAGACAGATGCTAAAATCCAAGAAATTAAAGCTAAAGCCGCTGATAAAGGTAAAAGTCTTACTGCAGCACAAGAGCGTCAAATCACAAAGATTATGGAAGACGCTAAAGTTAGTCGTGAAAAGCTAGCATTGGCCGAGAGTAAAGAACTTGAGAAGATAAAGTCTAAAACGCAGAAAGAAACCTTTAATGCTCTTAAAGATTTTGCAGATAAGCAAATCGGGTTAGAGAAGTGGTCTACAAAGCAACAGGCCGAATATTGGCAGTATGCAACTAAACAGTTCAAAGATGGTACTGATGAACGTATTCAAGCCCAAATTAATTACAATAAAGCGATGTCTGAACTGACTAAAGAGAAATTTGAGACAGAGAAGTACTTTATTGACCGAGTGAAAAAATATGGGCAAATGTCTCTTACTCAAGAACTGGAGGCGTATGAAAAATATGTAAAGCAATACAAAGCAGGCAGTGAAGAGCGAATTTACTACGAAGACAAAGTAGCAGAAACGAAGCAAGCTATTCACGAAAAGCTAATGGCTTTAAATGATGAGTTCACGGGGAAAATGCAAGAAACCAATCAGAAATTAATCGACGGTACGCGAGAACTCAATAAAGAATATGAGGATGCTTTAAATTCTCGATCAAGTTCTCTTTATAGTTTTATGGGCATTTTCGATGAGATGGAAGAAAAAGCAGAAGTGTCTGGTCAAAAACTTATCGATAATTTAAAAGGACAGAACGCAGCGTTTAAAGATTGGGCTGCCAATGTTCAAAGCCTAGCATCGAAAGGGATAGATGAGGGTTTACTTGCTGAGTTACAAGCAATGGGGCCAAGTGCTGCTGCTGAAATCTCTGCATTAAACTCACTTAGTACAAGCCAATTAACTGAGTATGTGTCACTTTGGAAAGAGAAATCTAGCTTAGCTAGAACACAAGCTGAGACTGAGCTCACAGGTATGAAAGCTAAAACTGAACAGCAGATTAATGAACTTCATACAAAAACACAAGAACAACTCACGAAGTACGAAAAAGAATGGGCAGAACAAATAAAAGAAGTTCGTACAGGTACAGAGAATCAGTTCAACGCGTTAGTAGCGAAAATGCCACAAGTTGGTGCTAATGTTATACGCGGAATGCAAAAAGGATTATCTGATATGACGCCTGCTCTTATGGCACAAGCGCAGGGAATCGCAAACAGCATCAAAGCCACAATAGAAAGTGCTTTAGCTATTCACAGTCCGAGTCGTTGGGGTAAAAAAATGATAGGGCACAACCTTGTTAAAGGAATCATCATTGGGCTTGCTGATATGAAACAAGATGCGATTAAAGCAGCTGCTGAAGTGGCAGAGTGGGTTAAGCCAGCAATCGATGTGAGCGATATTATCAACGATATAAGTGGTGTAATCGACGCTATCCAATCAGAAATTGAACACAAGGTGAAAGTTGACGTTGAAGTGAAGGGGAATGGTGGAGAAGTTAAAGGAAACATTGTCCATCAGGAGGTTAATTTACACTCTCCTAAACATTTAAGCCCGTCAGAGAATGCTAGACAGTTAAAACGAGTAGCACAGCAAATAATCTATTAAAGGAGGTCGCTCATTTGGAGAATATTACTTTTACTAATCGTTTTGGAGAGGTCGTCTCATTTGGCGGCCCTCCTTTTTATTTACAAAAAATTAATGGGTTAGGTGACGTTTCTGTTAATTTACAAACGCAAAAAATCCCTTATCAAGACGGTTCCGTTTTTATAGATGCTTTGCTCGAAGAAAGAGAGATAGATATTGAATTCTTAATCGTCAATGCTTTTGATGAAGGTGGTTATGGCACCGTGTCAGAGCGAAGGGAACGAATCGCAAAAGTATTAAATCCTAAACTTGGACCAGGTACATTGAGATATGAAAATGAACATTTAGTGCGTGAAATCTTTGTAGTTGCTGACAGTGTACCTGTTTATCCAGATGACGCACGAACTAAAACAATGCAAAAAGGCGTTGTGAACTTTGTTGCACCTGATCCATACTGGCGAAGTTTGAAAGTTGAAGAAGAACCAGCATTCAAACCTTTATTCCAGTTTCCGTTTTCAGGTCCGTTTCAGATGGGTGAACAAAGGGATAGACGTATTATCAACAATGACGGTGATGCTCCGGCACCAATTTATGTAGAGTTTTATGGACCTGCGGTAAATCCTAAAATCGAAAACGTCACTACAGGCGAGTTTATTCGAATTAAACAGACTTTGCTTGAGGGTGAAAGGCTGATTCTTGACACAACGCCTGGCGTTAAATCAGTTGAGTTTGTTAATTCTTTAGGCGTGAGAAGAAATGTATACACTTGGATTGATTTAAACAGTCGATTTTTTAATTTACAGATAGGTGAAAACGACATAGCTTACACCGCTGATAATGAAGTGCAAGGGGCTATCGTCAATATTAGTTATCATAAGCGTTACAACGCTGTATAAGGAGGGGTAATCGTGACAGAGATATTTAAGTTTTTTAACAGTGCACCAGGTGATGAGCGTTGGCATTACGCTAGTGATTTTGCCGATTATTTTGGCAAAGTATTAAGTACCGGACTACTTCATAAAGATGGCAGTCCTAATTTGCAGGTGAAGGTTAAGGCAGGCACATTGCAGACTTACGTAGAGCCTGGAGAAGCGCTGATGCAAGGTTATCAGTATCAAAATACACAAGATTTATATCTAACACATAGCCTTCCAGAGCCTAATTTAGATCGCATTGACCGTATTGTATTACGATTGGATAAACGAAATAGTTCACGATATATAAGGTTGTTTATAAAGGAAGGTGTTTCAGCAGCAAACCCTGTTGCACCAGCATTGCAAAGGGATAATTATATTCATGAAATCTCCCTGGCACAGATTCGCTTAACAAAGAATACTGCTACACTGAATCCTCTGTTCTTAGTTGATGAGCGTATGCAAGAATCTTTATGTGGAATTGTTTATTCACTGATAAGCGTACCAACTAGCGTGTTCCAACAGCAATGGGATAGCTGGTTTAACATCGGAAAGTATTCATTTGCTGAAGAGTTAAATAAATGGATGGACGATGAAAAGGCGTCGTTTACTTTGTGGCAAGAAGGTCAGAAAAGTGATTTTGTAGCATGGAGAGATGGTGAAGAGGCATTATACCAGTCATGGATACAAGGACGTAAGGCCAACTTTGACGAATGGTTCGCTACAATCAGAGGCGTATTGGATGAAGAAGCCGCGGGTAATATCATGAACGTAATCAACGACCATAAGGACTCGCCAGTACCTCATAAATACTATGATGAAGGACTGGCTCAATCTATGCTATACGGGTTGAAAAGAAACGCTACTTTAGACACGCCAGCATTTGTATATGGCGCTACCGAGGCAGGACCTCATGACGTGATTAATCTTCCGAATTATGCGCAGGTGGAAGATGTTAAAACTGTAATTGACGAGACTGCTGGCAAGGTGATTGATAATAAGGGTAATAAATATCTTCCAGTAATGCGTGAGGAATTAAAAGGTGGGCGTCAGTTATCCACTACGAATATAACAGGTCGTCAATCACTCTGTGCGATAACTGAAGACTTTATTTTCATGCGTAATCAAACCCCACCTGGTGGATATATGGTTCACATATTGTATAACAAAAATACTGGATTGTCACAAACTGTAACCATGGGTGACGCTTTATACTACAATTCCCATCCAAGTCTGACTGGGCCTCAATTAACGGGATATAAAAATTCGAAAAACATGCTTATTCAACACGGAAATCATTTATTGTATATAGCCACACTATCAGGTGGTGCTACTTCGATTATAACAATCGATACCTCCAAGATAGTAGGTATAAATGCTAATGGTAATGCAGCGGTACGTTATATAACGTCATCGGTGCCAGCATCTGGTGGTCTATATAAGACTAGGCAGAACATTTTGTGGCATGGTAAAACATCGATGTTATACTATATTAATGCTGAGCTACCTCACAATGCAGGAACCAATCCCGTTAAAGGGATGGAGTTGGCCGTTGCCCCCAAATATGTTGGAGGTAGCGCACTTATTAAAACCATCTATGGGGTGTTCGACGCATACGAAGCAGATAAAAATATAATAGTTATAACTGGGCTAAACACATCAAGTGTTGGATTTATATGTAGAATGGATCTCTCAAGTGGAACAATTTTATCATATATAAACGAACCTTCTATCTTTGCTGAGGCTATAGGTACTAATGTGATATATGAAGATGAAAATAAAGTTATTTCCTCAAGCAACGAGTATGTATTCATACTTAACAAAAAATCACCATTAGGAGTAACAAGATTAGAGTCCGTTAGTTCGTATCCTAAAACTATGCATTCAATGGATTCTGAATCATTTATTGTTAAGGGATACGTGGATCAATCTACTACTGGTGGCGTATATGGTAATAGCATACGATGTCCCCGAGAGAAGTTTTATTTTGACGGACGACCTTCTGAACCATTGGAACCGTTATATTTCGACACATCTGACTATCTCCCTCCATACGCATCAACGGGATTTATTGTACCGCTATACGGCAAGGACTCCAAAGAGGTTTATATACAGACATCAGAGTTCGCAATCAGTGGCATAGGTACTACTGGTTCTGCAATTAATGGATTATTCAAAGCAGAATATATGAAAGATATAAAAGGTTATGAGGAGGTAATAAAATGACAGTATGGCTATATCCTTCGGGAGACACTTTCGTAGTATTTAATAACGAACCAGATATTGAGGGCGCTATCGTCCTCGATGCTTTACCAGAGGGTGTTGGTATTTTAAGAAGACGTGATGATGGTACTTTTTACTACGAGTCCGTTTTGGAACCAGTGGACCCGAATCCAGAACCTGAGCCAGAGCCAGTACCACCAGTCGAAACAAGTATTGAAAAACGTTTAGAACAAATTGAATTGACATCGGCTTACACGCAATTGCAAGTTGACTATGTAGCATTCTTAACAGAAATATTGACAACACAACCTAAATAATAAAACTTGGAGGAAATAAATATGAATATCACTTATGTAAACGCAAAAAAAGTAATCGGTTCGGGGAATTATAATCCACAACAAATGATGACACTGCTTGATTTGTATGTAGCGTATAATCGCATAACAACTGAACAATATGCAGAAATGATGGATATGATGACGACAGGACAAACGCAAGCATAAGCTTAGCGTTATTTTTTATGCCTTCCACAGATAACTGTGGAGGGCTTTTATTATGAAAGAAGGTGAACAGCATTAAAAATTTACCTTTACGTATTTTTGATTTCAATTTTAATCTAATATGCGAAATTGACCAGTATAGCAGTTTACAACTGACTCGTTCAGATGCAGATATTGGGCTGTTAGAATTACAAATAAATCGGTACTTGCTACATGCGGACAAATTACAAAAAGGACATATCATTTTCCCTAGTAATCATTTGCATAAAGCTTTTATTATCAGGCATCGAGAAATTGAGTTAGACGAGGATGGGAAAGCTACAGAAAACTGGCTCATTAAAGCACAGTCTCTTAAAAGTTTTGCTACTCAAAGGCTCATATACCCTGCAACGGATAAAACTCATGAATCAGTGACAGGTAACGTTGAAACTGTTATAAGGCATTTTGTGAATACGCAAATGATTAATCCAGTTGATTCAAAAAGGAAATTCCCGAACCTTGTGCTGGCTTCGAACCAAAACAGAGGTGTTACTGTCTCAGAACAATCACGATATGACAATTTAGCTGAAAAGCTTACTGAATTATCACAACTTCACAACTTAGGTTGGAATATCGTTCTGAACATTACTGCTAAACAATTTGTTTTTACGATTAGTCAAGGACGCGATTTAACAGCCTCTCAACAGAATACACCTTCTGCTATTTTTAGTACTGAATTTGAAACACTTGAATCCTTGTCATACCTAGAAAGTGATTTAGAGTACAAGAATTTTGCTGTTGTTGCTGGTCAAGGAGAGGGGCTAGACAGGCGAATTGTGACAATCGGCGATTCACAAGGTCGTGATCGCTTCGAAATGTTTGTAGATGCAAGGGATGTATCTGAAGAAACAGAAGGTGAGACACCTCAACCACGTCCTGTTGTTGAGATTGTTGCAGACTTAACTAAACGAGGGAATGAAAAGTTATTAGAGCACATCCAAGAAGTGTTTATGGAAGGGCAGGCACTCACATCATCAAGACTTATGTACGAGCGTGATTATGACTTAGGGGATACAATCACATTACAAGATAGAGGTTGGGGCGTAATGATTGATACTCGTATTACTGCTATCAAAGAGATTTACGAGTACGGTAAGCAAAAGGTTGAATTGACGTTTGATAAAGACCGACCTAATTTCATGAGTAAAATTAAAAAAGAAATTTCGGCAATAAATCCAGAATTAAAGAAGTAGCAAACTTTTTTGCAGGAAATACCTTCCTTTTGTCGAAATATAGCAGATGAAAGGGTGAATAGTTATGTTTAATATTCTTAAAAAAGTTAATTATAGCAAGCTTGTAAAAGAAAAAAATAGGGCAGACACATTTGGTTTTCATGAAGAAAAATATTTCAACGATATTGTAGAGACAAAGTATGGTGAGTCTGTATTGTTGAGTTACCCTGAAGATTTAAATGATGAACTCGCTACAATTTTTTTAACTAGCATAATAAATCAAAAATACCATAGAGCTCTTATGTATCTGATATTTAAAAATAATACAATGCAAATTCAAGATATAAAAGTATTAAATGATGCTAAGAGTAAGGGGTATGGAGATTTATTGATGGAGAAGGCAATTGAAATAGCGAAACAAAAAAATATGAAAATTATAACTGGTCGTATGGTTTCAGAGTCAATAGAACATAGAAACCGCCAAGTTAAATACTATACAAAGCATGGTTTTGAAATAGATGAAAAAAATATATTAATGAAATACCTATAAAACTATCTTTAGTTTTTGAATATAAAGTAAAAGCTGTCTCTTTTGAGATGGTTTTTTTTATTAGGGCAAAGGATTGGTGATGGAATGGATGTAGCTGCAGTAAATGAAATTGCTACAAGCCAAGCAGTATGGGCAATAGCTTGTTTAATTATAGCGTTTGGAGCATTTCGCTATCTAATTAGCAAAAATGATAATTTAATGAACCGTGCAGAAGAACGCGAAAACAAATTAATGGACCACTTAGAACGGTCAAATGAATCACAAGAAAGAACAGCAATCGCACTCGAAGGTATGAACCGATCGCTGAATGTATTGGAAGGTCGTGTGGACCGTATTGAAAAATACTCACTTAAAAATAAAAACAATGAAAAGGATGATGAATAATGGATTTAACAAATATTTTTATGATTGCAATGGTGATGGTGGCTATCGTTTTAGCCGTTTCGGAAGTACTAAAAAAGACATTTAAAATTAAAACGCAATACATGCCAATCACGTCGGTAGTGATTGGTATTTTTATTGGCTTAGTTTGCTGGCCGGTATCAGAGTATCCAGCATACGTCATGTTGATGGCTGGCTTTGTGGCTGGTCTAACAGCTTCGGGAACTTTTGATTTATTAAAGGCTGCTAAAAAAGAAGGTGAGCAATAATGGCTTACGTTTTTAAACAAAACTTATTGCCATCTAGTAAGTATTCAATAAAATCGCCTTACACTATGACACCACAGTATATTACGGTTCATAATACGGCCAATGATGCATCGGCAGCTAATGAGATTAAGTACATGATAACTAACGACAACCAGGTATCCTATCATGTCGCTGTTGATGATGTAGAAGTTATTCAAGCAATCCTATTTAACCGTAACGGTTGGCATTGCGGGGATGGTCAAGGTAACGGTAATCGTAAATCAATTGGTGTTGAAATTTGCTACAGCAAAAGTGGGGGAGTTCGTTACATTGCTGCT
The DNA here is from genome assembly GCF_050280025.1 of Lysinibacillus sp. NPDC093712. NCBI lineage: Bacteria > Bacillati > Bacillota > Bacilli > Caryophanales > Bacillaceae > Lysinibacillus > Lysinibacillus sp. NPDC093712. The sequence continues at coordinate 465,067 of NZ_JBNNUU010000001.1, forward strand.
GAGGAAAATGCAGTGCAGTATATAGCCTCGTTACTAAAACAATTTGGATGGGGCATTGAGCGAGTTAAAAAACATCAAGATTGGAACGGAAAATATTGTCCGCATCGAATTTTAAATGAAAACCGATGGAATAGCTTCTTAAAACGAATTGAAGAGGCTATGAAACCAAAAACAACTATCCAACAAAAGGAGGAACCAATAGTGACTAACACACTAACATCGACAGCTAAAGAGGATTTGAAAGGTTTGTTAAAAGAGACTTATCAAAAAGGAATTTTAAAAGTGGATCATAGCGAAAGAGTTTGTTCAATGACTGATGGTGAAGCTTTAGGATTATTGATTTCAGTAGTAAAGCGAACTTTATAGGAAAGAAAAAGACCAAGAAAGCTAAATGCCATCTTGGTCTTTTTTCATGTCATTCAACATTTGTTTGCGTTCTAAAATCAATGCCATAAACTCATCTAAATCTTCTTCTAAAGCTGAATTTTTGATAAAGCTGCGTGCCCTAGATCGGGCACTAGTATATTTTGCACGTTCCTTATTCTTTTCTTGCCAGCGTTTATTTGCTTCCGTTTGAGGATTTTTTGACATTTTCTTCACGTTCCTTCAATAATCTTTTTTGCTCGCGTTTTAAAAAATAACCTTTAACGTAAAGCGCAAGCAATGCAACAAGAGAGACAATGAGTATAATATTTAATATTTTCATGGGCTCATGGTATACTTTAGGAAACAAGGAGGGGTTAACCCCCTCTTCTTGTTCTTCTGTTTTGTAGCCTTAGTTGTTCATTTTCCAACTTCTTTTTTTGGTTGTCCAGCCATTTTGATTGAAGTTGTAATGCGATGAACACTAGGGCTATTATTGTTCCTAAGTATTCCAAAAGTTCACCTCCTTTCTATACTTTAATTATACTAGTACTAGTATGTTAAGTCAACCCCTTTTTCCATTTAATTCCCATAATTCCAAAATAAATGTATTGCCAAAAAGGAACGAATGTTCTAAAATACAAACAAACGTTCTCGTTGGAGGAGTGGGAAGAATGAAGGAACAACTGATAAAAGCCATGCAACGCAATCATGTAGTAAACATGATGTATGTGTCAAGAAGTGGTGAAATTACAAAAAGGCGAGTAAAACTAATTAAGGTTATCGGTGATTCATTCCAGGCATACTGCTTTACTCGACAAGCGAAGCGTACTTTTGCTATCAATAACGTTTTGGCAGTTGTTCCAATCATTCACAAGGAGCGTTCAGTTGTATGATAAGTTTTGAACAAAGGCGATTACTCCATAAATATGTAGTTTATGATATGGCAGTACAGACATTACAACGTGACTACAAGGTGATTGAAAATCTTAAAATGAGTAAAGTATATTTACCCATACTCGATAAGCTTCTAGATGACATTTCACAAGAATGTTACAACTCTAAGAGGCTGTTGGCTAAAGATAAAATAAGAGTAGTGCGATGGGAAAAGAAAAATGAATACTTTAGTGATTTAATTGTTGCCACAGCAGGCGAAGACCTCGTGTTGACGTATGCAAATATGGCTGTGAAAACGCAAGTGGAAAAGCTGCTGAATCAACATTTATATAATGATGAAGTTAATGCTTAGGTACTGGGTAAAATGTATTATTTTACCGTAACGCATTTAAAGTTATGTAAATATATGTTATATTTGTTTCGCGGAGGTAATATTTTACTTTTGCACAAATGACATCTTGGATTCTACTCAAATATACCGCTAAGTAAGACACCGCCTTCTTTAAATGAAATCTAGAAAGAAAGAAAGAAAGAAAGAAAGAAGGAAAGGAAGGAAGATATCAATGAAAAAATTATTTACCTCTATTTTATCATTAGTATTATTATTTAGTATGGTTGGAAGTGTTTTTGCAGAAAGCGTGAAAGTTAATTATGAATACTCGAGTGTATTGGTACAAGCTGTTCAATTAGAAGAAGTATTTGTTGGAGCCGTTGGATTGGATGGAGATTTTGTTGTTTTAGATCAACAAAAAGCAATTGATAATGGCATTTCATCCGATAAAATAAATGAAGCAAAAGAAAAAATTAAAGAATATAATAAAATAATAAAAGATACTCTGGATATTACACCATACTTTACCTTTGAAGGAGATCAAATTCTTTTTGATGATATAGCCGCAGAAAAAAATGGAGTTTCAATGGAACTCATAAATACAACAAAATCTGATGTAGATAAGGTTAATGGTTTAGCAAATACTCTGGATACTCGTGCTTCTTGTGAAGGGACGAATAAGTATGAAGATCGTTGGTATGGTTATGATACGTACTTCGATAGTTGTAATACTACTAAAATTATAGGTTTATTGACAGTGGGAGCAGGGCTTACTACAATTGCTGGAGCAATAACTGCAGCTCTATTACCCCCTGTTGGTATTGCTATTGCAATTGCTGGTGGTTTAATTGGTGCAGGTGCGGGTATATTAACATATGCTAGTGCAAATGGGTGTGGAGTTATAGTAAGATTTACTTTAGATAAGCCAATTTGGTCAGGTTCACAATGTTCTTAATCTGTAATTAAGGGAGTGAGAAATAAAGGTGTCTGCGTTCATACTTGCAAAAATACTTGGCGGTCTTGCAATTGTATTTATGTTCATCAAAATTTTATTCTTTAAAACGGAGAAGAAAAAAGATGATAAGTATCTAATTTACACACTTCTTGTAATTATTATTACTAACATTATTATATGGGTTATTTCAGCAATAAATTCATAAAGAAAAAAAGTGGATCCGTTATAAGGATATCCACTTTTTTTTCTCGAAAGATATTGAATGTCGTTCGAATGCTCATTTAAAAGCTACTATAATATCCGCAATGAAGCAAACCCCATTACCTGAACATCCTTGAATTTCATGGTCCATTTTATGTGCCTACAAGAAATAAAAATTCTGGGTACATTCAATCAATTTTAGAAGCTAGAATTATTTACGGATAAGCAAGTAGAGAATGTAAGCCGGAAGGTAAAGTGCCACAAAGCCATTTAGCAGCTTTTATTATAAGGGTTTCAGAATTAGATATACTTTAGAAATAGAGGGATTCCAGGATGTACCAGAAAATCATCCAGCTAGGTATGATATTCAAAAATTATTTGCAGTTGGAATTGTAACAGGATAAAGAGATTTTTGTTGAGACTATTCCTTTTGGGGGTAGTCTTTTTGCATTAAAATTCTGTATGGACAGCATGCACTGTTGATCCTATGTTTATGTGCTTATAATCGTTTTTCGGTATTTGAAAAAGATTTTATAGGACAGACATCATTTCTCATACTCGTGCATAAGCTATATAGCAGCAAGCGCTATTAGCTTTCTAATTCGGTCGGGTTCAATATCCGACATTTTTTACGTATAAAACGCTAATAGCGCTCATATCGTTAGTGAGGTGTGGTATTTGTGGAAAAGAACAGATTTTCAAAACCCGTAGCATTTAACAGTAAAAACGAATCAGACAAGAAAATTTTAGACCACGTTAAAAGAAGAAATTTTTCAGGTTATGTAAAAAAACTGATACTTGCTGACATTGCTCTAAAGGAAGCAAGTAAATCAAAAGTAGAGGAAACAAAAACCGAGCCAGTTAATCAGACAAAACAAACAGCGGCTGAAAAACTGGCTCGTATGCAAGAACAATTAAAGAAAAGACCCAATAACGTGCGTAACGATACCGATGGCAGCACCGATTCCTAATCCAATCACAAAAGTCATGTTTCAACTTTCCTCTCGATGTTTTATTGTTAGTTTGGCCATGTGATATTTAATAAATACATGGAGGCGATTGGATGATATTAAACCCTGCTTATGATTTTTTAAATGCAGACTACAAAAATCCTAATTTGACGAAGGTAAAGTTGGAGGAACTTGATAGTGTAAAAAAGCCAAAATTTAATAAGGCTAAAATTATTACACTTTCAATTCCAGGCTTGGTTTTAACTACTCCATTATCAGTTTTTGCTGCTACGACAGATAATACCTTTAAAAATGTGTATGATGCAGTAATGAACATCTTCGATTCTGGAGTTGTGATAGTCATAATTTTTGCTGGTGCAGCTTGGACGCTTGGACATCGTTCAAAGGCTATTGAACTATTAATTGGTGTGTGCTGTGGTTATTTCCTTGCTCGACATGCTATTGATATTCGTGATTTCTTAAAATCGATATAGAAGGGTTGAATGAATGTCATTTATGGATAAGTGGGTAGAAGAAGCGGATCGTAAGCTGATTTCTCATGTGAAGGAGTCGGTTTCTGAAACTGTCACTGGTGTCTTTGCTTCATCTTGGGATTGGTTTGTTGGTGTGCTACCTGATTTAACTGGATACGCTACATTAGCTGCAGGCGCAGCAGTTATTATAAGCACTGCTGCTGGGCAAGGTATGATAAAGCCGATTGGTATCTATTCTTGCGCCCTCATTACATCTATTTGTATTTTGGTAGGTGTTTAATGTGACGATGTATTATCCTGCTGTGGTAAGTGAGTATTTACCTGCCTTACGTGAAGAAAAAACGAAAACAGTATTTTCGTTTGATAAGATTAAACATGCATTTAAGTCATCGAATTATTTTAAGTATGTGCGGAATAATATGATTGTATATCGCATTATTCCGCATGCTGATGTAACGGTTAACAATAAGCGCTTATGGCGTGCGTTGCATAAGATGTACGAAATGTACGAAAAACGAGGTACACGACTTGAAAGAGAAGGGTTCAAATTTACATTTCGTGAAAAGGATTTATTTTGGTTCGATGTTCTTTTCAAACAAAGAGATGGTAACAAGTCAGTAGAGTTTTATGTAGCTACAAGTGAATACCAAGCACAAAAACTAAAAAGAAAAATTGAGAATAAAATGAGTGTTACTTTTACAGAAGCTTCTATTGAAGATATACATATACCTAATGAAAATACGATAGTCCAGGAACTACGATACTTAAAACATGACATATTTAGCTTGAACCATAATGCTAATGATACGAAAACACCGATTGGGAATCTGTTAAATGTAATTGAAGAATTGCAATTTGAAGGTGATACAGCTCGTTTAAGTATCTGCAACGAAGTTGAGAATCGAAACAAATGGGTGAAAAATGCTCAATGGACGTATGAGAAAGCAGCTAAAGGGAAAGTACCTCAAAGACCAACATTGAATGGTAAACGAATCGGTAATGCAATTAAAATAGGTGCGGGTGCCGTTGTAAATGAAATTAATGATTTATTAACGGACATCTTTCAAGCATTAAGTAATGCATTCTTTAAATCAGATAAGGGAATCGAAAAGAAAGCCGTCATTAGCAAAGCGCATAGTTTAGAGGATGAGATAGGTACAACGCGACTGAACAGGGAAAAAGGAAACCTACCTGTGTTTAGTTCGCATATCCGTATTGCTTCTCACTCTGTTGATAGATTAACACGAGACAGCGTGTCTGAATCTATCTCACTCGCTTTGCAAGACTTAACTGATACGAATGAATTACAAGGTGTTAAGATCTCCAATAAAAAGAAGCAAGAAAAAATCATTGAAGAAATGAATAAGCTTCAATTAAATTTTACTACTCGTAATGACCCAAACGTGAATTTGGTGAGCACCGACGAAATGAGTAAACTTGCGCTTATGATGCCGAACAAAGACTTACAGCGTAAATATGCTGATGCATTAAACACTAAAAAGCGCGTTGAGGTAGAGATACCAAAAGCTCTGCAAGATTCCAATGGAATACATTTAGGTATTGCTGAATTAAAGGATTCTAAAATTGATGTGTTCATGCCAGTTTCCAATCCTGATGAATTTTATCGTGGTTACACTTTTATCGGTGGTCAAGGTGCTGGGAAAGATACAGCAATTATTAACTGGATTGTAGAGAGTAGTATGAAGCACGGCATTAGCTTCGTCATTCCAGATGCCATCAACGAGGATGGTAGAGGGATGGCTGATAGCGTGCGAGATTCATTACCAGCTGACAAAATTGTAGATATTGATTTATCTGACGAAGAATTCAAAGTGCCAATGGATTTAACAGAAGTCATTACAAAGCTTGGCCGCAATGGTGCATCTCGTTTTGCAGATGAAATGATAGATTTTATGCAAATAGACGGTCTAACTAGGTCACAAAGATATTTAAAAGCAGCTGCTAAAGCGTCCAAGGGCTCTTTGTATAAAATCAAGCAAATAATTGAAGATGAAGATTTTAGAATTGATGTCATTGCACAGCTTATTGATTCAGGCAATCAACGCCTAGCTAGAGAATTAATGTCATGGGGCACAAATGCCGAATTAGGAAGTAAAGCAGATCCCATAATTAATCGATTAGATCAATTCTTTGGTAACGATGTGCTTTATGACATATTTGCACAAGATCCATTAGAAAGCGTTAATTTCGGAAAATGGATGCAAGAAGGGAAAGTAATTATTTTACGTATTCCAAATCGTAATTTAGGGGAGCTGGCAACAAAAACACTGGTGCATTGGGTGACTTTGAAAACATTTATGACACGCATGTTGATGTCTCAAGAAGAAAAGAAAAACGGTTGTTTTGTGGTCTTTAATGAACCGGAGCAATACCAAACAGATGGATTAAGTAAACTAATGGGGCGTATAGGCACCGAAGGCAGAAAAGAGCGTCTAGGCAGTTTATATGCATTCCATCATTGGAATAAGCTTTCACCTAGTTTACAAGAGAATTTACAAGGGGGAGGAGTACAACAATTCCTATTCATGAACGACTATACCAAAACATTCGACATATCTAAGCATCGTTTTGAAGATACGATACCAATTGAAGAGGCTTATAAGCTACCTGCACATCATGCAATTGTAAGTGTAAGAACAGCTGGAGAGCTTCAACCAGCATTTATATGTAAGATGGCTCCACCAAGAAAGAAACTAAATAACAATGACCACTTAACAAAAATGCACACAAAAGAGTACGGCAGACCGTGGCACGAGCTTCAGGAAATCCTATAAAAATAGCCACTCTACTTGAGTGGCTTAAATACCTAAAAGTTGTTTCTTTTTAGCGTCGAACTCATCCTGAGTTAAAATTCCTTCATCTAATAGCTGTTTGAATTTTATTATCTCATCTGCTACGCTTGGTTGGACTTCCGTCACTGTTTGAGCAACGACTTCCTCACCTTCAGCAACTATTAACATTGAAAGCTTTTCTAAGACCTTCTTGTCACATTTAATTACGAGAGCTACTTTTTCGCCATTTAGCCTTTTTAGATAAAGTGTAGCTACAGACTTATCTTTGCCGATATTCGCCCCCATAGCTCCTGCAATAGCTCCAGCATTACCAAATGTACTACCTATTAAAGACCATCCAGCGATGTCAAAAGCGCTCTTTTGAATGTTTTCCACTCGTTCCCATTTTATTAAGCGAAATACTTCAGGTGTGTTATGGTAATCAACACTTATTTCAACTTCACCTTGTTTGTTTTGAGATAATTTAAAAATACTACCTTTGTCTTTTAACTGTTCTTTACCATTAAGGATATCAATAGTCGTTTTAATTGGCTTCATGACCTGAACAACTTTTCTTTCTTCACTATCCATTTGAATTTCAGGAAGAATTCCTAATTTGTCTTGGATAGCTTGGGTGAAAACCTTCCCTGTGTCATTCTGAGCGATGCTTAATTCAATTACTTCTTTGTTAAATTGGAACTGTATCTCTACTGTGTTAAATTTCTTTATAGCAATTTGCTGCGTAATTTCCTCATAATTATGGGCTATCAGTTTCTTTTGTTTATCCGTTGTTATTAATCTTTCTGAAGTCAGGACAACTAAATATTCTTTTAAAGCTATTTTGCCTCGAACGGCAACGCCTGCACTTTCTATGATTTCATCAACATTTATATGCTCAGCTATTAGCCCGATTTCCTTTTTAAGGTTAGTTAAAGTCATCCATCCGTTGGGCTTTAAATATTCTTTTATTTGATCAATTGCGTACATCAAATACCCACCTTTCATGATTTTTCCATTGAATAAACTATACCACTATTTACAGATGTTAGGGTAAACAAACGGACAGAATAAAGGGCAACAAACTATAAAAAAGCAACAAATAGCAATGATTTAAAGCGTTAAAGTGGGTAAACAAAGACAACAAGGGTAAACAGACGCTGTTGCCGTTTCTGTGATACATAAACCCTTGCGGTTAAAAGGACTGCTTATATAAGTAAACAAAGTAAACAATTAATATCTATTGAATGTATTTATATAATATAGGTGTATATAGCATATATAATATATACCTAATACGCCTAATTCACATATACTATATACATGAGTAAAACTTTGTTGCCTCAGTTGTTATGAGGTGGAATGTACAGGTGGTGACTTATCCATATTTTAAAGTGATTTTACTTAAGTTAAATAAAATCCGCTTTGGTACGCATGATAACATTGGCTCGGGCCCAATTCATCTCCCGCCAGATGAAATGCATACAAGTTCTTCGTGGCTATCGTTTTTAGCGCCGGAAAAATGGACTGAAGAAGAGTTGACAGATGCTATGACGGGTGCGGCTTATGCGATGAATGCTTTTATACCATTATTTATTCAATGTGATAGTAGTGATGTAGCGGTAGTGCCACAAGTGAAGGCAACGCACAACGAACAACCTACGTTTTTTGTCTATGATAAGTATCCAGGTGGTATTGGTTTAAGTGACAAGGTTTATGATTTATGGGAGGACTTAGTAATGAAGGCACAGCAGCATATTACAGCCTGTCCTTGTAAGACTGGTTGCCCATCTTGTATTGGTCCACAAGATTCAATCATTAATTCAAAAAGTAAAGTTGTCAAACTTCTTCATTTGCTTAACGAAAATCATTAGTTTACAAAAGAGGGTTTGGAAGTAGTAATAATAATGACTTTTTATTAGTAACGTACACTCTACGAAGGTGAATGCCGATGGAGCTATAACTATATAGCCTCTTACAATAACAAGGAATTGCATTGGGGGATGATGGCTATTTTAAACTCGATAATCCTGTGACATGTACACAATTTGTTGCCTTGATGTCCCGTGCAATGAATTGTAACAAAAAAAGCACATTTTCTCCCTTTTTACATAAGGGAGAAGATGTGCTTTACTAATTATATAGACTTTTATATTTTTGACTTAGACAATCTATATGTTGAGGGAGATAGAGGGAGAATTACTTTCATCTTCCAAATGATTATAATTAAACAATCTAATTGTTAAATAGCTCAAATAAAGCGCTTCGTATTTTTTGAAATCCTTTACATGGAGGCGCTATTCTTATAGAAATAATCCATAATGTTAATCTTACAAACTTATTCGCAAGCGACATATTCATAGAGAAATAAATGTTGCATAGATAAATCATTAAAATTCATTTTGGCACGTATGATAACATTGGCTTAAATCATAATCTCACACGATACACAATAAGACATGTCTATCAAGTGACTCAAGGTTTAGAATCTATAAGACTGGTTATTTACAAAACGAAAGTAAAAGATAGCTTGCACAAGTATTAAAAATTTTACAGGCAGAAAATGAGTGAAGTTAATGTCTTACGAAAATAAAATACTACAAATGAAAAAAATGCTCGGAAAAAAAGTAGAAAAACAGGTAGCCACCGTAGAACCAGTCTTTCAAAAGCCGAGCGCTCCTAACTATACGGAGCAGTGGGAAAAGGCAGGTCTTACGCGCATCGATAATGACTTTGGCATCGTTTTTAAACGACAAGTGCATTATCCATACGATTATCAGCACGGTCATTATCAATTGCAGTCATTTTTTGACGCGTTAACAAAATGGCAAAGTGCTGATTTTGAACATCCTTATGCAATAGATATGAGGGAGCAAGTACTGTTTTTTGATACAGAAACGACTGGATTAAAAGGTGTTGGGACACAAATTTTTCTTTTAGGCTTTTTAGAACTGACGGATCATGATTTTGTCTTAACGCAATATGTTTTAGCAGATCCAGGGCATGAAGCAGCCCTGTTATTTGAATCTAAGCTTTGGCAAAAAACAGCGACGATTATTACGTATAATGGTAAAAGTTTCGATTGGCCACAGCTTGAAACACGTTGGACCCTCAACCAAAAAGTATTGCCTAAATTACGAACACAGCGCCAAATAGATTTACTGCATAGCTCGAAGCGATTATGGAAAAACGATATGGAGCGCATGAAATTAAAATCAGTAGAAGAGGAGAAGCTTGGCTTTTCACGTATTGGCGATATCCCAGGCTATTTAGCACCAATCATTTATCTTGATGCTGTGAAAAGTGGTGTGCCTGATGCACTTATGAAGGTCCTTATTCATAATGAATGGGATTTGCTATCGCTCATAACTTTATATGTTCATTCTACTAACTTATTATTTGAAGAGGCGAGCGATGAATCAGCCAATACTTACACGAATATTGGGAAATGGTATGCTGATTTGAAGAAGAGCCCCCAAAGTGTTAACGTTTTAGAAAAGGTAACGGCACAATTTGATGAGCGAGAAGCCGGCAATGCTCAATTTTATTTGGCAATTCAACTTAAAAAAAATAAGCAATTTAATGAAGCAATCGATGCTTTTGTCGCTTCACTCCACTTTATAGAGCCACGTAAAAAGTTGCATGCTTTAGAACAATTAGCTATGCTCTATGAGCATCAAATGAAAGATTACAAGCAGGCCCTTAAATATACATTAGAAGGCATACAATTGATTACTTCGACTGAGGAATGGCGAATGGAACAAAAACAAAAATGGGCAATTTCTTGGGAAAAGAGGTTGCACAGATTAGGAAATAAGCAATAATTTCCCGGGTAAGCGCAAGAAACGACAAGTTTAGCCTTACAATTGATGGTTTCAGGCGATATAATGTTAGGAAATATGCTATAATGAATTCGTGTATGTAGTGCGAGGAAGGGCGATGTGAATGGACATTAAATTAACTTCAAAAATGATTCTTGAAAAGGAATTTAAGAAAAACTTTAAAGGCTACAATGTAGAAGAGGTCGATTCTTTTCTTGATGAAATAATTCAAGATTATGAAACGTTTGAAAAAGCTGTTGCACAACTGAAAGAAGAAAATAAACAATTAAAAGAAGAAATAGAAAATACGCCAAAGAGACAACCGCAACCAGCCGTATCAGCAGCAGGTACAACCAACTTTGATATTTTGAAACGACTTTCAAATTTAGAAAAACATGTATTTGGTAGCAAGCTTTACGAATAATTTTTATCATATACATTGTATTTATCATAAAACTCTAGTATAATCTTCGTATCATCATGAAATTCGAGTAATCGCTGCGACGCTAGACGTCGTAGAGGAAAGTCCATGCTCACACGGTTCTGCGATGGCCGTAGTGTTCGTGCTTACTGAAAAAATAAGGTAAGGCAGCTTAAAGCTGACGGCGGAAGGAAGACCTAAGTCTATTTGATATGGTTGACACTTCCTGAAAGTGCCACAGTGACGAAGCTTGTTTGGAAACATACAAGGTGGAACGAGGTAAACCCCACGAGTGAGAAACCCAAATTATGGTAGGGGCACTCTCTTGAAGGAATTGAACGGATAGAGGGACAGAGTTGACTCTGTAGATAGATGATTACTGCCCGGTCGTACGAGGCGCAAGCTGTTTGAGTACTCGGGAACAAAACATGGCTTATTGAATTTTTTGATGTTTAACTACGAAATAACAAGCGCTCTCCAATTCGGTGGAGAGCTTTTCTTTTGAACTAATTAAAGTTGTATCTATTACTTATGATGTCTAGTCATGCGCGATATACGCCTGAGGTTAGGCTAACACCATGTTGGCCGCGCCTTTGTCGATACGCTTCGAAGTCATAACATCACCGTTATCGTATGGACGCGACATACATACCTACGCAAAAAGTAGGAACGCGCTTTTCTAAAAATAAGGGTAGTATCGATAGATAGGATGGAGCGGAAACATGGGCGGAGTAATTAATAATCTGGAGAAGATTAATTCGATTTCTAAATACCCCACTTCCTTACTGAAGAAAATTTTTGAAAATGTATCTGAAGGCATTATGATTACGGATAAACATAAGAAAATAGAGATGGTTAATCCAGCATTTGAATTCGTTACAGGCTATAAACGCGATGAAGTGATAGGAAAAACGCCCGCGGTGTTGCAGTCAGGTGTACATGAGTTATCCTTCTATTTGACAATGTGGGAAAAGATTCGACAAGAAGGAATATGGCAAGGTGAAATTTGGAATCGTCGTAAAACAGGAGACGTGTATCCTGAATGGTTAACAATTGTTAGCATCACAAATGATATGGGAGAAATCACAAATTATTGTGGTATTTTTACAGATCTTTCTGAAAGAAAAATAGTAGAAAATGAACTAGAAAAACGTTTGTTAACAGATTCCTTAACAGATGTATCAAATCGATTTGCTTATATTGAGAGAATGGATAGCCTACTAGAATCGTCTTCTACTATGTCTCATTCAGTACAGCATGCTGTCTATTTCCTTGATTTGGACAGATTTAAACAAATAAATGATACTTTAGGTCATGCAGTAGGTGATACGATTCTTGTAGAAGCAGCAAAACGTATTCAAACATTGCTAAAAAACAAAGATATCATTGCTAGGTACGGCGGAGATGAATTTATCGTTACATTAACGAATGTAAAAAATGTACGAGAAGCTGCGAAATTTGCTGAGCAAATTATTGGAATTATAGAACAACCGATGAATATAAATGGACAAGATGTCTTTATCTCCACGAGTATTGGGATTAGTATGTATCCTGCTGATGGGGTGACGTCCGAGCAACTTATTACTTGTTCAGATAAAGCGATGACCTATTCTAAGAAGAATGGTCTTAATAGCTATTCTTTTTATTTTGATGAATTGCAAACTGACAGTCAGCGTGTTCTATTGCTAGATTCAGAGTTACGTAGAGCAATAGAAAATCGCGAATTTGAGCTGCATTTTCAACCGAAAATTACTGTGGAAAATGAACATATTCAAGGACTTGAGGCACTCGTTCGCTGGAATAATGAAAGACTTGGATTTGTATCTCCAGCAGAATTTATTCCATATGCTGAGGAGACAGGCCTTATCATTCCTTTAAGCGAAGTCATTATTGAAATGGCTTGTGAAGCAGCAATTAAATTACAACAATTTGGTCGTAAAATTCCGATTGCAATTAATATTTCAAGCATTCATTTTAAACAGCAAAACTTTTTAGAGTCGATTCAGACAATATTGGAACGATATAACACGTCAGCAAACAATTTTGAAATAGAAGTTACAGAACGCACTGTGATGAATAGTGCTTCGGAAACGGTTAGCAAGCTCGTTCGACTAAAGCAACTCGGCTTTAAAATTTCGATTGATGATTTTGGTACAGGCTATTCATCGCTGAGCTATTTAGTTCGATTCCCACTCGATTGTTTAAAAATTGATCGTAGCTTCATTCAACATATTAGTTCGCTCGATGAAAAACAGGCAGTTGTAGATGCCATTATTCAAATGTCACATCGTCTAAAAATGAAAGTTGTAGCAGAAGGTGTAGAACAAGCGCAACAAGTGGATATACTACGGAAAATGAACTGTGATATTATTCAAGGCTATTATTACAGCAAACCATTACCACTTCCCGAATTGCTGGAGTATATCGAGTTTTGGGAAATTGAACATCAAGGAAGGAAATAATGTATGGCAAACTATAAATTAGTAGCAACGGCTGCAATGGGCTTAGAAGCGATTGTAGCGCAAGAAGTACAGGCTCTCGGTTACGAAACGACAGTCGAAAATGGCAAGGTTTATTTTGAAGGTGATGAAACGGCTATTGCCCGCACGAACTTATGGCTACGTGTAGCAGATCGTGTAAAAATTGTTGTAGGACAATTCCCTGCAAAGTCTTTTGAGCAACTGTTTGAAAGTGTAAAGGCGTTACCATGGGAAAAATATTTACCAGTAGACGCATCATTTCCTGTGTCAGGAAAATCAGTAAAGTCTAAATTATTTAGTGTGCCAGATTGCCAAGCAATTACGAAAAAAGCAATTGTAGAACGCATGAAGCAGCATTACAAACGTCTTGGCTTTTTAGATGAATCTGGTGCAACTTATAAAATTGAAGTTTCAATTTTAAAAGATGTGGCTACACTTACCATTGATACTTCTGGCGCTGGCTTACATAAGCGTGGCTACCGACAAGCTCAAGGGGAAGCACCATTAAAAGAAACTTTAGCCGCTGCACTCGTTCAGATTTCAAAATGGAATCCGAATCGACCATTTGTAGATCCATTTTGTGGATCAGGTACGATTGCTCTAGAAGCAGCAATGTTTGGACAAAATGTCGCACCAGGCTATAACCGTGAATTTATTTCGGAGAGCTGGCCGTGGATGAAAGCGAAAATTTGGGAAGCGGTTCGAGATGAAGCAGATAGCATAGCCAACTATGATCAACCACTTGAAATTATTGGTACTGACATTGACCATCGCATGGTAAGCATTGCGCAAGAAAATGCCCTAGAAGCTGGTTTTGGGGACATTATTACGTTCAAACAAATGCAAGCTCGTGATTTTACAACGCTGCTTACAGATGGCGTTATGATTGGGAATCCACCATACGGTGAACGTATTGGTGATGTAGAAGTTGTGGAGCAAGTCATTCGTGATTTAGGTCAAGTCATGAAAAACTACCCAACTTGGTCAGTGTACATGCTGTCCTCCATGAAAAACTTTGAAGAATTGTACGGTCGTCAATCGACGAAAAGACGTAAGTTATTCAATGGTTTTATTGAAACGAATTATTATCAATACTGGGGACAAAAGTCTAAAAGAGACTAACTAGAGTAACGGAAGGTGAGATTTTTTCTTATCTTCCGTTTCGTCGCGTATAATAGGAACAGATTGTATGAGGGGGAACGTCAATTGCGTAAATCTTTACCATTTGCATTAACGAAGGATCGCTCGTTTTTCGAGTCATTAGGTGACTGGATGGGAGACGTCCTTTATGATGAATTACCAGAAAAAGGATTCGAATGCCGAGATGAGCAAATTTTTATGGCTTATCAAATTGAACAGGCTTTAAAAGAGAAAAATGTATTATTTGCTGAAGCGGGAGTAGGGACAGGGAAAACGATTGCCTATTTATTACCTGCTGTATCCTATGCACGCTATACAGGTAAACCAGCATTAATAGCCTGTGCAGATGAAACATTAATCGATCAGCTCGTTAAAGAGGGCGGCGATATTTATAAATTACAAAAAACACTCGGTTTAGAAATTGATGTACGTTTAGCGAAATCACGTGATCAATATTTATGCTTAAAGCGTTTCGAGGAAGCCGAAAAAGTCGAAACAGATGAGTGGATTGATGATATAGCATTTTCAATTCCTGACGGTGTATATGCACAAGGCTCGATGATTGCTGTGCAACCATATGGTGACCGCAGTGATTATCCGACGGTTAGTGATGAAGATTGGCACAAAGTAAACTATAACGCGATTATGCAATGTTCTGTATGTGATCTGCGTAATCGTTGCGGTCAAACCCTTCACCGTGCACATTACCGTAAATCAACGGATTTAATTATTTGCTCGCAAGATTTTTTAATGGAGCATTTAGCAACGAAAGAGTCGCGTGAACGTGAAGGACAGTTAGCGTTACTTCCAGAAGTATCGATGATGGTACTAGATGAAGGACATTTATTAGAATACGCTGCGCAGAAAGCGATGACGTACAAAGTTCAGGCAACGACGATTGTTCCACTACTAGAACGTTTAATGGTAGACGGTGTACGTGAACGAACTTTGTATGCGATGGAAAAATTACAAGACGATCACGAACTATTTTTTGATCAGCTGCGTGATGATATTGTAGCTTCTGAGGAAGAACGTAAGCGTATAAACAAATCCGCAACACTTTTAAAATATGGTAAACAACTTATTCAAGATGTCGAAATACTGCTTGAGGAATTTGTCTTTGAATCAGAAATGTATATGATTCCAGAGTATGAGTTAAATATGGCAGAAGAGTATTTGGAGCAATATCAAGCTTCACTTCGCATTTTTACAGCGCAAGGTGATGCGGTTGATTGGCTAGAGGAAACAGATGGTGAGGAAACGCTTGTCATTATGCCACGACTTATTACAGAAGTTTTAGAAGAAAAATTATTCTCGAAAAAGCTTCCTATTGTATTTTCTTCTGCAACACTATCTGTCAATAAGGATTTCTCATATATTGCTTATAGTCTTGGTATTCATAATTACCAATCATTCTCAGTTCCGTCACCTTTTGATTACGAAGCGGTGATGAGAATTTACTTGCATGAATTATCTCAAAATAATAAAACAGCTCGTGTCCAACAACTGTTGGGAGATGGTGAAAAAACATTAATATTATTTAAATCAAAACAAGCGATGCTAAACTTTAAAGCGGAATTGCCTCTTATGGAACGTATGCATGTTGCATTTGAGGGAGATCGTGAACTATCTGCAATTGTTCGTGATTTCCAAGAAGGTGCTGTAAAAACGTTATGCTCCTATCATTTATGGGAAGGTTTAGATTTACCTGAAGAAGCACTGACACGTGTCATAATTTATGATTTGCCTTTCCCTCCACACGATCCATTGTTTGACGCAAAACGGACATTTGCTGAAAATCCGTATGAAGAAGTAGAATTACCATTTATGCAATTGCGTCTACAACAAGGAATGGGACGATTAATTCGTACATCTAACGATCATGGCGATATTCATATTTTGTTAAATGAGGAAGAAGCCAAGCAGCGCGAAACATTTGAAAATATTTTAGCAGTATCACCAGAAATAAAATAGAAAAAAGCGAGTTTGCCATCGATGCAAACTCGCTTTTTTGATATATTGAAATAATAATAACATGATGATATTTATATAGTGTCGAAAAAAAGTGTTGAATATTTCTCTTTTAAACTATATAGTTCTTTGTAATGTGATGTAATTGATTGAAGCATAAAATTTTTCTTCTTGAAAATAATTTTGCAAAAGGTTTATAATGATGACAAGAAATTTAAGGAATAGTTACGATTACTGGTGAGTATTCTATGATAGGGGGTGGACCTGTCGAGCATTCAAACGCTGTGTAGTAAATATACAAACTTATCCGAAACAGATATCGAGAAGTTAGTAGAGCTTGAAACTACACTTTCCTATTATGCTGAATTGACAGATTGCTATATGTTTATAGATTGCATGGTGGAAAATTTACCACATGCAATTGTTGTGGCAGAGGCATTCCCTACAAAAGAAATTGGTTTATACGAAAAATCAGTGATTGGAAAAATCGTATTTGAAAGCTTTGAACCAGCAGTATTTGCAGCTTTTAAATATAAAGAAAAATCATCCATTTCCCGAGCAATCACACAGGAAGGTATAACCGTTGAACAAAACGTTGTTCCTGTCTTTAATGACGAGGGACAGGTTATAGCCATGTTGATTCAAGAAAAAAAGGTCAAAATGCAAACTGCACCAAAGGATGATTTTCAAAATATGCCTTTTGCTTTAATTGAGCATATCGTCGAGCCAAATTCGCAACCAATTCCTGTTGTGTCTGATTTATTAGTAGAGTCAATTATTCTCACAAATCATGAAAACAAAGTGATTTATAGCAATCCAGCAGGCTACCGTTTTATTACGGAGCTTTCAGGGCTAGAGCATTTTAACAATATTGCGTTGGATAAAATTTTACCTTTTTTACAAGAGGTCTATGATAAAGGCGACGATGTCTTTTTCTTAGAAATTACGATTGATCGTAAATCGTTTATAGTGAAAAAAATTCCAATTCGCAGTCAACATGATAAAGTGACACTTCTTATTATTCATGATCTGACAGAGTTAAAGCTGAAAGAAAATGAACTGATGATGAAGACATTTGCTATACGAGAAATTCACCATCGTGTGAAAAATAATTTACAAACGGTTACAAGCCTATTGCGATTGCAAATGCGAAATGACCTAGCAGCTTCAAATGCAAGTGCTTTTCAAGAGGCATTAAATCGAATATATAGTATTTCCTCTGTCTATGAACTTATTTTAGAAAATGAGGATAATGCGGAAGAAAAAGTTGACGTTATTGCGTTGTCTAAAAAGATAGGGCATAAAATGATTGGCACTACCAATACACAATCCATTCAATTAGTCTTCCACGATGATGATATTCAGCTATATTGTCATTCGAAAAAAGCTGTTTCACTCGCATTAATTATTTGTGAGCTACTACAAAATGCATTAAAGTATGCTTTTATCGAGCGCGAGGAAGGAATAATCGATATTCAATTTCTTCAGGATGCTTCTTATATTTCACTTCATATTTCCGACAACGGCGTTGGCATGCATGAGGTGAAGGCATCATTTGGAATGGAGATTATTACAAGGCTTGTTGAATATGATTTAGCTGGCACATTTACAATTATCCCTAGTGAACAAGGTACACATACTCAAATTCAGTTTCCTGTAAGTGAGGAGGTATTTATCCTAAATGACTAGGAAAGTAATGATTGTCGAAGATGAATCACTTATCGCCATCGATTTGAAATTTATGCTAGAAGATAATGGCTATGAAGTCGTTGCTCAAGCAAATAATGGAGAATCAGCGATTGAGCTAGCTTTTACACATAAGCCACAGTTGATTTTAATGGACATCAAAATGCCGAAACTAGATGGTTTAAAAGCAAGTAAAATTATTGAACAGCAGTTAGGTATACCGGTACTGTTTATATCAGCTTACAGTGAAAAAGAATTGTTATTGTACATGAAACAGGATAATATTTTAGGTTATGTAATGAAACCGTTTTCTGAGAAAAATGTCCTGCCTGCGCTGGAAGTGGCATTTCATCAAATCGATAAATTCAACCGTCTGAACGGTGAAATATTGTATAAGCAAAGTGAATTAGAAAAGCGAAAACTAATCGAACGAGCGAAAGGGTTACTGATGCAATCAGAAAAACTTAGCGAGGACGAGGCTTATAAAAGAATTCGCAATGAGAGTATGCAAAGTCAGCAGGAAATGGTGACAATAGCAAAACGAATTATTCATACATTACAAGTTAATAGATGAAGCAAAGACGCTTAAAGAGAATTTTTCTTTAATGCGTCTTTTTTTCTATATATTTATCAAAATCAAAGGGGGGATGAGTAAGATGGCAATGATAGGAACGATAATCGTTTATATTATTATGATTTGTGCCGTTTTAGGTGCGATCGGAGCAATTCGAGATGCAGAGTATGGAATTGGTAAAGAATTTATGAATGGTATCCATACTGTAGGGCATATTTTTGTACCCGCAGCAGGAATCATGGCAGCTATACCTTACTTAACATGGTTTATTAGTCACTTTATTAGTCCGGTTTTTGAATGGATTGGAGCTGATCCAGCAATAGCCGCAACAACAATTTTAGCGTCGGACATGGGGGGATATCAATTAGCAAATGCCTTAAAGGAATCCTATGAAGGATGGGTGATGGCACTTGTTGTTGGTTTTATGTCAGGTGCAACAATTGTATTCTCAATTCCTATGGGTCTTGCGATGTTAGACAAGCGTGATCATAAGTATATGGCATTAGGAATTATGGCGGGCGTTTTAACAATTCCGATTGGTGCATTTATTTCATCAATCATGATTGTGATGTTTAACACTGAAGTTCGTGAAGTCATTAGTACTACAGCGGCACCAACTTATGTTTTTGCCATTTCTGTTTTACAAATATTACTTAATTTATTGCCTTTATTTATTTTCGTAATCTTAATTGCGCTGGGACTAAAGCTCATTCCAAACGGCATGATCAAAGGATTTATGATATTTGGACGAGTGATGGATGCGGCGATTAAGCTTGTGCTTGTGTTCTCGATTGTTGAAATTTTCACAGGCCTTTTTACAAAGATTTTTGGTGCATGGGGCTTTGATCCAATCATGGCAGATAGCGTTGACCAATTCCGTGCATTAGAAACAGCAGGCTATATCGGTATTATGTTAGCGGGTGCATTCCCAATGGTCTACTTAATCCGAAAATATGCTTCTAAACCGCTAGAAACAGCAGGGAAGAAATTAGGTCTTTCATCGGTAGGAAGTGCAGGAATTTTAGCAACGAGTGCAAATATTTTAGCTATGTTTACACTCATTCGTCAGATGCCGCCAAAAGATAAAGTAATCAACATTGCCTTTGGTGTTTGTTCAGCATTCCTGTTAGGTGATCATTTATCATTTACTGCTAATTTCCAGCCAACAATTATTTTACCTGTAATGGCAGGGAAGCTTTTAGCTGGAATCATTGCCATTTTCTTTGCCTATAAGCTATCAGTACCTACAGCTTTAAAATTAGAACAAGAAGATCGCAAGGCAGGCATCATTAAAGAGGGAGAATATTTAACAGATCAAAAGTCTTGATAGAAAGAAGTGATGTCGTATGAGTGAAGAAAAGAAACGATTTATTCAGGAATTTGTGCCAGGTAAGCAACTAACGTTGAGTCATTTAATAGCAAATCCAGATCCTGAAATGTTTCAAAAACTTGGTATTCAAGAAGCGGGTGCACTTGGCATTATGACTTGTACACCGAGTGAAACAGTCATTATTGCTGGGGATATAGCTACAAAGGCAGCGAATGTAAAACTAGGGTTTTTAGATCGTTTTACGGGCAGTCTCGTTATTGTTGGTAGTGTCTCTGAGGTTGAAATGGCGATGTTAGAAATTAATCGTTTTCTTTCAGAAATGCTAGGTTATACGCCATCTAAAATAACGAAGTCATAGGATGTGCCATATGAAAAATCGAGTAATGATAATAGGCGGTGTGCAAGCTGGTAAGTCGACGCTAATGAATGCGTTGTTAGGCAAAGATAGCAAAGCCAATAAAACGCAAGCACTCGTTTTTGATGACTGGATTGTTGATACACCTGGAGAATATATAGAAAATCCGATGTATTACAGAAATATTATGGCAACATCGCTCGAAGTGACGCATGTAATTTATTTACAGGATGCCACATCATCAAGGAGTGTTTTTCCACCACAATTTAGCTTGGGCATACCCAAAATACAAATTGGTGTCATTACAAAAATTGATGCACCCCTTGCAGATGTAGAAAGAGCAACAACGTTATTACAAAATGTTATGACACACGGTCCAATCGTGAAAACATCTTCGTGGCAAATGCTTGGAATTGAGTATATTGAACCGTTAATTCAACTCCAAACAGACGAGGAAATTCGCCAATTCGTTAAGGATCGTGATAGTCCCTATCTTATTTATTGTTCTTAGTGGTGTAGAGGGAGGCATAAGTTGAAAACAGAAAAAATTTATAGTGCAGGCATTGATATTGGGACAAGTACAACAAAGATGGTTGTTAGTAGTTTTCTGTTGAAGAACGTTGCTGGTGTGACACATGTGCCACGGATAGAAATTATTGAAAAAACAGTGTTACATCAAAGTCCTATTATTAAAACGCCGTTTCTCAATCATGACATTATCGATATGGAACAGATAGAACAATTTATTTTTCAGCAATATCAACTTGCTCAAATTTCACCGGCAGATATTTCAACAGGCGCCATTATTATTACGGGTGAATCTGCTACGAAAGAAAATGCCAGTGAGGTTGTCCATGCAATTGCTGACTCAGCAGGTCATTTTCTAGTTGCGACTGCAGGGCCTGATTTAGAAGGGATTATTGCCGCCAAAGGTGCAGGTACTGTCCAACTGTCAAAAAACACAGGCAAAGTCATTGCCAATATAGATATTGGTGGCGGTACGGCTAATATCGCGGTTATGCAGTATGGTGAAGTCATTGGCACATGTACATTGCATGTCGGTGGTAGATTAATTGAATTTTATAATGGCAAAATCCTTTCCATTTCACCACCAATTAAGAAGCTCATGGAGAAGTGGCCCAATCCTTTACAAGTTGGGGATCTTGCAGAAGATGACCGCGTAGCACAACTGATACAAGAAATGGTGAACTTCTTAGCGCAAACGTTAAGAGGTCAAATAATTGATGCCGAGCACCCATTGTTGTTAGGTCATTTGCCAAATTGGCATAAGCCAGTCGATGCAATCGTCTTTTCAGGAGGGGTAGCTTCTTGTATATATAACCATGATTGTACGCATCGTCAGTACGATGATATCGGCGATAAACTAGCAAATATGCTGTTACAGCATGAGCAACTGCAAACATTTGTATGGCTACAGCCACAAGAAACTGCACGAGCAACAGTGACTGGTGCAGGTACACAAACAACTGAAATTAGTGGTGCCACCATTCAAGTGGATGCAGACGTTTTACCGTTAAAAAATGTTCCTGTATTTAATTGCCATATGAGTTTGGCATCAAAAGCATTTGATCATATGGTAAAAACAGCAGTGGATAGAGCAGATGCACTCTTTTCGATAGAGGACAAACACTCTCCATTTGCACTTTATTTTAGTGAGTTACCGTACTTAAGTTTTCAGGATGTCCATACATTATGCGAGGCCATTTTACAGCATTTAGGAACAAGAAGCTCCAAGGACATACCAATTATCATAGTCATTCAATCAGATTATGCAAAGGTTATAGGGCAAACGTTGCAAGCTATTAATCCAATGGTTCCTATACTATGTATAGATCAAATTAAAGTAGAAACAGGTGATTATATTGACATTGGGCAAGTGCTACCTTCTGGTGTTGTCCCTGTTGTTGTCAAAACACTAGCTTTCCACTCAAAGTAAGGAGGATGAATGTGAATCTATCGGTGATATTTGGTGGAGAAAAATATAATTTTCATTCATTAAAAGACGTAATGGCTAAGGCCAATGAAGAAAAATCGGGAGATCGGCTAGCGGGTATTGCTGCTGAAACCGTACAGCAACGAATTGCAGCAAAAGCTGTGCTAAGTGAATTACTAGTCAAGGATATACGCGAGAATCCTTTAGTTCCTCCAGAAAATGATGAGGTTACACGCATTATTGAAGGGGATATCAATGAACAAATTTACGGAGAAATAAAAAATTGGAGCATTGAACAACTTAGAGAATATATTTTATCGAATGATACAGGAGATCGAGAGTTAAAGCGCTTAAGTAAGGGCATGAATTCAGAAATTATTGCAGCTGTTACAAAGCTGATGTCTAACTTGGATCTTGTTCATGCAGCCAATAAGGTAGAAATACTCTCAACGTGCAATATTACGATTGGGCAAAAGGGTACGCTTTCCTCAAGACTACAGCCCAACCACCCAACAGATAATATTGACGGAATTATCGCTTCCTTAAAAGAAGGATTGTCTTATGGAATAGGCGATGCCGTTATTGGCATTAACCCTGTAGACGATTCGGTCGAAAGCGTTAAAAAGGTTTTACATGCTACTAAGGAATTTATTAATGATTGGTCGATTCCAACACAGAACTGTGTATTGGCACATATTACAACACAAATGAAGGCCATCAAGCAAGGGGCGCCAGCCGATATGATTTTCCAAAGTATTGCAGGGACAGAAATTGCTAACCGCTCGTTTGGTATTTCTGCAGACTTGATTCGAGAAGCAGAGGAGCTTGTGAAAAAACAAGGAACGGGAACTGGCCCAAATTTATTTTACTTTGAAACAGGGCAAGGCTCGGAGCTTTCGGCAGAAGCACATATGGGCATTGACCAAGTAACATTGGAATCACGCAATTATGGATTTGCTCGACATTTTAATCCGTATATTGTCAACACAGTGGTTGGCTTTATCGGCCCTGAGTATTTATATAACAATAAACAAGTTATTCGAGCAGGGCTAGAAGATCATTTTATGGGTAAAATGCACGGCATTCCAATGGGAGTTGATATTTGCTACACCAATCATATAAAGGCAGACCAAAATGATGTGGAAGATTTAAGCGTATTACTAACCGCAGCAGGCGTGAACTTTATTATTGCCGCACCTATGGGAGACGATATTATGTTGAACTACCAGTCAATGAGTTTCCATGATGTTGCAACGTTGCTTCAAACATTTGGTAAAAAACCAGCGCCCGAATATTTAGCATGGTTAGAAAAAATGGGCATTTACGAAAATGGGCGACTTTCAGCTAGAGCTGGCGATTTATCGATATTTGAAAGGTAGGTGAGACCATTGAATGAACAGCTAGTATCCATGATTACGCAGCTTGTTATGGAGAAAATGAGTAATGATACATCAAATGATTCTTCTGAACAAAAAGCTACGCCTGATGTAGAACAAAAAGAACCACTTATTAAGTTCTATGAAACTGCGACTAATCGTTCTGAAGAACTACCAAGTTCTATAGCAACGTCAGATCAACCATTAATTAAGCTTTACAATCATGCATCATCTACACAAGAATATTCACACAGTGCAACGATTGAAGACCATCCTTCTACAGCGGAACCTGCTAAGGCATTTCAGTTTGAAGAGGAAACTATATCTGAAAGTGTACAAGCGGCAAAAAAACATACACCTGCAAGAATTGGTGTTGGAAGAGCAGGAACAAGGCCAAAAACAAAAACTTGGTTAAAGTTCCGCCTTGATCATGCAGCAGCAGTAGATGCCGTATATGGAGAAGTGACAGAAGAGCTATTGCAAAAATTGAATGTCTTTCAAGTAACAACACGAGTAACTGATAAAGAAGAATACATTACTAGACCGGATTTAGGTCGTCGCTTATCAGATGAATCGAAAGCACTTATTCAATCATCATGCAAAGCACGTCCAACAGTTCAAATCATTATTTCAAACGGCTTAAGTGCGAGTGCGATTGAAGAAAATGTACAGGATGTTTATTTAGCATTACAGCAAAGTCTTAGCAATTTAAATATCGAAATAGGGACTACTTTTTACATTGATAAAGGGCGTGTTGCCTTAATGGATGAGATTGGCGAACTATTGCAAGCAGAGGTCATTGTTTACTTAATTGGTGAACGTCCTGGGCTTGTGTCAGCTGAGTCGATGAGTGCGTATTTATGTTATCAGCCGAGAATGGGCACAGTCGAAGCGGATCGAATGGTTATATCGAACATTCATAAAGGTGGTATTCCGCCACTTGAGGCAGGTGCTTATTTAGGTACAGTCGTTCAAAAAATATTGCAATACAAGGCAAGTGGCGTAAATCTTGTCGCTAAAGAAGGTTAGGGGGGCAAGTAATGAATCCTCAAAAAATAATGGCTGAAATTTTGGCAATGCAGATGATTCCAAGAGTGAATAGAGAATTAGCAGCACAGCTTGAGCTAAAGCCAAATCAGCATAGCATTGGGCTGGTCACACTAACGATTGATGATGTCGGATATGTGGCATTAGACGAAGCGACGAAAAAAGCTGATGTCGATGTTGTTTATGCAAAAAGCTTTTATGCTGGAGCAGCACACGCTTCAGGCCCATTATCTGGTGAAATGATTGGCATTATTGCGGGAAGCTCACCAGACGAAATTCGCAGTGGGTTGGAAGCAATTGAACAAAAAATTCAATTCGATACGTATTTTGAAGCAATCAATGGCAATGAAGGCCATGCTCTTTTTGCGCATACTGTTGCAAGCTGTGGCACCTATTTGGCAGAACTAGCAGAAGTGAAGGTTGGCACTGCGCTCGCTTATTTAATCGCACCACCTCTTGAAGCGGTCGTTGGTTTAGATGCCGCTTTAAAGGCAGCGGACGTAGAGCTAAAAGTATTTTTTGGACCACCTTCAGAAACCAATTTTGGTGGTGGCATAGTCAGTGGCAGTCAATCTTCATGTCAAGCTGCTGCAGACGCTTTTAGAGAAGCAATTGAAAATGTTGCGAGAAATCCGGTTATTTAGAAAGGAGGCGGCTTTATGGCTTCTTTAGATAAAGATTTATTAGCCATTCAGGAAATGAGAGATACCGTTAGACAGGCAAATACAGCACAAGCAGCCTATATGCAATTTTCACAGCAACAAGTGGATACTATTGTAAAGGCTGTGGCGGATGCCGCATTTAAAGAGGCAGAACGATTAGGCAAAATGGCTGTACAAGAAACAGGGATGGGTATCCCAAATCATAAAAAAATGAAAAATGAAGTTGCTTCTAGAGATGTTTATGAAGATATAAAAGATTTAAAGACTGTTGGTGTAATAGGCTCTGATCGTATAAAGAAAGTTACAGAGATTGCTAGCCCGTTTGGTGTCATTGCAGGTATTGTGCCAACAACAAATCCTACTTCAACTGCAATCTTTAAAACACTTATTTCATTAAAAACGAGAAATGGTCTTGTTCTGAGCCCGCATCCTTATGCTGTTAAATGTACAAAGGAAGCTTTAGATATTTGTAGAGTGGCGGCGGAAAAGGCTGGTGCACCAGAAGGATTGTTGCAATGTTTAACGATGTCTTCAATGGAAGCGACGCAGCAATTAATGAAGCATCCTAATATTCATTTAATTTTAGCAACGGGTGGCGGTGCATTGGTAAAAGCGGCATACAGCTCTGGAAAACCTGCGTATGGAGTAGGGCCAGGAAATGTGCCGGCTTATATTGAAAAATCAGCCAATATTCAAAAAGCTAGTCGTCAGCTTGTACAGAGCAAATCGTTTGATAATGGCACAATTTGTGCAACAGAGCAGGCCATTATCGTGGATAAAGCGATTGCAGAGCAAGTTTTAGCAGAGTTAAAGAAACAGCATGCGTATATTTTAAGTGCAGAAGAGAAGTTGAAGATGGAAAAACTGATTTCTCCTGTGCCAGGAAAAGTAAACCCTCAAATTGTTGGGAAATCAGCAGTGAGCTTAGCCAATTTAGTCGGTATTGTCGTGCCAGAAGAGACGAAAGTACTTGTTGGGTTGGAGACGATGATCGGTAAAAATATTCCATTTTCACTAGAAAAGCTTTCACCGATCTTTGCGTTCTACACAGTAGAGGACAGCACAGAGGCTAAACAAGTGATGATCGATCTACTGAACATAGGGGGACGAGGTCATTCATGCTCAATTCATACGGAAAATGCAGCGTTAGCAGAGCAGTTTTCGCTTGATTTACCAGTGTCGCGTATTGTTGTTAACACATTATCTTCGATTGGCGCAGTTGGCGGTACGACTGGATTAGCCCCATCCTTTACATTAGGCTGTGGTACATTTGGCGGCAATATTACGTCCGATAACATTACAGCTAGACACTTATTAAATATTAAGCGTATGGCATATGGCATTAAAGATGTTGAGGTGCCAAAACCGGAATTCGATATAGAGCCGGTAGTAGAGAATATCAAGGCGCAAGCACCATCACTGGATACAGAAGTGGTGCAACAAATTGTCGATCAAGTATTAAAGCAAATCACATTACAAACTAAATAATTTGGAGGAATGACAAATGAGTACAGCATTAGGAATGGTAGAAACAAAAGGTCTTGTAGGAGCAATTGAAGCGGCGGATGCAATGGTGAAGGCTGCAAGTGTTAATTTAGTTGGGAAAGTACATGTTGGTGGCGGAATTGTCACTGTCTTAGTTCGAGGCGATGTAGGCGCAGTAAAAGCAGCAACGGATGCAGGTGCAGCAGCAGCTCAACGTGTTGGAGAACTTCTATCTGTGCATGTAATTCCACGCCCTCATAACGAATTAGAATTAATCTTGCCAAAAGCAGAAGCTTAATTACAGCTGTCAAGGTGAGGCATTCATCTCTTACTGTAGATGGAGATGAATGCCTGTCATCAGCAAAAAATAATTGTTACTAAATATAGAGGTGGCTAACTTGAACATAAAATCAAAAGCTTTTCCAGTTGCCATTTCAGCTCGTCACATACATGTAAGTGAAGAGGATTTACAAGCACTATTTGGTCCAAACGCAACGTTGACGAAGGATTTTGATCTTTCACAGCCAGGCCAGTTTGCAGCAAAAG
This sequence comes from Lysinibacillus sp. NPDC093712, assembly GCF_050280025.1. Lineage (NCBI taxonomy): Bacteria > Bacillati > Bacillota > Bacilli > Caryophanales > Bacillaceae > Lysinibacillus > Lysinibacillus sp. NPDC093712. Next base: position 492,895 of record NZ_JBNNUU010000001.1, read on the forward strand.
AGCGTGTTTCTATTGAAGGACCAAAAGGTGTTATTCACAATGTGCGTGTATTAGGACCTGTTAGAGCAGCAACGCAAGTGGAAATTAGTCGAACAGATGCAATGAAATTAGGTTTAACCCCTCCTGTAAGGCAATCGGGAGATATCGCAAATTCAGCTAGCATTAAACTAATTAACCAACGACAAGAAATTATGATAGAGCAGGGAGTCATTATTGCACAAGCACATATTCATATGACAGAAGAAGATGCGCGAGTATTTGAAGTCAACAATAATGAATTAGTCTCTGTAGAAGTTGACAGTGAAAGACCTGTAACATTCCGCGGGGTAGTCGTGCGTGTTTCAAATGATTTTAGCTTAGAAATGCATATCGATACAGATGAAGCGAATGCAGGCTTTATTGAACAGCAGGCAAAGGGAAGAATTGTTAAATCATTTTAATAAGGAGGAGGTTTGATGCAGGAACAATTAGTGCAAAAAATCGTTGAAGAAGTTTTACAGCAAGTATTAAAAAATCAGCCTTCCCCACCAGATGACGGTAAAATTCCTATCGGTGTATCAGCTCGACATGTCCATCTTGCACAGGCAGAAGTGGAGCAACTTTTTGGCGAAAATTATCAATTAACGCCCAAATTTGAGCTGTCACAGCCAGGCCAATTTGCAGCTGAAGAAACGGTAGTTATTGCGGGACCTAGAGGCTCTATTGAAAGGGTTCGTATATTAGGTCCAGCACGTGCTTTAACACAAGTTGAAGTTAGCTGGACAGATGCGATGAAACTTGGCCTCAAGCCTCCATTAAGAATATCTGGAGACATTAAAGGCTCAAGCCCTGTTACGTTAATTGGACCAAAAAGTAGTGTAGTACTAACAGAAGGCCTCATTATTGCGCAAGCTCATATTCATATGTCACCTGCAGATAGCGTGAGATTCCAAGTAGTGGATGGGCAGTCAGTGCAAATCAAGGTTCAAGGAATACGGCCTATTATTTTATCCAATGTGATTATTCGCGTGTCTGAACGCTATCGCTTAGAAATGCATATTGATACAGATGAAGCAAATGCAGGTTTGATTCAACAAGGCGCTTTTGCTGAAATCGTCAATGGTCAAGCGATTGAACCGATGACTGTGAAAGAACGCTCTTTAGTCGTAAAGCAAACGCCGGAAAAACAATCGATTTATCATTTTGAAAAAAAGCTCCTTTCACAGGTGGAAGTGCTTGAAATAGAAGCTCAAGAAATTGTTGTGCCGAAAAGAACCATCGTAACAGCACTAGCTTATGACAAAATAAGAGAGTTGAATAAAAAATTAACGATTCGCTCTGAATAATAAGTATTATCCAGGCAGCATAAAGAGGGTGAGTTCATGCAGATGGGAAGAGTGATTGGAAGCGTCTGGGCAACACGCAAGGAAGAAGGGTTGAATGGCTTAAAGCTTTTAATAATTCAACCAATTGACTCTAATCAGCAGCCAATTCGCACGGAAATGGTTGCTGCTGATCGCATAGGTGCAGGCATTGGCGATGATGTGCTCATTACGAGTGGAGGATCATCCCGTTATATTATGAAAGATAATCCACTTCCTATTGATGCAGTTGTAATAGGAATTATAGATTCAACAGATGTTATGCGAGGTGAAGACAATGAGTAGTGCAATTGGCATGATAGAAACAAAGGGATTAGTAGGCTCTTACGAAGCAGCAGATGCGATGATTAAGGCATCTGATGTCACGATTGTCAAACAAGAATTTGTGGATGGTGGTATCGTGACCATCGTCGTAAAAGGTGATGTTGGATCGGTACAAGCAGCAGTCGATGCTGGCAAAGAGGCAGCTAAGCGCGTTGGAGAATTGTTAAGCGCTCATGTCATTCCTAGACCTGACGAAGAAGTATTCAACATGATTAAAGGACCAGAAACGCCAAAGAAAAAACTAGCACCAACCCCTGTGCGTGCTAAAAAAACGACAGAAGCTACGGACAATTGAGGTGAAGCATAATGGCATTTCGCAAAAATAAAATTGCTGTTATTGGAGCCGGTCACACTGGTGCAACATTAAGCTTATTCTTGGCACAAAAGGAATTAGGTGATGTAGTGTTGCTAGATATTCCAGAAGCCGAAAATCCAACAAAAGGGAAGGCACTAGATTTATTACAAACAGGACCGATTGAAAAGTTTAATGTATCTATACATGGAACGAGTAATTATGAGGATATTGCAGGTGCATCTATCGTTATTATTACGGCAGGCATCCCTCGGAAACCAGGGATGAGTAGAGATGATTTAGTTATAACAAATGCGAAAATCATTCAGCATGTTTCGAAACAAATTAAACAGTATGCCCCTAACAGCATAGTAGTTGTTTTAAGCAATCCTGTTGATGCGATGACTTATGTTTGCTATAAGGAAACAGGCTTTCCAAAAAATCGTATCATCGGTCAATCTGGTGTGTTAGATACCGCGCGATTTAATGCATTTGTAGCGCAAGAGTTACAAATTGCCCCGGAAGATGTATCAGGGTTTGTATTAGGTGGACATGGTGATGAAATGGTGCCATTAATCCGTTATTCCTATGCAGGGGGCATCCCATTAGAAAAGCTTATCCCGCAAGAGAGACTACAGCAAATCGTCGAACGTACACGTAAAGGTGGCGGCGAAATTGTTGGTTTATTAGGAAATGGCAGTGCTTATTATGCACCAGCAGCAGCATGTGCTCAAATGGTCGAAATTATAATGAAGGATCAGCGAAAAATTATTCCTTCGATCGCCCTGTTAGAAGGGGAGTACGGCTACAATGATTTATTTTTAGGTGTACCGACGATTTTAGGCGGTAATGGCATTGAATCTGTCATTGAATTACACCTGACACATGAAGAAAAAACGGCACTCAATCAATCAGCAGAAGCCGTTAAGCAAGTATTACAAATTTGCCAAAACATTTAACTAGTATCTTTTAATTTATATAGCGTTTCCCCAATGATATATAAATTGTTTTAAAATATGTTTGATTGGAAACCGAACATGAACAGGAACGTGAAAACTAGTTGAAATCCCCAATTTAAAATAGAGGCTCCCTTCAAATAGAAGGGAGCTACTTTTCGTTTGATTTAAATATAGACTATTGATGTTTGCGTAATCGCCGGAAGAACTACGGGAACTGCCGATAGAATCATAGAAATCGCCGGTAAACATATGAAAACCGCCGATAAACCTACCAAAATCGCTGGTAAGGTATGGGGGATATGCAATCTCGCAGGAGCCTCCGAGGATTATTACTTGGCTAGTCATTAATTACCAAACTGGCAGTCTATATGGATTATTAATTGTCAGAATTGTTTGAGTGACTGGCACTGAAGGCTATGACCGCTACAATGCCTAGGGTTAAAAAAGCTACTATCCGTGATATTTCAGTGGCAATGGATGAAAGTAGTAATCCCAACAAACCTCCGATAATAAAATACCAGAAATATTTCATTTGAAACCCTTCTTTCTATTTTTAATAGTCTTTAGATAGTGTTATTATACAAAGATTTTATAAAATTTTCAGGTGAGCTTTTCTTCAAAAATTCTAAGTCCGAAATATACAAAATTTTCGAAAATATGCTAAACTAATAGCGTAAAAGGGGGATGATTGGATATGACTGTACAGCAATTTACAGACTATGTGAAAAAAATGCAGCACTATCAAGAAGCGCTAGGTGTGATTTATTGGGATATGCGCACTGGTGCTCCTAAGAAGGGATTAACGCAACGTTCAGAAGTAGTAGGTACATTATCGGCCTCCTTATTTGATATGCAAACGAGTGAACAATTAGGGGAACTACTAACTGCTCTAGAGGCACAAAAAACAGACCTTGATTATGTTACACGACGTTTAGTGGAGGAAGTACGCAAAAATTACGATCAAAATAAAAAGATTCCAGCTGAAGAGTATAAAGAATATGTTATTTTACAAGCGAAGGCAGAAACGGTTTGGGAAGAAGCAAAAGCAACGAATAATTTTGCACAATTTTTACCTTATTTAGAGCAAATCATTCAATGGCAAAAGAAATTTATTCAATATTGGGGCATTAAAAACGGCTCTACATACAATACGTTACTCGATGTATATGAACCAGATATGACTACCGATGTGTTAGATCAAGTATTTGGTGAATTACGTGAAACGATAGTGTCACTTGTACAAAAAATCTCAGCTTCTCCGAATAAGCCAGATATAAGTATGCTATTTAAACAATTTCCGAGAGATGCACAGCGCGCATTATCATTAGAAATGCTCACGCAGCTTGGCTATGATTTTGAAGCGGGTCGCTTAGATGAAAGTGTCCATCCATTTATGATTGGCATCAATCACGGAGATGCACGTATTACAACGAAATATGATGAGCAAGATTTCCGTTCGGCAATCTTTGGCACGATCCATGAATGTGGGCATGCGATGTATGAGCAAAATATTGATGCCAAACTTGCTGGTACACCGTTAGCAATGGGTACATCGACAGGCATTCATGAATCGCAATCACTATTCTATGAAAATCTTGTCGGACGAAATGAAAAGTTTTGGGCGCAAAACTATGAACGCTTGCAAAAGCATTCGCCAGCACAGTTTGGAGATATCCCATTAGCTGAATTTCTGCGTGCCATTAATATGGTGGAACCATCATTAATTCGAATTGAAGCAGATGAGCTAACGTATCCACTGCATATTATGATTCGTTACGAAATTGAACGTGATTTGTTCAATGGGGACTTGCAAGCTAAAGACCTTCCAGAAGTGTGGAATGCAAAATATGAAGAATACTTAGGCATCCGACCAGAAAGTGATGCCAAGGGCGTTTTACAAGATGTGCACTGGGCAGGGGGGATGTTTGGTTACTTCCCATCTTACGCATTAGGGATGATTTATGCGGCACAATGGAAGCATGCGATGGATAAAGACCTTCCAAACTTTGATGACTTACTCGCAAAAGGCGAACTCCTACCAATTCGTGAGTGGCTAACAGAGAAAGTACATCAATACGGTGCGCTGAAAAAGCCATTTGAGCTACTGCAAGAGGCTACAGGGGAAGGCTTAAATGCCAAGTATCTTGCAAACTACTTACAAGAAAAATATACAAAGCTCTATCAGCTATAAAAAACAAGCGATTTCTCGAATAGGAGAAATCGCTTGTTGCTTTAAAAAATCTTTTACCAAAGCTTAAAGCCTTTTGAGCCAGCTGGTGAGTTAGAGATAATATCAAAGGTTGGAATTGTGTAAGCAAATATAACGCTACTAAAATTACAAGTCAAGATTTAAAGTAATTTACATGTTTCATCTGTATTCTTTATATGTGCAACATTATTACTAGTTATTTTTAAGCTAAACTAATTTTTATATTAGTTCGGCTATTATATGTGAATAAAAATATAATTATAAATATTTACGTAATGAAAGTATAGTGTAATTAAGATGCTAAATTATACCTTATACAACTAACGGAGCAGTTTAGTTGAATAGTGTTCTTTAAATTGTCGGACCATGAAGACTACCTTAAATTCTCAGCGCAACTCAAGCCGATGATAAAAAGATGTCCAAAACATATTAAGTGTTGGTAAAGATGTAGTCATGGATTTTCCAGGTAATACTCAACAACAGCGAAAATGGTTTTTGGATATTGCATCAGAGGTAAATGCAAACCATCAACTAATTTTCCTTAATTTAAATAATGAGCAATGCTTACGTCAAATTGCAAAAAGGTGTATCGAACAACCCGAAAGAGCAACTTTTGAGACAGAAGAGACGTTTATTCATGTTACTAATTTTTTTGAAGAACCAGAAGTATCCGAGAGTTTCAATATTTTAGAGTTTAGTGGGGAAGAATAATAAGGTTTGCAACATATCCTCGAAGATTTATAAAATATGTAAAAAAATACCAAAATAGATTAGCGATAGTTTCTATTAAAGATAATGAGATTGTTCGGATTTAGATGATTACATTAAAGGCGATTGGCATGTAGTAATTCACCCTACCCTGTAAGGTATAGAGGGTGATTTACTTTTTTTTTGAAAAAGTAAATGACAACGCAAGAATCGTTACAATAAGTGTAGCGAAACTAAACATGAGCGTTATAGACTCATAAACTGTCATTGGAACCATCTCCTTTATTTTCGTTTGAAACGAATTTTTGGAATAAAAGATGGCCAACCACCCTTAATATCTCGACCTACTACATGTAGAAATTATACCTTTATTGGCGTTTAATATTAAAAAAGCGAACACTAATTCTTTTGTACGATTTATAAGGGAATTAGTGTTTTTTAATATGTTACGATACATTCTGCAATCTCTGGAAAATCAATAAATGGATTCCGATTGCCTTGAAGTTCATGGATAGCTTGGTTGCGATGCTCTTCATAGATAGATACTGGAAAAGATTGATGCCATTTTAACAATAAGAAGATATTCTCTAGTTCTTTTTTTATTATGTTTGGATAGCGAATTAGGAAATAGAGTGTTGCTCTAGCAACGATTCCTTTGCCGTATTCTGGTTCGAATTTACTTTCTTCAGCTTTGCCGCAGCCATCTTTGATTCCTAAAATTAATCCTTCAGGGATATAATCATGGAAATCGTAATAAGGGTAGTTGCTGCGACTGCTATTGCAGGTACGATTGCAGGCGAATAAATGATGCAAGTCTCCTCTCATCGGTTCTTTTTTATCGAACCATGATTGAGGCACTACGTGTTCACAGTTAAATAGATTATCCGATAAGATGCTTATTAACCCTTTTGCCTGCATTTCGTGGAGCCGAACGTCCTCCTCTATGACAGAAAGGGGATCCATCCTTTGTCCAGAATAAAGACTTTTTAATAAACCGTTTTCCTGTAAATCAACCCAGGGATAAACATAACGGTGCGGTCTGTAGTTTAATTGATCTGTATGTGTTTTTTTGAGCAATGTGTGAAGGCTGTCTAAAAGAGTAGTATTCGTGAATGAAATGCTATGATAGTATTGATTTCTGACTTCCTTATCTTTCTTTTCGTCATAATAGGGTCGATTTTCCTGATAGTTTAAAAAGTCTGACTTGGCCGTTTCCCATTCACTGTATAGCAAATCTAGTTTTTCCATTATATTTTCAATGCCTGTCCAGATAATTTTTGGTTGAATACATCCGATAAGTATTCCTCTGTTGTTAAGTACAGCATTCCGTTGCCTTCGAGTTTTGGCGAGTTTCCTAAAGGAATCGTTCTTTTTATTAATTGTGCATACAGCTCAGCCTCTGTCAGATTTCGCTCAAAGTTTCTGTTGGCATTTTCTTTTATGAGTGCAAGTGCACCAGATATATGCGGTGTTGCCATCGAAGTTCCGCTTAGTTTTGCATAAGTTCCGTTTAAATACGTTGAAAGGATTTCTTCACCAGGGGCTACTAAGTCGACTTCATTATTCGAATTTGAAAAATAAGAAGATCTGCGTTGCAGGTTAATGGAACCGACGCTGATGACTTCATTGTAGCAGGCAGGATAGGCCAATTCATTTGAAGAACTCTGTCCATCTCCCTCATTACCAGCAGCACAAACGACTAGTATTTGATTAGTGATTGCGTTTTGAATAGCTTGGTGTAACTCAGGTACATTGACAGAACCTCCGAGGCTCATGGAGATGATATCCACCCTTTGTTCAACTGCATAGTTAATACCATTTATGATCCAGTCGTATTGCCCTGATCCATTTTTATCAAGCACTTTTAAAATCAATAAACTTGCCTCAGGTGCAACACCAACTACTCCTGTGTAGTTATTGATTGCAGCAATTGTGCCAGCTACATGGGTTCCATGGCCATTATAATCGATGTATCGATCAGGTTGTCCATCATCATCATGAGTGAAATTCCACCCACCGATAATACGCCCACTCAAATCAGGATGGGTGACGTCGCAGCCTGTGTCCAATATCGCAACAGTAATCCCCTTCCCTTTAGAATTTTCCCAAACTTTTGGTGCTGCAATAAGTTCAATACCTTCTGGCACCACTTCGACCACTTCGACCACTTCATTCACTTGAAACGGAATTAAATGTAACTTTTGCTTCATTTGTATCCCTCCTGAAAGAAATTAGGTTTTAAGTGTATTATTGGTAATTAATAATATTCTAACAATTCTGAATTTTAATTAACAGTTACAATAGACGTGTTTTTATCTAAAATATCAGATTTTTAATAGTGAAAATAGTATTGGTATCTATTAGTCAATATTGCATGATAACATCTTAAAGTTTGTAGATGTTTGTACTTAAAATAAACTGCATTGAAGAAGTTGAAGTTCATGGAACAGAAGATGCTTATAAAGGTATCGAATTAATACGTTTACATAAAATTTCTAAAGATACAACATTAGCTGAAGTAGAAAATCTATTCTCTACGCTATTTCACGATGGTGAAAAGGGCTATAAAAATCCAAAACAATGCGTGGGTAAAATTACAATTCGAGCAAAAAAGAAAATGGTGAAATTGTATTTTTAGGATAAAAATTTTGTTGAAAGAAGGACACGATTGAGGGGAAAAATGGAATTTAAAGTTTTCAACAAACGGGCGCGATTTGGAATAAGTATTAGCGTTCGTTTTCATTAAAGGGCTATTAAATTGAGCAACATATTTTAAAGAATATTGTTAAGGGCAAAAGAAAATGTGAGGATTTTCATTTAAACAAAATGGACCAAAAATATTTAAATCAATTCATCAATATTAACTTTGAAAAAATTGGGGAGAGTGAGAAATAGATAAAGAATATTTACTTTAATATTAATGTGTTTTAAAATCCTTTAAATACTTAAATTTACAAGGAGGCATATTATGGAACAAAACATTCCTGAATCAATTGATGAATATATTTTACAATATCCTCAAGAGATTCAAGAAATATTAAAAACAATAAGAAAGGTTATAAAGGAATCAGCACCAAATGCCGAGGAAAAAATAAGTTACCGAATGCCTACTTTTGTATTAAACGGAAATCTAGTACATTTTGCTGCATACAAAAACCATATAGGCTTCTACCCAACTTCAAGCGGGATTAATAATTTTCAGCATGAATTATTGGGATATAAAACCTCTAAAGGTGCAGTTCAATTCCCAATTGGAAAACCCATCCCTTATGGATTAATTAGTCAAATAGTAAAATTTAGGGTTGCTGAAAACCAAAGTAAAATGGAAGGGAAAATAAAAAAGAAATAATTTGTAGATGGCAAATTTCCCTTTGTTTATGAACTGTAACAAAAATCATAATAACAGGATTTTTCAACAATCGGGCGTGATTATTTAATAAGAGCGCTCGATTTCATTAGAGGGTTAGATTATTGAATAACATGCTTTTGTAAATGTAACTAGACGATTCTTTGGGTGCTTTTTACATCTAACATTGTAGTATAGTTAAATGTAAAAGGGGGGACAGAGGTTGGATAACCAATATTTCGTAGGTTGGGGTACATTGGCATTGATAAATGCTGCACTTGCACAAGGAAAAAATAGAACGGGGTTAAATTGGTTCTTACTTTCACTTGTATTAGGTCCATTGGCAACACTAATTTTGTTATTTGTTGAAAAGAGACAGTAACACGTCATATTAGTGCAGCAAGGATTTATAACGAATACATAAATAAACTTAATAATGTCCCAAATACAAGTTAATTTGATTTTCAACAATTGTGCGTTGTGAAAAGAATCAGTGCTCATTTTTATTAAAGGACCAGTTTGTGGAGGATGAGTTCAAGAGGATGAGCATAATGTCATGTAGCCGAGTGTCAATGAGCAGTTTATTATATACTTTTGTTTTTTGAAAGCGGCGTGAAGTCATTTGATTTCTAAGAAATAACACTCTTTAAGTAACTGGCAAAGCAAATGACGCTTAGATGCTTGACCTGTTAACCTGCTTAAAAGGCAAATTAACTAAAGTATTAAGAAATTTTAAAAGAGCTTCGCTTGCCCTTAAAATAAAGGATTGCGTAGCTCTTTCTAAGATTTTATGCAATTTAAAGAACATGCCCAACAAGTAGAAAAGCTACAATCGGGAAACGTTGCTTCCACAACAACAATTTTATTTTTCTAATACTATACAATATTGTTCTTTATAGTTTTCATTGTTCCAATTGTACATTTGTAACGAAGATTGCGAGATAATTCGTTATGATTAACCAAAGCCGTACACATTTGTTTCATTCTTATTCCACAATCGGGCCATTTTATTCCATAACATTTTTTAAGGTATGTTACCAAACGACGATTTGTGGACTTTAATATGTAACTTTATCCCATAAAATTCGTTCTTAATTTAAATAAGAGCTTTTTTCCAATTTTGGTAATGGTAGAATTCTTTTATATGTGTAGGTGGATAGATTCTTTTGATGTTTATTAATGAAATTCAAATCACCTTAGTATTAGCTCTATTTTTTTGAAAATAATGTATAATTTAGAATTAGAGGATTTAAATCTGAAAAAAATATTTTAGGAGGGGGAAATTTGTTATATTTCGCTTTATTTATTGGTGTTGTTTTAATTGTAATTATGAATAAGCTTACTTATGCTTTTAAATTATCAAGCACGTTGGGGTTGCTTGGTCAAATCAGTGCGTCAATTGTAATCTTAATATTTGGAAACCTCGAGGTTAGTCATATTAGTCTAGGTAAACACTTTGAATTAGGATATTTGGCGGTTCCATTTACTTTATTACTTCTTGTAGGTTTTACAAATGTCATAAATATAGAAAAAGTTCAGCGTCCTTCAATATTGCTGTTGCCATTCGTTTCTTTAGTTTTTTTCTCAATAGCAGCTTTCTTCATAGGTCATCGATTTGTTTTAATAACGGGGATTTGTTCCAGTTTAACGCTTATGTTTATTCTGCTATACGGCTATTTTACTGGTAAAGTATTTGTGGGGAGAACGCTTACTACGTCAATAGGCTTCATAATAGCTGTTCTTTCAATATCCCTCATTGAAACATCTATTGTAACAATTTATATTCCGTTATTTACTTTAGCACTACCATTCACTTTATATTATTTAATTCAAGATAAAATTACGAATGTACAATCTATTACAGTTAGCTTTTTAACAGCTATTTTATTTGGTTTATTAATGTATATAGTTCCTTTTAATACAATATGGTATTTCATTGTTGGTTTAACGAGTATTTTGGTGATCACTCAATTTTCACGTAAATATCGATTTATATAGAAACGAAACTTTTTATTCAACTAACGTGGCTTTAGTGATACAAATATTTATAAAGTATACAAAATAAATCTAAAAAAACGTTCCAAAAAACAAGCGATTTCTCTACAATGAGAAATCGCTTCAGCTTGTCGACAAAAGGGATTAAGATAAATTCTTAATCCCTTTTGTTATTTTTATTGTAAAAAAGGGTTCTTACTATCGTCTTGACCATACTGTCCGGACTCGATTTATATTGGCATACTCTTCCTTCGTTTATAGTAGACTGCTAGCAATACATATAAAGTTGATTGGAGTGGAGGGTGGGCGACTCCTGCTCAGAACACACAAAACGTAAGACGCAACAGACCGCGCGTTAGCGAGGGTTGCGGCTGACGATGTGCCCGCGGAAAGCGCCCGCCCGTAGCGGAAATCAACGGCAGTAGTCATCCTCTATATTAGTTTTAAATAAAAAAAGACTATAGACAAATTCGAAAAACTTCGAGTTTGACTACAGTCTGAAGCGATTTCTCTACAATGAGAAATCGCTTGTTGCTTTAAAAAATTGTTTACCAAAGCTTAAAGCCTTTTGAGCCAGCTGGTGAGTTCGAGATAATATCAAAGATTGGAATTGTGTAAGCAAAGATGATTAATGCTACTAAAATTACTAACCATACTTTAAAGTTTTCAAGGATTGGTGGTGTTGGGCCACTGCTTTCATGGATTGGACCAATAGGGAATTCCTCTTCACCTTTTGGCGCAAACCAAACTAGTTGTATTACAATGTACGTAATGACTAAAATCGCAATGAATAAAATAGTACCGCCAACAGCTTGAGCAATTTGATATGGAATCCAATCATATGCTTGCTGAGCACCTCCATACTCTGAGTAGTCAGAGCGACGAGGAGCACCGATTAATCCTGCAATATGCATTGCACCGGACATAATGGTCATGCCGACGCCCCATAAAACACCTGAAACAATTCCGAGTGAATTTAACGACTTCGTTAGTGTACGACCAGTTAAATGAGGTATTAACCAGAACGCAGCACCGAAGTATGTTAACACTACTGCACTAGCAAATGTCAAATGGAAGTGTCCAGTAACCCAAATTGTATTATGGATGAGTTGGTTCATTTGATAAGATGCATTAACAATACCGCCTGCACCACCAGGGATGAATGATAGCATACCGATGAACGGAACTAAGAAGCGTGCATCTTTCCACGGTAATTTTTTAAACCAACCAAAAATACCTTTACCACCAAGTTCGCGACCACGTAATTCAAACGTTGCGAATAGTGAGAATGCTGTCATTAAGGAAGGGACAACAACTGCCATTGTTAAAACAACTTGAATGAATTTCCATGTTGTATCAATACCTGGCTCTGTTAATTGGTGATGTAAACCAACGGGTACAGAGAAGATTAAAAACAGCATAAATGATAAGCGAGCTAATGAGTCAGAGAAAACCTTTCCGCCAATGACTTTTGGAATAACAACATACCATACCATATAGGCAGGCAATAACCAGAAATAAACGAGTGCGTGACCGAAATACCAGAATAATGTTCGAGACAGTAACACATCAACACGTTCAATGAGACCAAGAGACCAAGGTAACAGTTGGAATAAAACAGAAACTGCTACACCTAAAGAGGCCACGAACCATAGTAAATTATTGACTACTACCATAAAAGATAATAGTGGTGAAGTTTGGCCTTTATGTTCTTTACGCCACTGCACGTAACGTAAAATTTGTCCGGCTGCACCAATCCAAGAGCCGACTACTACGAGCGTTAAGCCGAGATAGAAAATCCAATGTGCTTGCAGTGGTGCGTAAAAAGTATAGAGAACCGTTGCTTTATTTAATAGAACCATGACTGCTGCTGCAGCTGTACCGATCGTCATTAACCAAAAACCGATCCAACCAAGTAATCGTTGTTTATCTGAAAGTGTACCAGATGTTCGGCTAACCCCAGCAATTTGGAAACCAAATATAAAGAACGTTGTTAAAATAAGACCGAGTAATACGCCGTGAACAGTTAATACTTGATAATAACCAATACCTGCTGGCAATGTGAATTGGCCTGAACGTACAAATACTTGTAATAAACCAGCTAGACCACCTAATAATAATGCGATAAATGCCACATAGATATGGGCAAGTGCTAGTTTCGCATCACGACGATCCACCTTTGTCAAATTATTATTTAGACTCATTTGGATCCACCACCTTTAGCATAGAATGCATAAGCGTATGTCCTGTACCGCAGTATTCATTACATACTATTAAAAATTCCCCAGCTTGATTGATTTCAGCTACATATTCAGATATATAACCAGGTTCAAGCATCATGTTAATATTTGTACCTGCAATTTCAAATCCGTGTATAACATCTTCACTTGTCGCGATAAATTTTACCTTTGAACCAAGTGGCACTTCAATTTCGGGTGGATTGTAAAAGAAGGCAGACGCTAAAATGACAACCTCGTAATCCCAATCCTTACCTTCTACTTTGTGTACACCTGGATTCGTAAACGGTGCAATTTCTTTTACTTTTTCATAATCGATGGTTTTCTTATTACTGTTTGGATGAGAGCCTTGGTGAAACGCCCCAATACCAAGAATAATAAGAAATGCAACTAAAGTAGCAACTCCAAATACAAGCCAGTATTTCTCGTATTTATGTATATGCATATCTCTGTCGTCCTTCCTCTGTCGTATTACTTACATCTTGTTGACTAAATAGTTCTTTTTGCTAATAAAATTAAAAGCGCTCAATGAATAAATTGAAGCAGTAAATCCAAATTAAAATAATGATAATGCCGATTCCAAACACTCCATAAAGTGAGCCTTTTAGATTATCTTCTGACTTTTTTTTGTTGGCCATTTTTTACTCCCTCCTACGCTTTCATAGTGGCTTTCTTAAAGTCATGATATGGTATATCAAATCTTTTTGATGTGAAAAAAATCACACAACAGAGTGGATTGTGTGAAAGAAATGTGAAATATAGTTGAAATACGAAAGGAGCTGACTCAAATATGAGCCAACTCCTTTTATGCAGATAACGATTTCGTATTCATAAATACTAGCTAAAATTGCATAGAATGTATAGTTTGAAAGAATCCAGATTATGCTCTTATTACTTCTTCCTCAATCGTTAGTAATACTGTTAATGCACCAACGTCTGGAATCGTAACGGGTAGTACAAATGCTTTTTCAAAACCGTATAATTTTGTGTTTCCTACCATTACTGTTGGCGGTGTAATATCTATATCTAGGCTTTCTTGTCCTACTGCCGTACATAGATTACCTGCAATCATGTTTCCGAATTCGCCAGTAAAAGACTCTAGCATTTCGCCTTCAAGTGGCATGCCGAACATAGAGCTGCCGATACCACTAAATATGTCAGGGGAGGAATCTATGATTACACGTCCCTTTACATCTCCAATAAGGCCTATTAGTACACCCATTTGCTGTTGTTGAAAGGGCTCCGAAATAATACTTGGTGATTTCACTTGAATATCCATAGGGAGAATCGTTTTTAATGCATGGATTGTCCCGTTTAAAATAGTTTGAAAGTACTTCGAATTACTCATCATTACCGCATCCTTTTTCCGACTTTTCTACATCTTACCATGTTAAAAGGGTAAGATGAAAGTATGTCTTGACGAAATAAGGCGAAATTTATATTATATTAATGAGAATGATTTTCAAAATCAGTTAATTCACGCTACGGCATTCGTTGCTTTAGCTTACTATTTATAAGAAAAGGAGCGGTTAGCAATGACATTCGTATTTATCGGAGCAACAGTTGCTATTTATATTGGAGTGGGGAAATACGTCATGAAACAGGCGACTGCCCATTTAAAATAATAGCGCTTTCGTTAGTGCTCTTGTTATCAACATTTTTACTATAAATGAATATATACCTAAAGAGTATGACCTGCGTCATACTCTTTAATTATTGTAAAAATTTCAGGAGTGGAGTTATTTATGGATTCATTATGTAATTGTAAAGAACTTGTGCAAATAAAAGTGGAAGCAGATTTTGGTTCTGATCCGTTATGGTGTAAGGTTTGTGGCTTTAACTTGGATATGGATAAAATGCAGATTCCTCCTTCTTTAAAGATACAGCTAAGATCATGGATAAATGATTATGGTGTTTGGGTAAAATGGGATTCTGATAGCTTAATTGTTGAAGGTGAAAATTTAGAAAAGCAACATAATGAATTAGGGCTTAAATTAACAGAAAAAGTGATAAATGAGTTGAAAAATATTAATATTGTATTTCAACCTTCTACTATGTATTTGGATAGCAATTAAAAAATAAAGAATTACTTACTTTAATCTATAGAATTCTTTTGTCTAAAATCTGAGAGTATGACTTGTGTCATACTCTTTTATTTATAGAATTTTACAATTTACGGCTTCAATTTGGATATGAATAAAATGAGCCATCGATGGTTTAATAGATAAGAAGAAAATTCGGAAAAATAAAATTATTTCTCGACAAGGAGAGTAATTGTTGCCTTTGTTTGTTAGAATTGAAAAGAAAATTCCTCTTCAACTAGAAGCTATTTAATCAACAGTATCCACTAAGTAATAAAACAAAATTCTATAGAAATTTAGGTGAAGAAAATGACAAAAATTTTATTAACAGGATTTGTACCTTTTCTAGAATATAAAATTAATCCGACTATGCAAATTGTAGAAAATTTAGATGGTAATATGATGGACGGTTATGAAATTGTAGGACGTACACTATCCGTAGATTTTCAGCAATCCGCACAGCAGTTGAAACAATATATTGCGGATATAAAGCCTGAAATTATTATTTCATTAGGATTAGCTGGAGGGCGTTTTAAAATAACACCAGAGCGAATTGCCATTAACGTTAAAGATGGAGAGCCAGATAACAATGGCTATACACCTGTAGATGAAAGCATATATGATGGTGGTGAGGATGCATATATTACAAATTTACCTATTCGAAGTATGGTAGATCGATTAAGCAAAGAAGGATATCCTGCAGAAATTTCAAATACCGCGGGTACATATTTATGCAATAATATCATGTATGAAGGGCTAGTTTATGCAAAGCAACATAAAGGTGTGAGCGCTGGGTTTATTCATATTCCAGCATCTTTTGAATTGGCTATACAGCATGGGAAAATACCGGGCTGGAATATTCAAGATTTAATAACTTGCATTAAGCTTTGTATCGAGGAAACAATTCATGCAACATCAAATAATTGAGTTTCCTCATACAATGTGGATTAGTCGACACACAATCCGTTTTGCTTTTAATGAAGTAATATCACAAGAAAATTTTCGTATTGTCCAAAAGTTTAATAGTTTTTTGAAAAAAATGCTACGTTCAAACCTTATTGAAAGTGTTGCAAGCTATCATACTATTACAGCGTATGTTAAGGACAAAATAGATTTAGTTTTTTTACAAGAACAATGGCTTTTCATGCAAATTAACTCTAACGATGATGAAGGAGCAAGTCGTCAGTTACAAATTCCAGTTTGTTATGATGAGGAATTTGCTTTGGATATGCACCGTGTGATGGATTATACAAGCTTTTCATTTGAGGACATAAAAAAAACGCACATGTCTAAAACATATAGTGTATATTTAATCGGCTTTTTACCTGGGTTTCCTTACTTAGGAGATTTAGATAGCAAATTATTTGTACCTCGATTAAAAAAGCCTCGTAAATTCGTGTCTGCAAGTTCTGTAGGTATAGGAGGGTTGCAGACAGGGATTTATCCTCTCGATTCACCAGGTGGGTGGAATATTATTGGTAAGACGCCATTCAATTTATTTGATATTCATGGGAAAGACATTTTTATCTTTTCTCTTGGGGATCAAGTACAATTTTATGAAATTACCAAACAAGAGTTTTTAGAAATAAAAAGTAAAGGAGTGTAGCAATTGAAGCCACTTCTTAAGGTTAAAAAACAAGGTGTTTATGGGAGCCTGCAAGATCAAGGGAGATACGGCTACCGTGCGTTTGGTATTCCTCTATCGGGGCCTATGGACAAAGTGTCTTTTCAAGTTGCCCATTCTATTTTAAACAATGGGAAGGATCAAACATCATTTGAGATGTTTATAGGTGGTTTTGAATTTCAAGCTTTAAATGAAGGAACGTATGTATTGACTGGCGCAACTTGTGATTGTTTAGTAAATGGTAGCCCCATCGAAATGTGGAAAACCTTTCAATTAGTAAAGGGAGATATTTTATCCATAAAAAGCGTTACCCATGGCTCTATTGTATATCTCACTCCTAAAGGTGGATTTCAAACGGATTCAATACTTGGTAGTCAGTCATGCTTACCGATTGTTGGGAATGCTGTAAGCGTGGGAAGTGATTTATACGGGCAGAACGTGGAAACATTACAAAATACAAGAGGGCTATATGCACCTTTTCGTCCTATATTTAATACAGCTATTACAGTAAGAATTTTTAAAGGTCCTCATTTTGAATTATTTACAGAAGAAAGTAAACAACAATTTTTAAAGAGCTCTTATCAGTTTGCTGGTGGAAATCGTATGGGCTATTATTTCAAAGGTAACGTCCTACGTCTAAAAAACATAAAAGACATTCTTTCAGAAGCGACCCAATATGGGACAATTCAAGTGCCACAAAGTGGTGAGCCTATTGTTTTAATGGCAGATGCCCAAACGGTTGGAGGCTATCCAATCATTGCAACAATACACGAAGATGATTTACAGAAAGTTGCTCAAATGCGCATGTTTAACACAATAAGATTTGTATTAATGGAGGAATAGATATGCCAATTGATGTTAATTGCGATATGGGTGAAAATGTGGATGCTTTTACACTAGACAAAGATGAAGAAATTTTAGACTATGTGACGTCAATCAATATTGCCTGTGGTTATCATGCAGGGAACCATACAATTATGCATAAGACTGTACGAAATGCCATCCGAAAAAACGTTCTTATTGGAGCTCATCCGGGATATCCTGATCTTCAAGGATTTGGCCGACGGAATATGGATTTTAGTGCAGATGAAATATATAATATGATTGTTTATCAAGTAGGAGCTTTGCAAGCATTTGTTTCAGTGGAAAAAGGAAAACTTCATCATGTGAAGCCACATGGAGCGCTCTATAATCAAAGTGCTAATAATATAGAAAAAGCAACAGCTATTGTCAATGCAGTATATGACATAAATCCAACTTATGTTTTATATTGTTTAGCTGGTAGCGAAATGGTGAAAATTGCAAAGAAGAAGGGTTTACCAGTATACGAGGAAGTTTTTTCAGATCGTAATTACAATGAAGACGGTACGTTAGTAAGTCGAGAAGAAGCAAATGCGTTAATTCAAACTGAGGAAGAAATGTTCGTTCATGTCAAAAGGATTTTGACTTCGAATGAAGTGATGTCAGTGCAACAAAAGAAAATCAAGATTTCTGCGCAAACATTATGTATACATGGAGATGGCCCACAAGCACTAGCCTATGCAAAAAAAATTTATGAATTAAGAAAACAAATAGGATAAGTGAGAAGTAGTAAGGACGCTCTAAAATATGTTTTAAAGCGTCCTTACGCTTATAGTCCTATTCCACACTTTATTACCGCATTTAACTACAAAATAAGCATGCCCAAAATCTACAATCGATTAAATAATAGTCGATAATTCAACAGCTTCAATAATTATTGGAGTTCCAGCAGCAATAGAAGCTGTAACTATGTTAAACGTTAGTTCTGTTGAGGAAATTGAATAGGCGTCACCTTCCTGCAGCACACCATTGATATATAAATTATAGTACCCATTAATTATGATTGGGAAAGCAGTTGCTGCAGTACCGCTGTCAGTTAAAAAAGTTGTTGCAGCAAGCGTTGTACCATCTGTAATTTCTAGTGGGGTAGCTAAAATGTTGAAAAACCTTGTCGATGTGCTAGAAACATTGACATTGATATTAATAATGGAAAGCGCCACGTACGTTCACCTCCTTTCAAAAGTTTTAGTTCACCTCGGTAAAAAACCAAGAGATTCAATAATAATTGGTGTCCCTCTATAAATCGTTGCGTTATCAGCATTTAGTATTAGGGAAGTATCCGTTACGGAATAAATCCCACCTTCCTGCATGACGGCATTAATAAACAGATTTACATAGCCATTTGGATGGATAATAGAAAATTCTGTTACGTTTACGCCGTTGTCATCTGAAAATAGATTAGCATCAAGCGTGACCCCGTTCGTCAAATCAATATCTGATGTTACTATATAAAAATATCTATTCACTTTAGGTATAATCGTTTGACCGGAAACAATGATGGGAGGAGGTGCAGTTTCAGGGACATTACGAGCTATTATACGAGGCCATATAAATCTATCTTCACAGTCATATAGCTGAATAATCTGACGACAATCTTTCTCCTTTACCATATAAATAATCACTCCTATAATTTATTTGTATCCCTGCAATTTTGAAAGATTTTATTTGTTTTGTGCATTATTATTTTAATTGGACTTTAGAATATTTTTGTTATTTATCAATTGTTCTTTAATCTTCCCCTCACTCTCTTTAAAATATGAAATAAATGAAGAGTTGTTTAGTTATGCATCCATTGAAAGATAAATATAGTTGATTTTTTAGAAGAACTATGAGATGTATTTTATTGGATAAACATGACTTTGTTGACGAATATTACGTCTGAAACCTTGATATATATGCTTTTCAAAGTAAATTAGTGTTATACTTTGCATATCTAATAAGGTAGAATACTAATTGTGAATAATTAAAAGGGTAAAGGGGTTTACGTTTTATGAAAGAATTTGAACAACAACTGGAAGGGCTTTTAAAGCAAGCTTCGTTACAATACATAATATATCAGCATAACGGTGATACAGAGCGTATGGATAAGACATCACTATTTGCACGTAAATTACAACAAAAAGAGTATGTCATTGGCTTTGCTGGCCATTTCTCAGCTGGTAAATCAAGTATGATTAACGCTTTATCTGGTGAAAATTTACTTGCTTCCAGTCCGATTCCTACGAGTGCTAATATTGTAAAAGTCCATAAATCCGAAGAGGATTTTGCCATTGTCTATATGCACAATGAAAAGCCAGTTAAGTTTGAAGCAGGGTATGATTTTAAAACCGTAAAAGAGCTTAGTAAAAATGGGGATCTTGTATCGCAAATTGAAATTGGTCATAGTGCGTCTACATTACCAATGGGCGTAACGGTGATGGATACACCAGGTGTAGATTCAACAGATGATGCACACCGCATGTCTACAGAATCAGCACTCCATATTGCAGATATTGTATTCTATACAATGGACTATAATCATGTTCAATCTGAGTTGAACTTTCAATTTACTAAACAACTAATGAAATACAATCCAAATGTCTATTTAATCGTTAATATGATTGATAAACATAAGGAAAATGAATTAAGTTTTGAAGAATTTAAAGCAACTGTCCACAATTCGTTCTCTGCATGGGGCGTAGTGCCAAAGGGTGTATTTTTCACTTCTTTAAGAGAGCCAGAGCATCCAAATAATGATTTTGAAGCTGTTAAAAAAATCGTTATGGATAGCATGAATGATTGGCAAGATCAGCTTGTTCATACAGCGACAAATACGCTGCGTTTATTGCAAAGCGAGCATGACAATTATTTAATGGAAGAAAAGCAAGATCGCTTAGAGATCGATGAGGACATATTGAGTGCAGATGATTGGGCACACCATCAAGATATATTAGAGCAATATAATAAATTAAGTCGTCAAGTCGAATTATTCTCAGTGGAAGCTTGGAATGAAACTTTCGAAGAAGAACGTAAAGAATTGCTAGCGAATGCGGCAATAATGCCAGCAGATGTACGAGATAAATTACGTCTTTACTTAGAAAGTAAGCAGGAAGGGTTTAAAGTTGGCGGTTTATTTTCAGCAAAGAAAAAAACCGAGGAGGAACGCAATCGTCGTAAAGATGATGCGTATAGTGCCTATCAAACAGTTGTCCATGCACAAATTACGGGTCACTTAAAAGCACTAATGAAAAAAGCATTAAAAGATGTCGGTGCTTTAAGTGAAGAGCGCGCACAAGCAGTGGATGCCTATGTGTTTGATTTACCATTTTCATTGATTGAACAACAAGTGCAAGTCGGGGCAATATTGACTGGAGATGCTGTTCTCAATTTTGCTAACCGTGTTGCCGAGGCAACAAAGCGTTATTTTATTCAAGAAACAGATGTGTGGAAAGATGCACAAGCAACAACGTTACAAGCTGTTGCAACTGAAACCGCAGCTCCATCTAAGTTGAAAATGGCTGGGATGCAAGCGAAAGTTGATGCTATTCAAGCAGTGCTAGAAATCGAAGGATATCAGCAATATAGTGCAGGAGTAATGCATCAAGCAAGCAATGAAATTCGGAAAGAAGCAAATTATCAGCTCGAAGTTTGGGATAAAGCGTTTGAGCAGGACTTAGCTGATATTCGAGTATTTGACGAATCTATGTTAAAGCCAAAGGAAGAAATCGTGCAGCAAGAGGAAGCACAGCAGGCGGTAAGTGCTACGAGCTTGCCGATTGATGGTGTTATTAAGCGTGCATTGCATACAGCAAATGCAGTAAAAGAAGTACAAGGCTTTGCTGAAGTAGCAAGTTATTTAGAAAACAAAGTAGAGCGATTACAGAAAAAAGATTTTACGATAGCATTATTCGGTGCGTTTAGTGCTGGGAAATCTTCATTCTCTAATGCACTAATGGGTGCAAACGTGTTACCTGTATCACCTAACCCAACAACAGCGGCAATAAATAAAATTCGACCAGTGACACCAGAGCATCCTCATGAAACAGCGGATGTCCAGTTAAAAAATGCTGCACAAATGCTTGAGGATATCCAAGGTTCTTATGCGGCAATTGGTTTAACTGTTAGTTCATTAGAAGAAGCATTTAACCGAGCAGATGAAGGGCTTGCGGTACAGCTTACAGATGAGCGATTAAATGTGCATAAATCGTTTATCCGTGCATTCAAAGAGGGCTATCCAACATTTAAATCAGACCTTGGTCAAGTGCTACGTGTGGAGCGAGAAGAATTTGAAAAATTTGTAGCACAAGAAAATAAATCATGCTTCGTAGATAATATTGACTTTTACTATGATAGTCCGATAACACGTATGGGTGTAACGCTCGTTGATACGCCTGGAGCAGATTCAATCAATGCGCGTCACACTGGGGTTGCTTTTGAATATATTCGTAATGCAGATGCCATTTTATTTATTACCTACTATAATCATGCATTTGCGAAAGCTGACCGTGAGTTCTTAATCCAATTAGGTCGTGTCAAAGATGCGTTTGAACTTGATAAAATGTTCTTTATCGTCAATGCAATTGATTTGGCGACGACAGAAGAAGAACAAGAAGATGTCAAAGGCTATGTTCGTTCGGAATTACAACGCTTTGGCATTCGCTTCCCTCGTCTATACGGGGTATCAAGCTTAATGGCTTTAAAAGAAAAAGTAGAGGGCGGGTCATTTGCCTCCGGTATGCCTCCGTTTGAGGATGCTTTCCATACATTCTTAAATGACGAACTAAGTGCATTAGCGGTGCAAGCACTTGCTGAGGAAGTTGATAAAACAGAGCAACGTTTAGGGGATTTAATTGCTCAAACAGAGGAAAACTTAAAACGTAAAGATGAACGTTTGGAGGAGCTAACAACGCTTGAACAGCACGTTAAATCTAAGTTTAATGCGTTAAATACTAGCATGATGGAAAGTGAGACAAAGCAGGAATTAGATGAGTTACTGTATTACGTCTTGCAACGTGTCTATTATCGCTACCCTGAATTCTTTAAGGAAGGCTATAACCCGTCAACTTTTGCCGCAATGCCTGCACAGCAAGCATTAGAACATGCGTTGAAAGAAGTGTTACAAAGCTTACGTTTTGACTTTACACAAGAAATGCGCGTTACAAACTTCCGCTTATCACAATTTATTAGTAAGAAAATGCAACTGCGCTTTAAAGATGAAGTACGTGAGTTAAAAGAAATGAACCGTAGCTTCTCATTTTTAGCATTTGAATCATCAGAGCCAGATTTATTAGCATTTGAAGGTCCATTTGCCGATATTTCAAAATATGTAAGTGTGAAATCGCATTTCCGCAATCAAAAGGCATTCTTTGAGAAAAATGAAAAAATGAAGTTAAGTGAAGCGTTAGAAGCATTAACAAAACCAGATGCACAAAACTATTTAGATGGACAAAAAGTATCTCTAATGACTTGGGCAATTACCTTTATCATTGAGGAAGCAGAGAGATTACGTCTGCATATATACCATCAGGCATTAGAGCAAATTGCTACTGAACGACTTGCATTACAAGAAGAGAGTCGACTAGCATCGTGGAAATCAATTTACGCACAACTACAATACGCATGAGGTGATTCACGTGGGAAAAGTATTCAAAACAGTTGAGGAAATTCAAGTTGATAATGTCCGTTTTGTGGATGCTCGCTATGATTTACAGAACAAAGAATCAGGGAAACAAGCATTTGAAGCATGTCATGCACCTGGTGCTGTATACTTAGATTTAGAACAGGATTTATCGGATATGACAAGTGAAAATGGCCGTCATCCGATGCCGTGTAAGGAAAAGCTAACGTCTGTTTTTCAAGAATTAGGACTCCGCTATGAAGATCAAATAGTCGTTTATGATCAGGGGGCATCACCGTTCGCACCGCGCGCTTGGTGGATGCTAACGTATGCAGGCTTCCCGAATGTCGTTATTGTCAACGGGGGAGTGGCAGCGCTTGAAAACAAAGTGTCTTTCACAAAGGATATTGTCAAATATGCCCCTACGACAATCGACTTTAATTGGCAAGATCATCTTTATGCACCGCGTGAAGCAGTGAAAGCCATTGTGGATGGAGAGCAGACAGCAACGCTATTAGATGCACGTGCCGCTGCTCGCTATCGTGGTGAGGTTGAACCACTTGATAAAGTAGCTGGCCATATTCCAACTGCTAAAAACTTTGATTGGGAGCAATTAAAAGTAGAAAATACACTGCAAGCCAATGATGCGCTGCGTGCAAAAGTTGCACAAGATGAACATATTGTTGTGTATTGTGGTAGTGGTGTCACAGCATCACCACTCTATGCAGTGCTTGCAGATGAAGGCTACGAGAATATTCAGCTCTATACAGGTAGCTTTAGTGACTGGATTACAGCTTATGATGTAGAAACAGGAACAAATGAATAATTTATAGTAATAAAACGCTCACATAAAGTGGGCGTTTTTTTATATGAAGGAGAGTGGTTGGAGAGATAATTAGACATTCATGTAGTTGATTTTAAAAATATTTTTTGTAAGGTAAGCTATAATTGTTATTTTATAGTTTAATAGATAAAAAGGGGTGAGCACCATGCTAAAAATGATGGCGGTAGCTACGACAATAGGAGTGAGCTACTTAAATGTATTGAGTGTTGGGAAACAAGAGGTGCTCTATCAGACACACAGTAGTCTAGGATTATCATTGTTTTCACCAACTATTTACTGGCTATGTGCCATTGCATTAATGCTATTGACGTGTTTTATGATGATGAAAATAATTCAACAAGGTGCAAATAAAAAATTAGTATTGGCAATAGGTTTCATATTGATATTAATGTTCGGCAATAGCGCATTTTATTTGCAAAATCAATTACCAAAGCCTATAACAGTGCCACTTGTGCACGATTTTTATAGCGGTAACGAGACCCATGACTTTACTATTCGCTATCTAACAAATAAAAGCGATCATCGCTCGGTGAAATATTTGCAAGCAGGAGAAGTGACTTTATTCGCGCAGTACAATGAACAGCCAGCAAATTATCAACGTATGTTTTATTTTCCAACAGATGTAACAGATCAAGGTCGCTATCAGTTATTGCGTTCAGCCCATTTTATTGGAAATAAAGAAGAAATGATAAAAATAATAAACAGTGATGCAATTTATCTTGTATTAGATGATGGAGAAAAGCTGTCGACAAATTTGCAATTAGATTTTAACCGACCAACCTCTGAAGTAGCATACGATTTTATTTCATCATCAGTCTCGAGTAATGGTAATCAATCAGGGGCGTTTATGATGATGCAAGATGCTGTATTTGACGAAGTATTTATTCCGGAAATATTACAAGGAAGCGTCGATTTCAAAGAAATGAACGTAAACGGCAAGACTTATACCGTGAAAGACTTTCCAGTGGTTGTTAAAAAAGGGCAGCGGGTATCATTGTCTTTACAAAGTAACGCAATTGGCATAGATGTTCAGATGATCGTTGGTATTAGCGGGGCGCAAGGGATATTGCCAATTTGGATACATCGTAAGGCACCATTTGATATCCAAAAAATAAAAGAGGAGAGTTTGCTACATGATTGAAATAGGAGAGAAACAGCAACAGTTAAAACTATTGAAATGGCTCACCGTCGCTCTTATCAAAACTAATCTATTTAAATGTTTTTCCTTTTGCTTTCTACATACAGCAATTGCTTAGTTACTGTGCAATGTTAAGGAGCTTATCTTATATTAACGGTAAAACATTGGCAAAGCGCCATATTTTTATAGGGATAGTGCTATTGATCATTCATATCGTGTCGGATCAAATGCTAATTAATTACTGGTTATTAATATTTACTGCTGTCATTGACTTAACTATCATTCTACAATTTGGCAACATCCTATCCGAAATTGAGCAACAATACAATAAGCGAGGAACAATATCTAAATTCATGCAAAAATACAAGTGGATTGTAGTCAGTGTCATTGTAAGTTGGACTTTCCTGATGCATCTTATCTATATGGAGCAAATTATTTTACTATTCTTTGGAGCAGCTTTGTTGTGCTTTGTAAATATAGGATTGCTCATGCATGTGCGCAAATTAAAACAACATATTAAATCGACAATGCAAATGGTAACATACGCCAAAAAATGACTCGTCATTCATTTTGTGCTACACTTTTTTTACAAAGGGGAAGGGGGAGAAAATATGTTTAAACTAGAGAAAAGCATTGCTATTGAACAAAATGATGATGTGCACTGTGCGCATGGAAAGGTAGCTGTTCAAGGTATTGGCATGAGTGTATATAGCTTTTATGTAGATGGCTTACTAATTGATACAGGTTCGAACTCACTTACAGAGGAGTTTCAATCTTTTTTTCGAGAGCTACCGATTGAACAAGTTGCCTTGACTCATTCGCATGAGGATCATTCAGGAAATGCTGCATGGATACAACAACATATGGGTGTCCCTATTTATGTTCATCATGAGTCAATTGCGGATTGTGCACAAGATGGAGACTATCAATTGTATCGTCAGGCGCTATGGGGACAGCGACCAGCGTTTATTGCACATCCTTTTAGTGAGACAATTGTAACTAAATCAACTACATGGGATATTATTGCTACGCCAGGACATACAACAGATCATTTGTCTTTTTATAATCGTGCAACAGGTGCCATGTTTACAGGTGATTTGTACATTCAAACGAAAACAAAGGTTGTACTTGATGAGGAAAACGTTGTACATACTTTGGCATCGTTAAAAAAACTACTACACTATGATTTTGAAAAGGTTTATTGCTGCCATGCAGGTTATCTAGCAGATGGTCGGGCAAAAATTATCGAAAAAATTGCCTATTTAGAAGAACTGGAGGGAGAAATTCGGAAGCTCTATGAACGTGGCTACTCAGTAGAAGATATAACGAAAGCAATCTTTCGTAGAGATTACCCGATTACAAAGGTATCGGGAGAACAATGGTCGTCCAAACATATTATTACAGCTTTTACGAATCAATTTATACAAGAGTCCTTACGTTAAGGGCACTTCAATCTTTTTTCATTTAAATACCGTTGATTTCCTCTACGGGCGGACGCTTTCCGTTGGCACACCTTAAGCCGCAACCCTCGCTAACGCATGGTCTGTTGTGTCTTACGTTTTGTGCTGTTCTCGCAGAAGTCGCCGTACTCTGCTCCAATCAACTGAATACAAGCCATCAAGTTATAATACTTGGTACCTTTTGTCGACATGCTGAGAGTCCTTATACTAAGGACTTTTTTTTATGAATTTTAGGGTGAGATATGTAAAGTTCTACATTCCTCTGTTAGAAAATGTTAGCATGTAAGAAATTTTCGATTTAATAATAAAAATGTTTGTGAAAAAATGTGAAGAAAATGTGGCAAAGATAGTTGTAGCAATGGATACGCTTACATAAGTTTGTGAAATTCTTCTCATTTACTGTAGAAAAATACTATGTGAAAAGTTGAACAGGCTTAGCGCCGATATAAGTGCATTTTGGTAAAGGTGAAACAGGTTGTTTATTATTTTGATATAATAGATTGTGAAATTGATAACAAAACAAAATATTGTACTTATCGACAGAGAATGCTTATTTATCAAAGAAAATTTCGCTTTTTTAGTTATTTTTATTGACTGTTATTTCACAAAGTATTATGATTCTGACATACAATAAAAACATAAAAAGGGGCGGATAGAATGGATATTATGAAAAAAGCGTTAGATATGCATGCGCATTATAGTGGAAAATTAGAGGTGATTTCAAAGGTTCCTGTACAAGACTCTTATGATCTTAGCCTTGCATATTCACCAGGTGTAGCGGCACCATGTATAGAAATTGAAAAAAATCCTTCTCTTGTCTATGACTATACAATGAAGGGGAATATGGTTGCGATTGTTTCGGATGGTACTGCAGTGTTAGGTTTAGGGGATATTGGACCGAAGGCAGCACTACCTGTTATGGAAGGAAAGGCGATCTTATTAAAGCGTTTTGCCAATGTTGATGCTTTCCCAATTTGTTTAGATACAAAAAGCACAGATGAAATCGTCAGCATTGTGAAGGCGCTTGCGCCAACATTTGGTGCTGTTAATTTAGAAGATATTTCGGCACCGCGTTGCTTTGAAATTGAAGATCGTCTACGTCAAGAATGCGATATTCCAGTATTTCATGATGATCAACATGGCACAGCAATTGTTGTAGGAGCGGGCATGATTAATGCGAATCGAATCGTTAAAAAAGATGTTGCGACGATGAAAGTAGTCATTAATGGTGCAGGTGCAGCAGGTATCGCCATTTTACGTATTCTTGTGCAAATGGGGTATAAAAATATTTATATGTGCGATACAAAAGGGATTATTTATGAAGGCCGCGCGGAAGGTATGAACCCGATTAAAGAGGCGGTTGCACATTTAACTAATCCAGAAAAAATTCATGGAACGTTGGAAGACGCACTTGTAGGTGCAGATGTCTTTATCGGCGTGTCTGTTGCGAATTTATTAACAGAAGCACATATTACATCTATGAATGAAAATCCGGTTGTCTTTGCATTAGCAAACCCGAATCCAGAAATTACGTATGAAAATGCTAAAGCTTGGGGCGTTCGTATAATGGGTACTGGACGTTCAGACTATCCAAATCAAATCAATAATGTGCTAGCTTTCCCAGGGATTTTCCGTGGAGCATTAGATGTCCGTGCAACAGATATTAATGAGGATATGAAGTTAGCGGCAGTAGAAGCCATTGCTTCCCTTGTTAGTGATGCAGAATTAACAGAGGAATATATCGTGCCGAAATCATTAGATGAGCGTGTTGTTGAAATTGTTTCACGTGCTGTCAGTGGGGCGGCTGTTGCATCTGGTGTATCTGAGTTATTCCAGCAACAAACGGTACTTTCTGTTTAATTGTTAGAAAATCGTTTTAAACGAAAAAATCTCCCGCTCTCAATTGAGAGGGGAGATTTTTTTACATCATGCCGATACCAACCAGGCCAATAAAGAGCACAATAATAAGTACAAAGACAATGATTCCCCCAATGATAGAAGGAATAACTATTGTAAAGAATGCTTTCCAATTCGAGATTTGATGTGCTTCCGCTACAACAGCAACTGTCGTCACAAAGGACCAAACGCTAACAACAGCTGTCACTAACATCGTTGGCCAAAAAATCCAAGGAACAGACCCTAAAAAGTCAGTATCCATTAACGATTCAGGAGATGTAATTAGCCAAATTAAATAGAAAGGAATGACTAAAATAAATGGTACAGCAGTTATGCTTAGTGCTTTAAATAAGTCTGAATATGTTGCAGTACCTTTAAATAATTTACCAAACAACCAGAAAATAAGGGTAGAAAAGGCTGTGCCGATAATTGCCGCGATTGGCGCTAAAATCACACAAAATAGCACGATAATCCAAGGGGATACGTCAAGCAAGAAATTACTATCTATAAGGCCAGAAAGCAAAGAACCGATATAACCGATGGACATGACAAGAATTGCATAACCGACCGTTTTAGCATCAATCATGTAGCGTGCTGTTTGCTTTGGATGCATCCAAGTAGACAGAAACGGATTAACTTTTGGCCTTTCTTGTTGCGTTGTTTCATTATAGTTTTCCATTAAACTACCTCCTGTGATGATAATATTACTTCTACTCAATATACGAGTGAAATGGTGAAAGGTTTCAAAAATTGTCTTAAATGGGACCAAGTTTTTTCGCCCAACGTATTCGAGCTTAAATGAAAATAATACTTATAGCTACAGGGAATTATCGGTAATTTATAACAGTAAGGTGTTTTGCAAAAAAAAAATAAACAAAAAAACCTTCTAAGCAAATGGATTACTTAGAAGGGGATTAGTTATTAGTCTGCTAACATAATTTTTTCAAGTTCTAATGGTTCGATGTATTGTTCGCCTTTGTATGCACGCATATTACCGCCAGAAATTTCATCAATTAATAATATTTCATTTGTTTGTGCATCACGGCCGAATTCTAATTTAATATCGTAAAG
Source organism: Lysinibacillus sp. NPDC093712 (assembly GCF_050280025.1). Lineage (NCBI taxonomy): Bacteria > Bacillati > Bacillota > Bacilli > Caryophanales > Bacillaceae > Lysinibacillus > Lysinibacillus sp. NPDC093712. The sequence continues at coordinate 522,897 of NZ_JBNNUU010000001.1, forward strand.
CGTTAAGCCTTTTTTTGCTAGCTCTACACCGACGAATTTAGAAATTTCAATTGTGCGTTGTTTTAAAATTGCATATTCTTCATGTGATAACAGGTTTAACATTGCTAAAGCATCTTCAGAAATTGGAGGATCTAGACGATCGTCATCTTTGATTGTTACCTCAACGAAAGAATCTAAAGGTTGTCCTTCTTGTACATAAGCGCCATAGCGTCGTAGGAAAGAGCCAACAGCTTTGAAGCGACAAATGACTTCTAAACCTTTGCCGAAAACTGTTGCGGGCTTTACAGTCATTGTAGCATCGTCGAAGTTTGCATCTACGTAGTGAGTAGGGACAGCTTGTTCATTTAGTTTTGAGTAGAAATAAGAAGTTAAGCGAAGACCAGCTAGGCCAGCACCATCAATTGTTAAACCTACAGTATTTGCACCAGGGTCAAATACGCCGTTTTCTCCAGTTACATCATCTTTAAATTTTAATAAGTAATGACCATCTTCTAACTTGAACACATTTTTCGTTTTACCTGTATACAATAATTCCACAAAAAACCCTCCAATATTTCATAGTACCTTATAATTATAACACGAATGTTTAGAATGTTTAACATAAATAATGTTCGTTATAATCTTATTTATACTTATTTTTTTACATGTTTTATACAAAAAAATAAGATGATAACGAATATTCGTTATCATCTTATGCGAAATTAAGAAAATTAAAAATTTTAATAAAGGATTCTAGTTACTAGATGGTAGAATAACCGAATAAATTGTATTAAGGGTTATTTAATAGATACCTTCAGAAAGCATTCCATCAGCAACTTTTATAAAGCCGGCGATGTTAGCCCCAACTACTAGGTTACCTGGATAGCCATATTTATCAGCAGCAGCTTTACTATCTGCATAAATATTTTTCATAATTTGGTGTAACTTCGCATCTACTTCTTCAAATGACCAGAATATACGGCTAGAATCTTGTGCCATTTCTAGTGCTGATACCGCCACGCCACCAGCATTAGCTGCTTTAGCTGGTCCAAATAATACACCAGCATTTAAAAATTCGTTAATTGCTTCAAGGTCAGATGGCATATTGGCACCTTCACCGATTGCTTTTACACCATTTGAAATTAATGTACGAGCAGCGTCGCCGTTAATTTCGTTTTGTGTTGCACATGGTAGCGCAATATCACATGGAATAGACCAAATTCCTGTACAACCTTCTGTAAATGTAGCATTTGGACGGTAGTCGACGTAAGTTGATATACGGTCACTTTTTACTTCTTTAATTTCTTTAATGATATCAAGATCTAATCCATCTGCATCATAGATATAGCCTGAAGAATCAGAGCAAGCAACAACTTTGGCACCGTATGCCTGAGCTTTTTCAATTGCATAAGTTGATACATTCCCAGAACCAGAAACAACAACAGTTTTACCGTCAAATGAATCATTTACGTCTTTTAACATTTCTTCAACAAAGTATACTGTACCGTAACCAGTTGCTTCTTTACGAGCTAATGAACCACCGTAACCAGGCGTTTTACCTGTTAATACTCCAGATTCGTTTGCTTTTGTAAGGCGCTTGTATTGGCCCCATAAATAACCTACTTCACGAGCACCTACACCGATATCGCCAGCAGGAACATCGACATCTGGACCAATATGACGGTATAATTCAGTCATGAATGCTTGGCAGAAACGCATGATTTCTGAATCGGATTTGCCTTTTGGATTAAAGTTAGATCCACCTTTACCACCACCGATTGGTTGACCAGTTAATGCGTTTTTAAAGATCTGCTCAAAGCCTAAAAACTTAATAATAGATTCGTTTACTGAAGGGTGGAAGCGAAGCCCACCTTTATAAGGTCCCATGACGTTGCTGTACTGTACACGATAACCACGGTTTACTTGTACTTGGTTGTTATCATCTTGCCATGCTACACGGAATGAAATGATGCGATCTGGCTCAACGATACGAGAAAGAATATTTGCCTTAATATATTCAGGGTGTTGTGCAAATACAGGCACTAATGAAATGAAAATCTCTTCAGCTGCTTGTAAAAACTCCGCTTGATGACTGTTTTGGTTTTTCAGTTGCTCGAACACGCCGTCAACGTATTCTTTTGCTAATTGATCGTTGTTTACAGTTGTTATTGTCATATTGAAAACCTCCAATTTAATTGATAGGTGTATCGTATATCTATTTTTCACACTATTCAATAAAATACTTTTTCCAAGTCGAATAAGTTTGTGAAAAAATGAGCAATCGGGGTCTGGAAAATGTTATATTAAAATAATTCACAGGTGCTTGATTCATCTAATTATGAGAAAGGAATGATGCTTTATTGTGAAGGTATTAATTGATGCTGATGCCTGTCCAGTCGTGGATTTAGCGCTATCTATATCATCTGAGTTTGAGATTGAAACTATCTTGTTTTGCGATACATCACACCGTATTGAACGTGATAATGTAATAACAATTATTGTGCCGAAGGGGCCAGATTCGGTTGATTTTACGCTAGTGAATGCGCTTTCAAAATATGATATTGTGATTACGCAGGATTACGGTTTAGCAGCCATGGTTTTGGCACGAGGAGGGTATCCAATAGATCAAAATGGTAGGGAAATGTCTAGTGAAAATATCGAACGTTTGCTCGACATGCGCCATGTGGGGCAGAAGATTAGACGCGCAGGCGGACGAACCAAGGGACCTAAAAAAAGAACAAAAGAAAACAATATGTTGTTCGAATTGAAATTTCGACAAATTTGTGAACGAGCAATTTTAGCACAAAAAATGGAGGGGTCCGCAGATGAAAAGTAAATTAAAAACCGAAATATTTCACCTATATCCGAAACTAGAAAAGATCAAAAATAGGGATACTGTTTTTTGGGAAAACACAAAATGGATGAAAAAAGCGAGTACAACTCTCTTTTCAATAGAAGAGGTTGACGATGCGGAAGAAACGCTAAAACGCTTTTCTTCCTATTTAATTATCGCATTTCCTGAGCTAGTAGAAAGCAAAGGGCTGATTGAGTCCTCTATTCAACAGATTGATGAAATGAAGCTAGCACTTGAAAAAGAGTTCCAAATATCGATTCCTGGTCAAATATTTTTGAAATGTGATCATGCGTTGCCTATTTCGGGTTCAATCAAGGCGCGAGGTGGTATCTATGAAGTATTAAAGCATGCCGAGCGATTGGCCATTGCGAATGGTAAGTTGAAAGTAGATGATGATTATGCGGTGTTTGCCACAGAAGAACTACGAACGTTCTTCCAGCAATACACAATTGCGGTAGGCTCAACAGGAAATCTAGGTCTTAGTATCGGCATAATGGGCAAAAAACTAGGGTTCAATGTCGTTGTACATATGTCGAGTGACGCTAAGGAATGGAAAAAGGCATTATTAAGAGAAAAAGGGGCAACGGTCATTGAATATGAGGCAGATTATAGTGTCGCTGTAGAGCAGGGAAGACAGGAAGCTTCGCAAAATCCAATGTGCCATTTTATTGATGATGAGAATTCAAAAGATTTATTTGCGGGCTATGCAGTAGCAGCGAAACGCTTAAAAGTCCAATTACAAGAGGGAAATATTCATGTGGATGATGCATATCCATTGTTCGTTTATTTACCATGTGGTGTTGGTGGTGGACCTGGTGGGGTCGCATATGGTTTACGAGAATTGTTTGGGGAACATGTTCATATTTTCTTTGCTGAACCAACCGCGTCACCTTGTATGACAATTGGGCTCATGACTGGCTTACATGATGAAATCAGTGTAGAAGATATCGGCTTGGATAATAAAACAGAAGCAGATGGTCTAGCTGTCGGACGTGCTTCAAAATTCGTTGGAAAAGTGATGGAAACATATATTAGTGGCTGTTATACAGTGAAAGATGAAGAATTGTTTACTTCACTCGGTTTAGCCATGGACAGCGAACGGTTATTTTTAGAACCATCTGCACATGCGGGGATGTTAGGACCGATTCAGTTGATGAAGAATGGGCGAGATTATTTAGAGAAGCATCATTTATTAGATAAAATGGAGCAAGCTACACATCTTGTCTGGGCAACAGGGGGCAGTATGGTGCCACAGGAGATGCGTGAGGAATATTTTAAAAAACTTGTTAGATAGTTTCATACAGTAAAAATAGACTGCTGATCGATTTTATCGTCAGGCAGTCTATTTTTGTTAAAGTATGTGTTATTTCAGTTGTGCCTTTAAAAACACTTTATGCGCTGCGTTAACACCTGCACCGGGCTCAAAGTCGTAAGAAAAGTCTTGTAGTGCCGCCTCCATTAAAGAAACCGCTTGTAAAACATCACTAGGGAAGCAGTAGCCCATATGGCCAAATCTGAAAATTTCTCCTTGTAAATGACCTAATCCACCCGCAAAATCTAGATGGTATCTTTGTTTAAGATGTGTCAAAAATTCACCTAATGCAATCCCTTTAGGAGCCATAATTGCTGTAATTGTAGGCGAAGCGTATTCATCGGCTGTCAAAAGCTCAATATTAAGTGCTTTCATCGCACTACGTACCATGTTTTTCATCAGTTCATGACGGGCAACAGTTTGAGAAAATCCACCTTCTTGTTCAATGAGTTTACACACTTCCTGTAGCCCATAAATTAGTGTAATGGCAGGGGTATTTGGTGTCATACCTTTCTCTGCCCAATTGCGATAGCTTAATAAATTCAAGTAATAAGATGGCGCTTTATTTTCTTCAATGACCTTCCACGCCCTGTCGCTTACACTAACGAGAGAAAGTCCAGGTGGAAGCATCATCGCCTTTTGTGAGCCTGTTACGAGAATATCAATGCCCCATGCATCCATTTCAGCAGGAGCACCACCAATACAGCTTACGCCATCAACAATTACTAACGCATCACTTTCTTCACGAATAACCTGTGCTAATTCTGCAATTGGATTTAAAATACCTGTTGAAGTTTCATTATACGTAACGAAAACGGCTTTAATATTTTGCAAAGGTTGTAAAAAGTTACGTAACTCTTCAGCTGTGCATGCTTGTCCCCATTGTTTCGCAAGCTTATGTACGTTAAAGCCATATTTTTCACAAATCGAAACGAAGTAATCCCCAAAAGCGCCTACCGTAATGACGACAACTTCTTCACCTGCACAAACTGTATTGACAGCTGCTGCTTCTAATGCAGCTGTACCACCAGATGGAAGCAATAAAATGTCCTGCTTAGTGCCAAAAATAGGTTTAACGAGCTCAGTTGTTTCACGATATAGTTCCACAAATTCATTGCTTCGATGGCTGAAGATATCTCGGTTCATCGCAAGTTGAACCTTTTTTGGAATAGGTGTTGGCCCTGGATGTCTTAAAATATTTTCATACATAATTAAAAATCCCCTTTGCTTTAAAAGTTAGAAAGTCTAAATTTTCTAACTATAATATAGCATATCCTACGTAATTCCTGACCTTTTTTTAAAAAATATTGGAAAGATGAGGAAAAAGTGTCTGACGCTGAATTGCATCAGATAGGAACAGAAGAACGTACCTAAGCACAAAAAACTCCTCTTTCAGTTTTCTAAACGAAAGAGGAGTTATAGGTTTATTAATGCGGAAACCTATACTATGAATGGGCGTTTCATACGCATTAAGCCATAAATGGCAAAGAATAAGCCGCCAGTAATAAGTGATAAGATCATATAGAGAACAGCTTTGCCGGTATCGCCAGTCCAACGATATAAGAGACGATAGGAGTAATAAATCCAATAGCAAAACATAGCAAGGGACGCGATTATACCAACAACAGGAACGAAGGAAACGATAAATAGACCTGCATAAATTAAGGTCGTTTTTTTCGCTGCAGCACGAATTGTCACATCATCATCACCGTTAGCAGTTAGTAGGAATAGGCTGTAAATGTTTATAATAGGAATCCACGCGATATAAGCTATATCGCTAAAGCCATTTGTTTTAGATGTCATAAAATAAATTAGTGCATTCACAATATAGCCAATAATTAATAATACAAAAAATATTAAAAAGAACACAACCATGAAGCCACCAAAGACTGCATCATAATCACTATAATACGGATCATAATAATTCATCAAAAAACCTCCCTTTCAACAGATTTAATAATCACTTATGGATGTTAAATCCATACCATTTCCCACGAAATTTTTAGTATTATTCCAAGATGAATGGACTAACTATTTCAGAGAACATTAAATCACTTTATGAAGTTCGCCAGTTTTTCATGCTTTGTAAATAGAAAATACACTTATTTTAGTAGAAATTGGTATAATTATTGTCAGTTGAAAAAGGTGGAGGTAACGTCTGAAAATGTACATGTGTTAAAGCGAGAAAATGTAAGGCGTTTGATAGAAAGCCGCAATCAATCAGGTGTGGAATTTTTACACAAAGTGATATTGAAGCTATCTATACGAAACTACTGTCTCAAATGCAAGTATCAGAGGTGTAAAAGCGCAACATCTTCAAACCATACAACAGAAATTAAAAAATTAGTACGGATTTTCGATTATAATAAGGCATAGCTTTTCTACGGAAAAATTACATACAAAAATTTTTGATAAATCTAATTCCCCCAAGATTTATCTGCAAGACAAAAGGAGGGCAGTTTGCATGTGTAGTCCAATTTAAAAATCACCCATTTTAATGAATTTCATTTCGTGAAAAATGGGGGAGGAAAGTTTACATGAACAGTCCAATTTAAAAATCACCCATTTCGATAAATTTAATTTCTTGAAAATGGGGGTTTATTATGAAATTGGGTAGAGACTTTTCATTATTACTGATCGGTCAATCACTGGCAAATATAGGTGATGTTTTATATATAGTGAGCATTATTCATTTAATTTACGTTGTAACGGAATCGGCTATTGCAGCATCATTTGTGCCATTTACAATTGCTTCATCAATGTTTGTATCAAGCATATTGACTCCGCTTTTGTTTGAAAAGGTGAATTTAAAATGGTTAATGGCAGGCTCGCAAATAGGAAAGACATGTTTATTATTTTTATTAGGGCTACTGTTATATGTAACAACAGCAACTAACTTTTACTTGTTGTTTATTGTTATAAGTATGATTGCATTTCTGGATGGCTGCGCGAATCCAATAAGACAGACATTGGTTCCACATTATGTGAAAGACGAACAATTATTGAAGGCAAATGGCATTGACGAAGCAGTCACTCAATTTATTCAAACAGTTATGTGGTTCGTAGGTAGCCTATTCTTACTTTTTCTAAGTTCCCAGCAAGTAGTTTGGGTAGTGGGCTGTTTGTTTACAGTGGCCAGTATTGTCTTATGTCTGTTAGAAAATGTTGACCATCAATCACTTGCACAGCAAGGGAAAATAGAACAAGTTATAAAAGGCTGGAAATTACTTTGGCATACGCCACTGTTAAGAAGAATTGTTTGGATAGATTTTCTCGAATCGATTGCAGGTACGGTTTGGATTGCTGCAATTATATTGGTATTTGTCACGGATGCTTTACAAGTTGACGAGCAATGGTGGGGCTTTTTGAATGGCACATTTTTTGTAGGTTTAATAGCAGGAAGCGTTTATTGTGTTAAATATACATCTTTTATTGAGCGGCAATTAGCGAAAGTGATGTTTATTGGTTCTTTGTTTATGTTTATTGCAACGATTTTGTTTAGTATTAATAGTATTCCAATTATCGCATTATTACTAACTTTTTGCGTTGGGTTTTTTGGCCAAATAAAGAGCATCCCACAACATACGGTTATTCAAACGAGTGTCCCAAAAGGAGAACTATCCTCTGTATATACTTCTTTAAGTGCGATTTCAACGGGGGCATTTGGCATTTCCTCTCTAATGATGGGAATAATTGCAGACGTTATAGGCGTAAGACTAGTCTTTTTGATTTCGGGGCTGTTACTTGCTGTCGTAAGTGTCATTATAGTGAAAAATAGGCATTTGTTTAGTCATAAAATTATTAAATGATAATAAGCGAAAGAGGCTCACATTTCTACTATTGGATGTGAGCCTCTTTTTTTGGATACTTTATTTAAATTTAAAGGTTTCGTAGTTGATGTCAATATCGCTACTGTCGGATTTAAAATGCTTGATAAAGTACTTCACCATTTTCTCAGGGCCACACAAAAAGATGCTCGTATGCACTGGTACTGAATAATGATCGAAAGTAAGTCTGTCCATGGTGGTCGTATCGATAAAATTCACTTTAAAATGCTTATTGTTTTCTGCGTATTTTTGTAAAAAATTTTTATAGATAGCATCGTTTTCTCCACGGAACGTGTAAAATAATTCAATTTCGCGATCAGTAGGTTGCGATTGTAAATACGATATAAAAGGCGTAATGCCTACACCACCAGCTATCCAAATTTGTTGTTGATAACCTTTGTCAAAGTTTAGATGACCGTAGGGGCCTTCAATGGATACTTGTGTTTGCAATTGTATTTGTGTATTTACCTTTTTAGTAAAGTCGCCAAGTGCCTTAATCGTTATAAAAATTTTATGACCATCTCCGCCTGAAATGGAGAAGGGGTGTGGTGCTTTTTCTAAACCATCTTGGAATATTTTTAAAAAGATATACTGACCATCACGATAGGGGAATTTTCGATCTAATGTTAATTCTAATTCAACTGCGCTAGCACCCATCTTTCGAATGCCAGTAACGTTACCAGTATGTTTAAATTGCATATCTTGATACATTGTAAGCATATATAAAGCGGACATTGTCCCTATAATGGCAGTTATCGCAGTAAAAATACCGAGGGGTGTCACTTGAAATAAATCATATTTGCTTGAAAAGTAGACATGGTAAAGGCCAAGAGCATACGGTAAAAGCAATAAACGGTGAATATAGCGCCAATGCTCATATTTCAGGAATTTTGCTAATAGTGCAATGGCGATTAGCCCGATAAAGCCATATTGCGCAAGCTCACCAAATTTCTTTGCTAATTCATTGAGCGGAGTTTCTACCCCTTTATCCCCATGTGGCACTAAATCTTGCAATTGACTGTGTAAAATCACTAGCCCTAATGATAGAATCGCCAAATACTTGTGATATTTATAGACATGCTCTAAGCCATGAAACCACCGTTCAAGAATTTTACTTCTTGTGGCAAGTAAAAAAACAAGGAAGAATCCTGTAATTGCCATGCCCCCAACAATATGACTGAGCCTATTTAACACATGTAAAGTTTCAATTGGCTTCGCCGAATACCATAGTAACGCACTCCCAAGCATCGTGATGAAAATAAATAGCATTCCTTTATACGTTTTCATAGCTCCCTCCCGTAGTCATTTTTCACGTTAGACCTACTAGATATACAATAGCTAATTGAATTATTTCAAAATTTTTTGGTTCGCTTTGGAGAATTTCAAAAGTAGTCAACGTAAAGTAAAAAAATAAAACATATGTTTGGAATGTATGTTCTCTTTTGGAGGAGAATATGTTACATTAGGAAAGTAAAATTACAGTACATAGAGAGGGAGTAATTATGCAAGGGAATACACACATTATTGGAGGCATCACGGCTAGCCTTGCCTTTGCTCAAATTTCAAATGATAATCCATTCGTATTAGTTGGAGCTGGTATTATCGGTGCATTAATTCCGGATATTTGCCATGGCGGAAGCAAAATTGGGCGGACATTTCCCATCATTTCAAAAATTGTTAACAAGCTATTTGGACATCGTTCCTTTACACATAGTTTACTGTTTTTGTTCCTTGTAGCGACACTGTTACACGCAATAATTCCATATGAATCGATTATTGCAGGACTTTTAGTAGGCATGATGAGTCATATTGTCCTCGATATGGGGACGAAACAAGGGGTGAAGCTATTTTTCCCGATAAATATGTCAGTGCGCTTTCCTTTAACAACGAAAACTGGCGGAAAAGTAGAAAAGGTTGTTTTTACATTATTATCGGTACTTTCTCTGTATTTCGGCTATGAGCTAATTAGTCGATTCGTTAGCGTCATATGAACAATAAAGCCCTTGTGTGAGACTATTCTCAACACAAGGGCTTTTGAATTTTTATGAATTGTAGTGAATTGTGTGGGTGCCAGGCACCTATTTTTGAATCTCTTCTACAGTTTGCTCTACTTCAGCGCGCGTCATTTTTTCACGACCTTCTTGCATCGCTTTTAATGTTTTATGGGCTAAAGCAAGCGGAAGACGACAGAACAATAAAATCGTACGCTTATTGATTGCCTTCATATAAAGATCTGCTTTCGCTAGGTTTTCCTCGGCATAGGCAAACAAGTCTTCTCGTGTCCAACCGTCCGGCACAAAGCTTACACCACGCTCGTCTAAATCCTCATGCTGATTACGTAAAATATTGACTGCTTGTAGTCCACGACCGTAGCCAATTGCTAAATCGCGATCTGTTTGCACGTCTGCACCCCATGCCCATAACTCTGACAGCATTGTCCCAACGAGTCCTGCAACATAGTATGTATAGTCGTCCAAATCTTCACGTGTATGCACTTGCCAATTTGCTTTTGCCCATTTTGCCATGCCATATGCCATTTCACTTGTAGATGCTTGGACAATTTGTCGAGAGCCGTCTGGGCAAAATGTTAGCCAATCCGCTAAACGAAGGGAAACTTCGGGTAATTGTTTGGCGTATGGAGCTAGTAATGTATTATAGGCTACTGCATCGAACTCTTCTTTTAATAATTCACTTGTTGCGGAAAGTAAATCGAATTTCACATCATTCGAAAGTTCTTCATGGTCTTCGATTTCGTCAATGGCACGCATCGCTAAATATGCAGCAGCGACTGACATTTTTAAATCATTTTTTAAAAAAGTAATCGGTATATAAAATGTGCGACTCGTTTCTTTTAAAACTTGCATCGCTTCTTTATAAAGTGTTTTTTGATCTTTCACGTATTTTTCCTCCGTTCAAATAGTCAAGCCTCAATGTATATCGTATCGCAAAATTGAGGAAAGTGAAAACAGATTGTTCAAATATCGGTCATATTCTTTGAAAACGCTTCAAAATTATGATAAAGTTTAATAGTAAACTATTTAAACATATACAGTTCAATAAAAAACTGCATTAGTTTTAAAGTGCTAGGCGACTGTTTGTACTTAAAGTACATAACAACGCTAAATACGCTTAGGCGAAACAGAAGAGAGAGGAAGTTTTTTTAATGGGACGTTTAGACAACAAAATCGCAATTATTACAGGTGGCGCATCAGGAATGGGCGCTTCAATGGCAGAGCTATTCACTAAAGAGGGCGCAATCGTAATATCTGCTGATATTAACGAAGAAAATTTAGCAAAAATTTCTGAATTAGAAAACGTAGAAGGCATGAAATTAGACGTTTCTTCTGATGAAAACTGGGCTGAATTTACAAAAGCAGTTGTTGAAAAATATGGTCGTATCGATATTTTAATCAACAATGCTGGTATTTCTTCACAAAAATCTCCACAAGATATTACAGACCAAGATTGGGCTATCATGCACAAAATTAACTCATTCGGTCCTTTCTTAGGAATTAAACATGTTTCTAAATACATGAAAGAAGCTGGAAAAGGCTCAATCGTTAATACATCATCGTACACTGCTATTATCGGTTCTGGCTTAAACTCTTATACAGCTTCAAAAGGTTCTTTACGCGCAATCGCACGTGCAGCAGCTGCTGAATTAGGTAGATCTAACATTCGTGTAAACACAGTATTCCCTGGTGTAATTGAAACACCAATGACTGCTAACATCGGTCAATTCAAAGAAGCAATGGACATGTTAGTTCGTGCTACTCCAATGGGTCGTCTTGGACAACCAGAAGAAGTTGCAAACGCTATTTTATTCTTAGCATCTGATGAAGCTTCTTACATCACAGGTGGCGAGCTTGTCATTGATGGCGGATATTCTGCACAATAATTTGCTTTTTTAGAATGTTATAATAAAAAGAGTCGACTGTTTTAACAGCGGCTCTTTTTTTGCATAAAATGTAAATGTTTGTTGTATTTATCTATTAATTTTGCTATTTTTCATGTTTTTTTTCATGAAAGTTTGCCAAGTTATTGCACAATCATTTCAACAGCGGTAAAGTTTAGGGAGGGCGAATATTCACTTGCGCCTCGGCTTAATTATCGCTGACGTTTCGCTTTCGCGCAGAACCAGTGTGTCAGGATTTTGAATTGTGCATACACAATAAACTCCTTTCGAAATCGTTGACAATCGCCGGAGGCATGAACTTTAATCAGTTAGCGTTTAGACACTCACTGAATAAAAGAGTAAACTAGTATTCATCTAACCATCTATTTAGGTAGGAAAAATTTTTCTGCTGAATAAAGTTAAAGGAGAATGGTATGCCAAAGGCTATAGGTATTGATGCAGGCGGCACATTGACGAAGGTTGCCTACTTAGACGAGCACAACGAACTTGTTTTAACAACTTTTCCGTCAAATGATTTGCAGACTGTAATGGAGTGGATTAGAAATAATCCAGATATTGAGGATATTGGTGTTACGGGGGGACGTACAGAACAATTACTTGATGTCATAAAAACAATGAAATCGATTCATTATATAGTAGAATTTGAAGCTACATTGAAGGGTGTTCGTTTTTTACTAAATAAAGAAGGATATTACTTTGAGCGTAGTATGATTACCAATATCGGAACGGGAACTTCCATTCATTATATGGAAGATAATACACATATTCGCGTTGGTGGTACAGGCGTAGGCGGTGGGACATTGATAGGATTGTCAGCGCTTACAACAGGGATTACAGATTACAATGAAATCCGTGAGCTGGCTACACGAGGTAATCGTGAAGGTGTAGATTTACTTGTAAAAGATATTTATCAAGGAATGGATACGCCAATTGACGGGCATTTGACTGCAAGTAATTTTGGTAAGGTCGGTATTACGGAGGAAGTGAAACATCCTCCAGAAGATATTATTGCGACTGTGCAAGGACTTGTTGGTGAGGTTATTACTACGCTAAGTATTCAATATGCCGAGGAAAAAAATACGCAGCATATCGTTTATATCGGCTCAACTCTTAGTCATAATGACCACCTTACACATGTGATTGCCAATTATACACGGACGAAAAAACATACACCTATATTTATCAATGACCACGGTTTTTCAGGTGCAGTTGGTGCTTTACTTAATATAACTGAATATACAATTGTCTAAATGACAAATAAAAATGTACATTACTAATGATTATTGGTGATGTACATTTTTTCTATGTAAAACAGAATGGAGAAGCTTTTTGTTTATAATCTCCAGTGTTTTTGATTGCAAATCTTGCCATTGTATCTTCTCCCATTGAAGTTTTCCCCAAAGCATAATTCGTTCACTCCTGAGCAAATTACAAGTAGGAGGTGAAAAGGCTATGGGCAATAGAAATAACAAAAACAGCAAAAAAACAATGAATGCAAGGACACACAATCCTTTTGGAACTTACAAAAGTAAAGACCTTGATGACAGTAATAGTAACAACAATAACCCAAATGATAATCTAAATGAAGAATTCAGTGCGGAATTTGATGCCAAAGCGAAAAATAAAAACAATAAAACCAATCATGATAAAAATCAACAATCTAATAAAAAGAGCTAAATTGGAGGGAGTTAACAATGGCAAAGAAAAGTAAAACAAGCTTTAAAAAGAAAAAGAAGGAAGATACACATAAAAGAAATGATCGGGAAGAATATTCAGCAGAATTTAATAAAGTAATTCATAATAACCCTCAACAACCAAGTACAAAAAGACCCTAAAAAATTGGATGCTCCAAAGATAACATCTGGAGCATTTATTTTTTGTAGTTAAAGCAAAGCTATACCGAGAATTACATAATAAGAACAGTGCCATTTTCTTCAATTAAGCTGAGAAACATAATGATTTTTTGTTTGTTGCACATTCTATAAAAAGAAAGGAGCTCAAAACATGCGCAAATTACTTGTAGCACTTGGAATTTTTATGATACCTCAAGCCGTGCCACTACACATTCTGGATGCACATGCCGAGGTAACGCCTGCCTATGCTAAATGGGGGAAACTCGCTATTGAAAAGACACAATCATCATACCCCAATTCAAAAATTATTGACTACTTACATGAGGGTAGTGAAGTGAATGAAGAGGCAACCATTGAAAAATTTAAGCTTTGGTTAAAAGATGGAGACAAAGAATTCGGTGTTTATGTAAGAATTAAGTATACGACTGAAACACAAAAAGTGTTGGATGTTGAGCTTCAGGAAACAGCTAAATAGAGGATGCCCAATTCGGCACCCTCTTCATCTTTACCCTTCTACTTTTTGAATAAATTCACGCATTAATCCAGGTAAATCAGGCCAAGCGTGCCCACTAACAAGGTTGCCATCTGTGTGTAAATTTGCGTCGATATACGTACCACCCGCTACTTGGACTTCTGGTTTGCAGGCAATATAGGCAGTAAGTTCACGTCCTTTAAGTACATCTGGAATTGTTGCAAAAATTTGTGCCGCGTGGCATACAGCAGCAATAGGTTTATTCGCCTCAAAGAAATGGCTCACAATCGCTGGGACATGCTCATTTAATCGAATGTATTCAGGTGCGCGACCACCAGGGATGATTAATCCATCAAATTGTGTTGGGTCGATATCGGCAAAGGCTGCCGTTGCTTCTAAGCCATAAGCTGGACGCTCTATATAAGTGTCCACACCCTCAACAAAATCATGACAAACGGTTTGTAGTTTTTTTACTGACGGTGCAGCAATGGACACTTCGTAGCCAGCTTCTAAACAACGGTAATATGGATAATAAATCTCCAATGCCTCTACAGCATCGCCTGCGATAATTAGTATGTTTTTTCCCATGTTCCCATCTCCCTTTTTATAAGTCTAGTAGCTGTATTCGACATTTATTGTAAATTCCCTGCTATCGCCGATAAAAGGCATTGAAACGCCACTAAACCTGTGGGAAACGCCAATAAACGAATGAAAAACGCCACTAAACCCGTGGAAAGCGCCACTAACCATATGAAAATCGCCAACAAGGTTCAATTATTCGCTAATAAAAGCAAAAACAACTTTCTTTACAACCTGAAAAATGAAGCGTATAGTATTTATTTAGCTAGGTAAATAATTAAGGAGAGTGATCATATGAATCCCGTTTTCCATGCTTTATTTCAAAAAAGTCGCTATTTAACAAATTGCTTGAATGAAGTATTGAAACAGCACCAGTTGTATAGCTCGCAATGGACAATTTTATATTGCTTACATACACATGGACCAATGACATTGACACAAATTTGGAAGTATTTGAATGTCGAAGCGCCAAGTATAACGAGAGCTATTTCCAGGCTAGAAACTTTAGGCTGGGTGGAACGAATTGATGGAGAAGATAAGCGCGAAAAAATTGTGACATTATCAGCGATGGCGGAGGAACGACTACCGGAGATTACTGAAACGATTTTAGCGTTTGAAGAGGAAATGGTAGGTTCACTTACTGTTGAAGAGCAGTCACAATTTATAAATCTATTGCAAAAAATGAAAGGTTGATTGATGTGCAGCAAGAGGGCAACACACAAATATGGACGAAGCGGTTCATTAGTTTATTTATAACAAATATATCGGTGTTTTTTGTTTTTTATGGTTTGGTAACGACTTTGCCACTGTATGCGATTGGCGAGCTACACCAAACAGATAAGGAAGCGGGATTACTATTATCAGGTTTCTTATTATCAGCTATCATTGTACGTCCGTTTTCAGGTAAATTATTGGATGTGTTCGGCAAGAAAAAGCTTTTAGTCATTGCGATTGTAGGTTATTTCTTATGTACGATATTATATTTATTTATTCATCCATTTGGTCTTTTATTAGCTTTACGATTTGTACAAGGGATTTTCTTTAGTATTATTACGACAGCAGCAGGTTCTTTAGCAGCAGATATTGTACCGGTCAGTCGCAAAGGCACAGGGCTAGGCTATTTTACAATGTCCACGAATTTAGCAGTTGTAATTGGTCCATTTATCGGTTTACTCCTTATTCAATATAGCAGTTTCAATGTATTATTTATTGTCATGAGTATTTGTGTTTTAGCAGGTGGTATTCTAGCTGTAACGATTAATACAGATGATTTACAGAAACCCGATCATCAAGGGAAACTAACGTTTAAATTCAATGATTTATTTGAACGAAAAGCGTTACCAGTAGCGGCTATTGCCAGCTTGGTTGCGTTTGCCTACGCTAGTGTATTATCATTTTTGTCAGTGTACGCTCAGCAAAAGGATCTAATGTCTGTGGCAAGTTTCTTTTATGCAGTGTTTGCGGCGGCCATGCTAATTACACGACCATATACTGGAAAACTTTATGATACGAAAGGGCCACAATTTGTAATTATCCCAGGTATTATTTCATTTGCAATTGGATTAATCCTCCTTGCGAATGTTTCAGGACCAGCGTTATTCTTATTTTCGGCAGTTTTTGTTGGATTTGGCTACGGAGCGGTAACAACAAGCTTACAAGCACTAGCTGTCCAATCAACGGCCCATACTCGTAGTGGCTATGCAACAGCAACATATTTTACAATGTTTGACCTTGGTATTGCCCTTGGATCATATATTTTAGGGATGCTCGCAGTGCAAGTAGGGTATGCGTCCGTCTATTTAACAGGTGCAGGTGTACTCGGTGTTGTCTTTATCATTTATTTACTGCGTTTAGCAAAATTAAAATCGAAAAAGATGGCACATATTTAGTAGGAAAAACCATTGATAATCCTAGGAATCGCCGATATCCCTAGGCAAATCGCTGGTAGCACTTAGAAAATCGCCGATACCCCTGTGCAAATCGCCGGTAGAACCTAGGAAATCGCCGATACCCCTGTGCAAATCGCCGGTAGAACCTAGGAAATCGCCGATACCCCTAGGCAAATCGCCGGCAGAGCTTAGAAAATCGCCGATACCCTTGGGCAAATCGCCGGCAGAGCCTAGGAAATCGCCGATACCCCTAGGCAAATCGCCGGCAGAGCTTAGAAAATCGCCGATACCCTTGGGCAAATCGCCGGTAGAGCTTAGAAAATCGCCGATAAACCAATAAAAATCGCCCATTACTATTGTAAAGGGCGATTTTATTTTGGCTTTACTATTGAATTCATAAGAAAAACAGTTAGGACATGCCTAACTGTTTTTCTTATAAATTATAAACGACCATAACCTACAAAATATTTCTTCCAGTATGTGCTGTTAATGTTAGCGATGCTAACGCCGCCGTCACTTGCATTAATCATTTGGTTATTTCCAATATAAATACCTGCGTGAGAAATACCTGCTTTATAT
Organism: Lysinibacillus sp. NPDC093712; assembly: GCF_050280025.1. Lineage (NCBI taxonomy): Bacteria > Bacillati > Bacillota > Bacilli > Caryophanales > Bacillaceae > Lysinibacillus > Lysinibacillus sp. NPDC093712. The sequence goes on from NZ_JBNNUU010000001.1 coordinate 540,157, forward strand.
GTGTTAGCAAAAAATACTAAATCACCTACTTGTGGTGTACTTACTTTTTTCGCTGCAACATAAAAACCAGCTGCTGATTTACGACTTGTCGGAATACCGGCATTGTTATATACATAAGTGATATAGCCTGAGCAATCGAAACCTGTGCTTGGTTTACTACCTCCAAATGTATATTTTACACCTAATTGCTGTTTCGCAACTTGAATAAGATTGACAGGCGTGTTAGCAGGGGTGCTAGGAGCCTTATTAGTTGTGCTATTTAGAGTTAATGTTTGTCCAACTCGAATATTTGATGAAGTTAGGTTATTCCAACTCATCAAAGTTTGATAAGAAATGCCGTTTTGAGTGGCAATCTTCCAAAGGGAATCCCCAGATTTAACTGTATATGTTGCAGCTGATGCTGTGTCAATTGTTGAAAAAAGTACAGAAGAGCCTAAAGCTAATACTGCTAATTTCATCCCCCACTTATTTCGTTTATTCTTTTTCATAATATGTATCCTCCTAAAAACATTAAAACGTATTACTTGGTACAATAATGATATTAACACGCTTATATTACAGTTCTATGTCAACAAAATAACATTAAGGATACATTTAATATAATATTGAAGTGATTTTCAATGAGCGTAAGACTTAAGTATCAAAAAACTAGCCATGCGCAACGCAGGGCTAGTTCTTTTTTTTATTTTGTATTTAATTGGAGCGCAGGACCGAAGAATTCGTAATGAATTTGACCGTCAACGATATTGCATTCATGTAAAGCATTAATAGCTGCTTCCATAAATGGTGTTGGTCCGCAAATGTACACTTGTGTATCTTTCGTTAAAAGAGGGCGTAAAACGTTAGCGTTAATGTACTCATTTTTTTCAGAGTATAACACTTTATGATGTGCATTACTGTCTTTTTTGAATACATTGAACAGTTTGCTTAAACCGGTTGGGCCGTTTAATGCGTTCATTTTATTTTGAATGTCTTCATGGAAAGCAAGAACATTTTCATTACGTGCACATTGAATGAATGTAACGTTTTCTTTGTTTTGAATTGTTTGTAACATCGCATTTAAAGGTGTTACGCCAATCCCACCACTAATGAATAGCACTGGTGCATTTGTTGGTTCATATGTGAATACACCTGCTGGCGCACTAACGTCAATTGTTGTGCCCGGTGTAGCATCGTGTAAAAAGTTTGATACTTTTCCTTTAGGATTGTGCTGGCTTTCACGTTTCACAGAAATACGAAATTCTTGTTCATTACTTGGTTGAGATAAAGTATATTGACGATTTAATAAATATTCTTCTCCTGAAGCAGTTACGCGAATTGAAACATATTGTCCTGGTTTATAAGCGGGTACTTTTGAGCCGTCTGTTGGCTGTAAGTAGAATGATGTAACGTCATCGCTTTCTTTTACAGTGCGAGCAATTTTGAACTGTTTAAATGCACGCCATCCATTATTTTGCTCTGCAGCTTTATATAAATCTTCTTCTACTGAAATAAAGATATCTGCAATTACGCCATAAGCTTTACCCCAAGATTCGATGATTTCGTCAGTTGCCGCATCACCTAACACTTCTTTAATTGCTGCAAGCAAGTATTGACCTACAATCGGATAATGCTCAGGTAAAACCCCAAGACTTACGTGTTTATGTGCAATTTGAACGACTACAGGGACGATTGGTTCTAAGTTGTCGATATGCTGAGCTGCTGCATAAACTGTATTTGCTAAAGCGCCTTGTTGGCGACCTTGAGTTTGGTTTGTGTGATTAAAAATATTTAATAATGATGGATTATCCTTAAATAAGTTGCTATAGAATGTTTTTGTAATGGCTACGCCGTGCACCTCTAATACTGGTACTGTTGATTTAATAACGTTAATTGTGTGTTGATCTAACATGTTGAACACGTCCTTTCGTGATTTACTATATTACTAAACTATCTTTAAAGCAATATATAAAATACATCTTTAACAAAATGGACACAAACATGTATCTATAATACTTCTTTTATTTGAAATTCGTGAGAACCTATTATTATATTATTTTGATATAAATAAAATGAGCAATATAATATTGGAGTTTATGGAATTTTACATACTGCAAAAGAGAATACTTATAGCGGTAGTCATCTATAATTATATTTTTAAAAAATAATTAGTAGATAGGGGAGTTATAGATTTGATTAATATGGTAGCAAACCAGAAGTTAAATGAATTGAAGGTGAAACCAATTTACTGTTCAATCGTAAATATACTAAGAGCTAGAATACATGCAACCCTTTGAAAGTAATACATATATTTCTAATGAGGAGGTTTTCCAATGAATCAATCTAATGCAATAACGGAATGCCCAAAATGCGGTGGAGCAGAATTAGGGAAGGGCAAACATCATGGATATGCCGTGATGCACCCAACGAATAAGATGAGTTTTGGCTCAGAAGTTGAATATATTCTTTGTACTGATTGTGGGTATATCATCGAAAGCTATGTAAAAAAACCAGAAAAATTTAAGGGGACACTTTAGGTTCTATTTAAAACAATCGATGAATATTTGCATTATTGCACTTTATAAATCAAATCATGTTGAGGTCTGTCAAACAGTAATAGCATAAGCAGTGAATTTTTGAGAACACTGAAGCATGAGGTGTTTTCTTTTGAAAAAAATGATGATGCTAATTTTCGCTACTTCTCTATTTTTCATTTTCATTCAAGCTAAAGCAATGATAAATGAATATGAAGAAATTGCAAAGTCTAATATAGTAGATGTTTCCTTATATGCTAAAAAGATGAATGGCGACTATACAGATTTCAAAATAGATTTTCGTGGTAGCATGCTTTCAAGACCTTATTGGATCAACACAGCAAATCCTACTTTTTCACCTTTAATTAAGTATGAGGACATCAATAATGATGGAAAGAATGAGTTGATTATAATTTTGACAAAAGGTACTGGTACAGGAATATTAGAACAAGAAGCACACGTTTTCCATATACAAAATCAAAAAGTAACAAGTCAGTTTGTAGAAGTTACAGTTGAAGTGCTTGTGGATGACCCAATGGCAATTGTATTTAAAAATGTTAAATCCGAATTATTACCAACCACAGCTCAAATTGAAATAGGCGACAAGGAATATACTATTGATATTAAACCGTTAGATATTCAAGCTGATCATTTATTTGCGAATGTCTACTTTGGCAATAAAATCACCTTTGACGTTAAAGATTATCTCTTAATAGCAAAAATCGGAGCTCAAATTGCACCAGCAGGCGGATATATAGGTGATATTCATATCACGTATATGTTCAAAGATAAAATGTACCAAGCAAAATCCATTGAGTTCAAACCATATAAACCATAGTTAAACTAACAGAGGGCGTTATTCCAAAAGGGATAAACGCTTTTTCATTTTGCTCTTTGCATAAACACTTCACTAAACTATCAGATAATATAAAATAATGTTGGATAATATTATTTTTAATGAATAGTATTTAGGCGATGACTATGGCTAAGATACTAGAAAAAAGTGTATAGTAGATGAAAAGGATTGTTAAAAAATTTAAAATTGAGGTTACTTTATGAATAATTATTTATCGCTAAAAGACCATGTTTATAATTATATCGTAGATCAAATTAATAATGGAAATCTGATTGCTGGAAAAAAGGTGAATGAAAGTGCTATTAGCGAAAGCCTAAATGTCAGCAGGACACCGGTCAGAGAGGCGTTAATACAACTTTCTTCCGAAGGGCTATTAGAAAATGTGCCGAGAAAAGGCTTTGTCATTAAAAACCTAACGACGGAAGAAGCCAAAGAAACGTATTTTATTATCGGGGCATTGGATGGCTTGGCGGCTGCTTTAGCGGCACCTTTTTTAACTGAGAAACATATGAATGAAATGGAGTTTTATATTCAAAGTATTGATTTGGCCATTAATACTGGCAATTTCTCTATGTATCATAAAATGCAGGAAGCTTTTCATGGCGTGTATTTATCGGTTTGCCCAAACAAAAGTCTTGTAAACCTGCTATTACAATTAGAAAAGAAGTTTTTGAAAAACTTTCATCATGCTGATGAACCAGAAATTACAAAAAAACGACTGTCTCAAACAAACAATGAACATCGAAAAATGGTAGAACTATTTAAAAAAGGCGAGATAGTTGAATTAGAGAGATACATGAAAGAAGTACATTGGAATATTGATAAAGCAGAGCTTATACCACTTTAGGTGCTAATTTGCTCGCTTAAACATAAAAAGTAATTCTGTTTTTAAATAAACAGAATTATTTTTTTGTTGAAAAAATTTAAATATAATATACAATATACAATATACAGAAATGAATGATTCAGTTTACCCTTAAAATTTTAATAGAACAAGAGATTAGGGTGAAAATTAAAAAAATCAGCTTTTTAGGAGGATATACAGTGAACAGTAAAAATTTTGATTTAGCTAAACAATTGCGTCACGAATTACATCAACACCCCGAACTTTCTAATGAAGAAGTATGGACAAAACAGCATTTAATTGAGTTTTTGAAAACGTATACAAAGTTAGTAATTGTTGATAAAGGAAATTGGTTTTATGCCATTTATCATGCAGAATCAGCTAAGCAAAATATTGCTTTCCGTGCTGATTATGATGCATTGCCGATGGATGAAGTGATTGATCTTCCATGGGCTTCTCAATTCCCAGGAAAAGCACATAAATGCGGTCATGATGGACATGCAGCGACATTAGCGGCATTTGCACTTGAAGTTGATCAGATGGGTGCCGATAAAAACATCTTTTTCCTCTTCCAGCCAGCGGAAGAAACAGGGGATGGGGCAATTCAATGTGTTGATTTCATTAAGGAACACAATATTGATGAAATTTTCGCTTACCATAACATGAGTGGACTTCCTTACAAAACGGTAGGAATTATTGATGGTACTGCTTTATGTGCATCAAAAGGAATGACCATTCATATGAAAGGTTCACCTACACATGCTAGTCAGCCAGAAAAGGGCATCAATCCAGCGTTTGCCATTGCAAATATTGTGAATGCAATTCCTAAATTTATTTCCCCTAAATTAAATAAAGGACTTGTTCTTTGTACAGTTGTACAAATCGATGTAGGTGAACACGCTTTTGGAATTGCTGCATCGACAGGTGATCTTCGTTTAACAATACGTGCCCTTTACGAAGATGAGCTGGATAGACTACAAGAAAATCTTGAAAATTTTGCAAAAGATCAAGCACAACAATACGGTTTGCATGTAAGTTTTGATTATAATGATGAATTCCCTGAAACGTTCAATCATAAAGAAAGTGCAGACAAAATACGTGCCGTTGCGAAATCGGAAGGAATGACATTACTTGAACTAGATGAAGCTTTTCGTGGATCCGAAGATTTTGGCCATTTTACAAAGCTAACAAAGGGAGCTTACTGCTTCATTGGTAATGGAGAAGATTACCCGCATGTTCATACACATGAATATGATTTCCGTGACGAATTGATTGAATCAGGCGTGAATCTATTTAAAGCATTAATTAAATAAACGAGTAAGAGGGATTTGGAGGATTTTTTATGTCAGCAAAGGAAAAACAAAAAGGCATTAATTTCCCACATGTTTACATAATGTTTATGCTAGTAATGCTACTAGTTGTGTTACTATCGTGGATTGTTCCGAGTGGGGAGTATGAACGGATAGTAAATCCAGATACGGGTATTACCGAACTAAACACTGACAATTTTTCATATGTGGAGCAAGCAAAGCCGATAGGATTCATGGATTTTTTCACAGCTTTACATAACGGGGTTGTACAATCAGCAGATATCATTGTGATGTTGCTATTTGCAAGTGGAGCGCTATTTATTCTTGAAAAGTCTGGTGCGATTGCAGCAGGTATCCATAAATTATTAAGCGTCGCAGCAGGAAAAGAAAAACTAATTATCATCTCATTGCTCGTACTGTTCTCCGTATTAGGAACAATTGGGTTCGGGGAAGGGGGTATTCCATTCATTCCGCTTGCGATGGCAGTCGTCATGGGATTGGGATATGACCGCATCACAGCTTTTGCTATCCCGACAGTTGGTTTAGCCATTGGTTTTACAGCTGGAGTTGTTAATTTCTATACGACAGGTGTAAGTCAAACGATTGTTGGCTTACCTATCTATTCTGGACTAGTATTTCGTATCGTTGCTTTAATCGTCTTTATTATTATTTCAATGATTTACATTCTGCGCTATGCGAATAAAACAAAAGCAGATCCAAGTAAAAGTATTGTTGCAGCTGAATATTTAGAAGAAATTGAGAATACAAAAACAGCTGAGTATGAAGAAGAAGAATTTACAATGTCAAGAAAGTTGGCATTATTAGGTTTAGTTGTCGTTTTAGTTGGAAGTGCATTCGGTGCTATTAAACTAGGGTGGGGGATGCCTGAACTTTCTGCTGTCTATGCTATTTACGCTGTCTTATTAGTTATCATTTTAAAACTTAAACCTAGTGAGGCCGCTGAAACGTTCGGTGTTGGCGCAGCGAGACTTTTACCTACAGGGCTTGCAATCGGGTTTGCTCGTTCGGTCATGATTTTAATGACGCAAGCACAAATAATTGATACAGCGGTGCATTCATTATCTAATATATTAAACAATACGGGAACGATTATTACTTTATTAGTACTATTTATCGTTGTTATTTTCTTTAACTTCTTCGTTGTTTCGGGAAGCGGTAAGGCAATTATTTTAATGCCAATTATGGGACCTTTAGGGAAAATATTAGGGATTAATCAACAAGTAATGGTTGTCGTGTATCAATTCGGTGACGGCTTTACGAATTATTTATGGCCGACTTCTGGAGGGCTCATGGCAGCGCTGGGCATGTCGAATGTCAGCTATTCTGCTTGGGTTAAATTTTCGATGAAACTATTCCTTATACTACATTTTGCGGCATTTATCTTAATATTAATCGCTCATTATATGGGGTTAGGACCATTTTAATAGATTAGTTCATTCAAAACTTTGAAGTTTTACTCAAACTATTAAACTATAAAGGAGATAGCAACATGATGAATATTTTAGACCATTCTAAGAAATATGAAGAACAAATTATAAAAGATCGTCGCTATTTACATCAATATCCAGAAATTGGCTTTGAACTACCGAACACACAAAAGTATATCCAACAACGACTTGATGAAATGGGTATAGCACATAAGCAATGTGGAGTAGTACCACATGAAATTAAAGAAAAATATGCAAAAGCAGGATTTGGTTCGCAAGATCAATGTACGGGTGTAGTTGCGACAATTGGACAGGGGGCTCCTTGTATTCTTCTTCGCGCAGATATGGATGCATTACCAATTCAAGAAGAAGTAGATTGTGAGTTTACATCCAAAAATCCGGGTGTAATGCATGCTTGTGGTCATGACTCACATGTGGCTATGCTTTTAGGTGCAGCACAAATTTTAAAGGACCATGAAGCGGAGTTACAGGGGACCGTTAAATTATTGTTCCAACCTGGAGAAGAGTGGGGTTATGGCTCAAAACTAATGATTGATGATGGTTTGCTGCAAAATCCAAAAGTGGATGCTGCATTTGGAATTCACATTATGCCAGATCAACAAGCTGGCACATTATCTGTCCATAAAGGGACGTTAACACAAGCGATGGATACGTATATCGTCAATATTCAAGGAAATGGTGGACATAGCTCACAGCCCCATAAAACAATTGATTCGAATATGATTATGAATCAACTGTATACAAGTTTGAACCTATTAATGACACGGGAAGCTGATCCAAATCATAGTGTGACATTTTCAGTAGGTGCTATGGCTGGCGGTACAGCGACAAATATTATTCCAGACAAAGCAGTTTTACAAGGAAATATGAGAAGCTATGATCAACAAACACGTGACCATTTATGTAAACGCATCCCAGAGATGATAGACCATACTGTAAAAGCATGGCGTGGAGAATATCATACAATCGAATTCCATACGCCAACAACATATAACAATCCGGAATTTATTGATGCTATTACGCCATTTTTAGAAAATGTAGTAGGAGCCGAAAATGTGGTGGATAACGGATATCTTGGTGGATCAGAAGACTTTTCTTACATCTCGCAAGAAGTACCTTCTGCATTTGTGGTGCTAGGAACAGGAAAAGAAGGCGAGGCACCTGTGCACAACCCTCGTATGCGTCAAAATGAGGCCATTTTTAAATATGGTGCTGCCTTACATGCAAATGTAGCAATTGAATGGTTAAAACAACAGCATAAATAAGAATCTACTTTGAAAACAGTTCAGCCGGAGCTTTCTGGTTGGGCTGTTTTTAATGAGCAGTTGCCGTTAATGCTCAAATAGAGCTTGAATAATTCTAGTAAAGTATTCTAATAATTCAATTAAGATATTGACAACAATGCGCCATTTTGATATTCTTTAACACGTTAGTAGTTTAGTAAGAGAAAGCGAAACTATTATTTCTATTAATTAATATAAAATGTTAGGGGATATTAGATAATGAAGCGCATTTTCACAATACTTTGCATGCTTACAGCGGTACTAGCTTTAGCAGCTTGCGGCACTTCTGGAGAAAAATCGAGTTCAGCTGATGGCTCGAAGGATTCAGATAAGTCAACAGAAAAAGTAATAATCGGAATTGATGATAAGTTTGCACCATTAGGATTCCGTGATGATAAAAATGAAATCGTAGGCTTTGATATTGACTTAGCACGTGCTGCTGCTGAACATATGGGAGTGGAAGCTGAATTCCAACCAATCGATTGGAAAACGAAAGAGGCTGAGTTGATTAGTGGTCGCATCGATTTAATTTGGAATGGTTATACAATTACAGACGAGCGTAAAGAAAAGGTGTTATTTACAAAGCCTTATTTAGAAAATGCGCAAGCAGTAATGACATTAAAAAAATCTACTATTAACAGTCTTAGCGATTTAGCAGGACAAGAAATCGGACTTCAAGCACAGTCTTCTGCTGCAGAGGCACTAAATGCAAACCCAATTCACAAAGAAGTGAAAAACGTCACAGAGTTTGCAGATAATGTGTTAGCTTTAACAGATTTAAAAACAGGCCGTTTGGATGCTGTCATTATTGATGCAGTGGTAGCGGAATACTACATGACGCAAGAGCCTGAAACATTCAAACTATTAGATGAATCATTAGCACCTGAGCAATATGGAATTGGCGTCAAACCAGGAAACGAAGCATTATTAGAAAAGCTACAAGCCGCTTTAGATAAAATGAATGAAGATGGCACAGCTGCAGAAATTTCTACAAAGTGGTTTGGTGAAGATAAGGTGTTGAAATAAAGGAATTCCTTTATTCGTACAAGATAATTGAATGTTATCAGTCAGTAAGAGTTTCCTCGTGAAACTCTTATACTTTTTGGAGGGAAAATAGTTATGGCGGACTACTGGCAAACAATGATTTTGCCGATGCTAGAAGGCGCAAAAATGACGGTGCTGCTGTTCATTGTAGCCATCCTTGTATCGATTCCATTTGGGTTCTTGCTTACATTAGCTGTGAAAAGTCGTATTAAACCATTGTCTTGGTTTGCTCAAACGTATATTTATGTCATGCGCGGTACACCGCTGTTACTACAATTGTTATTAATTTGCTTCGGATTACCGATGGTGCCAGTGATTGGTGAATATATGGTTCTTGATCGCTTTGTTGCCGCCTGTCTTGGTTTTATTTTAAATTACGCTGCGTACTTTGCAGAAATATTCCGAGGTGGTTTATTGGCAATAGATAAAGGTCAATACGAAGCGGCACAAGTACTAGGTTTGTCAAAATGGCAAACAACGACACGTATTATTTTGCCACAAATGTTTCGTGTAGCGTTACCTGCATTATCGAATGAATCCGTTACATTAATTAAAGATACGGCACTTCTTTACGCTGTAGCTGTACCAGAATTGCTGCATTTTGCACAAACAGCAGTAAACCGTGACTTTACGATTGTGCCTTTCTTTATTGCTGGCGCTATTTATTTAGTGATGACGCTTGTCTTAACGATATTCTTTAAGTGGCTAGAAAAACGTTTTAAATTTGAATAGAGGTGACATAAATGGCACTGCTTGAAGTATCGAATTTGAAGAAATCCTTTGGTGAGTTAGAGGTGTTAAAGACAATCACCTTTAATATAGAAAAGAACGATGTCGTGGCTGTTATTGGTCCGTCTGGGTCTGGTAAAAGTACCATGCTACGAAGCTTAATTCATTTAGAAGAAATTAATGGGGGAAGCATTTGTGTCGATGGCGATTATTTAGTACAAGACGGAACATATGCCAAGCAACAAGATATTAAAAAAATGACAGCGAAAATGGGCATGGTATTTCAGCACTTTAACCTATTTCCCCATTTAACAGTACAGCAAAACCTTGAAGTAGCACCAGGCTTACTAAAAACGGAGTCATCAGATGCCATTGCACGTCGCTGTCAAGATTTACTGCAAAAAATCGGGCTTGCTGACAAAGCACATGTCTACCCAGCGAATTTATCTGGTGGGCAAAAACAGCGTGTAGCCATTGCGCGAGCGCTTATGATGAATCCACAGATTTTATTATTTGATGAGCCGACTTCTGCACTTGATCCAGAACTGACAGGTGAAGTATTAAAGGTTATGAAGGATTTAGCAGAAGAACATATGACAATGATTGTTGTGACGCACGAAATGGGCTTTGCACGTGAAGTCGCAAACAAAGTTGTCTTTATGGATGGTGGCGACATTATCGAGGCAAATCATCCAGAAGAATTCTTTACTAATCCACAGCATGAACGGACGAAAGCATTTTTACAAAGGAATTTGAAATAATGTAAAAGCTGTCTCATTTGAGATGGCTTTTCTTATAGATATCAATACTGGCGTTGATTTCCGCTACAGGTGGACGCTTTCCGCGGGCACTCCGTAAGCCGCAACCCTCGCTACGCGTGGATTGTTGCGTCTTACGTTCTGTGCGTTCCCGCAGGAGTCGCCACCCTTCGCTCCAAACAACTCTGATAAACGTTAAGCTTCAAAAGAATACAAAAATAGAAGGCATCGAGTTACTTCACGATGTCTTTTTTTATAGCGATAAATACTGGCGTTGATTTCCGCGGATACACATTAACGCTAGGATGACCCTTCTAGAATCTCCAATAAAACTTAAGGTAACGCCACGAAAACCTCGGGAATCGCCACGAAAACCTTAAGAAACGCCACTAAACTAATAGCAATCGCCATTACGTAAAATTTGCAAGAAAATCTACATAAAATTTATTGACACTTTTTATAGTGAGAATTTAGAATAATTTTAAAAAAATCTTCTCTTGAAAAACTTTAATTGTCTTGTAGAGAACTAAAAGGATTTATATACATAAATCTATTTTAATTTTCCAACATGACCATCCCTTAACTTCGAAACAACCTACAGAATACCTCTCTTTACAATAAGAGAGCCCATCCATGTTGGAATTAATTTTAACAACTACATAGCAAGGAGGTGAACGCTATCAATAAAAAATTGGGAGTCTTTTTATCACTGATTATTTTCTTTTTTTGTTATTTTGCCTTCGGACAATTGGTAATAAAAAGTGACAACCAATATATAAAAGTAGCTGTACTGGATAGTGGTATTAATAAAGATTTGAATTTTTTTCAAGGAATCGCATTTGAAGAATTCAATCTAATTCATCCTGGGGAAAAGATTGTTGATGATTTTAATCATGGTACGCCAGTCGCGGGAATTATTGTAGGGGAAGGTGATGCTCCAATTGGTAGAGAGTTAAAAATATATGATATTAAATTGTTAGATGAAAAGGGCAATGGTTCAATTGAGCATTTAATAGAAGCTATTAAATGGTGTATGGATAAAAAGGTAGATTTTATGAATATTAGTTTTGGCTTTCAAACGCCAAATGCTGAACTAGAATCTATTATTGAAAAAGCAATAGAGCAAGGGATTACCATTGTCGCCGCCGCTGGCAATACATATGGTTTAGCAACCGACTACCCAGCAAAATTGGATGGTGTACTGTCCATCGGTTCAATGAATGAAAAAAATAAACGATCATCTTTTTCAGCTATTGGAAAAATTGATTTTGTTTTTAAGGGGGAAGATGTACAAAGTATTAATCATAATGGTCAAGCATCTGTCTTTACAGGAACCTCTTTTGCAGCTGCTTATGCAACACATCTATTCATTCAGTTGAAAGAGACATATAAAGAAGTTGAGACAAAAGATTTTAACTCATTTATACAACAATATACTGTGACAAAAGATTTTTGGAATGAAGCTGAATATGGCAAAGGTACAATATTTATACAATAATAAAGGGGAAATGAAACGATGAAATGGAAAAAACACTTCATATCTATTATTATTGCAGGGTTGCTATTTGCAAATATTGGGCCCAATTTAATTGCTGCACAGGAATATGATTTCGTGTCAGAAGAGCCTCTTGTGATGGTTTCAATAGATGATATATATGACGTTAATCCAGAAGAATACCAACAAGAATTGTACGATGAATTAAATAAAAATCTTATATATTCAGATGATAGTACGATAAATATTCGGAATATTGAAATACATAATAACGAATTACTTGTTCAAACAACTTTTGAGTCCGAGGATTTGAAGGCGGATTTAGACATCAAGTTTGATAGTGAAAGCGAAGAAATAGTAATCGATAGTGTTATCGAAGAAAACGGCACTGTAGAGCAAAACCATTATCGTGTGACGATGCAACAACTGGAAGATGGCCATTACAGTACGATATTTACGGATTTAGAAACGCATGAAACGTATGAAGCCAATCCTGCAAGGTTAGAGGCATCGATAATACATGCCATTGTATACAGAATCGGTAGTGCGATTATTCATTATACAGTAACAAAAATCGGGACTAAGAAAATCCTGCAAATTGGCAAACGCTCATTTTACAGCAAGTCAAAAGATGCAGCGAAAAAAGCTGTAGCCAACTTTACAGATATCACGTTGGATGTAGGTGGTGGTAAAAAGGTTTATTTTACGAAAGCTAAAATGAGACACATTTTAGAAAATCATCATCCAAATTATTGGACTGGAAATGAAGGGAAATCGTTTTTTGATCCAGATTTATCGGTTAATGATATTAAAAATATTGTTACAACAGTAATAGATAAGAATAAATTTGCTATATCTAGAAGATTAATTGATGGAAAAGATATAAATGTGTTTGCTAAAGTGAATGGAATTGAATATAAAGTTGCAATTAATAAGTATGGACACGTCAGTTCTGCATACCCTGTCGGAAAATAAATAGAAAGTATGGTGTTTAGTATGGATACTCTAAAGATCGCAACATTTATTGGGAGAGAAGATATAAATGTTCCTATTTATAAAATCGAAAGTTTTCCTATTACAAATCCATTAGCCGTGGAATTGGCACAGAAGATATTAGAAGAAAACGAAGGTGATTACTTATGTGGCTTTGTAAGCTTGATTTATAATAATGTGGTGATTTTTGGAGAAGAACAAATAACGGAAAGTTTATTAGATACGTGGAGTAGTTTAAGTAATATTTTAGAAAGTAGATATGATGGGAGCAAAGAGGAGATAAATTTTTTGGATAATTATCCCTATTTTTATACTACAATTCAAGAAGTTGATCAATTTTATGAAATACAACTAGATTGTCACCAACGCTTTCTAGTTCCTATCGAACTTTACAAAAATGAAGTGAAAAAGGAATTTTTTAAATTTGTGGAATTCTGTAAAAATGAGAAATTACAGTTTTCTGAGGAGAGTTCTTATCGTGGACTTTTAGAAACTTACGAAGAATTAATTCAAAATGAAGAGGAAAAAACTTAGATGGCAAAATATATACAGGAGACTGCTTGAATTTATCAAGCGGTTACCACATTGTATTTTTCTTAGAATACCATAAATGTGAGGTGTAGTATGAAAAATCTTAAGATTGAAACATTTATTGGTCGACAATATTATAGCAATTTTCCAGAAGTAATAACTGAAGCTATTCCTATTACCAATCCATTAGCGGTAGAAAAGGCACAGAACATTTTAGAAGAAAACGAAGGTGATTACTTATGTGGCTTTGTAAGCTTGATTTATAATGATGTAGTAATTTTTGGAGAAGAGCAATTAACGGAAGATTTATTAGATACGTGGTGTGATTTAATCTATATTTTAAATTACAGATATGACGGGAAAAGTATTGATATAACTTTTTTGGATAATTATAGAGGGAATGCAATAGTTAAAGAAATTGACCGGTTTTATGAAATTAAACTAAACCACCAGTGTTTTCTCGTCCCTATAGAACCATTTCAAAATGAAGTGAAGAAAGAATTTCTAAAATTTGCGGAGTTTTGTAAAAATGAAAAACTACAGTTTGCAGAAGAAAGTTTATATAGGGGAATTTTAGAAACGTATGATGAATTACTTCATGATGAAGGTGAAAAAATTTGAAAGTAAAAAAATATTAGGGGCTGCTTATTTCTTAGGAGTGGTCACTAAAATAGATTTTTTAGTAGCATTACTCATAAAACAGAAGACTCCTAAAGGAAGCAGGGATTCTTATGAATAAGCTTAAAATTAATACATTTATTGGTCGACAATATTATAGCTCTTTTCCAGAAGTAATAACGGAGGCAGTTTCTATTACAAATCCTTTAGCTTTTGAAAAGGCTCAAAGGATATTGGAAGAAAATGAAGGGAATTACTTATGTGGGTTTGTAAGCTTAATATATAATGATGTAGTTATTTTTGGAGAAGAGCAATTAACGGAAAATTTATTGGATACGTGGAGTGATTTAGTTTACATTTTGGACCACAGATATGATGGTAGTATTCATAATATCATCTTTTTGGACAATGCAACTTATGATGCTGAAATTGAAATAATTGGTCAATATTATTAAATTCACCTTGATAGTTCACATAGCTTCCAATTGCCTATAGAACCATTTGAAAATGAGGTAAAAAAAGGTTTTATTGAATTTATGGACTTTTGTAAAAATGGCAATTTTTTATTCTCGGAGGAAAGTTTATATAAAAGTCATTTAAAAACATATAACGAATTACTTTATGATAAAGGTAAATGAAACTAGTGGATATGGGACTGCTTATTTCCAATGAGCAGTTCCCCTAATTTAGGCTTTTAACATGAGATTCATTTTCAAAGAAGTGTGGTGTTTAGTATAAATAAACTAAAAATCGAAACATTTATAGGTGAAGAAGATTTAACTGCTCCCGAATATAAAATCGAAAGTTTTCCTATTACCAATCCATTAGCTGTGGAAAAGGCACAAAACATTTTAGAAGAAAACGAAGGTGATTACCTATGTGGCTTTGTCAGTTTGATTTATAATGATGTGGTGATTTTTGAGCAAATAACGGAAAGTTTATTAGATACGTGGTGTGATTTAATCTATATTTTTGATAGTCATTATGATGGAAGACGCCATAGGATTGTTTTTTTAGATAATTATCCTTTTACCGATACTACAATACAAGAAATTGGTCAGTTTTATGAAATTCAACTTGATAGTTCACAGCGCTATCTGTTGCCTATAGAGCCATTCAAAAAAGAAGTGAAGAAAGAATTTTTAAAATTTGTGGAGTTTTGTAAGAATGAAAAATTACAGTTCGCCGAAGAGAGTTTATATCGAGCACTATTAGAAACATATGATGAATTACTTTTTTGAGCTGTCCCTACAATAGATTTTTTAGTAGCATTACTCATAACAGAAGACTCATCATGGGGATGGGGGTGCTTTTATGAATGCGCTAAAAATAAATACATTCATTGGTCGACAATATTATAGCAATTTTCCAGAAGTAATAACTGATGCTGTTCCTATTACTAATCCTTTAGCAGTGGAAAAGGCACAGAACATTTTAGAAGAAAACGAGGGTGATTACTTATATGGCTTTGTCAGCATAATTTATAATAATGTAGTTATTTTTGGAGAAGAGCCATTAACTGAATGTTTGTTAGATACGTGGAGTACTTTTAGTTATCTTTTAGAAAGTAGATATGATGGAAGGAATCATCATATAATTTTTTTGGATAATTATCCTTATATCTATACGACAATTCAAGAAATTGGTCAGTATTATGAAATTCAACTTGATCGTTACCAGTGCTTTCTTGTGCCGATTGAACCATTTAAAAAAGAGCTAAAAAAGGAATTTTTTAGATTTGTGGAGTTTTGTAAAAATGAAAAACTTCAGTTTTCTGAAGAGAGTTCTTATCGTGGGCTATTAGAAACGTATGAAGAATTACTTGGCACATAACATTTTATAAAAATTTCCTACTTAACTTAATAAACATGCCCAAAATTTTTTCTTAAGTACATGAATGCTATGAGCTTTATAATCCTATAAAATAGTCATATTGACAAATTAAATTAATTGAGTATAATGACAATTAATATCTGCATAACTAAGATTTGTGTCGCACATTTCGGAGTATAAGAATAAAGGCTATGATAAGAACTAGTAACAATCACGTAGACATACAGAAAGGTACCGGTTGCTGAGAGGTACATGTTGGACGATTGTGAATACATCTTGGAGCTGTGTACCGAAAAGCATTGTCTGAGTAGGCTACAACGGTTTAGCATCCGTAATCATGTGCTAAAGTATAGTGAGTTTGTACTTATTGAGGTAAGCAATGCGAGTTGTTTACATTTTAAAGGTGGTAACACGTGTTCAACGTCCTTTTCCGATTGGGAAAGGGCGTTTTTATTTTGCCTATTCTTATAGAACTTTCAATATTAGCAATAATATTATAAGGAGATGTTAAAATGTTTCAAAAACCAGAAGAACAGCTAAAAATTATTTTAAAAGGTGTACATGTGGTTGTAAATAAAGATGAGCTTTTAGCGAAGCTTGAAAAATCATTTAATCAACAGAAGCCACTGAACATTAAGCTCGGATTAGATCCATCAGCACCTGATATTCATTTAGGGCATGCGGTTGTCCTGCGTAAAATGAAGCAATTACAAAATCTTGGTCACCAAATAATTATCTTAATCGGTGATTTCACAGGTCGTATCGGAGATCCAACAGGTAAAGCGAAAGGACGGAAAGCGTTGAGCGATGAGCAAGTACGATTGAATGCACAAACGTACTGTGATCAAATTTTCAAGATTTTAGATGCAGAAAAAACGATTGTTAACTTTAATAGTGAATGGCTGTCTAAAATGACATTTGAAGAAGTCATTAAATTAGCAGCAACGACATCCGTTGCCCGTATTTTAGAGCGTGACGATTTCCAAAAACGCTACAACAATCAAACACCGATTGGCATCCATGAATTCTTCTATCCGCTCATGCAGGCATATGACTCGGTTCATCTAAATGCGGATATCGAGCTTGGCGGAACTGACCAAACCTTCAATATTCTAATGGGGCGTACCTTACAAAAGCATTTCGGACAAGAAAAACAAGTCGCTCTATTTATGCCGTTACTTGAAGGACTAGATGGAGTCGAAAAAATGAGTAAAAGCTTAGGCAATTATATCGGTATTGATGAGTCGGCTAAAGTCATGTTAAAAAAAGTGATGGAAGTGCAAGATGATTTAATCGTGAAATACTATGAATTAGCCACGGATGAGCATCCAGACGTTGTCGAACAAGTAAAGAGTGATTTAGCAAATGGCTTAAACCCACGTGATATTAAACTACAGCTCGCAAATATTATTACGACATTATACTGGGGCAAAGAAGAGACAAAACAAGCACTTGAGTACTTCACAACAGCCTTTACCAACAAGGATATTCCAGAAAATATCCCAGAATTATTAATAGAGATTGATGCAGAAACAATTGTAGATATCATTCCTCAACTCATAGAAAGAGAATTTGTAAAAAGTAAAAGTGAATTTATGCGCTTAATTAAACAAAACGGTGTTCAAATCAATAAAGAAAAAATTAATACTGATGATTTAAATCGTGTATTAATAAATGGCGAAGTATTACAAATTGGGAAAAAGCGATTTATTCGTTTAATTAAATAATTTATAAATCAGTAGATTTAAAAGTTCTTATCGCGGACATTTAGAAACATACAATGAGTTAATTCATGAATGAAAGAGCTAACAGGGGACTGCTTAAGCAGTCCTTACTATTGTTTTAATTTTTTTCTTTTTGAATAGCCTTACGCGCTAGTGCATCGGCCGCTTTATTTTGCCCATCTGGGATCCATTTGATGAAAAATAAATCAAAGTTGCTTGCCAGTTTTAATGCTTGCTCAAGAAAAGGTTTAAACTCTTCGTTTTTGACATATTCTTTTTCTATAGATGCCACGACAACCTTTGAATCGGAGCGGACGGAGACAATACTTGTACCAAGCTTTTGTGCTTCCTCTAGACCGCGTACTAACGCGGTGAATTCGGCAATATGATTATTTGTCTGACCGATATACTCACTAATTTGTACGTGATGGCCTTCTCCTTTAATAAAAATCCCAATGCCGCTAGGACCAGGATTACCTGCACTTGCAGCATCTATATAGACCTCTAACATGAAAATCCCTACTTTGCGATTAGACTTCCATTTTATTTTACCGCAATCGTGTTGTTTGACAACCTTCAAATTATCAAACAATTTTTGTTAAATAAGGATGAACAAAATAGTTGCTTGAACACAACGTTCGCTTCATAATAGAAAGACATGAAATTTGGACGTGAAAGGGGCGAACGTTCTTAATGGATAAAGTGACGGTCATGAAAGATATTGATGAACTACATGATATGTACTGTGCTGATTGCTTAGTCATTAAGCAACTACGCAAAGAACGAGGGAAACCAGAAGCCCATCGTTTTTGTATTGAGGAATGTACAGTAGGGGAGCGACTGCAATTTCTTGGTGAAGAGCTAATGAAAGTTTATAGCAAATAAGATAATTGTTGTGAAAACTCTCAAAAAAATACCTAAGAAGAAATATTTATGCATGAAAATAATCATATTTCCTGTCTTGCTTGCATAAATAACTATATGTTCGGAAATAATAAAATTGGTTGGTTACCATAGAAAAAGCTACCTTGTTGTTCTGCTATGCAGATAACAAATGTAGCTTTTTTCTATTTTTAGTGTAAATCGCTGGTAAACATAGAGAAATCGCCAATAAAAGTACGTGAATCGCCAGTAAATTCGTGAGAATCGCCATTAAAAGCCAGCGAAACGCCACAAAAATCTAAGAAATCGCCACTAAACCTGTGAAAGTACCACCATAGCAAAAAGTGTTAGATTGACTGCAATCAATCTAACACTTTTTCTTTTTTTATTTAGTTGAAGCGTATTGACTTAAATCTTGGTAGTATTTTGTTAAAGAGGAAGGCGAAATATCGAAAGTCGCTGCAATTTCTTTAACTGTTAAAGATAGCGATTCAAATAGTTCTTTTTCTTGACCGTAGCGAATGGCACCCGCTGCGATTGCTGCTTCTTTACGTGCAGATGGTTGTCCTTCGATTAAGTAATCCTCTAATAATTCCAGCATTGGTGCTGTTTCACGCTCATTTTGCTCAAGGAATTCCTTCACTTGCGCAATAACACCGTTTTCGAAGCTTGTAAATTCTTCACCCTTGTAGCCATTTGATACAAGTAGCTCCCAGAATGAAAGATGATCTTCTTTTAAGAATGTCTGAGCTTTTTTGTTAGAAGACTCGAAGTTTTCTTTTAACTTCACAAATACCTTTTCATGGTCTTGTGGGAAGAATATAAGAGTAGACACCGCTAAATAATGCGCTTCTTGCTTCGTGCCATCTGGTAAGATGAACGCAAAGACATGCATTCCTTCAGGAATTGGCTTATCATTTTCGCGACGAATATAAATATCTTCATTAGATAGGACATGACTAGCTTTGAAATATTTCTCCTCTACAACAGTCACTGTACCGATGAATAATGTTGGTTGTGACCAGCCTTCTAGCACTTTTAAAGTAGAAGGTCTAACCGTTTTTTTCTTCGTTTTCTTTAAGTAACCTTTCCAAATAGATGGCTCTTGATGGAAGAAGAAATCGTCTAACGCAATTGCTTCAATAAGCTCACGTTGAAGTACGCTCTCTAATTTAGGCTGCCATGTACCAACATGCTCGATATAAGCTCGAACATCTTTGCGTTCTGGATATTCTAGATAAAATGTTTGTAGTACACGCTCTAGTTCTTCGATTGCTACAGCTTCCACTGTAACTTGCTGTTTACCTTCACAACATTTTTTGTATTTTTTGCCGCTACCGCATGGGCATGGATCATTACGTTTTACCATAATTAGAAACACTTCCTTTGAAAATTGTTAGTCGATTTTTGCTAAATAAATTGCGTACTCTTAATAATAACGGTACTTTTGTACGAAGAAAAATGATTATCTATTTTGAAATATCAAAAAAGTTAATGGGGCGGGCCCTGATTCTAGTATATGTATGAGTTTTCTCGCTTAGAACTAAAAAAATGAAAACCATCTACGCCCTAGAAGAGAGCGTAGATGGTAACGTTAAAAAGTGAAGAAAAGGGATAGAATCTATTAAGCTTCAATCTCTTCTGTTAGTCTTTCAAGTTCATCGATTAAATGACCAATGTAAGCAATCGTATCACGAAGCGGTTGATCTGTCGTCACATCCACGCCTGCCATTTGGGCAAGCTCTACAGGTGATTTTGTGCCACCCGCTTGAAGGACAGTTAGCCATTCATTTACTGCAGTACTGCCTTCTTTTAAAATACGCTGCGATACTTGTGTAGAAATTGTTAAGCCAGCACTATATGTGTACGGATATAAGCCCATATAGTAATGAGGCTGACGCATCCACGTAAGCTCTGCGCCTTCTGAGATATTGACAGTGTCTCCCCAGAAATCTTCTAGAACCGTACGTTTTAATTGGTTTAACACAGTTGCATTAACAGATTCACCTGCGTCCACTAATTCATATACTTTACGCTGGTAAGCTGCTTCTAGTAAATGTGTAACGAAGTTATGATAATACGTTTTCGATACGATGTTTGAAATGACCCAACGTTTGAAGCGTTTATCGTCATTATGTGTCAGTAAATAGTTTGCTAGCAACATTTCATTCATTGTAGATGGTGCCTCAATAAAGTATAGTGAAGGGCGACTATTTAAATAAGATTGATGTCCATGCGCATTAACAAAATGGCCTGCGTGACCAAGCTCATGAGTAAGCGTAAATACTTCGTTCATCCGTTCATTCCATGACATTAAAATATAAGGATGACTGCCGTACGGGCTTGAGCAAAATGCACCTGTAGATTTACCCTTATTTGGTGCGTAATCAATCCAACGCTCGTTGAACGCTCTTTCAATCATTTGTCCATAATCTTTACCCATAACAGCCAATGATTTTTCAACATAATCTTTTGCTTCTGCCATTGTTAATTTTGGATCATAGCTTGGATCGAGCGCTATTTTTAAATCAGCAAATGTCATTTCTTCTAAGCCGTGCGCTTTTTGCACAAGCTTAGCATAACGACGCATATGTGGGGCAAGTTCCTTCGTAATTAGATCAATTTGACGATTATAAAGTGAACGATCTACCTCTTGGTCAAACAATAAGTAGTCAATGACAGAGTCGAAGCCGCGTAAATCAGAAATAATTTTTTCTTGCTGGATATGTGTGTTATACACTTTTGCCGTTGTATGCTGATAGTCACGGAGTTTATTAGAAAATGCGTTGAAAGCTGCATGACGTATAGTTGTATCGGTTTCAAGTTCCCAATCATTTTCGAATAAAACATAGCTTAGCGGATGCTTCTTACCATTTGCCTCAAACTCGCCAAAATGCATATCCACAAGCTTTGTCGTGTTATAGACTTCATATGGTGCTTCAAACGTAGAGCTTAATGCAGCGAGCGTTTTTTCTACTTCTGGATGTAATTGATGAGGCTTTTGCTTTAATAGCTCTGTAATATAGCGATTATAAAGCGTACTTGATGCTGCAGCTTCCTCTAAAATGGCTTCATCCAATGCAAGCAATTCGCTTTGTACAAATGCAATGGAGCTGCTAATTTTACCAACTGCTGTCCCAAACTTCGCTGCACGCATTTGTGCGACCTCATCCGTACGATCAGCCTGGATATTTAAGCTTGCATACGTTCCGATTGGGACAATGCCTACTTGTAATGCTTCATAAGCTGTAAGTACATCAATTACTTTTTGAGCATCCGTAATTGTACCTTTGTATGTGCTTTCGAATTTTACTGCATCCTTAACAAACTGAGCTAAAGCAGGTTCAAAATCAGCATCATTTTCAAGTAAATCTTGTAAATTCCATGTTTCCTCTATTGCGACATCTTTTCGTAATGGTAATACTTCCATGTAAGAACACCCCTTTTAACGTAAGTGATACCATTATAACGAAACTATTTCGAAAAGTGAAATAATTACGGAAAGAAGTTTGCAATATTAATAGCTAATTTTTTGCGATTGATACGTTCAAAGAAGACTTCAACTATAAATAATAATTGTTAACTATGTAATTTAGATGTTTGAAAATGTGTCAGTAGGGAAAATATGAGGTATAGCCAATACACAATGTAACGCATACTAAAGGCTAGTATATGAATTATTGGAGGAGATATTATGACACAAAATTTAAACAAACAATTGAACAAGCTGGTAGCAACATGGTCTGTACTGTATACAAAATTGCATAACTATCATTGGTATGTAACGGGCAGTTCCTTCTTTACACTCCATGCAAAATTTGAAGAGTTATATAATGAAACAACATTAAATTTAGATGAAATTGCAGAACGTATTCTTTCAAAAGAAGGAAAACCGGTTGCCACTTTAAAAGAACATCTTGAGCTCTCTTATATTGAAGAAGCAACAGGTAAAGAAACAACAGAAGAAATGGTCGCAACAACAATCTCAGATTTCCAAACGCTTATGAAGGCTTTAAATTCTGCAATGGAGCTGGCTGCTGAAGAGGGTGACGATCGTACGGAAGATTTACTAAATGCCATGTATCAGTCTCTTGAAAAACATGCTTGGATGTTAAAAGCATATCTTAACGAATAAAAACGAAACGCATACACTAAGTAATTATGAAAAAAGGTAAAGGCAATTCCTCTGATACGCACGTGTCTTGAGTGGGCCATAAAAATTAGGAGGACATAAACAGCATGAATGAACAAAATCCACATATTGAAGTGGCACACTCGAAAGAGGAAATGCTAGCAATATTAACAAATATGCATAGTCAAGGTTATCATACAAATGATATTCAAATTATTGCCAAAGACTCTACGCCATTTGAAGACATTAAATGGGAAACTGATGTGAAAACACATGAGGCAGGGAATTGGGTAGATCAATTTAAGTCATGGTTTACAGGTGACTCTGCGGTAAAGGAAGGTATCAAGCGTTTTCATTTAACTGAAGGGCAAACGGCCTATTATGCACAGCTTGTTGAGCATGGTTCTATTGTTATATTTGCAGAGAAGGCAGATACGGATGGTCCGTTAGAAATAGCTATCGACCAAGAGGAAAATCGATATCGCCATGATCCACTTGAGCCTCGCATGACTGCGCCAGAACCATTTATTGATACGATTGATAACGTCGAGACACCTCAGCAGCGCGAAAATCGCTTAATTGCTGAAGAAAGTATGGAAGAATCAGAACAATTGAAAAGTGAGAAAACAGAGTAAGTGAATCCCCCTTTAACAATCGAAGGGGGATTTTTATATTTATAATAATATTTTGTGTTCCCGTTCGTTTCATTCCTAATTATATAGTAGAAAAATAACGGATATGCTGCTAGGATAGCCCATCTTATGCAAAAGGGAAGAAAAACGGACTTAAATGAACAAATTCAAATCGTTCTATTTTGTTTAAAAAACGACAACAATTATCAGCTAACAGCAGATACCTATCAAGTATCATACCAACAAGTATACCAATGGGTTAAAAAATATGATGCTAGTGATGAAACATCGCTGCAAGATAAATGTGGACGAAATAAAGTTGAGCATGAACGAACAATGGAAGAACAATTGAAGATAGAAATGCAACAGCTTGAACGTGAAAATGAACAGAAAATCTAGAGAAATTCGGAAGTAGGAGGTTAATGTCATAGTTAAATATGGCGATTCAGGCATTGCATCTTCAAGATAAGTTCTCTATTTCTATCCTCTGTGAATTTACCGGGATTGCGTGCTTAGCGTACTACGAATGGACAAGACGTACAACAACGAAAAGACAACAGAAAAATACGAGATAGTAAAAGAACTACAAAACTTAAATGAAAAAGCTGAAAAGAACTATGGCTATCACAAAATGCAGCAGCTTCTAAACCAGAAATTTAATAAACAATTTAATTATAAACGGGTTTATCGATTGATGAAGTTAGCAAGTCTGAATCGAAGGGGAGAAAAAAATGAGGGCTATCCTCGCTATCCTAAAAAGCCCTACTGAGAATCTAGAATCTAAAAGATGAATAATGATGATAAAAAATTTGCACTATGTAAAGCTCAAAATGCTGGTATTTTAGCGTTTTAAGCTTTTTTTACTTCTTGAAAAAGTGAGGTATTTATTAGTGTATAAATATATGCATTATTTTTTTGTTAAGATAAGAATTTTCTGTTTTTTGTTGACTTGTAAAAGGAAAACTATTATAATACCTATAAATTATTTTAGGTACTATCAATAAATCTAAGAAATTACATAATTTTTACATCTTTAAATTGCGTCTCATTCAATCAATCCAATACATTTTAGCTAAAGAAGCTAAGGAATTAGTTGTAATTCGATTTGATTTATAGGAAAATCTAAACTTGTAATTGAAGTAAGTACTTCTAATAAACTAAAATTTCTGAATTTTTAAAATATATTAAGTTTTATTTATTTCTAAATTTTAATATGTAGAGCATGATTTTAATTTTACTTTCGCCTAATGATTGAACATTCGAGTATTGTTTATGAAAGGGGGTGATATGTATGGGTACAACAGCTGTATTAAAAATCCATCAGTTTTCCAATTCAGAATCTGTAATTTCTCCTGTTCTATATGTTTCACCAAATACGAAAGCTTTAACTTTGGTTGAAATGATGGAAATGTTTGAACAAAGAATGGTGCATGAAGAAACGAATTGTAATTCTTCTGAAAACCATGTAATGCATTTATAGTATTGCCAAAAACTCACAATGTTATAAAAGTAGTTTAAGTTTTTTCAAACTTAGGCTACTTTTACAATTGAGGAGGTTTTAAGTTGTGAATAATGTTGGAACAACATCTTTGATTAGACGAATGCCAATCGAAATTAAAGATAGATTAGATAGAAAATTTAAAATCGATGGCGTAATAAATGAACCGATTTCATCATTTTTAAATAAAAATCACATTCCAATTGATGCTGTAATTGTAAAAAAGGATGGAAGTATAATTGACGATTGGCAAGAAAGAATAGAAGAAAATAGTGAATATGTTGTGGAAATGGTAAGAGCTTATCATCTTCCCGATTTATTATCTTTACTAAGATTATGGGATACAAAATTAGTTTCAGGAAAAATTAAAGTTACTGAACATGCTTACTACACAAAAAGACTATTCCTACACAATGATTACGATGGTGATTATACGTCCACACAAACATCATTTAATAAAAGCGAGTTTGTTTCATATCTTGATAAAGTTTTCGTTGATGGAATAATAATGAATCACATTATTGAAGATAATGACAGAATTGCACTTGCAATGTCTGGAGGTAGAGATAGTTTATCTTTAGGTTATTTTTTAAGTCGGAATCGAAATTATCTACCAGCGCATACAATAAGTTCATTCCATGTAACTACATTTTCGAAACAAAAAGAGACAAGATTCGCTCAAGAAATTGCGGAAAAGTTCGATTTTAAACATAATATTATTACAAATAATCAAGTAATTGAGCAATTTAGATTAAAGGAGGATCCTAACGATGTACTCGAACTTCTAAAGAATGATTTCAATAAATCTTATTCAATTGCAGGTACACATATAATTATGAGATCGGCTGTTGAGAAAGGAGCTAGAGAACAGGGTTTTAAAAAACTTTCTTTTGGACTAATGAAGGAAGATTTAATGTCTACGATAATTAAGTGTATTTTTGTCGGGTTCCCGTTCAATGGTCCATTTAATCGGAAATTTGGAGACTTTGATGTTATTTATCCTCTATGGCCTATCTCAAAAAAAGAGTTAACGTTGTATTTGGAAGCAATAATGCCAAGTCATAATCGTCAAGAAAGTCCTTCAGAATTTGAACGTGGCTCGTTATCAAGAGATATATATTATTTAATCGCTGACACAATCGAGACTATTCTACCAGGTGCAGGACTTCAATTGTTGAATTCTCAAAAAACTACATTAAAACATTTGGTACCAAATGAATATAAGCAATGTGAAAATTGCACCGGAACGTATTCTACTTCATATCAACCGGAGTATACAATTATTGATAGAGAGTATAAAGATATTGGATTATGTGATTTATGCAAAATTTTAGAAAAACTTAATTTAATTAAATCGTAAAAAAACATGGTGGTGAAGTTTTATAGAAGGGAAAATATGCCGAAATAGAAACATAATATATTCACAAGTTACGGCATCAATCGGAGAAGTGTTTTTAACAATTGCATTAGCATCTTTGGCTCTTCAAATTACTGATTCACCTATACAAGCTGCCTGGTTGGTTTCAATTAGTGCCTTAGCAACTTTTATGATGGGATTAGTGGCTAGTTGGTTTATAGATAAGTTTCCTAGGAAACATTTAATGTTAATTTGTGATATTCTTCGTGCCTTTTTAATTATTCCACTGTTTTTTATTTCAGATGAGAATTTTTGGGTTGTATATATAATTGTATTTCTTATTGCTTGTTGCAATTCTGTTTTCCATCCTTCAAGAGAAGGGTATATTCAATCTCAATTTGAAAAGGATGATAGATTAGAAATAGTTTCAACTATTCAAAGCTATTTATCTTCAATCAGTTTAATTGGTCCAACAATAGCAGGAATATTAATTGTGTTTTTTTCACCAAGGACCTCCTTTGTCATAAACTTAACAGCTTTTATTATTTCTGCTCTTTTTATAATGAAGATAGCTAAAGATACTCCAGTTAGCGATTCTAGTCTAGAAACATTTTGGAAGAAAATAAGTTCCGGGTGGGTTTATTTATTTAGAAATAAATCACTATTAAAATTGAATTTAAGTAGAATCTTTTTAACTAGTGCTTTAGCTATTTATGTAATAGTTAATTATTTATATTTAGCTAGTATGGTAAACCAAACAATTTTCAATGTCACATTAACGTTTCCTATTTTGCTCGGTTTAGTTAATACGATTCAAGGAGCTGGTGCATTAGTTGGAGGTTTTGTAATCAAGAAGAATAAAAAAAAAATATCGAATAATTTAGAAAAGTTATTTATTTATTCTGGTGTAATTTTTGCAACCGGTTTCATTTTATGGACTTTCGAAAATATAAACTCAATAATTTTAGGGAGCTTTTTAATAGGTATTGGATTAATTGTATGCAGAACTGGTATTTCTTTAATTGGTCAATCATTAACTGATTCAAGGTATATAGGTAGGGCAATTACAGCTGGAGATGCAATAGCGAGACTTAGCAATATAACCGTTACGAGTCTGACATCCATATTAATTATATATTTTAGTCCTAAATTATTATTATGTTTTAGCGCTATACTAGCAATTGCGATTTCTATAAATTATCTTGAAAGGAAAGGTTGAGTAAAATGACAAATCAACCGATCGTATGTTCATTTCCTAAATTAAATACAGATATGATAAAAGAAAATTGGTATGAAGATTATTTTAATGATGATTATTGGAATCTCGTGTATTATTCTTGTTCATCAATAGAAATTACAGAAAATGAGTTGTCTTTCATAAAATCAATATTGGAAGAATCAAACGCATCTACTATATTAGATTTATTTTGTGGAATAGGAAGGCACGCAAATAGATTAAGTGAAGAAGGTTATATTGTTACCGGTTTGGATATAGATACAAATACCATAAAAATTGCAAAAAGTTCAAGTGAAAGTCATGTTGAATATATAGTTAGTGATGCAAGAGATTTTACGACAAATAATAAATATGATTGTTGTCTCTTAATGCAAACTTCTTTTGGCTATTTTTCAGATTTAGAAAATCAAAAATTAATCTCAAAAATTTACTCGCTATTAAATGAAAATGGTATTCTTATTATCGATATACCAAATAGAGATAATATGTTGAAAAATTTTAGATATAGAGATTGGGTAACAATAGACGACAAAACTTACGTCATATCGCATCAATTTGATTATATCAATAGTAGAAGAAATACTGCTATGAAAGTTATTGATAAACAAGGACAAAGAGAGAAAACTCATAGCATAAGAATGTATTCAATTTCTGAAATGATCGCAATACTAGAAAATAGTAATTTTGTGGTACAAAAATTGTTTGGAGATTTTACTATAAGCAATGTTCGTTTTAATAATGATTATAGAAGATTACAATTAGTTGCTCAAAAAGTAGGTGGAGTGTTTGATTTTAAATGATAGAGTTATTCAAAACCTGATTTTTGATCATGCTAGGAAACCAAGAAATTATGGTAAGTTAGAAAATGCAGCTATAATTGAATCTAGTAATCCAGGTTGTAACGATGTAGTTTTAATTTATTATAAATATGTGAATCAAAAATTAGTTTTTACGTTTGAAGCTTTAGGATGTACATTATCACGTGCTTGTGCTTCAATCTTATTGGAAGGAATCAATGGAAAATGTTTAATAGAAATTAGCGAGTATGGTAAAGGGTATTTAGAAGAGATTATTGGTTCTAAAATTATTAATAGTCGACCTAAATGTTCAACTTTGGCATTAAATACCGTTACGAGTATAGTTAAAGAATTGACATATACTACAATTAAATGAAAATTTAGTAGAGGAAACTATAGCCATCACATAACACAGGATATCAAATTAACAAAGTCCCATTGCGAAACTATTAAATGATAGTAATTGAAGTTTTTCCATTAGTAGTTATGCAAAATAAAACTTACTCGATTTAAAGCCTCGAAATGCTGGTATTCTAGCTTTTTGAGGTTTTTTCTTTTTGTGAAAAATATTCATGAAAGCTTGGTGATGAGGTATGGAATGTGTATAATTCTATTCATTTTGAGTTTGAGATTTTAAGTGAAGCAGTCGCCATTTCTAATAAAGATCAAAGAAATGTTTCGTTAATCTTGGGAGTAGAGGCTATCATTAAAATTAAAATTAATGAAGCGATATATTTTGAAGAAGAACTAGCTTTTTTAGAATTTTATAAGCCTCTGTATGTGTGGAAAGAACGTATCAAAGAAATTGAAAGGTTGGATTTCCATTATTATTCAGTAGAGTATGATGATTATAAAGATGGAGCGATTATTTCTTTGATACCTTATTTCTAATAAAGCTAGGTTAAAATCTATTTGGGCAAAATCTAATATTTATAATGTTTTTGCCTTAGATTATATTGTTAATGAATTTTTAGTTTTAGAGAAAAAACTTAAAGAAGATATTGAAAGTTATTTTAATATTGAATTAGGAAAGTTTATTAAACATATTCCATATAATAAGCAGTTAGACAAATTTGATATTGAGTGATTTGTCAATTCGATAACTTAAAAACAGTAGCCACCGATCAAATAAAATTGATAGGTGGTTTACTAGTTTAAAAATATCTTTTATTTATTGAATATTAAAACTAAACTAAATCATTTTCAGAAAGTTAATCGATAAAAGTTGCTTCCGAATCACTCCATTTATAATAAACCAATTTTAAATTATGTCCATTCATTTCAAATTCTTCATAACTAAAATAGGACGCTATTTTAAAGTAAGACTATTTGGCGTTCGGTTTATTAAATTCACCAAGCTAATAGTGTATTGAGTAATAGGAGTTTAACTAGATTGTTTTTTTATTCTATTTAATCTGTCCACTTGACAGGGTTCATTTAATTGTTGCATACTAAAAACCTAAAAAAACTATAATTTGGAGGGGTAATTATGCCACAAAATTTAAACAAGGAATTGAATAAACTAGTAGCAACTTGGTCAGTACTGTATACGAAACTACATAACTATCATTGGTATGTAACAGGTAATGCCTTTTTTACACTCCATGCAAAATTTGAAGAATTATATAATGAAATTACAATCTACTTCGATGATACGGCAGAGCGTATCCTTTCAAAAGGTGGAGAGCCAGTTGCCACGTTAAAAGAATATCTCGAGCTATCACATGTTGAAGAAGCAACAGGTAAAGAAACGGCTGATGAAATGGTAGCAACGACTGTTTCAGACTTTGAAAAACAAATGCAGGCTATTAATAATGCTATGCAGCTAGCGGCAGAGGAAGGGGATGACCGTACTGAAGATTTATTAAATGCGATGTACCAATCCCTTGAAAAACATACGTGGATGTTGAAAGCCTTTCTTGATAAAAAATATGCTTAATGAACATAGGCACTTGGAGTAAAGTTAATCGCTCCAAGTGCTTTTTTATACCGATAAATAGAATATGACAAAAACGCAACAGAAAGTAAAATAATATGACAAATATTACAGTTATATAAAGGATGCATAAAAAGGGTTTTTTGTTAAAGTGGCAGGGTACATACATAGTAAGCCTTACAAAATTAGGAGGAATTGAACATGATGAATGAACAAAACCCGAAAATTGAAGTTGCACATACGAGAGAAGAGATGTTTCATATTTTAAAATGTATGCGCATGGAAGGTTATAACACAGATGAAATTCATATTATTTCTAGAGAAGCACACGAAATTGATGATGTGAAATCAAATGTTGATGTGAAAACGCATGAGGCAGGTAATTGGCTCGACCAAATTAAATCATGGTTTACAGGTGAAACTGCTGTCACTGAGGGTTTAAAACGATTTGATCTTACAGAGGGCCAAACAGCTTATTACGCTCAGCTTGTAGAAGAAGGAAACATCGTATTATATGCAGAGCATAATGATGTAAATCCTACAACATCTACACTAATCGCAGATTCAAAACGCGCTGAACTTGATCCATTCGATACACATGTAACGCCACCTCAATCTATTGTTGATGAGACACCAGCACAACGCGAAGAGCGACTAAAAGCTGAAGAGCAAATGAATGAAGCTGAACAAATGAGAAGATATTTATAAAGGTAAAGAGGCTAGAATTTAACTAGCTTGCAGACAGGCAAAAAGTGAAATGGTATGCACTCCATTCACTTTTTGCTGTTTTTTTATTACAGTGTCCGTTGAAGCGTTAAATAAAAAAGACCCTGAGAAATTACATTTCAGGATCTTCGTATAATTAATGCATCACTTTTTCTTGTTCATGTTTTCGCATAAATCGAAGAACATGAAGTTGCTCTAATTGAGCGACAAGATTACCAATTAAAATAAAGCTTCCACCGATAAGTAATTTTACCGTTAGTCCTTCGCCGATGAACATCATCGCAAACATCGCTGCAAAAATAGGTTCTAATGAGAAAATGAGTCCTGTATGTGTAGCAGAAGTGTACTGTTGTGCAACAGTTTGGCCAACGAAGCAAAATGCACTACAGATAATACCAAGCCCTAAAATCGCAATCCATGAAGTAGTTGAATTCGGAAGTGTTGGTGCTTCAAAAAGTAGTGTTAAAACAAGCGCATAAATTCCAGCAAAACCGAGCTGGTAAATACCATAAGAAATCGATTCTACGCTACGTGTAAAATTACCGTTTAACAGTAAATAAATCGAATAACATAATGCCGCGATTGCAACTAATATATCGCCCATTTGAAATGTAAAAGAATGTTGAATAGTTAATACTGTAATACCAATCATCGTGCAAATAATAGCAAAACTTACTGCTTTTGATGGCAACTTTTTCTCGATAAAGCTACTGAAAATGGGCACTAAGACTACTGTAAGGCTTAAAATAAATCCTGCATTTGAAACAGAAGTTGTCTCTAATCCAAATAAGCTAAGTGCAAAGACAATGAATAACAGAAAACCTTGAATAGCTGCGTATTTCAATGTTTTAAAATTGACCTTTATCATACGTTTATAAAAAATAATGCCTGCTGCCAAAAATGCGATGATACAGCGTAACGCTACCACATTAAATACAGCTAATGTTTCAAGTCCCATTACCATAAACGTATAAGATAATCCCCAAAACATTGTAACTATGACCATTAATAAATTTGCTTTCCCTTGATTACTCATTTTGCACCTTCTATCTCTGTGTACTAAAACAGTTTCATACTAAAATTTACTATATATCTTGTATTGTGATTAGTAAAACGAATGTTTATAATGAGTAATATTAAAAAAATTCATGTATATATGAGGGAATGTGAATGAGTTTAGTCAAATATGAGATTTTAAATAAAGTTGCAGAAGTTTCCAGCTTTACGAAAGCTGCGGACGCTCTTGGATTAACCCAATCGGCAGTTAGTCATGCTGTTTCCAGCTTAGAGAAGGAATGTGGATTTGCCCTTATTCATCGAAGTCGAACAGGTGTGACATTAACGAGCGAGGGCCAAACAATGCTTCGGGCTATGCGAAATGTTCTTGATGCAGACGAATTATTACAACAAGAAGCGGCACATATTTTAGGGGTAACCCGAGGGAAATTACGAATCGGTGTTATCTCTAGTATTTCTTCCAACTGGATGCCAGAAATTATTCGTATTATGGACAATCAGTTTCCAGGTATTCAAGTAGAGTTACGTGAAGGGGACTATTATGAAATTGAACAGTGGCTACAAAGTGGCGAAGTTGATGCTGGATTTTTAAATGGTCAAAAATCGGAGCAATTTCAATTTATCGAATTGGTGCAAGACCCACTTCTATGTATAGTCTCGGATCAAAGCTCTCTCTATAATCGTCCAGAAATTGATATTGCTGAACTAGAAGACATGCCTTTTATAATGACATCGTATCGAGGAACTAATGATGTAAAAGTAATTTTAGAGCAGTACCATGTTAAACCGAATATTCGATTTGAGCTATCGGAGGAGGTTGGGATTATTTCGATGATTTCACACCATTTAGGCATTACTATTTTGCCTCGATTAGTGATTAACCGATTACCGTCCTCATTAAAGGCTATCCCACTAAAGCAAGGTGGTTATCGTACGATAGGGCTAGCGATGAAACATCAAGCCTCACCGGTAACAAAAAAGTTTGCGGAAATTTTAAGTGTGTGGCTAAAAGAACAAAATAAGAAATAGGTTATTTAAGCTTTTTACGTTAAAATAGAACATGTAGATTGGTTATCAATTAGTTATTAGTTTGAAAAGAAAAGGTGAGTGTGAGTGGGGACATTACAAGGAAAAACCGTACTCATTACAAGTGGGGGAACACTTGAAAAATGGGATCGCGTGCGAGGGCATACGAATTTATCGAAGGGGTCAATGGGCTGTTATTTGGCTGAAGCAGCTCTAGCCGCAGGTGCGGACGTCATCTATATGCATGGCTATTTTGCGCAACTGCCGATTAATCAACATAAAATGCGTACAGTACGCTTTGAAGGTATTGAAGATTTAGGTGACAAGGTTCGCCATGCTGTGCAGGAGGAACAAGTAGATATCGTTATTATGGCAGCGGCAGGTTCCGATTGGGTTATTGATAAAGTTTACGACCAATCGGGGAATCTAATGGAAGGTGCAGGGAAGATGCCGTCGGACGAGCCCCCTGTGATTCATTTTAAAAAGGCACCAAAAGTGTTAGGACAAATAAAGGGCTGGCAACCAAATGTCACGTTAGTAGGATTTAAGCTAGAGGCAACAGATGATGAGGAGTTTTTACTGTCGCGTGCACGTCTTCGTATGGAGACAGCGAATGCGCAATTCATGGTTGCTAATAGCTCGCAATCACTTTACGGCGGACAAGAGCCACATTGGATTGTGCCTGCACAAGGACAACCTATCAAAGTCATTGGTAAACAAGAAACTGCAAAAGTGTTAATGGAATACTTACAAAGCGAATAAAGAGAAGCTGTGTAGAATATATAATTCTGCACAGCTTTTTTATGTTTTGAACATTCATACTAATGCTTTCAAGATCTTAAGATTGGATTTCAAGAAAATTTAGAGCAGTAAAAATATACCTTTTTTCTCTATTGCATAGTATTCAACTAGGTTTTATAATATTTATATTGACAATAGGTTTTCTGAATTATAGAATTATTTCCAAGAAACGTAAACTCTTATCGCGAGAGGGTGGAGGAATTAGGCATAATGAAGTCTCGGCAACCGAGTTAATCGGTGCCAACTCCAGCAGAGTTATCTGAGAGATAAGGGGAGGCATCAAATCGTCTTGATGCATGGATCTCTTTTATACACAAAAGTATGAAAAAAAGAAGGGGTGTATCGTATGTCTCAACTGTCTAAGATTGATGATAAGAAATTAGAAGCTATTGCGAAGGCTATTCAAAATTTAGAATTTGGGGAAGTGCAAATTACTATTCAAGATGGTGTGATCGTACAAATAAATCGACTTGAAAAGCAAAGATTTCCTCAGAAAAAGTGAAGCTTTAAAAGAAACAGAGAAATTAACTCGGGACCAAATTTGAAGCTTTTTGTCGCATCATGGTGTCCTGAGTTAATGTGCAGCATTCATGTACTTGATTCATATTCCAATATTTTGTACGCATGTGCAGATTGTTCGTAATGTTAAATATTATTAACGTACAAACAAGAAAAGTAGGCATCTCAAAATAAAATTTGAAATACCTACTTTTTTATTATTCGTAAAAACTCGTTGGAATTTGACCAATATGCCTACGATGATAAAGCAATGGCTCCTTCTGGGCATTATCAATTTCTAAAATATGACCAATGAAAATCGTATGGTCGCCTGCGTCGATTTTTTTATATGTTTCGCATTGCAACGTAGCTAAAGTATCATGTAATATTGGTAAACCATGTAAAGAATTAGACCATTTTACTTGCGCAAATCGGTCAGGAATTTTGCTTGAAAATACCGTACATAAATGTGTTTGATCGTTCGCTAAAATATTAACAGCAAATTTATCCGTATTACTAAAAAGTGGATGCAGCTGCGATTTTTTGTCCAATGACCATAGGATAAGGAGCGGATCTATGGAAACAGATGCAAAGGAATTGACCGTTAAGCCAATCGGTTCATTCACATCGCTGTAAGCTGTGACAACTGTGACACCTGTTGGATAATTACCTAAAGCCTGTTTAAAAGCAGTTACTTTGTCCGTCATACAATCACCTCTTATTATTTTATGGAGAGTACGGGTTGTTTGTTCTTGTAGCATTTTTTCTGGTGCTATTATGGATAGCCTACAAAATAATCCAGCAACTGTAAAGCTGATTAATAACGATTATTTTAAAAAAATCATCAATTGAAAGGATTTTTTTAATGGTGATTATTACTTGGATATCCAGACTTCTATTTTATATTGTATTTTTAGTCATTAGTTTCAGTAGCAGTTATAGAGCAAGAGAGATATTAAAGGGATAGATTATTTAGTTAAAATATCTAGTTTTTAAGAGGGGAATGACTTTAACGTTAAAATTTATTTAAAATTGATAGAGATAAAATTGTATGATAAAATCTAAGCAAAAATTTTTATCGTTAATTTTCTGCATAACGGAACTATATTTACTTAATAAAAATGCTTGATTTATTGATACTTTACCTAGTGAATGAGTTAATTATTTTCAAATTACTTATGCCTAGGAGGTAGTTAGTGTTAATCGGTTGAAGGTTGTTAAATGTATTCCATCAGGACCATTATGAAATAAATGGTATACCAATACTCACGTACTAGGGATTAAAAATGAGCATATTAGACAACTATATCCAAAAAACTAATGTGAGGTGAATATATGATGGAAGTAGTAACAATTAATGAATTTGTTGTAAAAAGAATTATCGACGATTTGGAAGATGCAGTCAACAATCCTGATAAATATACGATAAGCATAAACGATAATTGGGATGAATTTGTTTCTTTTATCAATAACACTCAAAATAAATATATAGAAGAAGACGGTCTTCTTAGACTTGATGGTGGGTTATCGATTAAATGCTATAATAAAGAAATTTTAGGTGTTCGATATTGGGACTATCTCCCTGAGCTATGGGGATATATTGTCAATGTGATTGAAGATTACTTAGAGGACGGCATTGGGAAAAGTTATTTTCCTGATCAACCAGTTAAAATACAATTAAAGCAATTAAAAAATAAAAAAGTACAATTTTTATTTGATAACGACGATCATGTGTTAGAATTTGAACAAAAAATGCTATTAAGTATCTTTTTAAATCGTGCTGAAGTCTTTTTTACTGTTCTTGTAAAAGAACTTGATTTGACTAAATATAGCTACGAAATTGAAAAAATTCAAAAATTAAAAACCCGGATATGAATCAATTTATATTGAGTGCAACTAATCAAAAAGTGTTAGATTGATCGAATCAATCTAACACTTTTTCTATACCGTTGATGTTCGCTTCTATTTTTTATTACTGCAAAATAATGAACAGCTAAGGTTTCATCCTTGTTAATAGAGGATAAATACCATCAGTTAAACTCTTTTTGCTATACCGTTGAAGTCCGATGCGGCGGTGCTTTCCGCTCAGCACAGTAAGCCGCAACCCTCGCTAACGTGCGGATTGTTGCGTCTTCCTATTGCGTGCGTTCCCGAAGGAATCACCGCCTCCGCTACCATCAACTTGTGTATTATTCTAATTGTTATTTATAGCAACAGAAAGAACTTAGCTTACAACAACTGGCTTTTCAGTGCCCTCGTTGCCTTTGTTATGATTACTGTCACCTGGAATAATACGATTTTCAGTGTCTTTATCGAAGAAGTGAACTTTATTCATATCTAATGCTAGTGGAACAACTTGGCCAGGCTTAACAATTGAATGTGAATCCACTCGTGCGATAAACGGTTGACCTTCTACTTGCGAATAGAGCATGATTTCTGCGCCCATTAGTTCAGCTACTTCTATTGTTACATCTACTTTAGAGCCTGGTGAAGATTCAATAAATGCCTGTTCATCATGGAAATCTTCAGGACGAATACCCATAATAATTTCTTTATTGTTGTAGCCTTGCTCAAGTAGGTCTTTCATTCTTTCTTTTGGAACCGTAATGGAAGCATTACCAATATGGATTTTGCCATCTATAAGCTTACCAGTAAAGAAGTTCATTGCTGGTGATCCGATAAATCCACCTACAAAAACATTTTTAGGCTGTTCATATACCTCTTTTGGTGCACCTACTTGTTGAATAATTCCATCTTTCATTACAACAAGTCGAGTTGCCATCGTCATTGCTTCTGTTTGGTCATGCGTAACATATATTGTCGTCGTTTGTAAACGTTGATGAAGCTTTGTAATTTCAGCTCGCATTTGTACGCGAAGCTTTGCATCTAAGTTCGATAACGGTTCGTCCATTAAGAATACTTTTGCATCACGAACAATCGCACGACCTAATGCAACACGTTGACGTTGCCCACCAGAAAGGGCTTTCGGTTTACGATTTAAGTATTCTTCAAGGCCTAGGATGCGGGCAGCTTCATTTACACGACGAGAAATTTCATCTTTCGGTAATTTGCGAAGTTTTAATCCAAATGCCATATTTTCATATACGCTCATATGTGGATAAAGAGCATAGTTTTGGAATACCATGGCGATATCTCGATCTTTAGGCGCCACATCATTCATTCGCTTTCCATCAATGATTAAATCTCCTTGTGAGATTTCCTCTAGACCAGCAACCATACGTAATGTAGTAGATTTACCACAACCTGAAGGACCTACGAAAACAATAAATTCCTTATCTTCAATATCAAGATTGAAATCCTTTACTGCTGTGACATTTTTGTCATAGATTTTAAAAATATGTTGTAATTTTAATTCAGCCAATATCGTCATCTCCCTTATGTAAGTGTTTTTTTAGAGTATAAGAGAAAAATATGTAAAATGTATACGTATACATTACACAAAAC
Source organism: Lysinibacillus sp. NPDC093712 (assembly GCF_050280025.1). Taxonomy (NCBI): domain Bacteria; kingdom Bacillati; phylum Bacillota; class Bacilli; order Caryophanales; family Bacillaceae; genus Lysinibacillus; species Lysinibacillus sp. NPDC093712. The sequence goes on from NZ_JBNNUU010000001.1 coordinate 578,161, forward strand.
AAGTTTGGGCACATTGTACAACTATTGATAATTTTCTGATTTCAACAGTATCATAGCAAGGGAAACAAAAGCAGCGTTTGCAAAGGACCGAATATCTATTCCAGTGTTTTCAATAAATTTGTCCAATCGATATTGCAGGCTATTGCGATGGATATAGAGCTTTTTTGCCGTTAACGAAGCATTTAAATTACATTGCAAAAAAACTTGAATAGTATGAAGCATTTCTTGCGCTTCAATACATTCTACAAAAAGATCGGACAGTATATCTTTTTTTACGAATGATGGTGAATGAATCATCAATAATGGTAAAGCTTCGTAAAATGTAATCGTCTTTTCACGATTTGCATAACGATGAATTGTGTTAAAGCATTGGAATTCATGGTCAAATTTTTCTTTCAATAAATAATTTGCTTGATGTAGTTGACCGATATAACTATAAATTTCAACAAAAAAATCACTAGTTAATGTATCACTTAGCTGATTAAACGACTCTTGATCGAAAACTACTTGTGGCTTTTCATCTATTATCACACCTTGTGTGTCATTGATCATTAAAATGATTGGTTGCTGAAATCCACCAGTAATCGCTTCTTTAAAGTTATTAAAATCATCAATTGGTTGTTTCAGATAGAAATAAAAAAAACGTAATGTTTTTACATCTTGTAAAAACGGTACCTCTTTTGCATCATTAAATAAAAAATCATACCACTTCTGCTGAATATTTGAATTATTTTGTTCGATAGTAAGATGCTCAACGGGAAGGAATAAAGTTTTTAATAGATTGTGTTCTGAATTGGAAATGGCTGTTTTGCTAATTCCAAATTTCCTGCCATCTTCTGTTTGGAACCAATATCGATTATTATCTTGCGCATTATATGTAGTCGTAAAAGCTGTTTGAAAAAGATTTTCTAGTTTTTCAAGCATTTGTTTCTCCTTTTTAGACTGATTGTAAACAATTTTCAGCCTTACTGTAAAATAATATCGCCAATCATTATTTAATTGTTCTGACGAGAAGCCCTACATAACAGCTGTATTATGTTATTTAAAGTAGCAATTATAAGGTAATTCTTTTTTTATGCATACAAAAGGTGAAATTTTTCTCCAAAAAATAAAAAAATAAAGAAAATTATTTACATTTTATTTTGAATTGTTATAATATTAATTGTAAGCGGTAACAGTTGGTTGTTTAGATTAAGGTTATGCATTGCTTACGAAGTACAGTAATTTTTTCGTGATGTTATGTCACATAAGATTTTATTAAAATTAATTAGGTGGTGTTCAAAGTTGAATTTAGAAAAATATAAAGGTATGATTCCTGCTTTTTATGCTTGTTATGATGATCAAGGAGAAATATCTGAGAACCGGACAAAAGAACTTTGCGACTATTTATTCAACAAAGGCGTTAAAGGGCTTTATGTTGGTGGAAGTTCAGGGGAATGTATTTATCACAACCTTGAAGAAAGAAAAGCAACACTAAAATATGTGGCAGAACATGTAAAAGAGAAGCTCACGTTAATCGCACATGTTGGGGCACCATCGACAAGGGATAGTGTAATTTTAGCAAAATATGCTGAGGAATTAGGCTATGATGCTGTCTCTGCCATTCCACCTATTTACTTTAAGTTTTCAGAAAGTTCAGTTTATAAATATTGGACTGAAATTATGGATGCAACGAATATGCCATTTATTATTTACAATATCCCGCAAACAACAGGTTTTGATCTTTCGATTAATCTCTTTAAGAAATTATTAGAGAATAAGAAAGTGATAGGCGTAAAAAATTCTTCGATGCCAGTTATGGATATTGAAAGATTTAAGTCAACTGCAGGTGAAGATTTTATTGTATTTAATGGACCTGATGAACAATATGTTTCAGGCAGAGTAATTGGTGCAGATAGTGGGATTGGTGGAACTTATGGCGCGATGCCGGAACTTTTTATCAAGGCAGAGGAATTTGTATCAATTGGGGATTTCGCAAATGCGAGAAAAATTCAGCATGATATTAATGATATTATCGTGACTTTATGTTCATTAAATGGTTCCATGTATTCGACGATTAAAGAAGTTTTAAAATTAAATGGGGTAAATATCGGCAGTGTAAGAGGTCCATTAGAGCCAGTATTTGGTGAGGATTTAAATAAAGTAGCAGGCATTAAGACGTTAATCGATGAAACAATATTAAAGTACAAAGAGTAGCTATCAGGAGATTCGAAGTTTTGAATTTCTCAAAGCAATACGGGAATTGTTGCACATTAGGAGGGAGGACACAAGCTTCATGGCTTGTCTTTCATAAAGGTAATTTTAATTTATAAATTAAATTATTAAGGGGGAGTAGTTTATGTTTAAAAGGCGTTATTTAACAACCGCAATAGCAATTTTGTTTGTACTCTCAGTGCTAGCAGGTTGTACAAGTAATTCTACAGATAGTTCTAAATCTAGTTCTTCTGATGAGGTAGAACTAAAAGTTTGGTTGACTCCACAGTGGAAAGGTGTTTTGGATTCTTCTGAAGATGGAGCAGATTATGATAGCTTTTTCAAACATGCAGGGGAGCGATTTGCTGCTGAGTATAAGGACCACAAAGTAAAAGTTAATGTAGAAGTTATTGCAGGTGATCAACGTGATGAGCTATTAAACGTAAGCCTTAATGGTGGAACACCTCCAGATGTATTTTTTGAAAGTGTGTTTGCAATGGGCGACTATGCTCATAGAGGTGCTTTAGTACCGTTAAATGATATCGTTGATGATGAATCGAAAAAAGATATTGCACAAGGTTATTGGGATAGCGTGACATTTGGTGATGATGTGTACTTCTTCCCATTCTCACATAACCCAGGTACTTTAACTTACAACGCAGATATGTTTAAAGCTGCTGGACTAGATGAGTATATTGGTGGAGAGCATGAAATCAAAACTTGGACTCTAGCTGACTATGAAAAAATTCTAAACAAGTTAAAAACAGATTTACCTAAAGATAAATATTCAAATGCGTATCCAATGGGATTATACGCGCTAAATAATCAAGGTGATACTTGGAATCTTGCTTATTTAAGAATGTTTGGCAATCAGTTCTTTGATAACAATGGAAATTTAATCATTGATGACGCAAGTGGTGTGAAAGCTGCAAATTGGTTAAAGAAAATTTATGATGAGGGCTTAACAAACCCAGGTGCAGAATCCGTTTCTTCAAACGATGTGAACGCGATGTTCCAAAATCAACAGCTTGCAATTAGTTTTACAAACGCAATTTTATTCAATAATGCAATGGCTGATATGGAAAGTGGAAAAGCGCCTAAATTTGATATAAGACTGGCTAATATTCCTTCTGAGAGCGGGAAACCATTAACATTTACTTATGTAACAGGTGCAGCCGTTTTTGATACAAAAGACGAAACAAGAATTAAAATTAGTAAGGATTTCGTGAAATTTATTTCTACAGATCCTGAACTTGTGAAGGCATCTAAAAATGGTGTACCAGTTAGAACAACTGTTGCTGATGAGTTTAAATCAGATAAACCTTACTTTGAGGCGTATTCTGCTAATGATCCGTACATGTTTAATTTCACTGGAAATGTACCTGGATACAGCCAATTAAGACAAGTTTTATATCCAGAATTACAAGCTTTATATACTGGTGGTAAAACGGCGGATGAGGCTGTGAAAGATTACCAAACAAATGGTAATAAAGTTATAGAGGAATCGAAAGTAGACTCTGTAATTTATAATAAATAGCTCTGCGCGTATATAACTTTACAACAATTTAAGCCCCTTTATTTTGGGGCTTAAATTGTAGAAAGGTAAATGATACCGATGAAAATCAATAAAAAATCTTTTAAAGAAAATATGACAGGATACTTGTTTATTGGACCTCAAATATTACTTTTTTTAGTATTTTTAGTTTACCCTATCATTGAAGGGATTCGCTTAAGTTTATTTAAGATTAACTATCAGAATGAAATATTTGTTGGGTTTGAAAACTATCGAAAATTATTTAGTGATCCTGTTTTCGTGCAATCTACAATCAACACAATTATTTTTGTTGTTTTCATTGTGGCATTAACAGTAATTTTCGCTCTGTTTGTTGCCTCTACTGTTTTTGATAAAAATGCAAAATATGTGTCCTTCATACAAGGAGCATATTATATTCCGGTCATGGTTTCGATGGTTGTTATGAGTATGATTTGGAGTTTTTTGCTAAATCCAGCAAATGGACTTATACCATTTTTAGCAAGAAAAATGGAAACCTCAGTCAACTTTTTAGGGGATACACATTGGGTACTGCCTGTAATTATTTTCGTAACCTTTGCGACAAATGTAGGGCAGGCAATCATTCTTTATATTGCCTCTATGATTGGTGTGCAAAAGGAACTTTTTGAAGCAGCTGAAGTCGATGGTGCAAGCCGAATGAAAATAATATTTAAGATTATTATCCCAATGGTAAAACCAACAACGATTTACATTATTATTATGAACATTATTGCTGTACTCAAAATATTTGTCGTAATACAGCTATTAACAGGTGGAGGTCCAAACAACGCCTCTACGACACTTATGTATTACTTATATAATAATGCATTTAAGTATAATCAGCTTGGTATTGCTTCTGCAGTAGGTGTAATTATGTTCCTCATTACATTAGTGTTATCTACTCCACAGCTAAGAGCTATGTTTAAGAAGGATTAGAGGTGAATGAGTATGTTAAGAAATAAGAACAAGAGGAAAAGAGAAAAAATAGAAATTATAACAAACTGCATTGTTATATTTTTCGCTGTTTTAAGTCTTTTCCCATTATATTGGCTTGTGACGAGTTCATTAAAGAACAGTGCTGATGTTGTGAAGATGCCACCAGATTGGTTTCCTAAAAGCTTAAACTTTAGTAACTATGTGGATGTGTTTAATAATCAGCCTGCTCTAACGTGGACGTATAATAGTTTATTTGTAGCGCTGATGTCTACATTTGCATTAATTGTTGTTAGTTCCCTTGCAGCTTATGCATTTTCCCAGCTGAAATTTAAAGGTAAAAATGTTATTTTCATTATTTTTATTTCAAGTTTAATGATTCCAAAAGAAGTTATGATTGTTCCACTGTTTAGAATTATTCAAGACTTAAATATGGTAAATACGTTAAGTGGTATGATTTGGCCTAATGTAGCAACAGCATTTGGCGTATTTTTACTAAAAGGATTTTTTGATACAATTCCTGATTCATTAAGAGAAGCCGCAAAAATCGATGGTGCCAGCGAATTTCGTATATTTTATAAAATCATGCTGCCACTAGTTAAACCGGGTATTGGTGCGTTATTTATTCTTAATTTTGTTCAGGTTTGGAATGATTACTTATGGCAACTCGTTGTAGGCCAAGATGTTAACTCAAAAACACTGATGGTAGGTATTGCAACTTTAATGCAAGACTTAAATCCAAACTTTGCTTATAAGATGGCGGGTGCTACTGTAGCAGCAATTCCTATGCTACTAATATTTATTTTCTTCCAGAAGTATTTTACAAAAGGAATTACGATTGGGGCAGATAAGTAATATGATTATCCATGGAGATGTATGCAAATGAATAAAAAACAGAAAGTTTTTGAAGATATTAAAAGACAACTGATTGTTTCATGTCAGGCACTTCCAGAAGAACCTCTTCACAGCTCTTTTATTATGGGGAAAATGGCTTATGCAGCGATGCTTGGAGGGGCTAAAGGAATTAGAGCAAATAGTATTGAAGATATTAGAGAAATAAAGAGTATGGTTGACCTACCCATTATTGGCATTATCAAAAAGTCATCTGACGAATCGGATGTGTGTATTACACCGACTGGTAAAGAGGTTGAATTGCTTTACAAGGAGGGGGTAGATATTATCGCTCTTGATGCCACAAAAAGACTTAGACCTGACGGCACTACAATAAGTGAAATATTCCCTGAAATTAGACAGAAGTATAAAGATCAGATTTTTATGGCGGATTGCTCTACTTATGAAGAGGCTAAAGAGGCGTATGAATTAGGGTTTGATTGCTTAGGTACAACATTGAGCGGTTATACAGAATATACAAATGATAAAAAATTACCCGATTTAGAGTTGATTAAAAGACTAATTCAAAGTTTCCCTATTCCTGTCATTGCTGAAGGCGGCATTTGGACTCCCGACGAACTAAAGCGCGTTTTTGATCTTGGCGTTCATACAGCAGTTGTCGGTACTGCTATTACAAGACCGATGGAAATTACTAAAAGATTTGTTAGTGCGATTCAATCAGTATAAAGTAAATTAGAGATAGTCAGGCTAAAGGGATGATTGAAGTGAAGATATTAGCAGCTGATATTGGTGGTACATCGATAAAAGTTGGCATGTCTGATGAAAATGGGCAAATAGAAGTATTTAAAGAATATGATACAGAAAGTAAAAAAGGTGGAAAGTATTTAGTTGAAAAACTAATTAAGATAATAAATGAGTATCAGGGCTTTCATGCAATAGGTATTAGCACTGCAGGACAGGTAAATAGTGCAGATGGATCTATAATTTATGCTAATGATAATATTCCAAATTATACTGGTACTCAACTAAAGGCTATCCTTGAAAAACAATTTAAAGTTCCTGTTAAAGTTGAAAATGACGTCAACGCAGCTGCATTAGGAGAAAAGTATTTTGGTGCTGCAAAGGACTATAAAGATTTTCTTTGTTTAACATATGGTACAGGTATTGGTGGTGCCATAATAATAGACTCTAAAATATATAAAGGACATAATGGATTGGCAGCAGAATTTGGGCATGTTATTACCCATCCATTCGGTGAAAATTGTAACTGTGGTAAGAATGGATGCTATGAATCGTATGCATCTACAACCTCTTTAATAAAAAGAGCACAGGAAGTAAACTCTGACTTTATAAATGGTAGAGTCATTTTCGAAAAAATGCTTCAAGGAGATAAAAGTTTAGAAAAAGTTCTTCAGGATTGGATTTTAGAAGTAGCATTTGGGTTAGCTTCCTTCATTCACATTTTTAATCCACAAGCGATTATTATAGGTGGTGGTGTAATGGAGCAAGAAAATCTCGTTAACAATATAGCGAATAAAGTTAAATTGTTAACGATGGAGAGTTTCTCGGATGTAAAAATCATGAAAGCCTCACTTGGAAATAAAGCGGGCATTCTTGGCGCAGTATCACTTCATTTAAGAGGCGATTAATAGAAGGAGTACTATTATGGGAAATCAAGATATATTTTCACTTATTCATTCGAGATACAACTCATTTACTAACACGGAAAAAAAGGTAGCAGATTATATTCTCGAAAATATAAAAGATGTCATTTACATGTCAATTACTGATTTAGCTGACGAATGTAATGTAGGTGAGTCAAGCGTGTTTCGATTCTGTAAAACGATGGATCTTAAAGGGTATCAAGAGTTTAAAATTATGCTTGCACATAGCATTACGCTAGATAATGAAACTCCGCAACTTTCCAGTGCGATTACGATGCAGGATACAATTGCAGAACTATCGTCAAAGGTTTTATCGTCCAATGTCCATGCGTTGACTGAAACCTATAATCTACTATCGGAAAGCGATATTGCGCATGCTGTTGAGTGCATGATAGATGCTCAAAGAATACACTTTTTTGGCGTAGGTTCTTCCTTAATGACAGCAATGGAAGCAAAAAATAAATTTATGAGAATTACCAATAAAACTGAGTGCTCAGTGGATTCTCATCTTCAAATTATGTCTGCTGCTTTAATGACTGAGCAAGATGTAGCTGTTCTAATATCTTATTCAGGCTCAACGAAAGATACGATTGAAGTAGCAAAAGTAGCAAAAGAAAGAGGCGCAAAAATTATTTCGATAACGAGATTTGCAAAATCTCCTTTGACAAGTTTCGCAGATATTACACTGCTTTGTGGTGCAAATGAAGGACCACTGCAAGGGGGCAGTTTATCTGCAAAAATATCACAGCTTTATCTTTTAGATTTACTTTATCTTGAATACTTCAAAAAAACGAACAAAGAATCTGTTCATAACAAAGAACTAACTGCTCAAGCAGTTATTGAAAAGATGTTTTAAAGGGAAACTTGAAGTTGCTGAAAGCTCGTAATATGTGGAATGGCTAAGCTAAATGAATTGAGAGGTAAGATAGAATGGATCAATCAATTGTTTTAATCAATGCAAAAATTTATGCAGAAAATCAGATTATTTCCGATGGATTTATTAAAATTGATGGAATGAAAATTCAAGAAACAGGCTGGATGACCAACTATAAAGCAGATGATCAATTCTATGTTATCGACTTACAAGGACAATCAGTAATCCCTGGCATGATTGATATTCACACGCACGGGACGTCTGGGGCTGATGTAATGGATGCAGAAATAGCATCTTTTGAAACAATTGTCCGAGCATTACCACAGGAAGGTACCACAAGCTTTCTAGCGACTACTATGACCCAATCTGATGAGAATATTTCAAAAGCATTGAAAAATGCAGCGAGCTTTATAAAAAGTTATCAAAATCCAGGACAGTCTGAGGTGCTTGGCGTTCATCTTGAAGGGCCCTTTGTTAATCCTAGCATGGCAGGAGCACAACCAGTTGATTTTATCATCCAGCCGGAAATCCCACTTTTTGAAAAGTGGCAAGAACTTGCTGAAGGAACAATTAAACTGGTTACGTTGGCTCCTGAGCAAAAGGGCGGATTGGAATTCATTCGCTATCTTAAAGAAAATGAAATTGTCATTTCAATTGGTCATTCAGATGCGACATTTGCAGATGTAAAAAAGGCAATAGGGGCTGGCGCTACACAAGTTACTCATTTGTTTAATCAGATGAAAGGATTGCATCATCGAGAGCCTGGTGTTGTGGGCGCTGCTTTGCTTCTTGAAGAATTATATGCAGAGTTAATTGTAGATGGCATTCATGTATGTCCAGCAATGATTCAGTTAGCATATCAAAACAAAAAAAGCGAAAAACTAATTTTAATTACAGATTCCATGCGGGCAAAATGCTTAAAAAATGGCAACTACGATTTAGGCGGTCAAAAGGTCATTGTGAAAGATGGAATGGCTGTATTAGAGAATGGCACATTAGCAGGCAGTGTTTTAAAACTAAGTGATGCGCTAAAAAATATGCTGAAATATTGTGATGACTGTACGCTCGAGGATGTTATTAAAATGACATCAACGAATCCTGCAAAACAGTTAAATATAAGTGATCGTAAAGGAACTATTAAAGCTGGCATGGATGCAGATTTAGTTGTGTTAAACAATGATTATGATGTGCAGATGACATTTTGCCGAGGGATTTTATCTTATCAAAAAGAAAGCCTGATGGACTAGCATTATTTATCTTCTAATCGTTTTTAGCTATGAGCTTTTAAAGCTAGAGATAAATAATTGTATTGTAAATCTCTTTGTTAATATACCCTAGCAGACTATATATAGGGGAATAGACAGAGGGAACGATTAACAAAGAACGCGAAAACTTTCTTGAAACTAGTCATTTACATAGTTTTGAAAATTGGCGCGTTCTTAAACGAATTATTGATAAATTGCTTTTGCGACTTCTAGCGCAGACTATATACCACTAAGGTTGCCAATTCTACCTCATTTCTCTTTTAGTTTTCGTTTAAAAAACAAAGTAAAGATTTTTTTAACAATTAAATATTCGGAATATTAAGAATTTCAATAAAGGTGATTTAGAAATAAATGTAATCCCCCAAAGGTGGTGATTGGAGATATTTTGTTATTATCTATAAAAAGAAATTTGATGTAATTTCCATATTAAGAGGAGGAGAAATTATGAAAAAATTTTGGGTAGCAGCTATGACATCAATGTTGGTTTTGGGCGTAGGTATTGGAAGTAAAGTAGAAGCTTCTAAAGGCGGAGATTCAGTGGAAAGAATAACATGGGAACATGCAGGAGAACTCGAGGCACAAAAAGGATTTGAAAAGAACATTGGGACAGCTGGCGTGTTATCTGGCTCATATAAAGATTATTTAATTGTAGGAGGCGGCGCGAATTTCCCTTATGATACAGTACTAAATGGAGGCGCAAAGCAACATTACTCAGATATATATGTTTATAAAAAAGAGAAAGATCAATTAACATTGGTGGAACATACAAATCTTAATCATGAAATAGGCTATGGGTCCTCCATAACGACTGACAAAGGAATTTATTATATTGGTGGAAGCCCTGACAAAGAATATGCAGACGATATCACTTTATTAACAATTGATAAAAATAAAAAATTGAAAGTAGAAAAAATAGGCGATCTGCCATTTACGATAAGCGATGGTATAGCTGCTGAGAAAGATGGGAAATTGTATATTGGTCTTGGTAAGCAAAATGCAAAAGAAAGCAATAAATTATACGAGTACGATTTAAAAACATCCAAAACTAGAGAGCTAGCTTCAATACCAGGAGAAAGTGTTAGAAATCAAAGCGTAGCTCAAATATTAGATGGAAATCTTTATGTATTTAGTGGCGGAGGATCGATTGCTTATACAGATGGCTACAAATACAATATCGAGAAAAACCAATGGACAAAAGTTTCTTCTGTAAAAGTAAATGGGAAAGAAATTTCTTTACTTGGCGCAAATTCGGTCAAATTAAATAAAAATGAAATGTTGGTAATCGGCGGCTTTAATAAAGCAGTATATGATAATGCTGTTAAAAATTTAGGATCATTAAAAGATGAAGAATTATTGGCATTTAGAACAAAATACTTTACTGCTGATCCTTATGAGTTTAATTGGAATAAAGATGTACTAATCTATAATGCGCAAAAGGATACTTGGCGCTCTGTAGGAAAAGTTCCATTTGATGCACCTTGTGGAGAGGGCTTAGTGTTAATGGATAAAAATATTTACTCTATTAATGGAGAAATTAAACCAGGCGTAAGAACGAACGCAATTTATGCTGGAACATTACTTACAAATTAGTAGATGATAGTATTTTTGATTGATTGCGAGCACTAAAGTTATATTTTAGCATCTCTAAAATGAAAATTGAGTCGATTGTGAAAAAGTCGTGAAAAAACACTCCTTTAGATTGGATAAAGGAGTGTTTTTTGTCTATAAAAAGGTTAATTCGTAAGCGTATTATGAGAAATATGAACTTCATAGCATGTTTGATTGGATGAATACCGTATTATAATACGAATGTATGGCGATGTAAGTGTTTCAGAGGTATAAAAGGTACAACACTGATACTGCAAACTAGATGTTGTTAGTTCTACATTTAGAATGTTAATTTTTGCATCATTAACATTTGTTAGTATCATCCACTTTTTATCTAAAGTACAATTAATTAGTATGTAATTGAATTACCTACTTAGTGGAGATTGCTGCTATATAGAAAAAGAGAAAGGGAGCCAGCTAACGTTCTAGCCTGTTTCTAAACTAGTGAGGTGGTCATTAAAAGAGTTGCAGTTGAATTGATGAAGTTCAGTATGTGAAAACTATCCAAATGGGGTAATGCTAGTTATTTCATTCAATTAGCATTACGATTAACATTTATGAAGAGTGGAGGTAATGAATGAAAAAAATAAAACTGTGGGTCGCGATATTTTTATTATTTATGAGTTGTTGTGTTATATCACCTGGGGGTAGTGTTAAAGCGGCAGGTTCACCTATTTTAGATCAATCTCAGATGATTCTAAATGGTAACATCTTTGTAAATAAGGATAATCCGAGATATCAGACGTTTACTCCAGCGGTTTCTGGAAATCTTAGCAAAATTGACATTAATATAGCTGGTAGTTATAGTTCAACTGGCGCACTCATAGCAAGTATTTATAAAGAAGATGATTTGTCAACTCCAGTTGCTTCAACACAGTTGGCATCATTCGGCTCAGGCTGGACTTCTATTGATTTTTCTAATCTATCACCTTACTTGATAAGGGAAAAGATGTATCGCATGGTGCTTTCCACTGAAAACGGTGGATCGACGGCTGGCTTTGGTTGGTCTGTGAGTCCTAATAATCCATATCCAAGAGGATCATCCTCAGCCGCTGGTTTCGATTTTACTTTCAACACTTATATGATTCTAGACTATTCGATATCTCCAATCGAGAGTGAAGTGTTTGTAAGTAATCCTAGTCTTGAAGCAGATGGTATAAGTCATACGTCAGTGACTGTCAAATTAAAAAATGTCCAAGGCAATGATGTACTAACAGGTGGAGAGACAGTGACTATTTCGTCAACACTAGGAACGGTAAGTGCTGTCAAAGACAATAACGATGGTACATATTCTGCGACCTTAACTACTTCAACGGTTATCGGTACAGCTATAATCAGTGCAAGTATTGGTGGTAGAGCTATGGCAGCAACGACTAGCGTACAATTTGTATCAGGTCCTCCGTCAGCACAGAACAGTACGATTGCTGTTACCAATAGTTCCTTGTTAGCAGATGGAACAAGTCAGACAATGGTGACTGTGAAATTGAAGGATGCTCAAAATCACGAAATTAAGGCTGGAGGAGCGGCAGTAGAAATGTCATCCACTTTAGGAACGTTAAGCACTGTAGCAGACCATAACAACGGTATGTATACTGCAACTTTAACTGCCCCAACGACAGTTGGCACTGCTACAATCGGTGCAAGTGTTGATGGCCAAACTTTAGCAGCAAAGACCAGTGTGCAATTTGATCCTCAGCCTGCACAAGCAGTAAGTGCTTCAGTAGAATCGCTTACTCCCATAGTTGGAAATGATAATAGCATCAAGATTTCTGTCATGAATGCATTAGGTAATACAGACACTTCGTTTAATGGAGTAAAAACTGTGATAATTAGTGGCTACAAACAAGCTCCAAACGGTTCCATAGGTAGTTTCGGTGGGGTACCACTGACACCAATAAGTCAGACGGTCAATATACAATTTATAAACGGAGTAGCAATTTCAAAATTGAAGTTGAATGCAGCAACAACGCAGTCAATTCAACTTGAAGTAGCAGGTGTTAGCACACCAACAGCCAATTTGTTAACGATTACTCCGGAGGCTGGAACCACAGCTACGATGAAGTTGACAACAGATATTGTTCCGCCAACTATAAATGGTGGGCCATTTGCTCAACAGCCGGTACTAACGCTATACGATGTTTATGAGAATGTAAGTGTGAATGATAGTACGAAGATTGTTTCCGTGACGAAGAAAGATACAGGAGCATGGACATTAACGGGGGACTTAAACGTTACAGCTAACGCTGGAATTGTCAGCTTCTCTAATTTAGGTGCAAGTAATTCATATGAAGTGACTGGAGCACAGTTGGCTTTTGATGCCACTGGAGTAGCGTCGCTAACAAGCACCGCCGTCACACTTTTGCCAAAACAATATACAGTAGGATTTGACACTAACGGCGGAAGTGCAATAAGTGACATTACTATTAATTATCAAGACAAATTAGTAAAACCGGCATCCCCGACCAAAATAGGACATACGTTTACAGGTTGGTATAAAGATGCCAGCTTCACAACAGAGTGGGACTTTATGACAGATGTAGTGGCTGGCGATACAACGCTTTACGCTAAATGGATAGCCAATAGTTATACAATAACTTTTAACTCAAATGGTGGCACATATGTTGCACCAGATAATGTAGCGTATAATGGAAAAATTCCGAAACCGATAATACCATCCAAACTAGGATATATGTTTGGAGGCTGGCATAAAGATACTGCATTAACAGAGGGATGGGATTTTGCAACAGATGTCGTAACAGAAGCAATAACGTTGTACGCAAAGTGGACATCGAATCCAACTTATACCGTCATATATGATAAAAATGGGGCAACAGGTGGTACTGTGCCACAGGATAGTAAATCGTACGAAGAAAATGACAACGTAACGGTGCAAGGCAATAGTGGTCTACTTTTCAGAACAAACTATTCGTTCAAGGGGTGGAGCACTCAAGCAGATGGTAAAGGGACAGCCTATGCTGAAAAAGTAACATTCAAAATGGGTAAAGCAAATGTTACGCTTTATGCCCAATGGCTAGCGAATCCGCCAACAACAGGAGGAGGAGGTAATTCGACAACTCCACCTGTAACAAACGACCAAGACAATTCGCCACCAGCAAAGGTGAAAATCTCCTTGTATACCAATGGTGGAACAGTTATGAAGCCAATTGAAATTACCGCCAATACAAAAGTTAGTGATTTACCTGTCCCAACAAAAGAAGGCTATCGCTTTTCTGGATGGTATCAAGATGAAGCACTGACAAAGCAGTGGCGTGAGGAAACGATTGTGCGAGAAAATATTTCGCTCTATGCCAAATGGACGGCATTCCCTGTAGAAGAACCTAAACCACCACAAGAGCCACAAACACCAAAGCCAATCGTAACGTTTAGTGATTTAGATGGGCATTGGGCAAAAGAGATGATTGAGAAACTGACGGCACAAGGTATTATCCAAGGCTTTGAGGATGGCACTTTCCGTCCAAATACACCGATTAGCCGTATGCATGTGGCAGCACTACTGACAAGAGCATTTTCGTTTGAACAAGTACGAACAACGAAGGTTTTTTCGGATGTGCCGTCAACACATCCTTATTATGAGGCGATAGGAGCTTTACAAAAAGCAGGAATAATTGATGGCACAAATGGCGCTTTCCGCCCAACAGAAAATATGACCCGTGCGCAGTTAGCGAAAGTGCTTGTTGGGGTACTTGGTTTAACGCCAGAAGGAACAAGTTCATTTGCAGATGTCGCTAGTACACATTGGAGTGCAGGCTATATTTCCGTGCTTAAGCGTGAAGGTATTACGCTTGGTGATAATGGAAGATTCTACCCAAATGAACCTGTCACAAGAGCGCAGTTTGTTGCATTTTTATATCGTGCTTTACAGTTTCAAGGTATGACAGATGATGTAGAATTGAATTAAAGTTACAACGAAACACCCTTTAGAAGATATTTTCTAAAGGGTGTTTTTCTATGTCTATTATCAAAAGGAATTTTCATTGGGAATACACTCATATCTATCTGAAATGCGCTTCTATTCTTTCGCGTTAGCGAGGGTTGCAGCAACAATGTGCCTGCAGAAAGAGCAACACATAGAGGATATTAAAGGCAGATGTTGAGCGAACGTTTAATCATTCCGAATGTTCCTCACTGTTTTGATCTTTAAAAATCCCTTCAATGATTTTGCCTTCTACAAATGAAGGTATTTCTAACCCTAGTAAATCGTAAATCGTCGGTGCTATATCTAAATTAGATGTGGATTTTATTTCTTTCCCTTTTGAAAATTCTGCTCCAGTCGCGATAAAAATAGGTCTAAGCATGCTTCTGTTTGCATCCCCTCCATGTGTCCCTAATTCAATTGGAGGCGTTACATTTTCTTCAATGTCGCTACCAATAACATAGCCAGGTGCACCTATTAATACGACATCGCCTGCATTTTGATGTTCCAAAAGCGTTATATTTTCATTTTTCAATACACTTTCATAAGGATGGATTCTTGGTTCTAACAGATGGCTCCAAATATTTTTGACATGCTGTTGAACAGTAGCTAACGAATAATTGTCCGTTTGTATAGCAGACTTCATTTTTTTCATTTCATATCGAATCATTGCTCCTTTGTTATATGTAACTTCGACCTCTTTAAAAGCTTGGATGATTTGGTCACGGACATGATTATATTCTTCTTGAGGGACAATTCCGCCTTTTTCACGGTTTTGTAGGTTAATGTATACATTTGCTGCTGATCCACTTGGAATGGCGTATGCTTTTGATTCTGCATAATTAATTTTATTTTTATCGTGTTGATCGACCGCTAATAACCCTGCATCTTGCAGTACTTTGTTAGGCGAAAGAGTAGAATGGGCAGGTTCCATTCCATGATCTGAGACGACAAACAAATAATCATTGTCTTTTAGGGAATTCAATGTTTCACCAACTACTTCGTCGGCTAATCGGTACGACCACTCGATATAGCTCATATATTTTTTTGACTTTTCATCTGAATAGTCTGGCTGACGAGGGTCTATTAATAAATACTTATGTTGTTCATGATCAATATGTGGTGTATAAAACATTAGCAAATCAGGATTGTATTGCTGTTTTACATAAAGCGAAACTTTTGTGACCCACATGATATGTCGTTTACTAATCTCCTCATATTCCTTTCTTGTAATCCATCCTTTCTCAAAGGCACTATCATCATCTTGTGCTGGATAAAATCCAAATTCCTTCTCAATATCTTCGGCAAATCCTTTAGGACCACTAATTCGACTAGAAGTTACAGCTGTCCGGTACAACTTTACAGGACTGCTAAGATTTTCGTTATCTACTCTCATTTTGAACCAAAACCCCGCAGATTGATGATCTTTTATTTGAATTGGGAGTGACTCCCATTTGTTTCCTTTCACAATAGCGTCCTCAGAATCTACTTTTTTATCTTCAGATAATATAAACGTGTCATAGTTTTCAGTTTGATCATCCGTTGAGTCAATCGCCAAAATGTGGAGGAGACGATCTTTTTCATCTTTCATTTTAATGGAGAATTTCGCTTCCTTTAAAGGACTGAAGCTTTTAGGGGATTGAACCCATTCAGTAGTTTTCTTAAAGGTTAACGATTCCAACTTACTTGGAGACCAAGTTTCTCCAAAATATATTGAATAATCGCCTTGTTTTTCCACTTTGGGATTAGCACCAGGAAAAGCGATGGTGGCCGTTGTTTTCCCTTGTTTTTGAGCTTCTACCCATAAAGGAGGTACTTCGCTTTTTGCCTGAAAACCGCTTTCTTCATTATCTAAAGCTGTGTTTGGTTCGTGAAAATGATTACTTACGATGCCAGTTTGTTTCGGTGTAGCCCCTGTTGCTATTGCTGCATGTGAAGGCGCAGTAAGAGAAGGGGTAATCGTAACAGGTTTTTCGGCAGTAACGCCATTTTCTAGCATCTGTTTGATATGAGGTAATTTATTCTCTTGCACATATTTTTTAGTATAGTCATTTTTCATTCCGTCAAATGAGATAAGGATGACCTTTCGATCCGTTTCGTGATTTTCCTGTGCCTCTACTTCCTTCGTTGTGGTAAATAGGCAAAAATTAAGGATGATTAGGCCTACATAAAAAATTTTTTTCATTTTCTTATCCTTTCTGACCGCTAGCTCTTCTTAAAAAAATTGGTTTGTCCAAAAAAGCATATTAACAAAAGACAAAATGAAGAATGTCTGTTCTATCAATATTTTGATTATAAAAAGGAGCATCTAAAAGTCGAAAAAACGATTACAGAAAACGCTCCTTATAAACTCTAGCTGATTCTGTTTAATTTATTTATCAATAAATTACCCTTTTTCCTATGTATGAAACTTTTTTGTATTACATGCTGCCCCCAAGGAAAAGAAGAGGGGCAGCACGTAAATTGTCCGTATTGTAAAAGACTTACTAAAGTCAAAAGGATAAAAATCAGCAATTCAAAACGTGTTGATGTTCATTTGAAAGCAGATAATTTATAATATACGGACCATTTTGGAACTATTTGAATTTTGGGACGTATTAATAATAATAAATGAAACTTCTAAGAGGCTAAGGAGGGGGTTTTTTATGAAAAAATGGTCACCTTATTTATGGAAATTAATTTGGGTTATAGGTTTATTTTTATTAACAATTATCAGTTATGAGATTAAAAATGAAATTAGAGTTATGTCAGATTCAACATTTAGTATAACTCCTATTTTTTGGACTAATTTTATTACTCTCTTTATGTTGGGTGTCTATTTATCACTTATTTTTATAAAAAAATGGACCATTAATATAAATCTGCCTTTACTTATTTGCGTGTTCATTCCGTGTTTTCTCTTTTCAATATTTCTGCCAATCGCTACAATTTTGCCATTATCTTTACCCATAGGTGGTATATTGTTTAGTAAAGTCATAAGTTCCTATTTCATTGAAATAGTTGCAGGTTTAACATTCATGCTCAGCATTTTTAATAATTTAAAAAGTGATAGTGAATAAAATAGTTTATAACAATATACATAACGATTTATAGTTGTGATGTACCTCTACTCTTCTAAATACCCAATTTAACACCTTTAATTATTTGAATATTCCTAATTTTAATTTAAACCTAGAAAACTAACAGGTAAAGTATATAATGAAAGGACAAAAAGGGGGAAGAAGAATGACTTTGTATTTTGATCATATCGTTCATCAAGTTCAATCACCGGAAAATATGAAAGTCTTTTTAAATAAACGTCATATCCATACCGTAAATGGTGGTCAGCACACAATGTGGGGAACGTATAACACATTAAGCTATTTTGGGTTAAGCTATATTGAACAAATAGCGGTTTATGATCATGCGCTATTTGAGGAAGCGGCGAAATTACCGTATTCCTTACATTATACTTTTAAACAGGACAATGAGCGCTATGGTTTTTCTAGAATTGCTTTACGCACTACAAAAATAGAAGCAGAGGCACAGCGTTTACGTGCGCTTGGCTTAGAAGTTTATGGACCAGATGCTTGTAGTCGAACACGACCTGATGGATCAGTTGTTGAATGGAAACTATTACATTTCGGGAAACAAGAGCAAGTAATCGATTTTCCATTTTTTATTGAATGGGCTGATGGGGATGAGGAGCGTTACGCACAATTAGAGGCAAGTGGCGCTCTAAAAACAACACAAAATATTTCGATGGAGTCAGTACAGTTTTATGTCCAAGATGCGAGGGCAACTGCAAAGATATGGCAAGAAGTATTACAATTATCAGAGCCTGAAGTTCACTCGGAATTTGTTTCATTACATTTGCCTAATATTCGTTTAGATTTTTACGAAGAAGCTGCCGCAACAAAAATGATGCTTGGTCGAAAATGTGAAGGGCCGTTCGGTGTTACGTTGAGAGATACAGATCGGACGAAGGAAACTTTAATTTCTCCAGGAGCATTTTATTGGCTTAACCCATAGTTACAAAAAAACAAAGAAGGAGCTGTTCATCAAATGAACAGCTCCTTGTCGCTTATAATTTCACAACATTTGACGCTTGAGGACCACGATTGCCTTCCACTACATCAAATGAAACCTTCTGTCCTTCTTCAAGTGTACGGAAGCCTTCCTCTTGTATGCCCGTAAAATGTACAAATACATCTTCTCCATCATCACATTCAATAAAGCCATAACCTTTTTCGTTATTGAACCACTTTACGATTCCTTGTTGCATAAGCATTCGCCTCCAATGCGCTCGAATGTAAAATACTATCAATTAACACGTGGCATAATTGATAAAAAATGAAAAAATTGCATTTTCTCTTAGAACATACATGAATTGATTACAGTTGTCAATTGATTGTCGAAATATTGCGTAACTAACTGTGTTTTCTTTCTCAATAAAGTCTATAATGGAGTTAAATAATATAGAAAGTAGGGTGCCAAATGACAACGAGAAATCATCCTTTATCAGATTTAGAAATCGCTAGTCAAGCGGTTATGAAGCCTATTATAGATATAGCAAAAGCGGCAGGTATTCCAGAAGATGCACTAGAACAATATGGCCGCTACAAGGCAAAAATAGATCCTATAAAAATTACAGCACAGGGCGAGGATGCGAAGGTCGTGTTAGTGACAGCGATAAGTCCAACTCCAGCTGGTGAAGGAAAATCAACAGTAACGGTTGGGTTGGCAGATGCACTTCATCAATTAAAGAAAAATGTAGTTGTCGCATTGCGTGAGCCTTCCCTTGGCCCGGTAATGGGTGTAAAAGGAGGCGCGACAGGTGGTGGATATGCTCAAGTTGTACCAATGGAAGATATTAACTTGCATTTCACTGGCGACTTGCATGCCATCACAACAGCCAACAATGCGTTATCAGCCTTTATAGATAATCATATCCACCAAGGTAATGCATTAAACATTGATCCTCGCCGTATCATTTGGAAGCGAGTAATGGACTTAAATGACCGTGCTCTAAGAAAAGTGGTTATCGGTCTTGGTGGTCCTGTGCAAGGAATGCCACGTGAGGATGGCTTTGATATTACAGTTGCCTCTGAAATAATGGCCGTATTCTGTTTAGCGACAAGCATAGACGATTTACGTGAGCGTTTAGCAAGCATCGTCATCGGTTATACGTATAATCGTGAGCCGGTATTTGTGCGTGATTTACAAGTAGAAGGCGCGCTAACTTTACTACTAAAAGATGCGTTCAAACCAAACTTAGTGCAAACATTAGAAGGGACACCTGCTATTATTCATGGCGGTCCATTTGCCAATATTGCACACGGCTGTAACTCAATTATGGCGACACAAACAGCACGTAAGCTAGCGGATATCGTCGTAACAGAAGCGGGCTTCGGTTCAGATTTAGGTGCTGAAAAGTTCATGAACATTAAAGCACGTAAGGCAGGCTTCAAACCGAGTGCCGTAGTGATTGTGGCAACGATTCGTGCATTGAAAATGCATGGTGGTGTAGCAAAAACGGCTCTCGTTGGAGAAAACGTGCCTGCGCTGTTACAAGGCATTGAAAACTTAGCCAAACACGTGGAAACGATTCGCACATTCGGTGTAGAGCCAATTATCGCATTAAACCGTTTTATTACAGATACAGAGGCGGAACTAGAATCAGTGTTAAATTGGTGTCAAGAAAATAATGTTCGCATTGCCCGTACAAATGTCTGGGAAGAGGGCGGCAAAGGCGGTTTAGCTTTAGCAGAGCAAGTACTCTCTGTCCTTGATGAAGAAAATAATTTCTCCCCTTTATACGATGTAGCAGAATCGATTGAAGAAAAAGTTCGTACAATTGTTCAAAAGGTCTATGGTGGGAAAGATGTCCAATTTACAGACCAAGCGAAAAAGCAAATCGTGCAAATCGAAAAATTCGGCTGGGATGTTCTGCCGATTTGTATGGCAAAAACACAATATTCGTTATCTGATCAACCAACGTTACTTGGTCGTCCAGAAGGATTTACAGTAACGATTCGTGAAGTCATTCCAAAGCTTGGTGCAGGCTTCTTAGTTTGTCTGACAGGTGATATTATGACAATGCCTGGGTTACCAAAACAGCCAGCTGCCTTACGTATGGATGTCGATAGTGAAGGACATGCGGTAGGCTTGTTCTAAATAATATATAATATTAAAGGCTGCTCCTTTTTAGTCAGAAAGGGCAGCTTTAATATTTTAAAAAAAGTTAAAGTAGATCGGCATCATATTTACTAAGTAAAAAACTAGTTAGCCATAAAAACAGAAAGCTTTCTTTCTCGCTTTATCTTTCTAGAAGTCTTACGATAAACAGGGAACATAGAAGAAGTACGGCGATAGATAATTCATAAACGTTTTCCAATAAACTTATATTTTCTAAAAGGCTTTTTATTTGTAATGATCCTCTCCTATAGAGGATATGGTTTTTTGATAATTATGTTGATTAGGGCTCTGGTGTATAACCAGGGTCTTTTTGTGTTTTTATAACAAATAAAAGTGAATTTATGAAATGTAATATTTGGTTATTTTTATAAATGATAACCTAAAAATGGTAAGAAAATGAGGGTTTTTACCATAAATTTAATTGTCAAATGAATTTTTATTTATAAAATACATTGAATTTTCTTTTTCTTTTAAATATAATTTACTTAATTGTTAATCGGAACAGTGTTCCGATTATAGGAACGAGGAGGGATGAAGACTTGAAAATTGCAACAGATATCGGCGGTACATTTACTGACCTAGTTTACACAGATGAGATGGGAAATCTTCATTTTGACAAGGGACATACGACTCCAGGTCATTTTGAGGACGGTATTTTAAATGTATTAGGGCGACACGTTACGGAAGATTCATTGATTGAATCATTTATTCATGGTTCAACGGTCATTATTAATACATTGACGGAAAGAAAAGGGGGCGTAGTCGGGCTGATTACAACGAAAGGCTTCCGTGATGTATTAGAGATTGCTCGTGGTAATCGTCCAGACCTTTATAATTTTAAATATAAAAAACCAGAACCTTTTGTAGAGCGATACTTACGACAAGAAATTGATGAGCGCATCGATTTTAAAGGAAATATTATGAAAGCGCTTAATACCGATGAAGTTGCAGAAATTGTTAGAAAATTCAAGGAATTAGGTGTAGAGGCTATTGCTATTTCATTGATCCATGGCTATAAAAATCCAATTCATGAATTACAGCTAAAAGAAGAAATTGAAAAGCTTTGGCCAGAGGTGTACATCACACTTTCAAGCGAAACGATTAAAGAATATCGAGAATATGAAAGAACAAATACTACTGTTTTAAATTCATATGTAAAACCAATTGCACACGCTTATTTAAAAAACCTAAAGGAAAAATTAAGCTCGATTGGTATAACAGATCATTTGAAAATAATGCAATCAAACGGTGGAACGACAAGCTTTGATAAAGCGATGGAATTGCCAATTAATTTAGTTGAATCTGGTCCTGTAGCGGGAATGTTTGGTGCCGCAAAACTAGGAGAGCTGTTAAATGAATCAAATATAATTGCCTTTGATGTTGGCGGAACGACAGCAAAATGTTCACTCATTACGGAAGGAAAAGTAAATGTTACAACAGATTACTATATTGAAAGAAATGAAAAGTTTGCAGGCTATCCAATTAAAACACCTGTTGTAGATATTGTTGAAATCGGTAATGGTGGTGGTTCCATCGCACGCGTCGATCCATTCGGCTCCTTAAAAGTTGGACCAGATTCTGCTGGTGCCAATCCAGGTCCTGTTGCTTATGGCTTAGGCAATAAGCAGCCAACAATTACAGATGCAAATGTCTATTTAGGGAGATTATCATTAGAAAACTTTGATAATCCAGTGTCTATTGACAAAGTCGAGGAAGCACTTAGTGAAGCAATCGCGAAACCGTTTAATGTGACAGCAGAAGAAGCAGCGCAAGGAATTATAGATATTGCCAACTCTAATATGCTAAATGCTCTTAAGCTCATTTCAATTCGTAAAGGCTATGACCCTGAGGATTTTACAATGGTTGCCTTTGGTGGCGGTGGTCCACTACATGCGATTGATTTAGCTGAAGAACTGGGCATGAAGAAAGTTATTATTCCCTATGGGTCATCAGTCTTTTCAGCATTAGGGATGATGATGACAGAATATCGACAAGATTATATTCAAACCAGCTTAATGAATTTTGATGATCATCATTTAACTGCCATTCAAAAAAATATTGATGAGGCTATTGAAAATGCTTATGCGGATGCACCTTTATCGAAGGAGCATTATTATTTCGAGATTAATTATGATTTGCGCTATAAAGGTCAAGAGCATGCAGTTAAATTGAATGCATCAAATATTTCGCTTCATGAAAAAGAGCTAGCTCAATTAGCAGAAGCTTTCCATATCAAACATAAACAGGAGTTCGCTTTTGACTTACGAGAGACTTCAATAGAGCTAGTAAATTTACATCTTACGATTTATGGAAAAGATGAAGCGGTCCAGTTTAAGGAGTTAGATTTCTCACATATTGATGCTTCTACATGTATAAAAGCAACACGAAATCTATACGTCAAAGAAACAGGCTGGGTAGAGGTTAACGTATACGATCAACAAAAGTTAGTACCTGGCTATGTTATTGCAGGTCCTGCTATTGTGGAAAGTCCTACATCTACAGTTGTGATAAATGAAAAGCAATCTATTGAAATAGATAAATACGGCAATCTAATTGTAGAGATGGAGGGGAAATAATACATGAAAAAAGATGTTTTTGCTATAGAAATTATTCAGGATTCATTGCTGGCCATTGGAGATGAGATGTTTGTTGCATTAGCACGCTCATCGATGAGCCCTGTTATCTATGAGGTTTTAGATTATGCCTGTGGTTTAACTGATGCCAATGGTAATTTGATTAGCCAAGGTAATGGTGTGACAAGTTTTATTGGAATGTTGAGTCCAATGGTTCAACATGTCATAGAAAAATATGACAATGGGAGAAAATTAAACGAAGGTGATGTCATCATTATAAATGACCCTTATGTTGGGGGAGGCTCGCATTTATCAGATGTAGGATTAGTTTTACCGATTTTCGACAATGGAGAAATTATTGCTTATTCTGCAAATAAAGCACATTGGACCGAAGTAGGTGGGATGGACCCTGGTTCATTTACAAGTAATTCGAATGAAATCTATCAGGAAGGCCTTCAGCTACCTGGTGTAAAGCTTTATCAAAAGGGCGAGCTCAATGAAGGCATTTATGAAATCATATCTACAAATGTTCGTCTACCAGAGCTATCTATTGGGGATATGTTAGCGCAAGTAGCAGCCTTGAAAACAGGTGAGAAAAGGATTGCAGAGCTTTGTCGGAAATTTGGTGCTGAATCGGTGAAGTTGTCCATTCAAAAATTATTGGACAAGGGTGAAAAAATTGTAGAGCTTGAGCTTCAGCATCTACCAAAAGGTGAATTTTATGCAGAAGACTTTATTGAAGGCGATCCATTAAAAGGAGGACCTTATCCAATTCAAGTGAAAGTAACGATTAGCGATGAAGAATTTATTTGTGACTTTAGAGGCTCACACCCTGCTGTGAATGTGCCAGTAAACTGTTCACAATTTGGCTTAATGGCTAGTGTTCGTGTAATGTTCTTAGCATTACTTGGAGATATTGATGTGATTAATGAAGGTGTCTTTACACGCTTAACAATTCTTACCGATGATAATTCAATTGTATCAGCGAAGCGTCCACATCCTGTTTCGATGAACTTTGAGGCACGTATTGGAGCAGCAGACTTAATTTGGAAGGCACTTGCACCTCATTTACCTGAAAGATTATCAGCAGGGCATTTACAGTCGGTTTGTACATTTATTTTAACAGGCAAAAATCCTGAAAATAATGAATCATTCTTAATTGTTGAGCCATCAGTAGGTGGCTGGGGAGCATCAAATGATGACGATGGCCAAAGTGGGCAATATTGTATGGGAGATGGAGAAACATATAATCTTCCTGTTGAAATTGCAGAGACCAAATACGGTATTCAGATTGATGAATATAGCTTAAATTGCGATGGTGCTGGTGCAGGGCAATATAGAGGTGGCTTAGGTGTACGCCGAGTTTATACCGTTAATCATGATAGCCAGAAGGTTTCTGTCAACTTAGGTAGACATAAATTTGCACCATTTGGCTTAAATAATGGTGAGGAAGGCTCGCATAACTATCTGATTATTCATAAACAAGATGGTACAAAGGTGGGACCAGTAGGAGTACTCGCCAATTATGAATTACAGAAAGGAGATCGTATTGAACTTGTCACAGCAACAGGGGGTGGCTATGGCAATCCACAAGATAGAAGTACGAAAGCAATTGAAAAAGATCTAATAAATGGATATATTTCTTTAGAGGTAGCTGAAAAACGTTACGGTTACCAAAACGCATAAAAGGAGAAATATATAAATGACTGTCAAGACATTAAAAAATTCATTGGATATACTAGAATGCTTTGCAACTACAGAAAGCGCATTAGGTGTACGTGAAATTGCACGCATGACAAAACTGCATACAAGTGTTGTGCAAAGAACGATCAATACATTTACTGAAGCAGGGTATTTATTACAGGATGAAGCTACAAAAAAATATAAATTAGGTTATAAAATGTTTATATTTCATGACACGCTCTCCAATACAAGTGACCCTCACTTTACAATTTATGAATTGATGCAAAGTCTTGCAAGTGAAATCAATGAATCAGTCTTTCTAACTTATATGGATAATGAGTATGGTGTTACAACAAAAATTGCTGAAAGTAGTAAAAATATAAAATATGCGGTGTCCTTAGGTACAAAAACACCGCTTTATATTGGTGCTTCTTGTAAAGTTATGTTTGCCTATTTAGACAAAGAACGACAGCTTGAAGTGTTGGCCTATTTTCATGAAAAGCAGTCTGAAGAGGAGCATAAAAAGCTTCTTGATAATTTACAAGAGGAGTTACAAACCATACGACAAAATAAGTGGTGTGTTACTGTCGGGGAGTACAATGAACATGCTTTTGGTATAAGTGTACCATTATTCAATTATAAGAAAGAAATCATGGCATCTCTAACAATTTCTGGATTAGTATATGACATTGACAATCAAAGGGAGAAATACATGCTTGAACAGTTAGTGAAAATTGCGCATCAAATTCAATCTCACATATCTAAACTATAACTACAATAGGGGACCTGACACTATGAATAATAAAGTATTACATCCGCGGGCTTTGGAGCCTGTCACTTTACTAATGATTGTCTTAACATCTGTGGTAGGGGCAATTATTGGGATGCAGCTGATTACGACTTTAGGGATTTCTGCTAATACATCCATCATTGGGGCTATATTTGCGATGATTTTAGGAAGAATTCCAATTGGCAAACTAATTGCATTCAAATCCGTGCATAGACAAAATATTATACAGACAGCAATATCATCGGCTACATTTAGTGCAGCGAGTAGTTTAATGTTGCCAATTGGTATTCCATATGTTTTAGGTTATGAAAATTTAGTTTTGCCATTGTTTATTGGTGTTATATTAGCGATGTTTGTGGATGCTTTATTATTATATAAATTTTTTGATACTAAGATTTTCCCAGCAACAGGTACCTGGCCACCGGGGATTGCAACAGCAGAAGCTATTAAAGCTGGCGATAAAGGCGGTAAAAATGCAAAGGTTTTAATTGGCGGTGTGTTAATCGGTATTGTGGGGTCTGTTCTTAAAATTCCAATGTCAGCTTTTGGGGTAGCTTTTATCGGAAATATTTGGGCGCTTACTATGTTTGGAATTGGTCTTTTACTGAGAGGTTATTCTGTTCAATTATTTAATGTTGATTTGAATGAATATTATATTCCGCATGGCATTATGATTGGAGCGGGCATTGTAGCCCTTATCCAGGTTGCTTTTACTTTGTTAAGTAAAAGATCAACAAAAGAGTCAGAAGAATTAATCTATTCAAAAGACCAAAAAGAAATTCGACAAGGTTTTGGTGTAGGTTTTATTGCTTATTTAGCGATTGCATTATTAATTGCTCTAATAGGTGGTATGATTTCACATATGTCTTTTGGAATGCTAATCGGCTTTATCATTTTCGCAACAATTGCAGCATTTGTTCACGAACTTATCGTTGGGATTGCTGCAATGCATGCAGGCTGGTTCCCTGCATTTGCAGTAGCGTTTATCACACTAATTGTCGGAATATTAATTGGTTTCCCGGCACCTGCTCTTGCTTTGTTAGCTGGTTTTAGTGCGGCAACAGGGGTAGCATTTGCAGATATGGGTTATGACTTGAAAACAGGTTTTATTTTACGTGGAAATGGCAGTGATCCTGTATTAGAAAAAGAAGGGCGTAAACAGCAAATGATTGCTGGGATGCTAGCATTTTCAATTTCTGCAGTTGTAGTTTTACTTTCATATCAATCGTATTTTGCACAGGGTTTAGTAGCACCTGTTAACCATGTATATGCAGCCACTATCCAATCCGGAGTGACTGGAGACGTAGCGAAACAGCTATTGATCTGGGCGATTCCTGGGGCATTGATTCAATTAATTGGCGGTTCAAAGAGACAAATGGGTATTCTGTTTGCGACTGGTTTATTACTAATCAATCCTATAGCTGGTTGGGCAGTGTTAGTAGGTATTTTACTTCGTGTTATTTTCACTTATATGACAAAAGGTAAGAGAGAATCTGAAATGACTGTTTTTGCAGCAGGTGTTATTGCTGGAGACGCTTTATATAGCTTCTTTTCTTCCGTTCTGAAAATAGGAAAATAGAAAGGGGTAAGTGCAGATGGTAAAGGTGTTAACGTATGAGGATGGTTTAGCCGCTGTTTATGGAGGTGCAATCCTAGGAGGCGGCGGTGGCGGCCTCCTAGGGGAAGGCTTAAAGTTAGTGGAGGAAATTTTCGCTGCTGGAAACCCTCAACTTATCGATCTAACGGCATTAAACCATGAAGATTTAGTAGCCTGCGTCGCAATGGTTGGCGCACCTTCAGCGGAAGAACAATATGTATCCAATGAACAGCTATGCTGGAGCTATCAACATATGAAAGCGTATATGGATCATCGATTAAAAGGAATTATCACGAATGAAAATGGTGCCATAACGACAATCAATGGTTGGTTACAATCGGTATTACTGAGCGTACCGGTCGTTGATGCCCCTTGTAATGGACGGGCTCATCCGACTGGCATAATGGGTTCTTTAAACTTACATGAGCAACAAGATTATCAATCTGTTCAATTTTATGCAGGTGGAAAAAATGATTACGCTATCCAAGGCTTTGCTGAAGGAAATTTACAAAACACTGCCAAAACAGTTCGTCACGCTTCTATTCTAGCTGGAGGAATGGTAGCGGTGACACGTAATCCAGTAACAATAGGCTATTTGAAGGAACATGGTGCACCAAATGCAATATCTGCCGCGATTGAGCTGGGATATAGCTTCCTAGGTGGGCGAACAATGGATGAAAAATTAGATAATATTATTCAACTGTTAAATGGCGAGCATATCGTATCTGGAGTAGTAAAGGATTTTTCTTTGATAAAGGAGAATGGCTTTGATGTCGGTAGCTTAACTGTTGAGGATGTTGAATTAACTTTCTGGAATGAATATATGACATTATCAAAGGCAGGGACCATCCAATCGAGATTTCCAGATTTAATAATGACATTTGATATTGAAGGGATGGAACCTGTACCAAGTGCAAACATTAAAGAAGGCATGCATATAGCTGTTATTCAAGTTGATCAAAGCCATTTAAATTTAAGCTCAACGATGAAAAATGCCAAGCTATTACAGGAAATTGATACGGTTATTGGTAAGGGTTTGTAAAAAGAAAAATGCTAAAATAGCAAGAAAGCAACCTAATTCATAAAAGCTGCCAACATCTCATCGAGATGGGCAGCTTTTATTGTTCCTTCAGCGGGAGGGTATTACATACGATCAATTTCTTTCCTACTTCCTTCATAACGTATTTCTTACTTATGGCTTAAATGAACTTTCATTGTCGAAATGAATTATCGAATATTGTTAACGCGACTCTAATGAAGCGGCTTTTCGCAAAATGCTCGCATAGTTGGTTATACATTAATCATTAAATGGAAAAGTTACGTTCAAACATATACGGTAAAAGCATTGTAGAAGGTAACATCGTTTAATGATAAATCCATAAAGCCTTGCTACATTTGGTCAAAGCCTTCGCGGACGCGAAAACAAAGCTAACTCGTTGTTCACATTTTTGTATTGTACTTCCACTATGCGGGTTAACAAACTTGAAATTTTAGGGAAAGTGTTCACTTTTATTGAAGATGATCGGTTACACTATACGCATTTCTTTGTAAAACAATATTTAATTGTATACCCGCTGAAGTTATTTAAAACTGTAAAAACACATAGCTTTTGTACATTACGCAAATTGTGAGCTTACAGAACAATAAAGTTTGTTCTGTATATTTATACTACAATATTCTGAATAATTAGTCAATTGATATGTGTTTTTTATTTGTTTTTCCTATATAAAAGGCGACATCGTTACCAACTTCCCATAGCAATACAGTATAATAGGCAAAGAGAAAGGACTGATTAATAATATGAATGAGTTAAAGAATAAGGTACGTAGCATATATGAGCAATTTGATGCGAGTCATGACTTTCAACATATTGAGCGCGTTTATCAAAATGCGTTAGCGATTTTACATACAGAGCCTAAAGCAGATGCAGACGTTGTGAAAATGGCGGTGCTTTTGCACGATGTAAGTGATAAAAAGTATACAGATAGTAAAGAGCAAGAAGACCGGTTGATTAATGAATTGAAAATAAGTGAAGCTAAAAAACAACATATTCGTGATTGTATCGCACAAGTGTCATTTAATGGAGGAAATGAGCTAGAGGCAACTTCTATTGAAGCGAAAATTGTACGTGATGCTGATCGTTTAGATGCAATTGGAGCGATTGGAATTGCGCGGACATTTGCTTATGGTGGTGCCAAAGGTCGGAAATTATATGATGACACAGAGGAAGCAAGAACGACAATGTCTGAGGAAGATTATCGTAGTAAAAATACATCGTCCGTTACCCATTTTTACGAAAAGCTTTTATTATTAAAAGATTTAATGACGACTGATAAAGGCAAGCAAATGGCTAATGAACGCCATCAATTTATGGTATGCTTTTTAGAGCAATTACAAAATGAAAGAGATGGAAAAGCATAATGAGTCATTTAATCGTACAAAATTTAACGAAGACAGTGGGCGATAAAACGCTCTTTCAAAATATTGAATTTACAATATACGAAGGGGAACGTGCAGGTCTAATTGGCATAAACGGAACAGGGAAATCAACATTGCTATCAATTTTAGCCGGTCAAATCGAAGCGGATGCAATAGAGATTGATCGCCCAAATAAATATCGTGTTGCTTATTTACCGCAAGAACCTACATTTAATAGTGGCGAAACGGTACTCCAAGCAGTGTTTGCCGGTGATTCTCCCGTTTTACAACTTAACCGTC
The DNA here is from genome assembly GCF_050280025.1 of Lysinibacillus sp. NPDC093712. NCBI lineage: Bacteria > Bacillati > Bacillota > Bacilli > Caryophanales > Bacillaceae > Lysinibacillus > Lysinibacillus sp. NPDC093712. Next base: position 608,574 of record NZ_JBNNUU010000001.1, read on the forward strand.
AATATGAAGAAATTGTTGCAGCGCTCGCGTTAAATCCAACATCAGAAAGCTTACAAAAATCATTGTTTAGCTTACAGCAGCGCATGGACGAGGAGCAAGCTTGGGATGTCAATGCACTTGCTAAAACTGCGCTGACAAAGCTAGGCATTGAAATGTTTGATAAGGAAGTGTTAACCCTTTCTGGTGGCCAACAAAAACGTGTCGCTTTAGCGAAAGTATTAATTGAACCAGCAGACCTTTATTTATTAGATGAGCCGACCAACCATTTAGATGTTCAGTCAACAGAATGGCTACAGGAAATGGTGTTACGCTTAAAGGGAGCTGTTATTTTCATTACCCATGATCGTTATTTCTTAGATGAATTGTCGACACATATTTACGAAATAGCAGACCAAACGCTGTATCGCCATATAGGGAATTATGGAGACTTTTTAGAGGCTCGTGCAATTCGCGAGGAAATGGCTGCTGCTTCAGCCCAAAAAGATCGCAATCGTTATCGTTCAGAGTTAAAATGGATTCGCCGTGGTGCGAAAGCACGTTCAACAAAGCAAAAGGCACGTATTCAGCGCTTCGAACAGCTAGAAGATAACTTAGAGCGCAAGTCAGATGATGTTTCTCTTGAACTGGGCTTAGCAACGACGCGACTAGGGCGAAAAGTATTAGAGGCTGAAAATATATCAAAGGCTTTCGGTACGCAAAAAATAGTAGAGCATTTTACGTTTTTACTACAACAGGGCGATCGAATCGGTATAATTGGTGCCAATGGCGTTGGAAAGTCAACTTTACTCAACATGCTTGCTGGTGAACTGTCGCCAGACAAAGGCGAAATTCATGTCGGTTCTACCGTAAAACTTGCACATTTTAAACAAACGTTACCGAAGATGAATGAAAATGAGCGCATGATTGAATATATTCGTGAAGCGTCAAATGATATTACAGATGCAGAAGGTGTACGCTATTCTGCTGCGCAAATGTTGGAGCGTTTTTTATTTCCGCTACATGCACACGGTACGCCGATTGGTAAGTTATCAGGTGGGGAACGCAAGCGTCTGCACTTATTAAAACTATTAATGGAGCAACCGAATGTGCTATTACTGGATGAGCCAACCAATGACTTAGATATTGAAACACTTGGGGTATTAGAGGACTTTATCGAACATTTCCCAGGTGTCGTTATTACTATTTCCCACGATCGCTTCTTCCTCGATCGTATTGCCAAAAAACTATGGGTTTTAGACGGACAAGGACATGTAGATGAGTCACTTGATATTTATAGTGATTATTTACAGAAGCGGGAGCAGGAAACGTCTGTGAAGGTGGAAGCACCGAAAGCCGACAAGCAGAAAGTCGAGAAGCCAAAATCAGATAAGAAAAAACTATCATTTAAAGAACAAAAAGAATGGGAAACCATTGCAGATGATATAGAAAAAACAGAGACTTCAATTATGGAAACTGAAGAAGGTATTGCAAGCGCTGGTGCTGACTTTACTAAATTACAGGAGTTAACGGCTAAACTAGATGAGTTGAATGCCCATTATGAGCATTTAATAGAAAGATGGTCGTACTTAGATGAAATCGTAAACGGATAAGGAGCGTATAACATGAAAATACTTACAATTGAGCCGACACCAAGTCCCAATTCTATGAAGATTATCGTCGATACAGAGTTACCGTTTGGCAAAAGTTTTAACTTTACAAAGGACAATAAAGACGAAGCTACTGGTGAAGCGGCAGCTATTTTAGCCATTGAGGGGGTTAAAGGTGTTTATCATGTAGCTGATTTCTTTGCAGTTGAGCGTAATGCAAAATACGCATGGGAAAGTATTTTATCGAGCATTCGACAAGTATTAGGCGAGGATGTAACGGAAGCTAGTGATATACAAATTGCCAATGAATTTTACGGTGAAGTTTATGTCCATGTACAGTTTTACAAGCAGGTCCCACTGCAAGTAAAGGTATTCGATAATCAACGCGAATACCGTGTAAGCTGTGGTGAACGCTTTGTCGATGCCTTCAATAAAATTATTGAAACAGATGTCGATGAAAACTATATCTTCCAACGTAAATGGATTGATTACGGTGTTCGTTATGGCGAGCTTGAGGAAATTGCTGAAGCGGTCAAACAGGAAATTGATGTAACTTATTCGGCACAACGTTTAGCAGACATTGTGGCAACGATTAATGATACAGAAAAGGTTTACCAAAAGCCTGCTAAACTAAAAATAACGGTGGAGCAGTTCCAACAGCCAGAATGGGAAAAACGGTTCCAATTACTTGACCAAATGGCGGATCCAGAGCTAGATGACCTGCCACTTTTAGATTTAGCGCTGCAAGATGAACAAATGTCTATTCGTCGCCTGGCAACAGTTTACTTAGGCATGATTGAAGATGTAGCAGTTGTTCCGTATTTGGAAAAAGCATTACACGATAAAAGTGCAGCCGTGCGCCGTACTGCGGGAGACTGTATGAGTGACCTAGGCTTGGTAGAATTTGAAGAGGCTATGCAACAAGCATTGCAAGATAAAAATAAGCTTGTTCGTTGGCGCGCAGCGATGTATTTGTATGAAGTAGGGACAGAGCAATCATTACAAGCGTTAAAGGCAGCTGAAGAAGATAAAGAGTTTGAAGTGAAGCTTCAAGTGAAAATGGCCATCGCTCGTATTGAACAAGGTGAAGAGGCAAAAGGCTCTGTATGGAAGCAAATGACGGAATCACGTCAGCAATAGAAGCATAAAAAATATTCGCAAGAGCATCTAAACTTAGATGCTCTTTTTGTTGTCTTGATATAGAAAGAAACGTGATTCTTTTATAGTTGTTAGTAGCAGAGGCGGCGACTCCTGCGGCTTACGGTATGCCCGCGGAAAGCGCCCGGCGAAGCGGACATCAACGGCAGAAATGTTAGATTGATTGATTTCTGAAATCGCCGATAGAGCCATGCGAATCGCTGGAAAAACATCAGGAATCGCCGATAGAACCTTGGAAATCGCCGATAAATTTCCCAGAATCGCTAATTAGTTAAGTAGTAGGTGAAGCTGCTTTTTCAAAAGCTTTTTTAAAGGCATACATATAATTTTCAATTGCACGTTGACTGATTTCTGCTTGAGGGACCATGTGTTCAAATCCATGGAAGCAACCTGGGTATAGATGGAATTCCGTCGGTACACCCGCCTTTGTCAGTCTCGCAATATATTCGATTGTTTCATCTCGGAATGGATCTAAATCTCCTATAAATGTATACGTAGGAGGAAGATTGCTATAATCTTCTGCATGGAGAGGAGCCGCATAAATAGGCGCATCCACAGCATAATTTGGGCCTAAATACATTTCCCATGCTAGATGATTTTGTGGACCGTTCCATACTCGAGCATCAATAATTTCGTCATTTGAAGGTAAAATACAACGATTATCAATCATTGGATATAGTGGCATTTGGAAAGCAATTTTAGGTCCTTTTCGATCCCGAGCCAAGAGTGAAACAGCAGCAGTTAATCCGCCTCCCGCGCTTGCACCATGGACAGCAAGACGTGTTACATCAATGCCTAATTCACTTGCATTTGCCGCTACCCATTCGAGTGCTGTATAGCAATCTTCTACACCAGCAGGGTAAGGGTGCTCTGGCGCTAAGCGATAGCCAACGGAAACGACCACACAATCTAATTGTGAAACAAGCATCTGACAACTTGCATCAAACATTTCAATAGACCCAATGATAAAACCGCCACCATGGATATACAAAATAGCAGGCAGCGTGCCATATTTTTCAGTTGGTTCATAAATTCGAATACGCACATCTGGTGCCCCGTGAAGACTACTAATATAGCGTTCTGTCGTTGTAACGTTTTCCATTTTTACTTCTTCGCTGCCAAGCGCTTCATTCATGACACTACGTGATTCAGCAATATTCTCTCTTGTTAAATTTAGTTCCTGCATAGCTGATAAGAACGTTGTTAACTCAGGATGTACTCGATTTTCCAATTGCATGCCCTCCTTATTTTTGAAAACGCTATCATTTTAATTGTGATTAAAATATCACAATTAAAATATAGTACAATGATTAAGAGATGTCAAATGAAAAAATAGAGTATTTTGAAAATTGGGGGAATAACAATGCAGCTACTTATCCAATCGGGTGATCTGGGGCCGAAATGGTTCCATGTAGCAATGCGAGCAATCGTCCTAATGGCGGAATCGAATGAACTTCTAAAAAGTAATTATATTGCAGAAACGCTAGGGGAGGATGCTACCTTCGTCAGGAAAATTCTTGCGAAGCTTGCAGAACAAGACTATGTACAGGCGCATAGTGGACGTTATGGTGGCTATTGCCTTAATAAAGCACCAGCGCAAATTACTATGCAAGATATTTATAGCGTGCTCGGCAATGACAATGAAACACCTTATTGGTCAGTGCCATCTACTGGTTCGGAACGTTTTATTTCCATGATTATTGCGAAAGCGGAGAAAACGTTTCAATCAGTACTGGCAGATTATACGATTCAAGATATTTTAGATAATAGAAGTAAATAGGGTGTAGGCGAGCAGTCACCGACAAGGTAGAACATTTTAAAAAAATAACACTATTAAATTAGCTACTTTTGATGCTGTTTTTAAAAGAATTGGAGATTGGTTTGATAAAATCTAATTAATATTTTAAAAATGGAGGTGTATATATTAGTGCATAAAGAAATCGACTATCAATGGAGGATTACAAAATACAATCCTGCTTATCGAAATGCAGAAGGACATTATTTGAGGGATGAGTGGACAAGTGCTTCAGAAATTGGAAAATCTTTTCTTGGAGAAATATTAACGTTAGACGACTATTTACAGGTCGAGAAAGCATATGTCGATACGGTGATGAAATTTCTTGAGGTTTATCAAATTGAGAACGTACGACTGATTCATCTTGAGACGTATGGTTTGAGTAACGTGGATAAAACTTCGCCTTTATATGACCCATCGTTTGATACCATTCCATTGGCAGAAGATATGCTAGTAAACATCGCTCAAATTTCAATCGTCTGTAAAATGGCGTTGAGAGATTATATTTATTGTCAACTGATTACCGAGGATTTCTTTGTCCAGTTCGGTGATGACTATTATCTATTTATTGGTGCTAATAGCATACAACAGGAAGCGATACAATTTGCGAGCGAGCAGAGACTTTTTGTAGAACAAATGATATCGCCGTATTATCTTTCTGAAAAAAATGTTATTCGAGAAGTGGCATGGAGCTTTCCTGGAGAAACAATAATAGAAGATAGTGAAATATTGAAAGATATGTCTCTAGAGGAGTTACAAACTATTTTTCAACTCTCTTCTATTCATCCGGTTACAGGTTCATACAAAATTACAGAGGACAATGCGGAGTTTTTCCAAAAGAAAATCAAGCATAAAATGGACTTTACTAAGTATGAGTACTATTTATTAGCTGGGAGTTAAGTAAATAGTAGGTTTTCAAATCCGTAAATTATAAACAAACAAAACACTCGCCCAAAACGTTGAGCTCACAGCGTTTGGGTGAGTGTTTTCTATTTGCAGCCACGTTTTTTTTGTAGATTGCCATCGTTACACCTTATTTTTCCATATGGATAGTAGCAAAAAACTTCATGGGATTCTATGAATGATTATCAATTTAACCAATATATTAGTAAATATACAATATGAAAATATGATTTGTAATTATTTTCTAATATAAAGGGGGCCTACTGAATGCAAGAACTAACTATAAAGACAACGGAAACGTATAAACGAGATCGTGAAACGGTCATTGCGCTAACACAAAAGCTCGTTCGTATCGAAAGTGTCTATCGCGAAAATGATCCACATGGTAATGAAGAGAAAGTAGCCAATTACGTCGCACAATATTTACGAAACATCGGTATTGAAACGTTTGTGGAGGAGGTTGTGCCTGGGAGACCGAATGTCATTGGTATTATTGATTCGGGGAAGCCAGGGAAAACCTTACTATTTGAAGGGCATACAGATGTCGTAACCGAAGGCAATCGTGAGGCATGGACATATGATCCGTTCGGTGCGGAAATTATTGATGGGCGTATGTATGGTCGTGGAACAAATGATACAAAAGGCAATCTTGCGTGTATGATTACCGCTTGTCAATCATTGCAACTAGATAGCGAGGAATTTACAGGCAAGATTATTTTATGCATTCCATGTGATGAAGAGGGTCTTATGCTTGGCATTAAGCATTTTATTCGCAATGGCTGGGCGGATGGCGTAGATGGGGCCATTATTTGTGAGCCGCAGGAAAACAATGTATGTATTGCACAACGTGGGGCCATTCGATTACAGGTCGATATTTTCGGCAAAATGGCACATGGTGCGATTTCTTGGAGTGGCATTAATCCGAATTGGCGGATGGCACGTTTGATCGTTGAGCTTGAAAAGTTAGAACAAGAAGAGCAGGCACGATTAGGTAAGGACCCAATGCTCAACTGGCCATCGATTACACCTACGATTTTACGCGCGCCTGTAAAAGGGGATGCGCAAATTAATGTTATTCCCGATCATTGTATGACGACGCTGGATATTCGCACTGTACCAGCGCAAGATCATGATGAATTATTAGGAAAAATTGATGCGATTATTCAACGACTACAAGCAGATGATCCAGACTTTAAAGTGGCGCTTACGGTGCTTGATAATCGCCCTGCAACCGCTACTGCGAAAGACGAGCCGGTTGTACAAGCTATTTTCGCAGCAGTGGCAGAAGTGACACAAAAAGAGCCAATTTATAATGGTGTGCCAGGCGCAACGGATGGTACTTTCCTTCATGTACATGGTGTACCCATCGTCACGGTTGGGGCGGGTGATCGTGAAATTCCGCATCAAATTAATGAATATGTCGATATTGAAGAACTGGCAGAAACGACGGCCATTTACCGTTTAGCAGCATTAAAGTTTTTAGCAGGTGAAGCGTAATGGTCAAAATCGCAGTTATTCCAGGAGATGGTATAGGCAAGGAAGTCATGGTGGAAGCGTTAAAAGTGCTCGAACAACTAAAGGTGGATGACCCAACTCTACAAATTGAAACGACCATTTTTCCATGGAGCTCGGATTATTACATGCAACATGGCACTATGATGCCAAAAGATGCACTTACAATATTAAAGAACTATGATGCAATTTTATTCGGTGCAATCGGTGATGCTCGTATACCAGATGATGTTACAGTATGGGAATTCATTATGCCCATTCGCAAGCAATTCCAGCAATATGTAAATTTCAGGCCGGTCAAAACGCTACAAGGTATTGTATCACCACTGGCAAATGGTAGGGATATAGATATGGTTATTTTTCGTGAAAATACAGAAGGTGAATATTCCGATAGCGGTGGTCATATTTATCATAATCAGCCACAGGAAATGGCCATTCAAAATACGATTATGACACGGCTCGGCGTTGAAAAAATCGTACAAGCAGCCTGTGACTATGCATGTAAATATGGTAAGTCAAAAATTACAAGTGCTACAAAATCAAATGCCATTATTCATTCCATGAAATTTTGGGATGCGCATACGAAACATATTGTGGAAAAAGCCTCGCCAACATTAACGCTAGAATCTATTTATATTGATGCATTAGTCGCTTATTTTGTAGAGCGTCCTCAAGATTTTGAAGTTGTTGTGGCATCCAATTTATTTGGCGATATTTTATCGGATTTAGGGTCAGCAATTGTAGGGGGACTTGGATTGTCTCCTTCGGCAAATTTAAATCCTGAAAAGGAGTTTCCATCGATGTTTGAGCCAGTGCATGGTTCTGCCCCTAATATTGCGGGGAAAGGGATTGCCAATCCGATTGCACAAATTTGGTCTCTTGCATTATTGCTTGGGCATGTTGGTAGAGCAGACGCAGAAAAACGAGTTGTTTCAGCGATTGAAGCCGTACTTAAAGAGGGTGCCGTCAAAACAGCGGATATTGGAGGACAAGCGACTACCTCACAAATGGGCGATGCCATTTGTCAGGCGCTTGTAAACAAAAGACAAACAGCAGGGGGTGTGTAACATGGCGGTAGCACAACAAGTTATCATTGTGACAGGTGCCGGTGGGGGCATGGGACAAGCGATTATTCAAGGGCTGCTTGAACAAGGAAACATTGTAATCGGTATTGATTTATCAGTTGCCTCACTCGTTGACCTAGCGCATGAATCTTTACAAACGTACGAGGTAAATGTTCTACAAGAAGAAAGTATTCAGGAGATTACGAAAGAAGTTTTCGCGAAATATGGACAAATTGATGGACTTGTCAATGCACTAGGTATTGCACAAGTTGCAACACCGATTGAGCAAGTTACGATGGATGACTGGAATCGACTTATGGACGTAAATGTGAAAAGTTTATTTATTACGACAAAGGCAGTTGTTCCTTATATGAAGGAGCGAAAAAAAGGTTCGATTGTGACGATTGCATCTATTTCCGCAGTGCGTCCCCGTCCAGGCTTGCAGGCTTATATTGCTTCAAAAGGAGCGGCCGAAAGCTTTACACGCGGGCTGGCGATTGAACTTGCATCTCATCAAATTCGTGTTAATACTATTCATCCAGGACCGGCAAATACGCAAATGCTAGCACAGTTTACAGCAGAGGGTGCTGATGAAGAGCAAACAAAGCACGATGTCTTTATACAATCAGTGCCACTTGGTCGTTTAGTCGATCCAACAGATATAGCAGGTGCCGTAAATTATTTACTATCAGATGCAGCAACAATGGTGACAGGCACAACGTTACATGTTGACGGTGGCCGTGGCTTATAGGAGGGGTACGATGCAAGTTATTCCGATGCTAATAAATGGTAAGTGGGTACAAGGAGATGGTAAGGAGTTAATAGATGTCGTAAATCCATCTACTGGTGAAGTACTTGCGCAATTAAAGAATGCAAGTAAGGAACAGGTAGACGAGGCGGTACGTGCGGCTCGTCATGCATATGAAAGTGAAGAGTGGCGCCAAGTGAAAGCTTTTGAGCGAGGTCAGCTACTTATCCAATTAGCACAATATATACGTATGCATGCTGAAGAATGGAGTTTGCTAGAGTGTCGTGATGTAGGTAAGCCTTTGACACAGGCAAGGGCAGATGTTGAAGCGGCTGCTCGCTACTTTGAATTTTACGGCGGAGCTGCAGACAAAATTATGGGTGACACAATTCCTATCGAAGACGGTATTTTAAATGCGGTAGTTTTAGAACCAGTTGGGGTTACTGTCCATATTGTGCCATGGAACTATCCTTTACAAATTACAGCAAGAAGCGTTGCTGCAGCTATTGCAACAGGGAACGCAGTGATTGTTAAAAGTGCTGAGGATACCCCTTTGACGACGCATGCTATGACGAAATGGTTTGCTGGAAAATTGCCGAAAGGAATTTTTCAGCATATAACAGGCTTAGGTCGAGATGTAGGACCATTTTTAACAACACATTCTGATATTGACCATATAACGTTTACAGGCTCTGTCCCTACAGGTATTGAAGTGATGAAGGCAGCGGCTCAAAACATTGTTCCTGTCACTTTAGAACTCGGTGGCAAATCGCCGAATATTGTCTTTGCAAATGCGCCAATGGAACAGGCATTAGAAGGGGTAGTCCGTGCTATTATCCAAAATGCTGGGCAAACATGTTCGGCGGGTGCACGGTTACTTATTGAAAAAGATGTGAAAGAGGCGTTCGTCGCACAGCTAGTGACGAAATTTCAAGCATTGAAGGTCGGCCCAGGAGAAGCGGATGTTGATATGGGGCCACTTTTAAACCAACGGCAATACTTGAAGATTTCCACACTTCTGCAGCAGGCGAAAGAAAATGGCTATGTCATCTCTGGTGGCGAAACCATTACAATTAAAGGCTATGAAAAAGGCTATTATATTCAACCGACGATTCTCGATGGCGTAGATGCCAATGCTGCACTCGCGCAGGAGGAGATTTTCGGACCAGTGTTAACTATATTGACGTTTACAACAATAGATGAAGCAATTGCATTGGCAAACGGAACCGATTATGGATTAGTAGCAGGTGTTTGGTCAAAAGATTTAGACACAGCACATTATGTGGCAAGTCGGGTGAAGGCTGGACAAGTGTTCGTCAATAATTATGGCGCAGCGGGTGGAATTCAAATGCCGTTTGGAGGTTATAAAAAGAGCGGTATCGGTCGTGAAAAGGGCTTTGTTGCATTAAGAAATTATACGCAAATGAAAAATATTGCAATACGCTATACGACACCCAATCTCGACCGTGAGTAGGAGGGTAGGATGTGGAACAAGCAAAAGACAAGCAAGTATTGTTGGAGGTAAATCACTTAAATGTACAATTTCATTTGAAAAATGGTAAAAAGGCAAAAGTAGTTGATGATGTAAGCTTTGTTATTCATAAAGGTGAAACCGTTGCACTTGTTGGAGAATCGGGCAGTGGCAAGAGTATAACATCGCTGTCAATTATGCGTTTGCTTCCGATGCCACCTGGAGAAATTACGAAAGGTGATATCATTTTAAATGGAAAAAATTTATTACATTATAAAAATAAAGAGATGAGTAGGATACGTGGCAATGAAGTGAGTATGATTTTTCAAGAGCCGATGACGTCACTTGACCCTGTTTTTACAATCGGCAATCAAATGATGGAAGCGATTCGAAGGCATCAAAAAGTCTCCAAAAAACAAGCAAAAGAAATGTCACTACACCTATTAAAAGAAGTGGGCATTGCAAATACGGAAAAGATTATAACAGAATATCCACATCAGTTATCAGGCGGGATGCGTCAGCGTGTAATGATTGCAATTGCAATGTCCAATAATCCACAGTTATTAATCGCAGATGAGCCTACAACAGCTTTAGATGTAACCGTGCAAGCGCAAATCTTAAAGCTAATGATGAAAATGAAAAAAGAACAGCACTCAGCCATTTTGTTTATTACACACGATATGAGTGTTGTTGCTGAAACGGCAGACCGTGTGATGGTCATGTATGCTGGACAAATTGTCGAAGAGGCGCCTGTCCGAGAGCTCTTTCTCCAGCCCAAACATCCTTACACAATTGCTTTATTAAAAACGATGCCTAGTCTTGAAACAGAGATGACTAGATTACCTTCTATCCCTGGCACTGTGCCACCAGCCTATGCACTGCCGGATGGCTGTCGTTTCGCACCGCGTTGTCCATTTGTTATGGAGCATTGTCGTCAAGTAACGCCACAAACTAGGCTTATCCAGCCTGACCATAGCGTACGGTGTCATTTATTCACGGAGGAAGGAGCATTTACACATGACGGAGAGAGAAGTTTTACTTGAAATTCATCATTTAAAAGCCTACTTTCCTGTGAAACGCAAGTCTATGAAGGAAGAGAAAAAAGTCGTCAAGGCTGTTGATGATATTTCAATTGAAATCTTCCGTGGTGAGACACTTGGGATTGTAGGAGAGTCAGGTTCAGGTAAGTCCACGTTTGGCCGTACAATTTTAAAGCTCGTTGAACCGACAGATGGAGAAATTTTATATAAAGGCCAACCTATTCAACATTTGAAAGGACGCCATTTACAAAAATATCGTAACCAAATGCAAATGATCTTTCAAGATCCGTTTGCATCGTTAAATCCAAGGATGCGTATTGGCTCCATTATAGAAGAACCGATGGCATTACAATTAACGTTGTCAAAAGAGCAACGTAAAAAACGCGTTAGCGAGCTTTTACAAAAGGTTGGTTTACCTAATGATGCTATGCATAAGTTTCCCCATGAATTCTCGGGTGGGCAACGACAACGAATCGGTATTGCTCGTGCACTTGCCATCAATCCAGAGTTTATTATTGCAGATGAGCCTGTTTCTGCATTAGATGTTTCGATACAATCACAAGTATTAAATTTAATGATGGATTTACAGGATGAATTTCATTTAACGTATTTATTTATTTCACATGATTTAAGTGTTGTAAAACATATTAGTGATCGTGTTGCGGTACTGTATTTAGGGAGAGTAGTAGAGCTAGGCTCGAAAAAAGAGTTGTATGCAAATCCCCTCCATCCATATACACAGGCATTACTATCTGCGATACCTACTGTGAATTTTGATGAACCAAAGCAATTAGTGCCATTACAAGGGGAGCTACCAAGCCCTATGAATCCACCGATTGGCTGTGTATTCCATACGCGCTGTCCATTTGTTATGGAGAAGTGTCGTCTGGAGCGACCTATACTGCAACAAATAAATGAACAGCAGCAAGTAGCCTGTTTTTTACATGAATAAAAATCTGAATATTCAATTTATTTTACCGAGAAAAGTCAGCTATATAACTATTTCTAAAGGAGGTGGATAGATGTTCGGCAATATTACCGACGTACCTGGCGTTAAAGTTGGTCATGTAGAAAATAAAGAGGGGATAACGGGATGCACCGTCGTTCTAGTAGAAAATGGAGCAGTTTGTGGCGTCGATGTACGAGGCTCTGCACCAGGTACTCGTGAAACGGATGCTCTTGATCCAATCAATGAAATTCAGCAAGTGCATGGCATTTGCTTAGCTGGTGGGAGTGCATTTGGCTTAGATGCCGCAACAGGTGTCATGCATTACTTAGAGGAGCAAGATGTTGGGGTAGATGCTGGTATTGCAAAAATACCAATTGTACCTAGTGCTGTATTGTTTGACTTATTTATCGGTGATGCACATACAAGACCGACAGCTCAGATGGGCTATGAGGCAGCGAAAAACGCGACGATTGGACCTTTTGCAAATGGCAATATTGGTGCTGGATATGGCGCTACAATAGGGAAGCTAGCAGGTCCGCAATATTGTATGAAAGGAGGATTGGGCAGCAGCTCGCTAGAAGGCAAAGAGGGGCTTGTAGTAGGAGCACTTGTAGCGGTAAATGCAGTAGGTGATATAAAGGATCCCAATACAAGAGCAACCATTGCGGGAGCACGTAACCGAGAAACGGGTCAATGGCTAGATAGCAGTACGTATTTAGAAGCACATGGACAATCACAGGCACTATCTGGCACAAATACGACCATTGGCGTTGTTGCTATGAATGCTAAGTTAACAAAGTCAGAGGCGAAAAAAATTGCACAGCTTGCACAAAATGCGTTAGCACGTACGATTTATCCTGTCCATACAATGCTAGATGGCGATACGATTTTTGTTTTGGGCACTGGACAACAACCGTATCCAGTAGACTATCTTGGACACTTAGCAACTAAGGTAGTAGAGGAAGCCATTATTGCTGGGGTTAAATGTGCTGCTAAATTAGAGGATGTTGAAAGCTATACTAGTATTTCAAAACACGTTCAAAGGGCAAAGGGGGAGAAACGATTTGAAGCAGATTAGAAATTGGTTTTTACTAATGCTGTTATTGCTAGTAGGGTTGATTATTAGCGCATGTTCAAATGATGAGGATAAAAAAAATACAAATCAAGTCAGTACAAATGCGCCAGTAACAACAGAAACACCGCAAGAAATTGTTGTCCGTATTAATGATGACCCGGATTTTTTAGATCCTCATAAAGCGACAGCGTCTATTTCCTACCAAATGATTCTCAATATTTTTGAAGGGCTAATGGCTCCTGAAACAGATGGGTCATTAAAACAAGGGCTAGCGGAAAGCTATGATATTTCGGAGGATGGTTTAACTTATACATTTAAAATCCGTTCAGGCGTGAAATTTCATAACGGTGAGGATTTAACAACAGAAGATATTCAATATTCTTTTAATCGCTTAATGGGCAAAAGTGGTGGAGAAAAAATGTCGAATAACTTTGATAATGTGGCGTCTACCGAAGCACCAGATGCTACGACCTTTGTTATCAAGTTAAAAGAACCAAATTCTAATTTCTTATATTCACTTACTGCTCGCCAATCAGCAATTATACCGAAAAGTAATGATGGCAAACACAATGAAAATCCAATTGGGACTGGTCCATTTGCCTATGTAAAATACGCCCCAGGTTCAAATTTAATATTGAAAAAGAATGATAGCTATTGGAAGGAAGGTTTGCCTTATTTAGATAAAGTAACCTTTACCTTCCAATCAGACGATCAAGCAGCCATTATGAGCTTAATGGCAAATGAGGTTGACTTAACTAGTGTTCCTTGGCAACGCGTCAATGAAGTCGAGAGCAGTCATCATTTATCGCATCAAAATAATAACTCTTCTTTAATTGTGACGTTTAATGAAACGAAAGCACCGTTTGATAATGTGAAAGTGCGTCAGGCGATGAACTATGCGATTAGTAAATCGGATATTATCGACTCGGTATTTGCAGGCTATGCTGTACCACTTGGCTCGAACATGAGTCCAGCAATGGGGGACTATCAAAAGAAAGGTTTAGAGAACATGTATAAGCTTGATGTGGAAAAGGCGAAAGCATTATTAGCAGAAGCGGGTTACCCAGACGGCTTTAAAACAAAAATTACCGTGTCCTCACATAACGATATTTATTCGAATATAGCGCAAATTGTTGCGGCTAACTTAAAGGAAATTGGCGTGGATGTAGAAATCGAAGTAGTGGAATGGGGTATTTGGCTTGATCGTGTGTACTTCGGTCGCGACTATAATATGACGACGATTGATTTAACAGGTCGTGCTTCTGCCTATGAAATACTAAATGACTATATTTCTACAAATGATAGTGAAAACTTCTTCTTATTTAAGAATGAGGAATACGACAAAATCATGGCAGACGTGTTAAAAGAAACAGATACTGCAAAGCAAATCGACTACTACCAACGTGCACAAGAAATTTTAGCAGAGCAGGCAGTGTCCGTTTATGTGGCGGATTACCAAATCGTGTGGGGATCTGATAAGCAAGTGACAGGTCTGAAAAGCTATCCATTCTGGTTCCACGATATGTCGGAGGTAAAATTCTCAAACTAGAAAGAGATGATTGCAAATGATGTATATCATACGTCGATTCATCCTGTTAATAACAACGATTCTTCTAGTGTCGATCATTACATTTGGTGTTTTTCAAATTTTACCTGGGGATCCTGTTCGAACAATGTTAGGAACGGAAGCGGATCCTACGCAAATTGAAAATTTGCGGTCTGAGCTTGGTTTGGACCGCCCGCTTTATGAACAATACGCTGATTGGATGAAGGGGTTATTGACAGGGGAATTAGGCAATTCAATTCGTTTCTCAATGCCTGTAAAAGATTTATTGTTTGATAGACTTCCTGTAACGATGTCATTAGCATTGCTCACACTAACCATTGTATTACTCGTTTCCTTGCCGCTTGGCATGTTTGCAGCGAGAAGACAAAATAAGCTGAGTGATGTGTCATTATCGACATTGACACAAATCGGAATGGCTGTACCTTCATTTTGGCTTGGTATGATGCTTATTTTATATGTCGGAATGAAATTTAGCTTCTTTAAAATTAGCGGCTATATTCCATGGACACAAAGTGTATTTGGTGCGTTAAGTACGCTTGTCCTCCCAGCGTTAACAATTGCTATACCCCAAATTGCTGTTAACTTCCGTTACGTGCGAACTGCAATTTTAGAACAAATGCAGCTTGATTATGTTCGAACAATACGCAGTAAAGGAATGTCGGAACAAAATGTCATGTATAAGCATGTTTTAAAAAATGCGATGATACCGATATTAACGGTCTTTGGATTAATTATGGCAGAAGTGGTGGCAGGGACAATTATCGTCGAGCAAGTATTTTCATTGCCAGGTGTTGGTCAGTTACTCATTACTGCGATAAGTAATCGCGATTTCCCTTTAGTTCAAGGAATCGTTATGTATATTACGGTTGCAGTAGTTGTAATTAATTTTATCGTCGATATTTTATATTCCGTTTTAGATCCAAGAATCCGATTACGATGAGAGGTGGATGCAATGAAAACTGTACAGCGCTACATGAAAAATATAAATTTAATCATTGGTCTACTCGTCATAGTCGGATTTTTACTTGTCATGGTCATTAGCTTCTTTTATACACCGCATGATGTCAATACGATGAACATACCAGAAAAATTGCACAGTCCGAGTAGTAAGTATCTCTTTGGGACAGACGAATTCGGACGTGATATTTTTAGTCGGATGATGAAAGGCACACAAACAGCATTTGCGGTCGGTTTATTAACAGTATTCATCGGCTCATCATTTGGTATTTTAATCGGAGGTATAGCGGGATACATCGGTGGTTGGGTAGATGAAATTTTTATGCGCTTGATGGATGCATTAATGGCATTTCCAGGAATTATTTTAGCTTTAATGTTAGTGGCTGTTTTCGGACCTGGCGTAGTCAATACGGCGATAGCACTTGGGGTTATCGCAATACCAGCCATCGCTAGAATCGCACGCAGTGGTTTTGTCCAACATCGTGATGCCGAATACGTATTAGCTGCTAAATTAATTGGTGTAAAGCCTTATAAAATTATGTTTCGCCACATTTTGCCTAATATATCATCACAAATTATTGTGGCAGCAACGGTTACTTTTGCTACAGCAATGCTCGCTGAAGCTGCACTTAGTTATTTAGGGCTTGGCGTTCAACCACCAAATCCTAGCTGGGGACGCATGTTAAAAGATTCTCAAGCGTATTTAGTGAAAGCATCTTGGTATACATTTGCACCAGGAGGAGCGATTACGATGTTAGTACTAGGATTGTATATGCTGGGCAATGCTTTACGTGATTATCTGGATCCTCGTTCAAAATCATAAAAAAAGGCTATTGTCATGGCGATAAAAAACATTCTATACTATATAGATTACGCATGCTAAATACGAGGAGGCACTCTATATGAACACAACAATTATTACAACAGAAAATGACTTACAAACAGCTTTTGCTATTCGGAAAGCTGTCTTTATAGAAGAACAACAAATTCCAGCATCAGAGGAATACGATGAATTTGATGCACTCGAAGCGGCATGTGATCACATTCTTGTATATTACAATGCGCAGCCTGTTGGTACAGGTCGTTTACGCGTTGTAGATGGCTATGGGAAGCTTGAGCGAATTTGTATTTTAGAGGAATTTCGTAAATATGGGCTAGGAAAAGTAATTATTCAAACGCTAGAGGCATTGGCACAAGAAAAGGGCTTAACGAAATCAAAATTAAGTGCGCAAGTATATGCAGAAGGCTTTTATGAGAAGCTCGGTTATACTCGTACAGGTGAAGAATATATGGATGCAGGTATCCCACATATTTTAATGAAAAAGCAATTTACTGAATCTTAATTTTGAAAGTCAATCCGATATTCCAGGTATATTAACAAGAAAAGAGGTCTTCTCAAATGATTTTTGAGAAGACCTTATTATTATTCAAATGGACTAGTAAACAATGGTTGCCAAATACCTTGTTCATTTTTAATCATTGTTCCAGCCATGGGTACATTATCATGCGATGAGGTAAAGTGAATCTCTCCTTTGATTTCACTAGTTTGTTCAAATTTACCTTTCTCAATATCATTAAAGATGTAAGCGCTAAGTAAACTTTGCATTTCTTCAGTAGCATAAAATTCTCTGATTGGTTGTGTGTCCTGTATATACTTGACAATTTCTGATCGTTCCGGAACTTCACGAGTTGCGTCCATGCTCGAAAGACCACTTACACATTGCTATGACTGACTTTTAAGAGAGTGTATAAAATTATTTATAAACAAAGTTCATACAGAAAAGCGACAAACGCTGTTAAATCAACGTTTGTCGCTTTTTGGTGTGTTTCCAAACTTTTGTTTGGGAACATTATTTAGTTTTATTTTGTATACTTTATTAATCTTTAATGAACTAAAGTAATCTTGAATTTAATAAAAATAAAAACACTTCTTTAACAATCTCGCCCGACTGTTGTAGAACGCTTTTCTAAAGAGCTACGATTTGTTTTATTATAAATCAATATGAAGAGCAAATAATGTTAATGAAATTGCTAGAAAGAGAGCAGATAGTAAGAAATTGGAATACCAGTTATTTCATATTTATACTATTGATCACTTGGTATGGTAGCGACCTTCGAAATATTTATCTTCCAGGAAACAATTGTTGTACTGTCTCGGACATCATTATTTCTGATGTTCATTAACATTGACCAAATATTACTTTCATCGTCATTCATATTATTGACCACATTATAAATGTCTTTCGAGTTTGAGTAAGGTTCATTTGGACACTCAATTAATCCATCGGTTGTAAGGAATAGATGATTTTCACCTTGTCTTAATTCCTTTCTACCAACAGTGTAGCAAGGAACTTCTTGTTCAAAAGTATTGACCTGTCCTATCCATTCATAAAATTGTCTTTGATTTAATTGATATTGACCTAGTGCAGCTAATTCTTGATGAAATAAACAAAGAATACAGTCCCCAACAGAAAACCACCAAACATACTTATCTTTCCTTACCACAATTAAACAAGCTGTTTCTCCTTTAACTTCTCGACAAACAGATAAGAACTCCACAGATTGAAACATATTCAAGATCTTATCTTCCAACTTTTTAAAAGTTGGCTGATTTGCCGATAAGGACAATAAATCTTTAATGTCGTTTTCTTCTTTATCGAACTGTTCTATCATGATTTTTGTACTCTCTGATGTATTATGTGCATCAAGAAGAATAACGAACTCCCAATCTTCTTTTTCGTTGTACCAAACTAAACACCCATCTTCGTTCTTATACTGTCCTGCATTAGAATTACCACCATAACGTCCAACTAAAATATGATTAAGTTGAAGAATGTTTGGTTTATCAACGAAATCTTCTTGGCTACCGACCCAACTAAAATCTTTAGCACTATTATTCATATGGATTACCCTCTAGATACGTTTTAAGACGATTACAAAGTTCAATAACAGCATTATTATCGCCCATAGGAGCATCTTTCCAATTGTAAACTTCAGATGGTCCCCAGTATTCTTTTGGCGTATTTGGATAGCGAGCTACTAAATGCATATGAAGATGTGGAACTGAATTTCCTGAAACAAATGAATATATGTGTTCAGCATTTTCTGACTCCGTTAGAGCTTTACTAATTCTAGTCATAATAACTCCAAACGCTTTTGCTTCTTCCATCGTCATATCAGCAAGTGTGGGAGCGTGTCTTTTTAAATCAATCATAATATGACCAAGATAGTTTGGATTACCATTTCTATCAATATGTCCAACAAAAACATATTCGTCTTCGTAAATCATCACTCCTGATGTTTGAATATTTCCAGCGTGTTTATTACAAATAAAACAATATTCCATAAATTCCCTCTCCTTTTTATATGTTTTAAATAGTACATTGAAAATTAATAATTTTATGTGGAAAATAAATTATTTTAATAATCTCATTACCTTCAAATTCTTGATTTACTTTGTTAGCTTCTCTCACAATCGTTTCATTACGATCTGTCCCAAAAAATAAAAAAATTCGCCTCAACAAAGAGACGAAGTTTAATTCGCGGTACCACTCCAATTAGTTAATATTTAAATTAACTCACTTAAACTATAACGGTAGTTGCCGTCTATACCTACTTAATTTCAGTATAAATACTCCTGGACGAGTTCGGGAATTTACTGACTGTTTCTCACCAACCAACAGCTCTCTATACAATAAGTGTTCCTTACTACTTCCAATCAATGTAAAATTTTTAATTGTTTTGAATATTACCATTAATTAAAATTATTGTAAATGGATAAATGGAAAATTTTCATACTCAGCACCAATTGTTGAATAATGAAAATGCAACCAAAGCGTCTTTTGGTAACTATTCTTTTCTTAGCGTTGTAAACAACTTAAATCTGACTTGACCACATAATAGATAAAATCATTTTTATATGCATCTGAATCAACAAAGTTATTGTAACTGCTTCATAAATCATTTGTAATTATATTAACACATTTAACAATTATTAGGTGAAACTCTTTCTGAATCATTTAGTGTAGCAATAAACTAGCCACACAGCTAATGGATCGAGTTTTTTGTTACCAACTTTTTTGTCTTTCAACATCAATCTTAAAAGGATAGATGTAAGCAGGTAATCTCCCTGTTCATCTATCCTTTCCTGTTAACCCTATATAATGTGTGACATTGTATTGAATTATTTAGTTATAGAGCTTTATAAACATTTACTTGACTTTTAATAAAAATAGATGGCTACTCTTTTTTGTTCATTAGATGTCTCATAAAGTAATCTGCTTTGATTTATGTTATAAAACTACACCCGTTGGCAAACATATAAAGTTTGTATTTAATGTATGGTTAGTTGTAAAACCAAGATAATTTAAACTTCCACCAATCGTAAATGCGTAATTACTGCCTAGACCAGTAATACGAGCGTTTACTCCTGTTCGGTTAAAATAACCTTCTGAAGCAGTGGTGCGTAAATTAGAATAGCTAGCAAATATTTGACGACTACCAGCTAGCTGTGTTGTAAAAGTTGCAGATACTGCTATATCAACAGGAGTTGAACCATGTATAACTCTAACCATACGTGATGCAGAAGTAGTAGAGAATGGCGTTATTGTATTTGAAAGAGCTGCTACGGCGTTAGCTTGTGTAACCTCAATTGCTTGTTGTTTAAATACTTCTTCTGATGTCCAATCTTCTTCGAATCCTTTCAAAGGAATCTCAACAACGCTAGATTGTACCCTCTCAATTGCTCGTTGTTTAAACTCTTCTAGAGAAACCCAAGCTTCTTCTTCAAAATCCTCAATTGGAGAAACTTCAATACCTACTAGACCGTCTCCCCATGTATAAGTGGATTTTACTTCGTTTAAAATTTCTATATATTGTTGATGTAATTGTTCTTTTGCATGTTGACTTAACTCAGCTGATGCGCTGTTATTTGTAATAAAGAGAATACAAGCGAAAGCAAAAAGGGCCGTGAAAAATTTGTACGTTTTTATCGACGATTTTTTTTCCATTTTATCCTTCTCCTTATCTTTCAAATTAACTCACTAGTGTCGCATTTTTAAATTTTGAATGCTCTTATTTTTAAATCGGCTTGGTTTTAATAAATAACAAAGACACTCAAGTAGAGGTAGTGTACATCCATTATTTACTATAACCTCAGACTGGTGCGACAGAGACTAAATAACTTTATGAGACGGTACTTCCTGAAATAGTGTACAAGCACATTTTTGCTCGTTTCCATAAAACTAATTTAATTAAGTAGCGACTAATTTATATTTGTGTTTAATTCGGTGATACTCTTCATAAACATATGAAGTAAATGAAGAATATTAAGTTATAGTGTTGAATTATGTTCCTGCGACGACAGTGAGGATAATTAAATTTTATAGTGATTTTATATTTTTTGTCTAGTGATAATATAGAAAGCGAGAGTATAAAATATTTAATATAAATGAATAAGAAGAGAATAAAAGGAAGCGTATTTCTTTGTAAGATTATGTAACCTTAATAAATTCACCCTAAACATGTTCGTGTTTGCCAGTTAGTAGGTACATTAATGAAAGATAGAATATGTATGGATTTTGAAGAAATCGATAAAACAAACTCCATTTTGATTTTTTCAAAAATGGAGTTTGTTGTTTAAAATGATACTGGGACATCATGTTTCGTTGGAAAAGATGCAATGGCGCCATGTTTTATTGTGGAAGCGCCGGCATATCGATTGGCGAAGGAAAGTAGGGGTGTAGCAAACGTTTCGCAAAATGCTTCGACTGTCTGTGCTGTTATGTTTTTCTGCAACAAAATACTTAAGATGGCTCCGATAAAGGCATCACCTGCACCTGTTGTATCAATTGCTTGCACAACCTCAGCAGCAGCTTTTACATGTAGTTGCCTCGTATAAAGACTAGCGCCTTGTGCACCATGGGTCACGAAAATAACTTGGACCTTCCCTTGGAATAATGATTGAACGGCATGTTGTTCATCGTCTAGATGCGTTAAAAACGATAGTTCCTCGTCAGAAAGCTTCACGATATGCGCGCGCGGAATAAAATTTAAAATCGTTTGTCGACATAATTCAGCATCATGCCACAGAGGTAGTCGCACATTTGGATCAAAAGATACAAGACTCCCCGCCTGATGTGCTTGCTCAATGATTGACTCATGAGTTTGCTTCATCGGACTGTCCACCAAGTTCACCGAGCAAAAGTGGAGGATGTCTTTCGCTGTAAGTAAATTAGCTGGCAATTGTTCTGGTCGATATAGTAAATCAGCCGCATTTCTACGGTAAAATAAAAAGTCACGCTCTCCATTTGCTGACAAAGAAACAAAGGCGAGGCTTGTTTCACCTTCAATTGTTTGCGCAATATATTGGGCATCCACGCCAGCTTGTTTGACTGTCTTGATTAAAAAATCCCCAAATGCATCTTGACCTACCTGTGATAGTAAGGCAGCATGCTGTCCCATTTTTGCACAGACAGCGGCCACATTGGCAGGAGCACCTCCAGCATTTTTTGTGAATTGTTCTACTGAACAAAGCGAGTCACTTTGTTCAGTAGGGGTAAAGTCAATTAACAGCTCACCGATTGCATATAGTTTACGCATACAATTCCTCCTCTTACGATAGAAAATTTATTCCTTTAGCTTAGCTTTTTGATAAGGGATATAAATTGTATAAAAAATCCCCCCGAAAATTAAAACAATGCCAACAGTTTGCATAATGCTAGGCATGAAATCGAGCAATAGCATATCTAATAAAATAGCAACGACTGGATCTACGAATACTAAAACAGAAACTAGTATAGTAGATAGGTTGCGGATACTATCGAAAAATAAATAATAAACGAATCCAGTATGAATAAAGCCTGTACCTAAAATATAAAGCCAATTCGTTGTAGTTAATCCTTCAAATAGTGAAAAGTCCACAAAAGGTAATAGTATGACGATACCAACAGTCGTTTGTATAAAGGTTAATGCATAGGAGCTTAAATTTTTAATCGTTCTGCTCGTTAACATTGTAAATGCATAAAACAAAGCAGAGAGTAGTGCCCAAACGAAGCCTGACTGCATAAATTCAGACAATGAAATAAAATTATGTAAACCGATAATAAAAATACTACCGATAAAACAAGTCAATGTTGCGACAAGCGCTTGTACAGTCATTTTTTCCTTTAACAACAGAGCCCCTAAAATAAGCACAAATATAGGTGCCAAATTATAAATTGAAATGGCAATCGAGATTGACATTTCTTCAAATGCTTTAAATAAAAATACCCAGTTTAAGACGATAAAGACACCGCATAGAAGCGTACGCGCTATTTCTTTTTTGTCCCATACTTCGGTTTTATGGCCACCTGTCATTAGCCATAAGAAACAAAGAAAGAGGGTAGCACAAATACAACGGATAAAGACTAGCTCAATAGCTGGTACGCCAGTATGGATAGTGAAAAAGCCGATGGAGCCGAAAATGGCCATCGATACAGTAAGTTTTATTACTGCAGAAATATTCATATCAAACCTTCTTTCTAGTAGCTATTCAATAGCTACTGTTTTTTTAGTTATCATGTTAGTAAAGAAACCGACAGTGTGGTCTACTGTCGGATCTTTATATTGGAAATAATCGTTACTCGCGGATTTGCCCATTCCCATGGATAAAATACTTTGTTGATGTTAATGCAGGTAAGCCCATTGGTCCACGTGCGTGTAATTTTTGTGTACTAATACCAATTTCGGCGCCATAGCCGAATTCAAAACCATCTGTAAAGCGAGTAGAGGCATTATGGTAAACGGCTGCCGCATCTACATTATTTAAAAATGTATCTGCTACAAGTTGATCTTCGGTAATAATGGCTTCCGAATGGTTTGTACCGTATTGATTAATGTGCTCGATGGCCTCAAATACGTTTTCGACAACTTTTACGCTTATTTTTAAATCTAAGTATTCCGTAGCGAAATCTTCCTCTGTAGCGAGCTGTGCGAAATCTACCGCTTGGCAAACTGTTGCATCACCGATAATTGTTACATCTGCTTTGTGCAAAGCGTTTAGCAGCTTTGTTCCGTATTCATTAAACCAATCCGGATGAATAAGTAAGCTTTCAGCAGCGTTACAAACAGAAGGACGTTGTGTTTTAGCATTTCGACAAATTCTTTCTGCTTTTATGTAATCAGCAGTTTGGTCAACATAAATATGACAATTGCCTGCTCCAGTTTCAAGCACTGGCACTGAAGCTTCACGAACGACTAAATCGATAAGAGCCTTACCACCACGAGGAATTAATACATCGAGGTATTCTTTTAAATGGAATAATTCCTTTGCAGTTTCACGACTCGTATCTTCGATTAGTTGAACTGCATCAACAGGGATAGCCGTTTTTTCAAGTGCTCGGTGAATACTTTCAACAAGCGCTATATTTGAAAATTTAGCTGAAGAGCTTCCTCGTAAAATAACAGCATTGCCTGTTTTCAACGATAATGTTGCTGCATCAACGGTCACATTTGGTCGTGCTTCATAAATCATGCCAATCACACCGATTGGTACCATACGCTTTTCAATATGCAAGCCGTTATCTTTGTCAATGTGCTCAAGTATTGTGCCAACTGGGTCGTTTAATGTGACAAGTAAATGAATGGCATCTGCCATTGCTGTAATTCGGTCCTTGTTTAACATAATGCGATCAAGTGTTGAAGCGGGCATACCTTTTTCTTTGCCACTTGCTAAGTCCTTTAAATTTTCGGCAATTAGCAAATCTTGATCGATAATTAGTTGCTCAGCAATTTTAGTTAACGCATCATTTTTCTCGCAAGTTGTTTTAATATTTAATACATAGCTTGCTGCCTTTGCGCGTTGTCCTTTTTGATATACTTCACTCGTCATTTTTATGCCTCCCTAATTCGTTTGTATTTTTAGCCATTTGTCTCGATGAATGACTTCTATTGGATAGTTCGTTAATTCATCGGTCCGTTTTCCCATCGCATGTGCTAGCTCAAGTGATGAGTATAAAACTTCGCCACGTCCAATAAGCCTATTTTCACTATAAACCTCTACAACGTCACCTTGTTCAAAGTCTCCTTCAACACGGTAGACACCAGCTGGTAGTAAGCTTTTACCATTTTCTAATAAGGCAATTTCCGCACCGTTATCTACAAAGATTTTACCAGAAATTTCCGTAAGTGCAATCCACTGTTTATTATTTGTTAATATAGCGAGCGCCTCATGCTCAACATATGTCCCATCTCCATGACCATCCATAATATCGACGAGCTTATGTGCACCGTAGCCCGTGCCGATAAACACCTTAACACCAGCATTTAAAGCTGCCCGCGCTGCCAATAGTTTAGACTCCATACCACCTGTTCCGACTTTTGAACCTGCACCATCAGCGAAGCCAAGCATTTCATCTGTTACTTCTGTTAACCGATCAATGCGTTTTGCTTGGGGATTTTTATTGGGATTTGCATCGTATAAGCCGTTGATGTCTGTAAGGATAATGAGCTGGTCTGCATGAACAAGTCCACTTACAAGTGCGGATAGCATATCATTATCGCCAAATGTTAACTCACTGACAGATACAGTATCGTTTTCATTAATAATTGGGAGCATAGCACGTTCTAACAATTCCTCAAATGTTGCATAAGCATTCTTATAGCGTTCTTTTTTCGAAAAATCAGTACGTGTAAGTAAAATTTGAGCAGGCATAATATCATAAATACTAAATAGCGCATGATATGTTTGGATAAGCAAACTTTGGCCGACTGCAGCAGCAGCTTGTTTCCCTTTAACTGTCACTGGACGAGAAGGGTAGCCTAATTGTTTAAAGCCTGCTGCTACAGCACCTGAAGATACAAGTAAAACTTCATGGCCACATTTTTTTAATTCTGCAATAGCTTGCACATGATCCATTAAGCGTACTTTGTCAATTTCGCCTTTTGCATTCGTTAAGGAGCTACTGCCAATTTTTACAACCATTCTTTTTCTTTCCATCACATTTCCTCCAGTTCTTCAATCGTGGTCGCCACTTGCCTTACCACATGAAAATGTTTGTTAAATAACAATAAAAAAACCTTTTCATCCTAAAAATTAGGACGAAAAGGTTTGCTTTCCGTGGTACCACCTACATTGAATATCTTGAGATATTCCACTTTCCTCATAACGCTTGAGACTGCGCCTAGTTTGGCTAGGACGTTTCACGAAGTAGGTTCAGTAGTCTTTTTTGTACAATGCCTTGCAGCCGGTGGGCATCGCTCTCTAAGCAATTAGTTTCTACGTACTAGTCTTCGTTCGCTTTCTTGGTATTGATTATTGTAGAGAGGTCCGTACCATATAAAATGACTACAGGCGCTCGTTCGTACTAGTAATTGAATAAAGAATGCACTACTTCTGTGTGTCTGTCAAGCTGAATAGAAAAATTCTGTAAAAATGAGGACAAAATGCTGAAGTTGCGAACAGTCTACAAAAAAGGGGATGTCCTAAAACGTTCTTAAAGTGACAAATAGAAAAACGAATTATTTAAACCACCAAATGGCAACAAATAAAGGTAACATCGCCAAAATCATCACAAAGAAACTCCACAATATTTGTTTTCCTGTTGTCATATTTTTTGGCTTAATGCTCATTTTTTCATAGAGCTGGTTGATGGCGCGTTGCTCTTTTGCGTATAGCATTGATTGAAATTCATCATAATCTCGTATATAACTTGACGGGGGTCTTGGGTTGAAACGTAAATTTCGGATATCGTCCGTGATATCTTTTTCGCCAATCCGATAGGTAATAACTGGTGCCAGGCCAGAGGATTGCATTGCTTGAACGTCGATATCATGTGTTTTCATTTTATAAAAGACATTCCCTTGCTCGTCCTCCAATTCTTGAACAATATCGCTTACTGCCATCGACGAATCACCTCTTTCTTCAAACAATATGGACTAAAAATATAGTATTAATTTTCATTATAATGCATGGACGAGGAAAAATGTTATGTGAACGAGCATTAGTTGAGACAATGAATTTTTTGTAAAAATTCTATATATAGTCATAAACTCACAATTAAAGTAGCGAGTGTCGTGTAGTATAATGAAAATACAACCATTCTAATTATGGTTTTTTCTAAAAGAATTGGAAAGAAGGAGAATAATTGGAATTTTCAACGTTACTAACGTTTTTAGGTGCAGCAAGCATATTAACGGTAATTGCCAGGGCTGGACAATTTATTTGTCCTTGCGCAAAGCATTACACAAGATAAAAAGGCAGGCATTGCTACTTCATTAGGTCTATGTACAAGTTTGCTTGTTCATATCGGAGCTTCAGTTATAGGAATTTCAGCTGTTATTTATCAATCGACGTTTATCTTTTCCTCTTTTCCGTTGTCAAATTTGCAGGTGCCGCCTATTTATTATATTTAGCATGGCAATCATTTCGAGTAAAAGACGATCCATTTACATTGGAGCAACAAAATATTCAAGCTTTTGGTTTACTGTATCGCAAAGGAATCTTGATGAATGTGTTGAATCCAAAGGTTTCTTTATTATTCTTAGCACTATTGCCACAGTTTGTAAATCCAATACACGACCATCTGGCGTTACAAATGCTTATTTTGGGTATGGTATTTTTAGTGCAGGCACTGATTTTATTCTCGTTATTTAGTATTTTTGCAAGGAAAGTTAGAAAAGTCATTATAGAGAAGCCAGCAATTGCTAAACGCTTGCATATTGTACAAGGCATACCATTTACCTTTATCGGCATACAAATTGCACTAAGTAAACAATAAAAGGAGGAGGCTATATGGCAATTTTACATATTACCTTTAGCTTGTCTACACACGGTTCTATTAAACACGCGATACGACAACACCATTTACAGCGAGAAGAGTCGGTGATTTGTGTCAATGATGTTTTCTCAATCGGACCACTTGCAAGCCTGGAAAATCGAAAAAATTGGTTAGAATCTAATGTTTTTAAGGATATCGAAGAAAAAGAATTATACGAGGACATCCATAAGAAGTGGACGAAATCAATCGCCGGCATCCCTTGTGATTTGGATGTTTGGATTTGGTATAGCCAAAATTCACATGAAGAAATTGGTTTGCGTTATGTAATGAGTGAGTTTGTAACTAAATGCAGCATGGTATTTGGAATAGATACAACCGCAGCTTTAAAGCGAATTCACCCAGATATGTCTATTCGCCATACTGGAGAACTATCATCGGATTTGCTTATGAAACTTCGATCTGATGCTAAACGGTTTACACTCGAGGAGTGTCGGCGACTTGCTAAAGAATGGGAAGAGCTAAAGCAAAATCCAAGTACATTGCGAGTTTGGCAAAATGGCATTGTTCATGCAGATGAGGACATTTACGATGCAACTATTATTGAATGTGCAAAAGATTTACAAGCTAACAACGAGGAGCTATGGCTTTCACCAGTGAGCGTCATTGGGCGAACTTTCAATAAAATCGAGGACTATATAAGCGAAGCCTTTTTAGAATATCGAATTTTCACCATGGCTAGGCAAGGGTTATTTGAAATTAGCGGTGACACGACGGATATGTTTTCTTATCAAATAAAATATATAGGGAAATAATTAGTTTCCTACAATAACTTTTAAATCATAAAATTAAAAGCGGACGAATGCTATAAAGCATCCTTCCGCTTTTAGTCGTTGTTCCTTGAAGGTCCCATTTTCTCATAATAATCAAAAACAAATTTCTGAAATTGTCGTGCGGAAGGGGAAAGGTAACGATTTTCAATCCAAGCCATCCCGATAATACGTTCACAGACCATATCTTCAACATGAATTTTTACGACTTTTTTTGGATTAAGATCTTCATCATCAGGTAGTAGTGATACGCCAAGGCCGGCTCCTACAAATCCCGCAACGGTCGAGACCTCATCTCCCTCATAGGTAATTTTAGGTTTAATGCCTGCTGCGTTTAATAATCGATCTGCAGTACGGCGCAATGCATAGCCTTTTTTCATAAGCACAAAGTTTTCATGCTCCAGTTCCTTCATTGTAATGCTTTTACGATTGGCAAGGTGGTGATCAATTGGCACCATAATGTAAAGCTCATCTCGCCACAGTTCCTTCCAGCATACAGGGGGTTCAGTGTTAATAGCTGCAAGTAGGCAAAGATCAAGCTCACCTGCAAGTAATTGCTTTAATTGTGAGTGTGAATAGTTTTGTGTGAAATGAAAGCGGATTTGCGGGTGTTGCTGACGAAAGGCGCGGATCAAATCAGGTACAATACTTGTTCCAAGTGTATGTAAAAAGCCCAGTGACACATCTCCTAGCTCAGGATTATTAAGCTCTTGTAATTCTAAAACTGCCTTTTCATATTCTTTGCGCATACGCTGCACACGATATAAAAACTGTTCTCCATAACGATTTAGCATGATGGAACGCCCTTGGCGGTCAAATAAAGGAACACCTAATTCCTCCTCAAGCTTAGAGATTGAGCGACTAAGTGCAGGCTGTGAAATAGCTAATACATCCGCAGCACGTGTCATATGTTCAAGCTTTGCTACTGTTGCAAAATACTCCAATTGTTGCCATTCCATTTTTTTCACCTCCAATAATAGTATTACTATTAGTTACCTGCATTATAACGGTAAAAGTATAGGAAGTATAGGCAACGGAAAAAAAATTTGTATAGTATGACAAAGGAATTTTAATAAAGTAATTTTTATAATTTTTAACCATCCCTAAATGGTGATTATACAAGGCTTCAACCTTACATCATTCATGCATGAAAAGTATCGAAACGATAAAAACTATAAATTGTACATTATGAATAAAGGGTGTTAAGATAGACACATAAAATACACAAATACAAATTTCCGTGAAGGGGATATTATAAAATGAAGTTAACAAAGCCGCAACCTCTAACAATTGAGGGAGGCAAAAAAGCCGTACTATTACTGCATGGATTTACAGGTAGCACAAAAGATGTGAAAAAGCTAGGGGAATTTTTATCAACACGTGGTTATACTGTTCATGCACCTATCTATAGTGGTCATGGGGTAGAACCAGAAGCCCTACTTGAAACAAAGCCTGAAGACTGGTGGAATGATGTAGTAGAAGGCTACAACTTCCTAAAAAATAAAGGCCATGAAGAAATCGCAGTAGTAGGAATTTCACTTGGCGGTGTCTTTTCGTTAAAAGTAGCAGAGCAATTTCCTGTTAAAGGAGTTGTTGCCATGTGTGCGCCGATAACACGCGATAGCTCAAAAGGATTATTTACACGTTTATATAACTACGCAAGACTATATAAACATTTTGAAAATAAATCAAAAGACCAAATTATCTCTGAGTTACATGAGTTACGAATTACACCAAAAGATTCTTTAGATGGCGTTACACGCTTAACTGAAGAAACGCGTGAAGATTTACCAGCAATTAAAGCTCCAACTTTAGTACTGCAAGGATTATTAGACGATGAGCTATATCAACAAAGCGCTCCGTTTATTTTAGATACAGTTAAAACAGATGATAAAGAAATTATTTGGTATGAAAATTCAGGTCATATTATCACATTAGATAAAGAACGTGAGAAAGTTTATGAAGACGTGTACAATTTTTTAAACCATATTGAATGGTCTGTTGCAAACTAAGAGCTGTCTTCTGACAGCTCTTTTCATTTTTTACTTTTACTTATTAGCTAGTAACTGTACAATTAGCAATCAACTACGCAAAAACTATTGTTTTTATAATAAATGCCTGTTACCATAGTGAAATTGTAGTGAAAATTCATTCGATTTAACTTGTTTTAGCAACCCCTCTACTTCTATAAGTGGGACGAACCAAATAGCCACTGAATTAAGTGAAAGCTTAAACTTGTCTGAATCAGGTTAAAGCCCCGGCGGCTATTACAGATTTTAAAAATGCTTTTCGAGCAAACTCGAAAAAATCTGGACGCAACTACGCCAAGGTAATTTGCTATAGTTAAACACATCTAAGGAGTACATCAATTATGCAAAAGAAAATACCTTTTTCTACCTATGCAGTCATAGGAACGATGTTATTTGGACTGTATTTTGGAGCGGGGAATCTTATTTTTCCAATTCAACTTGGACAACTTGCAGGAACAAACTTTTGGTTTGCACTGATCGGCTTTTTAGTTACCGCGATCGGTTTGCCATTTTTGGGCATTTTAGCGATTGGTTTATCGGGCAGTAATGGTCTGCGTGATTTAGCGAGCCGTATTCATCCTTTATTTGGCGTTATTTTTTCACTAGCGCTATACTTAACAATCGGTCCCTTTTTTGCAATTCCTCGAACTGCTACAGTACCATTTGTCGTTGGTTTTGAACCGTATATCAATGCGGAATATACAACAATTTTACTAGCTCTGTTTAGCTTTATATTTTTTGCAATAGTCTATTATTTCTCGTTAAATCCGGCGAAGATTATGGACTATATAGGTAAGGTGTTAACACCAGCTTTTCTAGTTGTATTATTTATTTTAATTATTATCAGTATTGTGAAGCCGATGGGTCAATTCCAACAGCCAATCGGTGATTATATCCAGTCTTCCTTTATGACAGGCTTTAAAGAAGGCTACAATACGATGGATGCACTAGCGTCACTAGCATTTGGTATCGTCGTTATCAATGCTATTAAACGTGCAGGTATTACAGATAGAAAAGAAATTGCCAAGGCAACATGGACATCAGGTATCTTTGCAATGGCTTTAATGACACTAATTTATGGGCTCATTACGTATATGGGCGCATCGAGTATTGAGGCTGTCGGAACATTTGAAAATGGTGGATTAATTTTCGCAGCAGTAGCAGACCATTATTTTGGCTCATTTGGTGCGATTTTATTGGCTGTAATTATTGTGCTAGCTTGCTTAAAAACGAGTATTGGCTTAATTACTTCTTGTAGTGAATTTTTCCATGAAGTTTTCCCGAAAATAAGCTATAAATGGTTTGTTTTCATTTTGTGTGTTGTGTCATTTTCAATTGCCAACTTTGGTTTAAATAATATTATTCAATTTGCGATTCCAGTGTTGATGTTCTTATATCCACTTGCGATTGTCCTTATTTTACTTGCTTTAAGCTCTTCGCTATTTAACAATAAGCAAACAGTTTATGCATCTGCGATGTTCTTAACATTTTTCGTTAGCCTAATCGATGGCTACAATGCACTCGTTAATAGCATTCCAGGTGCAAAATTAAGCCTGTTGGATTCAGTAGCTGAGTTGTATTCAAATGTTTTACCTTTATATGATATCGGTTTAGGCTGGATATTACCGGCTGTAATTGGTGTCATTATTGGATTAGCAATGCCTTCAAGAAAAGTATCAACAATTAACTAACATATGAGAAAGCACACACAAAATAAATAATTGATGTGTGTGCTTTTATATGTAAAAATATTATATGCAGAAAATTTATTCAATTTAATTTATAATGATACTTAGTATTGTTTAAAGGAGTGAGCATATGCATGAGATTTGGATGTTTACAGCAGTGGCATTATTGATTGTTATGGTGCCGGGAGTGGATTCGCTTCTAGTGTTAAAGAATACAATCATCCATGGAAAGAAAGCAGGCTTTTTTACAATGGTGGGGATTATTCTTGCCCTTGTCGTTTGGACAACCCTTGCTGTACTTGGCCTAGCTACGATTATCTCAAAATCAATGGTCTTATTTTTAGCGATAAAATATGCAGGTGCCGCTTATTTAATATATTTAGGCATTCAATCTTGGCGTGCAAGGGCACAAAATATGATATTACAAGAAGAGCTACCTTTACAGGAAGATGCAGAAAAAAACGTATCGCTTAGCTGTATGACTCAAGGCATTACGACTGATCTATTAAACCCAAAAACATTGCTATTATATGTAACATTAATGCCTCAATTTATTCAGCCAAATTTTAATATAAACTCTCAATTAATTGTGTTAGCAGGCATTTTAATCGCGTTATCAATTGTTTGGTTGGGCATTGTGATACTCGTTATGAATGTTATTCGAAAATGGTTTATGAAACAGACGGTGCAGGCAATATTTAATAAAATTACGGCTGTTATGCTAGTAGGAATTGGTATACGTATTGCGACTGAAAAAGTATAGAACGAGAAAAATGCACGCAAAGGTATATTCCTTTGCGTGCATTTTGAATAGGCTTAGTAAGCAGTCCATCCACCATCAACGGCAATGATTTGTCCATTCACAAAGCTTGCTTCATCTGAGCCTAAGAAAATAGCAAGTTGTGCAATTTCTTCGGGTTGTCCAGCACGTGGATTGATTGCTAATCCTAGTGACTGACGAGCCGCACCAACTTCACTCATATTAGTCATTGATGCAGCGATATTTGTCATAACAGCACCTGGTGCAATACCATTACAACGAATGTTTTGGTTTGCATACATAAATGCTGTATTTTTTGTTAAACCAACAACGGCATGTTTAGATGCAGTATAGGCAGCACCAGCACGAGCACCGTATAATCCGCCAGCAGAAATATTATTAACGAAAACACCATGTCCTTGCTCTAGGAAAATCTTTGTTGCCATGCGCATTGAACGCATAACAGCTGTTGTATTTACGGCAAATACTTTATCCCAACGCTCGTCAGAAATCTCACCGACAGGCTCCATTCCATCCATAATGCCCGCATTGTTAACTAAAATATCTAATTTACCATATGCATTTTTTGTTTCATCGAATAAGCGTTGCATGTCCTCAGTTGAAGCAACATTTGTTTGTATAGCAATAGCTGTGCCGCCATTTGCTTGAATACCATCTGCAACAGCCTGTGCACCGTCTAAATTTAAATCTGACACAACAACTTTAGCACCTTCTTTTGCATAACCTTCTGCAATTGCTTTTCCCATACCTGAAGCTGCACCTGTAACGATTGCTACTTTACCTTGTAATCTCATGTCAAAAGACCTCCTATTAGATCGAATTTCCCTAAGGACAAAGTTACTTTGTCTTAAGCTTAACCAGAAATAAATATGCACTCGCATCTACTACTTCTGGTTATGTATTGAACATGTGTTCATTAAAATATTATAATACTCATGTAAGCGATTTCAATACGCAGAATTCGTAGAACTGTTCAGTAATCAACACATTTGAAATATTTGTTTAATATGGGAGTGAAAATTTTGAGCGTTAATGATTTGCGGGTAGTAAAAACAAAGCAAGCGTTACATAATGCATTGCTTACTTTGTTAAGCGACAAACCGTTAGAAAATATCTCGATTGCGGAAATATGCCGTGTAGCAAAAGTGAATAGGGGCACATTTTATTTACATTATGAACAAAAAGAGAAGCTGTTTGAGGAATACTTTCAGGAAATTGTGGAGGATTTATATAATTCATATGAGGAACCATACCGGGCTGCATCGACCATTATTAAAAATGAGCTAGATCCAAATACGATTCGTATTTTTCATCATATAGAGCGGTTTAAACAATTTTATCGAATCGTCTTTTCAAAAAATGTACCGCTAACCTATTATTATATGTTATTTAATGAAATTCAATCGCTTTTAAAAAGAGACTTAGCACAAAATAAAATAGGCAAAATAACAACTGACTTTTATAGTGCCTATCAAGCAAATGCAATTATCGGCATGATTATTGAGTGGTATCGGCATGATTTTGCCGAAAGTGCTAGTGAACTAAATCAGCAGTTTGCGGCAATTTTACGTTTTGAAGAAAGTTACGACAATCGCCGGTAATCCTCGGTAAAACGCCAATAAATCTAGGGGAATCGCCGATAAACTCATGCCAATCGCCGGTAAAACATAGTAAAAAGAGTTAGATTGATAGCAGTCAATCTAACTCTTTTTCTCTTATGGCTTAGCCTTTTGTTTTTTTATTGCGGTGTAGTCACGCTTAATTCTAGTTCCATTTTAGGTCTTTTTAAGGCAACCGCAACGGTAGCAATAACGAGTGTGACAGCAATGATAATAGCTAACGAACTACTATTATAAATTAGACTTTCAGAGCTACCTCCAAATATTATTGTATAATAGCCATCAGCCCCGTAAGTTGCTGGCAAAAGGGAAGCAACGCGATGGTAAAAGTCTGAAAGCATAGCATTTGGTACGAGTACGCCAGATGTGACAAGCTGTAAGGAAAGTGCGCAAATATTAAAGACCATGCCGAGATTACCAAATACGATGACAAAGACCTGTGCTAAACATAGAAAAGCCCAAAACATGAAAGCTTGGAATAGATAGATAGTGAAAAAGCTTTCGTTACTTGAAATTGTAAATAAATGCATCAATCCTATTGTTAGTAATGGAAGAATAAAAGCAACCGCAATATTTACTAGCTGTCTAGCAAAAAATAAAGACCATTTCGAAACAGTATGCTGTACGATTTCAGCTGCCTGCTGATGTTGCATAATCATCACCATTGCACCAACAAATGATGAAATAATAACCATTAACGGTACGAAATTTGCCGCAAAGCCTTTGACGTCATTCGTTTTAATAATAGTAGATTCAACTGTTCGGTCTTTTACTCCCATAATGGTTGAAGCAACAGTATCTTGAACTTTAAGTGCTGTATTTTGTTCTAAAGGAAGCTGTGAAAACTGCTGTGAAAATGCCTTTATAATTTCTCCTTGCTGTACAGGGTACAGACTATGATTGACTTCCTCTGTAGCTTGTTTTGCTACGCTCTCCATCATTGTTTTGGCAAGACTTGCGTTCGCTTGATTTATGGAATAAATAATGTTTGCCTCTTCTCCAGCCTGTAATTGGGCCGAAAAATCAGCTGGTATGTGGATAATCATATTTATATGACGTTGATCCAATTCATTTTCTGCCTTTTCAATTGAGGTGAAATCTTTCGTTGCAAAAGGCAATGATTCCTTTAATCCGCTAATAACTTCTTGACCAAAGGATGAATCTTCACTGATCAAGCCAATCGTTAAGTTATCTGCTCTATCACTTATGCCGTCGTATGCGGTCATCCAGATAGAAAAAAATATTAATTGAAATGCAATTGTAGCGGCAATACCAATATAAGTTTCGCGAATTTTAAATAACGCTTGTAATCCTTTCATTATAAACCTCCTATAAGTAAGTACTTACTTGCATCCTTAAGAAAAATTTTTTCTAGGAAATTAATCCCCTAGAAAAAATTGCAACACTTGTGTTAATCAGTTCTTCAGTTGGAAGGGTAGAAACGGTTGTACCTAATCGAGCGCGTGAAATAAAGTGGCCGAAATTAAGGGCAATAAGAGATAGTGCAGCGGCTTCATAGTTGACCTCACGGATTTTCCCTTTATGGTGCATCTCCTCGAAATATTGAATTAACTCATTTTTGAAGATAAGGGGAACATTTGCTATTTCTTCACTGATTTCTGGAAATTGCATTGATTCCTTAAAGCCAATCATCACAAGATCCTTTATGGACATCATATATTCAAAATATTTCATTGAAAAATGGTTTAAATCTTTTTCTAAATCCCATGTAACCTCTTCATGCATCATTTTTTGCAAAATAGGGTTGTAGGAAAATCTGTCCACAATGGTCTTTAAAATCCCTTGTTTATTGCCAAAGTGGCGAAAAATCGTTACTTCATTGACCTGTGCTAAGTCGGCAATTGCCTTCGTTGTCGCTGCGGTGTAGCCCTTTTCGCTAATTAGCTGTATGGCTGCTTCAATAATTCGTTCTGCTGTTTCTTTCGTTGTCAATAAAATACATCCTCCAATGCAAGTGATTACTTACATGTTAACATGAGTGATTTGTGTTAGCAATAACTCAAAAAGAATTATTCGCCAGTTTTGTCATTGACAACTATATCGGGCGCTGATATATTTTATTTATATCGTCAGTCGATATATTGTTTGGCGATATAGAGGGAGGTATTTTTTATGACACAGACACAGGAATATCCACCTTTAACAGAGGGTGTTTATTATATTTTATTAGCATTATTTGAAGCACGACATGGCTATGGCATTATGCAATTAGTCGAGGAAATGAGTAAAGGTCGTGTTCGTCTTGGGGCAGGTACGATATATGGTGCTATTAAAACATTGTTAGAACGACAATGGATAGAAGCATTAGATGGTGATGGTCGTAAGAAGGAATATATAATTACGGAAAGTGGGAAAAATGTAATAGAATATGAAATTTTACGATTAAGGGAACTTTTTGACAATGGTATCCGTATAACAAATGGGAAAGCATAAAATGCATTTTTTATAAGAGGTGTTGATATGAAAAAAATTAAATTTCGCTTTTTTCTGGACTATGAAAAAGAAGAGGTATGGGTCAATAAAATGGCCGAACAAGGATGGCATTTACGAAAAAATATAATCAGCTTCTTTGTATTTGAACAAGGCGAGCCTGGAAAATATATTTATCGTAATGAATTGGTAGTAGGTGAAAAGAAAGATTATTGCGAATTTTTAGAATCGCTAAACATTGAATGCGTTTCTAAATTCGGTGTTTGGGCATATTATCGTAAAGAAGCAGCTGATGGGGAATTTGAATTATTCTCAGATGCACCTTCAAAAATAAAATATTTAAAATCAATTAGTAGGCTGTTTATTCCAATTGCCATTCTAAGTGTTTTAATAGGATTTTTTAATATATTCACGGGGCTAACAGCATCTCCGGCAACGTTTATGTCTATTAATCTTGGTTTTTTAAATGTGTTTTTAGGGGTTTTAATGTATGTACCAATTAGAAAAATTCAAAGACGCAAAAAGCATCTAGAACATGATTTACATATATTTGAGGGGTAAGGAGGATAAATATGACATTACAATTACAGCAGGTCACAAAAAAATACAAAGATTTCACTGCGGTTGATAATTTAAATTTCACGATTGAAAAAGGGGAGATTTTTGGACTAATTGGTCAAAATGGTGCAGGAAAGACAACGACATTCCGTATGATTTTAGACTTGCAGGAAACTACAGCAGGCACGATATCATGGAATGGAAAGCCTGTGAATTCAATAAACCGTGACGTCCTTGGTTATTTACCAGAGGAACGTGGAATTTTCCCAACAATGAAGGTTGAGGAGCAGCTCTACTTCTTCGGAGAGCTACGAGGCATGAAAAAAGCAGAGCTCAAGAGGGATATTGATTTTTGGATTAGCCGTTTTGATTTAGAAGAAAAACGTAAAGATAAAGCGGAGACGTTGTCTAAAGGAAATCAACAAAAGGTTCAGTTAATTGCAAGCTTTATTCATAAACCACAATTTTTAATTTTAGATGAGCCTTTTAGTGGTCTTGACCCAGTGAATAAAGATTTACTGAAAGATGCCATCTTACTGCTAAAAGAACAAGGAACAACGATATTATTTTCGAGTCACCAAATGGATAATGTCGAAGAACTTTGTGATCACTTATGTCTTTTAAAGCGGGGAGTATCACTTTTTTCCGGCAGTTTATTAGATTTAAAGAAACAATATGGCAAAACAAAACTGTCTGTACGAACGGATTACTCTACAACCGAATTACTTAAGCTCGAAGGTGTTAAAGACATACGTGTGGAAAAAGAGCAAACGGTGTTAATGCTTGAGGATGAGCATTATGCAGAAAGTATTTTCCAACATTTATCTGCAGGTAAGTACATCGAAAAATTTAGCTTAGACTATTTAACACTGGATGAAATTTTTAAAGATAAGGTAGGTGGCAGCGTTGTCGAAGTTTAGTTTGTTAATGAAGCAATTATATAAATCAAAATTGAAATCAAAATCATTTATTTTAATGACGCTTCTATACGTGCTTGCAATGTCTGTTGCTATTTTTTGGTCAGATATTAAGGAGCTATTCACAGGGAACGATGAGGCACAGCAAATCGCTATTGTTAATGATACAACCGCAGATTTAAGCGGAATATTTGTATCAAATAGTGATATGACGTTTATTCAAGATGAGACAAATTTAGAGAAGTTAGAGCAAAAAGTAAAAGATGGGGAACTTGCTGCGATTGTTGAAGTGAGTGATCAGAACGGTCAGTTGCATGCAGAAATTTCAACGTTTAAGCCTTTGAAATTAAATGATCAATCGACGATATCTTCTTTATTGCAATATGCTGGGCAGCATTACGCTGTACAAAAACTATCCCTATCTTCAGAGCAGGCAGCTCAAATAATGGCTGCCAAAACGATTATTTCAAATAAAAATTTAAATGAAGAAACGACTGGTGGAAAAAGTGAGGAAGAAAAACAATCAGGGCTATGGGTATCCTATGCTGTCGGCATTTTAATTTACTTCTTTATTTCCACATTCCTATCGATGATTACAACTGAAATTGCTTCTGAAAAAGGCTCACGCGCTATGGAAATGCTATTAGTAAGTGTGAAACCTGCCACGCATTTTAAAGCAAAAATTGCAGGTGTCCTGCTACTGGCAATGACACAAATGGCGATTATTGCAGTTGTCTTCCTAATCTATGCAAAGTTCGCGAAAGACGGCGTTATTTGGGAAATGGCAGCAAGTATTGTTAAGGAGTTATCGCTTGGATATGTGCTGTATGCAATCCTGTTTTTACTGTTAACAATTGTTTTATACTTGATTGTTGGCGCATTATTCGGCTCATTAGTGTCTAAAGTAGAGGAAGCAGGTCAAGTGCTAATGCCTGCAATGATGATTACCCTAATTGGCTTTTATGTAATGCTTTCGGGAATTGGTAATCCCGATACAATTATTATTAAAGTTTTCTCTTATATTCCTTTCACATCGGGTATGGTGATGCCAATGCGTATTGGAGCGACAGATATAGGTATGATTGAGCCTTTACTATCACTTGGTATTTTAGTAGTGACAATTATTGTTGCATACTTATTCAGCTTATCATTCTACAAACGTAGCGTCTTAACATATAGTACAGGCGGCGTGATTCAAAAGTTCAAAACGGTATTAAAAGTAACGACATAATGATGGAAAGCAGCTATTACTCTGTAATATTAAAGACAAGTAATTGTACATGATGTTTTCATTTATCATAACTTGTTTAGAATGTTGCACATATTATAAAAATGTACATTACTAATTTCAATTTTAGTAGTGTGCATTTTTTTATTATGCTTAAAATTTCTCCTAGGATTTATTAAAAAGGTTAATATTTACATTTTTTTGAAAAAAGTTAGGATAGAACGAATCTTCTTTGAGGGGTGTTATTGATTGTATTGATATGAGTATTAATGTCCCAAACATATTGACAGTAAATATGAATTATTCGTATTTAGAGATAACTAACCGTTCCTTCCCTGGACAGATTATTATGTTGATTGTGTAAGGAAAATAGATAAGAGCTCTGCAACCTCTTATTTGAAATGTTTGCTTCCCTTTTTTTAGTGGCTAGGGAAAAAAGTAATTATCAAGGGCAACGAGTGGAAAGATTCAAAGGAAAAGATACGTGTAGCTATAGGAGGAGTATTTGAGACATAAAAGAACTGTAGAAGGTGATTTAAACAATGCTAAAAATAAGTATGTGTAGCTTACAAGAGAAAAATTGGTGAATAGATTGATAGCAGTTAAACAATACGTAGCGGAAAATGAAGAGATGGGTTGCTATTCATTTTGAGTAGTTAAAATAGAGGTTTAATAAGATATAAAAGTAACCTTGTTAGATTGTTTTAACAATGCTTAGTTTACTAAAGCCCCGGTTAGTTGAAGAAGCACATACTTTATTTAGAAACGGTAACAATACAAATAAAGTTGTAAAGAGGTGTATTGTAGAAAATGAAAAAGTTTTTAATCGTTTTATACTATTCCTTGGTGGGAGAAATTAATGAAGAAAAATCTTTTCCTTCTCTTTATTTGTATATTTTTAGTTAGTTTTCAACCAAGTACATTTCAAGATACTACAATGAGTTCGAACAAAAAATCCGAAGTTTCTTTTTTCCCTGACACTGAAATGAGCTTAACATTAAAGGAAGCAATCGAGATCGCCCAAAAAGAGGCGCTTAAGTGGAATAAAGAAGCAATGTTATATGGCGGAAATAGTGTTGACAAAGATAATACTCCAACAGGAATGGAAGGCAAAAGAAAACATTGGAACATCGAATTTGGAATACCAGGTAAAACAGATTTTTATCTAGTAACTATAAGAGACGGAAAGGCAAATGAAAAAGCGCATGTGCCAGCAGGATTGGAAGTTATGCCTAAAAGTTACTTTATTGCTAGTGTTGATGAATTTAAGTTTGACACGCCTGAATTACTAAAAAAGGGACAAAAAAACACCAAAATACCCAGGTGACACTTTTGCTAAGGGATATAAATTTTAGTTTCACTTAAGATCCACAAAAAAATATTCCAATTGTGATGGTTATCGGTTGGGATCAGGCAAAGGAAAATATGATCTATTTAATGTTCAACGCAGGAACAGGAGAGCTAGAAGAAGAATTTAAAAGAGAATAATATAAAAACTAAAATGGGTTGTATTCATGCAAAAAATGCGGTTATCTCCATCCCAAACAAGCGAATCAATACCGATTTGCATTTTTATCCACAACGTTAACATAATGGCACTTCATGGAAGTATTTAACTCCATTACTCAATAATAAAGTATCCTGTTAGTTCAATTAGGTGTAGTTGTTTAATGGTATTGAAACCAAACAAACCATCTTTTTTCCTTACTTCTAGCTAAAAATATTTGACCTTGGGCTAAGTCAGCTCCAGGTGCTTTTGGGAAATCTAAACGTACAAGCCATGACTTTTCAGCAATTTCTTTGCCACAAAAGGTTTTTGCCATTCCAAAATAGGCTTCTTCTTCCTTATTACCAACTGTATTGGGAAAAGGTTTAGCAGTTACTACATTCCACTTAGTATACATGTCTGGAAAGTCATCTATTCCAATTCCATAAGTTTCAGGTATTAAAGTATTTAACGCTTCTATTACATCTTTTTTATCCTTAAGAGATGTTTTCTCTAAATCACTTAATACAGGACAGTTTTTAGGCTGTGCATAAGTTTCTAATGACATTAACGTAAATAAAAATAAGAATAAAATCAGTGCATACAATTTTTTCAAGATAAATTCACCTCTTTTCTAATCTTCCCGAATTAGAAAAGTGTTATCCATTCTTCTCCCTGCGTCGTATTTAAGTAGAAAAAGGCTCTACTACTTATTGAAGTAAAGCCCAGCGTTTATGTAAAAACCGTAATGAGGAGTATTTAAGAAAATGAAAAAGATATTAATCGTTTTTATACTGTCCTATGTTCTAATTACGTTTTTTCAAACAACAGCCGTTTCATCATCAGAACCAATTCAAGACTCTAAGGAGATTAGATTACAGGAAATGTTAATGTTAATGCTTACTCCTTATATAGAAAAATTTAGAAAATGATTTAAATCGCTATTATTATCCGAAGATTATAAGTGATTTTTTACATCAAGTTACTCTATGGAAAATAGAAGTTATTGAATCTAAAAGAGTAAATAGTTTCCGTGGCTTTATATTACAAATTACATATGTAATTGAACCTACAGATGGCGGTCAGTATATTCCAGTAGTTCTTTAAGCTATAGCCTACAGTGTGACAGCTATTGGGATGTAGCTGTTTTCGAATATACTAATTTTTAGAAAAGATGTAAGGCGAATTGAAGATTCAGTCGAATTTTTAGTTCAAACAGGCTATAATTTGAGGAGAAGGAATGATGGACTGCTTTGTGAATGAAGCTACATACCGCGCAAACAAGCTTCTCATTAGTCCGAAACTTTAACTAAATCGAACGTGTATGGCTAAATCAGATGAAACTTTTTCATCTACTAATCGTATGTAATAGAAGAGATTAATCGCAGGGGGTATTACTTATGTCTGAAATGAACAATGACCTATTTAAATCAAAAGATCCATTCGCAACTGAAAAACCACTACTACAACCTAACCCATTAATGCAAGCTGAACCAGTGCAAACACCGACATTGATTTCTGAGCAAGAGCTATCACAAATTGCTCAAAACCAGCTTGTTTTAAAGAAGGATCCAGAGGTTCATGCACTTGCTCAAAAAATTGATGTAAAAGACCAAATCGCTATGTTAGAGCTAGGAAAAGAAACGGCGAATGGCATTTCTACATTTTCAGATAAAATGCTGGCATCAATGAGAGCTAGTAAGCTGGAAGAATCCAGTGTATTGTTAAATAATTTAAATAAGGTGATGGATAAATTCGATCCGCAAGATTTTGCAGAGCAGAAAAAAGCGGGCTTCCTTACAAAGCTGTTCAGCAAAGGAAAAGAACAATTAGAAAGATTTTTATCTAAATATGACAGCATGAATAAAGAAGTTGACGTGATTTATCGTGAAATTCAAAAGTATGAAGTTGAAATGAAACGTAATACTATCGACTTGGAAAACTTATACGACCAAAACTTAGACTATTTCCAAACATTAAGTAAATTTATTGCAGCGATTGAAGTAAAGGCAGATGAAGTTCGTGCTGCGTTACCAATGTTAGAGCAAAAAGCGCAAACAGGTGACCAACTAGCTGCAATGGAATTTGAAACA
Source organism: Lysinibacillus sp. NPDC093712 (assembly GCF_050280025.1). Lineage (NCBI taxonomy): Bacteria > Bacillati > Bacillota > Bacilli > Caryophanales > Bacillaceae > Lysinibacillus > Lysinibacillus sp. NPDC093712. Next base: position 651,833 of record NZ_JBNNUU010000001.1, read on the forward strand.
ATGCAACGTGCTGTAGAATTACTTGAGCAACGACGTTATGATTTAGAAATGGCGCAGCAAGTATCGTTCCAATCTGCACCACAAATTCGCTTAATGCAGCAAGGTAATAATCATCTAATCGGTAAAATAAACTCTGCGTTTGTAACGACTATTCCAATTTTTAAACAAGGTTTAATCCACGCAGTAACATTAAAGCGTCAAAAGCTTATCTCAGATTCAATGAGTGAACTGGATCGCCGCACAAATGAAATGCTTGTACGCAATGCAGAAAACATTAGCAAAAATAGTGTCAATATTGCACGCGCTGCTGGTAGCCCAAGCATTAAAATTGAAACTATTGAAACAACATGGCAAACAATTATGGCCGGTATCCAAGAAACAAAGCAAATTCAAGCAGAAACAGCAAGAAACCGCGAGGAAGGCCGCAAACGTATCGAAAAATTACAGCTTGAATATGAAAAATTGAAAAAAATGTAATGATTGCATAGACTGTAAGCAAACTCGAAAATATATCGAGTTTGTTTACAGTCTTTTATTATTAAATATTTGTTGAACTTGAGATGATTTCATTGCACTCAAAAAAGCTTTTTATATTTTGGGAAATACTACTACTTTGAAAGTTAATAAGTGCCAAATTATATTTTCATATAGTGAGTCCGACGAGTAACTTGAAGTGCTAAAAATTCATTCAAAGTTACAACTATCTTTGAATAATGTACAGAATTTTCTTGCAATTAAGTTATTAACATGATATTTTGTTTTTATAAACGGTTAAACGATTTACTAAAACGTTTAACTAAAGGCAAGGAGATTTGATATGACAACTCTGAAAGATATTGCAGAACACGCTAATGTAAGCGCTTGTACCGTTTCTAGATATTTAAACCATAATATTGTTGTGAAAAAAGAAACAGAAGAAAGAATCCAACTCGCCATTAAAGAACTGGGATACGTACCAAATGTAGTTGCAAAAGCATTAAAGCGTAAGGAAACTACTAATGTTGCGGTAATCTTACCAAAGATTAATAGTCTTTATTATTCTGAGATCACTTCTGGAATCAGTCAAACTTTAGGAAAACATCATTATAATTTATTTATTTATGAAGTAGACAATCTTAATTTAAGTGAAAATGAAATACTACTACTTATGCGTGAAAATATGGTAGCTGGAATTATCATTATTGGGTTATTTTCTGACCTATCATTTAAAGATAATATTCCTAGTTTTTTAGAATGTGGTATACCTGTTGTCTATGCAAATAGATGTATTCCGTACTCCGGTTTTCCATTAGTGTATCCGGATTTAACCAAAGCAGGTAGGATAGGGGCAGAATATCTATTTTCAAAAGGTAAAAATAAATTAGCTTTAGTTCATAAAAAGTTGCCTAACGATGTACTTGAATTATTCTTGGATGGAATTAGTCAAGCAAGCAAGTATGAGCAAAAGCCTTTAATTATCGAAATCGACGATAATATGAATTTATCAAAAGATTGTGTGCCAAATCTTCTTGAAAACAATATTGATGGTGCATTTGTACTTAATGAATTAAGTGCAGTTTATTTAACTAAGGCATTAGTTCATCGTGATGTTCGGATATGTGAGGATATTGCTGTTTTGAGTTTGGGGAATTCGCTATTATCACAAATTTCTACACCTGAGCTAACTTGTGTGGATTTACAGAACCAGGAATTAGGCATAAGAAGTGCTGAGATTATTCTTAGCGAAATTCAAAAAGAAAAATTTGAGGCAGTAACTATATTAGAACCGTTTATTGTTGAACGGAAATCTTCATGATTTTTATGAGATAAACTTAAATAGAGGCAAATAAGGAACTATTGGTTAAACGTTTAACTATTTTTCATTCATTAATAAAGATATTCCAAATTAGTTAAACGTTTAACCAATTTAATCAGAAGTTAATGTACCAACGTGGTTAAACGATCAACAAAAGAAATACATCTATTTAGTTAATCGTTTAACCACTCTATTGAAGCAATTAGTTAATCGTTTAACTAATAAGTTATTTTAGATAAGTTAAGAGCACTGCTCTTCTTATAAAACATCAATATATAACGAAGGGGAGAACGAACTATGAAACAAAATGAAACAAATCATCTTGAGAAAGTACGGGATATTTACGAGATTTTAAACGGTAGAAAGGAAGCAGATTTGCTTATTAAAAATGTACATATTTTGGATGTACATGGGGAAACGGTCTATCAAGGGTCTTTGCTAATCTATGATAAGCGTATTGTAGCTCTAAATCCCGATGAATCAATCGCTAAAGTAAGAGATGTATTTGATGGACAAGGGCTATACGCTATTCCGGGATTAATAGATGCACATTTGCATTTTGAATCTCAGCTGGCTCATCCAGTAGCCTTGGGCGAAGCAATGGTTCCTAATGGAACAACGACGATATTTGCTGAAACTTTAGACCTTCTAAGTGCAGCTGGTGAGGATGGGGTCAGAGCGGCTCAAGGTCTATTCCGTGATTATGAAAAATTGCCCTACAGATTATATGCATTTGCCCCTGGGAAGAAAGTAGCGGCATCGGTAACGGAGGAAGTCTTAAATATGGAGCCGGTAATCGGGCTAGGTGAATTTGAACATTTTACCTATAGTAAGGGGGATGAGGATGACTTTCTGAAGGCTTCATGGGTAAGAGAAAAAGGGGGATTTATGAACGGGCATTGGGGCTTGACTGCTCTTCCAGATATGATTTTAAATTATTTACCTGCTATTGGTACATCCAATAATCATGATGTTTGGAATGGGGACGATATTGAGAAAAGCATTCGTTACGGTTTTCCAACCCAAATTAAGTTTGGTGTAGGGAGCAGTGAAGTAATAAAAACATTGCTTCGTTCCATTGTAGACCGTAAATTTCCAACAGATAATTTTATGTTATGTACGGATAATATCTCAATTGAAAGGTTACGTAAGATGGGGCATATGGATTGGATTATCTCCCTATGTACGGAGATGGGGATTAGCCCGATTAAAGCTATAAAAATGGCAACATTAAATACAGCTAAATCCTACCATATGGAAGATCAAATAGGTTCTTTAACACCTGGACGATTTGCTGATATTGTCTTGACGGACAGCCTCTCAAAAATAAATCCTCTTTACGTATTTAAAGATGGTGAATTGATTGCACAAGACAAAAAATTATTAAAGAAAATTGAGATTGACTACTCTTCCATGTGTACGAAGGGTGTACAAGGTTTAGAGGACTTAACACCGGCTGAGTTAGACATTGCACCTTTTGAAGTTTCCGAAGATGGGACAAAAGCAAAAGTCTATTTATTTGATGTATATGGGCGAGGTCATGAAAAGTTTTACCAAGAAATTTGGGTGTCAATAGTAAATGGCAAAATTGTTCCGGATTATCAAGGTGAAAAATTAAGCCGCCTGTCTGTTATCCAGCGTTATGCAGATGGAAAACGCCATGTCGTTAATGGATTATTTAAAGGAGTCTATGTTGAACATGGTGCAGTAGCAACTTTCTGGTCAGCGCCATCACCGTATTTCGTTGTAGTTGGACAGGAAAGCGAAGAGATGTGCTTCTGTGCAAAAGAAGTTGATAAATATTCTGGTGCATGTATTGTATCAGATGATAAAGCGATTAAGAGTGTGATGCCTCTTGAAATTTTTGGCGCTATGGCGAATATGACTGTCGATGAATTAACCAATAGTGCTGACGCCATTGATGCAGCTTTAGAAGAAATGGGTAACCGCAATGAAGGGGAGCCGGTAGTGAATAAACTTTTAAGTCTGTTTATTTCTCTGCATCGTTTCCGCATCATGAAATAAGACTCAATAAATCCTGTCCATATTACTTACACCGTATTTATGCTTTTTAGAGAAACATTTTAATAATACCTGAGCGGTGAGAAAACTATTTTTTACTAAGAGGCACTAATGCTAAATGTTCCACTCAAGATTTAAATGATTGGCAATACTATAAAATTTCACAAGGGGTAAGGGAGGATTTTTATGCAAAATGAAAGCGTTTTAAAATCCGATAAAAACAGTTTAATTAAAAGATGGATTGTATATATCATTGGAATATATATATTGTCAATTGGTGTTAGTTTAGCAATAACAGCGGGGATTGGCATTTCACCTCAAAGTGCCTTTCAAAGAGTTTTTGTTGTGCATTTTGATTGGTTAACACAGGGAAAGGCAAATTTCATTTTAGAGTGTATCATGTTAGTGCTGGCATTTTTAGTCTACAGAAAGGGTTTTAAGTTATACCATATTATGGGTCTTGTTGCTTCGGCGATATTTGCTGTTTTTTTAGATTTCAATCTATCTCTTACATTTACTTATCTAAATCTTCCTGAGTATTGGACGAAATTTTTAACACTTGTTATTGGAGATGCATTTTTAGCTTTTGGTGTATTCCTTATGCTTCAATCTAAAGTTGTGCTAATGCCCATTGATAATTTCGTTAATGCTGTTCAACTAAGGACCGGGTTTAAATGGGGGAATGTTAAAACGTGTTTTGACTTGACGTTACTTGCTTTAGCATTAATCTTCGGACTGATTTTAGCTGGTAAAATTATGTTTATTCGAGAAGGTACGGTTTTAAACGCCATACTTGTCGGGCAATATATTAAACTATTTACTTACATGTACAAAAGAAATAAGGTGAAAAAAGGATTTGAAGTTACACAACCGATAGCAAAATAATTAACATAAACTAACTCCCCAAAACAGCTCAATTTTGAGGAGTTTTTTATTGTGTTCAACTCGCATTGCAAAAAAATTAGTAATGCAAGTGCACGTAGCAAAGTATAACTATTAATTCAAGAACTAGTGTATTCCAAATTATGAGTTTCATCTTCTTGCCAGTCTCTGCTTTTTTACTTTATAAGCTAGTTTCGTAAGCTTGTTATAAGTTGTTTTATTAGTGGCCTCCCTAAATCCTCCAATTTAGCATTATCTAACTGCAAACCCTGAAGGTGTTAGGAATTGAGCAAGAAATAGTGAATGTCAATGGGGGAGCAGTAGCACTTGGGCATCCAGTCGGGGCAAGTGGAGCACGTATTACTTACTCGCTTGCATTAGAAATGCAAAAACGAGGTGTTAGATACGGCGTAGCAAGCTTATGCATTGGTGGCGGACAAGGCATAGCTATTTTACTAGAAAATCCAACAGTGTAGTAGGGCAATTTAATTTAATACGGTTTGACGGGTTCTGACATCAAAAAACTTATAGTGCGTATTACATAGAAGGAAAAAGATTTTTTTATATAGGAAAGTTTGCTTAAAAATCATCTTATCTCTTAGAATGCTAAGAGATAGCAAAATACCATGCAGAACAAGCAGGGATTGAAAAAGGAATCCAAAAAGGAATGCAAGAATTTATAAAAATCATTGCAAGACAGATGGTAGCAAAAGGAAATATGGAGTTAACAAGTTTAACGTTAGAAGAAATTCAAATGTTAAGACAAGATGTAGAATGATAGATAGATAGAATAAGCTCAAATAACTTACTAGTTATATGAGCTTTTTTATATTTTTTGAAATTCTTCATGCTATGCAGTTAAATTATTTTATCTTTAGATAATGTCTTTTTATCGCATTTTTTATTGAATCATAATAATTTTGTCTTCCGAGGATATCCATGTTAATAACCATCGAATTGTTACCAACGAGTGTAATACTAATTCTACCTAAGTGAAAAACATGTTATTTGAGCATATTCAGCAGTTATTTATGAAAAAATAACTATAAATTTTTTCACTTTTACTCTATTATTTGTAATAGTATTTCTCTTGTTAAAAAAACTTGACTAAACAAATAGGAATTAAGATAATAACAAAGTAGTTTTAATAATTATATAAATAAAATTTATTTGATAAAGAGGAGAAAATAATGTTTGCTGCGATAAATGGAACGAAAATTTATTTTGACGTAGAAGGTTCAGGGTATATTCCGGTAGGACCAAAAATGGTGAAAAAACCAGTACTTATTGCCGTACATGGTGGACCAGGTAGTGATCACTCTGATTTCAAGCCTTGGTTAACGCCACTATCAGAATTTTATCAGATAGTTTATTTAGATCAAAGATGCAACGGTCAATCAGAGCGTGTAGATGTAATGACAGCAACATTTGATCAGTTAGCAGATGATATCGAAGCGTTACGCAATTATTTAGGCTTAGAAAAAGTTGCTGTGCTAGGCCATTCTTTTGGTGGGATGATTGCCCAAGTATTTGCTACGCGCTATCCGCAATCAGTGAGTAAGCTCTTATTAATTAATACTGCACCAAGCTATGAATTCTATAAGGAAGCTAAAGAGTTTGCACAACGAATTGGGACGGAAAAACAAATTCAAACTATTCCTGAGTTATTTGAAGGAAACATCCGTGACGACGATCATTTAATTCAATGGTGGGATATTTGTTGGGACTTATACTGGTACAACTATCAGGAAGAACTAGGTGGCGATACAGGAAGTCGTCCGATCGGTTCCTTAGAAATTACAAACTATACGTTCAAACATTTAATGCCACAATACGATGTACGCTCACAAATTGCCAACCTTGAAGTGCCTACATTGATCGTAGCGGGTCGTCACGATTGGATTACACCGTTAACACAGTCAGAAGTAATGCATTCATTAATTAAAAATTCGCAATTAACTGTATTTGAAGAGAGTGGGCATATGCCATTTATCGAAGAGCATGAAGATTTCTTAAACCTAGTACGTGAATTTTTATTAAAGGACTGATTCAAGATGCATACCACATTACAAGCCTGGCATAAACAACGTCATTTAGAAGTAACGGGAGCACAAGGTGATTTACGTTTAATCGCAATGCATGAGTTAACGAGTGAAACAACAGTTAAACAAATTGCTGGAAGCTGGAAGCCGACAAACCGATCTGTACCAGGTCTTACCTTAACGGCATTAGCTGAAGACCAATTATTTATAAACGGTGTGCTAGTAGAAGGTATTTTAGAGATTATTGCGGATGAAACGATCATTCAAACTACTAACGGCATTTCTGCAATGGCCACAAGTCAGCCAGGCTCTATGCATTTACTAGCCATTTTTGATGAAAACAGCTCTGCACTTCAAACGTTTAGTCATATTGATTCGTACGAATTGGACGAACAAGCGATTTATAAAGGAAAGCTTATAAAAGATGATGTGATGATTGAATTTTCTCACACGGGAGATGACAATCGTGCAGCGCGTAGTCACGAATCAATAGGTGTCATTGAAGTGGAAATTGGCGGAGCGCAATATACATTACGACCATTTCAATCTGGACTATACTCAATTATTATTTTCCGAGATGCAACAAGTGGTAACGAAACTTACGGTATGGGTCGTATGTTAATCATCGAACTATTAAACGATGATACGGTGATTCTTGATTTTAATAAAGCATTTTTACCGCCATGCGCATTTTCATCTTCATTTAACTGTCCGATGCCTCCTATGAGCAATCGAATTCAAAGTAAAGTGCAGGCGGGCGAAAAGCAAATCATTTCATCATATTTATAATGAAGCACCTAAATTAGAGAAATAGGAGAAAAGCAATGTTCAAAAACTCAAAAAAGGTTATGTTAGCGTTAGTCACAATGGCAGTACTAGTTGTTTTAGCAGCGTGTGGTAACGATGAATCTTCTTCTTCAACTAAAGGGAAGAGCAGCGAAAAAAATGTTATTAATATCGGTGTAACGTACCCAGCTAGCAACATTAATCCGTTACAACCTAATGGATTAGTATCTACTTATGTTTCAAATCTATTATTTTTACCATTAGTTGATTTAGATTCAAAATTAAACTATCAGCCAATGCTAGCTGATGCTATTACAACAGAAGATAATCAAACATTTACTATTAACTTAAATAAAGAAGCAAAATGGACGGATGGCACAGACATTACAACGGATGATGTAGTCTATACATTAGAATTAATGGCAAACCCTGTTGTGGCGTCAAACTATGCTTACATGTTTGCAATTATTGATGGCTTAGATGATAGCGGTTACTTACCACAAGGATCCACTTCTATTTCAGGCGTTACAAAAGTAGACGAAGATACAGTTCAAATTAAAACAAAAAAACCAACGACTTTATCTATCTTCCAAGATACAGTAGGTCGTTATTTATTAACATTACCGAAGGCACAGCTTGAAGCAATTGCAGTTGAAGAGCTAAATGCTAGTGATTTCATGCAAAACCCAACAGTAACTTCTGGTCCATTTATCATTTCAAAAATGGATCGTGCGCATTTTGTAGAAATGGTACCAAATAAAGATTACTTCAAAGGTGCTTCTACATTAGATCAATTAAACTTTAAAGTATTACAAGGGAATCAAATTGCTGCTCAATTAAAGAGCGGTGAAATTGATATGAATATCCCTTCAGCAGGTGTTATTCCGGTTTCAGATTATGCAAATGTGCAAGGTTTAGATACATTAAACACGGCTTATGGAGAGCCATTAGCTACACAATATATGTATATTAATGAAAACGTAGTTCCAGATGTGAAGCAACGTCAAGCGATTTCATATGCTATGAACCGTCAATTAATTATTGATAATTTATTAAAAGGTGCTGGTGAAGTAACGGATGGCTTCTTCCCAAGCAATAGCCCATACTTAAATGATGCTATTAAACCTGTTAAGTATGACCTAGAAAAAGCAAAACAATTATTAGCTGAGTCTAGATGGGATTCAAGCAAAAAGTTGAAATTAGCTGTATTATCAGGTGATGCAACGTTAGAGCAAGCTGCAAACATCATCGTAGAAAACCTACGTGAGGCAGGTATTACAGCTGAAATCCAAATGATGGATTTCGGTACAATTATCGATGAAATCGTAAGCCAGAAGTATGATTTAGCGATTTTAACAGTATCCATTACACCAATTAATCCACTTCCGGATATTGCTTACTTCTTAGGAGAAGGTAATCCAAACGCGTATAGCAATAAACGTGTCAATGAAATTTTAGCTGCATTAGCGACTGAAGTAGATGAAGTGAAAATTAAATCGTTATACGGTGAATTACAAGAAATAACACAACAAGAAGTACCAATGCCATCAATTTATGCTACAACAGCATTAGGCGCAGTCAATAAACGAGTTCAAGGCGCTACACCAAGCGACTTCGGTATGTTCATTAACGTAAACGAGTGGACTGTTAAATAAAGAGAGAGATAGGACGTGTTTTAATGGAGAGTTTGCTAAGCGTAAAACAGCTGAAAACGGCATTCGAAACTGAATATGGAAAAGTAGTCAGTGTCGACGATGTTAGCTTTGATGTAAAAAAAGGTGAAACATTGGGGATTGTAGGTGAGTCGGGAAGCGGTAAAAGCGTAACAGCACTCTCTATTTTGCGTCTATTAGGGAAACGCGGTTCAATTGAGCAAGGTGAAATTACATTAGAAGATAAAAACTTAACAGCTCTTTCTAATAAGGCATTTCAATCATTACGAGGGAAAGAAATTTCAATGATTTTTCAAGAGCCAATGACCGCGTTAAATCCTGTTTTTACAATTGGCCATCAGCTAGTAGAGGCCATTTTACTCCATACAGATGTCGATAAAAAGGAAGCAAAAGCAATTGCTCAAAATATGTTAGATAAAGTTGGTATACCTAATGCTAAACGTGTGATGAAGCAATTCCCATTCTCTTTATCAGGTGGAATGCGACAACGTGTCATGATTGCAATAGCTTTAGTGTGTAAACCAAAGTTATTAATTGCGGACGAACCGACAACGGCACTTGATGTAACGGTACAAGCACAAATCATGCGCTTAATGAATGAATTGTGTTATGAGCTGCAAACGTCTGTTTTACTTATTACACATGATTTAGGTGTCGTTGCAGAAATGGCAGATCGTGTCATCGTTATGTATGCAGGGCAAGTTGTCGAAGAAGCAGATGTTTTTACGTTGTTTGAACGACCATTACATCCATATACAATGGGCCTAATGGATTCAATTCCATCAATGGATTTTGACGGAAAACAATTAAAGGCAATTCCAGGTACGATACCAGGACGTTACCAAAATATTGTTGGCTGTCGTTTTGCAAACCGCTGCGCTTTTGCAACAGAGCATTGTAAAAAACAGCAACCACCATTAATTGAAGTTGAAAAAGGGCATAAAACGAGATGTTTTGAATGGCAAAAGGTCGCACAAGGAGGAGAGCAGCAATGAAAAAGGAAACAGAGCAAAACCACTCTCCGTTACTTGTATTAGAAGATGTTAAAACGTACTATCCGTTTAAAACGGGCTTTATGAATTTAAAAACCGATTATGTGAAAGCAGTAGATGGCGTTTCATTCGAAATTTATGAAGGGGAAACAGTTGGGCTCGTAGGAGAATCTGGCTGTGGGAAATCAACGTTAGGGCGCACGATTATCGGTCTAGAACCGAAAACAGGGGGCCGTATTCTATTTAATGGTCAACCAATGGATTATCGAACAGACCGCGTTAGCTTAAGTCAACAAATCCAAATCGTTTTCCAAGATCCATATTCTTCTTTAAATCCAAGACAAACTATCGGATCATTACTTGCAGAACCGCTACGCGTACATAAAATAGTCCCGACGAATGAGATAGCCCAGGAAGTAGACCGCTTACTTGCGCTAGTGGGGCTACCGACGACTGCAAAAGAGCGTTACCCACACGAGTTTTCGGGTGGTCAACGCCAACGTGTCGGCATTGCTCGTGCGTTATCATTACGACCAAGATTATTAATTTGTGATGAGCCTGTATCGGCATTAGATGTATCGATTCAAGCGCAAATCTTAAACTTGTTTAAACAGCTTCAACATGAATTAGGGTTAACATACTTATTCATTGCGCACGGTTTAGGTGCAATGAAATATATTAGTGATCGTATTGCAGTAATGTATGCGGGCAAAATTGTGGAGATGGGTAAAACAGAACAAATTTTCTTAAATCCTCAACATGATTATACAAAAAAATTATTAAATGCTTATCCGAAGCCAGATCCGACAAAACGAAGTATTATTCGCCGTGAAAAGGGGACAGATGCATGCTAGGATATATTTTAAGACGATTATTAATCGCCGTCCCCGTTTTATTTGGTGTATCGGTTATTAACTTTATTATTATGCGAATGGCACCGGGTAATCCTGTCGATATGCTCGTGAGCCCTAAGTTACCAGAGGCCGCAAGACAGGCTAAAATGATAGAATTAGGACTAAATGATCCAGCCTACATTCAATATTGGAATTGGTTAAAAAACTTAGTGTTGCATGGCGATTTAGGCTATTCAATGATTACGTACGAGCCTGTAACCGAGTTAATTGCGAGCCGAATGGGTCCGACAATTATTTTAATGGGAACAGCGTTAATATTAGGGTTAATTATTGCGATTCCAATTGGTATTTATAGTGCGACGAAGCAATATTCGAAACTTGATTATACATTTGTAACGGGTTCATTTTTAGGAGTTTCCATTCCAAACTTCTTCTTAGCTCTATTATTAGTATATATTTTCTCAATTCAATTAAACTGGTTACCTTCAGGCGGTATGAAAGAATTAGGTTCTGAAGGAAGCTTCGGATCACTTTTATGGCATATGATTTTACCAGTGACAGTGCTTGTCGCAAGCGTTGCTGGGCGAAACATCCGTTATGTGCGTTCGGGCATGCTTGAAATTATGGGACAAGACTTTTTACGTACAGCTCGTGCAAAAGGAGTAAAAGAATTTTTCGTTGTGAATAAACATGCGATGCGAAATGCTTTAATTCCAATTGTAACAATTATCGGATTAGAGATTTCGATTTTATTTGGTGGAGCAGTTGTAATTGAGCAAATTTTCTCCTGGCCAGGTATTGGTCAGCTTACGCTTTCTTCCATTATGAGCCGTGATTACTCTACCATTATGGGATTAAACTTAGTAGCTGCATTCGTTGTTATTGCTTCAAATATTTTAACGGATATTGTATACGCATTTGTCGACCCACGTATTCGCAAAAGCTATGTAGGGGGTGGCAAACGATGAGTTTATTTAAACGGTATTTTAATAAAAAACAATATGATACAGAACACACGGTCACTTGGAGTGAAGAATTTGCTGTAGCTAATACGAGGGGCCTATTTTGGAGAAGATTCAAAAAGCATAAATTAGCTGTGATTGGACTATGGTTTTTAGCGATTGTAACGATTGCGGCCATTTTTGCACCGTTTATTGCACCGTTTGATCCAGCTGAAATTACAAGTGAATTTAGTGCACCACCTTCATGGCAGCATTTGCTAGGTACAGATCAAGTAGGACGAGACGTGTTTAGTCGCGTCATTTATGCAGCACGTGTTTCGTTAGCTGTAGGTATTGGTGCGGTGGCAATTTCGGCGATTATTGGTACTGTATTAGGGTTGATTTCTGGTTATTTTGGCGGCATTATAGATGGGATTATTATGCGTATTACAGATATGTTTATGTCATTTCCATATATTTTGTTTATTTTAGTTGTAGCTAGTATTGTAGGACCAGGGTTAACGAATATCATTCTTATTTTAGGGGTGTTAGGCTGGCCAGGTATAGCACGACTTGTGCGCGGAAATGTTTTAGCGATTAAGCAATCGGACTATGTGAAAGCAAGTATTGCTTTAGGATATAGGACGCCACGTATTTTGTTTAAGCATATTTTACCTAATACCATTGCACCAATTTTGATTTTCGCTACTTCTGGTGTTGCAGGGGCAATATTAGATGAAGCAGCATTAAGCTTTTTAGGTTTAGGTGTACAGCCACCAGATGCAAGCTGGGGGAATATGCTTTCAAATGCCCAATCGATTTCGATTTTAACGGATCAACCGTGGCTTTGGATTCCACCGGGTATTTTAATATTATGTACAGTTTTATCAATTAACTATATTGGGGATGCATTGCGAGACGCGCTTGACCCACACAATTCAAAGTAGCAAAAGGAGCAGATTCGAAGAAGGCATTATTTTTCAAATTTGGCTTTTTTTGATTTTAGATCATACGCTAGCAATTGAAATTATACGAAAGACAAAAATGGATTTGGAAAATTACACGTTTTCCAAATCCGTTTTATTTATTCGACTTTACCGTAATAATCAATAATTTTTAAGAAAATTGTTGCAATGTTTAGCAATGCACGCTCATCAAAATCAAATTTCGGATGGTGGTGAGGGAATTGTGTATTTGCATGATCATTGGCAGAGCCAACGTGAATAAAGTTTCCTGGTACATGTTGTAAGTAATAGGCAAAATCTTCGGCACCCAAGACTGCAGTTTTAATTTCGAAAGCTTCTTCTGTGAATTGTTCTTTAATTAATTGTTCAACAATAACAGACTCCTTTTCTGTATTAATTAAAACAGGATAGCCTTTTAAATAATCGATTTCATAGTCAACATAATTTGAAACTTTTAAGCCATCTAAAATAGCGAAAATTTCTTTTTCAATTTGATTACGTACATTTTGATTTAATGTACGAACAGTACCTTCTAATGTAGCAGTGTCTGCAATAACATTAAAGGCATTTCCTGCGTGTAAACTACCAACTGTTACAACTGCTGCCTCAGTTGGATTTACTCGGCGGCTAACGATTTGCTGGAAATTTTGAATAAGCTGAGTCGCTGCAATGATTGAATCCTTCGTCGTATGTGGGTAAGCTCCATGTCCACCTTTACCGAATAATTTAATCGTAAAGGCATCAACAGAGGCCATAATAGGACCAGCAGCAGTCGAAAGTTTTCCTAAAGGTAAATCGGAAGCTAAATGTGCTCCAAATACATAATCAACACCATCAAGTGCGCCATCCTCAATCATAAATTTTGCTCCCCCTGGTGGTTTTTCTTCTGCAGGTTGGAAAATTAAACGGATAGAGCCTGTTAATTGATCTTTATTTTGATGTACAATTTTTGCAAATGCAAGTAGTGCAGCAGTATGTCCATCATGACCACAAGCGTGCATAACGCCAGGTACTGTCGATTTATAGGGCACGTCTTTTTCATCATTGATTGGCAGGGCATCGAAATCGGCACGGAACGCGAGTGTTTTTCCAGGTAAAGCGCCATCGATGCTAGCGACGATGCCATTTTTGCCAACGCGTTCGCGGAATGGGATACCATATGTTTTTAATGTATTTGCAATAAAATGGGATGTTTTTTCTTCCTCGAATGATAATTCAGGGTGCATATGCATATAACGACGATTTGCTACAATTTCATCGAAAAGTGTATGTAATTGTTCTACTTGATTTTGAAAACTCACAAGATCACCTCTATCTAAATGTATGAAAATGATAATACGTTGATTAAACCAAGTTGTCAAGTATGATATAGGTCGTTTAAAAGGGTAGGGCGATTGCTCTCTAGGGAATGACTAGTGGGAATGGTATTACACGTAAGCCCATCACCGCGAGCTCCTAAGTGCCGAAGAGGCGGATGAGTTGGGCGTAAGTGTCAGCACGGTTTTAAGAGAACGCATCGAGGTAGGCGGAGCCGTATTACCCCATTATCACGACGTAGCTGAAGTAATTCATATTACGAAAGGTAAAGTAAAACTCCTGCAAAATGGCGAATGGAAAAGCTATAAAGAAGGTGACACGTTCCTAGTTCCCAAAGGGGTCGTTCACTCCGTTGCCAATGACGATGTCGAACCTACTAAGCAAGTAAGCATCTTCATTCCCGTTCATGAAGGAATCCATAACGAAAATTTCGCGTCACATATGGTAGATGCAGAAAATTAAGTCGATCAATACGATAAAGAGCAATTCGTATTAATAGTTCGGTTGCTCTTTTATCGTATTGTGATGTTCATGGCTATTTCTAATTACAAAAGATGAAAACGAACAGTGATCGCTAATTTGAAAGATTATGTAGGATTAATGACGAGTTTGGAGAACTTAATATGAAATCTGTAAAAATGGCTTCTAGCGGTAACTACACTGGTGACATTGAGAAGGTACTTCTTGTAATCTATTGAATTGTAAGAATTTTCATGCAGATTTATTCAGAGAAACTGGTAATCTTAGTTATTATTTTCTAAAAGTAAAGGCCCTTTAGGTAGTTGAAGATATTGGCAGATATTCTAATGAACTTGCTTATTATCCTCATTGTAAAGCGTTAAATCATCTAGCATCGTGTCAGTTAACTTTCGAGGAATAGTTTCGAGTGTGATATATAAATTACCAATGTTTTCGTTAATAAGTGTAACCTCAAATAAATGATTAGTATTGCCTTCTTTTACAACTATATAATCGATTTTCTCATGATAGTTGCCACTTAAAAGAATATAGTTACCACGATTAGTATGAATGATATTGATATTCTTTTCTAAAATATTCGTTTTTACAAATATAATTTTTAATTTTTTATTAAAATAATTCTCTTTGAAAACGGCATATCCCATGTTATTACCATACTCAAAAATAACAATCTTTGAATTTGATTGTGAGATGACATACTCTTTAATCGATGAAATCTCTTCCTCTAAATGTTGTTGAATACTAGCAGTTATTGCACTGACGTTTGATGGAATAGTATAAGTTCTTTGAACGATAAAAAATATAGTAAATAATAGAAGGATAGAAATAATTATTATGATGTAATCTTTCACATTACATCCTCCTTTTATTGTATTTTTATCAGAATTTTTCAATTAGAGCTATACAAGAAATCAAAAGTTACGATAATACTATTCTTAATTGTGTCAGTAATTGTTCTATTAATATTCACTAAAAGACCAACTACCTCATCTGTTAAAAAGAAATTTTTAGTAAACAAATAAGTGTCCAGATTAGAATTTTGAATTTTAAAAGATTGAACAGACGATATAAAATCCTCAAATACTTCTGTATTAATTAGGTGCTGATTATAAACCGAATATATCATTGTGTTTTTATCTATATAAATATTTTGATTTAAAGGATCTAAAAAATAGTTAGAATCATTTAAACAAAAGTAATACAAACAATTTTGAATTAATACTAAATTATCGATTTCCCACTGACAAGAAACGCTGTTGTAATAAAATGGAACATTGGTTAATTTATCCTCTTCTAAATATTTCATTTCTAGCTTTTTAACAAAAGGAGATAGATTAACTTGAAATTTTCTATTTACCATGCGCCTCTCTCTTGTCCTAAGCGATATACGAAATTTGTACCAAAAGAAATTGCAGCACCTACCCCAGTTGTTTTAGCAGCAGTTGATATAGCAGCTTTAATAACAGATTGTTTTGCTTGTGAAGCACCTACTCCGACAGCAGCTTTATGTGCATTTCCTTTGTTCGTATTATAGGCTTCAACACCGACTTTATAACCATCCTTAGCACCTGTTATAGCAGCACCTACAGTAAAAACTGGCCAAATTTGATCACTTACCGTTTTTTTAAAAGCATTATTGATACTAGTTGACCAACTTGCCATAAACATCACTCCTATAAAAATAATATCTAATATTTGTACTTATAATAAACAGGGAAAATAAAATTTCTAATAGATACCTGTAGATTTTTTAATTAGGAGATATTTCTTCTGAAGTCAGACAATTTCATATACCTTTCAACATAAAATTATTAGGATTTTTATTAATATAAGTATTTCTTCAACATTGAAATAATATAATTTTCCCGATAATTATATGTACATATTTAATTATAAAAAAAAGTATAAAAATTTAAAATTCAGAATATAAAATGTTCAAAAAAATTTAAAAAATATGGGCTTTAAATTATTGATTAACTAATAAGAGAAATGCGATATGAAGAAGTTAGAGTGAAATACTTTTGAAATGATTTGTGTTGGATATATTAATCACGGACTTTAGAAAATACCTGGAATATACGTAATAATTGCAAAGACTTAAAAAATTGGACTGATTACGCTATTACTTTGGAAGAAGGGAAGTTTGATTTCTCTTTTATAGCTGATGCAATTGAAGATAACAATAAAGTATTGGAGGAATTAGCGATGAAAGACATACGCTTACATGAAGTATTTCAAGGGTGGAAAGTACTTAATCATGATACAGAATCTATTATTGTATATTAATCACGTCAAAATTGCACAATTGAGTAGCTTGCAAGTATTTTTGAATAAGACAAACACTTTCTGCAGTAATCTTATAAGTAATGATTAGGCAAAAGATTTGGATTAATTAATGCTTAATGCTTTAGAAAAATGCAATACGAGAAGTGAGTGAAGGAGTGAAAATATGTTAAACAGAAAATTGCTTGCGGCTTTTGTAACAGCGGTCGTATGTTACTTTATCGTACCTATTTTCTTTAACGATTTTAAGAACTCTTATTTCGCAATCGGGCTTGGTGTAAGTATAATTCCAGTTCCAATACTATTCACTTTTGGCATTTTGGCTTCCATCGTGATTGAATTACGAACGAAACATATTTTCTTTGCTTATATAGAACATTTTGCTTGTGGATTAATTTGTGTTTGTGTGCTTTTACTGATAACAGAATGGGATATAGAATTATTTTTATTTACACATTGATGTCATTTGTTTATGTTAGCGTTTTCTTTATTAGTGATAATCTGATTAAACGTAATCTATGAAGATATCTATAAAGTATTGTAATCTTTAAAGCTTGGAAGAATGGAGTCGAGATTTAGCAGTAAGGAATTTGCTCCCCCATGTAAGAGGACGACAAAAAAATCCCCATAAACAAACCTCTTGGCGGGCCTTCTTCTTGACATTCCTTCATGCACAGATTATTATCTTATAGCGTAAGGTAAATTGGGAGGTGTTCATCATAGACTATAAAAAGTTAGCAGAGGATTTATTTGAATTTATGGCGAGATGTCCTAAAATACCGATGCAAGAACCGCAGGAATTTACGCGAGGGGAAATGGGTATTCTTGTTTATTTACATTTTTATAGTGACAGAGTTACCTCTGGAGATTTAAGCGAAAGTTTATCTGTTAGTACTGGCAGGGTGGCAACAGCCCTAAAAGGTCTCGAAAAAAAAGGATTCATTATACGCCAAACAGATTTATCAGATAAACGCAGGGTGAATGTATTGATTACGGAAACAGGAAGAAAACTGGTGCTTGAAAAACATCGACATGGAATTGAAAGAATGATGAAGGCACTTCAGAAGCTAGATGAGGAAGAGGCAATTGAATTTGTACGCCTTGTAAAAAAGGTCATGACCTAAATATAAATGCAATGGAGCTCCAGTGGAACTCCATCTATTTTTCTTGAATTCCTTACACTATAAGATAAATAAAATGAAAGCATAGTAAGTTATGTTTCAACAGCCATCAAAGTAAAATTCGGGCCGCAAGTGACTCGATTAAAAGGGGAGAAATTATGTTAAAAATCTTCAAATATTTAAAAAGGAATGAATGGCTACTCGTACTAGTTAGTATTGCCTTCATCGTCACGCAAGTATGGCTTGATTTAAAGCTGCCAGATTATATGGCTGAAATTACGACATTGATCCAAACAAAAGGAACGGGTACTTCGGAGCTGTTGGTTCCAGGTATTTATATGTTGCTATGTGCAATTGGGAGTATGATAGCTGCCATTATCGTTGGTTTTTTTGCTGCAAAAGTTGCAGCTGGATTGTCAATGCGCCTTCGTGGCATGGTATTTAATAAAACATTATCATTTTCGATGGAGGAAATTAATGGATTTTCAATAGCCAGTTTAATTACACGTTCAACAAATGATATTACTCAAATTCAACTTATTGTAGCGATGGGTCTGCAGTTAGTCATTAAAGCTCCTATTTTAGCTGTTTGGGCAGTTATTAAAATTTCAGGGAAAAGTTGGGAGTGGACTGCGGCAACAGGTGGGGCTGTTGGAGCCTTAATTATTATGCTTGTGACTGTTATTATTTTCGTCATGCCAAAATTTCAAAGCATCCAACGCTTGACTGATAATTTGAATCGTGTCACTCGGGAAAATTTAACTGGGCTTCGTGTTGTTCGTGCCTACAATTCTGAAAAATATCAAGAAGGAAAATTTGAAAAGGCCAATGATGACTTAACGAAAACGAATCTTTTTGCCAATCGATTATTAGCCATTTTTAGTCCAGGAATGACTTTTATTATGTCGGGTTTAAGTGTATCCATCTATTGGATTGGTGCTCACTTAATTAATGGAGCAGAATTACCTGATCGCATTAGCGTTTTTTCTAATATGGTAGTTTTCTCATCTTACGCCGTACAGGTAGTCATGGCGTTTATGATGGTTAGTATGATCTTTATTATGATGCCTCGTGCCGCGGTATCTGCTAAACGAGTGCTGGAAGTATTAGAAACAGAGTCAAAAATTATTGATGGAAATATAACAGAAGGTCAAAGTGGCATTGTCGGAGAAGTAGAATTCCGAAATGTAAGCTTTAAATATCCTGATGCTGAGGCACCGATTTTGCAGAATATAACTTTTAAAGCCCAAAAAGGGGAAACGGTTGCTTTCATAGGCTCAACTGGAAGCGGAAAAACAAGTGTGATCAACTTAATTCCCCGATTCTATGATGTTACTGATGGGGACGTGCTGATCGATGGTGTCAATGTAAAAAACTATACACAAGAAGCTCTTCATAACAAAATTGGATATGTACCGCAGCGCGCAATTTTATTTAGCGGTACGATAGCATCTAACGTAGGATATGGCGATAATGGCAAAAAGAAATCTGCGGACGATATGATTAAACATGCGGTTGAGATTGCCCAAGGTAAGGAATTTGTTGAAAAAATGGAAGGACAATATGAAGGACATATTTCGCAGGGGGGCGGGAACGTATCAGGTGGACAAAAGCAAAGACTGTCAATTGCACGTGCCATTTATCGCCAACCGGAAATCTATATATTCGATGATTCCTTTTCAGCTCTTGACTATAAAACCGATCACACCTTACGCTCGGCACTTAAAAAAGGTACGAATGATGCCACTACCCTAATTGTAGCGCAGAGAATTGGCACAATTAAAAACGCGGACCGAATCATTGTGCTGGAAGAAGGAAAAGTAGTCGGAAATGGTACTCATGAGGAATTACTTGAAAACTGTAAGACCTATCAGGAAATCGCTTATTCACAGCTTTCGAAGGAGGAACTAGCACATGACTAAACAAGAATACACCATTGGGGAGCATAATCAAAAGTCTCAGCCTTCACGTGGACCTGGACCTGGACGACATGGGATGGGGCCAGGTGAAAAAGCGAATAATTTTGGACCAACGATGAAAAAGCTTGTGGCATACTGCAGTAGCTATATGCCAGTAATCTTCATTGCCTTAGTGTTAGCATTTGTCGGCGCAGCCTTAAATGTCATTGGTCCGGATCAGTTAAGTAAAATTACTGACATCATTCAAAAAGGCATGATGACAGAAATTGATTTGGATGCTGTTAAAAGAGTCGGATTGATATTGGCGTTACTATATGGATCTGGCCTTTTATTTAACTACATCCAAGGGTTTATGATGGCAACAGTCACACAACGAATTACAAAAAAAATGCGCACTAATATTGCGTCGAAAATTAACAAAGTTCCTTTAAAGTATTTTGATAATACGAGCTACGGCAATGTCTTAAGCCGTGTAACAAACGACGTCGATACGATAGGTCAAACATTAAATAATAGCCTCGGAATGTTAGTCAGCTCTATTGCGACTTTTATTGGCGCAATTATTATGATGTTTTATACGAATTGGATTATGGCTATAACAGGTATTATCGCAACGATGATTGGGTTTATGTTAATGACAATGATTATGAAGCATTCACAAAAGTACTTTGTCGCTCAGCAAAAAGAACTCGGTCTTATCAACGGACAAATTGAAGAAATTTATGCAGGTCACAATGTGGTGAAGGTTTATAACGGTGAAAAAGATGCGAAAGAAGCTTTTCACGGCATTAATAAAAGACTTTACGAAAACGCATGGAAAGCCCAGTTTATGTCAGGCTTAATGATGCCTGTGATGCAGTTTATTGGGAATTTTGGCTATGTGGCCATCTGTGTAGTTGGTGCTGTACTTGTGACAAACGATATGATTAGTATCGGTACCATTGTTGCTTTTATGGTATATATTCGTCTGTTTACACAGCCACTTTCACAATTAGCGCAAGCAGCAACTAATTTACAATCAACTGCTGCTGCAAGTGAACGAATCTTTGAATTTTTAGCAGAAGAAGAATTAGAAGATGAAAGTGAAACAACGTTGAAAGTTCAAGATGTGAAAGGGGATGTGGAATTTAAAAATGTCCAATTTGGCTATAATGAAGATCGGATAATTATTAAAAACTTCAATGCAAAAGCAAAGGCAGGCCAAAAAATTGCGATTGTCGGTCCAACTGGTGCAGGTAAAACCACAATCGTCAATTTACTGATGCGATTCTACGATTTGAACAGTGGAGAAATCTGTATTGATGGCACACCAATAAATCAGTTAACACGTGAAAATGTCCATGATTTGTTCTGTATGGTGCTGCAGGATACATGGCTCTTCGAAGGAACGATTCGTGAAAACATTGTATTTTCAAAAGAAAACGTCACGGATCATGAAGTGGAGGCTGCTTGTAAAGCGGTGGGACTGCACCACTTTATTCAAACATTACCTCATGGATATAATACCGTGTTAAATGACAAAGCCAATCTGTCAGCGGGTCAAAAGCAATTAATTACCATTGCCCGCGCAATGATTGACAATGCGCCACTTTTGATTTTGGATGAAGCAACCAGCTCAGTTGATACTCGTACGGATTTATTGATTCAACAAGCAATGGACCGATTAACCGTTGGTAAAACATCCTTTGTGATTGCACATCGCTTGTCAACTATCAAGAATGCTGATTTAATTCTCGTAATGAAAGACGGCGATATTATTGAAACAGGTAATCATCAGGAACTATTAACAAAAGGCGACTTTTATGCAGACCTTTACAATAGTCAGTTTGAGGAAGTTTCTTGAACAATGAGCTAGAGCTTTTGCATACGTAATACATTCTTACCAATCACGAGTTAAATACATCATGATGAAGTGCCGACAATCGAAGATGCTAAATACTATACAGAACAAGCTGGGATTGAAAAAGACATTTAAAAAGGTATAAAAGCAATGCGAGAAAGATGATAGTAAAAAGGGAATAGCAATGAAGATATAATGGAGTTAATAAACTTAACGTTCGAAGATATTCAAGCGTCGATAAAAGGAATCGAATGAAAAATAGATGAAGCTCAAATAACTCCTGAAGTTATTTGAGCTTTTTTATTTTAGCAACAATTTGCTTAGAACCAAACATAAGATAGTTACAGTGATGAAAGGTTTTGAAAAATGCAGTGGGAGTACCAAAACAGAGTGCATCATGCACCATACGTAGCAAGCGACTGCGCCACTACAACCAAGCTTTTTATCCCTTCTCTTATTTGCTTTTCATTTGCATAAGAATAACTTAAACGTATCCAAGAAGATTGTTGTTTTAATGGATCGCATATTTGACCTGGCACAAAGGATATCGATTGTTCGATACTTTTCGATAATAATAATTCAGTTGAAAGTTGATTAGGGAGCTGCACCCATAAATTCAGACCACCATTTGGACTGACCCATTGCCAACCTGTTACTGCTAGCTCTTCCTCCATAATTTCTTTTCGTATTTGTAGGGCGATCCGAATTTTCTCTAAGTGCTGTTGTAACCTTAGTGATGAAAAGTAATGGAGAAAAATTTTTTGATTGAGAAGTGGAGAGCCATTATCAGCTAACGATTTTTCTGTTAATAGTAAGTTCATTAATGATGGTTGACAAATAACGGTCGCAATTCTCAAACCTGGTGAAATGTATTTGCAAAAGCTTCGGATATATATGACTGTTCCCGCAGTATCAAATGTGTAGAGGGGGGGAGGCGGAGCATCATCAAAATATATGTCGTGATAGGCATCGTCCTCAATTAATAGACATCGATATTGTTCTGCTAATTCTACTAGTCTTTTACGTTGCTCGACAGAAACAGTATAACCAGTCGGGTTATGGAATGTTGGGTTGACATAAAATAGGCGTGGTTTGTATTGTTTCATATAGTATTCAACTTGATTTAAATTGTACCCCTCTGGATGGATATCAACCGTTACAATGTGTGCTCCTTGTGCTCTGAAAATATCAATCGCCGCACTATAGCTTGGCCGTTCAAATAAAACGATGTCTCTTGGCTTAATAAACGTTTGAGCGATTATGTGAATCGCTTGCTGTGAGCCAGAAGTAATTAATAGATTATCAGCATGGAGATGCGTTTTATACTGGTTAATAAAATATTGTGTTAGTGTTTCACGTAGCTCTAAGTCACCTTGCACAGTGGAGTAGGTAGCAAGTACTTTGGGATAAAGGTCAAACACTTTCTTCACGTAATCTGAAAAGTAATGATTAGGCAAAAGATTTGGATCAATTAACGCCTGAGAAAAGTTATAGGAAACAGGTGATTGATGGATTTCAGATAAATGATTTTTTTGTACATATGCAGAAATGATTGGATTGTTCTGATATGAGAGTTCGGAATTTTTTGTTAAATTAGATTGGACAAAATACCCTACTTTATCTTTTACATAAACTTTGTCGTGTTGTTTCAGTAAACGATAAGCCTTTAATACGGTTAATCGATGAATATTCATTTCAGATGCTAATTGCCGGACGGAGGGAATCTTTTCATGCTCTTTCCATTCTTTACGTTCTATTCGGTGTAGTACATAATCATATACTTTTTTAAATAG
Source organism: Lysinibacillus sp. NPDC093712 (assembly GCF_050280025.1). Taxonomy (NCBI): domain Bacteria; kingdom Bacillati; phylum Bacillota; class Bacilli; order Caryophanales; family Bacillaceae; genus Lysinibacillus; species Lysinibacillus sp. NPDC093712. The sequence goes on from NZ_JBNNUU010000001.1 coordinate 675,538, forward strand.
ATAATCTTCATTTTGTAACGCTTTGCTCACATCGATTCCTCCTATTCAAAACGATTGTACCATGACCTAATTGAATCTGTTCTATCTTTTTCAATCTGTTCTATGTTCTTTCTTTTATGATTGAAAAAGAGGAGGAGTTTTACATGGTTATAGTTAATTATATCTTTATGTGTTTAATTTTTGGCACGACATTTTTAGCGATTAAAATTGGTGTGGATGCAGGCGTTGCGCCATTTCTATCAGCTGGACTTCGTTTTTTTCTTGCTGGTTTGCTGCTGTTTAGTTTTATGGTTTGGAGAGAAAAAGCGACAATTCGGTTGTTTTTTCGAAAAGAGATGTTTATAACAGGGGGATGTTTAACTTTTGGCACGTTTGCCGCATTATACTGGGCAGAACAGTATGTGACATCAGGCATTGCAGCTGTTTTATCTGCTACAGGGCCGATGATGATTATCATTATTCAGTCGTTCATTTTAAAGCAAAAAGGCAGTCGGAACTCATTCATTGGTTGTATCATCGGCGTCATCGGTGTCACGTTTTTGATTTTACCTAGTTTTTCAATTGAGATAAGCCATTTCTGGATGGTCGGTTGTTTTGCCATTATAGTCGGTGAAGTTTTTTATGCAGCGGGAACGATTTATACGAAGCATGTCGTTCAAAAATATGATAAGACATCACCGATTGCTTTAAATGCAGCGCAAATGATGCATGGCGGGATTTTATTAATTATTTTATCGTTATTTACTGAGAACATACATCTTGATAATCTTGTCAGCTCAGCTTCAATTGGCTCTCTTCTTTATTTAACGATTGTTGGGTCAATGATTGGACATAGCATGTATTATTGGCTTGTCTCACGGACAAATCCTATTTTTCCTTCTACATGGCTTTATATCTCACCATTAATTGCGGTTATACTAGGTGTCCTTTTTTATCATGAATATGTTTCTTGGCTAACAGGAATAGGTACTGTGACGATTATTGTAGGAACGATTTTAGTTAATTTTGAAACATTGCGGTCATTGTTTTGGCGGAAGGGAACTGTTCTTAAGGATGTTAAAAATTGACCTTAATCTTCTTGTATGAGAAAACAATTTTTTACATCGGAAAATATATTGATAAAGGAGTATGAAAAATGGAAATTTCTAATGGTGTAGAGATTTTGGAGCTTGATTTTAATGGGATTATCATTTATCCAACTCTTTTATGGGATCAGGAAATGGCTGTGTTAATAGATACTGGATTCCCGGGACAATTTGAAGATTTGCATGGAGCAATGGAGAAGGTAGGGGTGTCGTTCGATAAACTAAAGGTTGTCATTTTAACGCATCAGGATATCGATCATATTGGCAGTCTCCCTGAAATATTGCAGGTTTATGGAAGTAATATTAAAGTTTATGCGCACGTACTAGATAAGCCTTATATCGAAGGGGATTTGCCTCTTTTGAAAGACGGGCATATAGAAAATCCACCTAAGGGAAAAGTGGATGATACTTTGTTTGATGGGCAAGATTTGCCATATTGCGGAGGCATTCGTGTTATCCATACGCCAGGTCATACGCCGGGTCATGTCAGCCTATACTTGCAACAAAGTAAAACGCTTGTTGCTGGAGATTCGATGTATAGTGAGAACGGAATATTGAAGGGAATTCATGTTCCAACGACATTAGATATAAAGGTTGCACAACAATCTTTAAAGAATTATTTAGACTTAGATATTGAATCTGTTGTTTGTTACCACGGCGGATTGAGTTCCGGAAATATGAAAAAGCAGATTCAGAAATTATTAATTAATGAAAGAAAGTGATGCGTTTATCCAACGAAGGTTATTAGGTAATATAATGCTAAGGGCTCCTTGTATTGTACACAGGGAGTTTTTTATTTTGACAAAATGTGCTTTTCTCATTATGATAAGATAAATGAGAATGATTATCATATAAAAGGAAGCTGAAGGATGTTAAACAAAGCAATCCCATTACACGAACAATTTAGTAATGGAGTGAGAAAAAAATGACGAACAAAATGGATCTATCGGCATTAACATGTGAAAAAATGCAAGATGGCACACTTGCTGTCAAAACGACAGAAACACTTATGATGTTAACGCAAAGTCGCTATAAAGAATTAATGCATATTGAACAATTGTATAATGCCATGCATATTGATTTAGATGAAAAGCAAATTGTATTGGAGCAAGAGCGGAAAAATTTAAAAAAACAAAATACTAAGCTTACAGAAGACATGCAAAAATTGACACAGCAAAATGCGGTGTTACAAAAAAAGCTAACGGAGTATAATTGTGCCGTCGACGAGCTGAAAGAGCTCCGCCGACAAAATACCAACTTGCTGATTGAGCTTAGTAAATACACGGCCCTGTCTAGGGAATCTCTCTCAGGTCCTTTAAAATCGATGATTCGAGATATGCGGGAGCAGGGGGTAGGCATAAAAGAAATTCATATTCGCATTAAGAGACAAATAAATCCTGATATTAGTTATAGTATGGTACGAAAATATATTTCTGAGCTTGAAAGTGAAAATAAAGCGTAATGTCAGGTGTTTTAGCAATAAACAATATGTTCATAGTAAAATTGTGCATTTACAGTTGCCGGTCAAAGTCCTATAATTAGTCTATTCTTTCACATTATGAATAAACGTCAAACTTGTGAAATTACGAGAGTGTCGTAATTGATTTAAGAAGAGTAGGAGAATTAAAGACAATGTCAAATGAGAAAAAAGGGGTATTGGCAGCATTTTTTGCCTATGCCATTTGGGGAGCATTCCCACTTTACTGGAAACTACTTGAGCATGTGCCAAGTATGGAAATTTTATTAGGGCGTGTAATATGGTCCTTCGTCTTTACAGTACTAGCAGTCATTATTTTCGGTATGCGCAAAGATTTATTAGCTGATTTAAAATATTTATGGACACACCAGAAGATTTTTTGGCAGTTAGCAGGTGCATCTTTTGTCATTTCAATGAATTGGTATTTATATATTTGGGCTGTAACCCATGAACATTTGATTGAGACAAGCCTTGGCTATTATATTAATCCACTATTGTCGGTTATTTTTGGTGTTTTCTTCTTTAAAGAGACATTGAGTCGGGCACAATGGGTTGCTACAGCCATTGCGTTTATTGCGGTTATCATACTGACTGTAAATTATGGTACAGTACCTTGGGTGGCAATTTTAATTGCCCTAACGTTCGCTATTTATGGGGTACTGAAAAAGAAAATTACACTTGATGCAACAAGGGGTTTAGCCATTGAAACCATGTTTATTCTCCCATTTGCGTTAGGCTATTACGTCTATTTATTTTCAACAAGCCAAGCGTCTTTCTTACATGTTAATACCCATACAGATATATTAATGATTGTGAGCGGTATTGTGACAGCTGTGCCTTTAGTTTTATTTGCTAAAGGTGCTCAAAATATTCCGCTTTACCTATTAGGCTTTATACAATATGTAGCGCCAACAATTGTTTTAATTTTGGGCGTGGTACTTTATAAAGAACCATTCAGTCAAGTAGAGCTACTGGCATTCAGTATTATTTGGTTAGCCTTATTATTGTTTTCAGGTTCAAAAATTATAGAAATAAGAAAAGCACATCATAAATCTGCGTAGCGAAAAGGACTTGTAGAAAACTCTACAAGTCCTTTTAGCATGTAGACAAGCATCAAGTAGTTAACTCTTGATGCTTTTGTCTTTTTTTATCCTTTTAAAGGTCATAAAATAAGATTTCTCTTCCAACTTGCTCCGTTAATTGGAGCGGAACGCACAGAACGTAAACTACAACAAACCGCGCGATCGCTAGGTTGTGCCAGCGGAAAGCGTTCGGCCGTAGCGAAATCAATAGCTATTGCCTAGAATCGATTTGTGCTTTAATCGTAAAATACGTTTCCTCAATTTTTTGCTTATAAGGTAGGTCAATTAAATCTTTCGAATCAAGATATGCTTTTTTGGCAATTTCGTAAGCCGTTGTTAGCTCGCCAAACTGTGCGTAGCATAGCGCTTTATAGGAGAAACATTCATTCATACTTAGCAAATCATAAGGGTGTGAAATTGAAATGGGTATTTCTGTAAAATGGTTAAATGTTGCTAGTGATTCTGAATAACGACCAAGTAAATACAATGATTTTCCTTTTTCAGCATAATAAAAATTTTTATTTAGTTTTATTGAATTTGTAAGGGCATTAAAATGTTCAATTTCAACTAATGCTTTTTCATACTCATGTGTATAATTATTATAATAATGGGATTTTAAGACGTATATAAAGGCGTCGACATCATCTTGTTCCACAAAAATACGATACTGCTCCAACTTCATCATCATTTGGTCAGCCTGCTCGAAATCACCATCAATCATGGCGCAATAGGAACCAATGCGGTACAAATCATCGATATGATAAAACAGTTGGTTTTGATGGGCATGTTCAATGGTTTCGTTAATTAATTTTTTACCTGCCTCATGTTCACCAATAGCTAGCTGAAAAATACTAATATAATAAGCCAATTTCCCCGTATCACGTGAATCGAGCTGATAGTTTTCTTGGGCAACTTCCTCTTTCACTTGTAAAATACATCGATATGCTTCGTCATATAAGCGATTTTCTGATAAAATGCCAAGCTGGAGCATGTAGGTTTTGAACCAATGACTCCACAAATTGATTTCTTTAAATATTTGACGTGCTTGTTGAAGCGGTGGCTCCCATGTCGTTAAACCTGCCACATACTGCGCATTCGCATAAATATATAATAAACGCCCAGCTTCATAGCTAAGAGGTAAATCGTCTATGTATGGGTGAATGATATCAACGATTTGCTGATGGTTGTCCACATCTCCAAACTTTACCTCGGCAAACATAATTTCTACTTGCTCCAAAAGATGACGGATATCAGATGATGTCACTTGCTCAAGCAATTCACTTGCTTTCACACCAAGACGTTCTGCAATATAATCTAAACTTTCCATAGATGGCTTCGCTTTATCATTTTCTATTTGACTTAGCATACCTTTTGTTAGACGATCGGCAGCAAGTGCCTCTAATGTTAATTTTCGTTCTTTTCGTAATTTGCGAATCCTCATGCCTAAAGAGTCCACTGCCTCGCCTCCTTTCTACACTATTAACAATAATAACTATTCTTCGCAAAGTCTAGACATTTACCTAAAACAACTGAGAGTGCTAGGGGAGACATTAAAATTAATTTTAGTTTGTTTAATTATATTAAACTTTTTGTTGCATGAAAAGCAAAGGGTGTGGTATATTTTGTTTAATAAAATTAAACTTTTAATTTTAATTGAAATACGGAGGGGTTTTTTGATGGATGAAGCAGCAAAATATAAAAAGGCGACCTATCATTTGTGGACGTTTACAGCGAGTAAAATGATTGCAATGTTAGGGTCACATGTGTTGTCCTTTGGTATTAGTTTGTATATTTTAGCGATGACTGGTTCTGCCACAAGCTTTGCAACAAACATGATTTGTTCCATACTCCCAAGAGCACTAGTAGCACCATTAGCTGGTTATGTAGCCGATAATTATTCTAAAAAACGAACAATATTATTAGCGCAAGCTGGGACGATTTTGACGATGGCAGGTTTACTACTATATACAGAGCTGTTTGGTATGTCGGTCAATGCGATTTATGTGACAACAGTATTTTATACACTCTGTTCTGCCTTTTCAGGTGTAACCTTTACTTCCGCTATTGCTACACTCGTGAATCCAGAACGTTTACAGCGCGCAATGTCATTTAACCAAATGTCAATGTCCGTTGCAGCCGTCGGAGGTCCAGTAATCGGAGGGATGATGTACGGATTTTTCTCGATGGAAGTTTTTTTAATTGTGCATATGATTGCCTATGCGATTGCTTTTTGCTTAGAGGCAACGATGAATTTTAATTTGTACAGTACTAGAGGGGACAATACTAAAAAGGAAAAGATATGGAAAGGTCTTGTTAGCGGTTTTAGCTATATTAAGCAACACAAAGTTATTAAAGTTGTGATGTGGCTATCATTGTGGATTAATTTATTTTTCTCAGCAATCGTAGTCGGTGGAACGTATGTGATTATCGAGTTACTCAAGGTCGAACCTACTCATTTTGGTTTTGTTGAAGCGGCAGGTGCGCTTGGTATGCTAGTAGCTTCCATCTATTTTGCAACACGTGGCGAAATTAAAGTGCCACTTCGTTTTTCTAAATTTTGTTTATTGTTGCTATCAAGTAGCTTAGCATTTGCGGTTATCCCGTTAGTTACGGATTTTTCATATTCCATGATTGTTGTCTTTTATATTTTGCTCTACTTCATTTTTGCAATTTTTGAAATGGGCGTAAATATGCCTCTAGGCGTATTTATGCAAAAGCTTATATCTGAGGAATACCGCGGACGTGTATTTGGGCTCATGGAAACGATGGCTATGTCCATGATGCCAATTGGTATGCTCGTTTATGGTATTTTGTACGATATGTTACCAGCAACCGGTATTTTACTTGTCACAAGTGCGATTATAGTTGTAATGACACTTGTATTACTACGCACAGCTGTCTTAAGAGAAGCACACCCAGAATTTTACGATGAAACGACGATGGCAGAGAGAGTAGCAAATTAATTATTCAAAAGGATGTATTCCTTCAACCGGTTACGGGGGGTTTACTAGCGATTACAGAGGTTTTATGGGCGATAACGAAGGTTTACCTGGCGATAGATAGGGATTTTCTGGCGATTACAAGGGCTTTCTGAGCAGTAGCGAGTGGTTTATCCTGAATAGTAGAAGTTTTACCTGCGATAATGCCTGTTCTACCTACAATAATATAAATTTCATCATAGCAACAGGCATGCATAGTTTCCCGTGCATGCCTGTGCTACGTTTATTGATCCTCGATGACGATATATGTTGCTTTAATAGGGCCGTGGACACCAACGACAGGAATCATTTCGATATCTGCGGAATTACTTGGACCCGTAATAAAATTAATACAGGAAGCAATATGTTCACCATTTTGAACTTTTTTGCTAATCCATCGAGCTGCTTGGGTAATTCGTGGAACAATTGTACTTTTAGGAATCAAAATAATCGACTTTTCGGGTAAAAAGCTAACTGATCTCCCTTTATGCTTGTCACTAAATAGCACGGCGGTACCTGATTCGGCTAATGTCATCTCACTAATTGTTATACCGATGTTTGCTTTTTCTGCTTGTCGGATATTTTCCTCTGGCTGTGTCTCATTCCATACATAAAGTTGAATATTTGTTTGGGGCCATTGTGTATGCATCATATGTGATAATCCAAAGCGATCAAAGCGTTCGTCTTGCCATGTGATGACCGAGCGACCACCATAGTTATCTACGACTGCTTGTAAATCAGCTGCAAGACTAGCTGTATTGGTTATGAGCATATTTGTATTAATATTTTTACATTGCTCCTCTAAGACGGCTACTAAATCATCCTTTGTAGCATCTTTTAAAACACGATCCTGTGGCTGATATTGCCAAATCGGCTTAGTTAATTCTGTTTTTGGTGCTCGTCCGAGTTGATTGGCGATAGTAGATAAAAATGCATCTCTATTTAGAATGCTTCCGGCCATTATTCAGACCCTCCTTTAGTACGGTTGTTAAACCAGCTACGGAAGTTTTCCTTATTCGGTGCAGGGAAATCCCTCGCTTCGGTCCATGCCTCTAATGGTCCTGGACCGTTTGAAATTTTATTGTCCTTTGTAAAGGGTGACATCGCTGGTGATGCCATTTTCGTTGCCATCTTATATAAAGTAGGAGAGGAAGCACCTAAGCCGAACGCTTTCATGAGAAGCTTTTCAGACACTGGAGCCTTCCCTTCATTTTCAACGATGACCTGACGGTGCCGATGTATCAGTTGATGCAATGGGATTTTGACAGGGCAAGCATCTGTGCAAGCACCGCATAAAGTAGAAGCATATGGTAACTCTTTGAAATCATCATATCCTCCCAACAGTGGTGATAGTACAACACCGACTGGTCCAGAGTAAATCGAACCATACGTATGGCCACCAACATGACGGTATACAGGGCAAGCGTTGATACATGCTGCACAGCGAATGCATTGCAATATAGGCTGGAATTCACCACCTAAAATATTCGAACGGCCATTGTCGACGATAACTAAATGGAATTCTTCGGGACCATCTGTATCGTCCTCGTCTTTTATACCTGTTAACGTTGTAATATAACTTGTCAGCTTTTGACCAACTGCACTTCTTGTTAATAAACTGACAAGCACTTCCATTTCCTCAAATGTAGGAACAATACGTTCCATTCCCATAACTGTAATTTGTGTTTTAGGTAAAGCAGTTACTAAGTCAGCATTTCCTTCATTTGTAACGAGCGTAATTGAGCCACTTTCTGCGATAGCAAAGTTACAGCCGGTAATGCCAATATCTGCTGTTAAGTACTCATTACGCAGTTTTTCACGAACATAAAGTGCCAGTTCTTCCGGTTTTTCTGTTTTGTCATAGCCTTGTTTTTCTTTAAAAATATCACGAATTTGTTCTTTATTTTTATGCAATGCTGGCACGACGATATGAGAGGGTGGTTCATGGTCACCAACTTGCAAAATGTATTCACCAAGGTCTGTTTCAATAACTTCACAACCGAGTTGTTCGAGAGCAGGGTTTAAATTAATTTCTTCTGTTACCATTGATTTAGATTTAACAATTTTCTTGGCTTGTTTCTCTATTGCAATCTGTTGGATATAGGTAGTTGCTTCTTCAGCAGTTTTAGCGAAATACACATGTCCACCACGTTTTGCAACATTTTCACTAAGTTGATATAAGTAATAATCTAAGTTGGCAAGTACATGTTGTCGAATTTCCTCACCATGGGAACGCCATTCTTCCCAGTGCCCAAGCTCATCTGCTTGTTTTAAACGACGTGTTTGAAAGCGTTCTTGGGCACTTGATACTGCGCCGCGCATAAATGTATTTTCTAGCTCTTTCGTTACTCGCTTGTTAAACTTATCATCGCTTGTTTTCATTGCCATTCGATTATCCTCCTCTAAATGCAATTTATCGGCAGTTTAGCACTTCCGCAATATGCATGACTTTAATTGGTTTCCCTTGTCGCTCAATACGACCACCGATATTGATTAAACAGCCAGCGTCCGCACCAATTAAAATATCTGCTTCTGTTTCTTCCACGTTCTGTACTTTTTCACTGACCATTTCTCCAGAAATATTCCCCATTTTTACTGAAAATGTGCCACCAAATCCGCAACAGCGCTCTTTTCCAGGGAGCTCAACGTATTGTAAGCCTTTAACATGCCCTAATAATTTGATGGGTGCTTCTTTCACACCAAGCAGTCTAGTCATATGGCAAGAAGTGTGAAAAGTTGCCTTACCTTCTAAATGGGCACCTACATCTTCAACCTGTAAAACATCCACAATAAATTCAGTGAATTCGTATGTTTTATCTGCTAATGCCTGCGCTTTAGGTTCCCATATAGGATCTCCTTTAAATACTTCAGGATATTCTTTAAACATGTAGGCACAAGAGCCAGAAGGGGAGACGACATACTCTGCATGTTCAAAAGCTGTAATCATTTTTTTCATAGCATTTTTGGATTCTTGGACGTAGCCGCTATTGTAGGCAGGCTGTCCACAGCAAATTTGATTTTCTGGAAAGTCGATGTCACAGCCGAGTCTCTCTAATACTTCAACGACAGCTTTTCCTACATCACCTTGAAACATATCGACTAAACAAGTCGCAAACAGTGTTACTTTCATGCTCATCACTCCTTATGTGATAATTTCCTATTCAAACGATTCAACTGGTCATCAGATGACTTGATATGTAAATAGATTGGTTTAATAATACTACAACCTTCTGGATTGTTGAAAGTGTTAATTGCAAATTTTCAAAAAAATAGTAGCTACCCGTGTTACAAAGGCAGCTACAATTACTTAATGACTCGTTTCGAAGTATTGCATTAAAACTTCCTCGACGTTGCTTAAATGAGAGGACATCGCATGCTTCGCTAGCTCTTCATTTTGTTGCTTAATAGCTAGAAAGATTTGCATATGCTCATCATATAATTTTTCACTTGTTGTCTTTTTCGAATACAGCCAAATACGACGTGTTTCTTTCATCGTATCAATCATTAATCCAGATACTTGGTCTAAAATTGTTGCCAATAGGGGATTTTGAGAGGCAGCTGAAATTGCTGCGTGAAATTGAAAATCTGCTTTTTCGCCTAGCTCACCATCACCTTGTGCAAGTTTCATGTCATCTAAAATACGAAGCATTGTTTGTAAATCTTCTTCAGTTCGATGGATGGAAGCGCTCGCGGCAGCACCCACTTCAATAATTTTCCGTACTTTTAATAAATGAGAGATATCTTTTTTATTTGTTAAAGTTAGTGTTGAAAATGGGAAATTAAGCTTTTGGGAAGGAGTGCTCTTTACAAAAGTCCCAGAACCTTGTTTGATTTCGATTAAGCCCATTGCTTTTAAGGCGGATAAGGCCTCCCTAATGGCAGATCTACTAACTTGTAATTGTTCAGCAAGCTGCTCTACTGAATCAAGACGATCTCCAGGCTTCAGTTCACCAGCCCGAATTTTTTCATAGAGCATTTCTGATACTTCCTCATATATTTTTTTTTGTTTAATTTTCTTTAATTCCAAGGAGCTACACCTCATTCATCTCGATCGATTGCTCTACGTTATAATTTTATTATACATGATGAATAGAATTTTACTCACTGTTTAAAGTGAATAGTTTAGATTGTCCATTCATGAAAGCTTTGTGGAATGTCTATTTCAATAAGCTAAAAAGAATTATGAAAAATTATTGAATTTTTAAAATATAGTTAATATAATTTTATCATATAGTCATCAGATGACCTAATCTATTGATGTTTGGAGGGCTTAGGAAAATTAAATGGTTTTGAAATAAATTTGTAGGTGTTGCTAAAAGGATAACTTCATTTGTAGTTTCTACAAAGGTTTTGACAATGAATAGTATGAGTATGTAGCCATTTGGCTTGCAACTCAGGCAATGAATCAAAATGTGGTTTGTTGTTGCTTACAGTCATTAATTGGCGAGAAATTTTTATTTGGGGGTATGTATCTTGACATTTACACAAAATTTTACAGCTGTTGGGGGTAGTTTGACTTGGTCTGCAATTGTGGCAGTTATTCCTATTCTTTATTTTTTTTGGGCGTTAGCGATTAAAAAAATGAAAGGCTATATGGCAGGTGTAACGACTTTGCTTGTTTCTTTAATTTTGGCTACTATTGCTTTTAAAGTGCCAGTAGGGACAGCGATAATGTCCGCTACACAGGGGGCTGTTTATGGCCTATTACCAATTGGTTGGATTATCATAACATCTGTTTTCTTATACAATATCACCGTAAAAACAGGGAATTTTACTATCATTCGTCAATCTGTCTTATCCATTACGGAAGACCGACGTATTCAAGCATTACTTGTAGCGTTTTCATTTGGAGCCTTCTTAGAAGGAGCTGCCGGTTTTGGGGCACCTGTTGCTATTTCTGCTGCGTTATTAGTAGGGCTTGGCTTTAACCCGTTGTATGCTGCTGGCCTTTGTTTAATTGCCAATACTGCACCAGTTGCATTCGGTGCCATTGGTGTTCCGATTACTGCAATGGAAGGGCCAACGGGAATCGCAGCATTTGAAATTTCAAAAATGGTAGGACGTCAATTACCCTTTTTAGCAGTTTTTATTCCATTCTTTTTAGTGTTAATTATGACTGGCTTTAAAAAAGCTTGGGAAGTAATGCCAGCCATTTTAGTGTCAGGTATTTCATTTGCGGTGACGCAGTTTTTGAGCTCGAATTTTTTAGGCCCTGAATTACCCGATGTTTTATCTGCATTAGTATCGCTCTTTGCACTAGCTATATTTATGAAATTTTGGCAACCTAAAACGATTTATCGCTTTGCTTCAGAACGTGAAGCGACCGCTGATGAAATGGCAATAAAAGAGTCATATAAAGGAGGAACATTATTAAAGTCTTGGTCACCATTTATCATTTTGACAGCTTTTATTTCTTGTTGGGGAATACCGATAATCAAAAGTGCTTTAACTGGAAATTATGAAGGTACAAATGTTATTTTACAAGGCATCAATGTAGTAGGACAAGCCGTGACATTTACAGCAGAAGTACCGCTTTTACATAATCAAGTATTAAATGGCACTACAGAGGAACCAATAGCAGCATTTTATAAACTAGAATTATTAGGTGCAGCTGGCACAGCGATATTATTAGCTGCAATCGTTTCTAAATTTATTTTTCACGTTTCTTGGCACGAATGGGGTAAAACCTTTTTTGAAACGTTAAATGAAATTAAGTTTCCACTTATTACGATTTGTAGTGTTGTAGCTTATGCTTATGTCACAAATACTGCTGGGATGATGACAACACTTGCATTGGTGTTAGCTAAAACAGGCGTACTGTTCCCATTTTTTGCTCCTGTACTAGGCTGGCTAGGTGTATTTATTACGGGATCTGATACATCTTCCAATGTATTATTTGCCAAGTTACAGCAAGTTACAGCTGAATCTGTTGGTATGGAACCAGTGCTAGCGCTTGCTGCTAATGCCTCTGGGGGCGTGACAGGGAAAATGATTTCGCCACAATCTATCGCAGTAGCAGCTGCGGCGGTTGGACTTGTCGGTAGAGAATCGGAATTGATTCGTTTTGCGTTAAGGTATAGTGTTATGCTGCTGTTATGTATTTGTATACTAACATTCTTACAAAGTAATGTCCTAGCTTGGATGATTCCTTAAGGGGATTGAATAGTTTTAATGAAAGGCGTTGAGTATTTCTCAATGTCTTTTTTGATCGACTTGTCGTGTGGAGCGGAGGGTAGAGCACTGCTACAAAGCGTTCATTGGTCATAAATACAGTGTTTTAACTTCTAATATAATAGTGAATTTCATTGACAGAAAAACGCTCCGAGAGCATAATTCAGAAGTACATATGTAAACATATCGATATTTCGCGTTTTTTGTAGTTTTTCGTCATGAAACGTTCACAAGCTAAAAGGGCGCAATTTCCATTGTTTTTTGGTACGATGGAGGCAGTAACTGTAAGGAGAGAATGAAAAAATATGGAAACTGATATTAACGTATTTTTAGCGTTTGGCGCAGGCTTTTTAAGCTTCATTTCACCGTGTACGCTCCCACTGTATCCTGCATTTTTATCATACATAACGGGAATGACATTAGATGAGCTAAAATCTGAACGAGGCATGATGCAAAAGCGTGCTATTTTGCATACGCTATTCTTTTTACTAGGTTTTTCAATTATTTTTATAATGATTGGCCTTGGCGCATCTTTAGCAAGAGAGTTTTTCCTTAATTATCAAACATTGTTACGTCAAATCGGCGCTATTTTAATTGTTATCTTTGGCTTAATGATTGTAGGATTACTTCAAATTGATTTTTTAATGAAAGATCGGAAATTCCAATTTAAAAATCGGCCATCTGGCTATTTAGGTTCGATTTTAATCGGTATTGCATTTGCAGCGGGTTGGACACCTTGTACAGGACCTATCTTAATGTCTATTATTACACTAGCTGGAGCAAATCCTTCTTCAGGGTTTAGCTATATGTTTGCTTATTATTTAGGATTTGCGATACCATTCTTTGTGCTATCATTCTTTATTTCACGTATGAATTGGATTCGCAACCATAGTCAAAAAATCGTAAAAGTCGGCGGCTATATTATGATTGCTGTAGGGATATTGTTATTCTTCGACGGTTTAACGTACATCACACGATTATTACAGCCTATTTTTGGTGGATTTATTGGCTTCTAATCTGCTAAACTTAATGGCATACTGTACTTTAACGTGGAGGGAGATGAATACGTGCCTACAGTTTTAGTAGTGGATGATACGCTATTTATGCGTGTTACAATCAGTAATATGTTTAACGAATGGGGTTACGAGGTAGTCGGCAATGCAGTGAATGGTAAGGAAGCTGTAGAGCTGTATCGAGAGTTACAACCAGATCTTGTAACAATGGATGTAACGATGCCCGTAATGACAGGTATTGCGGCTGTAAAAAGAATCGTCCCAGAATTTCCTAATGCAAAGATTGTCATGATTACTGCTTTAGGTCAACAAAAATTAATTGTAGAAGCGTTGGAAAGTGGTGCGAAAGATTTTATAACGAAGCCTTTCGAACCGGAAAGATTAAGGGCTATAGCAGACCAATTAGTTGGTCAAAATTGCTAATTTAACATCAGAGGAGGATTTTTTATGTTAAGCAATATCCCTTCTCACTATTATGTTATAGGTTCGACTATAATGGCCATTATAATGGGTAGCTTCGTTATGGTAGTACGTATGCGAGCTTCCAAAAAACCTACAAATGAGAAGAAAATTATTATTCCACCGATTGCAATGTCTTCAGGTGCGTTAATGTTTTTATTTGCACAATTTCGAGTGCCATCTATGCAAATTTTAGAAGCAGCTGCTGTAGGCGTAGTGTTCTCAACAATTTTAATTGCTACTTCTAAATTTGAAGTAAAAGGTCAGGATATTTATTTAAAACGTTCAAAAGCGTTTGTATTTATTTTAGTTGGACTGTTAATATTCCGTGTTGTGGCGAAAATGATATTAAGTAGCTCAATAGATGTCGGCGAGTTAGCAGGCATGTTTTGGATATTAGCATTTGCTATGCTAGTCCCATGGCGAATTGCTATGCTAATTCAATTTAAAAAAATCAAAAAAACAATTCCGCTTAAAAGTATGTAATGAAAAGACTACACTAGCACTTGTGCTGTTGTAGTTTTTTTATGTTAAAGCGACTTCGAAGAAATAAGTTGTGCTTTTGCTACAAGCCAACAGTAATCGTGGTATACTAGGAAGCATGTTAAAAAATGAGGAGTTTATTACATGAAATATTTTAAACCACAGATGCAGCAGCTAGTAAAAGAAAATCGTGAATTACATGATCGACTAAAAGAGCTGATGGCTGACATGGATTTGCAAAAAAATTACGCATTAAAGGCGCTATACCATGCAGAAGTAGCAGATGGTGGACGCTACCAACAAGATTATCAAGCGTTAGATCATTTATTTAAATAATCTTTATAGACTAAGGGCCTAGAAAAATCGCCGGTAAGTGTACGAAAATGGCCAGTAAGACATGAGAAATCGCCGATAAATGTACAAAAATAGCCGGTAAGATATTAGAAATCGCCGATAAGTGTACGAAAATGGCCGGTAAGACATTAGAAATCGCCGATAAATGTACAAAAATAGCCGGTAAGATATTAGAAATCGCCGATAAAAGTCCGAGAATCGCCGGTAAGCCTTAGGTCCAAACGCCATAGCAAAAAAGTGCTAGATTGATTGAAGTCAATCTAACACTTTTTCTCTTTTATTCAAACAGATGCTCATACGGGGAAACATCAATTTGCAGTTGATCTAATTTTTTGCGTAAAAACTTATGATCACGTTTAGGTGTAGCTTGAATATAGCCACGGATGATTAAGTCGTTGTCAATAGCTTTAGCTTTCTCTTCTAAAGCAAGTTCCCCAATTTTACCCGCAATTTTTTCTTTTGCGACTTGTCTAAATAACTCAGGTACTGGGCTCACAAGCTCATAAAGAAGTTCCTTCTCAGGTTGTCCCCATAGATGAATCGTTTTATCTAAATAAAATTCCTGCCAATCTAAATCCGATTTCCCATCCTGTTTTGGTAATGCCTTTAAAAATTTGCGGAACATGAAAAATCCGCCAATTGCCATTAGCGAGATAAGGACGACTACCCAAAATAAAATAAACCATAAAAACCAACCATCTAACAAATCGTTCACCTCTTTGTCTTCACTCACTCTATTATAAAAGCTTAAACAAAAAAATTCATCCTTATTGTGCCTGTTTTTATAATTTGTTTATATAAATGTAAATATTGAGCTATTGAAAGCTTGTAGATTTAAATTTTTTTGCAAAATAAAGACTGATCCACATGCTAGATCTTTAGGTTGCTTATTTGGAAAAATATCTGCAACTATTTTTTAAAACGTCATAAATTTTACTCTATAATTTTTGAGATACTAAGAGCAGAAAAGTACAACCGACGGTAATCTTGCCGGAAACCGACAGAAATATTGTCGGTTGAAATGTCGGTTATTAGAAAGTTAAAATAATATTTACTCTAGTACTAGCATGCTATTCAGATGTATGAAAATAAATATAATTATACTAATCTTTATTAATTTTGTTTACAATTATTGTTGAAAAACCATTCTTGATAAAGAAATTTTAACAAAAGAGTTAAAGATTAATGTAAAAGCTGTATGCCTTTTTATTGATTTTATGTTGTACTTTTCTCTTTAATTTATTTTGAAGATATCTATTCAGTAAAAGAGTCTCTAAAGATGGAATCTAAAATAGACATAGTAGACAATGGTATTAAAGAGGTGAACATTTTGAAAAAAGTTTTTAGTGTATTATTAGTATTATCTTTATTATTTACAATACTTCCTAGGGATATTAGTGTTATTGCATATGATGATACTCATAATAAAATTGATTTGAATAAAGCAGAGAGTGAAATTGAAGAGAAACATAATTTTCAACTCTCAGATAAATTACCAGTGAATCTTAAAGAAGATAACGAGAATAGACTTAAACTCGAAACTAACTTGTTAGAAGAGGATCTTAAAATTAATGCAGAATTAGAAATCAACAAAAATAATCATGATATTATAGTTTTTGGTGATGTAACAGATGAGAATGGACAAATCACTACTTATAAATACAATGTTATCCTTCATGCAGTAAAAGAAGATGTATTTATTGCTACATTAGTAGATACAATTACGGGTGAAGAATACTTGTTAAATTCCACAAAATTAGAAGCTTCTGCTACACCATTAATACCTCTTAT
Source organism: Lysinibacillus sp. NPDC093712 (assembly GCF_050280025.1). Lineage (NCBI taxonomy): Bacteria > Bacillati > Bacillota > Bacilli > Caryophanales > Bacillaceae > Lysinibacillus > Lysinibacillus sp. NPDC093712. The sequence continues at coordinate 692,431 of NZ_JBNNUU010000001.1, forward strand.
TATTGGAATAGTGGTAAAAAAGGCAGTAAAAGAAGCAATTAAAAAGTATGGAAAAACAGCGGTGAAAGAAGCTATTCTCTCTCAACTTAAATGGCCGAAAACTATTAGTGGTAGAGATCTTATCAAGATGCTTGAAAAAGTAGGATTTGAGCAGGTTAGACAAAAAGGAAGCCATGTAACTATGAAGGGTCCTAACGGAAATACCTTTACTGTACCATTACATAAGGAATTAGCGAAAGGAACTTATAATAGTATTAAGAAATCGGTAGAAAAAGCTATAGTACCTGATTAATATTAATATAGATGCTGGGTCAAACTAGTATATCCAAGAAAAAGAGAAATTGATGTCTTTCCATTTCTCTATTTTCTTGGATTCATTAAGTTACTCCATTATTGAGTTATTCACCTTTTAGTCTTGTCGATAGATGGCTCTGTTTTACATCTAAAATCTTTCTGCTAATAATATTTGGTATTTAACGTGCTGTAAATTCTTTCACCAAAGTAATTTCATGTAGCAATACCTTGCCAGTTACACCTTGAACTGTACACACCCCCCAATCAGGGTGATCTGCTAAATATTTTATATTAAATATTGTTTTCCAACTATCTTGTATGGATTGTTGTGATAAATTAAGTTCAAAGTCTTCTTTTGCTTCAATATTACAATATTCACCAACTAAAACAAAATGCCAAGCTTGAAAGTCTGAATGGAGAACTCTATCATCTTCAATGTCAATTTTTAACAAAACCCCGCGATCTCCTTTATTTAAATGTCCTATTTTTCTTAAATCTGGTCTATCAGTCCATACCCATACGGGATACTCACCTTGATAGTTTGGTAGTTTTTTAGTCATTTGTTGCATCATCCAATGATACGGCTCAATAAACTCTGGCCATATATGCTCACGAGCACCGATAAGATAGCCTATATTTTTTACTTCCTCCCATTTTTTAATTGATTGAATAGTCCAATATATACCCATAGATCCTCCTTATTTGCTAAATTAATAATATATAATTATATCTAAAATTTGAATGTATGGAACCATCATTATTACTTAAAGGTAGGTTCTGATTAACCTTACACTGAAACAATAGGGGGAGATGCTACCTAGAACATCCTTTTCATTTTTTTAAATGGATTTCAGGGAGAATAGGGAATATATTATCAACAAGTTCATTACATATTGTTATTCTGATTTTTAGCGAATTAGAAATAAATTAATATAAAACAAAGGACAACCTGTATCCAAAAATGACAAGGTTATCCTTTGTTATATACTAAAAATATAAATGTCATCCCACATAGAGGAACGTTTCTAGTTCGCCGACTTTGTTCCCATCTAATTGGTTTGTGAGCCCGAATGTTTTACCCTTTCCATCGTAATTGATTACGATGTTGAGATCATGAAGTAATTAAGTAAAATAGTTAAAAATCTTTTCTAATTCAGCATAGGTCTCTGCCGTTCCAAGCCCTTATTCTTCCTGTACAGATATAACATAAACTAGATGCCCCATCATAATTTAAAGTACGTTCAAATTTTCAAAATCCTTTTGAAAGTTCATCACTGTCTTGAGTTGATCTGCCCTTGGATAATATTCGTTTACGTCGGTTGTGTTGAGGATATCTTTAGCGTGATAAGCAATCCAAGCCTCCAACGCTGGTTCGATTCCATAATTGTTAAAGCCTTCTGGTGTTGAAACGTCCTTCCATTGCTTTGAATGGTCGACTTCCGTTTCTGTTTTTACTTGTTCGATTTTAATTTTTTCTGTTTCTGGCTCAACCTTCGTTTCTTCCTCCGTACAGCCTATTAACAAGCCACTTATCAAAAGTCCTGCACACACTTATGTTATTTGCTTCATAAATTATACTCCTTTCTATGCCATTATTTAAAATTATCTAATATCCTTTATTTTATATTATCATATAAAATATGGGATTTTTTAAAAAATAAATGTAGGGAAGGAGGATGCTGTTTTCAAGGATTTTAACCTAAGGAGGCTCAGATATGACTTTATATTCTGTACTTGTAGCGGATAGGGCATTACAAACAGTTGATTGTACAGGGATTGTAGAAATTACAGTTAGAGAATTAAAAAAATTATATCCAATTACAGAAAGTACACCAGCACAGGCATGGCATTCGATGGATGATGATGCCCGTATTTTACATGCGCCCGATGAATCAGCATTTCGTCAGTTCAATATTTTTGAATGGGGTAATCCACCATATGATTTAAAATATTATAGTGAAAAAATCTATGTATATGGTATTGAGGGAAATTGGGGTTCTCAATTTTTAGCGGATTTTTTAATCTATTTAAAGCAACATATTAAACCAGAGCAAAACGTTGATATAATTAGGTTTTGGGCAGGAGATTACGATCAAAAACTAAAAAACTTTAGTATCAAGATTGAAGAAATCGAAATGCATCACCTGGAGAGCATCCAAAACGAACAATATATACGTGTAGCTTTAATTTAACAAAATTTTACATAGGATAATTAGGATTATTCTACATTGTTAAAATGCCTTATTATACAAAAAGCCCACTATCAATTTGAAAGTGGGTTTTTGTTGTTTTAATAGTTATCGTGATGTGCAAAAAAGATGTTCTTAATATTCCTAGCACGCTTTAACAAGATTCATTTCCCTCATTATCATTCATTTGTACGTTTGCTAGTTTGGGCTGCTTCCAGATGAGACGTTGCAGGAATATACCTGTCATGCCAATAATGGTTAGTCCAAGTCCAATTGTTTTAAATGTGGTTAATATCCCTAGTTGTGTAATGAGTAGTCCGCCAAGAAGAGGGCCTGCAATAAAAAGGATACTCATCAAGGAATCAATTATTCCGGTAACTCTTCCTATCGCTTCCTTAGGGGGTTCTGTTTGAATGAGATAATTTATGGCTGTAAACGTTAACCCGTTGCCGATTCCACCAACAATCGAAAGAATAATAGCAAATGCTATGATATTGTATTGCAATAGGAATCCAAACCCTCCAGTCATTACACCAATTAGAAGACTTCCGACACCGAAAAACCAACCAAATTTAGAGATTTTTTTAAATTTGGTTAGAAGGATGACCACAAGAAGGGAACCGATTCCAATAGCAGAAATTGCCCAGCCAGTAAACGCTGGCTTGTTGGGGAACACCTCACTAAACAAAGTAACAATTTGTGCGTCAATCATTTGTATTGTTAAGGTGCTGAATATCCCGAAAATTATGCTCGCCAAAAGGACTTTGCTTTTTAATACTATATGCCAACCTTCTTGCCAAGAATGTAGAAATCCAGATTGTGAATCTTCTATTTTTATATTTGATTCGCTTTCTTGTACCTTCATTTGTGTAAGCAGTATGCCAGAAATAGTGAAAGCTATCGCATTAATTGCAATGGATACATTTGGAGAAAATATGCCTGCTACTGAACCCCCTATAAGTGGGCCAATAACTTTTACTAACTGAAACAAACTGCCATTAATAGTGATGGCTTGCATAATATTTTTTTCGTCCACAATACTCCTCATTAATCCTTGCTGTGCAGGAAGGCTTAATACCCCGGCAGTGTTTCGTAAAAATAGGATGGGCAAAGCTAACCAAGGTGTAGTCGTAAAGACAAGCAACAAAGTTAACGCTGCACGAAACCAGTCAGAATAAATAAGAATTTTTCGTTTACTTCTTCGATCTGCAAATACGCCCGCAAATTGTCCTAAAAGTATACTAGGTATGGCATACATAATAGGAATTAGAGCAATCAGCATCGGGTCCGCCTTCCATGTATACCTAAATAAAATAAGGACCCCAACAAAATCAAACCAGTTTCCTAAATTGGCTAAAGTATTAGCAGAAAAAAATTTAATGAAATTGCCATTGCGCCATATTGATATTTCTTTATTCATAAATAATCCCTCCACGCTAGTGTCTCTACTAACGAGCATAACGAGCAATTATCAGAGGAATATCAGAGGAAATGAAATTTTTCATTATTATTTTAAGTTGTATTGTAACTGATGTTCGATTTTACTATGTATTTCATTTAATTTGTACTTGGATATATACTGTTCTTTTAATTCTTTATAGTCAGTTTGTAGTGTACCACTCACGCCAAAATCGTCTACGCAAAATAAAATCATGTTGATGTTCATTAACACCCCAGGTATGAATCTAGCTTCCAAAAGTAGCTGAAACCCTTCATCAAAATAATCTTTAGCTTTTGATTCATTGTTTTTAAGAAGCCAATAGCATCCTTTAATAATTGATAAATTCGCATTTTCTCTTAGATAAGGAAAACTTGCAAGCTTTTTTTCTGTTTCTTCCATCCGTTCCTCTATCTCTAGAATGTCCTTTTGAAGTAACGTAAGCCATAGTTCGGAAAGCAAGATTAAGGGGATGAAACCTTCCAAGTTTTTCTCATAAATCTCATTTTTAGAACGATGAAGAAGGGTAACGGCTTTATCTAGTTGTTTAGTAAATATCAATAATGATAGACGGTTTAATAATTTCATTTCTAAACGATGATAGTCAGGTATTTCCTCTACAGATAAAGCGCAAGTAAAGTAATCAAAGCATTTCTTCTTATCTGGTTCAATTAATGAATAGATATGCAATAGATAAAAGCACTTTTCCCAAAAGGTGATTTCTTGCGCTTCAAGAAACCAACTGAAATCTCCCTTCATGAAATGGAGATACAGAAGGTTAGGCAAATCGATTTGGAAGCCAAACACATTCTGATTTTCTGCTAATAGTTTCAGGGCATCTCCCTGCCCGTAGCGATGATACTTGCGAAAAAGACTTTTAACTTGAGTAGATACTTCGTCGTCCTTTAATAATGGACTTTTCTGTACCGCTTTCATTGACAAAAGGTATCCTTGACCTCTAATTGTTTTAATTTCAACTATGGATGAGAGGGGTTCAATTTTTTTCCGAACTCTATAAATGTGGTCATCTACAGTTCTATCGACTGGATCTTCCATTGGCCAAACAGCGTTCAATAATTCCTCCCTTGAAAAAATACGTGAAGGATTTTGATATAAAAATTTAAATAATTGATATTCCCTCGGTAAGAAAGCAATTTTTTCGGAACGATATGTTACGTTATAATCTGTTTTGGAAAATTGAATCTTTTCCATTCTTTCACCTCAACTAAATGGGATATTTTATAGCTCATTTTAACAGATAAATTTTTTAAATCCTAATTACTATTTCAATAGGATGAACATACGATGCTCGTCATAATTACATTCAAGATGGCGAGTATGCTAAAGCAGAAATTTGAACACTATCCTTTTTTCAAAGTAGTAGCTGGAGTTAAAATGCCGTCTATTAATCTTTTAGTAATTGGCATAAAGAAATTAAGTATGAGCCCTCCTAAGCTAACAGTTAATAAAGTGCCAGCACCAATCGGTCCATTAAAAAGCATTGCTAAGAGTAAAAACAACAGATAAATGGATGTTCTCGCAAATAATATATTTTTCCCAGTTAATTGTTGTATGATTAATGTTAATCGATCAACAGGAATCGGTGCAAAATTTGTTTGTAAATAGGTGGCAGTTCCTAAGCCAATAATAATCAAACCAATTCCAAAGCAAATGGTTTTGCTAAACCACAGTTCTGGTGTTAACAAATTGTGTAATAAAAATAACCATATATCAATCCCGATACCTGTAATAAATGCTGTGATTAATCCTAAAAACTCTGGCCTTTGTTTTGCTAATATTGCATTACAACCGATCAATATTAAAGCTAAAATTACTTCCCAGCTCCCCACTGTTAATCCTACATTAATAGATAGTCCTACCAAAAGTGCATCAAAAGGAGAAGTTCCAAGGTTTGATTGTATAGTGAAAGAAATACCAAGGGTTAATAATAAAATTCCTAATACATATAAGCTATATTTCACTTTTTTTCGACCTCTCTACCACTGGTTTTTTGTTGCAATTGCAACAAAGTTAGGTTAGATTCAATATATATTCTTTTTGTTGCATTTGCAATAAAAAAACGGAGGAGTTAATTTATGGAGGAAATTCTTCGTGAAATTGGCATGATTTCAAGAGCGTTAGATTCTATAAGTAATATAGAATTTAAAGAATATGACCTTACAAAAGGGCAGTATTTATATCTTGTAAGAATTTGTGAAAATCCAGGCATCATACAAGAAAAGCTAGCAGAGATGATTAAAGTAGATCGAACAACAGCAGCTCGGGCTATAAAAAAACTTGAGATGAATGGCTTTATTGAAAAGAAAGAGGATGACTATAACAAAAAAATAAAAAAACTATTTCCAACAGAAAAAGGAAAAGTGATTTTTCCAATTATCAAAAGGGAAAATGATTATTCCAATAGTGTCGCATTAGCAGGATTTTCCGAACGTGAAGCAGAAACAATTTTTCATCTTCTTCAAAGGGTTCGAAAAAATATAGAAGTAGACTGGGAATTTGTGAAAAAGGGAAATAAGAGAGATTATTGAATTTAAATAAAGGGGCTGTATGAAAATGACTGTAAAAATAACGAAGTGCAACTTGGAAGATTTACATGTACTCCGAGAAATAAGTATTGAAACGTTCAATAATACATTTAGTAATCAAAATTCACCTGAAAATATGAAAGCTTATTTGGATAGCGCATTTACCTCTAAACAACTAGAGAAGGAACTAGCCAATCGTTTTTCACAATTTTATTTCATTTGGTGCGATGAAGAAGTTGCGGGATATTTAAAAGTCAATGTACATGATGCCCAATCAGAAAAAATGGGGGATGCGTACCTAGAAATTGAGAGAATTTATATAAGAAACAAGTTTCAAAGAAAAGGGCTCGGAAAATACCTAATAGATAAAGCGATAGAAATTGCTAAAGAACAACGCAAAAGCAACATCTGGCTAGGTGTATGGGAAAAGAACGAAAATGCAATAAGTTTTTATAAAAATATTGGCTTTGCTCAAACAGGAGTACACTCATTTTATATGGGTGATGAAGAACAAATTGATATTATCATGACTAAAACATTAATTTAAATGATTAAGGAGGACATATATGTATATTCCTAAATACTATAAAGTCACGGATGTTAATGAAATTGAAGAATTTATTCAAATGAACTCTTTTGCTACACTCGTAACAACAAAACAAGGAACACCAATTGCGACTCACTTGCCTTTAATGTTCAATAAAAAGGGCGACAATTATTTTCTAACTGGGCATATGGCATATGGAAACCCACAGTGGAGAACATTTGAATCTAGTGAAGATGTGCTCGTCATGTTTCAGGGCCCGAATGCGTATATTTCCTCTTCTTGGTATTCACATGAAAATGTTCCAACGTGGAATTATCAGGCTGTTCACATCTATGGCAAGGCTAATATTTTAGAAAAAGAAGAATTAATCGACGATTTAACAATGCTGTTAGAAAAATATGAGAAGGATAGAGAGAAACCTATTTTGTGGGATAATCTTTCACCTGAGCTTTTAGAAAAGGAAATAAAAGGTATTGTTGGATTTGAAATAAAGATTGGCGATGTTCAGGCTGCCTATAAATTAAGTCAGAACCGTAATGAAGATGATTACAAAAACATCATTGATCAATTAAAAAATGAAGAAACCCCAAATTCGAAACAAATGGCATTATTAATGGAAGAGAGATGCAAAAAGCAAATATAGATGTATATTTAGAAGTAGTGTTTATAAATTGCCTGCATTAATTGTTTTAAAAACACCCGGTAATGTAAATATGTTTTTTTAGAAAAAATAACAGTTATAAAGGAGATTTTTTAAGTGGAAAATTTACAATCGATTGATCAATTTGAAGAACTAAAAAAAGGAGAACGTACAATATTTGTTTTTTCAGCAGATTGGTGTGGAGATTGTCGATTTATCGATCCTATAATGCCTACAATTGAAGAAAACTATAGTCAATATAGTTTTGTAAAGATTGACCGTGATGATTTCATCGATTTATGTGTTGAATTAGATGTATTTGGTATTCCAAGCTTTGTAGCTTTCGATAAAGGCAATGAAGTTGGGCGATTTGTTAGCAAGGATCGTAAAACACAGGAAGAAATTGAAGCTTTTATTGATGCATTAGCATTATAATGTAAGAGGGGAATTCTCGACATTAAAAATTTCTGTAAGTATATTATTTAAATTTATTTGCAAAAGCTATAGGGGGCGAAACTTCCTCCTATAGCTTTATTCGTATTTTTATCCTATTTCAAGTTGTTGCATATGTAATACAACGTTCCACATAGTCTAATACCTCTTCCGAAATCGGATATAGCCCAGTTTCCTCAACGGGTAGTTTTCGGACATCCCAAAACTTCTCTATCAATTCTGTATCTCCTTGAAAAGTGTCATTTGATAGGTCGATTAATTTGGAACCAATTTGAAAACCTTCGTCTGTTTCGGCTTTAATATTGTGCTCTATACACCATTCAATTCGTCGTAGTAATGCAATATATTGCTGTGTTATTTTATCATTGTTACTAAGGTTGGGGATTATTTCTTGTAAAAATGATTGTTCATCATCTTGGAAATAATCGATCCACTTTTTGGGGATGTTTTGTGAATTTTGAACAAGTTTAGTAACATGTTGCCACGATAAAGACTCTTCCAGATCAATCATATTAATTAATGAAGTCGTATTAGAAATGCTTGTTTGAAGTTGGGACAGTTGTTCTTGTAAGTAATTATGATGCGAAATTAAAATTTGTTTATAGGAGAGTTTATCTAATAAATCACGTATAGTATCGAGTGGAAGTGAAAGTGATTTTAGAATGATGATTTTCTCTAATCTAAATAAATCCTTTTCTGAATAGTACCGTCGGCCATTAACATCTTTAAAACTAGGTGTAAGGAGATTCACCTGATCATAATAACGAAGTGTACGAATAGATACATTCCGCTGTTTCGATACCTCGCCAGTAGTCCATTGTTTCATTTCATTTCCTCCTGAAAAAAAGGTTGCAGGTGACGTAACGTCATCTATTACACTTGGATTATACCATAAAGAGGAAGAGGGATAATGGATGGAAATAAAGCAAATGAACTGGAAAGAACAAGACTGTTGGGGATGGAAAGAATTCATCTTTTTAATATTACTTGAATTTGTGTTTGTCATAGGTTGTATTAAATTTGTTGTTAAACCTATTTATTTTCACTTTTTTAATAATGAACTATATGCTGGAACGTTAACGGGGTTAACAATTGCGATTACGCTTCTTTTCGGTATTTATTTTATTGCCCTACGTCCTAAAAAACTTTCTTGGCGTGAAGTAGGGTTAAAATCATTCGCTTCTAACGATTGGAAACTCATTATTATATATTCTATTATGTTGTTAGTTGGTGCCGTAATAATTGTCGTACTTACTAGTTTTATTGGAATTTCCGTAGAGAACAGCAAAACAGACGCAATGCAGCAAAGCGTAACTTTTTTCACGGTTTTCATTGCTTTTATCTCTGCGGCTGTTATCTCACCAATATACGAAGAAATTTTTTATCGTGGTTTTTTATATCGTTGGTTTCGTACACGCGTAGGATTTACTGGTGCCATTTTAATTAGCTCGCTCATCTTTACAATTGTTCATATACCGACATATAATGTAATGCCAGTAAATTTCTTTAGTGGTGTCATTTTTGCTTTAGCATATGAACGCACTAATTCGATTTGGGTACCAATATGTATTCACGGGATTACGAATGGAATTATGGTTTTTCTGACTAGTATGGGATGAAAATTATTCAACTATAGGACAAATTGAAAAAGGTAGGGGATCTGCAATAATGAAAAATATTTTTAATCCTACGCATACAGCAGATATTTTACAGCGGATAGATAAATTAAGTCCTAATTCAAAACCTAAATGGGGAAAAATGGATGTTGCTCAAATGCTTGCACATTGCTCAGCCTTCCAAGACATTGCAATGGGAAATGTATTTCCAACAAGGAGTTGGTTAGGAGTAATCGTAGGGGGATTTGCAAAACCAATGATTTACAATGAAAAGACATTACCTCACAATATGTCTACAATTCCAACCATTTTGATCGCAGATGCTAGAGAATTTGCTACAGAAAAAGAAAAGCTTAAACAAAAAATTACGACCTTCCAACAGAACGGACCAGAGAAGTGTACAACGCATCCTCATCCCTTTTTTGGAAAACTCACTCCAGAGCAATGGGGGAAAGGAATATACAAGCACCTTGACCATCATTTAAAACAGTTTGAAGTGTAATCAATGTAAAGATTTTTCAGTCCATTAAAAAGCCTCCTAACTAATAAATGAGTTAGGAGGTTTTTACTATTTCGACCTATTGATCATCCTCGTACCAAGGATTTAGGTGAATAAGAACTTCTTCTACATTAGGATGCATTTCCATTATCGTTTTCTTTATTTTACGAATAATATCATGACCTTCTTGAACTGTTAAACCTCCAGGTACACTTACACGAAGATCAACCAATACATAATGGCCGTGCTCTCTAGCTCGTAGACGATCTATACGTTTTACTTCTGGAATTGTAAGAATTAATGTTTCGAAATGATCCAGTGTATCACGACTTACACTTTTCTCCATAAGCGTGTCTATAGCTTCTAATAACATCCCATATGCAAGTTTGAAAACTAATATTGTCACTATGATACCAGCAATTGGATCCCCATATGTAAGGATATGAATATTAGTAAATTCCCCAATGAGCGCAAGCCCTATTCCCAATACAGCAGCTATTGAAGCATACACATCAGCAAGATGATCATATGCAGTGGCAATTAAGCCTTTACTATTTGTTCTTTTGCCGATTTTAATCGTATATACGTATAAAATGAGCTTCCAAACGAGTGAAATGATTGCAGTGATAAACGCAATTAGACTTGCTTTTTCTGGTTCATGAAAGAATGCTTTGATCGATTCATAAGCAATATACAATGCTGCTATAATTAAAATGATCCCTACAATAGCGGAACTGATTACTTCAGCCTTCCCATGTCCGTAAGGATGATCTTCGTCGGCAGGGCGTTTGGAAATACGCATCGATGTTAAGGCGGCACCGCTTGCAATCACATCTCCGGCATTATGATAACCATCTGCTAGAAGCACTGGACTATGGAAGAGAGTACCAACTACAATTTTTAAAATTGTTAATACGATGTTACTTATTAAACTAATCCATCCAGCAACAATTGAAGCATTGGAATTTGTGGTTTGATTCATAAAAGTATACCTCCAATAAAATTCTTTCCTAAAAGCAACAAAAACCTTTGACTATTTTTAAGTCAAAGGTTTTGTTTAAAAAAATATAGTTTTCGTGAACTTGAAATTTGAATCATATTTCTCACTCCTATATAGGCGTCCACTGAGTTTAACACATTATATTCGTTGGTTCAATAATGGTTTGTCATTTCTTTTTCTGAAATCTTTGCCGTTTTTTCAGCCAATAACTTAATATATGTTTGTTTTTTAAAAAGGTGTTTTATTAAGCAGTTAAATTATATAAAATAGCTTGCTTTAGTCGAGTAAATAACTGATTAAAGGCATCGGTGAATTCCCTATCAATTTAGTTATAGGAGAAGATATTTCAGTTTGTTTCAAAATAATTAGTGAAGCGGATAACGAAGGTTCGCTAGTAAAGCCAGGTCTCATTCTCACATAAGAACCTGGTCGATTACTTAAAATAAATGAATGCTTATTTCGCTTTACGATACCATATTATAACAGGAATTAGTAATAATGATAAAAGTCCACCAGTTAAAGATAAAACTGCGTAACTTGAATTTGCAACAATGACTCCTGAAAGAGCTCCTCCTGTAGCTCCAGCTAATGCAATAAAAACGTCAATTGTTCCTTGAATTTTAGCACGTGTTGATGGTTCTGTAGAATCAACAATTTGAGCAGTTCCACTAATTAAGCCAAAATTCCATCCTAATCCTAATAAAGAAAGGGCCAATATGAGCATAAACATTGAATCACTTGGTGCATATGCAGCGACTAAACCTGCAAACAGTAAAGTAACACCTGCAGCAATACTCATAGCGGTTCTACCAATTTTGTCTACAAGAATTCCAGTTACAAGGGAAGGGAGATACATTGATCCAACATGAAAACCAATCACGATACCTACAGCACTTAAACTATGTCCATGATGTTGCATATGAATTGGCGTCATTGTCATAATAGCAACCATAACGATTTGCGTGAGGACCATGACAACTGCGCCTACAATAATACCATTTTTATTTATTAAAGGACTAGAATGAGTGATAACGCCCTCAGCGTCTTGTTGTTTATAAGCTTCTATTGATTTTGCTAGCAGTAAAGGATCGGGACGAAGCATGATGAAAAGAACCAATCCTGCCATTATGAATGCCACTGCAGATAAGATAAATGGGCCAGCTAATGAAGGAATACCGATAGAAAGGGCAAATTTCCCCATAACTTCAACTAAATTTGGTCCTGCAACAGCGCCGAATGTTGTCATAACCATTGTCGTGCTTATAGCCTTTGCTCGTTGTTTTTTATTTGCTAAATCTGTCCCTGCATATCGAGCCTGTAAATTTGTTGCTGTTCCTGCACCGTAAACAAGTAGGGAAGCAAACAATAAGAAAACACTATTGAGTAAAGCTGCAATGACGACGCCTATCGCTCCAAGTCCACCTGTAATAAAACCTATAGTTAGACCTATACGACGACCGTAGCGTTGAGAGAGCTTTCCAACTAGAAATGCTGCAATTGCAGAACCTAATGTGAATAGGGCAGAGGGTAATCCAGCAACTGCGTCCGTCCCAAGCATTTGCTGCGCTAACAGAGCACCTACAGTAATACCAGCTGCAAGACCGGCTCCTCCAAAAACTTGGGATAAACTTACTACAAGTAAAACTCTTTTATACATTATTTTTAGTTTTTCGGGGGAATTTACATGCCCGATTGAATTATTCGCAGTCTCCAATTGTATGAAACACCATCTTTCTAGCTATTTGACTAAATTATTAAAATTTTATTTTACTTTTTAACAGGTCTAAGACTATTATTCATTGAGAGAAGGTTATAGAGGCAAGGCCATTCTTTTAACTATTCAAGTCATTTGTTGAATAGTTGAATTATAATTATTATTCAATTTTAGAGTCAAGTCCTTAATATGGGAATTGTATCCTGTTTTACTCAATGGGAGGTGTAAGAGAGCAAAATTCGAAAACAGCCTCGTTAATCAATTAATATTGATCGATGGGATATAGGATGTAAAAAGCGAGGTGCTTATTTTACGTTATATTATTGTTCTTTATGTTTATAATTGTCATCAGTATCAGCTTCGCTAGGGTATATTTGCTTAATTTGCCCTTGGATTTTCGCATAGTCGTATACGATATTTTGTTCATCTTCAAAAACAACAGATGCCTGAAATATGATGCCGACACCTAGCTTTGAGTCGAGTGAATATATTTGTTCCTTATCATACTTCTTAACATCTATTAAAAATTCGTAAGTCTCTTTTTTTATAGCGTAAAGTTTATATTTTACATAGCCAAAACATCCTATAAGGGAAAAGATAATTAAACAATTAACAAGCGTCACTACCATTACGAATTTTTTCAAATGCTGCGCTCCTTAAATATAGTTTAATAATTTTGCCCGCCAAAGAGCATGTGTTAACTCTATTTTATTTCCATTTTAAATATTTTTGTATAAAGTGTATAAAATAACCATAAGGAACTTATTCATTTTTCGTATAAATGTATTGGACATTTTCTAAAATGGAAATGGTGAAAATCATCCAAATTATTGTCGTATGAGGTATTATAATCCATAAAGAACAAAGTTGAAAGGATGGAGAATAATGAAGCAAATTATTGCACTTGGCGGAGGTGGCTTTTCAATGGAGCCAGAAAATCCTTTATTAGATCAATATATTCTTAAGCAATCTAATAAATCAAATCCGAAAATCTGTTTTATTGCAACAGCAAGTGGGGATTCAGATAATTATATTTCTCGATTTTATCATTTCTTTAAAAAACAGGAATGTCAACCATCACATTTATCACTATTTAACCCACCTACAAGAGATTTAGAAAGTTTTTTACTGGAGAAAGACATTATTTATGTTGGTGGTGGTAATACAAAAAATTTATTAGTTTTATGGAAAGAGTGGGGGCTGGACGCCATTTTGAAAAAAGCTTGGGAACGAGGCATTGTACTAGCTGGTATTAGTGCAGGTTCCATTTGTTGGTTCGAAGAAGGGATTACAGATTCTTATGGAGATGGACTTGAGCCATTAGAGTGTTTAGGGTTTCTAAAAGGTAGTAATTGTCCTCACTACGATGGAGAAGCCGATAGAAGGCCTTCGTATCAAAAGCTTATTGCTTCTAATAGCATTAAACCTGGATATGCAGCTGATGATGGTGTTGCTATTCATTTCATAGACCAAGAAATCAGCCATATTGTCAGTTCAAGACCTAACGCTAAGGCCTATAAAGTTTATTATGATATGGAAATTATAGAGACTGAACTTGAAACAAATTATTTAGGTTCTTACTGAAATGTATGATTCGGTTAAGAGCAGGAGGTACTATGAAAAGTAAGAAATTATTTTTAACAGTTGTAAGTGCATTTATAGTTTTAATAATAGTTACTACTATTCTTAATCTACCAAAGAACCAGGAGGAAAGTAAAAAAGATAAACTCCCAAATAAAGAAACAATAGATGAGATTCCTAATGTTAATACAAATGGAAACTATATAAGTTACGCTAATCTTGAAACATTAGAGCAAAATTCAGAACTTATTATTATTGCACAAGCAACTCAGAACTTTGAAGATCGCGAACATATTAATACGTTTTATGAGACGCCTAAAGATAAATATCAACCTGAATTTTTAATTGAAGGCATTACAAAAACTGATGTGAATATTAAAAAAATCCTAAAACAACCTGAAAATGAGCATTATAATGAAGAGGAAATAATAAGCGTAATTGAACCTATCACTATTTTTGAGGATGTAGGCAAAGTAAAGAAGGTAAAAACAATTAGTAATTATAAAGAAATAGGTAGGGATGATTATATCCTTTTCTTAAAAAAGAATACATATGGTGATTATGGTATCATCAACATGAACAATGGACGTTACAATTTAAATAATACTAATGAATTGAACACATCAAAGGCTCTATCATCATGGGAAGAGAGAGAAAGAAATGAAGATTTAATAATACATCACGAAATTATAGAAACTATTTTTGAAAAATACAGTGCAGAAATAAAAGAGATTCAGAATCAATAATGATAAGGTAATCTACAAAATCTGATGGAGATTTTTCTGATTAAAAAGGGTAATTGTTTGATAAAAATTAAAGAGGGAGGAGTCAGTGAATCTCTTTCGTTAAAATGAAGGATAAAGGAAGTGCAACATTTATCTTAAAAAATATAATTTTTTATGGCTTTTATAGTTTAGCTTTTATTTTAATGCTAGTTGTTCAACTATTTAACCGAAAATATCCTTTTCTTGAAGCATTAATGCATACATTTATATTTACAGGTACGATTATGATTTGCCATATCATATCTGAGAAAATAAATAAGGCCACTCCGTGATGAGCAGTACCTAATTGGTATAAAAAAGAAGTTTTCACTGATGGGTGGCGTTTGGAGGTATAGAATGAGGGCTGAGCAAATTATAGCAAAAGTAATTTGTTTATTTAGATATGACGATTTAATACTTGTCGCCGAAGGTTTTGATGAAGTAAAAGGAGAATTTTACTATCGGCCAATTGGTGGGAAAATTGAATTCGGAGAGACAAGTGCGCAAGCAATACAGAGAGAAGTACTTGAAGAAATAGAGGCAAGTATACATAATTTATCCTATATAGGAACAATTGAAAACATATTTACATATAACGGTGACCTTGGACACGAAGTAGTATTTGTATATGATGCTGAATTTGTAGACAAGTCCTTTTATGCAAACCCTTCTTTTCTTGGAAAAGAAGATAATGGTGCAACGTTCAAGTTGCTATGGAAGGCAATTAGTGATTTTACAAATAATAAATTAATTTTAGTTCCCGACGGATTATTCGATTTGCTTTGAATGGCTACTTGAGTTAGGAACCTTCTTACACTAAAGAAACAAATAAAATATTTTAAAGTCGTTCGGATAGTCGGACGGCTTTTTTATTGATGTATTTTTCACGCTAGTTTATTTTGTTGTGGTAAACAGCTGCTTGTTTCAAAATAAAATTTCAAATTAATGTCCCTTTGCACAAGAAATAGACGTATATAGTGTGCAGAAAGGGGGTGTTACGGATGGCAAAAACACAATTTTTAGGTGCAACGCTTCGCTTAAAGTATTTGGCAGGGCACAATGAAAAAAATGAGCCGAAGTTTGCAATCAAAACATACCGTCATTTAAATGATACGCATACAACAACAGCATTAGTAGCGGTAGCTAAAGCGATTGCAAGTCTTTCATCTCAGCCACTCGACAGTATTATGAAGCAAGAAACAACAGAATTATCGTAAAGTCAGTAAAAGCAAGGAGTGATTATAATGGCAAAAGTATTAGAGTTACAGTTTGAAACAGAGATGGGGAAGACGGCAACGATTGCGATTGATGCACCGAAGCCAAACGTTACACCTGCTGAAATACAACAAGTAATGCAAACGATTATTATGAACAGTGTATTTGGTGGACAAGCTGGTGCTTTTGTTGGGATTAAGGGTGCGCGAATAATTGATCGTCAAGTTTCAGAATTTGAACTAGGTATGAATTGATTGAAATGGTCTTTGCACTAAGCTGCAAAGACCATTTTTAAGACGTCAGCAAAATGTCGAAAGGAGGGGGCAGTATGGAACAGTGGCTGAATATGGTATCCAATATTGGCTTTCCGATCCTCATGTCGTTTTATTTATTACATCGCGTAGAAGTAAAGCTAGATGCAATACATGATGTGCTTGTTTCGATTAAGGATAGATGATTTCACAAAGAAGCATTATTAGCTAAAGTGATATGCTAACATTTTCATAAAATAGTGAATGCTACGACGACATTCCTCATTTAAATTGACAATATAGAGTCTGAAACACAAAGAGAAAAAGTGTTAGATTAATTGATATCTAACACTTTTTCTGTGAAACTTGGTGTCGCTATGGTGGACACTTATTGTAAGGGTCACGTTAATCTAGAAACGTAGCAGTTTTCTTTTTTAAACTTAACATTATTTAAGTTGTAGTTCATTCTTTTTAATTAAGTTTATAATATCTTTTGTAGAAATATTTTCCTGCTCGTTTTTCGAGTATATATCCAATAAATATACTAAATTATTACTCGTAATCAAATAAATAATAACTCGAAATCCACCAGACTTACCTTGCTTCGCACTGGTGTTTGCCATTCTTTTTTTTGAAAATTTTAAACCTTTTTTTACTATTTTCGAATTTTACACCTACACCCTGGATAGGTTCGCCTAATTCAGCACCTACTTCGATTTCATCAATTAATGCTTCAAAATCATCAACTATCTTTGGATAGCGCTTTAGTAATCGCTTAAACTCCTTTTCAAATGTAGGAGTTGTGTTAACTCTATACTTCATTACTATTTCTCTTCACGTAAATCTTTTAAAAAAGAACGTGCTGATTTTTTAGGTAGTAAGCTTTGTTCAATTAAATCAACTTCTTGAATTGCATTTGATATTTGATGATTTCTAGTAGAGGGAATGGATTTATTTGAGACTTTTTTTATAGTTTCAGTTGTTGTCATATCTTTTTTTCCTCCTTATCACACACTAAACTCACCGCCTTATTTAAATACAACTATATATATTAAGCATAGACGGTGTGCAATCCTTTAAATAAATCATAGCAAATTGAGTCAATCTATCAAGCTTTTCAGTATATTCATTGAGATTTTACTAAAATTCGATAGACTATTTTGTTAAATTTCAACACAACATGTCTAATTATTTTGATGTACTGGATTGAATTGGGAGGTGGCAGCATTCTACTGTTATTTTGTTTTGTACCGAGTAGAAGTAAAGCTAGATGCAATACATGATGTGCTTGTTTCGATTAAGGATAGGTGATTTCACAAAGATGTAAGAAAGCTGTCACTACAGGTAGTTGTCAACGCTTACACCATTCGATAAGATGAGGGTAATGTTGGTAGGGAGTGTGTGAAGATGAAAAATAAGGTAATAGGATTCGTGTTACTATTAGCGTTAGTTTCAGTACTTAGTGCATGTGGAAATGTGAAATTTAAAGCTGATTATAGTTATGAAATACAAGATTTTGACCATGTCAATCAACGTGGAGAAAATGTTTCACTTGAAAGTTTAAAAGGCAAACCTTGGTTAGGCATGTATATTTTCACGAATTGTAATTCAGTTTGTCCACCAATGACGTTTAACATGACGCAAATACAAGAAAAGCTCATGAAAAAAGGAATAGAGGATTACAATCTTGTTGCTTTTTCAGTAGATCCTGAAGTTGATACACCTGAAGTGCTAGCTGACTATTTAGCGAGATATACAGTGCCTGATGAATCAAAATGGAATCTCCTTACGGGATATTCTCAGTCATATATTGAGCAATTTGCAGTGAAATCCACAAAATCACTAGTAAAAGATGACCCGAATTCAGATCAAGTTATCCATGGTATCCAATTTTTCTTAGTCGATAAAGATGGTATCCTTGTAAAACAATATGACGGCTATGCGAAGGACGCAGCAGATGTACCGATCGATACGATCGTGGGCGATTTAGAAACATATATAGACGAAAACTTATAAAATGAAAGCTAGTGCTAAATGGATATAGCACTAGCTTTTTTGCGCAATCGCTTATATTTTCAACGGAATCTTCATCTTAACGACCGTTCCCCAGCCTTTTTTGCTTAAGATCGTAAGCCCTCCATGCTCACCAAAGGCGACGAGGAGTCGCTTGTGTGTATTACTTAACCCGATATGGCTGTATTGTTCATTTTGCTGAAGACGCTCACGCACGATTTGTAGCTGACTTCGGTTCATGCCTTTTCCATTATCGATAACGACTAAAGTCATCAAATCGCCTTGAACGGTCATTTTAATTTTAATATGACAAAGCTGCTTTTTTGGTTTCCCATGCTCGATGGCATTTTCAATTAATGGCTGAATCGTCAACTTTTTCACTTTGAATGGCATAATATCATCATCATATTCCCATAGAACGTGAAATTGATTTTGATGACGCGCTTTCAAAATATCAATATAGTGCCTCGTGTATTTAATTTCCTCCATTATTGGTACCATACTTGATTCATCATCTAGTGAGTAGCGGAGAATCGTCGCTAAATTATCAATCATGTCATTTAATTCATTCGGTTTCCCTGTTAATGATATCGCGCGCCAGTTCAATGTTTCCAGTGTGTTAAATAAAAAATGAGGGTTTAATTGGGATTGTAGGGCGGCTAGTTCTAACGTTTGCTCCTTGTATTTTTTCTCAGCTAGCTTTCTTTTCAAAGTATTTTGCTCCGTAAAATTCAATAAAACTTTATGTGTAATTAGACTATACACATCATTAACAGGGATTGAAATGTCAGGTAATGCACCGCCTTGTTCAGCAGATTGGAAAATAGCTAATATCTTTCGCATATGAACAGTAGCTTTTCTTGTTACCCAGTAGGCATAGATGACACTGCCCATGATGCAAATCGCTGAAAGAAATAATACAAGCTTCAACAGTTTCTTTGGTACTTGGTAAAGACTCGTTTTAGGATTGATTGATAAAAATGTCCAGTCATATTTTGATGACTCCATTTTAGAAATAACGTATGGCTTGCCATCAATCGTCATATCAAAAAATGTATTAGGATTAGATGTTAGCCTTTGTATGATTCGGTTACCTAGCTCATAATTTTGTTCGTTAAAAATAATATTATTTTTATTGTCCACGATGACTAAATTGCGTCCAACTGTCGTTGACAGTGACGCGAGCTGTTGCTGTAAATAGTCTGCTTTAATATTTAAGACAAGCACGCCATTATTTTTAGGAATGGTCCGATACATCGTAATAATATTTAAAGGTGTATCCATTTGGTTATTCGTCATACGTTTAATGGTCCTTGATTCAGCCCACGTTTCCTCATAGCCGAGATGGGTCACAAAGCTATGATACCAATTAAAATCGAGTGTATTTCTTAATTCGACTAAACCAGTTGTTGTCGTCGATAAATACTTTCCAGAATCGTTTTTTACATAGATGTATATCGAGTGGATATATTCTCTAGCTTCTTTTGGTGCATCAATAAAATTTTTTAATGTGACAAGGTCCTTATAGTCCTGGTGAGTAAGTGTTGGCTTATCCATAAGTTGCTGCAGGTTGTCAAATTGATTTGTACTAGAAATAATATAGCTATTTAACGAATCGAGCTCATAAAAAATTAGCTCGATATTTTCCTTTGTTTGCGTTAAAAGATCTGTGTTGCGATCAATAATATCCTGTAATACATATTGTTGAATTAGAAAAATGGATAATGCCCCTAATACAATGAGTGGAATAAGCATTGGTATTAATAAGCTAATTAAGTTTTTTAAAAAATAGGTGCGTATGTAATGGTTAGTCAATGTGAAGACCACACTCCTCGTTTCGAAATTCACGAGGTGTTTTACCATAATATTTACGGAATGTCCGGGTGAAATTTTTAGCGTTGCTATATCCCGTTAATTCACTAATTTCGTAAATTTTATAGTCAGGGTTTTTTAGAAAAATCGCTGCCTTTTCCATTTTTACTTCTACGACAAAATCAGAGAAGTTGCGACCCGTTTTTTCCTTGAAATATTTACTGATGTAGACTGGATTTAAATGCACAAGCTGTGACGCACCTTCAAGAGAAGCATGTTGGTAATGCTCGTTAACATAATTTAATATCGTTTCAATGACCTTATCATGATTAAAGTCCGTTTTAAAAGTTACATATTTTTCGTCGAGCTGTGCTTTAATCTTTGTAAAAACTGTGACAAGTTCACTGTATTTTGTTGGTTTGGTTATATAGTTTTTTACACCATATTGGATAGCTTGCTGTGCATAATCAAAATCTTTATACCCACTTAAAAACACGACATGGATCGGTGATTTTTGTTCATCGAGCTGTTTAGCAATTTCGATTCCTGTTAGCTCTGACATCCTTATATCTGTGAGTAACACGTCGACATGATGGTTATTAATAAAAGCTAAAGCCTCTATACCATTTTCAACAGCACCAACTATTTCAAAACCAATTTCTTCCCATGGAAAATAACTGCTTAAGCCATTACGAATTTCAAACTCATCGTCAGCAATTAATAGTTTATACATCGCAAATCATCACCTTTTAAATAATTGGAAATATTAAAATAATTACTTTTTATCATACTCTATTTATAAAGTTTATGAATCCTAAATGTTGAAAATTGATACTTTAAGTAAGTGTAAGGGACTAACATATTAAAAAAAGATACTATTTTGTCTAATAAAAGCCCTTTTTTCAACAATATTATTACGGTTTAATTAAAAGTATATTAATTATTTGGCAATTTAGTAATTTCAGATAATTGATATATTTAACAAATGTGCAAGGGGATTATGAACGAGGGGGAGTCTTTAACTTAGTAGAAAAATAACAATATATAGAATGGTAGATAAAAAGTCGAGTAACACCAATTAAAAACAGTGAAATTATGAATGAGACCGAAGTGTTTGCAGGAAGGGTGACAGCAATGATTCAAGTCAACAATTTAAAAAAATCCTTTGGCCCCTTACAAGTTTTAAAGGGGGTAGATTTACAAGTACAGCAAGGGGATGTTGTTGTATTAATTGGAGCGAGTGGTTCAGGAAAAAGCACATTGTTACGTTGTTTAAACTTTTTAGAGTTATATGATGAAGGACAAATAAGTATTGAAGGACAGGCCATACAAGCTACTAAAACTGATTTAAATAAAATTCGAGCTGAGGTAGGTATGGTGTTCCAGCATTTTAATCTTTTCCCTCATCGGACAGTACTTGAAAATATAATCGAAGCACCAATCTTTGTGAAAAAGCAGTCAAAAGAAAAAGCAACTGCTTATGCATATGATTTACTTGAAAAAGTAGGGTTACGTGATAAAGCAACAATGTACCCTGATAGTTTATCGGGCGGTCAAAAGCAACGTGTAGCCATTGCACGTGCTTTAGCGATGGAGCCAAAAGTGATGTTATTTGATGAACCAACCTCTGCATTAGATCCAGAGTTAGTTGGAGAAGTACTACAAGTTATGAAGCAGCTTGCTAATGATGGTATGACGATGGTTATTGTAACGCATGAAATGGGCTTTGCACGTGAAGTAGGAAATCATATCGTCTTTTTGGAGGGCGGACAAATTTTAGAAGAAGGTCATCCAGATACTTTCTTTGATAATCCAAAAAATGAACGAACGAAGCAATTTTTAAATAGAATTTTACATATAGGGGGTAGTAAACATGAAACGGTTCAAGCTTAAAGCATTATTAGCAACTTTAACATTAGGGGTAGGACTTTTAGTAGGCTGTAGTTCAAATGAAGAACCAAAAAAAGCAGCATCTTCAGGCAATGGGCAAGAGGAATTTGTTTATGCAATGAGTGGAATTTATAAGCCATTTAACTATAAGGAAAATGGTGAGTTAGTAGGGTTTGATGTAGAACTTGGAGAAGCGTTAGCAGAAAAAATGGGCATGAAACCTGTCCCAATGACTTTCCCATTTGAATCTATTATTCAAGGTCTTTTAGACGATAAATTTGATGCGATTTTAGGGAGTATGACAGTCACTGAGGAGCGCTTAAAGGTTGTTAGCTTCACAGATACTTACTATCGTTCAGGCTCACAACTATTTGTTGCTGAAAATAATACGACGATTAAATCAGGAGCAGATGCACAGGGCAAAGTAATTGGTGCTGTACCTGCCACTAATTATGAAACAGATGCGTTAAAATTAACGGCTAAGGAAAATGTCATAACTTATCCGCAAGGTGATGTTGCAGCATTGATGGATATTAAGACAGGTCGGTTAGATGCCGTTGTGGCAGATAATATTTTTGCACAGCTTGCTATCGATGAAGCGAAAATACCCGTTAAAGCTGTTGGGGATTTATTAGCAGTAAATGAACAAGCAATTGCAGTTAATAAAAAAAATGTGGAATTAAAAGAAAAGTTAAATATAGCATTAGCACAACTAATTGAGGATGGAACATATGCAAAGATCAGTGAAAAATGGTTTGGCTTTAACTTAATGGACGAAAGAGTTAGTAAATGAGTAACGGAGGAAAACATTTCTCCGTTACCTACAACAATGATGACAACAGAGTGGGTGAATAGATGTTAGAAATTTTTCAATCGAATTATAAAATGCTTTTTGATGCACTATGGGTAACACTTTCAGTAACGATTTGTTCATTAGTTTTAGGTAGTATCGTCGGATTAATTATCGCCTTTTTTAATATGTCAAAAATAAAAGTGCTGAAATATTTTGCGGCAGTGTATTTAGCCATTATCCGTGGTACACCGATGATTGTTCAAATTTTTATTTTATATTTTGGTATTTCTTCGTTCCTAACGCTACCTTCTTTTTGGGCGGGAGTATTAGCTTTAGCTGTCCATAATGGAGCGTATATTTCTGAAATTTTCCGAGGTGCAATTCAGTCAATCGATCGTGGTCAAATGGAGGCAGCTCGTTCGTTGGGGATGTCCCAGACGTTGGGGATGCGCCGAGTAATTTTACCTCAAGCTATGCGTAGAGCGATTCCACCACTAGGTAATCAATTCATTATATTATTGAAGGAATCTGCCCTTGTTGCTTATATCGGTATGTCAGATTTATGGAGTACTACATTAGCCATTGCGGGTGCAAACTATCGTCCATTAGAAACATACATGGTTACAGGTGCATTTTATTTAATACTAGTATTAGCATTTACGTTTATTTTCAATAGAATGGAAAAGCGTTTGAATTTACAGACGCGTCATTAAAGGGACACTGTAGCAACGAGTACGTTTGCTACAGTTTTTTTGAGGTGCGGTGCCTGAGTTGAGGTGCCTGACACTAAAAAGATTGGCAAAATTCGAAATTGTTTGGGTGCCTGGCACTTGTTATAATATGAATGTTCCGGCTTCAAATAAGGGGAGGTAGTTTTGTATGAGCATGGGTGAAACATATTTACACGTTGTACTAGAAAGATTTAAATCTGTCAAAGCGGATGGCGAGAAAACAATTGCACAATTAGACATTGAGCAATTGCACTGGGCTTTTAACGAGGAGTCGAATAGTATTGCGGTCATTGTCAAACATGTTAGCGGAAACATGATTTCAAGATGGACTGACTTTTTATTAACGGATGGCGAGAAAACGACAAGGAATCGTGATGATGAATTTATTGATAGCATTGATACTAAAGAAGAGTTAATAGCTATTTGGGAAAAGGGCTGGCAAGTATTTTTTAATGCTTTGCATAGTTTAACAGCAGAAGATTTGTTGGCCAACGTCACAATAAGAGGACAGCAGCATACAGTGATAGATGCTATTGAAAGACAGATGGCGCATTACGCTTCGCATGTCGGGCAAATTGTCTATGTAGGTAAGCAAATAAAAGGGGATGAGTGGAAAACATTGAGTATTCCAAGAGGGCAATCGCAGGCGTTCACAGAAGCTATGATAAAAAAGGGGTAGCACAACTGGCAAAATTCAAAATTGTTTAAGTGCCTGGCATTGTTGAGGGAATATTCAAAATTGTTTGGGTGCCTGGCACATAAAATGGCACAAAAATGCCATCCACCAATTTTAGTTGGAGGGATGGCATTTATTTTATGATCGGTCATCTTCCCAGCAATCTGTATTTTTCAATCCTGGGATAGATTTTGCGTAAAAGACAGGGTTTTTTCCTTTTTTACGTTGTTGCGTGAAATCATCTAAAACTCGGAATGCGATTTTACCGAGGATCATAATCACCGTAATATTGATTAGCGCCATTAGCCCCATAAATAAATCAGCTAAGTTCCATACAAGTTGTACTTGAGCTACTGAACCGAACATTACCATTGCTAGTACTAAAATGCGATATAGGGTCATCCAGCCTTTGTGTGCATTGATAAACTCAATATTTGATTCTCCATAATAATAATTACCAATAACGGAGCTGAATGCGAAGAAAATAATACTAATTGCGATAAAATAAGGTGCCCAATCGCCAACATGTACAGCTAATGAGTTTTGTGTAAGGATAATACCATCACTTTCACCTGTTTTGTATAAGCCAGCCAAAATAATAATAAAGGCAGTTGCTGAACAAATCATAATTGTATCAAAAAATACACCTAAACTTTGCACAAGTCCTTGTTTAGCAGGGTGTGAAGTATTGGCTGTTGCTGCTGCATTTGGCACACTACCCATACCGGCTTCATTGGAAAATAATCCTCTACGAACACCTTGCATAATGGCAATACCAATCGCCCCGCCAGCCGCTTCCTGAAGCCCAAACGCTTGAGAGAATATGAGCTTGAACACTGCTGGAATTTCTCCTAAATTTGTTACAACGACATAAAGTGCAACGAGTAAGTAAAATACGGCCATTACAGGTACAATTACTTGTGTGAATTTAACAATTCTATGTACACCACCGAAAATAATCATCGCCGTTAGCACAACTAATAGAATACCAATAACAACTGGTTTAATATGAAATGCTTCACCTACAGAAGTTGCAATCGTATTTGACTGTACAGCGTTAAAAATAAAGCCAAAGCTCAGCGTTAAAAGAATACTAAAAACGATTCCTAACTTACGTTTTCCTAATGCCTTTTCTATATAATAGGCAGGGCCACCACGAAAAGTATCGCCGTCTTTTACTTTATAAACTTGAGCGAGTGTACTTTCAATAAAAGCTGTAGCCATACCGAGGATGGCAATAATCCACATCCAAAATACTGCGCCAGGGCCACCAACACCGATAGCAAGTGCAACACCTGTAATATTACCAGTACCTACACGCGACGCCGCGCTAATCGTAAAAGCTTGAAACGGAGAAACACCAGATTCACCATCTCTTTTCTCAGTTATTAAACGAAACATTTCAGGGAAAAGACGTATTTGTACAAACTTAGAGCCAAACGTAAAATATAATCCAGCTGCTAATAATAATATAATTAAGAGGTACGTCCATAATATATCATTCGTGCCATCTACAATATTTGAAATCCATTCCATTTGTCTTCCTCCTTTTTCAATAAGTTTTTATTTTACACTTTTTTTTCATTAAACATCAAATTTTTAAAAATTCATAATAATAAAATGATATTTAATTTTTGAAGAGTATTGTTATTTTGTAAATATTTACATGGTGGTAAAATGGTAGTAAAGGAAAGCAGGTGTCGACTACAGTAAATGTAGAATTGTTTTCAATTTAGTATTGAACTTGGTTTTTCTTTTATACCTATATATAGTAAGGATGAAATGACTATTTTTAGTATAAAGTTTTACGGAAAACGCTGTTATTGGCAAAGAAAGTAGTTTTTTTCCTTCTATTTTAATAAAGAATTACGATGAAATCACGTTAGATGGCGAAAGAGGATTTTATAGATTAGGAGTTGATGATTTGAAGACGATTGGATTAATTGGTGGTATGAGTTGGGAGTCTTCGGCTATGTATTACCGTCTACTTAATGAGAAGGTACAGCAGCAGTTGGGTGGCTTACATTCAGCAAAATGTATTTTATATAGTGTTGATTTTCAAGAAATTGAGCATTATCAAGCGAACGGACAATGGCAAAATGCGGGGGAAATATTAGGGGAAGCGGCATTATCATTAGAAAAAGCAGGTGCCGATTTTATTGTTATTTGTACAAACACAATGCATAAGGTAATGGATGTTATTGAGAAGAATATTACAATTCCAATTTTACATATTGCTGATGCAACAGCTAGTCAAATTCAACAGGCTCGTTTACAAACAATTGCACTGCTTGGTACAAAATATACGATGGAGCAAGCGTTTTATAAAACGAGAATCGAACAGTTTGGCATTAACGTAATAGTGCCAAACGATGAAGAACGAACGGTCATTAATCGAATTATTTATGAAGAATTATGTTTAGGAAAAATTGATGCAACTTCAAAAGAAACCTATTTACAGGTTATTGCAAATCTTGTGAAATCTGGCGCACAAGGAATTATTCTAGGCTGTACTGAGATCGGATTGTTAATTCAGCAAGAAGATGTTTCAGT
Source organism: Lysinibacillus sp. NPDC093712 (assembly GCF_050280025.1). Classification (NCBI taxonomy): domain Bacteria; kingdom Bacillati; phylum Bacillota; class Bacilli; order Caryophanales; family Bacillaceae; genus Lysinibacillus; species Lysinibacillus sp. NPDC093712. The sequence continues at coordinate 719,646 of NZ_JBNNUU010000001.1, forward strand.
CCCTGTTTTCGACACGACCATTATTCATGCGCTAGCGGCTGTAGATAAGGCACTAGAATAGAGAAGAGCTTTTTGATAAGGAGCGATAAAATGACAAAAAAAGTGCGGGAAATGGGAATTACAATAGGCATGTTACCAGTGGGTAAAAAAAATTGTATTACTGATGTACAAGGGGTGCAAGTAGGGCATGTCACACTTGATGAAAGCTTAAACGAAGACGGGACATACGCCTGTACAGGTGTAACGGCCATTTTACCGCATGGAGGAAATTTATTCCAACAAAAAGTTACAGGTGCAAGTTATGTGTTAAATGGTTTTGGCAAGACAACAGGACTCGTTCAAGTAAATGAACTAGGTGTGATTGAATCGCCAATTATGCTGACAAATACTTTTGGTGTGCCAGCTGTAACACAAGGAACGTTGCAATATATGTTAGAGACGAATAAGGAAATTGGCGATAGCACAGGGACTATTAATCTTGTAGTGGGGGAATGTAATGATAGTTATTTAAATTCTATTCGGGCTTGTCCAGTTACACCAAATCACGCAGTAGAAGCGATTCATAACGCATCTGAAGATGTAGCAGAAGAAGGCGCTGTTGGCGCGGGAAAAGGGATGATTTGTTTCGGCTATAAGGGGGGAATAGGATCATCATCGCGCATTGTGACAATAGAAAATGAAGAAAAAATCAACTACACAGTTGGTTGTATGGTTTTAAGTAATTTTGGCCATAGCTCAGAGTTTTTAACTGAACACTACAACGTGCCTGCTCAAAGCAACACTGTATTATCACCAACGGATGGCTCGATTATCATTGTATTAGCGACGGATGCACCCCTTAGTAGCCGCCAACTAACTCGTGTTATTAAACGCTGTGGAATCGGACTTGGACGTACAGGCAGTCATTATTCTCATGGAAGTGGCGATATAGTGATTGGCTTTACGACGGCAAGACTTATTTCACATAGTACAGATCAATTTTTGGAGACACGACAGCAGCTACGCGAAGATCACCCGATTATGAATCAGTTATTTACAGCCGCAGCAGAAGTAACAGAGGAAGCCATTTTAAATTCACTTTCACAGGCGCAAACAACTACTGGTCGAAACGGTCATGTAGTAGAAGCTTATAAATTTAAAAATTAAACGAAAAGCTATTGAGCACTAAGGTGTTTCAATAGCTTCTTTATTTTAAAATAACTGTAAAAATTTCTTTATGTCGTTTTCTACTGCTTGTAAATCACCGTATATTTTTTGCTCGGCTAAAAAATAAGTATCGGATAAATGCAGTATTTCTTTTAATATCCATTCAGCACGTTCCTCTAACTGAATATAGTCAATTAGTCTAAATAGCATTGACGCCACTTCACCTAGATTCTTTGAGTATGTATATTCACAACTGAGCATGCCAAGCAGAATTTGTAAAGGAGAATCGTTATAAGGGCTTCCATAAAAGGAATGTAATAATGAACAGATATCGTTCGGTTTTGCTTTTGATGATAAAGAAATATCAATTAATTCAACTGGTGGATGTTCAAGTTTTTCGATAATAGCGTCTGCCCAATCAATAACGTCTTTTATTGTAAAATATCCTATTGTGATTCCTAATCGATACACCTCTGCCATCATTTTTATTTCCATAGTAAACTCCTTTTAAAACTACAATTTTAGGCAAAATGATCACGATGCCATTATTTGATTTATTTCGGCATTATTATACAACCTTCAATATAAAAATTCGCTAAATACTTATAAAATAGCTAAAATTTCGGCCTTTACATTAATTTTTTCTCTCTTTGTAGCATAATTTGTGTAATCAGTAGAGAATAGCTAATATTTTGACATTATACTTTTTTTATCTAGTCAACAATTATATGGTATGTTAATATTCAATGAAAATACTGAATTATCCGATAATTTAACTTGTTTCCTACAAAGAGGTGGGTATGATGCAAGAAAAGATTTATCAGCCGATTGAAGTGAATTATACTCCGAAGAATCAACAACCAACTCCTATCATTCAAAAAAGCTTCGAGCCATTGATTAAAATTGACAAACAACAATCTAGAATTTTTACTCAGCCTGTTTATTACCTACAACAAATTGCAAACAGTTTACAAACCATTTATTTGCGTAAAGAAGCTTTTGAGCGACTACAGCAAGCTTTAGTGCTATTGCCTGAAAACTATAGCTTTATTTTATATGACGGATACCGTCCATTTCAGGTACAACAATTTTTATTTTCACATTTTTCAGAACGAATCCAACATCAACATCCAAACTTCACAAAAGAAGCTATTTTTAAAGAGACGTTAAAATATGTAGCTTTTCCAAGCGAAGGTCAAGAGCATTTTGTTCCGCATGTAACAGGTGGGGCGATTGATTTAACACTAGGAGATAATAAGGGCAATGCGTTAGATCTTGGTACAGCATTTGATGAAATTAGTGAAAAATCAGCAACGCGCTATTTTGAACTGCATTCTGATGAAAATAAGGAAGCGTGTGTTCATCGCCGTCTTCTATATAACTGTATGACGGCGGTAGGATTTACGAATTATGCTGAGGAATGGTGGCATTATGACTTTCACAATATTGCTTGGGCGAGAAGGATAAATGCTAAAGAAGCCAACTATGGTGCTATTGAGGCAAAGATTGAAAATTATTTAATAAAGGAGTATCGATATTTATGAAAGTTTATATAAGTGCAGATATTGAAGGCATTACAGGAACAACCTCGTGGAGCGAGACAGAACTGAATGGACCAGATTATCATTTTTTTCAGAAACAGATGACGAAGGAAGTTGAGGCAGCAATTGAAGGTGCGCTAGTTGGTGGTGCAACGGAAATTTTATTGAAGGATGCCCATGACTCAGCTCGAAATCTTGATATTGCAAACTTGCCCATCAATTGTAAAGTCATTCGTGGCTGGACATATGACCCGATGTGTATGGTAGCAGGACTTGATAGTAGCTTTGACCGTGCTATTTTCATCGGGTATCACAGTAAAGGAGGAAGCGAACGCAATCCATTAGCACACACGCTTTGTGTATTTGCAGATATTAAAATAAATGGCGAATATGCAAGTGAATTTCTCATTAATACGTACGCTGCCTCTCTACATGGCGTTCCAGTATCTTTTGTTAGTGGGGATGTTGGGCTTACGGAAGAAATTCAATCATTCAATAGCAACATCGTAACATTCGCCACTAAAGAGGGGGTAGGCAATGCAACAATAAGTGTTAGTCCCCAATTGGCAATCGCTGAAACAAAACGGCTTGTAGAAGCATCAATGAAAGTATCACGGAATGACTTACAGGTGACATTGCCCGACCGATTTGTAGTGGAAATTATTTATCGTGACCATACACGTGCCTACCGAAACTCATTTTATCCGAACGCAACGTTTAAGCCGCATAACACAGTCGAATATGTAACAGATGATTATTTTGAAGTGCTTCGAATATTACAGTTTTTAACATAAGAATAGACTGTAGGTGAATAAATGAAAATTAAAAATATAGTTGTAAGGAAGGTCGAAGCTCCGCTCATTGTGCCATTTAAAACGGCATTACGAACCGTTCATAGCATTCAAAATATTGCTGTTTATGTCCATTCAGAGGATGGCCAAATTGGCATAGGTGAAGCAGCACCAACTGCAGTCATTACAGGTGAAACAATTGGTTCTATCACACATGCAATCGAACACTATATTAAACCAGCAATTTTAGGGATGGATATAGAAGAAATGGCATCCATTATGGAGCGTTTAGATAAAAGTATTTATTTAAATACGAGTGCTAAGGCAGCGGTTGATATGGCACTTTATGATTTACATGCACAGTACTACAAAAGCCCGTTGTATAAATTACTAGGGGGCTATCGAAAGGAGTTAATAACGGATATTACAATCAGTGTGAATAATACTGAAGAAATGATAAAAGATAGCCTTGCTGCAGTAGAGCGTGGCTTTCAAATACTAAAGATTAAGGTTGGAAAGGATCCCACGACAGATGCTAAGCGGGTGCTGGCAATACGGGATGCTGTAGGCCATGCGATAACATTACGAGTTGATGCAAATCAAGGATGGACGCCGAAGCAAGCAGTGCGAATTATAAATGCACTTGAAGATGCGGACGCCAATATCGAATTAGTCGAGCAACCTGTTCACTATGATGACCTTGTAGGCATGCAATACGTGACAGCCAATACAATCACTAATATTTTGGCTGATGAAAGTGTATTTACAGCAAAGGATGCCTTGACGATCATCGAACGACGTGCTGCCGATTTAATTAATATTAAACTTATGAAAACAGGTGGCATTTTTCAGGCGCAAAAGATATGCAACATAGCAGAAGCCAATGGCATTCCTTGTATGATTGGTTGCATGCTTGAAACCAAAATAAGTGTCAGTGCGGCAGCGCATTTCGCCGCCTCACAGAAAAATATTACAATGGTAGATTTAGACGGACCGAGTTTATGTGTGAAAGATCCTATTGCAGGTGGTCCCATTTTTAACAATGATCGAATAACGATGACGGAGTCAATTGGAATAGGATTTTCATGATAAAAAAAGCTTAGGGGATGCTTATGATGAAAAGGAAATGGTTTCTTTTAGTATGTCTAGTCGCCTTACTTTGTGCTGCCTGTAGCGATGATTCTTCAGACGAGAAAAAATCTGAGTACCGGGTCGTTTATTCAGGAGAGATTAAAACATTAAACTATTTAAAAACATCTGAAACAAATGAATTTGCTGTCGCTGCAAATTTAGTTGACGGGCTCATTGAATACGATAAGTACGGTGTCGTTCAACCAGGCATAGCGAAAGAATGGTCATCAAACGAAGATGCAACTGTTTGGACATTTAAGCTACGTGATGATGTGAAATGGGTTTCGCATGAAGGTAAGGAGTTTGCCGATGTAGTGGCCCAAGACTTTGTAGATGGCCTCCACTATGTGCTAGATGCAAAAAATGAATCTTCTACTGTATGGAGTGCAACCGTTGTCAAAAATGGTGAAGCGTTCTATAACGGTGAGCTAACTGATTTTTCGAAGGTAGGGATCAAGGCTATCGATAAATCGACGCTCGAATATACTTTAGAGGCACCGACACCTTATTTCCTTTCGATGTTGAACTATGTATGCTTCTTCCCTGTAAATGGAAAGTTTTTAACTGAAAAAGGTGATAAGTTTGGTACTACACGTGAAAACTTCCTTTATAACGGTGCATATATATTAGATAAATTTGAACCTCAAAATGAGCGTGTCCTTGTGAAAAATGACACGTATTGGGATAAGGATAATGTTCTAATTGATCGAATTCGCTATAAGTATAATAAAGAAGCGGCAACAGTTGCTCCAGAGCTATTTTTACGTGGCGAAATCGATTCAGCAGATATTCCAACATCCATTATTGATGAATGGTTCAATGATGACAAGAAAAAATCGCAAGTACGTCAAACGCAAAATAATTTTTATTCGTATTTCTATGCTTTAAACTTTAATCCGCAATTCGATGCGGAATATGAGCCTGATAACTGGAAGGTCGCTGTTAATAATAAAGATTTCAGAAAGTCTTTATTCCATGCATTTGATCGTGTATCAGCGATGCTAACAGTCGAACCGTTTAATCCTCAAGATTTACTAAGCAATACAATCACACCGAAAAATTTTGTCGATGTTGAAGGGGTTGACTATACACAACTTGAACCATTAGCTGCGATAACAAGCAATGATTCCTTTAACAAAGATTTAGCATTAGAGTTTAAGGAAAAAGCAATGGCTGCGCTTGAAGGGAAAGCGACATTCCCTGTAAAAGTATTAATGCCATACAATTCAGGGATGCCAGATTGGGCAAATCGTACACAAGTTATTGAACAACAAATCGAAAAATTATTAGGTGTGGACTATGTTGATATTATCGTAGAAGCGGGTCCATCGACAGGCTTCTTATCAGAAGTTCGACGTCCAGGTAAATTTGCATTAATCGAAGCAAACTGGGGTCCAGATTATGCGGATCCGTCAACGTATACAGAACCATTTAGTGTAGACGGTACTTACAATAAGCCGGAATTAGCGGAAGGGTATACAGAAGCAAATGGTCAAACAATTTACTTGAATTTATTGGATAAAGCGAAGGCAACAATTGAGACGGAAGAACGCTATAACCTATTTGCCAAAGCGGAAGCATTCCTAATTGAAGAGGCATTTGTAATTCCATACGCAGTTGGTGGGAGCGGGTATGTTGCTTCAAAATTAAATCCATTTGAAGCCCAATACTCACCATTTGGTGTGACAGCAGAGAAGTTTAAAGGGCAAAAAGTGTTAGAAAAACCAATGAGTAATGATGAGTTTAAGGCAGCTTTGACACAGTGGGAGCAGGAACGTGCGAATGCATTAACGAATGCAACAAAATAACAGAGTGGATTAATCATTACCAAGATTCAATCATAGAGCGATAAGTGGTGATTTTTCAATACAGAGGAGATGACCGAAAATGCTGATTCGGCATCTCCTTCATGCTTTGTAAAACTATTTATGGAGGGGAGGGCTTTGTATGTTGTGGTATGTAGGAAAGCGTTTGTTACAATCCGTTATTACGCTGTTTATTATTATCACGATTGTGTTCTCGTTATTACGATTAATGCCCGAAGAAGGATATTTAGGGGCAGCGGCAGAGAAAATGTCACCGGCTCAAAAGGAAACTTATTTAACAAGTTTAGGCTTACGTGATCCTTTGCCTGTGCAATTGGGGAATTTTTATGCGGATTTATTTCAAGGTGATTTAGGCAAATCTGTTACATATCGTACAGATGTTCCTGTAGTCACAATTATTTCAGATAAAATAACGTATTCATTGTTATTTGGATTAGGAGCTGTAGCTTTATCGCTTCTTATCGGTATGCCACTCGGCATTTTGATGGCTCAAATGAAGGGACGTTGGTTGGATCGACTAGGGACTGGCTACATTGTTTTTGTCGTAGCTGTACCAGCTGCAGTGTATTACTTAGTTATTCAAATGTATATTACGGACATTTTTCATTTGCCGATGCTTTTTGATGAATATAGGCCCATTACTTGGTTATTACCGCTTACGTCAATGGCGTTAGCACCGACTGCTTCCTACGCGATGTGGATGCGCCGTTACATGGTCGATGAACTAAACAAAGATTATATTAAGCTAGCACGTGCAAAAGGAGTGAAAGAGCGTACATTGATGTTTAGTCATGTACTGCGCAATGCATTTATCCCGATGGCGCAATATTTGCCAGCAACAATCCTTTTTACAATCACTGGCTCTATTTATATAGAATCATTGTACTCTATTCCAGGAATGGGAGGATTACTAGTTGATGCTATTCAACGGCAGGATAATACGATTGTACAAGGCTTAGTGCTTGTTTTTTCATCACTTGGTATTATCGGTTTGATTTTAGGTGATATTGCCATGGCACTCGTTGATCCACGCATTAAATTAGGGAAAGGGGAGAGTGTGCGCTAATGAGCATTTATACAGAAGAGATAGATAATATATCAGACAAATCTCGTGCAGAACTATTTGAGTTTTTTGAAGCTAGTGATCGTCAGGCGGAAGAAATAGCCTACTCCAATTATTCCTATTGGCGTTCTACTTGGCAATCCTTTTTGAAAAACCGCATGGCTGTCTTTTTATTAGTAATTGTTTGTATCATTGTAGCTTTCACTATTTTTCAGCCATATTTACCCGCACAAAAATCACCGACTGAAATATATCTCGATGAACAAACGGGATTACAGGCACGTAATATTGCACCGAACGCTGAATTTTGGTTTGGCACTAACTCGATTGGGCAAGATTTATGGTCTCGTATTTGGGCTGGGACAAGGACATCGTTAATGATTGGCTGTGTTGTCGCATTAGTTGAAGCGGTTGTGGGAATTACAATCGGCACACTATGGGGCTTCTCTCGTAAATTAGAAATGCCAATTACTCAGCTTTATAACGTAGTAGATAATATCCCAACAACAATTGTCCTTATTTTAATGTCCTATATATTACGGCCTAGCATTTCGACCATTATTATTGCAATGTGCATTACCGGTTGGGTGGAAATGGCACGCTTTATCCGTAATCAGATTGTTATTTTACGAGATCGAGAATATAATTTAGCATCAAAATGTTTGGGGACACCAGACTATCGAATTATTATTAAAAATCTCCTACCGTATTTAATATCTGTCATTATGCTGCGGATGAGTTTGGCGATTCCATTTGCAATTGGGGCAGAAGTATTTTTAACGTATATAGGCTTAGGCTTACCGATTAGTGAACCTTCTTTAGGGAATTTAATTAACGAAGGTCGTGTTCTTATGATGTCACCAGATTTGAGGTATCAGTTAATTTTCCCAAGTATTGTACTAAGTATTATTACAATAGCATTTTATATTATTGGTAATTCATTTGCAGATGCAGCAGATCCGAAAAATCATGTATAGGGGGGATTGAAATGGTAGTGGAGCAAACAAAATCCCGTATTTTAACGATTCAAAACTTAGTCATTAAATTTACACTTCGTGGTCAAGTTCTCACAGCAATTCGAGATATTTCCCTTGATCTATATAAAGGTGAAAGCCTTGCCATTGTTGGAGAATCAGGTTCAGGTAAATCAGTACTCATGAAATCAATTATGGGTTTACTCGATAAAAACGGTACTATCGAGCAAGGGCAAATTTTATACAACGATATGGATTTAGCGCAGTTTAAAACAGAACAACAGTGGTTGAATATCCGAGGTAAAGAAATAGCAATTGTTACACAGGACCCTATGACATCTTTGAATCCATTAAAAACAATCGGCAAGCAAATAGAGGAATGTGTTGTGTTACACCAAGGGCTAAAAGGCAAAAGCGCATATGCAGAAACACTCCAATTATTAACGGACGTCGGTATTTATGATGTAGAGAAACGCTATAAGCAATACCCTCACGAATTTTCAGGAGGAATGCGCCAACGTATTGTTATTGCCATTGCACTCGCATGCAAGCCGAAAATTTTAATATGTGATGAGCCAACAACAGCATTGGACGTAACCATTCAAGCACAAATTTTACAGCTTCTAAAAAATCTTCAGCAAAAATACGGACTGACAACTGTTTTTATTACACATGACTTAGGCGTTGTAGCAAAAGTCGCAGATCGTGTCGCCGTGATGTACGCAGGGGATGTGATCGAAGTTGGTGGCACACATGAAGTATTTTTCAATGGGAAGCATCCATATACATGGGCGCTTATTTCTTCTTTACCTCAGCTGGGGTCGAAAGGGGAACAGCTCTACGCCATTAAGGGGACCCCTCCAAACCTTTTTAAAGAAATTAAAGGAGATGCTTTTGCCCCGCGCAATCAATTTGCCTTAAAGATTGATTACGAAATACGTCCGCCATTTTTTCAAGTAAGTGAGACACATTATGCACGTACATGGCTATTAGATCCTCGTGCACCAAAAGTAGAGCCTCCCGCAGCACTACAAGCATTTTTTGAAGAAGGGAGAATGTATGCCAATGAGCGGTAAAGAAGTATTAGTGGAAGTGAAAAACTTAAACGTTGTTTTTGGTAAAGGGAAAAATAAGTTCGTGGCAATTGACAATGTTAGTTTTGATATTTATAAAGGCGAAACATTCGGCTTAGTAGGTGAATCGGGCTCAGGGAAAACGACCATTGGCCGTGCCATTATGCGAATCAATGAAGTAACCGGTGGACAAATTTTGTATCATGGTAAGAAAATAAACGGCAAAATCACAAAAGATTGGGACCGTGATATTACGCAAAAAATTCAAATGATTTTTCAAGACCCGATGGCATCGCTCAATGAACGGGCAAAGGTCGACTATATTATTTCAGAAGGTCTCATCAATACGAAAAATTTTAAAGATGAGTCTGACCGTCAGCAAAAAGTACAAAATGCTCTATTAAATGTTGGCCTATTGCCTGAATTCGCTAGTCGTTTTCCACATGAATTTTCTGGCGGTCAGCGTCAACGCATTGGGATTGCACGTGCCTTAGTGATGGAGCCTGAATTTATTATTGCGGATGAGCCAATTTCCGCACTAGACGTGTCTATTCGAGCGCAAGTGCTTAATTTGCTATCGAACATACAAGAAAAAAATAACTTAACATACTTATTCATTGCCCACGATCTATCAATCGTACGATTTATTACGGATCGTACTGCCGTTATTTACAAAGGGAATATTGTCGAGCTAGCAGAGACAGAAAAGCTATTTACAAACCCAATTCATCCATATACGCGCGCGTTGCTATCAGCAGTACCTGAGCCAAATCCATATAAGGAGCGGGCGAAAGTAGTAGAAGTTTATAATCCATTACAGCATCGATATGATATGGCGCCACCTTCATTTGTGGAAATTGAGCAAGGGCATTTTGTTTTAGCAAACGAAGAGGAAATCGAAAATTACCGTACATCAAAAAAAGTGGAGGTAAGCGAATGATTCGACCTAAAGCTTTGACAAAAGGGGATACAATCGGACTTATTAGTGCTTCAGGCGCTACGCCACCAGAAAAGCTATACCCCGCAATCGACAGTATTGAAAAACTCGGTTTTAACGTAATAGTGGGGGAAACATGTCGAGCAAGACATGGTTATTTAGCTGGTTCAGATGAACTTCGTGCGAATGATGTAAATGAAATGTTCCGTAATCCCCATGTGGATGGAATTTTCTGTATACGAGGAGGGTACGGGGCAACGAAGATTTTACCTAGGCTTGATTTCGAGATGATTAAAGAAAATCCAAAGGTGTTTGCTGGTTATAGCGATGTGACTGCATTACATATCGCCTTTAATCAAAAATGTGGTTTTGTTACTTATCATACGCCAATGCCATCGACGGAATTTATTGCTCAAAACATGGACCAATTTACATGGGATTCATTTTTGAAGCAAGTGGTGGCAACAGATAACAACTGCTTGCTGCTAAATCCTCCACAACAACCAATGACAACACTCGTTACGGGTAAAGCGACAGGGCAACTTGTTGGTGGCAATTTAACATTGATAACGGCATCGCTAGGCACGCCGTATGAAATTGATACAAAGGGTAAGATTTTATTTTTGGAAGATATAGATGAGAGCGAGCAACGTGTAGATCGTATGCTTACACAGTTAAAATTAGCTGGTAAGCTCGATGAAGCACAAGGGTTGTTACTAGGTGCTTGGACGAATTGTGGACCTGAAAATCCGAAGCACCCTGAACGAAGCTTATCACTAAACACTATTTTTGAGGAGATTTTAAAACCGTTAAAGAAACCAATTTTAATGGACCTTGCCTGTGGTCACTGTTTACCGACGATGTCACTTCCTTTAGGTCGAATTATTACAGTACATGCAGACACGCAAAAAATTAAAGTTATAGGATAGGTGAACTATGCAACAGACGATTCAACATATACTAGATGATGCTCCGTACAAAGTGCATATGTTTGTGAAAGAGTTTAAGACGAATCAGTTCATTATTAAAGAACGCATAGATGAACCATTCTCTAGTGCAAGCTTAATTAAAGTGCCAATACTCATTGCCGTATTGGATTATTTAGAAAACCACAATGTGCCATTAAATCAAGTTATGACGATAAGTCGCGAGGACTGGGTCGATTATAGTGTCATTAGCGAACAAAAATTAACGACAAGTACGATCGACGAACTGTTAGTATGGATGATTACGACAAGTGACAATACTGCGACAAATGTATTAATTGATTTTATCGGGATGGATGCACTTAATAAGTTCTTTCGTAAAATTGGTTTATCGCATACACAAGTGCAACGAAAAATGATGGACTTCGAGCGACTTGTAAAAGGCGTTGACAATATTACCTCTGCGCGTGATATGGCACATCTTTTTAGCAAAATTTATACAAAAAATCTTCTAAATCCTATGTTTAGTCAGCTTGTAATTGATATTTTGTGCCGCCAGCGTTTTCATGAATCTTTAAGACGGTATATAGCCGATGATGTGGAAATAGCCCATAAAACTGGTGGTCTTGATAGCGTTGACCACGATGTAGGAATTGTTTACAGTAACGTTCAAGATTATTGTATTGGCGTATTTATTACAGAAGTTACTGAAAATGATATCGCTCGGCAAATAATAGGTCATCTTTCAAAGGCCGTTTATGATAATCTGATTGGACTGAAGGGAGAGGCGACATGAATGCAATTGTCATTGCTATGATTGCAAATTTACATGCTAAACCAGATAGTGCTTCGGAGCTGATTGATGAAATCCTTTATGGTATGCCTGTTCAAGTTATAGAGGAGCTAGAGAACGATTGGGTCCGTATTCAAACTGCCTACCGCTACGAAGGCTATTGTGAGAAAAGGGATTTACTCATAGATGATAAGAAAACAAGTACATGGCTTCTAAAAGCCCAACATGTAATTAACCAGCGTTTTGCAGATGTTTTACAAGCACCGAAAATCCAAAGCTCGATAATAATGACATTCGTAAAAGGGTCAATTGTGCATGTCGTTTCTGATGAGACTTTAAATAAGGAATGGGCAGCTATTCAATTAGCGACAGGAGATATAGGTTATTTACGTCAACAATGGCTGCACCAAAAAGTTGCAGAAAATAGCCTTACCGAGCATGAGTTCCGAGAAAATGTCGTGCAAACGGCACTTAGCTATTTAGCAACTCCGTATCGCTGGGGTGGAAAGTCACCGCTTGGCATTGATTGCTCAGGACTGTGTTCAATAGCTTATATGCTAAATGGCGTAACGATTTTCCGTGATGCTAATATCATTGAAGGTTTTCCAATTAAAGAAATAACATTTGAACACATGCAAAAAGGAGACTTATTATTTTTCCCTGGTCATGTTGCAATGTATATTGGTCAGACACTTTATGTACATTCATCGCTCGGTGGCAATGAGGTTAATATTAATAGTCTAGATGAACAGCATGCGTTATATCGTAAAGATTTAGCAACGACCATTACAGCAGTTGGGAGCTTATTTTATAAAGAACGATGAGTCTTGGAAAAAAAGAGGTATTCAACGGTCGGGACATTGAATACCTCGTAGATTGCTATTTTTAAGTAGCATTTGTTTCTCAATATTGATAAATATTTAATTGTTGCCCAGCTTCAATAGTATCTGTGCGAAGCTGGTTCCATTGCTTAATAGATGTGACCTTAACATTATGAGCCTGTGCAATATGCATCAGAGAGTCACCATCCGCGACTGTAATGGTTTTTTTAATTTTTACGGGGCTGTCATATTGTTGTAAGTCGTACTTGGCAATTATGTTATTTAGCTTTTCGTTGTATGTTGAATCCGTTGCGTAGGAGCCGGTTAAAAATTTTGTCGCATCTGTATAGGACTTTGTATTACTTTTAAAGACACCAGTATAAAAATTTTTGTTCCAGGATACACCGTTGCGAAGTAAATGGACATAATCCTTCATGGATTCTTCATAGGAAGGATATTTGCGGAATTCAGCCATCACAGTTGTTAGATTACCAGAGCCATCATCCTCAAATGTTTCAAGTGTCACCGAATCGTTTTGATATTTGCCTTTCATGCCAAATAGATTGTTATTAGGAGCTGAACCTAGACCACTTTCCCCTTGCTTGCTCTCTAAAATGGCTTGTGCAATCATCACAGATGCATAAAGGTCATTTTCTGCTCCAAGCTGTCTTGCAGTTTCTGCAATGGAGCCAATGAATTCTTCAACACTCGGACCTTCATCAACATATTCTTGTACGGGATTATTGGTAGACTTGAATAGCTGGATCATCATATAAGTGGAAATACTGATTACGGACGCTATGACAACCATTCCGATTAATAGTTTTTTTAATAATCTCATGTAGTTTATAGATGTTGAATATTTGCAACACCTTCCTCCTTTCTTTTCAAAAAATAGATTACTCTCTTATTATTGTAAAACAATTAGATAATAAAAAGCATCGTTTTTTCATTAGAATTCATAATTAATAGAACGAACTTTAACAAGAAAAAGTTTCGTTGTTAGCGTTTGTCTCTAAGAAGTGTATGAAAGTAGGTTATTGCAATATCGTTATAAAACAAAAAGTTTAAATACTCTTTTGTGGTATTATTATAAAATTATGTAAAATAAAGTAGTGAGAATGGAGTCGTTATGATGGACGGTATAAGTACGGCAGCTTTTTGCAGTTTATCTTCTTGAGAATGTGGAAAGATATACTGGAGAGACGAGCGGAGCTAGCCAATTTATCAAAAAAAGTGAGAACTTTTCATTAACAAGGAGCTTAGAGTATGATCGCATTTGAGAATGTTACGAAAACATATGAAAACAACCAAGTTGCAGTGAATTCCATCAATCTTGAAATACAAAAAGGAGAATTTTTTGTCATAATAGGCCCTAGTGGTTGTGGAAAAACGACACTACTAAAAATGATCAATCGATTAATTCATTTGACTGAAGGAACAATACGAATTAACGGTAAAAGAATTAGCGATTATAACATTCATGAACTACGATGGAATATTGGTTATGTGCTTCAACAAATTGCTCTTTTTCCGCATATGACCATACAACAGAATATTGCTGTTGTCCCTGAAATGAAAAAATGGAGTACGACAGAAATTCAGCAACGAGTTCGTGAATTATTAGAAATGGTAGGGCTTGAACCAGACAAATATAGTGAGCGCAAGCCGAAGGAGCTTTCAGGTGGTGAACAGCAACGGGTTGGTGTTATTCGTGCATTGGCCGCAGATCCTGAAATTATATTAATGGATGAGCCATTTAGTGCACTAGATCCAATAAGTCGTACAAAATTACAAGATGATCTTCTAGAACTTCAACGAGCGATACAAAAAACAATCGTATTTGTTTCCCATGATATGCAAGAAGCATTAAAGCTAGGGGATCGAATATGTGTGATGAAGGATGGGGAAATTGTCCAAATCGGTACGCCACAAGACATTATACAAAATCCAGTAAATGATTTTGTACAAAAATTTATTGGGATAAAGGATGATCCGTTCAGTGTATTTACCATTCAACAAGTAATGGAACCATTTGCTGAAAAGGAACATCAAAATTATGTTCATTCTAGTGTTGCCGTAGACGATTCCTTACAGCACATTCTACAGCAATTGGCTCAACAAGAATGTGTTGTAGTGAAAAATGATACTGAAATAATTGGAATCATTACAAGGCAATCCATGTTACATTTTTTAGCCTCAGAACGAGGTGATGCAAATGACTAATTTTTTTGACGTTTTGAATGAACGTAAAGGTCAGCTAATTGCTTCATTAATAGAACATGTCCAAATTTCTTTCATTGCCCTATTTTTTGCAGTAATTATTGCTATACCTCTTGGAATCTATTTAACGAATAAAAAGAAAATAGCAGAAAGTGTTATCGGTATTAGTGCAGCTTTACAAACAATTCCTTCATTAGCTCTATTAGGTTTGTTAATTCCGTTGCTTGGTATTGGGAAAACGCCTGCTATTATTGCCCTTGTTGTCTATGCGCTGCTTCCCATTTTACGCAATACATTTACAGGTATAAATGAAGTAGACCCGTCTTTAAAGGAAGCTGCAATGGCGATGGGGATGAATACAACTAGAAGACTAGTGAAGGTAGAACTGCCACTTGCGATGCCTGTAATAATGGCGGGCATACGGACAGCGATGGTCTTAATAGTCGGAACAGCCACACTAGCAGCATTAATTGGTGCCGGTGGGTTAGGAGATATTATTTTACTTGGTATTGACCGCAATAATACATCGCTCATTATTTTAGGTGCTGTACCAGCCGCTATTTTAGCATTAGTATTTGATTATCTATTGAAAAAGCTAGAATCACTGTCGTTTAAAAGAACAGTTACGGCATTAAGCGCGATTTGTGTGGCGGCAATCGTGTTAATTGTGTTGCCATTTTTAAACTTTAACGACAAAGAGGATATTGTGATTGCGGGGAAACTTGGATCGGAGCCAGAAATACTAATTAATATGTACAAATTATTAATTGAAAATGACACAGATTTACATGTGCAATTAAAACCTGGACTTGGTAAAACTTCCTTTGTTTTTAATGCACTTAAATCAGGAAGCATCGATATTTATCCTGAATTTACAGGTACAGCAATTGCAGAGTTTTTAAAAGAGCAAGCGGTAAGTAATAACCAAGAGGATGTTTATAAGCAAGCAAAAGATGGCATGCTGGAAAAATTCGATATGGTTATGCTTAATCCAATGCAGTATAACAACACGTATGCATTGGCCGTTTCAAAACAAATGGCTGAAACCTATCAATTACAAACGATATCCGATATTAAAGCTATTCAAGACACAATCAAAGCAGGCTTTACGTTAGAATTTAATGATCGGGAAGATGGCTATTTAGGCATTCAAAAGCGCTATGATATTAATATTGCTTCTATTACAACGATGGAACCAAAGCTTCGATATCAAGCTATTCAATCAGGCAATATCGATTTATTAGATGCATATTCAACTGACAGTGAGTTGCGACAATATGATTTGACTGTTTTATTAGATGATCAACAGCTATTCCCACCATACCAAGGAGCGCCATTGTTAAGAAAGGAAACACTCGAAAAGTATCCTGAGCTTGAAAAGGTATTAGGCAAGCTTGCCAATCAAATAACGGATGACGAAATGCGTGAAATGAATTATCAAGTAAACGTTGAGGGGAAAAATATAGAAGATGTAGCACGGACATTTTTAGAAAAGGCAGGATTGCTATAAATCTGAACGTGTAGAGGAAGTCCCAAATAGTGCATACTATTTGGGACTTCCTTTGTTGACGATACTCATGAGGCGTTATACAATAAAAAGACCGTCCAGACGGTTTTTATTATAAATTCTTTAGGAGGGATACGGTGTCATCTAAGGCAGATTTAAAACGTGCCCATATTATCCATACTGCGATTCAATTTTTAAAGGAACATGATTTACATACTTTAACGTTGGACAAAATTGCCCAAAAGGCAAATATCAGTAAGGGTGGTCTTCTGTATCATTTCAAATCAAAGGATGAGCTTTATTCAGCTATTGCACAATCTATTATGACTGAATTTGTCGACTCTTTTGAAGCACTAACTAAGCTGGAGCATGGTACTGGTAAAAGAACAAGGGGGTTCATCTTAGCTTCACAAAAAGATTATGAAGACGGAGCTTGGATTAATATAGCCATACAAATTATTCACAATGATAATCACTCGATTTCCATTGCCTATGAGCAATTACTCGAAAGTCTGTTACACGATGGCCTTGAACCATCAATCGTTCATATGATTCGCTTAACGATTGATGGTTTGTATTATTCCAAGTTATTAAATATTGCACCAGTATCTAAGCAAGTAACTGAAACTGTTTTTGATCAATTATTGCAAATGACGAGAAAGGACGATCAAACATGAGTGCATTAGGTTTTTTATTGATTGCAATAGTTGCGGAGGTTTTTGCCAGCTCAATGTTGAAACTAACTGCAGGATTTAAGCGGTTGTTACCTTCACTAGGAGTTGTCATAGGGTATGGCGCAGCCTTTTATTTTTTATCATTAACATTGCAATCTTTACCGATTGGCACTGCCTACGCAGTATGGGCAGGATTAGGCACAGCATTAACGGCTGTTGTGGGCGTTGTTTTTTATAAAGAATATTTTAATGTCAAAAAGCTGGCGGGCATTTTATTGATTATAATCGGTGTGGTAATTTTAAACCTCGCCGGCGGAAGCCATTAGGGGGATTTAAGAATGAAAGGTTATATATATTTAACGATATCTATTGTCTGTGAAGTGTTTGCGACAACTATGCTCAAGTTATCTGAAGGATTTACAGTACTTGGTCCATCAATCGCAGTTGCATTTGGTTATGGCATTTCTTTTTACTGCTTATCTTTATGTTTGAAAACTTTACCATTAAGTTTAGCCTATGCGATTTGGTCAGGGGTTGGGACAGCCCTAACAGTCGTTCTAGGCATTGTCATTTGGGGAGAGATTTTTAATCTCTATACAGCAATTGGCATTTCATTAATCATCGGTGGTGTAATTCTGCTCAATCAAGGGAATCAACATCATGCACATTAGTTTTGTGAAAAACCCGTTGCGAATCGCGGAAATAAAGCATTGTATCGCGGGAAACCCGTTGCGAATCGCGGAATTAAAGCATAGAATCGCGGAAAAACCGCTCTGAACCGCGGAATTAATGCAATACTGCGCGGAAATTTTACATCGATATTGTGAAGGATGCTAGGTAAACGCCTAGCATTCTTTTTTTATGTAAAACACCGTTATTTTTTAGTGTCACCTTATAAATTATGTCGTCATATTTCGATGACGTACATATTATAACGAGAAAGGACAAATAAATTTTTTGCTACTGTTCGAGTAATGATACATTGCGAAAATGGAATAGGAAGGGGCTGGGGAAATTGGGTGTTGAAAAAGGAAGAAACCACTTTGTAAGTGAAGCGCTATACGATATAAAAGCACTTCAGGATATAATCACAGATTTTCATTCGAAATATTATGGTCAGCTTCTTGTAAAAATAGTTGGTAGTGATACCATTCCCTTTTTTTTAATAACGCACAATGGAGCACATTTACGATTAATAGATACTGTCAAACAATTTGAAACAGAGTATTTCCGTATAGAAGAAATTGATAAGGAGCGTTGTCGAGGAACCATTTCACTGTTACGAGCTTATGATTATGAAGGCAATGAAACGAACTCGATTGCTGATGTTGTACGACTAGAAAGAACAACTACAGAAAAGTCTATTGAGTTAGGCAGTATTTCAGCTATTCAGCTATTAAATCCTGATTTATTAAAAAAGAAATTCATCATTGAGCCTAAGTGGTAAGAAACGTTCTATGGTAAAACTACTAAAATAATTGAAAAACTAGAGCATCTGTCCATATGCAAGCTGCGTAATCTGAATTTATTAGAAAGAATCTATAGAAAGGAAGATTAACGCATGACAATTATAGGGATGTTGCATCATCGTCTAGATCCTAAAACTGTTCTCAAGTCATATGCATATGCAGCAGTTGCAAAAGCAGAAGGGGTAGATTTTTTTTACTTTACTCCTAGAAAGGTAAACTTTGACAACCGTACTATCGATGGGAAGGTATTAGAAGATGGGCAATGGCATGAAAGAGTGATGCCCTTTCCAGATGTCATTTATAATGCTGGAAGTCCAGAAAAATTATCGGTGTCAAAAGATATTATAGAGAGATTGAAAAAGGAAATACCGTTTACTACACATTCTATAGGGAATAAATGGAATGTCATGGAGCGATTAAAAGAAGCTAAAGAATTTGAAAAATATATTATTCCTACAGAAATAGTAAAAAACATCGATGTATTTCATAGCTATATTGCCCATCATAAAAAAATAGTATTTAAACCGGTTGATGGTCGTAAAGGTAAAGGAATTTATTTCATTATAAAAATAGGGGATACTTTCGAGGTAAGGCAAAATAGCGATAACCGTATGTATTCAAAACCCCAGTTAAATGCATTAGTAAATGAACTTCTTGCTACAGGAACATTTATTATGCAACCTTATATTCAATCGAAAATGAAATCGGGTCAAGTATATGACTTTCGTTTACACGTGCAAAAAAATGGTGAGGGAAAATGGGTTGTGACGACTGTATATCCGCGAATAGCGCCACATGGCTCGATTATTCCAAATATAAATAACGGGGGATATACAAATTATTTAGACCCATTTTTGGAGCAGGAATTTCAGGAAGAAGCTTTTAATATACGAAGAATGTTAGAGCATTTTTCATTATCTTTGGCACGCCATTTAGATGATATTCAGATGACGAAGTTTGGAGAAGTCATTGATGAAATTGGGATCGATGTTGGGCTAGATGCGCAACAAAGAATTTGGGTTTATGAAGTAAACTGGCGTCCAGGCTGTCCACCAGCATTTTATTTAGAATTAGATGTCGTAATCCATTCCATTCGCTATGCAAAATACTTAGCAGAAAACTACCAACATGTAAAAAAAGCGAGGGTCAAACAAAAACCAAATCTCGTAGATTCTAAACCTAAACCAATAGAGCAAAAGCCTAAGGTTGTCGAGTCAAAGCCTCAGCCGGTAGAGCCAAAGCCTCACCCTAAGCCGAATTATGTAGATGCAAAAACAGACAAACCAATTATAGCAATTACTGGAAGCGCAGGGAAGACAACAACGAAGGCATTTTTAGGATCTATCTTATCTAAAAAATGGAATGTATTCGAATCTAAAGATTATTGGAATACGACTGAGCATACTAAAAAACATGCTGAAGAAATTAATGAATCCCACCAAGCCGTCGTTCTTGAATACGGAATGGCCTATCCAGGGATTATTACGAATCACTGTAGCATTATTCAACCGAATATTAGTATCGTAACGAATATCGGTCTTGCACATGTTGGTAACTTTGATGGTGATGTGAGACTAGTTGCAAAAGCTAAATCAGAATTGATTCAAGGTATGGACCAACAAGGGTTACTTATCTTAAATAAAGATGATGAAAACTCGAAATATTTATTGACTGATCAATTTAAAGGGAAAATACTGACAACTGGAGTGAAGACGGAAGCAGACTATCGAGCTTACGATATTCAATATAAAGAAAATGGCATGTCCTTTAAAATGAAACTCCAAGGGCAGGAAATCCAATTATTTATTCCAATATTAGGCGAACATCATGTATATAATGCGCTAAATGCAATCGCGGTTGCCGATTATTTAGGGTTTACGCCACAAGAAATAAAAGCCGGTTTACATTTCAAAAAACCTCCAAGAAGGCTGACGGTCTATAACTGTCGTGAAAATATAACGGTTATAGATGACACTGTGCATTCCCATCCTCAAGGTGTAAGGGCTGCTCTTGAAGTACTGACAAATGTCGGTAAGAAGAGGCGGATTGCAATTATTGGTCAGATGCGGGAATTAGGAGATTTAAGAGAAGAAGAATATCGTAAATTGGGTGAATATATTGCTGACCAAAGTATTGATCTTTTAATTACTTACGGGTTTAGGACCGAAGAAATTGGTGCAGCAGCAAAGGCTAAAGGAATGAAACAAGAGAACATATATCATTACACAAACAAAGATCAATTGCATGCCTTGCTGGAGGAACTGATTAAGCCTGATGATACGATTCTCGTAAAGGGCGCAAGTAAAACTAATATGTTTGAAACGGTTAAATTTTTAGATAAAACATTTAAAGCATAAATAACATAACCCGAGCAGTTGCCAATTTGATAGGTCAACTACTCGGGTTGTTTATGTTTGTGTTGTATTGTAAACGATATGTACTAATACTTGGATGTGTAATTTTAGAGCGGACGTAGCAGGACGAAGCTACATCCGCAAAAACTGATTCATTTGTAATCCTAACAAGTGTATTGAAAAATTTATAAGGCTTTTAATAGAAATTTGATTTCCTTAGCGGCTGTTATGGCATTATTTTTAGCTTGAGCTAACGATTTGCCCTCAGCAATGACGTAGGCATAGCGATGCCCCATAGATAATGGCGGGGTTAAAATTGTTCCTTTTCTAGGTTTTACATAGACATCTACAACACCTGTTGATTTTGAAGCCTTTGTTCTTCCAATTACTCTTTCTAACACACCTTTACTTTCTACAATCACGTATTTTGTGAAAATAAACTTATTATGACGAGGGTTTACATTAGGTTGTTCACCTAAAAATAACTTAAGTGTTTCTTCCACATAACTAAATCCGAATGCAGCATGTAGCATGTTATTCATAGCGCCCCCTGAAATTCTAGGGTTTATTTCAATGAGCTTCCAACCGTTTTCAGTTAAACGAAGTTCTAAATGCAATGTTCCATTTTCAATATCAAATACATCAACGATCGAATGGAGCACCTCTTCAATTCCTTTTTGAATATGGGGAGGTACTTCTGCGAGTACACCATAGCCTGTAATAATAAATCGCTTTCCTTGTGTAATCTCTTGTTCAATAATGCCAATCGTATGAACTTGGCTCTTATAAACGAGAGCTTCAACTAAATATTGAGGGCCATCAATATATTCTTCAATCATGATGGTTTCCCCAGGATTTTTGTTTTGGAGAAATGTAAGGTGTATATCGAGTTGGTCTTTATTTGTCGCGAACAGTACGTCTTTAGAACCTGTTGATTTAGGTGATTTAACGATTAGTGGGAATACCATATTATTTGTAAATGATTCATGTGGTTTTTTTAGAACAAACTTAGGGGAATAAGGTTGATCCTTTAAAATATTCCTTGTTTTTTCTTTGTCCTCCATCATTTCAATAGCAGATGAAGACGTATAGTTTTGGCAAAATTCGTCACATAAAATAGAGGCAATATGAACAAATGGGTCTACAAAACTAACAATTGATTTTATCTCTAATCCGGTATCAAACAAATTGTGAATTTCTTCTATCATATCTTCTATATTAGAGGTGTCGATAAGAACCATTTTATGAATGTCTGGGTAGGCTTTTCTCTGTTCTAATTGTTTTGTATTGTTTGTGAAGAGTACCGTAAAGTAACCCAACTTTTCTGCTGCTTTTATCGCTTCACGACTAGATCCAGATTTGTTTGTACCTATAAATATAATTGCCTTCAGTATAATCACTCCTTCAGTTGGCACTTGGATTATTAATATACATTTTATATATATGCTGTGAAATAGTTTTCTTCTAGTTATGTATCATGTTTACATCCAAGCAACTTTTGTGACCATTCATATAATAGAAATGAAAGGAGTGTGAATTGATATGAAGCCTCTATCGGTGAAGAATTTAACAGCGATTACTGCAGGTAAATTGTTGCAAGGGTCGGATGAGGTGCTGATCCAGTATGGCGCATATCGACTAAAACAAGTTAAAAAACCGTATACTGCACTTTTTACAAACAAACGCATTATCAACTGGAAAAGTCTAGAGTCGCTTTCCCCACTAGTACTTGTAACAGATCGTTTGTATAGTCAGCATGAAATTCCTCAAAAAGTAATCATCATCCAAGTAGAGAATGCAGATGAGGCCTACTGGAAGTTTGTACATTATTATCGTAGTCAATTTGAAATCCCTGTTATTGCAATTACCGGTACCTCTGGAAAAACAACAACGAAGGAGATGATTAAGCATATTCTTTCTGCTGAAAAAGAAGTTGCTGCAACTACTTTAAGCAGTAATTCTAGAACGGCTTCTTTGCAATATTTACTTAGCATCGATGATGAAACAGAAGTTGCAGTTTTTGAAACAGCGGTTGGATCACCTGGGGATGTAAGGAATGCAGGGAAGTATTTCAAGCCGACTATCGGCATTATTACTAATATTGGAGCCCACCATTTAAACTATTGTAAAACGTTAGATGGTTATATACAGGCAAAAGGTGAAATGGTTGAAATTGTAAATCCAGCAGGGTCATTAATTATCAATGCGGAAGATGCTAATATAAAAAAAATCGATTTGTCGAAATTCGAGGGAAATATTATTAAAATCGGGCAGCATACATCATGTGATTTTAAAGCAAGTCATATTCGGTATGTTGAAAATGGCATGCAGTTTACAATGCATCACAAAATGAAAAAATATGACGTTTTCGTCCCTGGATTTGGAGAGCATCAAGTATACAATGCATTAGCCGCAATTGCTGCTATTAATGAATTAAATGTACCGATTTCGTTAGCAATTAAACAATTAGCGTCATTCAAGAAAATGAAAAAGCAGCTACAACTGTTTGAAGGTATTAATAATTCACTGTTAATAGACGATACTTGGAGTTTAACAACGACTTCATTAGAAGCAGCCTTAAAGGTCTTAAATTCAATAGGAGAGGGCAGGAAAAAGATAGCCGTTATTGGAACAATTACCGATTTAGGATCGTGGGGTTATATCATCCATGAGCAAGCTGGAGAGTTAATCAATCGTATTGGTGTAGATGTGCTTATTACAATAGGAGAGCACGCCCGAATTATGGCTGATCATGCAGTGAAACTAGGATTTAGTGACCCTGTTTATACTTTTAAAAATAGTACACTCGTCTATAAGTTATTACATGAAATAGTAGATGAAAATACAATTGTCCTGATAAAAGGAGATATGTATAGTAAACAAATTTCCGATTTGGCAGCAGATTTAAAAATAAAAAAATCATTTAGAGATACAAGGTAATGATGGATGCAATGACAACAGGATAAATACTGTGTCACATGAGGTCATTTAATAATATTGTATAGTAATCTACTAGAAAGGAGCGCTCTGAATAAAAGATAAAGTAAATCAACAAATAATAGTCGTTGCTAGAAAAAGGGAAGGATACGCTCCTTTACCCAAACTTCTAGCTATCATTTTTCATACTATAATGAGAGGGGGGACGGAGTTAACGTGCAAAATATAAGTGTGACTGTGATTAGAAAGTTATTACAAGGGGTTTTAGTAAGCGGTTCTGAGCAATGGCTTGTCAAACAGGCTATTTATTATAACCGTCATGATTTGACGCAGAAAAATTCGCTAATGTTCATCAATAAAAGCGAGTCTATTAACTGGAAAGAAATCGATCAAAAGGGGCCATCCCTCGTCATTTCAGATAAACCTTTAAGTGAACTTAAAAATGCACTCGATAATACAACCGTTATTCAAGTAAAAAGTACTTTGCAGGCATACTGGAAGTTTATTGAATACTATAGAGGTCTTTTTGATATACCAGTTGTCGCATTAACCGGAACATGTGGGAAAACAACAACAAAAGAAATGATTAAACATATTGCAAGTAAAGATTGGAATGTGCAGGCATCAATTAGTAGTAAAAATGAGCCTCGTCAATCATTACCCTATTTAACGGGCATTGATAAAACAACGAAAGCAGCTGTTTTTGAGCTAGGTCTGGGGAATACAGGGAACATTAAACATCAATGTATGATCTACAAACCAACAATTGGTATTATTACTAATATTGGTGTCCATCATTTAGATGGATGTAAAAATCTTGAGGGCTATATAAAAGCAAAATCTGAAATTTTAGAAGGGCTGTCGGAGGATGGCACGTTAATCATCAATGGTGATGATGAAAACACAAAAAAAGTACCCTTGCATAAGTTTAAAGGGAAAATTATCACTATTGGCGTTCAGCAGCATGCAGATTACAAAGCTTCTAACATTGAATTTACGAACAACGGCATGAAATTTATCCTGCAAGTATCTAATGAAAAGTATACTATCTTTGTACCTGGTTACGGAGAACATCAAGTGTATAATGCGCTAGCGGCTATCGCAGCTATAAAGGAGATGGGAGTGTCTATCCAAACAGCAATCTCGCGTTTAAAAACATTTAAACCGATGGCAAGGCACCTGGAATTTTCAACTGGTATCGGTGAAAGTACCATTATAGATGATACATGGACGAATAACCCAACATCAGTTGAAGCTGCTTTAAAGGTTTTAGATACGATAGGAAAAGATAAAAAAATAATCCTTATATTAGGTGATATAAAGCGATTGGGTCTTTTCGAAGAAAAGTATCATCGTGAGATCGGTTCTATGGTGGCACAGCGAGATATTCAAATGCTTATTACGATTGGAAAAAGAGCTGAAGATATAGCAGCTCAAGCAAAAAAAGATGGAACAACTGCGGAGGTTCATATATTTAAAGATGTCACAGGTGTACTAGAAATACTTAAACCAAAACTTGATAAAGATACTATTGTATTAATAAAGGGCCCTATGTCTAGTCGATCCATGATTGAATTCGCTAATCAATTAAAGGAAAAATAGCCTTTTGGCAAGGCACTCCTAGCGACTACTCATCAGTAGCTACCTTTATGCGAAAGAATCCTTTTTATGCTTAGATAAAATCCACTTTACGATAATGTAAGGTACCGCTGATTATATCAAAAACATAGCATACAAAGCGTTGTAATTACACGCTTGTATGCTATGTTTTATTATTTTTATAGCGTAAAGATAACGCGTCGTGCTGTCAAATAGCAGCTGATTTTCTTAAAATACACGTTTTGCTGTTATATAATGCTCTTTATAATAATCCACAAAGAGTACTCTAGTTGTAACACCACTTGAAATTGGAATGATGATACGTTGATCTCCAGCGTAGATACCTACAAGAGAAGGGTTATTTGACCCTTTCACACTATTAAAGAACACTAAGTCGCCCTTTTTTAAATTGGCACGTGATACCGTAGTTCCTTTAGCCATTTGTTCTTTTAGAGTTGTTGTACCAAGGTTTACACCGCTCTTACGATAGACATATTCTACGAAACCAGGGGCTGTAAATTGTAAGCTTTGCTCTTTATTTAATGAGCTTATTGTTACTTTATTTTTATAAGTTATTGCATTTTCAACAATTTTATCGCCTTTCGTTGCAGGGTTAGCCGATAGTAATGTTGGTAATACTCTGCGTGCAGATACATAGTTGTCAGTGTAATAAGGTTTGCTACCCATATCTGAAATGACGATATTTTGCTTGGAATCAGCCATATGAATTATTTTGTTATTTCCAATGTACATGCCTACATGATCGGGATCTGTGCCCGTTTTTTTACTTTTAAAGAATACTAAGTCGCCTTTTTGCAATTGGCTTTTAGGAACAAATGTCCCTTGCTGGATCATATAATTTTCATTATAAGTACCAATGTCTACTCCATTCTGTTCAAAAATATACATAATGAATGAAGCACAAGAAAACTTGTAAGGATATGTAGACTTGTAAACTGAATTACTATATGTAGCCTTCCCAATTAAACTTTTTCCTGTTTGAATAAGTTGCTCAGCCTTCGCTGCGACAGCTTGGTCATTTTGTTGTGCATTTGTTGTTGCAGCTTCTACTTTGATTGGTTCAACGGATGCTTGAACGATTCCGAATGAGCTAAATCCAATCGATAATGCTAGTGTAGTTTTTAAAAATTGTTTTTTCATGCTGTTTTTACCTCCTGTAAGCGAGCAGTAAATTCATATCTGTTTGCTTGCTGTTGCAATAATCGTAGCATGAAAAAGTAGGGGTTCTGCGAGGTAAATGTTTCCACAGGGAGCATCGCTTTATGTAAAAACCTTGATATATAAGGCTTTATCGCTTGAATTTACAGTTTCATTACAAATGTTTCAGTTTGATAAATAGTGCATACAAAAAACGCTAGCAACTATGGATTATCACACATAGAAACAATGCTAGGTAATGTGCTAATAGGGAAATCAAAATAAGGGTAAGGAATGATATAAAAATAACTATATGAGTCAAATAGTATTTATAAAAGCACGTAGTATAGGAATTTTTTTGTTTATCATTAAGTATGAAATACATAGTTTGAGTCATGGGTGATTGGAGTAGAGGACGGACAACTCCTGTGGGAACGCACAGAACGTGAGACGCACCAGACAGCGCGATAGTGGGGGTTGCGGCTTACGTGTGTATCCGCGGAAATCGACAGCCCATACAGGAAATCAACGGTAGTAGTCATCACTTTTATATTAATTTTAAATAATAAAGAACTATAGACAAACTCGAAAATCTTCGCGTTTGTCTATAGTCTGAAGCAGCCATTGATGGCTGCTTTTTAAAAATTTAAATAGGCTGAATAATTTCTACTCGATTACCAAAAGGGTCTCTAAATTCAAAGCGCTCATAATTAGGAATTGGAACAGAATCAAGGATTTCGATATGATGCGCTGTTAATACTTTTTTCCAATATGCTACATCCTCTACTTGATAGGCAATATGGGCTTTCGTTGTTAGTCGATCAAAGCCTTCTTCTGTGCCAACATGTACTTCGTGCTGACCAACTCGTAGCCAAAATCCACCACGCCCTTTAAGAGATTCTGGTTTCTCTATTTCTTTGAGGCCTAACAAACGGCAATAAAAAGCTTTCCCTTGCTCCTCGGTACCTTTTGGAATCGTTAATTGTATGTGATGTAATCCGACAATCATAGTAATCCTCCTCGCACGTTCTTTCTATAACTATATATTTCTACAAATTACTTAAAATACCTTTTCGGATTAGTAGATTGTTTTATTATTATGTCGTCAATTAGTCCATTTAAAAATTACTCAAAGTGTAACTCTGTACAGAAATAATACATATATCTTCATAAAAGTTATACTTTTCAGAAAAATATATGTTATAGTAGGAAACATAATTGAATATTGTGTAAGAGTTGGTGCCAAATGAAAGTTTGGCTTAAAAGGGAAGTCGGTGTAAATCCGACGCTGTCCCGCAACTGTAAATCGGAGCAAATCACATATGCCACTGGGGAACTGGGAAGGCTGTGAGGCGTGTTGATGAGAAGCCAGGAGACCTGCCAATGTCTAGTACACACCAAATAACCTACGTGGAAATAGGTGGTGAGATGTGACCGAATCGGCACTGTGCGACTAACGAATATATACGATAATTAATATATTATCGTATCGCCTCGTCATAGCTAATTTAGATATACAATAACTACCATTTTCCTAAAAAGGAAGATGGTTTTTTTATTTTAAACCAGAGGAGAGAAGGAATATGACGTATACAACGACTGTAATAGGCTACCCATACATAGGGGAAGACCGTGAATGGAAAAAGGCATTAGAGGCATTTTGGAGAAATGAACTTACAGAAGAAGATTTCTTACAAAAAATTAAAGAAATCCGTCTTGCACGCATCGACAAGCAGCTTCGTAGCGGTATAGATATTGTCACAGTTGGGGATTTCACACTGTATGACAGAATGCTTGATACAGCGGTTATGTTTGGCTTAGTGCCAAAGCGCTTCGGCTGGCAGGGTGGAAAGGTTAACTTACAAACGTATTACGCGGTAGCACGTGGAAATAAAGAAGCTGTTGCGAGTGAAATGACAAAATGGTTCAATACAAATTATCATTACATTGTCCCTGAATATGAAGGTCAAGCTCTGCAACTAACAGACAATAAAATACTTGCAGATTTCCTTGAGGTTAAAGAAGTATATGGCATTACTGCAAAGCCAACGCTAATCGGGCCATATACATTTTGCAAGCTAACAAAAGGTTACGATAAAGTAACACAAGTTGCGTTTATTTTAGCACTACTACCACTGTATGCGCAGGTTATTCAAGAACTAGTAACAGCCGGTGCTGATTGGATTCAATTAGAGGAGCCTGCATTAGTCACATCATTAGATGAGGCGGAGGTCAAACTTGTGCAAGAAATATATACACAATTAGCAGCCGCTGTACCAGAGGCTAATATTATGTTACAAACCTATTTTGAATCGTTATCAGCTTATAACACACTAATTGAACTCCCTGTACAAGGATTTGGCTTAGATTTTGTTCATGGCTATACGAAAAATATGGAGGCGCTACGTCAATTTGGCTTTCCACATGATAAAGTATTGGCAGTAGGAATTGTTAATGGACGAGATATTTGGAGGGCAAATTTAGCAGAGATAAGTACTACAGTTAGGGCAATTGAACAGCTGACTAGTGCCCAAGAGCTGTGGGTTCAATCGTCATGTAGCTTACAGCATGTGCCGATTTCGACCGCACTTGAAACAAAATTAGAGCCTGTCTTAAAAAATGCGCTTGCATTTGCTGATGAAAAATTAGTAGAAATATCAGAGGTGGCTAAGTATTTAAAAGAAAAAAATCACACGTCAAATCATACTATCTCTGAGAGCATGAAAGCAATTGAAGCATTAAAAAAACATCCTGTACGAAATAATCAGGCTGTTCAACAAGAAGTACAAACGGTGTCGACAGAGGATTTTGAACGTCAAAATGATTTTAATGCGCGTCAGATTATTCAACAACAGTCACTGCAGCTACCACTATTCCCAACGACTACGATTGGTAGCTTCCCTCAATCTGATGAAGTAAAGCGCACACGTAATGCATGGCGAAAAAAACAGCTTTCAGATGAAGCATATGCTGACTTTGTCGCACAAGAAACGAAACGATGGATTGCCATTCAAGAAGATTTAGATATTGATGTACTCGTGCATGGTGAATTCGAGCGTACAGATATGGTGGAATACTTTGGTGAAAAGTTAACAGGCTTCGCTTTTACAGAAAAAGCTTGGGTCGTTTCGTACGGCTCTCGTTGTGTAAAACCACCGATTATTTATGGTGATGTTGCATGGGAAGCGCCGATGACTGTGAAAGAAACTGCCTATGCACAAAGTTTAACAAATCGATATGTGAAAGGGATGTTAACAGGTCCTGTTACGATATTAAACTGGTCATTTGTACGTGATGATATTGCGCGAAAAGATGTGACCTATCAAATTGCACTTGCACTAAGGAAAGAGGTTGAGGCACTAGAAGCGGCTGGCATTTCTATTATTCAAGTCGATGAACCTGCATTGCGTGAAGGATTGCCTTTACGTAAAGAACAGTGGGGCGCATATTTGGATTGGACAGTGAATGCTTTTAAGCTTGCTACGGCTATTGTAAAGGATGAAACACAAATTCATACACATATGTGTTACTGTGAGTTCAATGATTTTATTGAACCAATTAGTGCATTGGATGCCGACGTTATATCTATAGAGACGTCACGCAGTCATGGAGAGCTAATTGCATCACTGCAAATAAACCCATATAAAAAAGGGATTGGATTAGGTGTTTATGATATTCATAGCCCTCGTGTGCCGAGCGAACAAGAAATGTTAAGTATCATGCAAGATAGCCTACAAGTATTATCAACAAATCAATTTTGGATCAACCCAGATTGTGGTCTAAAAACGAGAAAAGAACCGGAAACAGTTGCAGCGCTCGCTCATATGGTTGCTGCTGCTAAAACATTACGTCAACAAGTTCAGCAATCCACATATTGATTGTAAATATAAAAAATAAAGGAATAGAAAACGTTGATTTCTCTTCAAAAATGATAAATCCCCTGAGAGATGAAAATTCTCAGGGGGTTTTGTCTGTATATAGGACAGGACGGTCTTGTATAGAAAATTAATTAAAAACAAACTTAATAGATTTAACTGAAAATTTTAAAATGAATCAGCAAATTCAAGGTTGTAAAGATAAGAATTATAAATGACCATTCGGCAATGGTTTGTAGTACACTAATAAGGTTTACTTCAGTAAAATAAGGTATATTATAGTTGGTGAATAGATTCTTCTTTAAGGATAAGAAAAGTAGGTGAACAAAGTGGGGAAATATCAATTGGATACTAAAGGTAAGGTAGCTGTGGCAAAGTTTCATGAAAAAAACAAGCCTGCCAAATTTGATAAAAAGCAGCAAATTGAAAAAATACGTGCAGAGTATTTGAAAAAGAAGCAAGAACAATCAGAAAAATAATAGAAATGAAAACATAGAGAGACTTAATCTATTATAGGTTATATAACCGTCGATAGTGCAACTTCCAAATACAATTAAAGCATTGCTATGACTGACTTTTGGAGAATGTGCATAAAAACTTGTATAAATAATGTTCCCAAGGAAAGCCACGAAACGTTGATGGTACAGCATTCGTGGCTTTTTCATGTGCGTCCAAACTTTTATTGGGGAGTTTTTTTGTATAGGTATTTCTGTACATTTTAACTAAAGATTAATCATATGTAATGGAGTAAGATAATTTGTAATAAAGTCCAATAATTAGTAAAAAAGGTGTGATACAATTGCAATGACTAGTTGGCCCATCTAATTGAATACCAGTCTACACAAGACCTTCTATCCAACAAAGACTGCACATAAAGAAATACATGGTTAGCTCAAATCATTTCGTGTTATGAAACAGGATGAAAACAATAAAAAAGTTTAAAGGAGAGAAATGAAAATGAGTGTAGAAATTTATAATGGAGCACGTTCTGAAGAAAGTATTCAATTTGAAAAATGGATAACTTCCCAAGGTAATAAAAAGGCTTTTTCTACTATTGAAAACACCAAAAATTTCCTTAAGCAAAGAGGGACTGAAAATACTAATCCCTATGTTATTGGGGATGATGTTACATTTTTAAGTGATATTCAGGAGCTGACATTCGAGGGCATGCAAGTCTTCACATTAAATGACCAAAAGTCCTCGAAACAAAAAGTTATTCTTTATATACACGGTGGTGCTTGGACGAGTCAACCTTTAAATTTACACTGGTTGTTCATGGATAATATGGCACAATCTTTAGATGCAAAAATTATTGCTCCTATTTATCCTAAAGTACCTCATTTTAACTATAAGGATGCCTACTCGAAAATCCTAAACCTATATAAAGAAATTCTTGGAACTGTGGAAAGTATCAATCAATTGACTATCATGGGAGATTCGGCTGGCGGAAATATCTCACTTGGTCTGGGCCATCTTTTAAAGATGGAAGATTTGCCTCAACCGAAAGATATTATTTTATTATCTGCATGTGTTGATATGAGTTTGAGCAATCCTCTTATACCTGAATATGATGAAAAGGATCCTCTGTTAGCTCGTGAAGGAATGGAAGTAATTACAAAGATATGGGCAGCTGATAAAAGTGTAACTGACCCATTAATTAGTCCAATTTACGGTAACTTTAATGGACTTGGGAAGATCACTCATTTTATTGGAACACACGAGGCTTTATATCCAGATGCCATGAAACTTGATGAAAAACTAACAGAACAAGGAATTGAAATCAATACCTTTGTTTATCCTCAAATGATTCATGTGTTTGTTGTTATGCCAACCCCTGAAGCCAAAGATGCTCAACAGAAAATTATTAATATAATTAGTAACTAAGTGTTTTCTTTTAAGTCATGGAACAGTTGTTTTATATTTAAATAGAGACAGGTTAGCAAGCAATAGGTAGAAATCACAAACTTAATATTCAATATTCGAGCGCGATTACAAGGATTAGCGCTCGATTTCATTAATGGGCCCTATTACGGATTAAATTGAACTAATTGGTATAAATTTATAGAGTTATTGAACAACAAGAAAAAGGATTATTTATAATGATAGTCAACTAGACTATAGAGGGAATTAAATGAGCATTTATCAATTTAAAAAAGAAGTAGGGAAAAAGATTGGAAAATTCAATTTTATATTCATTATTCCCCAAAAAGTAGCTCATATAGTGAAGGAAAGGCACAGTAGAAGGATGATAAGAAAAAAGGACTCGATTCTACTAAATAGGAATCGAGCCGATACTAATAAAAACCCATCAGCACCAATGTGTTGCCACATACACTCGACACATTGAGAAGCTGTTGCGTGGTTAAAAATTCTTAATCTTAGCCTCTCTGCTATTTTAATTTAAACTTTTAAATAACTAGTTTTATTTATTTAATTCCTTATATAAAACGTATTTTAAAGCAGAAATTTCATCTTCAGACAGTTTACCTTCAATTTCGGATAATACTTCATCCTTATTAATTGAACCGTTTTGCGCTTGTTCCTGAATTTCAAGTAAACGATTAACGCCCACTTTTTTAATTAACACACGTGTCGCTTCTTCCTTAGTTTGGAACGGAAGAGTATCCGGATTTGTAGTTGCTGCCTCGCTCACAATTTCTTGAACCTTCGAATCGTTCTCGATATAAGATTTAACTTCTTCTAGATTTTTGTCATCTAAATTAGATTCTACTTTTTCAATTATTTTTTCGGAAGCGATATTTGTCCCAAAATGCCATACAGCATAGCTAGCTGCTCCGATTAAAACAAGAATTATTGCCGTAATTGTTAAAAATTTTTTCATTAACTCACTCCTGACACATTGAATATAGCACAACTTCTAAAAAACCACGAAGAAAAGATGTTTTCTATACTTGGTTACATTACAATTATTTGTGAACCTAAACAAAGCACATAAGTTTTTTGCCTAATTATTTATTGTAGGTTTACTTCGAATTAAAAGCTAGTCCATTTTTTCAGACTAGCTTTTAATTTCCTTTTGCAGCATGAAAAATAAGAAGAGCACTCCGATTTCTACAATGAGCGGTACAAAAATCATATTCAAATGGAAGAAAAGTATACTTATTAAAATAGCTAGACAAATAAAAATTGAACTATATCGATAATTTTTTGATTGATAAAAGAATGAATATGGTAACAAATGGGCACCGTATATAATTGCATAAACAGGTAACACCCACATCGGTGCTTTCATTAATAGTAGAATACAAATAATTAAATATAAAATTTGATTGTTTGTTGCAATCAATAGTCCATTAATTAAAGGGTTTTCTTTAAAAATGACCGGATGCTTCCATTGCTTCGATATCATGGAGTTCAATCATAACTTGGCGATTTGATTTGAAATCTGTTGCGCTTAATGTAATAGGTTGTGAAAAATGCTGTTCAAATGTCAAAAGCAATTCCTTATTCGATGGATTACTAATAATGTCAATTTCAGAAATGAATTGTTTGTTTTTCCATATGTAGTTGAATTTCATGTGTTCTCCTTCCTGTATTTATCGTAGCAACACTTTTTAGCTCTTACGATAATTTTTCGTTTTGTTGCAAAAAAAATAGGCTTTGTTACAAATTTATTCAGTAAATGTAAAACTAGCGTCTTCCCACCATCAATAATAGGATGACATCACTCTCTTTTATGTAGAAAAGGATTAAAATGTATTTATTGGAAAATTAACTCCGTTACATTAAATATTAGTAATCTATTAGGATAGTGTCAATGTACACAAATCTTTATGGTATAATAATAAAAACGGAATAATAAGATAGAGGTACAAATCGGAATACCGATTTGTTTAAAAGGGAAGACCGGTGAAATTCCGGCGCTGTCCCGCAACTGTAAATGGGAGCACATTTCAGAAAAACCACTGTTACGTATTGTAATGGGAAGGTGAAACGTGTGATGAACATAAGCCAGGAGACCTGCCTTTATCTAGTACAACCAAAAAACCTACGAGGATAGGGGGTGTTGAGTGTGACTAGAGAATTTCTTCTGCATGCTCATAGTACGACGATCGTCAAGAGGGTAGCTTCTATGCGTAATAGCAAGCTTTTTCCGTCATGGCAATCGACGTATTATGTCGTGTATTTGTCATAGTAGGCATCTTTCTAAAGAAGGAAAGATGTTTTTTTATGCTAAAAATGAAGGAGTGTACCACATGAATCCACAAGTTATCGAGTATTATGAAAATCTTTTTAAATATGAAATTATGCAAAAACAGTTTGATGGGGCTAGAAAAACGTTAGTAGAGCTTGTCGAATATTTTTTTGGGCAAGATGAAGCGCACCATTCAGACATTTATACAGCTTATTGCAATGTAAGAAAAGAATTAATCGGATAAAATACGAATGGCTACTTAACGCAACCTGATTTTAGGGATGTTAAGTAGCCTTTTTTCTATTTAAAGCTAGCAATGTATCGACTTTTTCAATATTTCTCTAGGACTTCATTCTTATTTCACTTTTATCTTATATAATAAATTTGCTTTTATTATAATAGATTGGGGAACAAGAGATGAAAAATGCAACTTATTCAAGTTTTTGGCGAATGCATTTTTATGCTGCATTATTTATTACACCACTTCTCATCACACTGACACTTAGTGGCATTGGATATTTGTTTTATACCGATGTAGAAAATCACCTATATGATGATTACTTCTTTGGCAGTAGTAAAAAAACAGAAACATTAACAATTGACGAAGGTGTTCAACAGGCAGAAGCGGCATTTTCAAGCTATACGACGACTAAAATTATTGAATTAGAAGAACCTTACAATACACGTTTAACGATGACAAATGACAAGGGTGATCAAAGATATTTATTTTTAGATGAAAATAATCAAATCGTTGGTCATCAAGATCCGACATACACATTTTCGAATGTGTTAAGAAGCTTACACAGCTCTTTATTTTTAGGTGGAACTATAGTCAATTATTTAGTAGAATTGGCTGCATGTTGGGCAATCTTTTTACTGCTATCTGGTCTATATATGACTTTTAAAGGAAAAGTGTTAAAGAAAGCGAAACAGGCGAATAAACGACAAAACAATAGAAGATGGCATGCTCTTATTGGAACGATTATTACGATTCCGATGATTGTTCTTATTTTTACAGGCTTACCATGGTCGGCATTTATGGGGAATTTTATTTATTCAGCATCACAAGCAAATCCGTCAATTGGAACGCCATTATTACAACAACAACCGCCTACTTCAGATGTGAGTGAAATTCCGTGGGCGACACGTAAGGAAGAGGCACCAACTTCTTCTAAACATGCGCATCATGGGATGGGAGCAGTAAATGTAAGTCGAAATCCAAATCAAATTAATGTCGCTAGTTTACAACAACAAATAGAGGCAAATGGTATTACAAAGCCATATTCTATTATCTATCCGACAAGTGATGATGGTGTATTTACAGTAGCAAAATCAAGTAATACAGGTGTAACAGGACTCGATGTTAGTCCTTATGAGGAAACGACAATCTACTTTGACCAATACAGTGGGGAATTTATTTCTAAGGTTAGCTATGACGACTATGGTATTTTAGCAAAATGGTTTACTTGGGGCATTCCGTTGCATGAAGGACACTTATTTGGTTGGCCAAATAAGTTATTAAACTTAGTTGTTTGTATAGCATTTTTAGGTGTTATTTTCTGGGGATTCCGAACATGGTTGCTGCGCAAGAAAAAAGGCTTACTATCAGCACCACCTCAATTATCTCAGAAAATATCAATTCCATTAATCATTGTTATAATTATTTTAGGTATCATCATGCCGCTATTTGGCATATCTTTAATCATTGTCGCATTGCTTGAACTCGTGATGAAAATAAAGCGTAAAAATAAACCAGTAGTAAATGATATGAACTAAAAAATCAAATGATAGATAGTATGCTTGGATTAGTCCTAGCATACTATTTTTTTATTTGTTAAGCATTTTATCTTTTAAATAAAAATGAAGATGAAATGGTTGCACAATGACATGAAATATTTGAAAAGGGGTTTGCACGTATAACAATAGTGCAGCGTGGGCAAGAATGGTAATTGAGGAAGGATAAAGTTTGCAAATTTCGCAAAAGAACAAAGAGCGAGAAAAATCACTTGAAGGGGAGTCAAAAAAATGACGAAAAGATTAAGTATTATCGCGCCCATTCTTTTATCAGTAACATTAACGCTATCAGGGTGTAATTTCTTAAATAAACAAACGGAACAAAAGGAAGGGCAAACACAACAAGAAACGAAAAAAGATACGAAAGAAGCAATTCAAATTACAGAAATAAAGCCATTAAACATAATGACATTACAAGTAACTTTTTCTGAACCATTATCCGAAGAAGATGTGAAAGTAGAAAATTTAGAAGCAATAAAAAAAGACTTTTCATTCAATCATGAATTAAGTATCGTCAATGTTCCTCGATTAAAAATAGGGGCTAAAAGTACGTATATAGTGCCAGTCACTATGCAAAAGGCAGGAACTAACTACACACTAAGATACAAAGGTGGAGAAACGACTGCCTTTGATGCCAGCGATGAATTAATAAATATTAGCCAAGCGAAACAAGTTACAAGTGATACGTTTGAAATTGAATCATTTAAAGATGAAGGTGTAACAGATTATTCCAATATTATAGAGGCATATAAAGAGGCTAGAGGTGATCTTTCATTCCAAGTGAATGATGACAATAAGGACGAAAAAGGCAAGCAATATCAGGTTATTTCCTCCTTACGTGACCGTGTCGTTACACTGACAGCAGGGAATGGAGAGAAATTACAGGCGAATTATGTGCTATTTACACAAGCGGCAGATGGAAGACAGGCACCAAAATTTCGCTTGCCGGAAGGAAAAGCATTAAAGTCGGGAATGGAATATTCGGTAACAGCTGACTGGGCAGTACTTAAAAATCCAACGTTTTCGGCAACTGAAATAGCACCTTTAACGATTCAGTCGCTCGAACCAATCGATGCAACTTCATTCGAAGTTACGCTCGACAAAGACCCAGGAATGGAATTATTTGCAGGTCGCAGTGTAGAATTACAGGCTGAAGATGGCTCAAAATTACAAGCTCAATATCGATATTCATCTCGTAAAGGGGCTGTCGGTATTTTTGATGTAAAAGACGCAACATTAAAGTCAGGTGGTACTTATAAAGTATTACCAATCAACAATTGGGCAACTGCCGAGAATGTAACTTTAACAGCGAAGTAAAAGTTGAGAAGCCAGTAGTGAATCGTTTCGCTACTGGCATTTTTTATGGTTTATTTTAAGCTTAAAGAGTTGTATTAACCTTTTTCTTTAACGTAAGATAGTTCTACATACATTTAGCAAGGGGTTAGATAATGAAAGCATTAGTATTTGAAACATTTGGCGGTCCAGAGGTATTACAATATAAAGAGATAGCAGATCCTGTCATTACAGCTAACGAAATATTAGTACGAACGAAGGCGGTTGGATTAAATTTTGCTGATATTTACCGACGAAAAGGTAATTACCATTTAGCAGGTCAGCCTCCTTTTATTTTAGGCTATGAGGGTGCAGGTATCGTAGAAAAGGTCGGTTCAAATATTTACAATATTCAAGAAGGTGACCGTATCGCATTTGCGGATGTTCCATTTGCGAATGCAGAGTTCGTGGCAGTTCCACTAGATAAGGTAATTTTATTACCAGATGAAATTTCTTTTGAGATGGCGGCTGCGATTTTATTACAAGGTTTAACTGCGCA
Source organism: Lysinibacillus sp. NPDC093712 (assembly GCF_050280025.1). Taxonomy (NCBI): domain Bacteria; kingdom Bacillati; phylum Bacillota; class Bacilli; order Caryophanales; family Bacillaceae; genus Lysinibacillus; species Lysinibacillus sp. NPDC093712. Next base: position 758,245 of record NZ_JBNNUU010000001.1, read on the forward strand.
ATATTTAGTGACAGATAGCTATGCTATTCAACCAGGTGATACGGTTCTCATTCACGCAGCAGCAGGTGGTGTAGGTCAAAACTTAATCCAGATGGCTAAGTTAAAAGGGGCTAACGTAATCGGACTCACATCTTCTAAAGAAAAAGCAGAAGTAGCAATGGCCATCGGTGCGGACCATGTCTTTTTATATGAAGAGCAGTGGGTGCAAAAAGTGAAGGAGAATACTGGGGGTCAAGGGGTTCATGTCGTATACGAATCAGTAGGTTCTACACTGCAAGATAGTTTAGAAGCAACAAAAGTCGGTGGAACTGTCGTGTTTTTTGGTATGTCAGGAGGAGATCCTGTGGCGGTGGATCCACGTATGTTAATGGATACTTCGAAAACATTAACCGGAGGAGACCTTTGGAATGTCTTAACATCTTTTGAGGAAAGAAAAATACGTTCACAACAACTATTTGAATGGATTACAGATGGAAAGATAAAAATACACGAGCCGACTATTTTTGCCCTGAAAGATGGAGCAAAGGCACATGATTTGTTGGAAAGTCGTAAAAGTGTCGGGAAAATTTTATTACAACCATAAGCAATGCAGATGGAGGATGGCGCACCTCCTCTGCATTTTTATTGTGCCAACATTTTAATTGCTAGTTTGAATCAGATGATTTAGTCTAATAGTCTTTATCCAACTACTTAATAATGATACGATAAAACAGAATATAAACAATTGAGGTGAGATAATCTCATGTTTCTAGATAAATTGAAGCATCAATTACAGCAAAATCAGCATTTATTTATAGGAGAGGAGACAGCTTTTCGTTCAGCCGTTTTAATACCATTAGTTCAAGTGAATGGCGAATGGCATATTCTTTTTGAAGTGCGTTCATTTACGATGAGAAAACAGCCCGGCGATATTAGTTTTCCAGGTGGCAAAATTGACGCAACCGATGCATCACCATTGGCAGCCGCTTTACGAGAAACGTACGAGGAATTAGGAATCGATCCGAAAACGGTTCAAGTTATAGGGCAATTGAGTCCGTATATCGCATCCTCCTCATTTGTTACTTATCCATTCGTGGCAATTGTTGATTTCAATCAAATTATTCATGCTTATAACAAAGATGAAGTTGAAGAAGTGTTTACAGTACCAATCAATTGGTTATTACATCATGAACCATATATGCATTTAGTGTCTATTGAACCAGTGCCTTCTTTAGACTTTCCTTTTGACAAAATTGTTAACGGAGCACAGTATAACTGGAGAACTCGATCAATGGAAGAATGGTTTTATGATTATGAACAATATACCATTTGGGGTTTAACTGCTAGAATTTTAAAACATTTTATAGCAATGATTAAATAATCGTTTAAACCACCTTCGAGTTATCCTCACAAAACATTATGAAAAAAGCAATACTGCAAAATAGCTGCTTACACAATAATTAAAAAGAAGCGTATGATTTTCACAGCTGGCAACTAACTATGAAAATCATACGCTATTCTTTATTTCGTACAACTATAAATTCTATAATCTAAAATTCCATCATATTTTAAATTCATGTCAATGTGTTGTTCCATGACCTCATAAAGTTCAGGTTCGATTTTTTGTGAATGCTGAAATTCAGGTGGTGAAGAAAGCGATTGATTTTTGCGTATACGAATTGTTTGAAATCCAGCATTGTTCAATAGAGCAACCCAATCTTTTTTCATCAATAATGTATCGAAGCCATAAAATTGTTCAATTTCCTTCTTACTCTTTTCGTCTAACAATTGATTAATAGTAAATTCTATTGCAATGAATCGACCACCGTTTTTCAATAAACGATAAATTTCATCGAGAGCTTTGGACTTGTTGACAAAGGAAAGAACAGATTCAGCAATAATCAAATCAAATTGCTCATTGCGTAAAGGAATATCTTCAATTGACGCTTCTATGATTGTGACTGGTAGGCGACGTTTCTTCATACGATTTTTGGCTTTAGCTACCATGATTGAATTACGATCAATACCAGTAACAGCAGCTTTATATTGGGAAGCTAAAAAGGCAGCTGTTTGGCCTGTACCACAGCCAACATCTAATATTTGAGAAGTACTTCTAATATGTTCAGCCCTTAATAGTTCCTTTGTTAGTGCCATACCACCAGGATGTGCCCCCCCAACACCAAATTTGGACAAAAAGTCTAGATATTTGGATTTATGAATTTCTAACACCTTCTTTATTGTTCTTATTTGTATAATATGAAAATAAAAATAGTATGGTTCCTAGAAGGACATAGGACGGACTATATATGATAAAAAGCAAAATATAACGTGGCAATAAGTTATTTCAATATGTTTACGTAGCACTCATTTATACTATTAATTTTTATAAACATCTTCAAAAGTCTAAACGAAAAAAAAATCCAGACGTATAATATATAAACGTTTTTGTATAGGAGGTGAATTGATGCCATATTATTCGCCGAATCCTAGAAGGAGGCCAGTACCACGAAGATATAGACAAAGTTATAATCCTATGATTCAAAGTATGCGTCCACAACCCAGCTCGTTCAATAATCAACAACCTCGAAATTCTCGGTTTGGAAACTTATCAGAAAATTTCAGCGCAATGAAGGGCCACGCAGACACTATTTCGAGTGGGGTTAATATGCTTAGGCAAATGGGGTCATTATTAAGTCTATTTAGATAGTTAGATGTAGATGGGGATTCAGTAAAGGGCAGATTGCAATGTATTACACAAATTAAGAGGATATGACGTTTAGTTTAGCAGCGTATATTCTCTTTTTTTCATAAGATTTTGCGCTTCAACTGGACAGGTTCTCTACGAATGTCTTATTATTAATCAATTGGTAATTGAACAAAATGATTGATTGTAATAGGTCAAAAATTAAAGAGGGGTGTCGTTGATGACAAAAATGAAAACAAATCCTAAAGTTGATGAGTTTTTAAGTAAAGCTAAAACGTGGAAAGCAGAATATGAAGCATTGAGAAATATAGTTTTAGATAGTGGGCTGGCAGAAGAATTTAAGTGGATGCACCCTTGTTATACTTTAGAGAACAAGAACATCGTATTAATACATGGATTTAAAGAATATTGTGCACTGCTGTTCCATAAAGGTGCATTGTTAAAGGATACGAAAGGAATTCTTATTCAACAAACAGAAAATGTACAAGCGGCACGCCAAATTCGCTTTACGAGTGTCCAGCAAATCATTGACATGGAAAGCGACCTAAAAGCTTATATTAAACAAGCTATAGAAGTTGAAAAAGCAGGTTTGGAAGTAGAGTTTAAAAAGAATACCGATTTCGATATGCCAGAAGAACTACAAGCTAAATTCAACGAGCTCCCTGCTTTAAAACTAGCATTTGAAGCATTAACGCCTGGACGACAAAGAGCTTACATTTATTATTTTTCTCAGGCTAAGCAAGCCAAAACTCGTGTGTCTAGGATTGAAAAATATACACAGCAAATTCTCGATGGTAAAGGTTTGAATGATTAACATGAATTAACTTTAGCTCAAATTAAAAGGCTGGGATATAACATGGAAATCGCCGGTGGAAGCCCGCAAATCGCCGCTAAGATAGGGGCAATCGCCGGTAAAAGACTGTGAATCGTCTGAAACATTCGGAAATAGCCCATTAATGTTCGCGGCAAAAAAAGTGTTAGATTGTTTGCAGTCAATCTAACACTTTTTCTTTTTTTAGCTTCTTTTTGATGATTTCAATATTTTACCAAACCATTGTTTTATCTCGACAAGCTATTTTCAATTATAGAGCGATTTTTTTCTTTAAAGATTTCATTATGAGAAGATACGACCGCATTACGATGAGCAGTCGGTTCTAGATACGTTTTGATTGAGTTGACAGCATTAGCGGCATCTTGGAAAGTTCCTAATAGAAGATGAATTTTCCCTTCGAATGATAAAATATCACCTGCTGCGAAAATACCAGGTTGGGCTGTTTCACCCGTTGCTTTTCCTTCAAAATAATAGTCGTCTTTTTTAGGGATTGATATTGCCTCGTCAAATGCAAGAGATGCTTCACGGTTATAGCCATGACTTACAATGACTTCATCCACTTGGCGTGTGTAGCTTTGCTTTGTTTGAGAATTTTCGCATGTGACAAATTCAATAGCTGTTTTATCTGTATTTGCCGTTAACTTTGTAATTGTCGTGTTACATTCAATTTGAACGCCAGCATCTAGCGCTTCCTGTATCGTCGCTTCATGGGCAGAGAGCGTGTCCTTACGATATACAACAGTTACGTTTTTAGCGATAGGGCTAAGCTCCACTGCCCAGTCAATTGCAGCATTACCGCCACCAGAAATAATAATGTCCTTATCGACAAAGCGCTTATATGACTGGACAGTATAGTGCAAATTAGACATTTCGTATTTTTCAGCACCTTCTAGCGTCAGTTTTTGAGGATTTATAATGCCCCCACCAACAGCTAAAAGAATCGTTTTTGAATAATGTTTTTCTCCTTGTGCTGTATGTAAAACAAACATTTCACCTAGACGTTCAATAAAGTCAACCTTTGTGTCCGTTAGTATTGTTGGATCAAATGTTTTAGCTTGCGCAATTAATTGTTTAACAAACTGTCCACCTAAAATAGGAGGGTGCCCACCAATATCCCAAATTAACTTTTCTGGATAAAGTAACACCTTACCACCTAACTGTTCCTGGCTTTCTATCAATTTTGTTTTTAGGCCCCTTAACCCGCTATAAAAAGCACTATATAAGCCCGCAGGCCCACCACCTATAATCGTTACATCGTATAAATCTTGCACTTATATCGTCACATCCTTGAAAAATATTAAAAAAGTATTTGACAAATCCTTAGTGGAAAACTAGACTAGCTTTAGTGATAATGATTATCAATGTCGCTTTCGATGTTATCATATCATGTGAATTAGTAAAAAGAAAGAGAGGGCATGTTTTGCGTTTACAAATTGAATCGATCCGTGTTGGCTATGAGAACAAAACCATAGTGCATGACTTATCATTACAAATTCCAGATGGAAAAATAACAACAATTATTGGATCCAATGGTTGTGGTAAATCTACGCTTTTAAAGGCAATAACAAGAATTCTTAAGCATGAGAGTGGGCATGTCATTTTAGACGGTCAAAATATTTCCAAAATGCATACGAAAGATTTGGCAAAAGAGCTAGCTATTTTACCACAAAGTCCTGAAAGTGCGCACGGTTTAACGGTAGAGGAGCTTGTGTCCTACGGTCGATTTCCATATCAAAAGGGCTTCGGCAATTTATCTCAAAAAGATAAAGATGTCATTGACTGGTCCCTCAAGGTAACAAAAACAGATGCTTTTCGTCAGCATGCAGTAGATGCGTTGTCTGGTGGACAACGTCAGCGTGTATGGATTGCGATGGCATTAGCACAGGAAACCGATATCATTTTTTTAGATGAGCCAACAACTTACTTAGATATGGCACATCAATTAGAGGTTTTAGAATTATTAAGCAAGCTAAACGAAGATGAAGGTCGTACAATTGTCATGGTGCTTCATGATTTAAATCAAGCAGCCCGCTTTTCTGATTATATTGTAGCGCTTTCACAAGGAGAGCTCGTAAAATTTGGTACAGCAGAGGAAGTCATTGTACCTGAAGTATTACAAAAAGTGTTTCATATTGATGCAGTCATTGGAAAAGATCCACGAACAGACAAACCGATGTGCATTACATACGACTTATTACAAACGACTTAAAGGAGATATATAAATGAAAAAGTGGCTTTTACCAATGTTTATGATTGTCGTGCTAGCACTTGCAGCGTGCGGCAACAAAGAAGATAATTCGAAGAAAGAAGATGAAGGCACAAATGAGTCATCATCAGCGGAAACAATTACTTATCAATCTGAAACAGGTCCTATTGAAGTACCAGCAAATCCTAAACGTGTAGTCGTGTTATCATCATTTGTTGGGGATTTATTGCAACTTGGCGTAAATGTTGTAGGGATAGATACATGGGCTGCAGATAATCCAAACTTTAAAGATGCTATTAAAGATGCAGTAGTAGTAGAAAATACAGATATCGAAAAAATTATTGAACTAGATCCAGATTTAATCATTGGTTTAAATGGCATTGAAAATGCAGATAAGCTAGCTGAAATTGCACCAACTGTCTTATTTACGTATGGTAAAGTCGATTATTTACAGCAATTTATCGAAATCGGTAAAGTCGTAAATAAAGAAGATGAAGCAACGAAATGGGTAGCAGATTTTAAAGAACGCGCTGCTAAAGCAGGGTCAGAAATTAAAGCAAAAATCGGTGAAAATGCAACAGTTACGGTAGCAGAAATGTTTAATAAACAAATGTATGTGTATGGCGATAATTGGGGTCGTGGAACAGAAATTTTATATCAAGAAATGGGCTTAAATATGGCTGAAAAAGTGAAAGAGGATGCGCTAAAACCAGGTTATTTCGCTATTTCTACTGAAGTTTTAAATGAATACGCTGGGGACTATGTGATTTTTAGTACGTTTAATGGCGAAGAGACTTCTATTGAAAATGCTGGTTGGTATAAAGATTTAGATGCTGTGAAGAATGGTCATTTATTTAAAGTAAATGGTAACGCATTTTACTTTAACGATCCTATCACATTAGATTATCAACTAAAATTCTTTAAAGAGAAGTTTTTACAATAATTTCGGTAGAGAGTAGCGAAGGCAAATGACAAAGTTTCGACATTTCCCGTTTTGGCTTCAGCTGTTACTATCCCTGCTAGTTTTAGCAGTGACAGTAACAATCTCGCTATGTATTGGCGCTGCGAATACAAGTATTCAAGATGTTTATCAAGCGATTGTCGGACAAGGTGGCGGCAAGCATTATGCTATTTTGCGTGAAATTCGATTTCCGCGTATAATTGCTGCTATTTTTGTCGGTAGTGCACTCGCAGTTGCTGGAGCTATTATGCAGGGCGTCACAAGAAACGCTTTAGCAGATCCAGGGCTTCTTGGACTTACAGCAGGGGCAAATGCTGCTTTAGCCTTAACAATGGCGTTTATCCCGAATTCCTCGTATTATATACTAATTTTTGCATGCTTTATTGGTGCAGGGGTAGGGATGATTATTGTTTATAGTATCGGTGCATCAACAAAAGGTGGCTTTTCTCCATTGAAGCTAGTTTTAGCAGGTGCAGCAGTATCAGCTCTTTTACAAGCGGTTGCTGATGGTACGGGTATATTATTTAAAATTGCAAAAGATGTATCAATGTGGACGAGTGGTGGTCTAATTGGCACAACATGGCAGGCTTTAATTATTGTACCTATTATTGTAATCGGATTAGGTATTGCGTTTATATTCAGTCGCCAGCTAACGATTTTAAGTTTAAATGAAGAGGTAGCTGTCGGGTTAGGTCAGAAAACAACAGTGATTAAAGGGATTATGATGTTCGTAGTTGTTATACTTGCGGGCTCTGCTGTTGCCCTAGTAGGTAATCTAGCATTTGTTGGTTTAATGGTGCCGCATATTGTCCGTGCTTTAGTTGGTACAGATTATCGTTTTGTTTTACCGATGAGTGCTCTTATGGGTGGTTGGTTAATGGTCGCTGCAGATTTCGTAGCACGCATGGTGAATGCACCGTATGAAACGCCTGTAGTAGCTATTATTTCAATTATCGGCCTTCCGTTCTTCTTACTACTTGTACGTAAGGGAGGTCGTCAATTTGCTTAAAACAGCACAAAAAAAACAACGAACTTGGCTTATCATTTGGCTAGTGCTAACATTCCTTATTTTCATAATGGGTATTTCGCTGGGCGCTGCTTCCGTGTCCATAGATCGTATCTTGCCTATACTATTTGGTGATGGGAACTTTAAAGAATCCTTTGTATTGTTTTCTGTACGTCTGCCAAGGCTATTTGTTCTTGCGGCAGCAGGTATGGCTTTAGCATTGGCAGGAGCTGTATTACAGGGGGTAACACGTAATGATTTAGCGGACCCTGGTATTATTGGTATCAATGCTGGTGCAGGTGTGGGGATAACTATATTTTACCTTTGTGTCCATGGTGATTTACCAAACTTTGCGTACATATTGCCAGTAGTAGGATTTTTCAGTGCTATAATAACGGCCCTTAGTATTTACTTTTTTTCATATAAGCGCAATCAAGGTGTTCAACCTGTAAAGCTAATTTTAATTGGGGTAGGTGTGGCATCTGCATTATCGGGTGTGATGATGCTGTTAATTTCTTCGGCTGAGCGCTCAGATGTACAATTTATCGCACAATGGCTTGCAGGAAGTGTATGGGGAACTGATTGGCCATTCCTGTGGGCATTAATACCATGGTTAGTCATATGTATTCCGTTCATTTTATATAAAGCAAATGTTTTAAATGTGCTAGCAATGACTGAGCAAACAGCAATTGGGTTAGGCGTGAATATTGCTAAAGAGCGATTACAATTATTAATGGTGGCTGTTGCACTTGCTGCCGCTGCTGTATCTGTCACAGGAGGCATTGCATTTATCGGCTTAATGGCACCACATATTGCAAAGCAGCTTGTTGGACCACGCTATCAATTCTTTTTACCAATAACATTATGTATTGGTGCTTGCTTATTAATGCTAGCAGATACAATAGGGCGCGTGGCCATTTCAACTGCCACTGTGCCTGCAGGCATCGTTGTAGCATGTATCGGTGCACCTTATTTTTTATATTTATTAAGAAAAAACGACTGAATGGCTTGCGCTGTTCAGTTGTTTTTTTGTTCAGAAAGATTGGGCAAAAATAGAAGTGTAGCAAACTTCAACCTAGACAAACGGTGTAATTTAATATATAGTTAGCTAGGCTAACTAATTAAGGAGGGATTTTTTTGACGATTGAACAGCAATTTTTTAATGAGTTTCGTTTAATGTACCGCCCGTTTACGAATCAACTCAACAAGCAGTTGGAACAATATCAATTATATAGCTCTCAGTGGGCAGTTTTACGCTTCTTAATTGATAAAGGTCCACATTCACTAGTTGAAATCGCGAACTTTATGTCGATTGAAAAGCCTAGCGTAACGAGGCTTGTGCAAAAGCTAGTAGATCTTGGTTATGTGGAGACGGTGGCTGGGAAAGATAAGCGAGCAAAAGTTGTACAATTAACGCCATATGGTGAAAAAAACGTGGACGAAATCCAGGAGCATATAAAACCTTTTTTAGAAAAAGCATTAGCTGGTGTATCACAACAGGATATTGAAATTGCTTCTCGGGTTTTAGCCAACATAAGTAAAAACATTCATCAGTAGGAGAGGAAACAAGTGGAAGCAACTAGACAGAAACTATGGACAAAAGACTTTTTAATCGTTTCACTCATCAATTTTACGATTACGTTAATTTTTTATTTATTGATGGTGACGATAGCTGGCTATGCGGTGGAGAAATTTGACGCTTCGACAAGTACAGCAGGGCTAGTGTCGAGTATTTTTATTATCGGGACGTTATTTGGACGTCTTGGCACAGGACGCATTATCGGTGATTGGGGCAGTAAAAAAACATTATTTTGTGGATTGTTATTATTTATGTTATCTACGATGTCTTATTTTATCGCCTTAAACTTACCACTCCTTATGCTAAATCGTTTAGTGCAAGGGATAGCGCTAGGTATAGCAAGTACAGCAACAGGGACGATTATTGCACAAATTTTACCACCAGAACGTCGTGGTGAAGGGATAGGCTATTACAGCTTAAGTGCTATTTTAGCAACGGCAATTGGTCCATTTATTGGCATATTATTAACGCAGTTATTTGAAGATTATCGAATGATTTTTGCGGTAGATTCAGTATTAGCAATTATTTGCTTTATGATGTATTTTATTGTGAAAGTTCCAGAGGCACGTAAAAACGCGAAGGCAGCTGCAGAGAAAGCGGGCTTCAAGCTATCTAACTTTATCGAAATGCGAGCATTACCGATTGCCTTTGTAGCGCTTGTTATTGGCTTTGCTTATTCAGGTGTGATGTCGTTTATGACGTTCTACGCAAAAGAGCTTAATTTGGTAACGGCAGGTAGTTATTTCTTTATCGTTTATGCAATCGTAATTTTAGCTACTCGTCCGTTTACCGGAAAATTACTTGATTCAAGAGGAGCAAATATTATTATTTATCCTTGTCTTGTGTTATTTGCAATTGGTATGTATGCATTTAGCTCAGCAACAAGCACTGGTGTATTTTTAATAGCTGCAGCTTTTATTGGAATTGGTTATGGTAATTTCAACTCTGTAGCACAAGCGATAGCTATTAAGGTTACACCAAATGAACGTTTAGGGCTAGCAACTTCAACGTATTTCATTTTATATGATTTAGGATTAGGTATAGGACCTTATTTCTTAGGATTTTTTGTACCGACGATGGGGTACAGCGCCATATTCTTAGCGATGGTAGCCGTAATTTTTATGTCAATCGTGCTTTATTATTTCTTATATGGAAAAAATGAAAAGATAAAACAAGTCAATATTTAGTAGTTTAGAATCATTATATTGTAGAAAAAACGTCTTTTTGCTAGTTGGAAATAAAATTCAACTGCGAAATGACGTTTTTTTCTTAATTTAAAAATACTTCTTGCAATCAATTATGATAATGATTATCATTCACGTTAGAGACTAATTCGGGAAGTAGGTATTAAGCATGAAAAATAAATCATTATTGTCAGTATTAGTAGCAGGTGGCATCCTTATGGCGGGTTGCGGTAATACAGAGGAAGTAAAAAAAGATGAGAAACCAGCAACAGAGCAAGCAGATCAAACGATAGCAGTGGATTTATCTACTGAACTATCAGCCTATCAACAATTTGCATTAGAACAAATGGATCAATTCTTGCTAAATACTGAAAAGTTTGTGAACCTGTTCAAAGCAGGTGATATTGAAGGCGCGAAAGCAGCATATGCGCCAGCACGTATGTATTTTGAGCGATCTGAACCAATTGCAGAGAGCTTCGGTGATCTTGACCCACGTATTGATGGTCGTTTAGCGGATATCGAAGAAGAAGGTAAAGGCAAAGAAGAATGGACAGGCTACCATAAGCTTGAGTATGCACTTTGGGTAGAAAATAAAACAGAAGGCTATGAAGCGGTGGCAGACCAGCTGCTTGCTGACGCGAAAGAATTACATGCACTCGTTCAAACAGTAGAAGTAACACCAGATGTAATGATTACAGGTGCTGTTGATTTATTGAACGAGGTATCTACTTCAAAAATTACTGGAGAAGAAGAAATTTATTCACATACAGACCTATATGATTTTAAAGCGAATATTGAAGGTGCAGAAAAAATCTTTGAAATTCTTCGTCCGAAATTAGAAGCAAAAGACAAAGAGTTAGTGGCAACATTAGATGAAAAATTCAAAGCAGTGGATGATTTATTAGCTCAACATGCAACAACTGATGGGGGCTATATTTCTTACGAAGAATTAACAGAAGAAAATACAAAAGCACTTGCAGCTGCGGTGAACCAATTAGGTGAACCATTAAGTCAAATGGGAATTATTTTGGAGTGATAAATAATGACATCGTCAAAAGATGAAAAATGGATCGATAAAAAAATATCGCGCCGTGAAATGTTAAAGCTAACAAGCATGGGCGTGGCCGGTATTGCTATTGGTGCTTCTGGCTTTGGTGGTGTGATGAAAGCGATGGGCTATGATGTTTTTGAGCCTGTAGCAGATAGCTCAACAGCAAAAAACAAAGTTAATTTTTATGGAAAACATCAGTCGGGCATTACTACACCCGTTCAAAAAAATATTTATTTTGCTTCTTTAACTGTCCTCGTGTCAACAAAAGAAGAGCTACAAGAGTTGTTCGAAAAATGGACACCTCTTGTTGTCCGTTTAATGAATGGTGAGTTAATGGTAGATTTAACAACAAATACTAGAGTGCCGACAGGTGATACAGGTGAAGCAGAAGGTTTAAATGCTTCTAATTTATCAATTACTGTAGGTGTAGGTCCCTCTTTATTTGATAAGCTCGGGATGGCCCATTTAAAGCCTGCTGAATTAGCTGATTTGCCACATTTTCCAAAAGATCAGCTACAAAAGGAATTTACAGGTGGGGATCTTTGTATTCAAGCGTGTGCTGACGATCCACAAGTGGCGTTCCATGCTGTCCGCAATTTAGTGCGTGCTGCTTCCGGAAAAGTGGAAATTAAATGGTCGCAAGCGGGCTTTAACTCATTTCCAGCAGAGGGAGGCACGCCTCGCAATTTATTCGCATTCAAGGATGGCACAGTAAATCCTTCAATTACGGATGAACAAGACTTAAATAAAGTCGTGTGGGTGGATAAAGGCTGGTTAAAGGGTGGCTCCTATTTAGTTGCTCGAAAAGTTCAAATGCATCTTGAAACATGGGATCGTACATCTTTGAAGGATCAGGAAGCAACGTTTGGGCGCTATCGCGATAGTGGTGCACCATTAGGTAAAACGAAAGAATTTGATGATTTCGATATCGAAGCAAAAGATAGCAAGGGCGAGTATATTATGCCTGATACATCGCATGTGCATTTAGCACGTAAATCTAGTGCACGCATATTACGTCGATCTTATTCATACGCATCAGGTGTAATGTCGAATACGGGTGCGCACGATGCAGGACTAATATTTATCTCTTTCCAAAAAGATCCAGCTCAATTTACAACGATTCAAAACAGTTTAGGGCGAATGGATAAAATGAATGAATATATTACCCATCGAGGCAGTGCGGTGTTTGCTTGCTTCCCTGGAGTACAAAAGGGGAGTTACTTAGGTGAAGCACTTTTTAACGCGCTGTAGCATTATCGTATGCTTATTACTGGCACTTGCAGTACCCGTACAAGCAGCGCAATCTTACAGTCACTTATACATTTCGATAAGTGATGCGCTAATGAATACAAAACAAGACAAGGAAGCAGAAGCAAAAGATGCACTTGAACAATTCGCAACAGATTGGTCTTCTGTATCATCGGATCAAACTGAGGCGAAAAAAGAAGTCGATAAAATACTCGACCAAGCAGTAAAGGCTTCTTCTAAAGAAGAACGTTTAACGGCTTTGTCTGCACTTTCAAATGCTTTGCGCGCGTTAGAAAAGCTTGAAAACCCTGTGGATGAAGCGGCACAGCGAGCAGAATTTGGGCAAAAGTTTAAACCTATTATGAAAGCATTTGAAGAAGCTTTGGCAAGCGGTGATGTAGCTTCAATTAACGATGCTTATAAAGATTTTAATGCGAAATGGAAAAAAATTGAACGTCCCGTACGTGAGCAAAGCATAGGGATGTACGGTCAAATTGAAACGCAAATGGCTTTTATACGAATAACACTTGCTTCAGAAGAGCCTGAAGTAGCGTTAATGCAATCACAATACGCTGAATTAAAGCAAACAATTGAGGATTTTGTAGCAGGTCATGATACTGCACAAGTTGTAGAAGGCGATTATTCTTTATCAACATTAATTGCTTATATTGATGATGCTAATGATTTAATTGACGAAGGCAACTACAAAGCAGCATCCGATAAAATCCGCGAGTTCATCAAAATATGGCCGAGTGTAGAAATCGATATTTCAACTCGTAATGGTAGTCTTTATACAAAGATTGAAAGTGATATGCCGATACTAGTAAGTGACTTATTAAAGTCACAGGTAGATGTCAAAGGCATTAAAAGTAAGCTTGATCAATTCCGAACTGAAATTGAATTAATTCAAGGAAATTCAGATTATACTATTTGGGATTCAGCATTAATTTTACTACGTGAGGGCTTAGAGGCATTATTAATTATTTTGGCATTAGTGTCATTTTTAAATAAATCTGGGCAAAAGTCGTTGCGTAAATGGATTTATGTAGGAGCATTAGCTGGAATATTAGTATCAGCGGTAGCCGCAGTATTAATGTCTACGATTTTCAACTCAGCAACGGTGGATACGAACCGAGAAATGATGGAAGGTTATGTAGGTCTTGTTGCTGCTGCGATGATGATAGGTGTCGGTATTTGGCTACATAGTAAATCAAGTGTCGCAAGCTGGAACCGTTACATTTCAAAACAAATGGGCAACGCCATTTCAAGTGGATCGGTATTTGCGATGGCATCGGTTAGCTTCTTATCGGTGTTCCGTGAAGGGGCAGAAACACTTGTTTTCTATGCTGGGATTGCCCCAAAAATGGCGACATCTCAATTTATACTTGGTATTATCCTAGCACTTGTCATTCTAGGGGTAATAGCCATTGTATTATTTAAAGCGAGTGGCAAAATTGCCATTCATAAGCTTTTTGCCGTGGCGACGGTGTTAATTTATGTATTGGCATTTAAAATTATCGGTGTCAGCTTGCATACATTGCAACTTAGAGATAGTGTGCCAACGACAATCGTTGATGGTCTACCAGTTATTAGCTTTATAGGCTTCTATCCAACTGTTGAAACAATCATCGGGCAAGCTATTTTACTTGTGCTCGTTATAGCAACTATTCTTTATAAAAAGAAACAAGTGAAGTAATAAAAAGGGACAGATTGAAGTGAAAGATTCTTCTAATCTGTCCCTTATTTTTGTAGTATATTATGCCAATGTGTCGGCATGCTTAAATAAAAGGGTAGTTTCGTTTCGTGATTACCAACTGCTGAATTGATTTGCATTTGCGTTAAAAACATCGTAGTAGAAAGATTTGCCCCGCATACATTGGCATCACGTAAATCAGTACCAATAAAATCAACCCCTCTTAAATCCGTATTTTGCAGGTTTGCCGCAATTAACAATGCACCTCGCAGATCGGTTGCTCTTAAATCTTTACCTTTTAAATTTTTCCCCATCCAATTAGCACCTCGATAATTCGTTTTTCGACCATTTTGACCGAAAGTGTTTACTACAAGCTCATTGCGAATTAGTTCACTTGTCTTTAACAGTAAGGCATTAACAGGTAGTCGAATATGAGGGATATCAAGAGCTAACAGTGCTTCTACATCTAATGTAGTGAGGTGTTGCAAGTTCTCTAACTGTGCATGTAATTTATCGTATAAGCGCTGTGACAGTGCATAAGACATTGCCTCTGCTACATAGGCAATCATTTCGTATAACTGTTCCATAATCGGAAATATCTGAAACATTTTATTAGCAATTTCATGATTATCGCGCCAATCTTGTCCATGAAACGTCGATTGCGAAACCCATTGCCCTGCCCCTAAACAATCGTATACGGTGCATCCTTTAAAGCCTTTGTTTCTAAGCTCACTATGAATTTGACAGCTAAAGTTAGATTGCAAATTGGGACATGCTGTGCCAGCTGGTTTATGAATAGCAAAATCGCTTGATGCAACTATATTTAGTGCGGTACAGCATAAGCCAAAACAGTTTCGACAATCTGCTTGCATGCTCTTACGTAAATCATTTCCAATAGAATTATCGATTTTTATTACTTCTGACATTGTCTTTCCCTCACTTATATTCTAAATTCACTTTTGATTTTACCATTATATAACTTTTAATGGCAATTTTTTAAAATTGTAATAGGTAATTAATAAACGCGTATAAAAGTGGAGCAGGCTGACAGCAAGTAAATTTCTTGAAAAATGTCTATTTTTGAAACATTGTGTCGAATGTGATACTCTTTTTCATAAGGTATCGACTTTTGTGATACCAGTAATATTTAATAGAATGCAAATTTTTAACAAAGTAGTGGTGAAGGAATATGGGGGTAACAGTAAACGATTTGCTGCAATTACCATCATTTAGAGGAGCAGATGTATTAACGGGTCGAAATAATCTTAATCGAACTGTTTCCTCTCTATCTGTTTTAGAAGTTTCAGATGGAGATTTTTGTTCGAAGATTGTCCAAACAGTGCAAGAAGAGTGGTATGCGGAAGAGCTAGTGATCAGCTCTTTTTTTTCCATTCGAGATAGTGTGGAAAAACAATGTAGTACCATTCAATATTTACATGACCTAGGAGAATTGGGTTTAATATTATATTATGTCGGTATCGTTTTGCCAGAAATCCCAAAGGAAGTACTGCAATTAGCAGATTCACAAGATTTTATTATTATTTGTATGCCTAAAAATGATTATTCACTAAGGTATAATGAAGTCATTTATGAAGTGATGGAGACAATCATTAGTAACCAAGTGGTCAATGATCATTTCGTGAAGGAGACATTAGAGAAGGTGTCGTTGCTACCAGAGCATTTACGCAGTGTAGAAATTACGCTAAAAATGTTATCGGATCGCCTGAAAGCGAATATTGTGCTGACGAATACGAATTTTGATATTGTCAACCAAGTGATGTGGCCTAGAAATTCTTCCTTAGATGTGTCCAAAGTTATCGAAGAATTTTCCAAAAGTTTAGTTAATCAGGACAAGGGGGAGCTTGAGTTATTAAATAATGATATCACTTGCGTTATTGAATATAAAAGCATTCACCAAAAAAATGGCGAGCTGCTGTATGTATTCCTTATTAAAGAGAATACGAAATTGCCTGCAAAGACGATTGAAAAAATTAGTGAAGTGGTACAAGTAGCAATTAACCTATGGGGAGATAAACATGATGATGTAAGTGAGTATGCGTTGGTCAAAGCGATTATTAATGATGAAAGTGATAAAATGCGCAGATTGGCAAATGTACTTCATATTGATGTCTCTGCTGTGCAGATGATGTGGTTAGTTACAATCAATGATTTAACAAAAGAAAAAAGTATTCGAGATGAATTGGATGAACAACTTTCAAAATATTACAAAACAAGAGTGATTCAATGTATTGATCATTGCATCATAGTTCTTTTAGGAAATTGTTTATATAAATATAACGAATTTGAAATTGCTAGTGAGTTTATTCAGACGACAAGTTACGACGCACAAATTGCTAAAATTGTGTATTCACCGAAAATGAAAAATACGAAAGCAGTAAGACAAATGTATCAGTTAGTGAATCAAGTCGGCGAAAAGGTCCATGCCATATTTCCATTGCGCAAATTGTATACGGCAGCTGAAATAAGATCCATAAAGCGGGCGATTGATTTAAGTAAACAAGGGGAAGAGATGATTGAAGAATACTTGTCAGCAATTGAACCTATTTTGAATGATGAGGAGTCGTTAAAAACTTTAATGACGTTTCTTCTAGATGCAAATGGTAGTTTTGATGACTGTAGTAAGATTTTATTCATTCATAAAAATACTGTAAAATATCGCATAAAAAAAATAAGTGAATTGATTGGCAGTGATGTCACAATCTACTCGGAATTTTACGATGTTTATATGGCTTGTATGCTCTATCGTTTAATTAATAATTAAAATAATCTGGAATTTTGTTCGAATTGACAAAATTTCAGATTATTTTTTTTATTTATGAAAAAGACGTACCATTCCCTTCTCTCTTATAATTAGATTCATTCAAGAAACAAGGAAGTATAAGGAGGGAGTATTATGAGAAACGAAGGCAATGAACAGTCCTGGTATAGTTTAGGTATTATTTGGGCTGGTGCGATGATTTGTATCCCAAGTTTACTAGTAGGGAACACGCTTATTTCGAGTATGAGTTTACCGATGGCACTTACCGTAGCACTAGTTGGCTATACGATTGTTGTGATTATCATGGTTTTGCAAGGGATGCAAAGCAGTGACTTAGGAAAGCCAACCGTCCATATCGCAGGACATGTATTTGGTAAGACAGGATCTCGCACGATTTTGTCTATTATATTAGCTATCGCTTGCTTGGGCTGGTTTGGTATTCAGGCCAATGTTTGTGGGGTAGCGTTAGCGAATTTGTTAGCGCATTTTAATGTGAATGTACCAACGCCATTCGCTTCTTTCCTTAGTGGGTTGGTAATGGTGATTTCAGCGATTTATGGAATGAAAGTACTACGTGTATTAAGTTATATTGCAGTACCGTTATTAGTTGTAATTTGTGTATTTGGTTTAGTACAAACATTAACGGGAGATCATCTACAAATCATTTTGGACTATAAACCGAAACAAACGATGAGCTTTATGGATGGATTAGCTGTAACGATTGGTTCGTTTGCTTTAGGAGCAGTAATAGCTGGTGACTATTCGCAATTTTCCAAAAAACGTGCGGATGTTTTTAAAGCAGCTACATTCGGTATTATTCCCGCCGGTATTTTAATGATTGGCGTAGGGGCTGTGTTAACAATCGCTTATCAAACAAGTGATATTACAGCTGTCTTTTTAAATATTGCAACGCCATTTATTGGCGGTGTGGCGTTAATTTTAGCGACATGGAAAACGAATTTGGTCAATGCCATTTCAGGAGGAATTGCTCTTATTAATGTCTTTAACGTTTCTAAGGAAAAAGAAAAAGTGGCAATTGGTATTGCCGGAACAGTTGGGACGTTATTGGCTGTAGTAGGGATACTCAATTACTTTACACCGATTATGTCAATATTATCAGCGATGATTCCACCAGTTGCTGGCGTTATGATTGCTTCATACTGGTTTATGAATAAAGGTGATAAAAATAGTTGGCATGAGGTAGAAGGGGTCAATCGTTTAGGTGTATTTTCATGGTTAGCTGGCGCAATTATTGCTAGTGCTCCTGTTATTTTATCCTTATTCCCTGAATTACCTCAAATACCAAATCAGCCTTTAATCGGGATTGTCATTTCATTTGGTATTTATTATATAGGGCATCGGATAACTGGACAAAAATCGATAATATTGGAGGAAAATAGATGAGATATTTAGATAAAGAAGCAATTGAAAATATTGCGATTGGCGCAGCGTTTTTAGGCACTGGCGGCGGCGGTGATCCTTACATTGGAAAGCTTATGGCGCTTTCTGCTATTGAAAAAAATGGGCCTGTCAAATTGTATTCAGTAGATGAAATAGCAGATGAGGGCTTTTTTATTCCCGCTGCAATGATGGGAGCACCTTCTGTTTTAGTCGAGAAGTTCCCACGTGGTGATGAATTCGTGAAAGTTTTCCAAAAGCTTGCTCAATACTTAGGGAAAGAGAAAATTGCTGGTACGTATCCAATGGAAGCCGGTGGCGTGAACTCAATGATTCCGATTGTCGTAGCTGCACAACTTGGTTTACCACTTATTGATTGTGATGGCATGGGTCGTGCCTTCCCAGAATTGCAGATGGTGACATTCCATTTAGATGGCATTTCAGCAACTCCGATGGCGATTACCGATGAAAAAGGGAATATTGGTATTTTTGAAACAATTGATAATAAATGGACAGAGCGTTTAGCTCGTACAGCGACAGTAGAAATGGGCGCAAGTGCTTTAGTGAGCTTGTATCCTACAACTGGTGCACAAATGAAGAAAAGTGGTGTGCATCACATTATCACACTTTCTGAAAAAATTGGGGAAATCATTGCGTCCAAAAATAAGGAAGTAAATGACAAGCTACAAGAATTGCTAAACCTCGTTTCAGGCTTTGAATTATTCCAAGGTAAAATCGTGGATGTCATTCGAGAAACGAAGGGCGGCTTCAACCTTGGGAAAATGAATCTTGAAGGCATTGATGCTAATAAAGATGAACAAATGAAAGTCCATTTCCAAAATGAAAATCTACTAGCAGAAAAAAATGAGCAAGTCGTTGCCATGACTCCAGATTTAATTTGTTTAGTAGATTATGAAACATTATTACCTGTAACAACAGAAAGTTTAAAATATGGTAAACGTGTCCGTGTCATTGGTCTGCCTGCTAATGAAAAATGGCGTACGGCAAAAGGGATCGAAACAGCAGGTCCAAAATACTTTGGCTATGATTATGATTATAAGCCAATCGAGGAAATTGTGAAAAAGGGGGTAACTGAGCATGTATAAAATCGGAATTGATGTAGGTGGAACAAATACAGATGCCATCCTTTTAGATAACAATAATAAGCTTGTTCATAGTGTGAAATCACCAACAAGCTTAGATATAAAAACAGGGATTGAAACGTCTTTACGAAATTTACTGCAAGACTTAGCAATTGATAAAACACAAATTAGTCATGCGATGTTAGGTACAACACAATGTACGAACGCTATTGTGGAGCGTAAAAAACTCGCTAAAGTAGGTGTGATTCGCCTTGGCTATCCAGCAACTGCATCCGTATTGCCGTACACTGCTTGGCCGAAAGATATGATTGAAAACCTATCTGGCAATTATGCTTTAGTACATGGTGGTTACGAATATGATGGGCAAATATTAGGACAGCTTGACGAAGATGAAATTCGATCGCTATTAGAGGGCTGGCGACACCAAGTAGAATCAATAGCCATCGTTGGGGTCTTCTCATCTATCAAAAATGATCAAGAATTGAAAGTCCATGATATTATCCAACAAGTATATGGTAAAGCGTTTCCAATTTCTTGTTCTTCATTGATTGGGTCAGTTGGGTTAATTGAACGTGAAAATGCAACAATTTTAAATGCGGCGCTTTGCAAAGTAATTGAAACAACGACACAAGGCTTCGTTCATGCATTGCAAACAGAAGGGATTTTTAATGCGGAAGTGTATTTATGTCAAAATGATGGAACGTTGATGTCAATTGATTATGCAAAACAATTCCCAATTTTAACAATTGCTTGTGGACCGACGAACAGTATTCGTGGTGCATCTTATTTGTCACAAATTAAAAATACGATGGTGTTGGATGTTGGCGGGACAACATCTGATATTGGCGTCCTACAAGATGGGTTTCCAAGAGAATCGTCTGTCGCTGTAGAAGTAGGGGACATTCGTACAAACTTTAGAATGCCAGATATTATTTCTGTTGGACTAGGCGGAGGTAGTATCGTTCGTGTCAATGATGGCAAGATTACGGTTGGCCCTGATAGTGTAGGCTATAAAATTAGCCAAGAGGCACTGGTCTTTGGAGGCGACACACTGACAACAACAGATATTGCTGTTCGTTTAGGTCTTGCAGATGTAGGAGATCGTAGTTTAGTAGCTCATCTTGATGAAGCATTTGCCAAAGACGTACAAAAAGAAATGGCGTCGTTACTTGAGCAGGCCATTGATAAAATGAAAACTTCATCGGAAGATGTGCAACTTGTTTTAGTCGGTGGGGGCAGTATTATTGTGCCTGAATCGTTACGAGGGGTAGCTAAAATTATTAAAAATGAACATGGCAGTGTTGCCAATGCAATTGGCGCATCCATTGCTCAAATTAGTGGGCAGTATGAACAGATTTATATTTATGCTAAAGAACCACGTGAAGAATCATTGCAAGATGCACAAAATAAAGCAGTGAAGCAAGCGGTATTAGCCGGAGCTCTTGCTGAAACAATTGAATTAGTCGAAGTGGAAGAAACGCCACTTGCTTATCATCCAGAAAACGCAACAAGACTAAAAGTAAAAGTTGTCGGTAAAATGGCGTAAAGAAAGGAAGAGCCTTTATAGGTTCTTCTTTTTGTCTTTTTATAGCTTTTAATGGTCATAAAATGGACTACAAGCTTGTTTAGTTGATTGGAGCGGAGGGCGACGACTCCTGTGGAAAAGCCCAGAAAGTAAGTGCAACAAACCGCGCGCTAGCGAAGGTTGCGGCTTACGTGTGTGCCTCTGGAAAGCATCTGTCATCTGTGTTTTCTAGCATCTAGTTGGATAACACGTGCAATATTTGTACAAAAAGAACGGGCACTCTGTATATTGTTTTAATTTTCGAAAAACAACAATCTAACATGTTGCTAAAATAATTAAGAAACTCATTCTTGATTGCGGTAAACTAAAAGAGAATATAGAGTGAAAGAGTGATGGTATGCTACAGGTAAATGTGGAAGATTCAAGTTTAATATTAGAGGGTGGAACGTTTCGTACATTGTTTACATCCGGTGTATTGGATGCTTTTTTAGAGCACGACATTATGATGCCCTATGTAGTAGCCATTTCAGCAGGTGCAATAAATGCTTGCTCCTATGTGTCACAACAAAAGGAACGATCGTTACGTGTATTAATGGATTACCGGCATGATAAGCGTTATATGGGCATAAAAAATTTCCTTAAGGAAAAGAGCTTATTTGGCTTAGATTTTGCTTATAATGTTATTCCTAATGAGCTAGATATTTTTGACTGGGATACGTACAAACAATATGATGGGAAATTACTTTTTGGCGTAACGAATGCAGCAACAGGGCAAGTTGAGTATATGGATGCAGGAGAAATGGATCGCCAATGTATGATGTTGCGTGCAACTTGTGCTATACCTATTCTTTTTCCGGAAATTAAACTAAATAATACGCCCTATTACGATGGTGGTTTAGCGGAGCCAATTCCGATAATGCATGGTGTCGAAAATGGTTTTCAAAAGCATGTACTTGTATTAACAAGACCTAAAGGCTACCGTAAACAAATGGATCGCCAAAGCAAGTGGGCAATGAAACTACTAGCAAAACGTTATCCTAATTTGGTGAAAAGCATGCAAAAACGTGCAGACCATTATAATGCTTCACTTGATTACTGTGAAAAGTTGGAGGCACAAGGAAAAGCGTTTATATTCCGCCCAACACAAGCGCTTAACAGCTTTGAGAAAGATACGGTGCAAATGCGTAAAAATTACGACATGGGTTATGAGCAAGCTATGCAACAAATAGATGCATTGAAGCACTTTTTAAAATAATTGTAGATAATCGATTTCAGATAGAGAGTGCCTTGCATGTTAAGGTGCTCCTTTGTCCTTTTTAGTCGTAACAATACTAACTTAGATAGTTTGAAAGGTTTCAAGTTACACAATAATTTCGTTATAATGAATGAAAAACTAAAAGAGGCTTTGTCTATGGAAACAGAATGGTTACGAACGTTTATCGTGGCAGCGGAAACCGAAAATTTTCGTGAGACGGCAGAAAGATGTTTTATTACACAATCGACAGTATCAAAACATATTCAGCATTTAGAAAAGGAATTACATACACCGCTGTTTGAACGGCAAGCAAAACATGTAAAATTAAATTACATCGGGGCACACTTTTTACAGCATGCCCAAAAGATAATGGCAACCGTTGATGAAGCATTACATAGTACACAATCTTTGAAAAGTGGGTTTACTTCAAAATTAACGATTGGCATAGCACCACAAATTGCGAATTCTACATTACCAGCTATAATTGATTATTTTCAACAGCAAAAACCTGCAATTCAGCTCTCAATTGAATTGTTAAAATCCAATGAAATCGGAGAAGCGGTATATGCAGGAGCTGTCGATATAGGTATTTCGAAACTGACGTCCACACGAGCTATCCATATGGAAATGCTTGCCGAAGAGCCACTCCAACTGATCGTACCGATAGGCAAAAAATTTACTGACCCAATGACACTTTTACAGCAAGAAACGATTTTAATCCACGAATATGCGCCATATTGGCAAGAGGTACAGCAAGTACTACAACAATTGCCGAGCTATAAAAGTATGCAAATTAATCAAACAGAAGTCATCAAAAATTTTGTTCAGCAGGGGTTAGGTATTGCTTTTTTACCGAAAAGTGTAATTGAAGCTCCCTATCAAGAGCAATTGCTTCATAGTTATTCCGTAAAAGAGTTTTCACATATTGTTTCAAATACTTATTTTTTATGTAAATATGTAACTGCAGATATTGAAGCATTTTTGGCTGTTTGTTATGCCATATATAAAAACAATTAGTTTAGCGGACCATTACTAGGATTGAAGGTGATAGAAGCATGTATAGTTTGATGTCAGAAATTAGTCGCTTCGTTAGCGGTCCAATTACTTTATTTTTAAACTCCTATGAACATTCCCCACTAATTATTGCGTTACTTTTAGGGTTAGTTGGCGCCCTAGCACCTTGTCAATTAACTGGCAATATGAGTGCTATTACTTTCTATGGTAATCGTACGATTCAAATGAAAAATAATTTTGGGGAAGTAATATTTTTTATCATCGGTAAGGTCGTTGTGTTTAGTATAATCGGATTATTTGCGTGGCTATTTGGTCAATCATTTGAAACGTCAATGACTAGCTATTTTCCAATTTTTCGAAAGTTAATCGGTCCAATTATGTTGTTGACTGGGTTTGTCCTAATAGGCATCTTAAAATTCAAATGGCTACATCAACTGTCAACACGTATCCCGCTTATATTAAAAGAAGGAAAGCTTGGTTCATTTATAATGGGTGCATGTTTTGCCATTGCCTTTTGTCCTACGATGTTTGTGCTATTTTTCGTTTGGCTTATGCCGACAGTCGTTACAACTTCATATGGCTTTATTTTGCCAGCGATTTTTGGCATTGCGACCTCAGTACCATTAATCTTAATGCTGACACTTATCCATTTGTTTGATACAAAACGCCTTATTATGAAAACAAGTATGAAAATGGGAAGAGTGATACAAATCGTAGCAGGTATAATTTTAATTATCATTGGTGTAACGGATACGATTACGTATTGGGGCTTTAATACATGAGGAAGGTAAGTTGAATGTAGGGACAAGTAAAAGTATTACATATAAGAAGAAAGTGGGAAGATATGATTTACGCAATTATATTATTTATCGTAGCAGGTATTGGCGAAATTGGAGGGGGTTATTTAATTTGGCTTTGGCTAAGGGAAGGTAAACCATTTTATTGGGGTATTTTTGGGGGAGTTGCATTAGCTTTATATGGCGTTGTTGCTACCTTTCAATCATTCCCGACTTTCGGTAGAGTCTATGCAGCATATGGAGGTGTCTTTATTGTGCTCTCCGTATTGTGGGGCTGGGGAATAGATAAGCAAAAGCCAGATATGCTAGATTTAATCGGTGCTGGCATTTGTATTATAGGGGTCATGGTTATGTTATGGCCTCGTTCATAAAGAGGAAAGTGTTAGATTGATTTCAGTCAAACTAACACTTTTTTCGTTACAGAAGGTGCTTTCCAAAGGTTTACTGGCGATTTCACAAGTTTTCGTGGCGATTCATGGAATTTTGCTGGCGATTTCACAAGTCTTTGTGGCGTTTCACGGGCTTTTCCTGGCGATTTCACAAGTTTTCGTGGCGATTCATGGACTTTTGCTGGCGATTTCACAAGTCTTTGTGGCGTTTCATGAGACTTTTCTGGCGATTTCACAACGTTGTTATGTCCCTAGCTTCGTCGCAACAAAACGTAATCGCCAATAATCGGCAATCCATTGCTTGTCTTGATAATAGTCTGGCTTTAACAATTCTTCACACTTGGCATAAACTAACTCTTTTTCATGGTCACTTAAATGCTGAAGAACGTTATCGCTAAACATGACTAACCAATTGCGTAAACCATCATCACCTTGAAGCTTGGTGGGACGTTCATATAAAGTAATCATTTGAACTGTAAAGCCCTCATTTTCTAGCATAGTTTGATATTCCTCAGCCGTCGGGAAATACCAAGGGAAATATTGCTCCTCAAAAGGAAGCTGAAGCTCCTCCATACTTTTTCGTAGTGCCCTCACAATTGAAGCAATATTACCTTTACCGCCCATTTCTGCAACAAAACGTCCGTGTGGTTTCAGTGCACGGTAAATATTGTCGATAACTTTATCCTGTTGTTTCATCCAATGCAGTGCAGCATTTGAAAATACTGCGTCAAACTGATGTGTGTAGTCCATCAAAGCAGCATCCTGTGTTTCGAACGTAAGTGCCGGGAATTTATGTTGCGCGCTTTGTATCATTTCATTTGAGGCATCAATTCCTAAAACGACCGCATCAAATTGAGCAATTTCATTTGCTAAATCGCCAGTTCCACAGCCAACATCTAAAATAAGTTCATATTTTTGGGGTGCAAGTAAGTTCACTAAGCTTTCCCCAAATTTTGAAACAAAATCATGCTTTTGATCGTATAGATTTGCATTCCATTTTATTGTCATTGTTATTCCAACTCCTTTGCTTTAGCATAACAAAGCGATTTATTGTTCGGAAATGCAAAAAAATCACTGTTTTGATTCCAATATGGAATGATAGAAATAGAAAAAATCTGCAAGTAATCTACGATGTAATTGCGTAGACTGCTAGCAGATTTTTTATGCTAATCTAGTTTTTCAAGCTTTGTTAACGTTTTGCCACTCCAACCAAATAGTACTGTTAAAATTGGACCGAGTAAACAGAAGAAGGTGAAGGGAAGGTAAGTTGTCGTAGAGATATCTAGTACACTAGCAATAAAAATTCCGCACACGCTCCAAGGCACAAGCGGATTGACAACAGTACCAGCATCCTCCATTACACGTGATAAATTTTTTGGTGCAAGTCCGACCTTTGCAAACTGAGCTTTAAAAGCCTCTCCTGTAAGCAAAATAGATAAATATTGCTCACCGATTAATGTGTTGACACCAATCCCAGTAAGTGCTGCACCAGTAATAACGGAGCCTGCACTTGTAAATAAACTTTCAACTTTTGCTAAAATACTTTGAATAATACCGAGCGTAAATAGAAGTCCACCCATTGTTAAAGCAAGTAAAACGAGGGCGATGGTAAATAGCATACTATTCATACCGCCACGAGTTAGTAGGGCATCTACATCCTTAATCCCTGTATCGGATACATAGCCATTAAAAAGTATGTCGAATACATGAGATAGTGCAATTGGTTCTTGAATGTAAGCAAGCCCAACACCAACGATTGAAACAACTGCAAGTGTAATAAGTGCAGGAGCTTTATATAATGTCATGATGACAAGCACAACGATTGGTAGCAATGTATACCAATGAATAAGTCCTGTTGATAGTAAGCCTACTTTAAATTGTTCGACCGTTTCAAAAGAAGTATTGGCGCTAGATGGAGATAATAAGGCATACAGTACAAACGAGATGATAAAGGCGGGAATGGTCGTCCAACCCATATTTTTAATATGCTCAAATAAATCTACGCCTACCGTACCTGATGCTAGATTTGTTGTATCAGAGAGCGGTGACATTTTATCCCCGAAAAAGGCACCCGAAACGATTGCACCAGCAGTTATGGCTAATGAAATATCCATTGCACCAGCGATCCCCATAAAGGCAACACCAACTGTTGCGACTGTTGTTAATGAACTACCAACAGATACACCGACGATGCTACAAATTAGAAAAACAATGGCAAAGAAAAAGCTAGGTGAAACAGTTAAAAAGCCGTAGTAAATGAGCGTTGGGATGGTTCCACCCATGATCCAACTGGAAATTAAAATACCGATAAAGAAGAAAATAAAGACAGCGCCTAAACCAGCACTAGCACCAGCGATCATTCCAGATTCAAGCTCTCGAAACGGTACTTTTTTAAGCAGTCCATAGGCAATTAAAATCGAAATGACTAGAATAATAGGAATATGGGGCGTTGCCTTTAAATAGCCAATACTAATAGCCATTGTGGCAATAATTAAAAGTGTAATGAAGCAAGCCTCAATAAATCGAGGGTTACTTTTTGCTTCAATTCGAAACATATGAATCCTCCTAAAAATTACTTTTGCGCTTCAATGCGGTGAAGCCCAAAAGTATTATAGCACGCTAACGATTATTGTCAATTGATTGAAAATTCAATCTATTAAAAAGGCAGCGATTAATATCGCTACCTGCTAATTAATGTGAGCCGAAGTAATCCCATGCATTTTTCACTATTAAGATACAAGTCATCATAATAAAAATAATACGCATTATTTTCGTACCGCGTGTTAACGCAAACTTGGAACCTAAAATGGCCCCGAAAATCATCACGAAACCCATCGGTAAACCGTATAAAAAATTAACCTGCCCTAAAACTAAAAACATTGCAAGGGCTGCTAAATTAGATGTGAAATTAAATGCTTTTGCATTGCCTGCAGCTTGCAAGAAGTCATTACCCATCATTAATAATATGAATATGAAAAAAGAACCTGTTCCTGGACCAAAAAATCCGTCATAAAAGCCGATTGCCGCAAAAGCACAAAGAAAGCCAAGTTTCTTTCCAGTACTTAATATGCGTTGAGTAGGTTGTTGTCCCCAATCTTTTTTTAAAATTGTATAAGTAGCTACAAGTACGAGCATAACAAGCATAAGTGGCTTTAAAATTGAAGGAGACACGAGGTGTACGGTGTAAGCGCCAATTAGTGAGCCAATAAAAATAAAGGGTAAGGTTTTTCCAATCTTTTTAAAGTCTACTTTACCTGCTCTCAAAAATGTTAACATGCTTGTTCCATTACTAATGGTATTCGCCAGTTTGTTTGTTGCAATCGCTGTGCTTGGAGGTAAGCCAACTGCCATTAATGCGGGTAAAGAAATCAATCCGCCGCCACCAACAATAGCATTCAAAAAGGATGCGATAAAGCCAAAAACTAATAATGTTCCGAGTGAGAGTAAATCAATATCCATATAAAGTAATACACATCCTTTTATAATTCACCGCTTTCTTATAAGCGTACTGTGAATGGCTAAAAATAACAATGGTGTTTGTTGTTTTAGTGAAAAAAGCCTTTACAATTCCTTTACATTAAAAAATAGAAAGAATTAAATTTTTTCAAGTATTTTTATAAAAACTAAAGAAAAAACGTTACATTTCACAGCAAAAACCGTGTTTTTGTTAGAAGATTTCCAACGTTTGTAACTTGTTAAAGTACATTGGAATGAAATGTGGCAATTTTTATATTACATTATTGTAAATTCAATTTATTTATCTTTAAAGTTATGTAGAATTATGTAAAGGTTTTGTTATGATAGTTGCAGCAATCGACAATATTTAATCAACAGGAGGAACATAATGTTCAACTCAAGCAAGCAAGATCCATTTTTTCAGGCATTATTAAAAATCTCTCAAAATGTGAAAGAAGGCATTTACTACGCACATAATGCGCGTATTCAAGATAATATTGATGCATTGAAAGAAATTGCCGATACAATGAAACAATATGAAACAAGCGGTGACAAATTAATTCACGAGCTAATTGTAATGCTTAATAAATCATTTATGACACCGATTGAACGCGAAGATATTTTAGCACTAGCAAATAAATTGGATGACGTAATAGATGGGATGGAAGGCTGTATTGCTCATTTTAATATGTATAACTTAACAGAAGTGACAGAGCCGATGCGCCAATTCCTTACTTACATTGCGAAAAGTACAGATGAAATGGTACAAGCAATGGAACTGTTAAATAGTAAAAAGCTTGTTGAAATGCGTAAACATGCAATTCAAATTAAAGATTATGAGCGTGAATGTGATGAAATTTTCCGTTCTTCAATGAAGCAATTATTTATTCAAGAAAAAGATCCAATGCGCATTATCGTATTCAAAGATATTTATGAACAATTTGAAGATATTGCAGATTGCTGCCAAACAGTAGCAAATACAATTGAAACAATAATCATGCGAAATGCGTAAGATGGAGTGTACTAAATAATGGATACGATATTACTGATAACAATATTAGTCGTTATGTTCGCACTTGTATTCGACTTTATTAACGGCTTCCATGATACAGCCAATGCGATTGCAACATCTGTATCAACACGTGCATTAAAGCCTCGCACGGCCGTTTACCTGGCTGCGGTAATGAACTTTGTCGGAGCAATTACATTTGTTGGCGTTGCGAAGGCGCTAACGAAAGATATTGTTGACCCTTTCACCTTAAATACTTATGACGGTGATATTACAGGCTCAGTTGTTATTTTAGCGGCATTACTTTCAGCGATTACATGGAATTTATTAACGTGGTATTTCGGAATACCATCTAGTTCCTCTCATACATTAATAGGTTCGGTAGCCGGGGCAGCAATTGCAGCGGCAGGCTTTGATGTCCTAAATTACGAGGGTTTCATTAAAATACTTCAAGCGCTTATTTTCTCACCATTACTTGCGTTTGCTGCTGGTTTTTTAATGATGTCACTATTTAAAGTAATCTTTAAAGATATGAATTTATATCGTACGAATAAAGGCTTCCGCACAGTACAAATCGGTACAGCGGCATTGCAGTCATTTACGCATGGTACGAACGATGCGCAAAAGGCGATGGGGATCATTACACTTGCGTTAATCGCAGGTGGCTTGCACCAAGGGGATGATATTCCGTTCTGGGTACGTTTTGCAGCTGCATGTGCGATGGGTCTTGGGACATCGGTAGGTGGTTACAAAATTATTAAAACGGTGGGTGGTAAAATTATGAAAATCCGCCCAGTCAATGGTGTAGCAGCGGACTTAGCATCTGCTTCGATTATTTTCGGTGCGACGTTAATCCATTTACCTGTATCGACAACACACGTTATTTCATCTTCCATTATGGGTGTAGGTACTGCGCATCGTGTTAAAGGTGTTAAATGGGGTATGGCACGTAAAATTGTGACGACTTGGGTAATCACAATGCCTATCTCAGCAGTTATGGCTGCTACAATTTACTTTATCTTAAGCTTATTTTTTTAAAATAGATTGAAGGAATGCTCCACATACGTGCTTCCCATATTGTTGACAAAAGGCTCAAGAAGTTGAACTCGATGCCTTTTGTCATTTTTTTGAATTATAATGGAGCTACTCTACTAACGTCAGTTGATTGGAGCAGAGAGCGGTGAATCCTGCTTAGAACAGCACAAATAGAAAGACGCAACAAACTGCGGGTTAACGAGGGTTACTGCTTACGTGTGTACCCGCAAAAAAGGTCTCCACGTAGCGGAAATCAGCGGCAGTAGTTTAATTTATTGAGTTTGTCTACAGTTAGGAATGCACAACGTATGTGCATTCTTTTTTTGTTTTCTTTTTGATTTGTCCTTGTTAATAGAGTAAAGTCCATCTATCGTAATTATAAAGAAAGTATAAAGTTCAGAGTAAATGCATGAATCCATAGTAAGGTAAGTACAGGAGGAAAACAGATGAGTGAAAAGCTATTACTAATTGAGGATGATCCCGCAATAGGTCGTATAGTCAAAGATACGCTAGTACAAGAAGGATATGTAGTCACTTGGGCTACAACAGGTTTAGAAGGGCTAGCAGATTTTCAAGCACAACCATTTGATTTAGTATTAGTCGATTGGATGCTACCTGAAATGGACGGACTTACCGTTTGCCAAAATATTCGTTGGGAAAGTGATGTCCCAATATTAATGATGAGCGCTCGTAAAGACGAAGCTGATAAGGTTGAAGGTTTACAAGGTGCTGATGATTACTTAGCGAAGCCTTTTAGCTTGGCAGAATTAAAGGCACGTGTTGCCTCGCATCTACGTCGATGGCAACGTTATAAGAAAATAGAAATTACGGAACATGTAGCTACATTTGCTTTTGGTTTAACAATCGACTGGCAAAAAGAAATAACGACACTTCAAAATAATGAACTAACCTTAACACAAAAGGAATTTGCACTGTTAAAACTACTGGCGAAAAACCCTGGTCAAACATTTTCTAAGGAAGAGCTATACCAGCATATTTGGCAGCAAGCAAGCGTTGATGAAACACCTACAGTAACAGTACATATTAAAGCACTACGAGAAAAACTACAGGATTCTGTTAAAACCCCACATTATATTCAAACAGTTTGGGGCAAGGGCTACCGCTTTATTGGAGAACCGTTATGAAAATTAAATCTTGGCTGCTCATCATGTTTTTCATCGTCATGATTGTACCGATTGGGGGGGCATATGGTTTATACATGTGGATTAATGCATATTACCATGATAAAAGCTTTGCAGAGTATATGGAAAAATGGACTGAACTAAATCGTGTAAAATCAGTTCTTAACGATCCATCGTTATATACAAAAAATGCTGATTTGCAACAGGTGAAAGTACTGACGAGTGATCAACTTGCTATTACACTGTACGCTAAATCTGGTTTTGTTTATTATTCTTCTAATCCTTTAAACTCTGGGTTTGTTTCAAAAGAAGTCATAATGAAAGACTTATTTGAATTACAGCAAAAATATAATGCATTTACATACAAAGAACCAATTTATCAAAAAGGTGATTTAGTTGGAATTTATGAAGTCCAATTAGTGAGGAAGGACTGGGTTCAAGGTGTAGAGAGGCGTTCATGGCTTGTTATTGCTAGCATCATTACACTATTTCTAGCAATTTATATGACCGTGATTCTGTTGCTAAACCGTAAATTGAATCAGCCATTACAAAAGTTAATGCAACAAATGCATGCCTTTGGCAAAGGAAAACATGTAGAATCTGCTATTGCAACAAGAAAAGATGAAATTGGGGAACTTGCAAACACTTTCTTAAGTATGCAAAGTGAAATTGAAACAGCTCGTGCTCATTTAAAAGAAGAACAGCAACAAAAGGAGCTGATGATTGCCAGTATCTCACATGATTTAAAAACACCATTAACGTCAATTCAAGCATATGCAGAAAGCTTACAAAATCCTTTCCTCTCTTCCCAGATGAAGGAGGAATATCGTGCTGTTATTTTAACTAAGGCAGTGGATATGAAGGAAATGCTAGAGGATTTACTTATGTATACATTGCTTCAATCTACAAGCTATGATGTATCACTTGTTCAAGTAGAGGGGCAGGAATTTTTTGATATGGCGCTTTCTGAATATGAACCACTTTGTCAAAGCAAAGGATTTTCGCTGCGTACGTTATGTGAAGTAGAGGGAGCATATGCTGTTCATCCTTCACAAATGCAACGGGTAATTGATAACTTAATGAGCAATGCGACCCACTTTGGAACATCGGGCACTACTATTGGTTTAGCGGCTATCAGTAATCGTAAACTCGACTGGGGCTTTGATTTTGTCAATGCAGCGCTTACCCAAAAGAAAGGAATGTATTTAGTTGTGCAAAACAGTGGGGCGGGCGTATGTGAACAAGAAATCAATCAATTATTTGAACCACTGTATCAATCAGATAACGCTAGAACAAAGACAGGACAACGAGGAACTGGACTTGGTCTTAGCATAGCGAAACAAATTATTGAAAAACACGGTGGAACTGTAAATATGGTATCACAACAAGGTGTTGGTACAGCAGTGCTCTGCTGGCTACCACTATACAAAGGAGCAGATGAACAATGAACTGGAAACAAACATTATGTGTAGGAGGAATGATGGCACTACTGTCCATTAGTTTAGTTGGCTGCAATTCAGAGGCATCCTATTCGCCACAGGAGATAATAGATCAAGCATTACAGGAAACAAAAGAGCTAGAAAGCTATTATGGTGAATATACTATGGATATAGATGAAACTGGGGGAGCGAAAGTAAAAGAATGGATGAAGGAAGGTAAGCGTCGAATTGAAATGTCAGTCGATGATGATCATGTAATTGCAGTCAATGATGGTAAGCAGATTACTACTTTCAGTAAAAAAGAAAATAAGGCTTCGATTATGACATTTAAAAATGGAGAATTAGAAGAATTAATGGGGAAATCGCCAAAAGACAGTGCCCAAGTATTACTAAACATCGTGAAAGACTCTCATGATATTTCAATAGCGGGTGAAGAAAAAATTGCTGGAAGAGATGCTTATCATATTAAGGCGAAAGCCAAAAAAAAGAATACTTTACTAGGCGACATTGAAGTGTGGATCGATAAAAAAACGTGGTTGACGTTAAAAACAATCACGACGAACGCAGGCAATGTGACGAAACAAGAATATACGAAGCTTGAAGTTAATAAGAAAATAGATGATGCGTTGTTTGTCTTTGATATACCAAAGGGTGCAACAATCGAACAAATTGATACGTTAGATCAGACAGCGCCTACCACAATAGATGAGGTGAAAAAACAGCTAGGTGATTTTTTAATACTACCTGAAGAAAATGGGCTGACCCTATCCACGATACTAGATTTGAAAGTAGAAGAACGTCCAGAATTTTCTTTTGAATATGAAAAAGATGAGCAACCTGCATTTTCAGTCTCAGTTTTTAAAGTTGTTAGTCATTATGAAACGTTTGGTGGTAATCTTGCAAATGAAGAAGATATACACGTACGAGGAGAAAAAGGGACATATATGGATTTAGGGGAACTATTTGTTATTAGTTGGTCTGAGAATGGCTACGAATACAGCATCATTACAGAAAATCCCGAATTGACAAAGGAAGAAATACTAGCATATGCGGAGGAAATGACCATTGTTCAGTGAGGTGAACGGTATGCATAAGGAAAAATTTATTAAATGCTTCGCCCTGTTTTTATTTAGTACTGGTTTTTTATATGGTGTCGGTGAAACATATAATATACCATGGCTTGCGTTCCGATTTTTAGGACAGTACGATGCTGAAGGCTTTTATTTTAGCTTCAGTTCACTGATTCCTATCTTTGGCGGCTTGCTCATGGTTGGGGTATACGAAACGTTCGTTAAACGATTTATTTAAGTATTAGAAAATCCACTATTTGACATAAAGTGGATTTTCTCTTTTTTTGTACATTTATATAAAAAAGTACATAATGTGAAACGGTCGTCTATTGGTAATCGTTTATAGTGTAAGAGGAGGAGGTGGACGGCATTCTTGAAAAAATTATCGATGATCATGCAGAGCATTTGCTGCGCCTCGCTTATTTTTACGTCAAAAATCGGCATGTAGCAGAAGATATTGTGCAAGAAGTGTTTATCAAATTTTCGGAGCATGCATATGAGGAACGTGGACAGCTACGTGCGTATTTATCGACGCTGACGATTAATAAAAGTAAAGATTATTTAAAAAGCTGGCATTATAAAAAATGTATTTTACAAGAAAAATTATTTCTAACACAAGCAAAAAGACAGCGAGAGGCACTAATAGAAGCGGAGGAAAGGTCACAAATTGGAGCTGCAATACTAAACCTTCCGCTAGCATATAGAGAACCGATCCTACTTTATTATTATGAAGAAATGAAGATTGCAGAAATTGCACAATTGCTTGCGATACCTGAAAATACCGTGAAAACAAGACTAAAAAGGGCACGTGAAGCATTAAAGCCACATTTAGGGGAGGAATGGGAGGTGTTACTACATGAATAACGTTAAAAAAGAGCTAATTAAAATGGCAGGGGATATGTTACCGAGTAAAGAACGTGTCAAACAACGTGTTTTACAGCGTCATGAAGTCAAACCTAAAAAATCCATTCGCTTTAGAGCAATAGCTACCATTGTTACGCTATGTTTACTAGCATTCGTCATACAGCTTTTAGATGGTGATAAAAAGCAGTCTGCACCATTATTTAATCAAACCCAGCTCGCCTATTATGAAGATATTTTAAAAATTATTTCGTTTAATCCAGATAGAGAATCTAATATAGAAGAGGCGTATGAGCGCTATGAAAAACGTGTTGCCTCCTATTATTTTGCGCAGTCTCTTGGTATCGAAAGTACAAAAGAAGAGCGCCAGGCAGAAGCAAAAAAGCGCTTCGATGAGTTGCAAATGCTTCAGGAATCGCCTGAATATGCTAAGCTTTTTAAAAAACAAGGATTAAAAGGTTACTTTACAAAATATATTGAGCCGATGTTAGCAATGATGGTAGCAGAGGAAAAGCTAAAAGCATTTTACATGGAAAAGTATCCTACATTTCCGAGTTTTATAGTGAAGGACATAGCTACGCGAGAGGCGCTTAACTACTTTAATGCGCATTTTTCAGAACAGGCAAAGGCCTTTCAGGAGGAATTAGGATTAAAACATTATTCAAATATTCGTCAAGGTACTAATCATATTGGGACAGTAGTTGCAATCCAAGGTAATGCCTTTCTACTTGTTGAAGGGGCTGTTCCACAGGATATTGTCAATCTGACGCAGGAACAAATTGTTGAAAAATATCAAAACGCTACATGGTATCCACTCATCAGTAACATTTCCTTGCAAAAAGGAGATTATGTAGGTGTTCAGTCAGTAGGAGGAGGCTCGACTGATGAGGATGGATCAGTAAAACGTTTTGGCTTAGTAGATGCTATAGAAATTATGGAGCCTACTGTTACCAAAAAACTTAGCCCTGAAAATACGGATGAAGTTAAACAATTTCTTCAACAAATAACTTGGAAAGTAAAAGAAAAAAACATTGAGAGACCGCCAAAATATTCTTTGGATTTAGACGAAGTGCGAGTGGACATTTGGGACGGCTATGGCCATTCACTTTGGCTACAAGCGCCAGAATACGGTGAAATACAACTTAGCCAAGAAAGAGCAGATCAATTAAAAGCGTTATTAAAAATTGAAGAATAATGGGTATTTCTCTTTTAATGCGCCTTCAGTCTATTGTTTGAGTGCCTGGCACTAGTAAGCCGCAACCATCGCCATGCGCGTATGGTTGCGGCTTACATTAATTTTTTGGATAGCCCTACTAGCAGTACGATAAAAATTCAAAATTGTTTGAGTGCCTGGCACTTAGAGTAAACCCTTCTTGATACCTTTGTGGTGCTTTAAAGCTACATCGTATGATGGTTTCAGCATCAAGTTATAGCGCTCAAAGTAAATATTACTATGCTTTAGGTTAAATTACTCATTAATTGGGAAATAAATAAGGATAAAGAATTGTAATATTTTA
The DNA here is from genome assembly GCF_050280025.1 of Lysinibacillus sp. NPDC093712. Lineage (NCBI taxonomy): Bacteria > Bacillati > Bacillota > Bacilli > Caryophanales > Bacillaceae > Lysinibacillus > Lysinibacillus sp. NPDC093712. The sequence continues at coordinate 794,477 of NZ_JBNNUU010000001.1, forward strand.
TAAGCAAATGTAGTATTAAGGGAGTAGGGGTTGAAAAGGGAGGGTGCGGTATGGATTTACAACAATTTGAAGAACTATGGATTACGCTAGATGAATTATATAGTGCGAATCGCTATTTAGAATATATCGAGTTAAGCAATGCCGCTATTGAAAGTGCCAATGCACTTGCATTGTACGATAAAGCAATGCATTTATTACGTTACAGCTGCATTAGCTATTTTCAAGTGGGAGATCTCCAAATATCCATCAATTTACTAGATAAATACCGAGAACTGACTTTTTTATATGGTAATGATATTGACATTATTCAATATTATTCTCTTGCCTCCATTTATTGGGGAACATTTGGGCATTTAAAAAAGGCGGAAGAGCTATTAATGAAAGGCCTGGAAATTGCAGAGCGTATACAACATATAGAAAGCATGGGGAAAATCTATAATAATTTGAGTGGTCTAGAAATTGAACTCGGTAAATATGCAAAGGCAAAGAGACTTGCATTAAAGAGTTTATATTACGCCAATGAATTTGAAACGAAACATGATGAACCCTATAAAAGTATTATACACTCTAAGACAAATTTAGCTACTGCTCATATTTGGCTGAAGGAATATGATGAAGCCGATGTTCTAATAAAAGAGTTACTAATGATGATAAAGGACCCTCCCTATAATAAGGCGCAATTAGAAGTGTTCAATGCCCAAGCTTTATTATTTGAAAAACAAGGATATATCGGTGAAGCAATTGATATGTATCAAAAATCAAAGCACTATGCATTGCAAAATAATGATTTATCTTTGTTACAGACCATCTACAATTCATTAGTTAAGCTTATTGAAGAGCAGGGGAATAAAATTATTTTAAGTGCCGTGCAAAAGGAATATATTAATATATTATTAGAGATGCAAAGAGAGAATTATACGCAAGTATTATTCGAAATGGAATATAACGATCAAAAGAAGCATCTTGAAAGAACTTCCTACATCGATCCACTTACAAATATATATAATCGCCGTTATTTTGATGAACATGCGAAAGCAATGGTTGAAAGTGCAACAAATGATCAGAGATTAGCTTTACTCATGATTGATTTAGATCATTTTAAATCCATTAATGATTCCAATGGTCATTTATTTGGAGATGATGCTTTAACAATGACAGCCACCACATTGCAACAATTTTTTCAGCCGTACAAATCAATTGTCGCTCGCTTTGGTGGTGATGAATTTATTGTTCTCATCCATTTACGAGAGGAAGAATCCATCTCCATAATAGCGCAAAATTTATACAATGCATTAACCTCACTTGTATTGACAGTAAATGATGATATTGTCCAATTAGAATTTAGTATTGGTGCTAGCACGAATGAAGATGCTCACATTACAAGTGTGGAGCAATTAATTCATTATGCTGATAGTGCACTTTATACATCAAAACGAAATGGACGTAACCAAATTACGCTCTATAACCAATATAGCAATGCGGGAAATAGTAAATAAAGTAATTTAAGGTAATTTATTGAATGTCCTTTAAGTGATTAAGTAAGTATCCGTGACCTTTATGTAGAACATTGAACAATGCATTACCTCACCAGCAAGCGTAAGGTATAGCGTTGTTCGTGTAAAGGGAGCGGATTTCTGTAGTTACTGAACTAGCTTGCAAGTATTAGAAAAAAGTTTTCTCTTTTGAAAAAATTTCATATAAAATGAATCGGAAATAAATTGGGTTACGTCAGTAGTTTAGAAAGAAGGTGAGGCAGCAATGGAAATTGAAGAAATTATTGCAGAGCACGCGGATTATCTACTGAAGGTTGCATACTTATATGTAAAGAATGAAGCAACAGCAGAGGATATTGTCCAAGATGTGTTTATTGCCTTTTATCAAAAGCAGCAGCAGTTTCGACAAGAATCATCATTACGTACATATTTAGTCAAAATGACGGTCAATCGCAGTCACGATTATTTACGCAGTTGGAAAAGTAAACGGCTGTCGCTGTTTGAGAAAATATCAGGACGTTCAACGACCGTGACGCCAGAAAAAGAAATTCTCGTTAAATCTTCTAAACAGGAGCTAGTAGAAGCTTTATTCACTTTGTCTGTACAATATAGAGAGGTTTTGATTCTCTATTATTTTGAGGAAATGACAACCGTAGATATTGCTAAGCTTGTGCATTGTCCTGAGGCAACTGTGCGCACGAGATTACAGCGAGCAAGAAAGCAGCTAGCTACAGTAATCGCTGACTATGATTGGGAGGTGTTACGCTATGAATCGATTTAAAGAAAACGTGTTACATGAGCTACAGCATGTAAAACTATCGGAGGAAAAAAAGCAACGGATTGCACAAAAAGCAAGAGCTAAAAGTAAACATAGAAGTAGTAGCCAACAGCAGTATCGAATCGTACTGGCGACATTTACACTGCTTGCTATTGGCTTTAGTGTTCTTGTGTCACAAAAAACAGAACCACGGTCAAGGCCTTTGCAAGGCGCAGCCTTACAGCAAGAAACAGAGAGATGGAGCCTTTGGACGTTATTAGAGCTTGATTGGTTAAAGGGGTTGCTCCTCATTGGTATTTTTGTATGTATAGCATTGATTATTAAACGTATTTTGCATAAAAAAGGATATGGCTTGCCCGTATGTATTGAATGTGGAGAAATTTGGTCTGCTAAGCAAGTTCGAAAATTGTATTGGAAAAATGGGCAAATGGAATGTCCACATTGTAGTAAAAAGCAATATCGCACAAAAAAGACGGTACAATTATCCGGCATACTTAATCTGCCAATACCATTTATCGTGTTTTTGAACCTAGCATTTGATCATTTCCTAATCGGTTTCTTATCTTTTATCGCAAGTAGCTTAATTTATTATTATTTATTACTACCTGATATTGTAAAATTACAAGAGGAAGATCCCAGTAATGAGCCCCTCTGGTAAATTTAAAGGTCTCTTTTTATAGTAATTTGTCAAATTCGATTGACAACTGTTTTTATTTGCATTATCTTTTTGTTAACTTATTTTAAAAGTAGGTTAACAAAAGGGGGATTTTCATTTGAAGAAAAGTAGTACTTACAATTATGTGTTAGCGGCGTTTGGAGCAGCTATTATTGCAGTTCTTGCGCAGGTAACGATTCCGCTACCACTCATTCCAATTACTGGCCAAACTTTAGCAGTAGGCTTAGTTGTCACAATTTTAGGTACAAGACTTGGTACATTATCTGTACTTGTATATATATTACTTGGCACAGCCGGTATTCCAGTATTTAGTGGTATGTCAGGAGGATATGGTATCATCATAGGACCAACAGGGGGATATATTGTAGGCTTCCTTGCGGCAGCTGTGTTAATGGGTTTATACTTAAATAAATTTGGCATTACCTTTGTACAAGCAATTATCGCTAACATTATCGGTATGGTAGTGACATTGGCGTTTGGTACAGTTTGGTTAAAAATTGTTGGTGATTTAACATGGACTTCAGCATTTATGGGGGGAGCTGCTCCATTTATTGTTGTTGGAGTATTAAAAGCAGTACTTGCTGCATGGCTTGGTGTCATTGTACGTCGACGCTTAGAAAGTGCGCATTTAATCGAAGCAATAGCATAGGGGGAGAAAATTGATGGCAACACTTTGGACAGGTGGAACAATTTATACGATGGAACGAGCGGGCGAAACAGTCGAAGCAGTTCTTGAAAAAGATGGACAAATTGTGGCGGTGGGCTCCGCTGATAGTTTATTACCACAAGCGACAACGGTAAGAGATTTACAAGGAAATGTGATGTACCCAGGGTTTGTAGACAGTCATTTACATATTATTGGCTATGGCGAAAAATTAATGCATATTGATGTTTCGAACGTAACGAGTAAGGAAGAATTGTTAAATATTATTCGTGACCGTCTGCAAGGCACTTCCGCAGAGCAATGGGTTGTTGCTATAGGCATGAATGAAACAGGTTATACAGAGCCAATTTTCCCAACTTTGTCGGAGCTTGATGCACTCGGTGAAGCCCATCTGATTATTAAACGTAGTTGCCATCATTTAATTTTGGCTAATTCTAAGGCACTTGCATTTGCTGGAATTACAAATGATACACCATCCCCAGAAGGTGGCATTATTGAAAAGAGTAATGGTCAATTAACAGGTGTTTTAAAAGATACAGCATTATATTTAATTGTTAACCATATGCCGTATTATACGCCTGAATATATTGAAGAAGCTCTTCAAAAGTCCGTAGCATCGCTTCAATCTTACGGCTTAGTAGGAGGTCATTCGGAAGATTTAAGTTACTTCGGACCTCCTAGTCAACCAATAAATGCTTATCGAAAAATAGTTGATGCTCAAAAATCATTTAAAGTGCATTTATTACAACATCATACAGTTTTTGAGGAAGTTGTTCTGTTAAATGAGCAATCAACACCATATGTTCAATTTGGTGCAATGAAAATCTTCGTCGATGGAGCTTTTGGCGGGCGTACGGCCGCTTTACGTGAACCATATTGTGACGACCCAAGCAATTATGGCATACTTGTTCATTCAACTGCACAATTAGAGCAGTATGTGCAACTTGCACGTCATTATGGACAAACAGTTGCTGTTCATGCAATCGGTGATTTAGCAATTGACATAATCTTAGATGTTTTCGCAGCATTTCCACCTCGTGAGGGGCAATTAGACCGATTAATTCATTGCAGTTTAGTTGATGAGGCTATTTTAGACAAGTTGGCAGCATTACCGATTGCTGTAGATATGCAACCACAGTTTGTGCAAGGAGAGTATTTAGCAGAGCTTGTAAAGTTAGGCGAGAAACGTGCACAAGGTCTACATCCATTAAAATCACTTCTAGACCGCGGACTGATCGTAGCAGGTGGTAGTGATGCGCCAATTGAAGTGCCGAATCCTTTATACGGCATTTATGCTGCAGTGACAAGACGAAATTTTGGTGAAAGCCACGATGGTTTTGGTCCTCAGGAGAAAATTTTACGCTTCGATGCAGTGCGTCTCTATACAGTAGGCTCTGCTGAAATAATTGCTCAGGAGCATACGAGAGGCAAAATAAAAGAAGGATATAGTGCTGATTTCACCGTATTCGAAGATGATATATTTGAGGTAGATATCGAAAAAGTTCCACATATTCAAGTTGCCTATACAGTTGTGGATGGTCGTATCGTATATGAAAATACAAAAAATCGTTGTGAGGCTTAGCCTCACAACGATTTTTTTAGTAACCAAATGTTTCAAATGACTAAAAGCGATTAATCTATCGTCTTTCTGATAGATCCTGCACTTGTCTCTCCAATTGTTTAACGCGTGTCGTAAGTTCATTTATTTGTTGTTGAAGCGTTTCTGGAGGAAGCGGTAGAGGGGTAGACTTTCCAATCTTAATCATCTTTATCAGAAAGAAAAACATAGCGCCTAAAATGACAAGAATAAAAATAGTACTAATAATATCACCGATGTAGAATTGCATCTAATTCCGCCTCCTAATTAGTTGTGATTCTTTATTTACTGAATCGGCTAACAAAAGGTTTCAAAAAATTATAGCTGTACCCCTCAAACATTTATCTCATCGTTCATGACAATTTCTTGCGTTTAACTTGCCTGAGCATAATTCCGCAACTTCTTTAAGTTTGGGATGAAAGCTTACATGAGCGTTTCAAGCAGTTCAAAAAATCTGGACGCTACAATATCGAGGCGCAATTGATAACATTTTCTATTTGAAAGATAACTTGAAATGAAAAACTTATCATACGTTATAAGAAGAAATAGCGTGAAAATGCTAGTAACGGTTAGTACGCGACAGGGGTGAGGAAATGCAAAAAGCACGTCAAATTATGCGACAAGCCATCTATAACATATACACGTATCGCACCGACTATATCCGAGTTTTCATTATGATACGTGTATTTCAGTTTTTATTAGTAATACCGGTGTCAACAGTCGTTTTGAAGCTAATGCTAAATGTGACGGGCTACACCCACATTACAGAACAAAATATACAAAGCTTTCTTATGCACCCCTTTGTCCTAGCTATGATGCTTCTTTTCGTATTGGTTGTCCTGCTGTTTATTTATTATGAGATGGGTTTTCTATTTATCATGGCTTTTAATCAGCAAAGGGGCATCCGTTATCGTTTTCTTACAATGTGGCAGCAATTAAATCGCAAGCTTGTCTACTTTTTTAGTCTGCAAATCATTTATTTAATCGTTTATATTGCCCTATTGTTACCTTTGGCTTCATTTTTGCTTCCTCTTACATTAACGCAAGGAATTACGTTACCTCACTTTATTACAAATGAAATTATGAGCACAAGTTTAGGAAGGGTACTTTATGCAGCTATAGCCAGTATATTAGTAATAGTAGGTATACGTAGCATTTTGACATTACCAATTTTTACAATACAGCCGAAAATATCTATTCGCCAATCGTTTCTACAAAGTTGGCGTTTTTCAAGACGAGGATTAGTTGAGCTACTCGTATTACTGACAATGGTTTTAACAGTTCATTTATTTCTTTTATTAGCTATTACAGTTGTCAGTACGTTACCTCTATTTTTCTTGGAACGCAATATGCCGAGTGCAGCACTTGTAACGGCAGGGCTTACACTCGCGTTTTTAGAAATGGTCTTTGTTGTGTTATTTAGTTTGTTGCAAGCAATGTTTTCGCAAGTAATGGTTGCCATTACTTATAATACTCGTAATGTGGCAATGCCAAGATATTCTTATAAAAGCAAACGCTATAACGCTTTGCCACTACTGCTTTGTATTATTTTTTCAATATTAAGCATCATGAATATATATTCGTTAGAAAAAAGTGTTTACGCACCAGATACAAAAATTATTGCACATCGAGGATACACAGCAGGAAACGTAGAAAACACCATTAGCGGGCTTGTTAGTGCGGCTAATGCAGGTGCAGATATAATTGAACTAGATATTCAGCAAACGGTGGATGGGGAATTCGTCGTTTTTCATGATCGTACATTAAGGCGCTTAGCTGGTAAAAATGGAGTCGTCGCAAATATGACATTAAGTGATCTAAAAACAATCACTATCTATGAAAATGGTTTAACCGATAAAATTTCATCTTTAGATGATTTTATAGAAATCGCAAAAGCTCTTGATGTTACATTGCTAATTGAACTAAAAGTACACGGTAAAGAAAGGGAAGACCTATTGCCTCGATTAGTAGAAAAGTTGCGAGCCTATAAAGTGCTTGATACGTACTATGTACAGTCCTCAGATTCACAATTGATGACACAGTTAAAAATTTTAACACCTAATTTGCGGGTAGGAATAGTTTATGCGCTTAATATTGGACCGATAGATGATTTAAATGTGGATTTTATTGCATTAGAAGAATCATGGGTGAATGAGGACTTAATTACAGAACTAAAGGCACAACATATGGATCTATTTGTTTGGACATTAAACAAAGATCGTTCATTACAAGAGTTTATTGAGAAAAATGTCTCGGGTGTGATTACGGATCATCCAGATGTGGCATTAGAAATAAGATCAAAGCAAAATGAGCAACAATATTTTTTACAACGGATATTAAATAGATTGTCCTTTGTTTTCTAGCTCGTTAAATCATAAATATTCTACTATTTGACGGACATAAAAATAATTTGGCAATAATGTAACCTTTTTCTTTTGAAATCGACTACTTCATTGAATTCGTGAAATGAAGGAGATGTATTTTTTATGAAAATGACTAAGGTCGTACCATTTGCAATGACAGCATTATTACTAGGGAGTGTGGCTATCGCTCCATCAGCATCAGCAAACGGAGGAGAAGCAGTTGTGACAAATGCTCCACAACAAGATGAACAAAGCCCACAAGTGCAGCCGATTTTTATAAAAGTAGCTGGTACTATTGAGAATGTAGAAGAACGTAACAATGCGACTTATTATACAACGAAAGATGGAGAAAATACGAACGTATTTGTTGTAAATAAGGACACACTTATTTTTGATAATACGGGGAAAGAAGTAAAGCTTCAAAAAGGAGATAAAGTAACGGCTTATACGTACGCAAATAAGCCAATGCTGCTGATCTATCCACCACAATATAACCCTGAAGTTATCATTGTAGAATCGAAAGAAATGGGCAGTGTGACTGTTGACTTTTTCGATAAAGATTTAGTAAATACGGATAACAGTCTAAAATTAAACGTTGGGGAAGAAACAGTAGTCCAAAGCCAATCAGGTAAAGAAGTATCAGCTAAAGATTTAGCAGAGCAACATTTACTTGTGTTCTATACAATTACAACAAGAAGTATCCCAGCACAAACACCGCCAACAAAAGTAATCGTGTTAGACGCTACAGCTGAAGAACAAGGTGAAGTAGGAGAGGAAGCTTCCTTTAATTCAGCAGTTCAAGAAATTATTAAAAATGATTTCTATGATATTGATGGTACAACTATGGTGCCTTTACGATTAATTGCTGAAGAACTTGGCTTTAAAGTAGAATCAACAGGAACTGGCGCAATTATTTCAAAAGGCGCATTATCTTATACAATTACACGTGGTGAAAAAGCATATGGCTACAATAAAGCTCTACGTCACTTTGAGGTAGCACCTGCTTTATTAGAACCAACAAAAACATATGTACCTGTTGAATTTTTTGAGGAATTAATGCAATAACATATTAAAACCCCCTCCAATGGTTTTTGGAGGGGGTTATTTATGTTCGAAAATTCAGAATTGTTTTGGTGCCTGGCACTTTAACTGAAAAAATAGTCATATGTGTTTTTTAAAAGAAGGGTCATTGTGACAATTATGAACAATTTCCGCACAAAAGTACTGCCTTTTTTTATGGCGAACTGTGTCCCCACAATAGCGCCAAAAATTTGAGCAATCCCCATAATAAATCCATATATATAATGAACTTCGTCTAAATAGACAAACATAAGAAGTGCTGCCATATTACTTCCCAAATTTAAAAACTTTGCATTTCCAGCCGCCTTTAAAAAATCTAAACCAAGCATTAAAAAAGTAAAGATAAAAAAGGAACCTGTACCTGGTCCTAAAAACCCATCATAAAAGCCAATCGCTAATAGTAAAAAGATTAATCCGAAAATCCGAACAGGTGACAGTTTTTTTATTGTAGTGCTGCCTCCCCAATCCTTTTTAAAAATCGTGTAAACGCCTACAGCAGCAAGCATTATGAGCATTAAAGGTTTTAATATATCTGGGCTAATTAATGTAACGGACCAAGCTCCTATAAGTGACCCAATAAATGCTAGTGGGAAATACTTTATGACAGATCCAAAATCGAGTTTTCCAGAACGATAAAAAGAAATAACAGAAGTTAATGACCCCATCGTACCTGCGAGTTTGTTTGTTGCAACAGCAGCTGTCGGATTTAACCCTACAAATAAAAGAGCTGGCAGCGCTATTAAACCCCCACCTCCAACAACAGAATCAATAAATGCGGCTAGAAAGCCAAGTAATATCAGGATAGTTAAAACTTGTGGATCTAAATCAAATATCATATTGTCACTCTTTTCATTTTAGTTACTACTGTAATAGTAACTAAAATAAATTTATAAGTAAAGACTATTTTCATTCGCAATTAGATGAATAGATTTACTATAATGAAACAAATGGAGGTAATGGATGATGGAGTTAATTTCCCAATTGAAGCAATTAGGGTATACAGAATATGAAGCGAAAGCATACATAGCGCTTGTACAAAATAATAATGTGACGGCATATCAAGTGAGTAAAGATTCTAAAGTTCCACGAGCACGTGTATACGATACGCTCAATCAATTGGTTGAAAAAGGACTAGTTATGAAGGAAGAGACACCTGATCAAACAACCTATTCAGCGATACCAATTTCTATTTTTATACAAAAAACAAAGCAACAATGGCAATCCAATTTTACGTCCATTACGGATCAATTAAAAATTTTAGAACAAAAAAAGAAAGAAGAAGAAAATCAAATATTAATCATTCGAGATAAGGATACAATTCTTAGCTTTTGTACTGCGATGTTAAAACGAGCGAAAGAAAAAGTACTCATTTCAATGTGGGATGACGTCTATAATATATTACGCGAGGACTTAGAGGAAATCGGGAAAAAAGTACCCATTCATGGCATAACAATAAATGTAGACAACCCAATAGCTGCTGTAGACCAACATCGAACAACAAACTATATTAAAGCACAAACAACTGCCCATTGGTTTATTATCGCTGTTGATGGAAACGAAATGATTTATGGCCCATCACCTTTTCGCAAAGATTTAGCTTTTTTTACTGATGATGCTTTTCATATTAACTTTTTAGAAGATTATATTTGGCATGACGTACTTGTCAATCGATTAGTAAAAAGAAGTGACGATAATTTGAATGATTGGATTACGAAAGAAAGAAGTTCATTTTTTTTAGAAAACAACAATAACAATTGACTGACTTTCAAATTTTATTAAAAATTTCATTTAGCCACCTAGTTTACCTCTTAAAGGACACTAGGTGGCTACTTTTATTACAAAATGTTAATACTCTAAGATTTTTTCTTAATTGTTACTCTAAAAATACTAGTTTCAAAAATTGAATTACTTCAACATTCAGTCTACAATTTGGATTATATAGAGGGGGGAAATGATGACAGTACAAGTAGGTGAAAAGATTACATTTGAACGTACGTTTACAATGGAAGACGTTGAATTATTTACAATGGTATCCAAAGATGAAGGGGTTCATCATATTACACCAGATGAACAAAGTCGTTTTGTTGTGCAGGGGCTTTTGACAGCTACGCTCCCAACAAAAGTGGGTGGTGACTTTAACGTATTAGCCCGTACAATGAATTTCGAATTTTTACGTCCCGTTTTTAGTGGTGATACCATTCGGTGTGATGTCATAATTGAACAATTTGAAGCAGATGAAAAAAATCGTCAGGCGATTAGTTCAACATTTTCCTGCATAAATCAACTCAACAAAGAGGTATTAAAGGGAAGCTTTTCTGGCATTATTCTATAAAAGTATAGAAGTGGAGGCTAACACATGAAAACTGCAAATATTATGTTTTTTGAACGTCCGTTTCCAAGTGCCAATAGCATTGTAATTCAAGATGATCAAACCTTTTTAGTAGATACGGGCTTTGGCAGTGATGTGCTCCAAACAGAGAAACTTTTATCCGATGCTGGGATATTACCAAAGCAAATAAATGGTATTATCAATACACATTATCATAGTGATCATGTTGGGGGAAATCATTATTTTCAACAGCAGTATGACCTACCGATTGCTGCACATCTTTGGGAGGGGGAAATGGTGAATCAACGTGATATAGAGTCATGTGGTTCCCAATATTTAGATCAACCTGTAGAACAATATGTCGTACAACAGCTACTTATAGATGAACAGGAAATTTTGACGGGGAAAAGTGCTCTTAAGGTTATACATACACCAGGACATACATTGGGGCATATAGCTTTATATGAACAACAGCAACAGATACTAATTTGTGGTGATTTGTTTCAATACAATGATGTAGGTTGGTTGAATATTTTTCGTGAAGGTACAAATAGTGTAAGACGTTCTTACGAAAGTTTAGAGCGACTTGCTAAATTGCCAATAAAAATAGCCTATCCTGGCCATGGACGAGCAATTGAGGACCCATTACTAATGATAGACAAAGCAAGAGAACGACTTGAAAAGTGGATGATATCTCCTGAAAAAATGGCTTGGCACGCATGTAAGCGAATTTTTTCGTTTACACTAATGCTGAAAAATGGATTAACGAGCAAAGAAATTCCACCTTATTTACTTGGCTGTGGCTGGTTTCATGATTTTGCCGTGCACGTTTTCCGTTTAGAGCCTAAGGAATTTGTCCAGCTATTACTTGATGAAATGATTCGCTCTAAAGCAGCCATATGGCAACAGGACAAGTTATTTGCGACAGCACCATACGAAGTACCGAATTCAAAATGGATAGAAGAAGATTGGAAGCCTATTAATTGGACAAGGTGATGAAACAATTTTTACAAATATAAATAAGGAACAGTATTAGAAGAGAAGGAGGTTCTAATACTGTTTCTTTTTTTATTTGCTTTAAACGAATTAAATTGTCTTAGAGGTAATTAAAAGAAATGTTAAGGATTCTTAAGAATTTTCGATATATCCTCTTAAGGTTTGAATTTTAAAGTATCATTATCAATTCAAACTAATGGGGTGAATAAGTGTGAAAAACTTTTCTTTCTTAACTCAATTTTTCGCGAATCCAAAAACAATTGGAGCCATTCTTCCAAGCTCAAGTTTTCTCGGTGATAAAATGATTGAAAAAATTGATTTTAATGTAGCAAATTATATTGTTGAATATGGGCCAGGTACAGGCGTGTTCACAGAAAAATTGCTTGAAAAAAGAAACCTTAATACAGTAATTTTATTAGTGGAAAATAACATAACCTTTTGTTCATTGCTTAAAGAACGATATAAAGGAATAGATAACGTACACATTAAACATGGATCTGCAGAAAATATTGCACAATATTTGAAGGAGTATAATATTCCATATGTCGATTATGTTATCTCTGGGCTTCCTTTTTCAAGTTTGCCAAGCAAAATATCCTACGAGATTTTATTAAACACTTCAAAAAGTATAAAAGATAATGGCATGTTTATTACATTCCAATATACAAAATTAAAAAAGGCATTTATTCAACAGTTTTTTGCCAAATTAGAAATGACAAAAGAATATAGAAATTGGCCACCTGCCTACGTTTTTAGCTGTTCGGTGTCAAAAAAACATATGGAGGAACTTGATGATGTCAAGAATACTAATTGTCGATGATGATCAAGCGATAAGAAATCTTATTTCGGTATATTTAGAAAACGAAGGTATGCAAACCGAAAAGGTAGAAGATGCAGTTGAAGCATTAAAGATGCTCGAAAAAAATAAGTTTGATTTAATACTTTTAGATATAATGATGCCGAAAATGGATGGTATAGAAGCATGTTTGAAGATTAGAGAAGAACGCAGTATGCCTATCATTATGCTCTCTGCAAAATCGGAGGATATGGATAAAATCAAAGGTCTCGCTGCTGGGGCTGATGATTATTTATCTAAACCATTTAACCCACTGGAGTTAATAGCTAGGGTGAAATCTCAATTAAGAAGATATAAAAAGTATAATACAGATTCATCTGTTGAAAAGAGCGTGTTGGAAATAGGTGATTTAACTATCAATACAGATACACGTCAGGTTTGGGTAAAAAGCAAAGAAATTAGATTGACGCCAAAAGAGTTTGATATTTTAGAACTTCTAGCTCGGAACAAAGGAATTGTCTTAAGTGTTGCCAAAATCTATGAGGCGGTTTGGAAGAATGACTTTTTTAAATCTGATAATACGGTGATGGTACACATTACAAAAATTAGAGACAAAATAGAGGAGGACCCAAAACATCCAATATACATTAAGACAATTTGGGGAGTAGGATATAAAATATGACAACGCTTAAGCTTCGTAATAAACTTTCTTTTCAGCTCCTCGTGATGATTGTAATCAGTTTATTCGGCACTATTTTAGTGATGAGCATTTTATCTAGACCTATATTTGAATTAATAAGATTGACTATGAACAATAAGGATCTCGTTGTAGTTCAAGCAAGTGTTGCCTTTTTTGGGTGGTTTTCAGTTGCAATCGTAACTTTTGTACTAATTTTTATCATGCTAGTGAGGAAAAAAATTATGTATTTAAAGTTAATTTCCGATACCGTTCAACATATTGCCAGTGGACAATTAGGGCAAACAATTGAGATTAAAGGTAAGGACGAATTGTCGCAGCTAGCGCACAACATCAATTATATGTCTAAGGAGTTAGAACATAAATTCATACATGAAAGACAAATAGAAAAAGAAAAAAACGAGCTTATTACAAATATATCCCATGATTTACGGACACCCTTGACATCAATTATTGGTTATTTGAATTTAATAAAAGATGGACAATATAAAAATCAAGAACAACTACAGGAATTTTTCGAAACGCTTTATTCCAAATCGCAAAGATTAAAACTCTTGATAGATGAACTATTTGAATTTACTCGTTTATCGGGTACTGATGTGATGTTAAATTTGTCTAATGTTGACATGGCGAGCTTACTGCAACAAATCGTTGGTGAGTATATTCCGATATTTGAGGAACAACAATTGAATGTTCAAATTTCAATAACTGAGGAAGACATACCTGTTTTAATTGATATTGAAAAAATCGTTCGGGTGTATGAAAACCTTTTTATAAATGCAATAAAATACAGCCAAAAGCCTTCTGATATCTTTATTTCGTTTGAGGCTGAAAGTAACACAGCTGTTTTAAAAGTATCAAACAGAATGGAATCTCCCCCGATGGATGATGTCAATAAAATGTTTGAACGGTTTTTTACAGGGGATAAAGCAAGAATGGACGCAAAAGGTACTGGTCTTGGATTGTCTATTTCTAAAAGAATCATTGAACTTCATCAAGGGGATTTACGCGCGGTATACAAGGATAGCTGGATAACGTTTATTGTTATGCTCCCTATTGAGGAACAATAATTTAATGAAGTAGCTGGGATGTGCACGCTGATACATCTCTTTTTTAGTCCCGACTTTTAATAATCACTGTGTAACCTTATTTATCATACATTGACATATGTATATATTGCTCTTCTTAAGAATCCTTAATGATTTCAACGCGTATTTCTTAATATTCAATTCCTATTATGTGTTTATTGAAAGTGTTGAGGAGAGTGTAGAAATGACAAAGAAACTAATCATAATTGTTATTTGGTTCGTATTCATTTATATATTAAAGCATTTTCAGTTACTGCCACTTGATTTGAATACACTAAATGATTTTGTTTCGGACAATAAAAATTATGCATATTTATTGTTTATTGGCCTTTGGATAATTAGACTGATATTTCTTATTCCAGGTACAACGCTATTGATTTTGGGGGGAGTTTGTTTCCAGCCCATTGAGGCTTTTATGTTATCAACTGTAGGCATTGTATTGAGTGAAACGTTCGTCTATATACTTTCAAAAAGTTTTGCTGGAAATAGGCTAACTAAATATTTAGATAATAGGTACCCCGACTTGAATAATTTATTAGAAACGTACAATTACAAACTTTTAGCAATAGGCGTTATATGTCCGATAGCACCAGCAGATGTGATCTGTTTTTTGTCCGCATCTGTAGGGATAAAGTATTCAACTTACATTTTTACTGTTATTATTGCGAGTACCCCTTTAAGAATACTATATAGTTATATGGGCAGTAATCTTCATGAATATACAGTTGGTTTAGTGTTTGTAATCATTTCATTAATTTTAGTATTCGCAGCATCGATAAAAATTTGGAATTCGCTTAAACAAAAACGATTAGAGCTGCATCAATAGTTTAGTTGAGTTAAGAGTCAGATTTGTGTAGTCAGGCTCTTAGCTTTCTATCATTAATATTCAATCTATTATATTGGCAAATCTACCCATTTAATATATGATGAATGTAGCGAGGTGATAAAAATGGCACGATTAAGAACGAACATACTTGAGGCGAGAGATAAAGATACGCTTGAAAACATGATTAATAGATTTTTATATGATTTACCAGAAGGAGATTTTATAGACATTAAGTTTTCTACATATACTTTTTATGATAAGCACAGTGTTTATACAGCCCTTATTCTTTTTAAAATTACATAGAAGTCACATCATACTTTGATGTGGCTTTTTCTTTTTATGAGTGCTTTCTATCATAGACTGGAATGATAAATAGGTAAGTTAAGGATGAGTATGAGGAGTAAAGTGAAAAAATTTTTTATCGTGTTATCAGTGGCATTTGTATTAGCCGTAGTAAATCCAACAACATCACAAGCGAAAGTGATGTATGATGGGCAGAAATAGTCAAAGCACAAACAGGAAAAATGACGTTTTCAAAAGATGTGAAAGTATATAAGAAAAATACCAATGGCCAGTTTGAATCGATACTAGTTAAAAAAGGAAAATACTTCCGCGTATAACGTTAAAGGATTAATTAGGATTTTCAGACAAAGGAAAAAGCCTTGATGGAATATCAAGGCTTTTTGTTATGTGCAGTTCGCTTTAATTTCCCCTACACGTATATCATTATGCATTTGGATAAATCATTGTAGCTGGGTCAACGTATTCATTAAATTGTTCTTCTGTTAACAAGCCAGAAGCAATGGCAGCTTCTTTTAATGTAGTGCCTTCTTTATGTGCTTTTTTCGCAATTTTAGCGGCATTTTCATAGCCAATATAAGGATTTAACGCAGTTACTAGCATTAAGGAATTTTGCAAGTTATGATCAAGCACTTCAATGTTTGGTTCGATACCAATAGCACAGTTATCATTGAATGATTTCATCGTATCGGCCAGTAGGCGAGTTGATTGTAAGAAATTATAAATGATGACTGGTTTAAAGACGTTAAGTTCAAAATTCCCTTGGGAAGCGGCAAAGGCAATCGTTGCATCATTGCCAACGACTTGCGTCACGACCATTGTCATCGCTTCACTTTGAGTTGGATTCACTTTACCTGGCATAATGGATGAGCCGGGTTCATTTTCTGGAATGGTAATTTCACCGATACCAGAACGGGGACCACTTGCTAACCAACGAACGTCATTGGCGATTTTCATCAAGTCCGCAGCGAGTGCTTTTAATGCACCATGTGCCACGACAGCTTCGTCATGACTTGTGAGTGCGTGAAACTTGTTTGCTGCAGATGTGAATTGTTTGCCTGTCAGCTCGCTAATTTCAGCGGCTACACGGTCACCGAATTCCGGATGTGCGTTAATACCAGTACCGACAGCCGTACCACCAATTGCAAGCTCCTTCATGTATTCTACATTATGTTTAATCATTTGCTCAGATTTGCCCAACATTGCGGACCAGCCACTTATTTCTTGACCTAATGTCAGTGGCGTAGCATCTTGTAAATGGGTACGTCCAATTTTAATAATATCTTTAAACTTCTCAGCTTTTTCATCGAACGTTGCTTTTAATAAGCGAAGGCGAGGCAGTAAATAATCTTCTACTTTTAGTACTGCTGCAATATGCAACGCCGTCGGGAATGTATCGTTGGAGCTTTGTGATTTATTGACATCATCATTTGGATGAATTCGGTCAGATTCGCCTGCATCCTGTAAAATTTGATTTGCACGATGCGCAATAACTTCGTTTACATTCATATTGGATTGTGTACCACTACCTGTTTGCCATACAACAAGTGGGAACTGGTCATCCCATTGACCATTTAAAATTTCATCTGCTGCTTGCACAATAGCATTGGCTTTAATATCTGAAAGTTTTTCTAATTTATTATTCGCAAGTGCTGCACTTTTTTTTAGAATAGCCATTGCTTGAATAAGTTCAATAGGCATTTGCTCAGTGCCGATTTGGAAATTTTCCTTACTGCGTTGAGTTTGCGCACCCCATATTTTATTGGCAGGTACTTTGATTTCACCCATAGTGTCTTTTTCGATACGATAATCCATTTAGAACAGCTCCTTCGATTTATGTAATGAAAAAACGGACATTCTTAGTCTGATGTAAGAATATCCGTTTAATGCATGTTTATTTCAAAAAATAAGGGGGGATTCTGAAATAAACAAAAATAGAGAAAAGAAATAATCTATATGATAATGATAATTGTTATCAATTAAAAAGTCAATCTTTCTGCTCGATAAATTACATTGAATGAGAATAAGTCGCACTGTGGTTGGTATAGATAAAATAATTTACCCCTTTTATTTGTTGATAAACTTGTTCACACATGGAAATAGGGAAGAAACTATCTTTTTTTCTTCCCTAAATCTTTTGTTAAAGTTTGCTTTTTCGGAATTTTTTCAAACAATACATTTACATGATACTGGCGCTCATCGATTTGAATAACCTCGATTACTTTAGCTTTACGCCCTTTTAGTTGAATGTTTTCGTCCACATTGGGAATACGAATTAATAACTGATTTAAAATCGAGGACTTATTTTCATAAAAATGAACAACATGCATATTCACAGTTCTCCTTATTCTGTATTTTAGTCAATTTATGAAATAGTAAAAGAATATAGAACTATTGATAGAGAGGGAAAGTCGAGAAATGCGTGGCGTACAGAATTAAAATAAGCCTCCTAAACCTTAGGAGGCAATACTAATGCAATGCGAACGGGCGCTGTTTTTTACAATGTTTTGTTATACATACGTTTTAACCATTTTCGTTGCTTCCAACTACTCACAATATATAAGAGAATGGAGAGTGACAATAACACCGTGGATGCTTTATACATTATTGAGAAATGTAAATACTTTCCAGTTAAAATACCGACTAATGCTAAAACAGCTAATATGAAAATTTGCCTTTTTTGATTTTCATAGATGGAAAAGACAAAATCCCTGTGTTGCAAAGATTCCTTTTGGATTAATATACGCTGGGGCGTTTCCACGAGATCTTGCAAAGAATGAAAAATTTTAAATATTGGTAACGCATTAAGCCATTGTAAAATGGATTTCCAATTATTTGAGCTTCCTTGTTTTACCCAATCAGAAAATACAGGTTTAATAATATCTAAAATTTCTTTCTCTGGATTAATAGTTAGCAGCATGCCTTCAATTGTCACAAATGAGCGTCCTAAAAAAATAAATCGAGTCGGTACTTGTATAGGCAGCAGTTTGATTATGTCGTTCATTTCTTTTTTGACGGCAAATAAGTCCATTTCTTTTATCTTATTTAGATCCAGTAGTAGTACTTCCTTAAGTAGATTTTCAATAATTTTTAAATCTGCGCCTGGTAGTAAAAAACCCAAATTTTTTAATGTTTCTGCCGCCTGCGCATAATTTTTCAAAAAAATGGCCTGCATTAAATTTTGAAAATTAGCTGCGTCCTTTCTTGAAATTTCGCCGACCATACCAAAATCCAGAAGTACAATCGTACCATCAGACTTAACTAAAACATTTCCAGCATGAGGATCTGCATGAAAAATGCCTGCCTCTAACCATTGAGGCAAAAAAACGTGCATTAATTGCTTTGATAAAGCTTCTTTATCAATTTGATTTGTTGATAAAAATACACTATCCGTTATTCTAGCACCATCTATCCAATCCATTACTAATACTTGAGAAGTGCTAATATCGGGATAAGCAGTAGGAATCGTAAGCTGTTGAATGGATTCAAAGCGTTCTCTGAAATGCTTCATTGTAGCTAACTCTTTTTTGAAATCCAATTCGCGACCTATAACAGATTTGAGTTCATTAAAGAGCATTTTAAAATTGATAAACTCCTTAGGAATAGGTGCAAAATATTGTGCAAACCAAATAATTATTGCTAATGAACGAAAATCAGTTCGCATAATTGATGGGATGGATGGACGTTGTACTTTGATTGCAACATTTGTGCCGTCTTTTAGCTTTCCGCGATAAACCTCTCCAATAGAGGCTGAGGCCACAGCCTTTGTTTCAATAGAAAGAAGCACATTATCTATAGGTTTTCCCCATTCTTTTTCCAATACACGTTGAATGTCCTCCCAAGGAGAGGCAGGTACTTGATCAACTAGATCCTGTATTTGACTAATAAAACTTTTCGGCAGTAAATCCTCGCGAATACTTAAAAGTTGCCCGACCTTAATTAACACGCCTTCGAGCTCAAATAAAGTTTGGCGAAATTGTCGACCAAGCTTCTCCCATAACAATTCCCATTGTGTATCTGATTTTTTTCGAAAACGATACCAATAAACTTGAAGAAACATGGAAAACGCAAAGGAAAGTATTTTCCACATTCGAAACCAGCTTTTCCTGTTTTTCATACGACATCCCCCGGTTTTATCAGATTAATAGATAGATTATAAATTATAACTAAATCATACACCAATTTCTGTTAAAAATGAGATAAATGTAATTAATTAATTATATGCGGATGAAGGTAGGATTCCGCGGAAGGAAGGTAGGATTCCGCGAAAGAGGGGTAGAATTCCGCGGAAGAGAGGTGTAATCCCGCGAAAGAGAGGTGTAATTCCGCGGAAGGAAGGTAGGATTCCGCGAAAGAGGGGTAGGATCCCGCGGAAGGAAGGAGTAATTCCGCGAACGAGAGGCAGAATCCCGCGAAGGCGAGGTAGGGTTCCGCGGAAGAGGAGTAATCCCACGAAGTCGGGGTAGGATTCCGCGGAAGGAAGGTAGGATTCCGCGGAAGAGGGGTAGAATTCCGCGGAAGAGAGGTGTAATCCCGCGAAAGAGAGGTAGGATTCCGCGAAAGAGAGGTAGGATTCCGCGAAGGCGAGGTAGGATTCCGCGAAAGAGGGGTAGAATTCCGCGGAAGAGGGGTGTAATCCCGCGAAAGAGAGGTGTAATTCCGCAAAAGAGGGGTAGGATCCCGCGGAAGGAAGGAGTAATTACGCGAACGAGAGGCAGAATCCCGCGAAGGCGAGGTGTAATCCCGCGAAAGAAATGTAATCCCCAGAATGAATGAAAAAGGAATCCCGCGTAAGAATGCCGGAATTCCTTGGTCTTTAATGAGAAGAAGTTATACTTTGTAATCGATCTATTAGTTTTTGACCGGAACTATTGAGTCCCGTTATTTCAACTGTAATCCCTTTTGCATGTAGCAAATGTTTTACTTTATGCAAGGCACCTACAGCATCATCATCCAATAGACGACTATTTCTAAAATCTATAGTAATTTTAGTATTCATGTCTTCAATTTTTTAAAGTAATGGACAAAGCTATGTGTGGCAGCAAAGAATAGTGGGCCTTCTATATACAAAGAAGATTGCACTTAAAATAACCTTAGCAATGACTCCTTTTGATAAATCAAGGGTGTATACTACGATGATAACCGATACTAGCATAACGATTGCATCACTAGGAGGTGCCATCACTAAATACTTGAATGAATTCCAATTAAATGTACCGATACAAACCATAATCATGATGCCGACAAGTAATGGCATTGGGATTTTTACTACTAAATTACATGATATTTTAAAATGAAACAGGCATCAGCAAATCGACATTAAATCAATCTTTGGAGTCATTGGAAAACTTTGACGAGAATCGCTAATTAGTGCCTAGTTTTAGTGTATTTTATTTTATGCATAACACATTCTATTGTATAGATAGGAGTGGGAGCATGAAAGATGTAAGCTACTTACAAATAGCAATAGAAACGGTCATAACTTTTTTTGTACTTCTTGCACTAACACGTTTTTTAGGTAAAAAACAATTAAGTCAACTTACGTTTTTTAACTATGTAACAGGCATAACAATAGGCTCAATTGCCGCTAACATGATCGTTCTTAGTACAAAAGATTACACAAAAGATTTACTGAGCTTGGTTATATGGTGCTCGCTAACAACAATAATTGGCTATATTAGTTTGAAATCCGGAAAAATAAGGATGATTCTTGATGGTCAACCTACAATCGTAATAAAACACGGCAGAATTGATAGAAAAGCATTGAAAAGGACGGGTGTCAATATAGATGACTTAACGATGATGATAAGGCAATATCAAGTTTTTTCAATTGATGAAATCGATTTTGCGATACTAGAACCGAACGGCACGCTTAGTATTCTAAAGAAACCTCAATTTCAAGGTACGCAAAAAATAGATATGAACATTTCACCTAAAAACCCACCGTTTTTACCTATAGAAATAATATCAGACGGAAAATTATTAAAAAGAAATTTATTAGAAGTTGGAAAAAATAGAGAATGGCTAAAAAGCGAATTAAAAAAAGCAGGAATCAATAATATTGAAGAAGTCTTTTATGCTGAAATCCAATCAGATGAAAAATTATTCATACAAAAATTTTAAACTAGAACTCACTGTCAAATGAGATTCTGGTTTTATTTTTTTATTATATTATTAAAATATATCGATATCGAAACCTATTATTATTACACAAATATGGATATAGTTTAAATATTTTTACATTATATTGATATAAAACCTAAAATTAACGCAATATTTTTCTGAAAAAACAATAAAAATGAAGAGTTTTAATCTTTCATTTTTGAAATTTATGACAAAAATACATATAAAATTTACAAAATAAGTATCTTTATTCATTGTAATTGTGTTTATGCATTCATTTATGCAAGAGAAAATCTATGTTTCTAATAATCTAAACTGTATAAAAATTAAAAATAATGTCGAGTTGAGTCAATTTTTCATTTTCTTTATACTGTGAAAGTAATTATTGGAGAGGAGAAAATATTATGCGTAAAGAAGTTACAATTATTGGGGTGCCTATGGATTTGGGTCAAACTAGAAGAGGGGTTGACATGGGGCCGAGTGCTATCCGATATGCAGGACTGACAGATAGACTAGAAGGCCTTGGCTATTCGATTGATGACTTAGGGGATTTGAATATCGAATTCGTTAAAAATGATGAAACAATAGAAACAACAACAAACTTAAAAAATTTAAAAACTGTTGCAGATGCTAATGACAAGCTTGGTCAAAAAGTAGATCATGTCATTTCCTCTAATCGCTTTCCTTTAGTTTTAGGAGGAGATCATAGTATTGCCATTGGAACATTAGCAGGTGTTTCGAAACATTATGAGAATTTAGGCGTTATTTGGTATGATGCCCATGGTGATTTAAACACAGGTGAAACATCTCCATCAGGAAATATCCATGGAATGTCATTAGCAGTAAGCTTAGGGCTTGGACATCCTACACTTACCAATATTGGCGGCTATGCTCCAAAAGTAAAGCCTGAAAATGTAGTAATTATTGGAGCTCGTGATTTAGATTCAGGTGAGAAAAAGCTGATTAAGGAAATTGGCATTAAAGTTTATACAATGCATGAAATCGATCGCTTAGGTATGACGACAGTAATGTCAGAAACGATTGAATATTTAAAGGAACGTACAGATGGTGTCCATTTATCTTTAGATTTAGATGGTCTTGATCCAAACGATGCACCAGGTGTAGGAACGCCAGTTGCAGGCGGTATTAGCTATCGTGAAAGTCATCTAGCTATGGAAATGCTATCGGAAGCAAACATTATTACTTCTGCAGAGTTTGTAGAGACAAACCCAGTATTAGATCAATATAATAAAACAGCTATTGCTGCAGTAGCTTTAATTAGCTCTTTATTTGGCGATACATTACTTTAAACAATGGATTGGGGAAAATCAATTAGCTGATAAGGAAGAACTTTTTAGTAAAATGAGGTCGCGACAACCAAATTTAAGAAAAATGCTCTCCCTAATTGTAGTTTACAATAGAAGGAACGAATGCTCTAGACTAATTAAGCACTTTTATTTGTCAGAAAATTGAATGTTCACAAAATAGATTTAATTTTAAAAATCACATCTATTAATATTTCTCATCATTATCTTTTTGCACTTCAAAAAGAAAGTGCTTACAAGATAATAGTGTAAGGGGTTATTTTATGGCAACAGAACAACATGAATTAAAAAGAACTATGAAAGCTAGACACTTATTTATGATTTCACTAGGGGGATGTATTGGGACTGGCTTTTTTCTTGGATCAGGTTTTACTATAAATCAAGCAGGGCCAACTGGTGCTATTCTTTCTTATTTAGTAGGCGGGTTAGTGATGTATCTAACGATGCTTTGTTTGGGTGAATTGTCTGTTGCTATGCCAGTATCTGGTTCATTTCAAACATATACGACGAAGTTTATTGGTCCTGCTACTGGCTTTGCCGTTGGCTGGTTGTATTGGCTGGGCTGGGCAGTAACGGTTGCCCTCGAATTTTTAGGGGCTGGACAACTTATGCAAAGATGGTTTCCTGAATCACCAGTATGGATGTGGTGTTTAATATTTGGTGCCTTGCTCTTTTTATTAAATGGTTTATCAGCGAAAGCATTTGGTGAAGCAGAATTTGTTTTCTCTAGCATAAAAATATTGGCTATCATTATGTTCCTAATTGTTGGAGGAGCCGCTATGTTTGGCCTTATTGATATGAAAGACGGATCCAACGCTCCATTCCTTAGTCATTTTTATGAGCATGGGCTATTTCCAAATGGTGTCACAGCACTACTTATTACAATGATTACTGTAAATTTTTCATTCCAAGGGACTGAATTAATTGGTATTGCTGCTGGGGAGAGTGAAAATCCTGAAAAGACAATTCCTAAATCTATTAAACAAACAATTTGGCGTACACTTTTCTTCTTTGTATTATCTGTAGTAATACTTGCCGCTATAATTCCAATGGATAAAGCAGGTGTTGTTGAAAGTCCATTTGTAGTTGTTCTGGACAGCATAGGCATACCTTATGCGGCTGATATTATGAATTTTGTAATTTTGACAGCTCTATTATCGGTTGCAAACTCTGGTCTATATGCAGCAACACGTATGTTGTTCTCTTTATCTGTTGAAAAGATGGCTAGCCCAGTTTTAGGGAAAGTTAATAAAAGAGGAATTCCGATGAATGCATTATTAATTACACTTGCTGTCGCTGGTTTATCACTATTATCAAGTGTATTCGCGGCAAAAACAGTGTTTGTTTGGTTATTATCTCTAGCAGGTCTAGGTGCTCAAATAGGCTGGATAGCAATTACAGCATCGCAAATTGCCTTTAGACGCTCGTATGTTCGTCAAGGTGGTAAAGTGGAAGATTTAAAATTCAAAGCACCGCTGTATCCAATCGTTCCAGTTTTAGGTTTAACAGCGAATTGTATTGTTATGGCAAGTTTAGCATTTGATCCGTCACAACGATTAGCTTTATATTGTGGAGGCGCATTCTTTATCGGCTGTTATATCGTTTATTATGTAAAAGTGAAAAAAACGAAGGCGATAAAAGTAAACCAACAGGAAGTACAGTTAAAATTAGATCAAAAAATGTTTCTTTAAATGACAAGAGTAGCTGCAATGATGTGGCTACTTTTGTTGTTTTATTTAGGTTTACAAAAGACGTATAACACAAAAAATTGTTCCACTAAAAAGTGAAATAATTTATCGTTTTTCGATAAAAAAACATTGTAATAAGATAATAAATCATTTATTCTTCATACAAGAAGAGATTATTCTTACGCTAGTTAATTTTCTCGTACTTTGTTACATGAGGTGAATAAATGTTGAAAAATTTTTTAAAAGACTTAGCGTACTTTACGTACCATCAATCCTTGTCTTGTATATTTCCTGTTGTCATATTTGTGACGCTTGCGCTGTCAAAAATAATTCATTTATCAGGGATTCCAAGATATGATTTTATTCTAATAGTTTGTCTTGTGACACAGTACTTGATGTATAAATTTGGTCTAGAATCTAAAGATGAAATAAAAGTAATCTGTTTGTTTCATATTATTGGTCTTTTACTAGAATTATATAAAGTGAACTTTCATTCTTGGTCTTATCCAGAAGATGCGTGGTCCAAAATTGGTGGTGTGCCCTTATATAGCGGCTTTATGTATGCCAGTGTGGCTAGTTACATTTGCCAAGCTTGGCGTAGGTTTGATTTGAAAATTATAAATTGGCCAAGAAGTTATGTGGCTATCCCATTAGGAGTTATGATTTACTTAAATTTCTTCACACACCATTTTATATATGACGTGAGATGGCTGTTAATGGCTGCACTTTTTGTTGTGTTTTATCGGACCGTTGTCCAATTCACAGTACGGCACAATCACTATAAAATGCCTATTGTTGTATCATTCCTTTTAATTGGATTTTTCATTTGGATTGCAGAGAATATTGCAACATACTTTGGTGCATGGTCATATCCTAACCAAGAGGTAGCTTGGACAATTGTGCATTTTGGAAAAATTAGCTCTTGGTTTTTACTTGTCGTAATTAGCATTATGATTGTCGCACAGCTTAAATTATTTTATCGAGAACAGTGAAGAGGCAAATCATCCTAAGTAATAGGAACAAAAAGTAAACAAAGACAACAGTTTCAAATAGTGAAGTTCCAATCAAAAGTATGAAAATTTAACGTTGTACCCATTCCTTTTCTTCAAACTGTCCCTTTTTTAGACGTCATTCCTGCTATAGACTCTCTTTAGAAGTTAGTAGTTTTTATACTCGTTAAAAAAGGGAGAAGTGATTAGGATGGAAACTAAAATTCGTATGGTGAATAGAACATGTACAGACGAGGGGCAAATCAATCAATTTTTACGAGGAGCTCAAACAGTTTTTCTTGGGTTAGTGGATAACAACATGCCATATGTAATTCCTTTAAATTTTGTCTTTAAGGATGGAAACTTTTATATTCATGGTGCAAATGAAGGAAGAAAAATTAACATTTTAAATAATAATGCTAATGCATGCCTTACAATAAGTGAAATTTATGGAACAATCGCAGATCCGATTCCAGCGAATACAGATACAGCTTATATGAGTATTATCGCAAATGGAAAAATCGAGATTGTAACGGATTTAAATGAAGCAACAGCAGCTATGCAAGAAATGCTTGATAAATATGTCCCGAATTATTATAAAGTACCTTTATTGAAAGCACATGTCGATAAATATCTATCTTCTTTAGGTAGTAAAACTGTTGTACTTAAATTGAAACCAATTACCATGACCGCAAAGGAACATAAAGGTGATGAACAAATGAAGTTTTACACTGGAAGAAAGGTAACTCAAGATATAAACCGATAATATGTTATGACTACAAACAAAGCATTAACTTTGTAGGTGCTATTAAAGTAATTGGACAATCATTATATTTGATTATATGTTATATTTCCTATCTATAAAAAAATGCATTATAGTAAATATATTCTATTACATTTAGGAGGATACGATGGGGAGATTAGTTCATTTTGAAATTCATGTGAGTGACATGGAACGGGCAAAGGCTTTCTATGGCAACATATTTGGATGGTCATTTGAAGATTGGAGTGACTACGCTGGTATGCCGTATTTTGGGGCAGTGACAGGGGGTGAGGAAGAACTTGGCATCAATGGTGCTTTAATGCAACGACAAGGTCCTCCTCCAGAACCAAACCAAGCTATGAATGGATTTGCTTGTACAATGGGTGTGGAAAATTACGATGCAACAGAAGCTAAAATTATTGATAATGGTGGGAAGGTAGCAGTAACAAAATATGCTCTTCCAGGGATGGCATGGCAAGGATATTATACAGATACTGAAGGCAATGTATTTGGTATTCATCAGCCAGATAAAAATGCAAAATAAAGAATAAATAAATGACTTACTATAATTCTTAATAATTCAAATGATTAGAAATAGTAACGAAAATCATATACTTGGAGAGAGATGATGGCTGGTGAAAATCATCGTAAATGATTCGTGAACTCGTCCAGGAGTTTTTATACTGAATAAGTAGGTATAAACGGCAGCTACCGTTATAGGTAAAGTGAGCATATATGCTAAACAGAGTGTTACCGCGGATAACTTCGTCTCTACATTTATTGGAGATGGAGTTTTTTTGTTTTAGTAAATGATGAAAAGTGGGAGAGATGGAGCGCTTTTTACTGCAATGAGTCAAGTATTTTATGCTAAGCAAGTACAAGAAGTGCCGGCATTTCTATTTACAAGTATAAGTTTATTTCTAACAGCATTCTACTTTGCATTTTTTGCACGTACACATAAACATCATAATAAATGGCAAGGAACAATCGGCTATGTTGTGAAATTAAATGGAGCGTCCGTTCTCGCCTTTATGAGTTTTTATTTTGCATTAAAATACGTGGAGTCTGCCATAGTAAGTGCACTTGAAATGGGTATTGGGCCATTATTTGTCCTAGTTCTTGCGGTCATTGCAAAGGAATCGATTCTAAGGATGCAGTGGCTAATTGCCATAGCAACTATGATTGCGTGTATTGTACTTATTGTGGCTGTACTTAGCGGAAACTCAGCAGTCCAGTTAGAAATAACAATGCCTGTTATCATAGCCTTATTCGCCAGTATTAGTTGTGGGGTGGGTGCTGTTTTATACACCTTGAGGCAGGCTGGACAACTTCTATGATTTTGACAAATCGTTATTATGGCATAATTTTATTATCTTTTTTCGCTAGTTAAGCTGTATTTTTTGAGTATTTCTCAGGAAATATTGGCTGGATACTTGCTGTAACAGCAATGGGTGTCATGCTTCCGCTGTATTTATTTCAAATAGGCATTGGGTATTGTTCTCCTTTAATGGTGATGATGAGTTTATGATTTGTTCTATTATTCACTTTTTTCTTTCAATTATTCGATTCTAGGCTTATGTGGTAACCTATTTCCTTAATCGGTATCACTCTATTATTCATAGTAGGTATTTTTAGTTTGTATTTTGAAAGAAGGGCCGTTTCAGAGTAGCGAATGCGAGTTATACTAGTACCAAGGAGGGGACACAATGTATTTAAAATCATGTAAGGTTTTACAAGATGACATAGACGATAAACGACTGTATCCATTTAATATACCCAGTTTGCAGGATTTAAACGAACTAGAGTTTCCAACAAATGTAACATTTTTTGTTGGGGAAAATGGCTCTGGGAAATCAACGCTTCTGGAAGCAATTGCAGATCGCTGTGATTTTAATACAGCAGGTGGTGGACGTCAAAATATTTATGAAGTACATAAAGCGGAATCTGCACTTGGAGATTACATACGATTATCGTGGTGGCCTAAAGTTTCTAACGGCTTTTTTCTACGATCAGAAACGTTTTATCAATTTGCAAGCCATATTGATTTGTTAGAGAATCACCCTAATAAGTATACTGCATTTGGAGGGAAATCCCTACATCAACAGTCACATGGGGAGTCATTTTTATCGCTATTTATGAATCGTTTTAAAGGAAAAGCGATTTATTTACTTGATGAGCCTGAAGCAGCTTTATCACCTACGAGACAGCTCAGTCTTCTAAAAATAATGAAGGATTTAGAGCATGAAGCCCAGTTTATTATCGCTACACATTCACCTATTTTACTCGGTTATCCGAATGCTACCATCTACAGTTTTGAAGATGGAGGAATTGAATCTATCCGATACGAGGACACTATACATTATATTATAACGAAGCGGTTTTTAAATGCTCCGGAGACCATTTTTACAGAGCTATTTGATGAGGAGAGAAAAACATGAATCAACGGAAAGGTTTAGTAATGCGGGAAATACGACTAGATGAGATGGCACAGTCCATCGATTTGCTAAACTACGTATTTCAGATGTCTATGTCTATTCATAAAGATCGTCGTTTCGTTAATGCCAAAAGTAAACAATTTGACGAAGGACATGCGTTTGGTTGGTTTGACGGCTCACAACTTGTATCACAAATTTTAAATCTGCCTTTTCAAATCAATGTACATGGGAAGTTTTATGAAATGGGTGGGATAACGGCAGTTGGTACGTATCCTGAATATTCTAGACACGGCTTAATGGAGAGTCTCATTATAAAGTGCTTAGAACAAATGCGTGAGGAAGGTCGGTATATTTCTTATTTATTCCCTTATTCAATTCCATATTATCGCAAAAAAGGCTGGGAAATTATGAGTGATATTGTGGAATTTCAAGTGAAAGATACACAACTTCCTCATTATGGTGGATTAAATGGTAAAATTCGTCGTGTTGATCCTAAAGATAAAGATGTTGTTACAATTTATGCACGTTATGCAATAAAGACGCATGGTGTGATGGTGCGTAATAGCATTGCTTGGAATGAAAAATTTCAAGAAGATTTTTGGGAAGAAAAATTTATAGATAGTGATGTCAAACTGCAGGCAGCAGTCTATTACGATGAGGAAGATGAGCCACAAGGCTATATGTTCTATCGTATTATGGAAGAAAATTTTTATATCGATGAAATCGTTTATATACAAGAAGAAGCACGAAAAGGGTTATGGAATTTTGTCTCTGCACATAGCTCAATGGTTTACAATGTATATGGCAAAACGACCGGCAATGAAGCGGTAGCATTTTTACTTGAGGACAGTGAAATTATTCAAAAAGTATCTCCTTATTTTATGGCACGCATTGTAGACGTAAAGGAATTTTTATTGCGCTACCCGTTTGTAGGGAATGACTTTCAACTGCGCTTAGCAGTAAGCGATCGTATTGTTGCTTGGAATAACGGTACGTTTGTCGTAACGGTACAAAACGGAGAAGTAGCAGTTGATAAGATTAGTGAACAACTGTCCGAGAATGCTATTCAACTGACAGTTCAAACATTAGCGACGATGCTACTTGGGTATAAACGACCTAGCTATTTGGAGAAAATCGAACGATTACAAGGTGAAGCGATTGAAATGGCGCTATTAGAAGCAGTATTACCAGTAGGAATCCCAACGTTTATTGATTATTTTTAAAAGATTTTGTACAGTAAATGACTGTGCAAATTCTTTTTTTAAAATTTAGTGCTTCTCTATTAAGCGATATGGCATAATTAGTGAA
The DNA here is from genome assembly GCF_050280025.1 of Lysinibacillus sp. NPDC093712. Taxonomy (NCBI): domain Bacteria; kingdom Bacillati; phylum Bacillota; class Bacilli; order Caryophanales; family Bacillaceae; genus Lysinibacillus; species Lysinibacillus sp. NPDC093712. Next base: position 824,791 of record NZ_JBNNUU010000001.1, read on the forward strand.
TGGAGGGATTTGTATGCCAAAATGTATTAAATGTAAGGAGAAATGGACTTGGAAGCAGTCGATGCGTTCGATTGTGACATTTTCACGTTTCATTAGTTGTCCATATTGTGCTAAAAAACAAATGTTTACATCAATGACACGTATTTCTATTTTACTATTGGTATTTGTACCTTATATCACAATGCCTTATGTGGTCGATGATGAAGTTAAAGGCTCAGCTGTAGCAATCGGGATTGCTATCTATTTAATCGTATTACTTATGATGATGCCGTTGTTAATGGATCTTCGTGAAATACCAAAACATTTACAAAAATATGCACAAAAATAATACATAATAAAAAAACGCAGGAATATGACTTTCCTGCGTTTTTTATTTGTTGATTGAAGTCAACTGCCAAGCTTTTGCTAGCTGTTGAACCCCATTCTTGATGTCTTCCATTTCCAACTTACTAAAGCCTAATTGCAGTATTGGTTCAGCTGTGAGATGTTCAAGAAAATACGGGCTTGTTGGATACACTTTTACGCCGTATTTTTCTGCAGATTGGATGAGTTGTTCTTCCGTTTGTTGGACATGCAACTTGACCAATACATAAAGGCCTGAATGTTCTCCAAGTATTGTAATATTGGCACCAAATTGTTGTTGAAGCTGCCCAACAAGATAGTTCATTTTCTGTTTATAAATAAGGCGCATTCTTTTAATATGCCGAGTCCATTCACCTTTTTCCATAAATGCTGCCATCGTTAATTGATGAAGTGATGATGCATTATGTTCAAATTCACTAAACTGTTCCTTGTAACGATCTAGAAGTGACTTAGGTAATACCATATAACTTAGACGAATACCAGGTAAAAAAGATTTTGAAAAGGTCCCAATATAAATAACCCGTGAATGATCAATGGATGCAAGCGCAGGAAATGGCTGCTGTGCATAGCGAAATTCACTGTCATAATCGTCCTCGATAATGTATCCATCCACTGTTTTTGCCCACTGAATAATAGTTTGGCGTTGCTGTATAGACATTGTGACGCCGTAAGGAAAATGGTGTGAAGGTGTAACATATAAGAGTCGTGATTGCATTTCTGATAATAATTGTAGCTGTGTACCTTGCTCTAAAACAGGGAGTGCTTCTAGGGTAAAGCCGTTTAGTTTAAACGATTGTCGTGCACCAATATAACCAGGGTCCTCGACAATCAAACTTGCGAAATCGTGCTTCAAAATAAAACCTAGGTACAGTAACATTTGCTGTGTACCACTACCAACAATAATATTATCTGCTTCGCATTTAACCCCGCGTGCTTGTAATAAGTATTGGACAAGCTGCTCTTTTAATAACGGTTCCCCAAACGGTTCCCCATACACAAAACTTTCCTCTAACTGGAGTGCACGATTAGCAAATTGTCGCCATACCTTTAACGGAAAATGTGCTTGATCGACAGCTCCTGCCCGAAAATCAATCTTTATAGCAGGGGGCACCTGCTTTACGTTTGACGGAAGCAATGATGCTTCCTCTTCCTTTAAAAAAACTTGTTCCAATACATTGACGAAATAGCCCTTGCGTCCTTCACCTCGTATGTATCCCTCTGCTACAAGCTGATCATAGGCAGTCAAAGTAGTATTCCGACTGACCTGTAACGTCTCCGCCAACCTTCGAATAGAAGGGAGAGAATCATTCGACTGTAAGTTTCCTTGCTCAATTAAAGCTTTTAATTGCTGATAAATCTGTTTATACTTTGGTTCTTCATTGCTAAATGGAAAAATAAAATCGTTCATATGTAAGACCTCCTTGTCATGCAGAAAGATATAATAATGTTCTTTTTTAAATGTCAGATAGTTATGTATTATAGTACAGGAATCCACGTTGAAAGGAAATGACAGATGACGAAAATCATCAGTTGAAAAATAAGTATAGAAAGTAAAATTGTTTTGCTTTCTTTTATTTTCTATGAAGGTTTTCCGATTTATGGACGATTGTAGAAATAGTAAAAACGATTAAAACCGAATGACATTTTCACAAAGCGGACAAATGATTTAGTCGTGTTTGAATTAACACATAAAAATTACTGATTTTAGCTCCTGTGTTCTGTATGATAATGTAAATAGAGTGCGTTTAAAACATAGGAGGGGTTTAATGATTGTGGAAAGCCTAATTAATGCGGTGATGCAAATCATTTTATTTTCAGTAATTCCATTTTGTTGGTGGTTAATCCTCGCAAGAAAGAAATGTTCTTTTCTTGTATGGCTCGGTTTTCAAAAACCTAACATTGAAAACAAAGCTAATTATTGGACATGGTTTCTTGTCATCTTGGCATTATTAGTTATCCCAATTAATATAATTATTTACTTTTTCGTAGATGAGTCGTTATTGGCATCCAACCGTTTTGTAGGACTTGGATTTTCAGCCGTAATACCTGCATTAATATATGCGATTTTACAAACTGGCTTATCAGAAGAGCTGTTTTTTAGGGGTTTTTTAACAAAGAGGCTTGTTTCTAAATTAGGTTTTTATAAGGGAAATGTCCTGCAAAGTTTACTATTTGGAGCTATTCATGGCTTGATGTTTTTGTCGTCTATTCAGTTAATAGGAGTTGTTTTCATCTTCATCGCAACATCATTGGCAGGTTATTTAATGGGTTGGATAAACGAAAATTTATCCAAGGGTTCCATTATTTCGAGTTGGGGGATTCATAGCAGTGCCAATATACTTGCAGCTTTCATGGCGATGTTTAATGTAATATAGCTTGTAAATGACAATAACTGTTTTTTGAATGCACTTATTGAAAAAAAGCCATTTTACAATGTACAGTTAATGAATATTCCAAAAGCACGCGTATGGGGGAGAGAAAAATGAAGATAGTAGAACTACCAATTGAATTTGAATTTAATGGACAAAAGAACACTATTTATCCGAGCTTAATTGTAGTGAATGATGAACTAACATTGGTCGATACTGGGTACTCAAATTTTTACCCTTTGATTGAAGATGAAATATTAAAAACTGGCTTTGAGATGAAGAATTTAAAGCATATTATTATTACGCACTACGATGATGACCACATAGGTTCCTTATATGATTTTAAAGCAAAACATCCTTGGGTTAACGTCATAGCAAGTGAAATAGAATCGAGATATATTAGTGGTGAAATGAAGTCTGAGAGATTGGTGCAAGCTGAAGAAATGCTCGAAAATATGCCACCAGAACAAATTGAATTTGGAAAATGGTTTATCCAACAATTAAAGGATTTAAAGCATGTTGCAATCGATAAAAAGGTACATGATGGCGATATGATTCTACATAACGAATGTAAGGTAGTAGCAACACCTGGGCATACATCAGGGCATATTTCATTATATTTCCCAAATTTAAAAAGTGTCATTACAGGCGATGCAGCTGCACATGAAAATCAAGAATTGGTCATTGCCAATCCACATTTTTGTTTAAATATAGAGAACGCAGGACTGTCTTTGCGTAAGATTAAAAATCTTCATGCTGATAATTACTATTGTTATCATGGTGGAAAATTTACTATTTAAAATAGCGAGGTGAAGTGGGGAGCCAAAAAGGATAAAACACTAGTGATTACAAATATGAGGATTTGGAAAAATTATAAATACCAAATCCTCTTTTTTGTTCGCTGATGTCGGGAGGGGATTAGTTAAATGAAAAAACTATTATTTTACGTCTATAAGGCACGCTGTTGAAACACTATAAAGACGTGTTTCAACAGCGTGTTTATATTTATTTTTATAGGAGCACAATTTCAAATTTTATTTAGTTTTACGTTGTAACTCTTTAAGGGAACTTTTGGCGGTATTATTAGCAGGATCTAACGCTAAAATTTTATGGCAAATTTCAATCGCTTTTTGGTCACTCACTAATTTATCAGGAACGATATTTAGGAATAATAAATTTTCTAAGTCACCTGCATCTTGTTCATTTGTTAGCTCTACAGCTCTTTGTGCGTGATAGAGTGCACAATGATAGGCGCCTTCGATAGGCGTTAATGCATTTACAAATAAAGAAAAGGCAAGATTGTGTAACTCTGCTGAATCTTCTTTCATTAATAAATAGTGCAAAAAGGTATAATTAATTAAATTACTGTTATCATAAGCAATCGATATAAGTTCATTCTGAAATTGGTCGAAATCAATATTATAATATACTTTTTCTGCCTCTTTAAAGTTGACTGATAGAATAAGTTGCTCTAGGTTTTTTAACATTGTATCATCACCTACATATTAGATTTTTTTGCTATTTAATAATAGATTAACAATATTTATAAGTGAACTTGGGCTTTTTGAAGTTTCAACACTAGGTTTAAAACAAATCCTTATAACGTTTTAACCATAGTGCTTATACGTCTTTTTACAAATGTAATTGATATTACTTAGTTTTTTTACGTTGTAATTCCTTAAGGGAACTTTTCGCGATTTTATTCGTTGGATCTAACGCTAAAATTTTATGGCAAGTTTCAATCGCTTTTTCATCACTCACTAATTTATCGGGAACGGTATGAAGGAATAATATAAGTTCTAAATCCCCTGTATCTTGTTCATTTGTTAGCTCCACAGCTCTTTGTGCATGATAGAGAGCACAATGATAGGCACCTTCGATAGGAACTAAAGGGACTATCAATAAAGTAAAGGCAAGATTGTGTAACGCTACAGATTCTTCTTTCATTAATAAGTAATGTAAAAAGGTGTAAAAAAGGATATTGCGGTTATCATAAGCACTAATTATGATTTCATCATCAAATTGCTGGAAATCCATTTTGTGGTATAATTTTTCAGCCTCCATAAAATTTACTGATAGAATATAGTATTCTAAATTATAAGTCATTATTTATTCAACCACGCATTTCCTATGTGTATTTTTCCATTCTTTCTTACAAAAGTTACTGTTATTGTTTGACCATTCATATTTAATGTCTTCTTGATTTAACTAATTCTTCTATAATAAATGGTCATTATTTGAATTTTTCAAAATATGCGTAAAAGAATATTTAAAATAGTTTCTATAATTCTCTTGTAGGTTAAGTGGTTAGAAATATAAATGAAGTTTTGAAGGAGATCATTTATTTTGATTTTCTATTATTCTTTTAGGAATATTTTGTTTCAAAATGCTAAATTTTTTGTATAAATAAAGAAGTGATACCAATGCTTGTGGATTTAGACCGAATCTACTGTTTTAAGTGCATAATGTGTTAAAAGCGAGGAAAAAGTCAGCGAAGAGTGATAGGTCAGGAGTCAAATCTAGTAGAGATATAATTAAGGGGGACGGATGTTATTTTGGAATGGAAACACTTTTAGACAACTTTTTTAAGGGTTCCTTTAAAGCATAAGGGACGGTCAGGTTGCTTGACATGGAGCCTCTATGGGATGATTTGTTGCGCCAAGAATCCAGCTAAATAGGGCTGGCTTAGCCAAACGAGGCATTTAGTTCGTTAAAAGTACTGAGTGGAAGAAACAATAAGGGTACTTCTATAAATTTAAAAAGCTTTACAAACCCTCTGTCCGAAGTTGGTTTGCAAAGCTTTTAGATATGGACAACAAAAAAACACCAATTGTACAATAAAGTTAGAACTGGACAACAATGATAAGATGGTAAGTGGCTCAATCTTTACATTCATTCAAAAACAGGGAAAGGGGCTTAATGAACTTGTTATTAGCTTCCTGTCCCTGTCCCGACTAACCAAAGTGTTGAAGTTGCTTTTTCTAAATTTACTGCATCAATCAATTTGATCACCCCCTTGTAAATTATATAATTGCATACATTTCAATCGTTTTCGCTAAATATTCTTGAAAGAATATTTTGTAAAGGAGTGAATGTCAACGTGAAAGGTTATGGTGAGATTACAAAACAAATTAGGAATGGTAAAGGGTATACACAAAAACATGTGTCAGATAACTTGTTAACTCAAGGTGCGTTTTCAAAGTTTGAAAATAAGAATACAGACATAAATTTGGCAACGATGCATGGGATATTAAATCGTCTAGGTATTACATTTGAGGAATTTTTTTATATTCAAAATGGCTATCAATACAGTAAACGTGATGATATCATTACACAATTTTATCGTTTAACCTATAACGATGAAGCTGTACTGAGAGAACTCTTGGAAAAGTGCAAACAAGACTTAAAAGATTTTAAGGAAGATCAACAAGTTGTTCATATTTCTATTATTTTAGATGGACTCATCTTTTTAGCTAAAACAGGTGATTTTGAGCTAGCGAAGAAAACCGTTGAACCAGTTTGGCGTGACTTATCTAAACGCAATCAACTTTATATTGGTGATTTATATATGTTGAATGCGATTTTATTTTTTTTCCCTTTACCAACAGTCCTTCAAATAAAACAATTTGCTTTACGACACATCGCCTTATATGGAAACTTTCGTCATGTGTCACGATTACAAATTAATATTTCAATGAATATTGCTTTACTATTAATGAAAGATAATAAGTATTCAAAAGCACATAGAGAAATATTAAACGCCATATTTTTATGCAAAAAAGAACATGATTTCATCCTACTATCTATTTGTTATGTAAGAAAGGGCATCTGTCTTAATCACCTTAGTCAATCAGGTGAAAAATGGATACGGAAAGGTGTAAATATGTTAATGACCCTTGAGCAATTTTCATTATTAGAAATGGTAGAAGAAGAAATAAAACAATACTAGGCTATTAATTGAGAAACGACATTCATTATTAACCCTTGATAATTAACGAAAGGATGGGGGAAAGCCATTAGCTTTGATTAGGATTGTGCTTTGCTAGTTATACTTCAATTAGGTATTATTAATCAAGAATCCACGGAAAAGAAAGGTCGGATTTATATGACAGAATGGCCAAAAGGCGTTGCTAAGCCTGCAATTCGAGCATTGAATGCTGCAGGCTATACACAATTGCAACAACTAAAAGATGTTGATTTAGCGAAATTAAAAAATTTGCATGGTATGGGTCCCAAGGCGCTTGCTGCAATTGAAACGGCATTAAAAGAAAGTAGGTAACAATTTGAATAAACTCACATTATTTTTGTTGGCGATGGTCGTGTATTATATCTTAGTAGTTTTTGTTGTCAGTAAGCTTTTTATCTTTCCGATTATAAAGGTGATGATGCTCGTTTTCTTTATTGGGGCTGGCCTTATATTCACAAGAAGGATGCGGAAGAAGTTACAGTAGATTTTTGTTCGTAATAAGAAGTTTAGATAAGTACATAGGTGTGTTCGGTATTCACAATTTCATTTCAATCAATAGGCTGGAAACTTACTCTAAACCATGTCTAAACATTGTAAGATAACATGTGATAACAAGGAAACAGTCGATTGAAAAAGTAAAGAACCTTTAATTGACTGTTTTTTTGATTGCGTTTCGCGTTTTAAATCACATGGTGGAAGGGAATTACGATGAGTTTAGTTTAAGGTGGATAAAATGAAATATTTAATTGCTTTATATGTAATGATGATGCTAATTGTTTTTGTAAATTTAATCAGTGAATTTATATTAGGTGGACGTTATTTAGCCATTGCTAGTTGGATTATTTGTTTCTTGTTCTTTTTCGGAACTATCTTTTTTGCAAATGCTAGATACTATTTAAGGAAGAATGGTAAGTAGTATTAGAAATGCAACTATAAAAATGTGGTTGATACTGTAAATGTTTCGTAACTTTAAATGAAAACTATTCGAAGGAAGGGATACGATTGATTTCAGTTTTAGTTGTGGATGATCATCCAATTGTTTTAAAAGGTTTAAAAATGTTGTCTTTGGAGATAGAAGATTTAAATATTGAAATCGAGAAGAATCCACATAAAGTAATTGATAGAATGCAAGAGGAAGAATTCCATGTATATTTAATTGATGCTTGTATTGCCACATATAACAATCTAGAACTTATGACAAAAATCAAAGCAAAGCAGGGACAAGCAATTATTATTTTATATACGACTAATGATGATTGTTCGTATTATTCCCTATTAGTTGAGAAAAAAGTGGAGGGCATTCTTGTAAAAACCGCTCCTATTGATCAAATTATCTCAACAATTCGTTTAAGTATTCAAGAGAAAATCGTGGTTCCAACCGATTTTTTAGATTATATAAATGAGAAAATAAATGATCGATATGCTAATTTAAAGCTGACGCATCGAGAAATAAAATTACTGCAGATGTTAATCAAAGGCTATCCAAATAAGAAAATAGCAGCAATATGCAATGTTTCTGTGCGTACGGTAGAACGCCATTTATCCCAGCTTTTTAGCCTGTTAGGTGTATCTACAAGACTAGAAGCGGTTAAGGTTGCAAAAGAGAAACAATTGCTTGATGAATTTAAAGATATTTGATGATAAAAGTGTCGGGGTAAATCGGCACTTTTTTTAGTTTCTGTTCAGCTACACAAATTACTTGTCATTGGCAACGACTAGAAGCGAAAAAGCTCTAACTAGGGGTGTTTTGAAGAGTGTTAAGTTAGGGAATTTAATCTGACCGACAGAAATTTAGACGGTACCGACAAAAAAATTGTCGGTTGAAATGTCGGTTGGTGAGGGAATATGATTAATTTAACTCGAGTAGAAGTGTGCTATAGCAGATAATATCATAATAAAGTAAAAAATCTTGATTTCCATGACAATTGATTTTATACACAGATAGCAATTGTTGGAATCAAACATATAGTTATATTTTTTATACATTACATTAAACAAAGTAAAGGGGAAATGTATATGATAAAAAATACTTTAGTTGTAAAAGTAGTTGTAGTTTTAAGCTTGGTATTTTCAATAATTTTCGCTTCATCTTTGGGATTATATAGGGATATTGAAGCAAGTGTAAAAATGCAAGAAAGACAAGATTTACTGCAAGATTTATTGATTAAATCTGAAGAATTTAATAAAAAATTTGATGATGCAAGTGAGTCAGTAACAAAAGAATTTGAGGAAAACACAAAAAAACTAATTTTTAATGATGATATTAGCTTAAATACAAATGGTGAATTATCTTTATCTGACCTAGATGTTAAAACTAGTGACGAACACAATGTTGTTTATCTTCCAATTGAGTATGAAAATGTTAAAAGTGAGCTAAATAAATCTTTCTTTTCTATTATCTTTGATAAGACTGGCAATCTAGAATATTATGTTGAAACTAAAATTGTTGGTAATGATGTTAATTATACAGCTGAGGTTGAGGTATATAATAACGGAATCTTAGCAAAAAAAGAATATTTACAATTTGATAAAGAGGATTTTGATTCTACACTTTTAACTGAGGAGTCAATCTCTCAAAATAATATTTTATTTATTAATCCCATAAAAGTAAGTGCTGGTTTTTGGAGTGAATTTAACGATTGTTTAGCGAGCAAAGGTATTGCTGCTTGGGCAATAACAGCTTTATCGGTTGCATGTGGATTAGCATGTATAGGTACAGCAGGTGCTGGGTGTATCCCTTGCTTGTTAGGAGCTGGCTTGGCTACTGAAGGAGTAGTAGCTTATTGTGCTTTTAAAGTCAGAGCAAATTCATGATAAAAACTTTCAAGAAAGAGGTGTAATCTAATTATGATTAAAAATATTTTTTCATTGATTATCATGATTTGTGGGCTTTTAGTGGGTTTAACTTTACTTGATATTATTCACCTACCGTTGTTCTTTCCTTATGCAGGAATAATTATTAGTACAACCGTTATATTAATCATTCTCTTCAAAAATAGAAGGAATCTAGCAGATAATTAATGATAGAATTTAAACAAGCAACTTATTATTGATATGCTCCTCATTAGGTAGACAGGAATATGTTTATCAAATGAGGAGCGTCTGGTATCAAGTACTTACTTGTCAAAGCAATAAAAACTGTTAAAGATGCTATTCCAGCTTAACTTATATGAACAAAATATAAGTAGTAAAAATCCAAGATGCTGAAAAGAACGCTTTGAGCAAGTTAGCCAACAAATTTAGTATTTTGAATTTGCGCTTTAAAACTAAACTTTTAATATTCTTTTCTTATTCATTGATGTCATAAATCAAGATATCAAACAATTTTTCATCTGTATAAAGCAGTATCGCCCATTGTCCTTTTTCTGGTATTTTAACGCCTGATGGGGCGTGGGCATCTGCTCCATTGTTTGCCCCTCCAAGGTCAATTGTCCAGCCAGTCGTTAATATTGGATGGACCGTTCCTGTTTCTTTGTGATAACCTACCACCGTTAACTTTGTTTCAGTAGGTTTTTCAATTCCCCAAAGATGCCACATCCATTTTTGAACATTTAAGCTTGGCGCGCCTGCACCTATAACGCCTGACTTATTTTCATTTCCAATAATATTGTTATTGAAAGTTACAGCTTTTTTATCCCAATCAATCTTTTCAAAATCACTTGCTTGAACAAAATTAGGAATGTCTTCAGGTAACGATATCTTTTTGTTTGTTTCATTTGATGTACAAGCTGCTAAAAATAATAAACTGAAAAAAACGAACACAAACAGTAATTTCCTTATCATAATAATTTTACCTCCCCCTTAAAGAATCAGACGAAAATATAAATTTTAAGTTTCTTATTTTTCTGATAATAATCAATTGTGCAGTGCAAACAGTAGGAAAAATAACTGCTACCGACTGAATTCTTGACAGTACCGACAAAAATATTGTCGGTTGAAATGTCGGTTATGGACAAGATAAAATTTAATTAATAGATTATCGAAAGGAGAATTTATATGCCCTAAGATTAATAGAATTATTTTTGCTGTTTGTGCACTTTTGTTAACGGTAGTTTTTGGGTGCCTAATTGTATTAGGCAAAGAAAGTTATGCAGTAAGCAGTGATAGGAATGAACTTGAAGAAACTGTAGCTAAAGTGTTAGATGAAATGCCTGATATAGCACATAAACTTCAAGTAACTAAAGATAGTGATTTAAATTTTGCCTCAGTAGTAGAATCGTTAGATAACAAAAAAGCAGAGTTTCGATTAAAAATCCATAATGAAATGAGTAATTTGAAACATGATAATGCTTACTTGGAAAAAGTCGCTATAGTGGAAACAGAAAGATATCTAGACGCAATTCGAATCGCTGAAGAGATTTATGGTGTAAGTGTTACCCAAGAGGAAGTAAATCATTATATCGATACAAATGTTGCGGATGTCGTAATGCCCGAAAAAGAACGCTATGCTAAGGCATTGGGTATATCTCTTTATGATTTAGATTATAATTTTGATCGAGATTTTTATGTTATGGACACGTTATGGGATAATTTAATGCCCGTTTTACTGGAGCGATACCCCCGAGAGGATGGGGAGGACCCTAATTTATATTTAGACAGAATAAAAAATGAATTTTATAGCTATTCTTCATTAAGATGACAACTATATATTAACAGAAGTACCATGAACATAATTTTTTCTAATAAGGAGGAGTCTTCATGAAAAGGATGAAAGCTTTATCAGTATTAGGAGTATTTTTAATGATGGTTTTGGGAGCAACAGGAGTAAGTGCATATAATGCCAAATTTAGCTTTGATATGAATACTGGCCTTTTCTATGGAAAGGTATATACAACTCCAGCGTACAAGTATACAAAAGATGAAGATCCATTTCTTCAAGTTGATTATATTGAATCCAGTGTACGCACAAAATTTATGGTAGTAAACTCCAATGGTGATGCCAGAAGCTCAACGTTGACAACTCGCTCAGCAACTTCAAGTTTATTAAATAATCTAGGAATGGCACAAAACCATCAGTATCGTATGAGCATACAAACTGATGATGGAAGTTGGTATAACAGATATAATGTTAGAGGAGCTTGGAACCCCGATTCCTATTAAAATCTACTGAAAAAAGGTTTCCTCCATATACTTATGGAGGAAAACCTTTTAGTTTAATATTTTATTAAGAATAGGTGGTGATGATTGTGCTAAGGAGAGAATTAAAGCGTGCAATCTTCAACAAAAGAATGGCTTTAGTTATTACAATCATGTTCATTTTGTCTTATTTTTCATCTTATGGTTCTTTGTTAAGTTCTCACTTTTTTATTGATAGGGAAGCAGATGACTTAACACCTGAAAACCTACAATATCTACTTGAAGTTGGTGGTAATACATATCATATTTGGCTGAATGGATTCCATTATACACAAATAGTATTTGTATTAGCCGCAATTTATCCTTATGCTGCCTCTTTTGTTGGTGACAAAAGAGGGCATTTTCATTATTTTTCTATTATCCGGATGGGGCATATTAAATATCGTTTGACTAAATTATTTGCCAATGGCGTTGCTGGTGGTTTGGCATTATTTATACCGAATGTTCTTTTTTTCTTAGTAATGAGTGCCTTTTTTGAAAATAAAATTCTTTATCCATTTGAATATCAGCCAGAAGGTTTGTTAGGAAATCTTTTTGCTTCGACTCCTTTTCTTTATATCCTGTTTGTTTTAGCCATTCATTTTGCTTTAGGTTTTTCTATAGCTATTTTCACTATGGGAATAACAAGTTTCTTTTCAAAAATTGTTTATGTTTATGCTATTTCCTTTGCACTTTACTTAACATTTGATATTTTTATTTCCAATTTTACTGGACTAGAAAAAATCGCATTAACTAAAATTTATTACGTCATGTCAAGTATAGAATTACAAGCTAGTGATGTTGTCATGATTAATTTACTTTTAATCTTAATAGGAACAGTAGCATTTTATCTAAATAGTAAATGGGAGTTGAAAAATGGAAGCTAATTTTTAAAAAATCACTTGTAAAAGAATTTTAAAGAGTAGAAAGTTTCTATGGATCTTAATTTATTTACTAATTCTTCCGTTCATTGTTCTATTAATGAATGACTGGTCTGTTGATAGTAACAATTGGAATGGTGTGTTTTTTATCTTTGGCAATAGGTATCTCTATTTTTTATTAATTGTTCCAGTGTTTCTTATTTTTCTTTATGATCTTGCGAATGAAGGTAACCTTCGATATTGTGCGGGTAGACTAGTTACAAAAGCTACTATGTTAAAAGTTCAAATGACGGCAATGATTATACATAGCATAATTTTAACTATTTACGTATTTGGCGTAGTAAGCATAGAAGCTTGTTTAATTTTTGGGGTCACATCTGATTGGAGCAAAGAAACTAAATTTGGGCTCGATCCATATACATTTTTTTCTCTAGAGTTATCACCAATCATTGTACTAAGTCTTTTTGCGGTAAAGTTTTTTGTAACACTTATTTTTTTAGGGGCTTTTTATTTTTATTGACAAAGTTTCACGAAAAGACAGTACGGCAGTTTAGGTATGATTATCATCTTCTTTCTATTACTTTTTAATGCAATCTTCAATTTTTACAATATACCTATTTTGAATGTAATAAATCTAAGTTTTGCAAATATTTATTATTTGAACCCGAATGAACATACGATTTTGCTACATACATTCATGTCATATGTTCCAATATTAATAATAAGTATAGGTTGCACATTCTTTTCTGTACGTCTGTCTAAAGGGGTGAATTTATAGAGAATGTCTTTCCGTTTGCTGTCTATTCTTCAATACAATATACGTTTTATTTACAAAAAGGTATTTTTCATTTTAGGTTGGATAACAGGAATTTTGATTTTTTATACTTTTTATAATAGTGGAGACTTGTATCAGTCTGCAATGGATTTTTATTTAGTGAACATAGGTATAGTACAACTAGAAAATTTACATTTTATTCAAATTTTCATATTGTTACTTCCCTATATCGGAATTGCGATAATTGTAGATATATACATAGCCCAAATGATGGGGAAGCATGCAATAAATTGTTTATTAAGAATTAAGAAGCGTGTGCTTTTTATAGTTTCCCATGTTTTGTCCCTCTACTTGATTATCTTTGCAATGCTATATATCTATTATTTAATGTTGCTAATTAGTTCGTTTACTTTATATGAACGAACTACGCAGATCACTGAGGCATTTTTCTCTTGGTTAGACCTCCCACAGGAGGACATGCTTCAAAGGCTTTTACTTCCTGCATTTTTTGGACAATTTATAGGTACTTTTTGTATTTCATGTGTACAGCTTGCAGTTTCAATTAAATTTAACCGACTAAGCAGTGGTTTTATTTTCGTTGTATTCCTCTATTTTTTCCAATTAGTTTTTCCATTTATTTTAGGTCAGCATGCATTTGTTGCTAACATTCTAATAAATCATGGTACGTATTTTCACTTTCTATTTATACAATTTGTGATCATTGGTATTTCTGTAGGATATCTTTATGTCACTAGTAAGAAGAATACATTATTCTTTTCGGAAAGGGGTTAAACGATGCACAACTTGATTTTAGAAACAAAAGATCTATCTAAATCCTTTAAAAAGCAAATTATTTTCCATTCTGTATCTTTGTCTATAGAAAAGGGCAAAGCATATGGCTTTATTGGTCATAATGGGTGTGGAAAATCCATTTTATTTAAAATTCTTAGTGGCCTCATTGCCCCGGATAGTGGTGAAATTAAAGTATTCGGACAAAAACTTGGAAATGAAGTGGATTTTCCTAAAAATACAGGAATCATCATTGAGACACCTCAATTTCTTGAAGACTATTCCGGTATTAAAAATTTGCGTTACTTAGCGGCCATCCAAAATAAAATAAGCGTTACTACGATTAAGGATATACTTGAGAGGGTGGGGTTAGATCCTGAAAATAGGCAACCTGTAAAAAAGTATTCCTTAGGTATGAAACAAAAGTTGGGGATTGCACAAGCAATAATGGAGGATCCTTCTTTACTTATACTTGATGAGCCATTTAATGGACTTGATAAAACAAGCGTCCAAAACATTCGTACATTGTTGCTTGAACTGAAGAAAAAGGGCGTAACGATTCTTCTGACAAGCCATATGCAAAAAGATATTGAATTGATATGCGATGAGGTTTTTGAATTTAACGATAAAAAATTAAAAAAACTAAAGGTTAATGAATTAAGCAATGAAGACGAACATTCTTGAAATCATCAAAGTTTCAATCGCTCATAAGGCTGTAAATGAAGGCTTCCGACAGAAATTTTGTCGGTTGAAATGTCGGTTATGGGCGAGGTACTATGAAAGTAAGTTAAGTATTTTAGAAAGGAGTATGATTATTATGATTAAAAATATTTTCTCTGTTTTTTTAGTACTTTGTGGTCTAGTAGTTGCTTTAACTTTACTAAATATTATTAATATTCCTCTGTTTTTCCCTTACTTAGGTATTATATTTAGTACGACGATGATATTGATAATAATTTTTAAAAATAGGTCTAATTTAGTTTAGTAACCTTTAAATAAAACTTCCTTTAATTTCTAACTACAGTGGTTTCGAATAACTTATTTAGCGAAGGTGGTATAAATTTGAATAAACAAGCTCTTAATACCATACCGCTTGCTAAATTGTTAGATTTCAAGATTGATTTTGCTTTTAAACAACTATTATGAAGTGAACGAAATAAACATCTAACGCATTCTTGCAATTTACTGGGAAGAGTTAATAAAAGAATTGACCTTTATCAATCAATAAGTCGCGGGTGCGTATACGAGATAAACAATCCCGATTAGATATTGTTGTGAAAACGCAAAATGAAGAGTTAATTAAATTAATTAATATTGAAATACCATTAGTCAATAAAAAAGACATGCTTAAGCTTACTTTATTTTATTGGTCAAGATTTTCAACCTACGTTTACAAAAGGGCAAAGGGTATCATACATTGAATCCTACCATTACGATTAACATTTGTAATTTTACATTGTTTCACGAGATAGCCCACTATCATAGCACGTATCATTTGTACGAAGATACGACTTTACAGCGTATACAAAAATCTGATGATGTGTTTGAAATTCATTTTATTGAAATGGATAAATTTTTAAAGGCTTGGACAAATGATGAACATCAATTATTCAATAATCTTTTAGAGAGGTGGTTGCTGATGTTTGGTAAGGTAGATAACGGTAAAAAGATTGTGCATGAGGATATCTATAAAGCATTGGAGGAAATAGCGCAGACCGATGAAAACATACATAAAGCACTTCAAGCATGGGAAGAAATCAGTCTCGATCCAGATAATATTATCGCTTACCAATCACGGGTCGAGTATTTGCTAGATGAAGCGGCTAAAATTGAAGATGCAAAATACTACGCGGAACAAGAAGGAATAGAAAAAGGAATTAAACAAGGGATAGAAGGCATTGCGAAAAAGATGATTTTAAAAGGGAATAGCAATGAAGAGATTATGGAGTTAACGAACTTAAAATTAGAAGAGGTTCAATCGATTCGGCAAGAGGTCGAATGAAAAATAAATTAGTAATTTTCAAATAAAAAGCATTCAAGGAAAATTGACGATTCCTTGAATGCTTTTTTGCGTTAAACGAATTTTTTATCAAACCGTTCTTAAACGCCCATTTTTCTACGTGTATTACTTGTTTTTTTCGACTGTTGACTTTTCATTTTCTTTGTTGAAGTGTCGCCATTCATTTTACCCTTAGTAGAATCGTTTTTGTTCTTTTTGTTTTCAAGCTGTTGCTTCACGGCTTCTTGCAGAGTCATTTTCTTTTTTGGTGCTTCTGTCTGATTATTTTCTGTCATAGGAGATTCCCCTTTTTGAATATGATTGTTAATAGTTAGTTCCAGTATAATCTATTTTCCGTAATTTGTGAAACTCTCAGTACAATAAACGGAATTTTGGCTTCGTAACATACATGGCTAAGAAATCTATTTCTGGGGTATAAATTAATAAAGAAAAGCTCTGTGATAATTTACAAATAAATGTTTAAAAAATGCATATTTTTATTTTAATTTTCTCATTCTAATATATACAAGCACATCGAAAGGAAGTGGAAAGTATTTTGTACAGTAGAAAACAATTCATCTGGGCTTATTGTATTTCTAGTTTTACTTCGATTATTGGTACAATAGGAATTTTTTTAATATTAGATTATTATCACTATACAGCTGATTTTGGTTTATTTTATAAACTGATACTTTCATTTATTAGTGGAGGTCTCATTGCTTTTGCATTAGGGCTCATTTTAATGAATTTATATTTTGAAAGTAGTTTTTCTCACAATAAAAAGAAAGTGAACGATGTGATATAAACGATAAAAGTCGATTGGTCCAAAATGTTGGAATTCAATCGACTTTTGATATGTGGTGTTAAAATTGGGTTTATTTCAAAGAATCCAGACTATTTCAACGATTAGATAGGCACATTGAAAAAAGTATGGTTCTGTACAGAAAATACTTTGATAATATCTAGTTCTGCCTCTTCCTTTACAATGAAAGTTAATTCTACCTTTTCAACGCTTAATAAAGAGCATGTGATTGGAATTTTATGAGTTGAAAATGTGCATCTTACTTATTTTTAGATGGGTAGTTTAGAATGAAAAATATGACACCTACAAATACCGCAAAAATAATTGAGCTTATTAGGTTTGATATGCTGATATCATCAGTGTTCACAATTATCATGATGAAAATACTTATAGAGAAAAATAAAGATGCTACTACTAATCTATTTTTTATTATATTTTTAACTTTAAACACCTTCTCTAATTAGCCAAGTATACTTGTTAATTATTCACAGTTACTTTTTCCAGGGAATTTCTTATTCATTTCTTCTGCACACTGATATTGAATATACCCTAATGTTGCAATTGCTCCAGCAATATTGGATCTAATACTGAGCTTTAATATATGTGAAGCAGCTAATTTGAACTTTTTATCATATATTAAATTCGCTAAGGTGCTAATTGAAGAAACTAAACCAAAATGTGCTTTTAATCCTTTGGAAAGACAACTGTTTTGTGCCGCTCTGTATTCAGCGGTTGGTCTCATTAAATGCCATTCACACGCAACAGCACTTGTTCCAAAGTTCGATTGGATAGAAACATCTACTTTATTAATATTTATGAATAAATTTTCATCTTCGAATGCTTGAATAAGCTCTTCATAACTATCATATTTTTTTAAACTGTTTACAAATTTCTCTTTATCATATCCTAAAAAATTACCTTGATTGTCAGTAACAATTCCTGTTTCATAAATTAATTTTAGAGATTCCTCAATCAAAGCGAGAACCTCTTCGTCATCTGGGTATTCGTTCGCAACCGTATATTCTGTAAATACACCAAGAATAGAAAACATTACAATAACAACGACCATAGTTCCTTTAAATAATGTATATGGACTATTTTTTATCATAATATCATTCCAGTTTAATGTATTTAATAAAAATTATTTGCTATTAAATGGGTACTTTAAAATAAAAAATATCCCAGTAGCTATTGCAGCAAAAAGAGTATATGCAAGTAAATCTTGTAGATTTATAACATCAAAATCCTGAATTAACTTAACGAAAAAAACGATAAAGAAAAAGCCAGATGCGATTAATGCTTTATCTTTTTTTGTATTATCTTTAATGGAAAACACCTCCTGAATATTTTGAGGAAGAGTCATTTAATTTAAATAGAAGAGGTTCATATATGAATGAATGCCTATCCACCGAACTCCAATAGTAATAGAAGTACTAATCAAATCCAAAAGGAAATCTTATATCTAAAAGAGTAACAATACATGTCATGATAAGAGCCACTACCATAGAGGCTAGTAATCTTCTTGTATAAGAAGACTTTGGGGTCTCCTTGTAAGGAGAACCCCTTACAAATGAAGGAATAAAAATAATTAGCGTAAAGTACAAAAAATATGCGAGCGATTGATAATACCACATAATACTTCACCAACTTTCCTTGAAGTACGAAATGTTTGATAACTTGAATTGTACTTTTTGCACGAGAATGTTACTAATTAAAATCCTTATGTGCCAAATACCTAGTTTCATAGTAGAAGGGTCGATTCGTAAATGAGGATTTGCCTGCACTTTAGTTGCGCCTTTTTCGAATCGTAAAAGGTTGTCCATTATATAATACGTTTCTTCAGGACTTATCCATTCGATTGTGATAATATGCGCTGTTGTTTGCGCCATTTTATTGAAATGCAATGTGATTGACAATGAAATAAAAGAATCATTTACAAATACGGTCGGTGCAATATTGCCATCTGTTTTTTGATGGTTTATAGTAACACTTGCTGATATATTAACTTGTTGTGTTTTTGGCTTCTCTGTATATACAGAATAATACATTTGCCCATCTTGGTGAATTATTGGATTGCTCGGATCTAAGAAGTAGTTATCCTTTGTTTGAAAGAAATATAATGTATTGTAAGGAAAGTTCATAATCTTTACTTCCCAATATTCTTTTACTTCATTATAAAAGCATTGTTGAGTAAATAACTCATCTTGTATTTTATAGCAAATATCCAAATGTTTTATTTTTTCAGAAAAATTAAGTGTGAAAGTAGCGATTATTTCCACCATCCTCTTTCTTGCCCTAGACGATAACCAAAGTTTACACCAAGCGTCACTCCTAAGCCAACAACAGAAGATTTAACTGCTGTTGAAACAACCGTTTTAGCAACATTTTTAACGGGTAAGTGAACATTAGCAACATTTTTTATGTGTGCATTTGCTTTGTTTTGGTTGGCTGTTTCTTTAGCAATACTTGCACCCTGCAATCCACCACCCACCGCACTAGCGATAGTTGTAACTGGCCATAACTGATCATTAGCCGTTTTTTTAGCTGCATTGGCAATACTTGTTCCCCAACTCGACATAAGTCGTCCTCCTTTGTCATTTTATCGTTTATTTACGAAAATTTTATCATCGAGAATCATTCTCAGTCAATCGATTTATGTAGAGATTTTATTAGTTTTTTTGCCAATAGTTGATGATGAAAGAGAAGCGCTACTCAGCGATTTGTCAGTGTTATATCATAAAAAAAGCTAGTTGCACAAAGGTGATTGTGCAGCTAGCTTTTTGCTTTATGTTGGAGGAATAGTCCACGGATAATGCCAGAAATAAAGATAACGAACAACAAAGCAAGAAATGCATAAGCATGCCATTGTTGTAAAATACGAGTATGGCCCATTGACACTGATAAATCATTGAAAAGTGAATATGTAAAATACAGCAAAATACTGTTTTTCATAAGACAGAAGGTGATTATCCCATTTTGTCGCTCAATATGAGATAAGGTAGGCTTATGTTTACGGACTAATGGATAAGCCGCTTTTATTTCCAAGTAGTGCAAAAGTAAAAAGAGCATTAACGCTACAAATGGTAAATAAAAGATAGCGATTTTAGGGCCGAACTGTGCATGGTCCGTCGTAAAGCTTTGTAAAACAGAAATGGAGGAGGGGAGCTTACGATATTGAATCAAAGTTGCGGTAATGCCAGCTGTAAAAATGGTTGCCACAATTATTGTTAGTCGCTTACACAGTTTGGGGGTAGGTGTTTTTTGTTGTGCATGCATAAGATTCACCTCGATATTGTCTTCTTTCAAAATAGGATTCTGTTATACTGTAACATAAGATTGATATCAAGTGGTTAGAAAGAAGGATTGGATGGAATATGTTTTATTTTTAGTAATCGGTATTGCAGGTAATGTCATCGGCACATTAGTTGGCGGTGGTGGATTAATCACATTACCAACAATGATGTTGATGGGTGTACCGGTTCACTCAGCAATTGGAGCGAATAAAGTTTCCAATATGGTAAGTGCTTTTTCTAGCTTTTATACGATTTTTAGAAGAAAGGAATTGTCTTGGGTGGAAATGCGTTCAGTTCTGCTTGTATCTTTGATTGGTGGAACTTTGGGTGGGCTCTTTGCCTCCTTTATGAGTGGCCAGACGTTAACGCTTATTGCTATTATTTTACTTGGCTTCGCACTCATCATGTCCTTTATCGGTGGTGCAGATTTTGGTGATGTAGAAAGATTTAAAATGACTCGGAAAAATGGACCCATTTTGCTGGGCGTAGGATTTTATGATGGCTTATTTGGTCCTGGTAGTAGTACATTGGCGTTGTATACGTATGCGCATGAAAAACTTTCCTATATAAAAGCTGTAGGCTTGTCTCGTGTTGGCGTTTTTGCCATGTGCTCAGGGGCAGCCATTACGTATATTGCCACTGGAAAAATCGAATGGCCGCTCACAATCGTCTTAATGGTTGGATCCATTATTGGCGCGCAAATTGGCATTGTCCTTGCAAGAAAGGTAAAGGCAAATCAAGTAAAGATATTGTTACGTGTTGTGACAATAGTGCTTATGCTACAACTTGTTTATGATTTCTTCCAATAGTTATAAGGAGGGTTCGCATGTTTGAAATTTCACCTTTTCCAACATTTTCGTGGTCACTTTCACGCCATAAAACATTAACAAGCTGCGCCAGAAAATATGGTTATGAATATTATTTTTCTCATAATGGATGGCTGAGCCATCAAGTGGAACCATTTCACCAGCATGTGTATCGCTTAAAAAAGCTACAAGCGATGCCTATATTATTTGGGCAAATTGTCCATCGATTAATCGAGCAAACAATTATCGATTATTTGCAAACGAAGACAGTACCGTCTGTGTCAGAGCTTGTAAATCGTGCGCGTAGCCAACTAAATGCTGCCTTTATTGATTCTACTCGACATGTGGATTTATGGAGACATAAACCTAATAAGTTTTATATGATGCAGGAAATCTATTATGAGGGAAAGCTAAATGCTGAGTTAATTACAGATTATAAAAATCGAATGGAAGCGGTGTTTACGAACTTTCTTTTAAGTGAGACGTTTTTACAAATTACTGCTCATACAGGATCATTAAGAATTGGTGAGCCTGAACAGTTTCGGTCGATGAAAATTGAGGATACGCAAGTTTTTGTCGTGATGGACTTTCATTATTACGATGATATAGAAGATAAATGGATTATTATTGACTGGAAAACAGGTGGTCAATCAGATGATGATCGTCAGCAATTAGCGCTTTACGCTTATTACATCCAACAAAAATACGGTGTTTCATTAGAAAAAATCGAAGTTTATAATGAATATTTAGTAACAGGGGAACGCAAACAATATATGTTTACATCGTTCGATATGGACAATATAATACATACATTTCGACACAGTGTTTTAGAAATGAAAAAGTTTCAAGCCGATATACTTTCAAACGAGCCAGTAGACCTTGAGGATTTTGAGCAAACACAAGATGAATGGCGCTGTTTGAGATGTAATTTTAAAGAACTATGTTACAACAAATAAGTTGAAAAATTAAGCAAGTGACCAAAAAGTGACCAATTAATTAAATCATCGAAGTGTCGCTTGCATCATTTTTATCCTTTTTAGTTAAATGACTACATGTGTTGATGGTCATCTTTATATCAGAGTGACCAAGTTGTTCTTGTATATATGAATGTCGCAAAGCGTGAAAGTCATATTTTGGTAAGTTGTACTTTTCAATGAGTCTTCTCCAAGCCAAATCTATAGAGTCTGGTTTTGAAGGATAACCGTCAGAATTTGTAAAGATAAAATTTAAGGGAATCCCATCTACTTTAAGTGCATTCCAAGTGTACCCATTTCATTTTTCAACTCCAAATATTCTTCAATAAATATCTTTAATTCACTCATTAGGACGTTATCTAAGCGAGGCTTTTTGTTTTTTTGGAGGTAAAATTATTAGTTTTCTAATTTCAATATCAAAATGAAGCGTTCTGTCTACATAGATAGTATTATTTTCAAAATCAAAGAACTCCACACACAATCCTGCCACTTCAGCTAAACGAAGTTCCACCATTGCTACTACCTTAATCTGGAGCCTGTGCTTAAGCTTAACTTTTTCTAATACTCTGAAGAGATGTTTTAACTGTTCTTCTTTATAAAATACTAATGTCTTCTTTTTTGGCTCCAAGCGGGGATACAGATCATCCAAGACAAGAGTTAATGGATGAATTTGTTTATTTAACGGTACTAAATAGAAATTGGAGGAATCTGCGCATGGCTAATCGCAATAAGCATAGAGTACTAACATGCTCTAACAAAAAGATTATCATTCAACAAGGTGAAATCATTCGTATCTTAAACGCTACGGAGATCATGCAATGGAATCACATCGTAAACAAAAATAGAACGCATTGATGAAAAAGAAGAAAAACGTTTAAGAATGTATGAGTAATAAAACAACATTACGAAATGAACATTGATAAATTGAAAATGCGTTATCCAGAAAGCTTCAAAGCTGCGGATAGTAAAAAACGTGTGGATATGGTGCAGTAAGATATTAAACAACTTTCGGAAAGAAACTATAAAAGGGTCACCGGGTTGAGGGGCGACCCTTAGATTGGGAAATTAATATCTAGTATTGTAAGAAAGTAGCGCCAACAATAATTAGAAGAATAAATAGAACAACGATTAGGGCAAATTGCGAACCATTACCATAACCCCCGCCAGAATAGCCGCCGTTTTCAATACCACCAACATTACCACCATTGTATCCCATAAAACACACCTCCTTTCTACAATTCATAATATGTTAGCCGTAGAGAAGGAGTGGGGTGTTAAACCATTTAGAGGTACTAAAAAATATACTTTTATGAGATAAGAAAATAAAAAAAGGGACACTTGGGATGAAGTGACCCTTAGTAAAAAGAAAAGGAGGCGTAAGGCTAAATTAGCTTTACCTTACTATTATTATGATGTGATAGCTATGTTTGTATAGTGAAATGCCTGTGAAATAGATTTATAAATAAAAGTACAGCTTTAATAAAATTGACAAACAAGGTAGGTGCTGCGCATGCCTACGTTATCGCTTTGTATTATACAGTTAGATTGAGCTGGAGCAAAATAGGAAGAAATTAAAATACCGTGAATGGGAGTTGTTGCAATCACATAACGAACAAGGTGAGTTGGTTGGTGGTCGCAGTAATACAATCTCAGATACTACAGCCGAGAAAGCTAAGGTACTTGCTAATGATGCCTTACTATCAATATTTAAGGCGCATCATCAAGACTGTGGAGGACCTATATCGTGACCTTGACTTGACGAGGATATGCGCACCATTGTAGCCATGCGTTACTGGGACAAGGATGGTTGTTACGAGTGGGGATATAGCTGAAAAGCTGTATATCTCACGCCACAAAGTATTGCGTAAACATAATATCTTAATTGAGAAAATAGCAGAAAGAATTGGATGGGTATAAGGGTATTTATGTAGAGGTTGTCTAATAAAATAGTATCAGATTAAGGGAGGTAGGTGTATGTAGTGGATATTCTGAACTGGTATTACATTAATCAAACGGTGTTATGGCTAATGTTACTATCGTGCATTATGGTGTGGGGTTTATTCTTCTATTCAAGAGATAAATGGTTGTTTCAAAAATTCACATTTGCATTTGGCTATACAATGATAACCTTATATTTTTTATTCCCCTGAATAAAGTGAACTTGTTAACACCAGGCAAGTTCGCAAAAATTTGTAGTAAATTGATATTGTGAAAATTTTAAAAGCGCACGGAAATGCGTTAACAAAACTTCCTTACAATAATCGGCGTTCGCATGTACGGTTGATTCTAAGAAACATGCATACAACTTAATAAGATGATTGTGGAGTCGTCAACGCTGTGGAGAGGCTACTAAATTGGTAGTCTCTTATTGAATCGAATATTAATAATAAGCAATATAAAAAATTAGAACTGGGGTATTGTTCAGATGAATCTATGCCCTGTCCAACATTTGATGATTTATATACTGGTTGTTATTTCTGTAAGCATTAGAGAGTTTCTTTTGACGAACTGCAAAGTAACAAGGACATCATTTTGAAGGAAATTAGTGAAACTTATTTCTAAATATGCCAAAGAAATGTTGGAAATATCAAGTTTCCTTATGATACTTCATATGACTAATTGGAAAAAGGAAGGTAGAATTGGTAGATGATTGTTTCTACAGATAATAGGCAAATTGATATAGTAGATGTCTATGATGTCGTCAATAGGATTTTCAGCGATGAAAAAACCAAGGAACAATTAGGTAAATACCCATTGGAAAAGCAAGTTAGAGATTTTGCTATAAAATTAGAAAAAAAGGATAAAAAATGAACGAACTTGAAAACAAATAAAAACGTTAAAAAAAGATAAGGAAACTTTGACGCAAAGAATTGACTCTATTCAATAACTGAATTTCAAATTATTTTTATACAGCAATTCAGAAAACGAATTAGTGAATCTAATCACTTTAAAAATAAAAAAACGGCATTCTTTTCGAATGTCGTTTACTCTTTATTTAATTCATTACCTGTCTCTTTAAAACTTTCAATGATAAAGTCGATAAAATATCTACTTGCTATAGGTAATACCCTTTTATCTTTATATACCAAACTTATTTTGCGTGAAACAGACGGAGAGATTGGCTTTGTTTCAATATTATACGGACACCTATCTAAGACAAGTTTCGGTAAAATTGATATGCCAAGACCTTGTTCAATCATCGACATAATTGCATAATCGTCATGTACTCGGTATTGTATGTTAGGTTCAATGGAATTTTCTTTAAAAATGCTTAATGCTTCATTAATTTCTCCCTCATCTAAAAGTATATAAGGTTCTTCTGATAATTCCTTCAAAGAGACTTTATTTTTAGGAGCTAATCGATGATTTATTGGCAAGACTGCATGCATTTCATCTTCTTGTAATGGAATAGTTGTTAGTTTGTACACAGCATCTGGGTTAACAAAGCCGAAGTCAACGTATCCTTCTTTAACCCAATTGGAAATCACTGTATACTCTCCTTGATATATATTAAAATGTACAGCTGGGTACTTAGATTTAAAATCCCTTATTAACCTTGGTAGCCAGTGGCATGCTACGCTAGAAAATGTCCCAATCCGAATAAGTCCACTTTGTAGCCCCATCATCTCGTTTTGCTTTTCCAATAACTCAAAATGCGAATTGCTAATATTTCGAATGTATGGCAAAAATTCTTCGCCATCTGGTGTAAGAGTAATACCAGTTCGAGAGCGAAAAATAAGAGTTGTTGAAAGTTCTTTCTCTAAGGAATTTACCATTTGACTAATGGCCGATTGGGTATAGCCTAGTTCTTCAGCAGCCTTAGTAAAATTACCTGTTTCTATTACTTTCATAAAAGCATGATATGCGTTCATTCTAGATGCTCCTTACATTAGAAATTGTAATATTTATATTATAAATATTAATTTTACTAATGTAAATGTAGATGATACCATATAGCCACCATCTACTAATTGAAAGGAACATTAACAGATGACACAAAAAAAGGCTAACTTGTTATTGGCAACTGTCTCTTTAGGCTGGGGAACATCTTATATTTTTATGAAACTTCTTGCGGATACAGTTTCTCCTTTCACAGTCGTAGCCTTAAGATTTGGGATTGCATTTCTCGTTATGATTGTGATTTTTTACAAAACCTTAATGAGGGTGAATACTAAAATATTAAAGTACAGTGCCATAGTGGGAGCGCTATTATGTGGGATTTTCATAGCGCTTATGTATGGAATGAAAACGACTTCAGCCTCTTCAGCAGGTTTTTTGACAAGCACAACTGTAATTTTAGTGCCTATTTTGCAAACACTAATTACACGGAAATTACCTCGCAAAGAGGTTATATACGGGGTGATTATTGTTTCGATTGGCTTATCACTACTTACAATAATTGATGATTTTACTTTTGCTTTGGGTTCACTGTTATGTTTGATTGCTGCATTTCTTTATGCAGTACACATCATCGTTACAAATTACTTTGTACAAGAAGTGGATGCCTTTCAACTAGGAATTTTTCAACTAGGATTTGCAAGTATTTATGCTGCCATAGGTAATTTGATTTTTGGTACAGTTACTTTACCAAATGGAGCTGTAGAGTGGTTCTCAATACTTGGGTTAGCGGTTATTTGCTCTGCTTATGGTTTTGTAGTGCAGCCAATCGCTCAAAAGTACACGACTCCTGAGAGTACAGGTTTCTTATTTTCTCTCGAGCCAGTTTTTTCAGCAATATTTGCATTTATCTTCCTAAGTGAAATCATGGGAGGGCAAGGATATTTAGGTGCTTTGCTCATTTTAATTGGTGTATTAATTGCAAATCTGCCATCAAAAAACAAATGATATTGGAGGAGATGAAAGAATGAATATATTAATTGTATACGCACATCCAGAACCAAAATCCTTTAACGGAGCATTAAAGGACCTGGCTATCTCAGAATTAACTGCTTTAGGTCATCATGTCAAAGTATCCGATTTGTATGAAATGAACTTTAAAGCTGTTGCCGATAGTAACGACTTTATTAATCGAGAAAATAATGATTTTTTAAAATATGCAGTAGAACAAAAAAACGCAGTTAAAACAAATAGTTTTTCGAAAGATATTCAAGAAGAACAAGAAAAACTTGTGTGGGCAGATTTTGTTATTTTTCAATTTCCACTTTGGTGGTACTCGGTTCCAGCAATCTTGAAGGGATGGTTTGATCGAGTTTTTGCTTCAGGATTTGTTTATGCAAGGGATATGCGGTATGACACAGGTGGCCTCAAAGGAAGAAAGGCAATGTTGTCAATTACAACAGGTTCTCCTAAAGAGGCATATACTCCATATGGAATGGATGGAGATATCAATGAAAAAATTCTTTATCATATCAATCATGGTATGCTTTATTTTGCAGGGTTAGATCCTGTTGAACCATTCATTGCATGGACACCATCACATGATGAAGAAGGACGAAAAAGTTATTTAGAAGAGTATAAAAGGCGTTTACATCATCTTTTAGAAATACCTACAATTCCATATCATCCACACTCACATTATGACGAGAATCATCAGTTGAAAAGCGAATACAGATAGTAAATTGTTGTTCAAACTACCGAGTTCATTATGAAAGAGAGTTATTCAACTAAAGGGCGCTTTTCTGAAATAAGGAAAGCGTCTTTATTCATGGAAAGGGACAGATTGTTGATGAACATTTTTGATAAATTGGATATTATTGTTAAAATATAGAGTAATCTTGTGAAGATTCCCACTTTAACTAACAGAGGACTTTGGAAAATTATTACTGATTTTCATAAACGGTCCTTTATTTGTATTGTAGAAATAATAATGTAAAGCTTATATTTTAATTAGGTGATTAAAAGTGACGATACAACATAAAAAGATAATCAATTTCTATGATAGGCGTATACTGTTCAATAAATATTGTAAAAATACACCCAGCGTAATCTTTATTGCAGGGTTAGGCGATAGCCATGAAACATGGAAAAAGGTCCAAGACCGAATATCGAATGAAACATCAACCTTGTCCTATGACAGGGCGGATATTGGCAGGAGTCAAGACGTAGCTGTCCCACGAACTTGCTGTGATCTTGTTGAGGAGCTCTCCGAATTGGTGCAAGCGCTTGACTTGGAGAAGCCTTATATATTAGTAGGCCATTCCTTTGGTGGATTGATCGCCAGATTGTATACCAGTCTTTATCCGCTGGACATCTGTGGTATGGTTTTGGTTGACGCTGCACCGGAATATAAAGAACTTGCCTATGAAAAGGTTCTACCATAAAATCTACTTGCAGGAAATAGGGAATATTTCGAAAATCCTATGTTGAATAGTGAGAAAATTGATAAAATACAGAGTTATAAGCAAATTGTTGATCATTCAAAGCAAAGTGACATCCCTCTCTCAATTATTACAAGAGGTTTACCCGATAATAATGAAGAAGGATGGCCCTCGCAAGAAATATTAGAAATTGAACAAAGTCTACAAGCAGAATTCCAATGGCTGTCAACGTCAAGTAAGTTTAGGATTGCTAGTCGTAGTGGACATTATATACATCATGATGAGCCTGATATTGTAATAGAAGAGATTTTATTAATGTTAAAGGAGAAGGGAAAGTGAGCGATAAAATAAAGTCTAATTTGAGGAGAGTTAACTATGCAGTATTCTATACAACCAGTAGCGATTGTAAATAATCATAGAAAAGAAATTGAGGATGATAATTGGGGTTCAATAATGTCAACAATTGAACTTACAGAAAATTTTAATGAATCGTCTTTAAAGGGTGTTGACGAGTTTTCTCACTTGGAAATCATTTTTTATTTTGATAAGGTTGCTGATGAAAAAATTCAGTACGATGCAAGGCATCCTAGAAACAATAAAAATTATCCCGAGGTTGGCATTTTTGCACAAAGAGGAAAAAATAGACCCAATAAATTGGGGGTAACTATTGTAGAACTAATAGATATAAAACAAAGAACATTAATTGTTAAAGGATTAGATGCGATAGACGGAACACCTATTATTGATATTAAACCTGTAATGAAAGAGTTCTTACCAAAAGGCGATGTGAAACAGCCAAATTGGTCAACATCATTAATGGATAAATATTGGGATTAAATTGATTTTTTCTAACATAATGTAACTATTTAGTAGTATTGGAAAAAGACCACTCCGTGATGAACCGCACCACAATTGTTAGATTGTGTTTAACAATTGGTGTGCAGTTCAGTGATGGGGGGTCTTTTGCTATAGTGACTAAAAAGTGACCAACAGGTGACCTAAAACGACTATTCGTTAGTGATTAATAAAGAAAAAACTACGATAGAAAGATGTTCGTAATTAGAGTTTTTGGTTTACACTTAAACTTTATGAAAGCTATAATTATCTTTCAAGCCGATATTCTTTCAAACGAGCAAGTAGACTAGAAGGATCTTGGGTAAATAACAGATGAAAGAGCTATGTGTAACATAAATCAATGATAGCTATCATTGGAAAGTCATTTGTTTAAAACAAAAAAAGCGACAATCGCTATAAATGTGAATAAAACGTTTAAAAGCATATAAACAGGTCGCAGTTCTTTGTACGTGACTACCATCGCAAATATAGATGACAAAACTGCCAAAGGAATAGTGACATAAAAGATGTCCCACAAATAGAAGCCATCAATGTACACGAAAACTGTTAAAACAGCAGTAATAATGGTCCACTTAATTGTGTTATTTGACATAATATTTCCTCCTTATGCTTAAAAATACAAAAAAATAATAGCATAATTAGGCGATTATCGTAAACTATGAGACTACAAGGAGATGTAATGCAACGTGTTTAAGAAAATGATACTATTTAGTGCTGTCGTAACAATGTTAGCAGCTTGCAGCAATAATGAAGTAACTGAAAAAAATGAGGCTACAAATCAAGATATCTCTCAACTGCAGGAGAAACAGGAAAATCAACAAGGAAAAGACCATATTGAACAACCAGTACAGCCAGAACAAAATGTACAAGGTGAAGATAAGGAAAATAGTGACCTTAGTGAATGGACTTCATTACCTGAATATAGCAAAATTAACGAACAAATTGACAATAAAGAAGGCATTCACTTTGAAAAGGTAAGCGATACCGGTGATAAGCGTATTTTATTAATTATTGATGAAAATGGCACAAAGCTTTATAAATCAATATTTATTAAAAATACGAATCGTTTAAAAATAATTAATATAAAAGATGGCGGACCAATTTTTAACGACGTGTTGTCCTAATAAAAGGTTCGAACTTTGTTGAAGGGTCCTATCAGTGATTTCCCTTTATTCGAGGCCATAGTAAAATCGGTGGGTATGAGTTAACCCACCGATAAAGTTAAGCTATTTAGTTAATGCCATAAATTCATTTAATTCTTCGGCTGTTAAAGGCTCTGTTTTACCAATCTCTGTATGAACATCAAAGACGGCGGAGTTTTTAATTGTTCCAGATATTTCTCCAGAAGTATTTTTGAGTACACTTGTCGCATTAAGGAACCAAAAATAATGATCTTGTACTCTCTTAGGGAAGTTTGCACCAAACATGCCATTGACAAAAATCGGTGCTCGGAAATGCATAGTCTCTTTTTTTAATGTCCCAACTATAACAACTTTCTTCTTACTTCTTGGTGGTACTGTTACCTCTATCTTGGCAGTTGCCGTTTTTGATTCTGTTTCAGTTTTTGATTCCCCTATAGTAGTACTAACAGAGAATTCCATCCCTGATTCAAAAAATCCCTCTATTGTAAATTTAGAAGCAAAAGTTAAACCTGTTGTACTTTCAGTAGACCATGTTTGTTGACTTTGCCAACTGCCTTGTACTTCTAAAGTCATAGTGGCTGCTTCATCCCCATGATTTACAGCAATATTACTACCGACAATGACAGATTTAGGGGGTGCCCCGTCTCCTTTAGTATAAGTAAAGTCACCAAGTGTTTTGAAGCAAGGGTGGCCATATTGCTCAGTGATTGCAGGCGTAACTCCTTTAAAATAAGTTTCGCTATTTACTGCAATACCATCTGGATTTACTTTGAATTTTTCTTTGAATGCTTGTCTCACTTCGTCATAACTTGAATTCATTGCAGGTAAATCTGAAAATAAAAATTTTTCTCGAATTAGCTGAGTTTGCATTTATTTCCCTCCTAGTATAGTCGTGCTTTTTAGTAAACTCGAATTGCTACCTTAACCTAAAAGGAACCTCCTTCATTACTATTTTGATACTCAACTTTATGTAAGTACCTCTCTATAACTGTAAAACAATACGTGACAATGAAATACTGATAAATGTTAATAATTGGATTGTTAACAATTTTTAACATGTCTTTAATGACGAACGATTCACATGATTCTATCTACAGTTGCACAATTAGCTAGTACCAACTAACCGAACAAGTGCCCCATAATTAATATAAAAGTGATAATTGCAAAAATTAAAGTTATCGTAATCGTAATATAGCTAATAATTAAAGTAGCCCTATTTTTAATATCTTTCATCCCAATAAGGGCTAGAAAGAAACATCCTATTGTTAGGAGTAATATAGCGTTCAAAGGATGAAAATGTAAATGAGCGATGAAAAAGTTTAAAAATGTTGCGGATGAACTTATAATAAAAAATAAAATAATGTTACATATTAAAAAAATCAGTGACCATATAGTCAAGGTTATTTCCATACATTCCCTCCTGTTTTAATTAAACGAATTTTAAACCTCTATGTTCCTTAGAGTGCTTTCCTAAAAATAAGAAGAATCGGCTATACTTTGTACTAAATAAATGATTAATGGTGGTGAGATTGTGGGAGTAGCAGAAGTTTTAACCATTGTCTTTATTGTGCTAAAGCTAACTGAAGTCATTACATGGTCGTGGTGGTTAGTGCTGTTACCATCGATCATTTCTTTTAGTATTTACGTACTAATTTTATTGGTAAAGGTAGCAATCGTTATGGCAACGATAATGACTGTAAAGAAACGTAAAGAACGATAGCTGTTGAATGAAGTATGCAACTAGTGATACTTTATTAGTAGAAATATCGAACGATAATTCAAGGGGAGACAGCTATGCAGTGAATGAAGGAGGAAAAACGATGAATTATCATGTAGAAGTTGTATTAGAAAATCATGAAGCATTTGTCACATTTCTAAATACAAGTTTAAGAGAGTTTAATAATGAACATTCTGCCTACCATAAAGAAATAAGAAAAGAGGGTGCAGTGCAGCCATTGCATGTTATCGTTTCAAATGATGGTCAATGGATTGGCGGATTAACAGCTGAGGTTTATTGGGATTGGCTCGAAATTAATAAGTTTTGGTTTAGTAAGGAATATCGAAGACAGGGATTAGGTGAAAAATTGCTGTTACAAGCTGAAGCAACTGCTATCAAAATGGGAGCAAAAAAGGCATTATTAACTACTTATGATTTTCAAGCTCGCTTGTTTTATGAAGCAAGAGGTTATGTAGTTGTTGGGGAAATAAAAGATTATCCTCCGGGAAGTAGCTATTTCACAATGGTTAAACATTTAGTTTAATAACGCTAGTTTCCAATAAAACTACTTTAGGACACAGTGTAAGACGCAATATTCAATGCGCGGTTTTTGCGTCTTACAACATGTACTGTTCCCGTATAATTTACTTGGGATTCATTCTAAAAACAATTCTTCAATATACTTAGTATCCAATTTGTCTAACAGTTTATAGTCTTTCATGTAATTTTCCTCGTATAAATAAACAAATAGATGTGTTGCATCATCAAGGCGTATGCCGACTTCACGATTATCATTAATCTGTAATGTTAACCAGTATGCCTCTTTAAAATCTGACTTTGCAAAAAATACTTTTCGAATTTCTTTGTTCTCAAATAACTGCATAATTTCACTGATTTTCGCTGCATCTTTTATAGTAATTGTTTTTTCGTCAGATGCACGAATAATTTCAATTTCATTTATCTGTTCGATATCAAGTCGATCGATTACTTCCTTATTAAAGGTAGAGTCTCGAGTTAGAAGTGATGTTGTCACAAACAAGATAATGATGGGGATTAGGATACCTAAAATTATTTTATAACTTTTTTTCATGTTAATCTCCTTAAATTCTAAAAATTCACACATATGTATTCTGTTCCACGCTATAATTGAGCATATACTGAATTGATAAAGGAAGGCAATAAAATGAACTATAATCATCAAGAAAAAGAGCTTTTTTACCCAGATGGGAAGATAATGTACAGTGGTGGCGTTAAGAAAAACGATTTTGGCCATGATATTTATGATGGCAAGGGAACGATTTTTGATCAGGAGGGTGAGTTGTTATTCGAGGGAGAATTCGTCAATCATATGAAGCAAGGCAACGGCATTATGTATTTAAAAGGTCAAATAATCTATCAAGGCGAATTTATTCAAAATAAAAAACAAGGACATGGTATTTTATATAAAGATGGAAAGGTTTATTACGATGGACATTTTCGCAATGACTTAATGGATGGCTATGGCGTTTTATATTATGAAGAGGATGTCATTGCACCATTTAAAGATTTACGGGAGCAGTATCCGCACTTAAATCGCCCGCAATTTGAGGGAGATTTTGTACATGGTATGAAAAAAGGCAAGGGTATACAATATTACCCAAGTGGTTTTTTACAATACGAAGGTGATTTTATGTGGAACCATATGCAGGGGGCAGGGAAGCTGTATTATGTTCCAGAAACGCCTACTTCAATAGAGCTTCAATCGGGTGTTACAGTTCTACACTATGAAGGTTATTTTTTTGAAGATATGAAGCATGGGAAAGGTAAAGTCTTTTCAAGGCAAGGTGAGCTTGAAGCAGAAGGTCAATTTAAAGAGGATATTATGACTGGGAAAGGCACACTTTATTATGCAAATGGGCAAGCATCCTATATTGGTGACCTTGTAAATGGGGAAAAGCATGGTCGTGGTGACTATTATAATGAAGATGGCAAAATAATTTATAGTGGAGAATTTATCCACGGCGAGCGTCTGCGTATCACACCTGAAATAGAGAGGGAAATAAATAAGCTACAGGCGCAATTAGATGGGCTTGTAGGGCTCCCGAATGCCAAAAAGGAATTACATAATCTAATCAACTTTATTAAAATTCAAAGCTTACGCGTTGACCATGGCTTAACGAGCTTCCCTATTACGTATCATCTCGTATTCTCTGGAAACCCTGGAACTGGAAAAACAACTGTTGCTCGCATTATTGGACAAATATACAAACATCTTGGCGTTTTGTCCAGCGGGCATTTCGTTGAGACCGATCGTGCAGGTCTAGTAGCAGGCTATGTTGGTCAAACAGCCTTAAAGGTACAGGAAGTTGTGAAAAAAGCAACAGGTGGCGTGTTATTTATCGACGAGGCTTATGCATTAATTAATGATAAGCAGGATGCATTTGGTAAAGAGGCGATTGATAGCTTGTTAAAAGCAATGGAAGATTTACGTGATGATCTAGTAATCATTGTGGCAGGTTATACAGAGCTAATGGAGGAATTTTTACAAGCAAATCCAGGTTTCAAATCGCGCTTTAATCATTTTGTACAATTTGATAACTTTAGCACAGACGAGCTATACGAAATATTTGCGATGCTATGTAAAAATAACGATTATCGTTATAGCGACGCGTTTGCGCAGCATATGAAAACACAATTAAACCAGATTCCTGTTGAAATGATCCCGAATTTCTCAAATGGCCGTTATATTCGCAATGTATTTGAAAAGCTGGTGACAATTCAATCAAATCGTTTAATCCAGCAGCAAAATGTTACGAGAGATGAACTGATGGAATTTACAGATGCAGATATTGTACAAGCGATTTCTGAAAATCTTTTTGATAGTACGTTTTAGAAGCTATTTGGATGAAAGTCGCAACGCTTTGCAACTATTTTAAGAATCATAAATACAAGGATCTATTAATATAGTAAATAGATAATTTTTATATAGTAGGGAGAGTTTGATGAAGAAAATAGTGCCATTGCTGTTGGTTCTTGCGTGTGTTTTACCAACATTTTTACACATTAAGATAACGATTAATAACAATATCGATGTGCATAAAGGTAGTAAAACACAAGATTAGACGTATTATCTCATTGCCCCTAACAAACTGTTATGGGGTTTTTTTATATGCTCTTTTTTGATTGACAAAATTTAGAATTAGCCTTAATCTGAATTAAACATACGGTAGTGTATGTTAACGGGGGTATTCATGATGCAATTAACGAGAGAAGACTGGGTCAAGGCTGGTCTACAGCAATTAGCGGATGCAGGTATTCATAAAGTTCGTATTGAAACGCTTGCGGGATTGCTGAAAATAAGTAAAGGGAGTTTTTATCATCATTTTCGGGATCATCAAGAACTGTTAGATGCGATGTTAGATTATTGGGAAATGCATGCAACAAAACGAATCATTCAAAGTATGGAGCAAGAGGATTCATCATTAGAACAGCTCTTAACAATTAGTTTTAGTAGCGATAAAAAAATCGAAATGGGCATTTATGCTTGGGCTAAATATGACCAAATTGTCGCAAGTCGATTAGTTGATATTGAGGAACAAAGAATTCGATGTATTGCATTGTTATATGAAAAGAAGGAAAACAACGCTTTTGAAGCTTTAGAGCGAGCTAGACTTGCATATTTAACTTATATAGGCTGGATGACAAGATTTGAAGAGAATCCTAATTTTACGATAGGAACAATGTTGGAGCTTTTAGCAAAGATATAAGATGAATGTCTCTCATAAATGTGAGGGACAAATTCACAATTAAACATACGATATAGTATGTTTTAAAACGTTATGGGAGGAGAATAAATGGTTATAAGTTTACTATTATTGGCTGTCACTGTCCTGTTTCTCATTAGTATGTTACATGTTTATTGGGCTTGTGGGGGGAGCTGGGGCTCTAAAGTAGTGTTACCTGTAAAAAAGGGAGAGCAAGAACCCGTTTTTATCCCTCAGAAAACAGGAACACTGTTAGTGGCATTCCTTCTGCTGGTAGCAGCTTTCCTGTTGTATATGCAAGGAATCTATTTGCAAAGCATGCAAAAATTCGCCTTTCTCACACTTGGTTGTGCAGTCTGCGCTGTTATATTTTTTATTCGAGCAATAGGGGATTTTAAATATATCGGGTTTTTCAAAAAAATAAAACATTCTCAGTTTGCAAGAAATGACACGTGGTTTTATAGCCCGCTCTGTTTGCTATTAGCCGCAATGTATTTATTTGTACTAATTTAATTTTACCTGTACAATCTGATTATCTTTTAGCATTGTAGAGGAGGAATATCGTTGAACCAAATTATTTATTTACTGCGTCATGGAGAAACGGTTTTAAATACACAAGGACGATACCAAGGGGAGCTTGATTCACCATTAACGGCTGTAGGCATCGAACAAGTTCAGCAAAATGCCGACATGTTGAAAAGTTTAATTGGCGATCCGCAAGAGTGGAAAGTATTTTCAAGCTCTTTAGGAAGGGCCTTACAGAGCGCAGAAATTATTTGTAATACAATTGGCTATGATTTTAACAATGTGGAACAGGACAATCGACTAGCTGAGGTGGCTGTGGGAGATTGGGCTGGTTTAACAACGGAAGAAATTGAGCATACTTGGCCGAATCTTTTTGCAAATACAGATCATTATAACTGGTTTTTCAATGCGCCAAATGGAGAAAGCTACGACACAGTTGTGAGCAGATTAACAGATTGGCTTGAGAGCATAAAGGATGAACCAAAAGTAATTGTTGTTTCACATGGTCTTACGGGGCGAATTTTACGTGGGGTCTATGCTGGTCTAGCAAAGGAAAATGCACTAAAGTTAGATGTTTCACAAGATGTATTTTTTAAATTAACAAAAAAAAAGATTCAAAACATCTCTTTGGAATTTGATGATTTTTATTGATAAGTAGCATTTGTTTTATTACATAATGTAAGACTACACGCAATCCTTAAGAATTTCTTCATAAATTTCCTACAGGAATATTCATAATTGCCTCCTATTATAATGAGTGGGAGGCGTTTTTTTATGAAAAAATTTGTATTATTTTGTTGTATATGTGCTGTTGCAGTATTTTTCTATACTAATAAAACAAACGAACAAGTAGTGGACATTGAGCTACCTTCGTTACATAGTAAAAATGCTTTATTATTAAACGATAACGGCGATGTATTATATGAAAAAAATGCAGATGCTATTATTTTTCCAGCATCGTTAACTAAAATCATGACGGCAATCGTAGCAATTGAGGCGAGTAAAGATCTTCAAACACAAACAATGGTTACACCACAAACAATTGCAAAATATACTGCGCAAAATGCTTCGATGGCAGGCTTTCAAGCAGGAGATTTTGTGACGCTAGAGGACTTATTATACGGTACATTACTGGCATCTGGTGCAGATGCAACTGCTACGCTTGCAATTGCCATTGCAGGTAGTGAGGAATCATTTGTGGCAATGATGAACGATAAAGCGCGGGAACTAGGGTTGCATGATACCCATTACGAAAATGTTAGTGGGCTCCATCATGCTGCACATGTATCTAGTGTTCGTGATATTAGTAAGCTCTTTCAATATGCGCTTGAAAATCCAACATTTTATCAAATTTTGACTACTAAAAGTTATACGACATTAGTGCCAAATGAATTAACGATATCGAGCACATTATTTACGAAAATGGATGGTGTGGAAGGTGCTATTCTTGGTGGGAAAACGGGCTATACACCTGAGGCAGGACTTTGCTTAGCGTCCTTAATGGAAAAGAACGGTGAATTATTTATTTTTGTTACGACGAATGCGGAAGGGCATGTTTGGACCCCTCCATTCCATGTAGAAGATGCAATGGCAGCTTATCAAGCACTATAGGAGGAAAATAATGAAAAAAATAGTAGCTTCTTTTCTTTTTTGCTTAGTTTTAATTACAGGATGCACTGCTCAAGCGCCTGAAGTGAAAGAGGAGCAGGCCACTTGGGAGCCTTTAATTGGCACATATGTGGGGGATGCGATGAATGTTGGGAAAATTGCGAATACAGTCTTTTTACATGGGGATACAATCGACCACTTGGATTTGCGTGGGGAGATGCTCCACGTTATTTATAAAGATGATGATGAAGCATTAAGTAAGTGGTTTTCTTCATCAATATCCAAAGATAAAGCAATTGTTTATAACACTATGATGGGCGTCATTTTAGTGCCCAATGCCAAGGGCTTCGGCTTTGAGGTGGACGGAGACTTGTATGAAATTTCAAGAGATATCTTAATCGATGAAATGGAAAATTTATTTTCTACATTACCCAAAGGCAATGAATTGTTTGATGAAGGAAAGGTAAAAGCATTTTTGCAAAAGCATGAAGAAACAATTCAGCAGTATGCTGTTGATTCAAATTATCAAAAAACATTCCTAGCTAAATTTTCAATTAGTAAATCTAGTTGATTATTACTATTTTCTGGTATGAAATCTTCATCTATAATAAGAATCAAATCCTATGTTTTTCAGCATATTTTACACGGGAGACGACATCAGTGATAGTAAAAGGCGGTGTAGAATGATGAAGAAATTATTACCATTTGCTTTCATTTGGGCATTTTTATGCAGTATTGCTGTTGTAGGGCATGCTTCTGCAAATACAGTTAGTACGGCTGCCATCCAACTTGTTACAAAGGATGCAACGGTCTATGTAGAAGCTTCAACAGAAAGTAAGGTGAGCGGCCATGTAACAAAAGGTAACTTTGTGTTAGCCACACCTTTAAATGAAGAATGGGTACATATCCAAATGTCACAGCTAGAAGGGTATGTAGAAGTAACAACATTAGCTGAGGTAACTCCTGAAAAGGCTGTAGTCGCTAAAAAAGGCGGCACAAACTTATTTACTTATCCAAGTCCAAATGCACAAAAAGCCGGACAGCTATATGAAAATAGTATGTTGGTTGTGTATGGTACAGCGCCTGGTGGTTGGTCGTATGTTCAATACGGACATGGATTTGGCTATGTCGCAACAAATGCACTTAAAAAGCCCACAGGGACAAAAAAGCAGGTAAACGCTCCTAATGGGGCTGTAATTCATTTAACAGCGAGTCCAAGTGGTGAAGTGCTAGGTACACTAGCCAATAAAACGATTGTCCAGCAGTATACAATAGTGGCAGGTTGGGCATATGTGGAAGCAGGCGAGCAAAAAGGTTACATAAAGGCTTCTGAGTTAACAGATTTATCGATAGTTGATAATAAAGTTTATAATAAAGGTGTACCTGTAGCAAAAGGGGCAAAAAAACGAGTAGCTTTAACTTTCGATGATGGTCCTGATGCCAAAGTAACGCCTCAAATACTTGCCATTTTAAAAAAGTA
The DNA here is from genome assembly GCF_050280025.1 of Lysinibacillus sp. NPDC093712. NCBI lineage: Bacteria > Bacillati > Bacillota > Bacilli > Caryophanales > Bacillaceae > Lysinibacillus > Lysinibacillus sp. NPDC093712. The sequence continues at coordinate 864,272 of NZ_JBNNUU010000001.1, forward strand.
TAATGTGAAGGCTACATTTTTTATGGTTGGGAAAAATGCCTCAAACAATCCGAAAATTGTAGAGCAAGTATATAAAGAAGGTCATGAAATTGGCAATCATACTTGGAATCATCCGAAGCTAACCAGTTTGACGAATGCAAGTGTTAAACAAGAAGTTGATCGAACAAGCAATGCTATTTATGAGGCTATTGGTCAATATCCAACGGTTTTTCGCCCACCATATGGCGCTACAAATGACGAAGTACGATCTGTTATCACAATGCCTTCTATTTTATGGTCTATAGATACACTCGATTGGAAGCATCGAAATGCCGATAAAATACTAACGTATGTCAAAGCATCTGTAAAAGATGGAAGCATTATTTTAATGCATGATATTCATCAAACGACAGCCGATGGGCTAGAAAATGTCATCCTTTACTTACAGAAACAAGGCTATGAATGCGTAACGGTTAGTGATATATTACATTAATTAATTAAATCTATTATTTTCTTTACTATAAAAGAAGAAGCCGTGCAACTGTCTTATGTAGACGGTGCACGGCTTTTATCATGTTATTTAAATAAATTAATCGTTGTAATAATAATAGGGATACCAAAAACATCGATTAAAAATGCGCCTACGATTGGTACAACAAGGAAAGCCTTTGTAGAAGGACCAAAGCGTTGAACAACAGCAGACATATTCGCCATTGCATTTGGTGTTGCGCCTAAGCCATGTCCAGCAAAGCCTGCAACCATTACGGCAGCATCGTAATTTTTGCCGAGTAATTTAAATAATACAAATATACAAAATAGAACGATAAATAGTACTTGTACAAAAACAATTACAAATAGAGGTAATGCTAAATCAGCGATTTCCCATAGTTTAATGCTCATTAACGCCATTGAAAGGAAGACACCTAGTGTTACGTCACCGATTAAAGAAATACTTTTCATGTTAATTGCGTTAGGTTTCACTTTATCTAAAATGTTACGAACTAATACAGCGACAAACATTGCACCAACATAGCCTGGTAAAACAAAGCCTGTAGCCTCTGAGAACAAAGTGCCCACATACGTTCCTACAGCCATACAAAATGTTATGATTACTACCTGTGTAAAGAATGAATCAGATGTTATTTGTTCATTTTTATTCTCATATTCAACTGCTTCAGTTTCTTGTTTATCAGGTGTTAAATTGTATTTTCCGACTAAATATTTTACAATCGGTCCACCGATTAGTCCACCTGCTACTAAGCCACATGTTGCAGCAGCAGCACCGATTGTCATAGCTGATGAAATACCTAAATCTTCTAAAGTTTGTCCAAATGCAGCAGCAGCACCATGACCACCTTCCATTGAAACAGCGCCAGCCATCATACCGATTAGTGGATGAATGCCCATAAGTGAAGCAAGTGAGACACCAATTACGTTTTGCATTAATGCAAGGAAGCCACAAGCTAACCAATATATCACAAGTAGTTTACCGCCAAGCTTTACAAGTTTAAAGCTAGCTCCTAACCCAATGGTTGTGAAAAACGTAATCATAAATAAGCTTTGTAATGAAGTATCAAGAGATATTTCTAAAACGCCAGTTGTTTTTAAAATTGTTGTTAATGCTGCGAACAGTAAACCACCAACAACTGGTGCTGGAATACAGAAACGCTTTAAAAAGTTAATTTTATTAATAAGAAAGCTCCCGAATGCAAATAGAGCGACTGCGAGAAATATTGTAGTAATTTGATTAATTTCGATCATGAACCGTTCCCCCTAATTAAGTGATTGAGTGCATCGTAGACAAAGTAAGCACCCAATTTGACTGTTTGACCTTTTTCATCTAGTAACGGATTCACTTCACATATATCAAAAGAATGTGTGTTTGGATGTGATGCTACTTTCTGAATTAAAGAGCGAACAGTTTTTGTATCTAGTCCAAAAGGTGATGGCGCACTTACACCAGGTGCAAAAGCAGTGTTAACGACATCCATACATAAAGTAAGCAAGATATAATCATGATTATCCATAAATTGCTGTAAATCATTCATCATGTTCGTGTGATTTTCTGCTGTCATTTGTTCCTCTAATATATATTTCACCTGTAGCTCATGTGCCTTATCAAAAAGCTCTCTTGTATTTCCATAACGCTGAATGCCTAGTACAAAATAATCCGCATGTGGATCTTGTTCTAAAATTTGACGGAACATTGTACCAGATGAAGGCTGTTCATCATATGGTCGTAAATCAAAATGTGCATCGATATTAATAATTCCGATACTAGCATCATTTGGTAATGCTGCACGAACGCCTAAATAATGTCCATATAAAGTTTCATGACCGCCACCAAGAATAATACACTTCATGTTTTTTGCTCGTAACCCTTGGACAACCTCGCCTAGCTCACGTTGCGCATCTTCTAACGCATGATTTAGGCAAATAATGTTACCAACATCGATAATTTCCTGTTGATCATCAAATGTCCATGGTAAGCTTGCTAGAGCTTCGCGCATTGCATTTGGTCCATTGGCAGCACCAACACGCCCTTGATTACGGCGTACACCTTCATCACATATAAAACCTACAATCCCAGCATTTTTCTGTTCTGAAGCGCTTACATCATTAATAGCTAATCGTTTTACTTTTTGATGTAAACGGAAACTGCTAGTATTTGTAGTTGAGTCTATTCGACCTTTCCATTGTTTTTGATCTGTCATTATATACATCTCTTTATCAACTCCATTAACATTATTCATGTAGTGTTAATTTATTATATATTCACATAATTATATTTACTAATATATAATTATTATTAATCTATAGCTTTAAACTATAAATATGGAGGTATGCTGTTTTGGATTTAAAACAATTACAATATTTTATCGCAGTTATTGAGCATATGAATTACTCGAAAGCAGCTGAAAAACTGCATATTTCTCAGCCTTCTTTAAGTAATGCGATTAAAAAATTAGAGCAAGAAGTGGGGTCTTCTTTACTTGAAAGAAATACAAGAAACTTACACTTAACTGAAGCAGGTGAGCTTCTATATGAAAGAGCAAAAGTTATATTAAAAAATATGGAAGTATTAAAAATTGAAATGGACGAGGTCATTGTACATGGTACGAGTGATTTGACTATAGGCGTGATGGAATCAATCAAGCATTGGTTACCAAAAGCCATTGTTGAATATAAAAAGGTCTATCCACAGATGAAGTTTCATTTAGTAGATATTTTAGGCAGCAAACGTGTTAAAAAATCACTAAAAGGTTATAAAACACATGTCATTATTACTAATCAGTTGATTGATGATGAAGAGCTCGAGGTGAAATGTTTGTATGAGGAACGACTTGTAGCAGTGTTACCTTTAAATCATCCATTAGCAGCAAAAGATATTTTGTCTATTTCGGATTTAGGCAATGAACCTTTCATTATTAGTACAGACGGTTTTCAAACACGTCAAGACATTTTGAAAGCATTTGAAAATGCTGGTCAAGAGATTAATGTACAATTTGAAATCGAGCGTTTTGAAACCGCTGTATCACTCGTTCGTGAAAATTTAGGTATTACGATATTGCCTAAAAATTATTTACAGGGACCAACAGCAAAGACAATTGTTCAAAAAGAAATTGATTGCCCACATTTACAGCGAAATGTTTATTTAGTGTATTTGAAAAATCGACATCTACCTTTTGCAATCCGTCAATTTATTGAAGGTGTTATGCAATACTTTGATAGTAAAAGATAATAATTATATTTTTTTAAAATAGTGAATATCTTGTATGTGTTTTATGGAAGGAATGAAAAAATGGTGCTTAATTTAGCTGTTTTGTGAACGTATTATCTCTTTTATTCTATTTTTTATGGAATTGATGATTGATTTACATGGCATATAGCGGTAACATTTAATGTAAGAATAAGAATGAACAATCATTCATTTTTCATTCGCGTTGTCAATCAAAGGGGGCGTTCATATGAATTTTTCTTATAGTGAAAAAGTAGTAGAACTGCAAGAAAAACTGACAAATTTTATGGAGCAATATGTTTATCCAAATGAGGCAGTATATGCGGCACAGGTGGAGGCAATGGAGGATCGTTGGGGAGCGATTCCTCCAATTATGGAAGAATTGAAGAGCAAAGCACAGGAAGCGGGGCTATGGAATCTGTTTTTACCTGATAGTAAGTACGGCTCAGGTTTATCGAATTTAGAATATGCTCCTTTGTGTGAAATTATGGGGCGTTCATTAATAGCGCCCGAAGTCTTTAACTGCAATGCCCCTGATACAGGGAATATGGAGGTACTTGTACGCTACGGCTCTGAGCAGCAGAAAAAAGAGTGGCTAGAACCGTTATTACGTGGGGAAATTCGGTCTTGCTTTGCGATGACAGAACCCGCAGTAGCTTCAAGTGATGCAACAAATATTGAGGCAAGTATTGAACGTGATGGCGATTATTACGTTTTAAATGGCCATAAGTGGTGGACAACAGGGGCTGGAGATCCTCGTTGTAAAGTCGCTATTTTTATGGGCAAACATAAGGATTCTAGTGCACCTATACATGAGCAACAGTCGATGATTTTAGTACCGATGAATACACCAGGGGTCAAAATAGAGCGCATGCTAACTGCTTTTGGCTATGATCATGCCCCAGAAGGACATGGTGAGGTAACGTTTACCAATGTGCGAGTACCTGTGGAAAATATTTTATGGGGTGAGGGCAAAGGATTTGCGATTGCACAGGGGCGTTTAGGTCCGGGACGAATTCATCATTGCATGCGCCTAATTGGAGCAGCCGAACGAGCTTTAGAGGAAATGTGTATTCGTTTACAGGAGCGTCATGCTTTCCATCGACCATTAGCCGATCAAGGCGTAATGCGTGAAAGGATAGCCGAGTCACGCATTGATATTGAGCAGGCAAGACTGCTTACGTTAAAGGCTGCCTATATGATGGACACGGTAGGCAATAAAGAAGCGAAGGCTGAAATTGCGATGATTAAAGTTGTTGCACCAAATATGGCTTTACGTGTGATCGATCGTGCAATTCAAGCGTTTGGCGCTGCTGGCGTGGGACCCGATACAACATTAGCTGCACAATGGGCCAATTCACGTACTTTGCGATTAGCAGATGGACCAGATGAGGTTCATCGCAATACTGTAGCGAAATTGGAACTGAAAAAACATGCCACAAAGCAAAAGGAGCTGGTGAAATGAGTGTATTTGACTTATTTTGCTTAAAAGGGAAAACCGCTATTGTTACTGGTGGCGGTCGCGGACTTGGTGCGCAAATTGCCCAAGGCTTTGCAGAGGCAGGTGCAAATGTTGTGCTATGCTCACGAAAAGTGGAGGCTTGTGAGGAAGTGGCTGCACAGCTTGCGAAATTGGGTGTCCAGACACTTGCGCTTGCCTGTGATGTGACAAAACCCGAAGAAATAGCTAATGTCGTGTCCAAAACATTGGAGACATTTGGGAAAATTGATATTTTAGTAAATAACAGTGGAGCCTCATGGGGTGCACCTGCTGTCGACATGCCGTACGAGGCTTGGCAAAGGGTTTTTGATGTGAATGTCAATGGGACATTTTTAATGACTCAGGCAGTTGGTAAAGTGATGATCGAACAAAACGCTGGGAAAATTATTAATATTGCTTCTATTGCAGGGCTTGGTGGTACACTACCTAATTTTATGGATACGATTGGCTATAATGCTAGTAAAGGTGCAGTAATTACATTCACGAAAGATTTAGCCGTAAAATGGGGACCAGCGGGTGTCAACGTCAATGCCATTGCTCCCGGATTTTTCCCGACGAAAATGTCGAATGTCTTAATTGAACGAGGACAAGATTATTTAATGGGCGCTACACCTTTAAAGCGTTTAGGTTCTGAAAATGATTTGAAGGGAGTTGCACTATTTTTAGCAGCAGCAGCTTCGGATTATGTTACAGGTGAGGTCATTGTCGTAGATGGTGGAATGAGTGCAATTATTTAAGGGGGGTTCCTATGGATACGATGCAAGTAAGGGCAAGTGAACGGATTGATGCAGAGCAATTACATGCTTTTTTAAAGCGACATTTCTCAAACTTACCAGAGGGGAAACTAGAAATTTCTCAATTTAGTGCTGGCCATTCTAATTTAACTTACTGTTTAAAAATAGCGGATTTTGAAGTCGCACTTCGCAGACCACCTCTTGGGCCAGTTGCAAAAAAGGCGCATGATATGAAGCGTGAATTTACAATTTTATCTGCGCTCCATCCGTTTTTAGCAATTGTGCCAAAACCATATGTTTATGTCGATGATGATAGCATTATCGGCAGTGATTTTTTCTTAATGGAACGAAAAAAGGGTGTTGTATTGGATACGCATTTTCCACCTGGTACCGATACGACAGTAGAACTAGCCCGTCAGTTATCTGAAAAGATGGTGGAATCATTAGTAGCGCTTCATGCCATCCCATATCAGGAAACGCCATTAATAGACATGGTCAAGCCTGATGGGTTTATGGAACGCCAGGTGCATAGCTGGATTGATCGATACGATAAAGCGAAAACAGCTGAGCTTTCAGAGGTAGCAGTGCTAACAGCTTGGTTAAAGGATCATATACCGACAAATGCTGAAGCGACAATTATTCATTATGATTATAAGTTTAACAATGCGATGTTTTCACAAGATTATTCACAAATGATTGGGCTTTTTGATTGGGAAATGACGACAGTAGGGGATCCTTTAGCAGATCTCGGGGTTGCCATGAGCTACTGGATGCATGCAGATGACCCAAAAATGCTGCTGTACGCACTAGGAGAACCACCGATTACGATTTTACCTGGCTTTTATACAAGGGAAGAATTCATCGAACGTTATGCAGAGAAAAGTGGTCGTGATGTTTCAGCAATCAATTATTATATAACATTTGCTTATTTTAAATTAGCGGTGATTTGCCAACAGATTTATTACCGCTTTGTAAACGGGCAAACGAAGGATGATCGTTTTGCACAAATGGATACGATGGTAGCTGCACTTATTCAGCAAGCTGCTAAAAGTATTAAGTAAAAGTAGGTTGATAGAGGCTGTTTGATTGTAGCTGCTCCTAATTTTCGGGTGCATCTACAATCTTTTTTTGTTGCTATATAAATCGATAAATAATAACTACAGATTATCCGACACTATATTTTATAGTTTTAAATTATCTTCTCGCACCATTGTCATAATATAAAACTAAATATTCACGATAAAGAAATTAAAGAGGGGGAATATATGTTCTTTTTTGCGTCTTGTATTACAGAAAGAAGTAATGCCGATTTAAAAGAAAAAATCAGGTTCTCATTGAAAAACCTAATCAGTACGCCCATAACAATTTATTTATTATAATCCTCTCCTGCCTCCTACTAGCATTCACAGCACGACAAAAAAAGAGCAGACGATTTTGTCTACTCTTCTTCAAGTCCTTTTAAAATATGTGCATCATTTATTAAAGAATCTAGTACACGCATACAAACCTGTAACACCTGTAATTTCTGCTGCTAAACTACGTAAAGCTGATCCCCCCACACGTAATTTTTCTTCCCAAGATGTAGCACCCGCAATTAATTTTGCACTTTCTTTAAAACCACCGAGAGCTTTAATATAATTTCTAACTTTGATAATTTTAGCTGCTACAAATAAATTTGAACCAACAAACCAAACTAAAGCTGCACTACATGCTCCTATTGCTACCCAATCTGGATCTGCCAATACAGGAAATGCAGTATTTTCATTAAAATTCACGGTTTGAATTAAAGTGTTATCAACCACTTCATAATAAGTGGGTACATCTACACCATTAGCATCAACTGCCCAAGCTTTCCCAAAAACACTTTGAATAATGTTATTTTCATCTACAATAAAGACTTCTTCTGTATCTAACTCATTTCCAGGGACGTCACCAAAGTAATCAGCAGATGAAATCAGCTTATGTCCTTCTGGTATATCCAACTCAAATTTATATTCCTTTGGAGCACTTGCATCTTTAATATTTACAATACTTCTAATTCCAAACTCCGTCGGTTGCAAAATCAAGTCTACTGGTCCGTCATTCTTATACTCATAGCTGCCTGATTCTGTAATTGTAGGTTTACTTAACTTCATATTATTCGGTACACCAATTTTTAAATCTTCTCCGGTCCCCTTACTTTTCAGAAGAATTCCATCATCAAACTCACTCGGTAGATTAATAATATTAAAATCATTTTCCGCAACACCGTTTTCGTTTGCTTTAATTAAATCATTAGTACCAGTAATTTCTTCTGTCTTAATAGCCGCTGAAGGAACTAGGGAATGTGCAGATGTAGCACTACTTAAAGTTGCACTCAATAAAAGAAAAGCGGCAAATAAACTAGTTATTTTTTGTGTTAATTTCATAACATGCACTTACTAAGTGTGTTATAATTTATATCCTAAATTAAATTAACTGAAATATCAAATAATTTAAAGCTAGAAAGGGTGCATCATATGTCTTGCAAATATAATAAATATGTAAGCTATATTACTGCAATCGCAATCCTTGTACTAATTTTATTCTTTACTAATAAAGTAAGCGAAGAGGTGTTTTTCATCTTATTTGCTTCTCTAAGTATAGCAATGCTAATATTGGGATTTTTAGCGTTTAGAAACGCTTTGAAAGATAAAGAAAAGATTGATTTACATGCATCTGATATCAAAAGAAAATTAAAAAAATAGAATGAAAACTAAGTAGTATGTCTCTGCATTCGTACAATAGAAAAGAACAGCTTTCGTAAATGTCGGTAAGCTTATTTAATACAAAGTTAGGCTTGCTAAACTAATATATAGTAGGTGTTTATATATGAAAGATACGAAAATATTAGTAGATGAGTTTATTAATCATTGCTTGATAGCAGAAGAAACGCAGATGACAGGAGATTATAAAAGAGGAAATAAATCCAATAAGGCGCTGTTAGCAATTTTGGAGCAACTAAAGCAATCATCTGAACTTGCAACAGAAGTGTTAGATGAGTTGTTTTTACATGAAAATCCTTTTGTTTTATATGTTTGCAGTATTTATTCAATTGTAGTGGACTATCGCAGAGTTGAAGCTTTAGAAATGCTTGAAAAGATTGCAGGGATGGAACAAAATATGACCAGTTTTGAGGCAAGCATAGTTCTTGAACAATATGAATCCGGCGAACTTTTTAAACTGTATGGTGTAAGTAAATAAGTTACCATTAAGGAAATGGCTTAGCGATGATAGTTGTTGGTTTTTTCTAAATTAACTTTAAAGTGGTGATTTAGATGGATAGTCAAATGAGTTTACTAATGGAGGTTCATGAATTAATTGAAGAATACTCTAAAATGGGTGATAGTTTACGTCATCCAGAAAACGCGATAATAGGCGTAGAGAAGGAGCTTAAACTAACTGCTGAGGAACTCAACGCGTTAAAAGTCAATGAATTTACTCATCAAAGTATAAGTGGTATTGAAAAGATTGTTCGTGATCGGATGATTTCAATCTTTTTTCACTTTTTCTGTATTTTAGATGGTGTTGGTGATCCTAAATTTAGAAATGATAATACGGTGTGGTTAGGGTTGAAATTAGAACAGAGAGGTCTAGGTGATGAGCGAGAGCATGAGGAATTTCTACACGATATGCTATATGAAGCATATTGGAAATGGCAAGAATTGAAATCTAATACGTGATTGTAGATTCGGTTTATGGCACTGTTTAATGAAATAAACATTCATAATGATAAACAAGTGAAAGCACGCTAAACAGATAGTCCTGTTTAGCGTGCTTTTATTGATTAGGAAAAGAAACGTAAAGTTGAGCTAATGATACTAAACGTACTTTCCAATCCAAGATCTTTTTAATTTATTTATTGTAATCCTCTTGCAGTATGCTGTAAATTTCTAAATCAATAACGCCTTTGCCAGACCAGAATGAAGCTTGTCTTAATAATCCTTCTTTTACAAAGCCACTTTTTAAAAGCACTTTTTTTGAAGTATCATTCATCGGCATAACCTCTGCTTGAATTCTATTGATGCCGACTTCATTAAATAGAAATTCGAGTATTGTTTGCACAGATTCAGTAGCGATGCCCTTATTCCAATAGTCCTCAGCTAAATAGTAACCAATTGTAACCATGTTTACTTTTTGATTAAAATCCATCGCTTCTATTATGCCGACTAATGTGTCTGGTTGATTCTTTAAAAAAATACCCCATTTCACTCGGCTTCTTTTCGTGAAATCCCGTTCAAAATGACCGATCATTTTTTGGACTGTCTGGATATTGTGCTTCGGAATGATGCCACAAAACTCAAATACTTTTTCATTATCGTAGATGGCAAATAGCATATCTAAGTGGCTTTCTTCAATTTTTTTAAATTGTAGGTTGTTCGAACTTAATAGCGGGAAGCTTTCAAAGACTTTTTCTACATTCATCTTATTTGTTTTCGCTCCTTAATCATTTTAATAATTTTGGAAAGCTATTTAAATATGTATTTATTAATATTTTCTAGTTCATACATTATATTGTAAAATGCCACTGGTGTATATCCTTTTTATTGAAATCAATAAAAAAGCTGTAGCGTATGAAATACGCTACAGCTCAGAATTGGTTGTGCCCTTTGATGGTGCTACTCGAAGTAGTATACCACAGAATAAAACATTATAGTTGTGTTTATGTATTATAAATCTTTTGAAATCAATAAAAGAAAGTGCCAGGCACTATTTATCTTAATAGGATGCTTTGTATGGGCACTCGTGTATCATTTTAGAGCTTGATAAGTTATTTTGCCCCCTTGACGCTACTAGTCGAGGGGGCTTTCATTTTCACAAAGATGGTAAATATTATAAGTTTACGTCAACAATAGTATAAAAAATTAAATCTCTATATCAATTATTATCATACTGGATTAGGACAAGGAATAGATTGTTATAGTTCGAATATTTGAAGATGGAGTAGATATGGAGAAACGTATTTCAGAATGGGGATTTTCCCGAAATTCATGAAAGAAAGTTCGGAGTTTGTAGTCGAAAAATACAAGGGAAATTGAAATTTGGTAGCTAAAAGACTATTCAATAGACGTTTTCCTTCTATTGAAATAGTCAGCTCTACGATGAATAACACATAAGTTATAATGGTCTATTCGAGTTTTGCGAGACTCTTTTGTTAGCAAAATAGCAGCAATCGTTTTTCGTCATGAGTATGATAGTCTAATAAAATTACACTGGAAGGAGAACTAGATGAAATGACACAATATCATCAGCAGTCGTCCGCAGAAGTCATGAATAAATTGAGCGTGACCAATAAAGGATTGAGTGATTCTGACGTTCAAAAGAGGCAAGAAGTTTATGGTTTCAATGTATTAGAGGAAGGTAAAAAAGTAAGTACAATTGCCGTTTTTTTTGGACAGTTTAAGGATTTATTAGTAATTATTTTAATGATAGCGGCTTTTATTTCATTTCTATTAGGTGAGGTAGAAAGTACGATTGTCATTTTGATTGTCATAATTTTAAACGCAATTCTCGGTACTGTGCAACATGTAAAGGCGGAAAAGTCTTTAGGTAATTTGAAAGCTTTGTCTTCTCCAATTGCGAAAGTGATGCGAAATAATCAGATTATCGAAATTCCGTCTAAAGATATAGTAGTAGGAGATCTTCTGTATTTGGAGGCTGGTGACTATATAAATGCGGATGGAAGATTAGTAGAAAGCCATAATCTTCACATAAATGAAAGCTCACTTACTGGTGAATCTTTAGCGGTTGCGAAATTTGCCGACCCTATCAAGGAAGATGTAATGGTTGCTGATAAGAAAAATATGGTTTTCACTGGGAGCTTTGTTACGAATGGTCGGGGTATTGTGATTGTCACGGCTATCGGAATGGAAACGGAAATTGGTAAAATAGCAAATTTGCTAGATACTGCGAAAGAAAAGAAGACTCCGCTACAGGTTAGCCTAGATCAATTTGGAGAGAAATTAGCCTTAGGAATCACGATGATCTGTGTAGTTATTTTCACAATTGATCTTGTTCGAGGCCGTGAGTTGGTAGAATCGTTTATGTTTGCCGTTTCGCTGGCAGTTGCGGCTATACCAGAGGCGTTAAGTTCGATTGTGACAATTGTGTTGGCTTTTGGGACACAAAAAATGGCAAAGGAAAATGCTATTATCCGAAAGCTCTTTGCTGTTGAAAGCTTGGGAAGTGTCTCTGTTATATGTTCAGATAAAACAGGAACCTTAACTGAAAACAAAATGGTTGTGCAACATGTATTTGTTGATCAAAAAGTTATTTCACACGATCAGCTACAAATGAAAAACACCATCGAAAAAGATCTTATTTGGAAGGCAATTTTATGTAATGATGCGTTGGAAAGAGATCATAAAGAAATTGGTGATCCTACTGAAATTGCGCTTGTGAAATTAGGGAAGCAATACGACTTTGATGAATTAATCGTCAGAGAAAATTGTCCAAGGGTAGCAGAGCTTCCTTTTGATTCAGATAGAAAGCTTATGAGCACAGTGAATCGTATTAATCAGCAAAATATTATGATTACGAAGGGAGCATTAGATGTTCTCCTTTCAAAAATCACGAAAATTAATACTTCTAATGGTTTATTAACTATTACTCATGAACATAAGAAAAAAATTGAAGAAGTTAATCGAGACTTTTCGATGAATGGTTTAAGAGTTTTGGCTATTGCATACAAGGAGGTATATGAACCTCGAGCAATCTCCGTTGTAGACGAAAGAGACTTAATCTTTGTCGGATTAATCGCAATGATGGACCCTCCTAGAAAAGAATCAAAGGCAGCAGTTGAAAGCTGTATCAAAGCAGGGATTAAACCTGTAATGATAACAGGTGACCATAAAATAACAGCCACTGCGATTGCAAAACAAATTGGTATTTTACAGGATCCAAGAGAAGCGATTGAAGGAGCTGAAATTGAAAAATTAACTGATCGGGAACTGCAAGAAAAAGTGCAAGATTTCTCAGTTTATGCCCGCGTAACACCAGAGCAAAAAATTCGTATTGTAAGAGCCTGGCAAGAAAAAGGGAACGTCGTTGCTATGACGGGGGATGGAGTCAATGATGGGCCAGCATTAAAGCAAGCCGATATTGGTGTAGCGATGGGAATAAGCGGTACTGAGGTGGCAAAAGATGCATCTTCTATGATCTTAACGGATGATAATTTTTCCACGATTGTCAAAGCAATATCAAATGGAAGAAGTATTTATACAAATATTAAAAATGCCATTTTATTTTTGCTCTCAGGGAATGCTGGAGCTATCTTTGTAGTTTTATATGCCACTATTTTAGGTTTACCAGTTCCATTTGCGCCGGTCCATCTATTATTTATTAACTTGCTAACCGATAGTTTGCCGGCAATTGCCATCGGGCTGGAACCAAATAATAAAAACACTATGAAGGACAAGCCAAGAAATATTCACACACCATTACTAAATAGAATATTTACGACCCAAGTGGTACTTGAAGGTTTATTAATTGCTATTTCTACGGCTGTTGCTTTCGAAATAGGATTGTCGACAGGAGATACTTTAACAGCAAGTACAATGGCATTTACAACGTTATGTTTATCAAGACTAATACATGGCTTTAACTCTAGATCCAAACAGTCAATCTTTGCCATCGGTATATTTTCGAATAAATATACTTGGTTAGCATTTTTAATCGGCTTTGTTGCTCTACATGTAGTATTATTTGTACCATCTTTCACGGATATATTTGAAGTTGCCACATTAACTGGCGCACAATTAGGTTTTATTTATAGCTTATCGTTCTTACCGTTTTTAGTTAATCAATGGTACAAACTATTGTTTGTGAGAAGTAAATAATACACTTAATAAAAGTGCCAGGCACCTGACATCAAGTTACTTTTATGCTCGCTAATCAAATAGCGGGCATTTTTTTGTTGAAAAAAACGTATGGGGCATCCGAGTGCAAACAAATAGGATTACTGCATAGTAGCAAATCTTCAATCCTTCACCATAATTTATATGCAATACTTGCCCAGTAACGTCTCTAGAATCATTAGATGCATGTAGGAGCAACTTCAAAAGACTGGGCCATTTGATCAAATAGATTCGCTCCGTGTAGTGTGTTCATCAGAAGAAAAACTAGAAGGGATAAGAGGTGTGCAAATACGACTAGGTGCTATTGCATTTAATTGAATCTGTTTTTGCAACGTTTTTTAGAATTCTAATCATTTGGATAATTATTATTAATAACGAATTACTCCTTATATTCATACACTATGTATGCTTGATTTTTTATGTGAAAACATTGAATTTTCAAGGGGGAAAGAGATGCGTTTCTACAGGAGTTTTCTTTTTCCTGAAAGGTAGTTTAAATTTCATATTGAATTGTAGGCTCCTCACATTTCTTGCTTAGATTTTAGAATAGACTTTAATAGAATGTTCTATACTTATTTCAATAATTTTCAATCATTCCTATTATTAAGCAGGGGATCATTTGGGATTAATTTGTATTGTGTGAATACACATAACAAACATTAGAAAAACTAGATTTTTGATGCTGCTTAGTCATTTTACAGCCGTCTACTAGATAGGGATAAGCCAGGGACTCATTTGAGTAACTGGTCTTTTTTCGTTTCCAAAAATTGAACCTTGCCAAGATACAAACATTTGTTCTAATATGTATACAAACAAGTGTTCTTACATAAGATAGGTAAAGGGGAAAATTATTGTGCTAATAATAATTAGGTAAACTGAAGCGAACAAAAATGGTTGGCTATTGGATACAAAATTTTTTGAATGACTGGCACTGAGGAGGAAACTAAGATGAGAGAGCAACTGATTAAAGCTATGCAACGCAGTCAACTAGTGAACATGATGTATATAGCGAAAGATGGTTCCGTGACAAAAAGGCGTGTAAAAGTCATTAAAATGGTTGGCGATTCATTTCAAGCATTTTGTTTCACAAGACATGCAAGGCGTACTTTTTTAATCAGCAATGTTCTAGCCATTATTCCTATTGTTAGTAAGGGACGTGAAGTTATATGAATTATGAGGGAATGCCAAATAGACCTATTATGTGTATCGATATGAAATGTTTTTATGCCAGCTGCGTAGCGATGTTACATGGGCTAGATATTTTAAAAACGCCAGTTGCGGTAGTTGCTAACTTTGACCAACCAGGCAGCGTAGTACTTGCCGCATCACCATTGATGAAAGAGAAATTTAAAATCAAAACTGGAAGTAGACGCTATGAGATACCGAAACATCCTGATATTAGATTGTTTGAGCCAAAAATGAGCTTCTTCATTCAAATGTCGATGACGATTACAAATTTGCTTTCTAATTACGTACCGGTTGATGCTATACATGTGTATAGTGTAGACGAAAGCTTTGTTGATTTAACTGGTACTGAAAAGCTTTGGGGCTCGCATGAGGAAACGGCTAAGGAAATACAAAAAGCTATTCTGGATCAATTTAATGTACCTAGTGCAGTAGGCCTGGGACCAAACATGTTAATAGCCAAATTAGCTTTAGACCTTGATGCCAAGAAAACTGGTTTTGCCAAATGGACGTATGAGGATGTTCCAAAGAAATTATGGCCAGTTCGACCTCTATCCGAAATGTGGGGTATAGGAAAACGAATGGAAGCAAATCTAAATGCTATGGGAATACAAACAGTTGGTGGTTTGGCTCATACAGATTTAGAAGAATTAGAAAAGCGCTTTGGTGTAATGGGCAATCAGCTCTATTACCATGCATGGGGAATAGATCTATCCAAATTAGGAGAGCCGTTAATAACAAACGGAGCTTTAAGTTTTGGTAAGGGGCAAATGCTGATGAGGGATTATCACACACGAAAAGAGATTTCGGTAGTGCTCCTAGAAATGTGCGAAGACGTAATGAAACGAACACGTGATGCAGGGTTTGTTGGCCGTACAATCAGCTTAGGTCTTTCATATAGTCATAATGCCATGACCAAAGGGTTTCATCGGTCTAAAACAATTGCAGTGCCAACAAGTGAAACGCTTGTGATGTATAAAACTTGTATTGAATTACTGGATGAACATTTTGCTGGAGAGCCAGCGCGACAATTATCAGTCAGAATATCCAACCTAGAGAAAGAACATAGCATTCAATTGGATTTATTTGATGAACGCAAACCACAACGTCAAATTATTGGTCCTACAATGGATGCAATACGCAATAGGTTTGGAGCTACCTCAATATTAAGAGCAGTTTCTTATACAAAAGCGGGTACAGCTATTAAACGAGATCGCTTAGTTGGTGGTCATTTGGCATAGGAGTGATTGGAATGATAAAGGATAGAGGGAATATTAAATGGGCATCGATGATGTTACCAGAACATTTGGAGCTGCTTAGAGCGTATAAACAAACAGAAGATATAGAGCCACCAAGAGAGCTAACGGATTGGGAGCTAGAAGAATTACAACAAACAATAAATCAAGCCTATAATCAGCAAAGCGACGTTAAGTTAGAAGTATGGATGGATAGTAAAACTATGCAATGGAATGGATTAATAAAGTCAATTAATTTCAATACCAATGAACTTATACTGGACACACTGATAAAAACTATACGCATTCCATTACAGCATGTACAATCAGCCCAACTGGATGCTGATTATTATGATTAAGGCTGACGAAAGACAGTTACTTCATAAGTATCTTTTGTTGGAACTAGCAGTTAAATCATTGCAGGTTGACTATCATAAAGTAGAACAGTTTAAAATGAAAACGGTATTTCTTCCAATGATGGATTCATTGCTAAAGGACCTACGACAAGAATATTTTAACCTCAAACGAGAACTTGCACGAAAACGTATACGAGTAGTAGGATGGCAGCCAGTAGATGAATACTTTAGTGACGTGCAAGTCGCCACTGCTGGTAATGATGTAGTGCTTCGTTATGCTAATCAAGCTCTTAAATCACAGGTGGAAAAGTTGTTGATTAATCATATAAGCAATAACAAATGACAGGTACTCATGAGAGACCTGTTTTTTGTAATAAAGAAGCCATTTAAGTATTAACATTCACAAAATTGTACTATTTTAAATGTGATTTTTATAGATTGGCTGGGTAGAAAAATGCTAAAGCGCAATTGCTACAAAAAAATGATATTTTTTATAAATTCATTGAAACTTTTTCAACTCTCGTATTCTCTTCTATTTTATAAAGGTTAAATTTAGAAAAGAAAGGTGCATTGGAATGAGAGGAAGGAAAAGAATTAGATGGGGTAGAATTGTGGCGGTCATTGTGTTCATTACTATAATGCTAGGAGCTAGTTATTACTTAATAGGTGGAAAAATAGAGGACCATGGACAAGCTGAAAATATTGTTAGTAATGAGGCAAGGCTTGTAGAAACCGAAGAAATAGCAGAAGAAAATGAAGCTGACGTGGAAGTAATAGAAGAAGTAGAAACAATTGCATTGCGTCCTGATGGAAAATACATAGCGCTTACCTTTGATGATGGACCGAGCCCAAAAGTAACACCACGAGTATTGCAGACTTTAAAGCAGCATGAAGCAAAAGCAACTTTCTTTATGCTGGGGAGCAGAGTTGAAATGTATCCAAGTATTGCGGCACAAGTAGCTGCTGAGGGTCATGAAATAGCAAATCATACTTTTAGTCATCCGAATTTAAAGAAAATGACGCATAAAGAAATGATAGAAGAAATAGATAAAACGAACAATATTATTGAAATGGCAACAGGCGTAACATCAACTTTATTCCGTCCTCCTTACGGGGTATACAATCAAGATATTTTAAACTATACAACGTCAAATAATTATACAACCATTCTATGGTCTGTTGATTCACTAGATTGGAAAAGTCGTAATCCAACAACGATAAAAAAAGAAATTTTAAGTAATGTCACAAATAAATCTGTCGTATTAATGCATGATATTCATACAGCAACAGCAGAGGCTTTACCAGAGTTATTAATGACATTAAAAAAAGAAGGATATGAATTTGTAACAGTATCGGAACTTTTAACGCTACAAGAAGAAAAAGTCGATCCCTATTTTGGCAATTGATTGTGCCAAGAAACGAAACCAATCAATTAAAACATTCAAGATGTTTGTTCAATCATTCGTAGATTGCATTCTCTCGTATCATTAAAGGGAGGTGAGTCTTTGGATACGCAAGTAGTCGAAGAAAAATTTAACGAAATTTATGACAAAACTTATCATCAATGTTTAATATATGTCATTAGTAAATGCAATCATACGAGTGTTATTCCTGATATTATTCAAGAAACATATTTAGCGCTTTATCAAATACTAAAGGACAAGGGGCTCGATTACATTAAAAATCCAGAGGCCTATGTAATAAGAATCGCTAAATCTAAAATCTACAACCATTATTCTTTAAAGGAAAAAGTAAAAAGTATCATACCGTTGTTTGATATAAATAAAGAAGATAAAGAATATAATCAGGCTGATATAAATAATGAGCAATACGAAAATGAAATAGAGATTACAGTAGAAAATAAAGAAGTGCTATCGGCTATTTGGCGCTTTTTGCAATCAAAACCACAAAAGGTGCAAAAAGTATTTTACTTATTTTATTATGCTGAACTATCAATTCCTGAAATTGCTCAATTACTGCATTTAAATCAATCCACGATAAAAAATCATATTTACCGCACCACTCATGAAATACGAAAAAAGTTTGGGAAGGACGGTTGAAGCTAAATGAAGGAGCATGAACGAAAAGTATTAAAACGTGTTATTGAAGAAAACTTAGCGAATAAGGAATTGATACGAAAAAAAGTACTATCGACGGCTGAAAATGAAATAGTACCGAAGAAGAGGATAACGATTATGAAAATGAAATCTATTGCAATTCCTTTAACGGCATGTCTTATATTTATGTTTTTTGTGAACTTAAGCCCTACATTTGCACTGGCAGTGTCAAAGGTTCCTGTACTAGGGGCAGTAGCCAAAGTGATAACAATTGATGAATATATAGAAAAGACGGATTATATTGATGCGCATATTAAAATTCCACAATTCACTGATATACGTAATCCATCAATAGAAAATCAGATTAATACGATGATTAAGGAAAAAATTGAGAGTCTTGCTGAGAAGGCAAAGCAAGACTCAGCTGAATTCAAGAAAAACTACCTTGGGGAAGGAGCGTATTCCGAGGATATTGAATATACGCCGAGTACATACAAATTTGATTATGAAGTGAAAAGTTCAAATGAACAGACGTTATCATTTATCATTAATGAAACGGAAACAACGAACGGACTAACGTTTGTCACGAAATATTTTTATAATATTGATCTGACAACAGGAAAAGAACTAACGCTCGTTGATTTACTAGGACCAGACTACGAGAAAAAGGTAGATCCTGAGATTGAACGTCAAGTGAAGGAACGTGCCAAGGCTGATGAAAATCTATTATGGTATTATGAGGAATATTACGCTTCAAAGGGCGCTGGAGGAATAGACGAGTATACATCTAAAAACTTCTATATTAATGAACAAGGGAACCCTGTCATCTTTTTCTATGAATATAACATCGCCCCACCATATGCAGGACCACAGGAATTTGAGATAAAACGATAAACAATATTGAAACATATAGAAGAAGACCAGCTACTTATAAATAAAAAGTAGCTGGTCTTTTTGTATAAAATGCAACGGTAAAAATAGTAACTTTACCTTATGTACTAATAAAATATCAATTAAATATATCAATTTTAACAAAAAAATCTTTACGAAATAAACTGAATAATAGTAAAATTATAATAATTGAATGACCAAAAATAGTGAGAAATACATTACAATTCGGAGGAGAGCAAAATGAAGAAGTCTAAACTTTTTGCCAGTATTGTAGCTGTTAGTTTGTTGACTATAGGGTTTGGTTCATTTGCAAATGCGTCCCCAACATATCACGAATATTCAGGGAAAGTACCAAGATTCGAAGATTTAGAGACCAATGATATTAAAGAAACTACAAGCAGTGCATACAATTTAGTGTCATATATTCAGAGGGGCAAATAAGTGTCATGGGTAGAAAAGTAGAATAAGAATCGGAACGTGAAAGGCCGCATAAATTTGGTCATTCAACAATTAATTAAAATGCTGAAGGTTGAGGTGATAATGTATATCAGGCACGAGTTAAAATTTCTCCTATTAAACCACTAGAATAATAACTTTAAATTGTGAAAATACTAAAATTCTATTTTAAAAGGAGAGGGAAAATTGAAATGAAAAAATTAGTATCATCACTATTAATATTATTACTTTTAGTTTCTTTTACTCCAAACTTTATAGCAAGCTCGTCTGTGTTAGAGTTAGATCAAGTAAGTCATGAGGAAAATTATTCAGAAGCGGCTATTCAGTTACAAAAATTAAATGAGTTGGGATATATTGATGAATATATTACTGAGGAAGACCTTAGAACAGAATTTCATGATAGCCTTAATGTAATAAAGGATGGATATATATTAAGTGAAGGAACATATCTAGTTGCGTTAGATACTGAAACTGATGAAATAATTGATATAGATGAGTTAATTGACAACAAGTTTCAAATAAATACATTCTCAATTAACGAGGATTCAGATAATATAAGTACCTACAATTCCTTATTGGTATATTCAGTTGCATTTAAAACATGGATTACTGATGCTGGTACAACAACATCAAAAATTAACCATTCAGCAGAGGTTACCGGAGTATATGGGATAGGTAAAAGACCAAATAGCTATACAATTATTGCAAGTATTCAAAGAGCTACAAGTGAAAATGGTTCATATATAAATGCAGACAATACTACAAAAACAGTAGCCTTAAAACAAGTTGTTACAATTTCTGCTTATATTAATTCTACTTATTATTGGAAATCGGATTCAATAGCATATGCTAATTATCCAAACGCATCTTATCGCGCGAGTGCTAAAAATGAAGGACCTTGGTTATTGAATAAAAAAGGAATGAAATACCCAGAATATACAGACCCTAAGTCTAAAAAAGTAATGACTAAACCTGCTTCTACAACTTGGTCAGCAAACTCTAGTTCTTCTTGTGCCTTGACTTCCTCTGATAGAGCAGCATATAAAGCATGGTATGATAAAACTTATGGATCTTTAAATTGGAATGATTATGAAATCCATCATATTAGACCATGTAAATGGGGAGGAAATAAGGATTATAGCAATTTAATTCCTTTGCCATATTCATTTCATAGAGCAACTGTATCTCCTTGGTGGGTAAACTATTAGAAATTAGGTGAAGTTAATATGTCTATGGAATTAGTCTTAGCATCATTAAATAAAAGGCTAGATAAAGAGAACAGCATTACCATCCAAAGGGAAAATGGAGAAATTTTAAATGTAACATGTGAGTGGAATAGTCCAATATCAAACCATGAACTACAGCAATTCGCATTAAATACCCATCACGTGTTACCAAAAGAATTATCCTTATTTTTAAAACAAAGTGATGGGGCTAAATTATTTAATGTTGAAGGTCTTGGTTATGATTTCTTTGATATATTTAAGTTAAGCGAGATACTAAATTATATCCATGAATATGAGACAAATATATATTATCAAAGTGCCTATGATAAAAATTGGTTTATGATGGGTAATTATAGAGGATATGGCGACTATATGTTCATTGATTCGCAAAAAGTTGCTAATGGGGAAGATGATTATCTCATCTATGTTTATGAAGGAGACATTCAAAGATTGCAGATGAATTTTGAAACATGGCTTGACAGGTTCATTGTCACACAGGGAGCTAGATATTGGCTATGGTAAAGCTCGTTGTAAGCTCGCTAAACAATATTGAAACATATAGAAGAAGACCAGCTACTTATATATAAAAAGTAGCTGGTCTTTTGTATAACATGCAACGGTAAAAATAGTAACTTTATCTTGTGTGATATTAAAATATAAACTAAATATATAGATTTTAACAAAAAATACTTTACGAAATAAACTGAAAAATAGTAAAATTATAATAATTGAATGACCGAAAATAGTGAGAAATACATTACAATTTGGAGGAGAGCAAAATGAAGAAGTCTAAACTTTTTGCCAGTATTGTAGCTGTTAGTTTGTTGACTATAGGGCTTGGTTCATTTGCAAAGGCGTCCCCAACATATCACGAATATTCAGGGAAAGTTCAAATTATAAGTGATTTAGAAAGTAATGATGCAGTTAAAGAAAATACGGGCAGTGCTTACAATTTAGTGTCGTATGTTCAGAGGGGCAAATTAGTGTCATGGGTAGAAAAGGGGAATAGGAATGTAACAACAAAAGAAATGTACTCAGAGCGTACGACCGTGCTAATGGATTACTTAGGAAATGCCAGTTCATTAATAGGAGAAAATGTTTATTTAAATATATCTACTTCAATAGGAACGTTTGAATCAGTTGATACTGCAGGAACGTGGACACCTAATTAATCGATTTGATAAAAGACACTTAATTTTTGGTCATTCAATCAATTGATTAAAAATGGTGAAAGTTGAGGTGTTTTGGGTTGCTGATGTATATTAAGCAAGAGTTTAAAAGAGCATTATTATCCAAAATGGGACTTATCACAATAGCCTCCTCTATTCTACTCGTGTTTATTGGTATGCTGGAAGCATTAATATGGATTAATAGTGGGGTTATTTCAATTGTATACGCTTTTTTACAGGGCTATAACGCTGGTACTGCATCATATATTGTCATTACTTTTCCAATTATTGCATGTATGCCGTTCGCGAATTCTTATCGAACAGATATTCAGACAGGATTCCATCATTATATACGATACCGTATGAAAAAAAGCTACTATATGACAATTCGTTTAGCTGTAAATGCACTTGCAGGTGGTGTAGTCGTTGCAATTGGCCCTATTATTGGTTTTACTTTTTTAATGGTTTTAAAACTTCTATTAAATGTACCGATGTTAAGACCCGAGCAAAGATTGGAACCGGTGCTTTTTTTTCAAAGTATCGGTGTAAGTACTCCAATCATGATGATAATTATGATGATTGGGATTATGTTTTGTTGTGGGATGATTTTTGCAACCCTTGGTTTAGGAATATCGGGGGTAATTCAAAATAAATATATTGCGATATTTATACCGTTTATTTATCTTATTATTTCAGTGACAGTATTGGCGAAAATTCACCCTGCTTTAAATGCGATGGCACTGTTTGATGTGGATGTCATCGATCGATATAATATTGGCCAAACTTTTCTATATGGCGTTGTGCTTGTTGTAGTAGGGATGACACTATTTTTTATAGGAGGGGCAGCGAAGATTGAAGAGCGGTTTAAAGAGTAAAAAACAATTAAAGCTATATTCATCAAAAAAAAGTATCATTTTCGTTTATATTATGTTGATGCTATATTTCTATAATCTGTTGCTATCAACAAAATTAGTCGAAGGAAATATCTTTGATTTATTACTTCATCTTACGGAGTTTCATCCACTTTTTTATTCCATCTTGCCTGCATTTTTAATCATTCTTATATCGTTATTTACATTAGGGAATGTGCAAAACTATTTGTTAATTCGATTTCATACGAAACGGCAATGGTATTATGCAAACCTTTTACGAGTGGTAAAGTCAGCTGCATATTTCTGTCTAATGCTTGTTGCCATAATGGTACTTGAAGCTATATTTGTATTAGATTTCAATAATCAATGGAGTAATTATAGTATTCATTACTATAAACATCATACTGAGCTATTAAGTAATAACACACCTGTTTTCTTGACTACGATGTCAGTCGTACTATTATGGTTGTTTTTATGTTTCTTCGGAATGCTTTTTTACATAAGCTACTTGTTTACAGGACGGGTTTTATTAGCCTGTACAGTTGTTCTTCTAGTCAACATATTGAATATAGGTGTGTTCCTTTCAAAAATAACGCCTATTTCTTCCTATTTATTTTATGACCATATCAATGTTTTTCAATATACCACTAGCTCAGTTTCTGACATAAGAGAATATCCATATACAATTCTACTATATTGGATTGTGTTAATTTCCTTACTATATTTAATTGGGTTTTGCTGTATCAATAATAAGGATATGTATATTGGAGAGAGAAAATAATGCTAAAAAAATTAATTTTCTACTATTTACGTTCTTTCTTTAAACCTGCGTATGTTCTATGTATCGTTGGCGTTTTTGTACTGAATGGTATTCTTGTTTATGCCTCATATGGCGATCTCATTCCAAATGGCTATGCAAATCAGATTGTTTTTATGTTCTATATGCCTTTAAATATCCAATTCGACTTATTACGTTGGTTATTGATTTTTATCCCTATCCTCCTATTTCTTAGTTCGTTTATTTTACGTGAGATGCGTGATCATCCAACATATCTCATTCTAAGAATGAAAAGTTACCGTCATTGCTTTCACAGTATGTTTATTGCGATATGCAGCAGTTTAGTTGGAACACTTGGAATAGGTTATGGGGTTACGGGAATAGTTGTTTTCTTATTAAATAATCAAACAGGGAATCAAAGTGACATAGGCTTATCGTTGTTCCTAAACACGAATGGATGGCAAGTGCTGTTGAATCATTTTATGCTATTTATCTTGACGTTATTGTTATTACTTATTGTCCACACTATTTTTTCGTTTATTATCCATAATGCTGTCTTCGCAATGTTCACCGTTATTATTAGTATGATTTCATCGGCTACTATCGGTTATTTGTTTCCATACTCACTAAAGTTTTTACCGTTAACGTATTTCTTGCTCGGCTTGAGAGAAATGCAGGAGGTAACCTTTGCTTGGTCTAATAGTATAATCCTGCTATGTATCGTTTTGTCCTATTGTGTGCTTTCTATGCTTTTTATTAATCTACGAGAAAAAATAGTTGGTGTTTAACGTAAAGGGGGTTGTATAGATGACAATACTCGAAATACACAATTTGTATAAAAAGATAAAGGGCCGCGAACTGCTGAAAAATATAACATTAGTCATTGATAAACCTGGAATTTATGGGATTGTCGGTAGAAACGGTTCAGGCAAAAGTCTATTATTTAAGACGATTGCAGGACTTTTTGTTCCGAGTAGTGGCACTGTAAGTGTGTTTGGTGACATTATCGGGAAAGGTAATTTTCCGAAATCCTTTGGTGCACTGTTAGATACGCCGGGATTTCTGACCCATTATTCAGGTTTTCAAAACTTAAAAATACTCGCCTCGATACAGAACAAAATCAATGATAAGGATATCGAAAATGTACTGACATTAGTTGGCCTCGATTTTAATGATAAAGGACCAGTTCGTAAATATTCTTTGGGCATGCGGCAAAGGTTGGGGATTGCACAAGCTATTATGGAAAAACCAAAATTACTATTATTGGATGAACCGATGAATGGGCTGGATGAATCAGGTGTATCGGAAATGCGCGAGATGATTCTTAACTTTAAAAAGAAGGGAATAACCATTCTTTTAGCTAGCCATAATTCTGAAGATATTTCTTTACTTTGCGATGAGGTTTACAAAATGGATGCAGGGGAGTTAGCTCGTCATACTATAAATACGGCTAGTACGACACAGCTTATTTAAAAATACAGCATCCTGGAAAAGGATGCTGTTTGGGGCAATCTAATCTATCAATTCAACAAATTCCTGTATGTTTTTTTCAATACGGTCATTTATTTTTCTAACTGTTAATGGTGTTATTTGGTCAAACATAGTATGGAGCGCAATAATAGAAGCTTGAATTTCTTTGTTTTTGTCTAGGTCTTCACGTATAACAGTAAAGTTTTCTAAAGTGTTCGGATAATTATTTTGTAGAAATACTTGTTCAATCTTTTCAAAAAGCACTAGCAAGGATTTATCCTCAAAATACTTAGCACTAGCTTTAAGCGCTAGCCAACTTTTAGGTTGGGCGTAATAATAGGCACTCCACCAATAAAATTCAATAAGCGAATTATTGGCATGGTTATAATACGTATAAAACACAAATAATGCCTTTTGACCTTGGGATAATTGCATGTAAAATTGTTCTTTAAATTGGGTAGTATCCGTTTCATTGGATATGCCCATTTTATAAAGATGAATAAGTGGCTTAAAGCATTTGTCGCTTAAGTCAGAAGCAGTTAAATTAAAACCTTGTTTTTTCATTTTTACCAACAAAATATTATCACACTCCCTACTTAAATTATACTACATTTGGAAATTACATATGAGAATAAATTAAAAGCAACCATATTAGGTTGCTTTCTTCGTTTGGATCCAACTGAACTAGTAAATCGAATTCGCTCTAGTATCAATATATTGTATTGTAAGATAAATAACATATTTATATAAAACATAAAAGACAATAATAAACGCGATAATCGATTCCGAAATGGCAACCCAATGGAACAGTACTGAAGTAAATCCTAGTTGGTTATAAAAATTGGTAGTTGCAGTAATGGCAGTTGCTGAAATGACTAAAGGAAACGTGAATCCAGCATAGCTTGGGTAAAAGTCAATTGCTAGTAATTTTGGAAGCTGAGTCAAAATGAGAAAATATAGCCCTTGGGATAAGACAAATAGCAATGTGACAATTAGGACATTTTTATTATCAAAAGCATTTAAATAGCCTGTTAAACAAAGAGATCCTGGTGCCGCAATAATTGTAATAAGGGGAAGTGTAGAGTCCTCCATATTTTTTATAGTAAAGACACGGTGCAAAATAATTGGTAATAACACTAAATATAAAGATAATGCAATCCAGAAAATCCAACGGCCAAATGCAGGATAAAAATTACATGACGTTACAGTAATAACGCCTATACCTACATAAGTAATAAACCAACTAGGATAAACGTGATGGAGTTTTACTGATTTTGTTATTAAGAAATAGTGTGTGAAATAAGCAATTAACATAAAATGCACGATAACAATACCTAGCCATATATAAGACAAATAAGGTGTTAGCCAATCGACTTCAAGAAAATAAGTGCAAATAATCATCAATCCCATTGTAAAAGTGGGAGCTACTGAAGCCACAATCGGATTTTTTAAAAGAGAAAGTGTATGTTTAAATGTAAAGATGAGTTTACATATTACTAAGCACATTAATACCATTCCAATAAGGCCAATTAAAATACCAAATCTCGGCATTCCATCAGTTTTTATAAGATTTCCTAAAGAAACTAGTGCTAAAATTAAGCCACAAATAGGTATAGGAATGTTTTTAAGAAAGTTTTTCATTATGTTCCCTCCGGTTAATTAATTCAATTTTACCTTGTATAAACATTGTAAATCGGATTATACTATTTGTGAAATTGATAATTTAGATACCAATTATTAAAAAAACCAATAATTGAATTGGAGTGTTGATTATGTTTCAAAGTTTAAAAACATTTGTGAAAGTATATGAAATGAAAAACTTTACAAAGGCAGCGGAAGAATTATATCTATCACAACCAACAATATCCACCCAAATACTTAATTTGGAGAAAAAATTAAATGTGATCCTATTTACTAGAAAAGGGCGACATGAGATTATTCCAACTAGAGACGCTGATTTTCTCTATAAACGAGCGCAAAGTATTTTAGATAACTGGGAAGATACAATAGAAACACTTAATAACAAAGAAATTGTCCGAACAAAATGCCGTATTGCCTGTTCTAATACATGTGGGATTTACTTTCTTCCAAATATAATGAAATCTATTCTAGAGAACTTTCCTGATATGGATTTTTCCTTACAATTGATGAATTCAGAAGAAGTAGTAAAACACTTAAAACAAAACGAAGCAGATTTAGGGTTTATTGAAAAAATAGTGGATACAGGCAGCTTGAAACGAAGTCTATTAAATGTAGATCAACTTGTATTAGCTGGTGATCCTGAATCTAGTTACTGGTTAAACCGTGAAGAAGATTCGGGGACACAATTTTACTCGGATATGTATGTAAAAGAGAATAATTTAAAACCGATACATATTTATCTAAATAACAATGAAATGATAGCGGCGTTGTTAAAGGCGGGAATAGGGCAAACCGTAATTTCTCAAAAAATTGTACCAGAGGGCGTTAATTGGCAACCATTGTCTCCAAGATATACTCGAAACTTTTATTTTTTGGCGAAAGAAAACCAATTAAAAACAAGAATCAACGAGTTAGAAAAGTTTATTATGGATAGAGGTGCCTGACACTCAAACAATTCAGAATTGTTTGAGTGTCAGGCACGTGGGCTTAGTATATATGTGAACGTTCATTACATCGGGAATTGAATATGCTAGAGAAGGTGCAGAAATTTAGAATAGAGAGAGGAGGATTTAATATGGAAATTTCAAATAATGCACTAACGCTCATTGCAAAATGGGAAGGATTTCGCGCTGATGCTTATGTTGGTTCAGATAATGTTTGGACAATTGGCTATGGTACAACAAAATGGCCAAGTGGAAAATTAGTAGAAAAGGGGCAAACAATTTCAAGAGAAGAAGCGTGGGAACTACTGAGAAAGCAAGCACAAGAGCATGCAAATACAATAGAATACTATGTTAATGTTCCTCTTAACCAAAATCAGTACGATGCTCTTGCAAGTTTCCAATATAATTTAGGACGCTACATTCTAAGAAACAGCTCACTATTAGAATACTTGAATAATAGGCAATGGGAACAAGTAACGAAAGAGATGTTATTATACATCTATGCCGGAGGGAAAAAGCTCCAGGGACTTGTTAACCGTCGTTTGGACGAAATTGCACTTTTTTTAAAGCCCGTAGCGACTGTTGATGTAAGTAAAAAAATCGAATATGTCGAGATTGATAAGGAGCCAAAAAAATTTCGTCTTCAAAGTGGGAGATACAGCAGTCAAGAAGCAATGATTGCCGCGATGAACGACGCAATAAAACAGAAATATTTATCGTATGTAGAACCAGTAAAAGATAGTTCAAATGAGAATGGTTGGCGGTTTATTAGCGGTTGGTATAACACGCAAGAAGAAGCAAAAATAATAGCCGAGAGAGCTATTATAGCAGGGAAATTAAACTACGCAACGATTCGTGGTACAGCGCAATAGTAGTGTGACAGGCACTCAAACAATTCTAAATTGTTTGAGTGCCTGTCACCTAAGTTAGCTGGCTTGGTCTTTTTTTATCTATCATATTCATAGTCGTAAGGAACATTTTTACTTCCACACCCAACGAGTAAAAATGAAAATGATACTATTAAAATTGAGCAAAAAAATAATTTCTTCATATAAAATAATATTCCTCCGTTTCACACGAGCCAGTCCTGTTGTTTACATTTTATTGGAACCATTCTATAAAGTATATAATAAAAATTTCTTTAAAACTGTAATTTTTCTGTTTTTTAGATAAAAATTCACAATAGAAGTCATACAAGTAGGCAAGTGTGCGCGTATTTTATTTTAAATTGAATCTTGACAGGTGTTAAATAGCATATCTTAATAAGTGTACGAAAAAAATAAGACCTTGTTAGTCAGATATTAGCTGGAAAATAAGCCAACCGATATATAAATGCCGTATTAATTATGTAGTATTTCGAACAGCATAGATTTGACCCCTCAGTTGCTATATCCGTAGATAGCTAACAATACCGCTGACTGGACGGTAAATATGAACAAGGTCAATTTCAAATACAGGGACGATCCAACGCGTTTCGAAAAGATATATTACATGAAGATAAAATAAGTTAAGATTGTAATGAGAGCTGATGTTGAGAGGGAACGAAAAAGCAACTCGCAGAAAGAAAAAAGGCCACCTAAAAAGGTGACCTTTAAAAGAAAGAATGGTAGGTAAAGGATAAGTCTACGCTATCCAAAAAATTATAGGCTTAAAAGCGAACGCAGAATCAGTGAGCATTTTAAATATTAATATGAGATGAATGTAGCACCAACAATAATTAAAAGGATAAATAGTACTACAAGTAGCGCAAATGATGAACCTGATCCATAACCACTACCACCATAATATTCTTGAGACATAATTATTTCCCACCATTATATAATTTATTTATTTCTATAATTAATATATGAAAAGTTGTGAAAGTGAGTTGCAAAATATATCTAGAGTATATAAATTATAATTTATAAATTGAAAATAAATGTTACTACTTGGAGGTTCAATTAAGAGAAGGGTAAGAGATGTTAGGTAAATATAGACTTTGATTAAAACTAAAAAAAAGATTAATACACAAAAGTAGCTCCCACAATGACTAATAGAATAAATAGAACAACGATTAAAACAAATGTAGAACCATAACCTCCGCCTTCATTGCCGCCTCCATAATAACAACTATTGTTGTAATTTCCAACATTTCCTTGGTATCCCATGACTATCCCTCCTTTCTAATTATATAATATGTATAGTTTTAAAAAGTGCAGAGGTTTTTATCCAACCCTTTAGAGTTAACATTTTGAAAATACTAATCGTGATACATTTTGTAAACAAACAAGTGTTACTCGTGGAAGTGAAATAGAAGGTTGTGACGGTCAACAAATACTAAAACCTAATATATGTGATAAAAAAGTCCTAGGGCTTTTGTCGCTACTTCTTTTAACTGACATTTGCCTTAAACCATAGTTTATCTTCCTTTGTGTTATAATGAATTGACTAAACCATTTAGAGCTGTAGCGTGTAATGACGCTGCAGCTTTTTTTCAATTTTAAGACGTATTCAAATACAGAGGCACTGCCGCCAATACTATCGATGATCAATTTTTAAATATTTCAGAAAAATAATGACCAAAACTTAAGCAGATAGTAAAATATAGGAAATGAAAAATAAGCGGGGAATAGTCATATGGGAAAATTTAAACAGGTTGAACAGGTTGAATTAAAGCATTTTTCAAGTAAATATATGCATGAACTAAATTCTTTTGTACTTACAGAAGAACAAAAACAATTTTCTGCACTTCCAAGCAAATTTGAAGAAATTAATGAAGGACAGTATCGTGTTGTTATTTTAAGTGATAATACACCTGTTGGTTTCTTCCTCCTTAATTCAAATGAAAGAGTAAAGAAATATTCGAGTAATTTAAATGCTTTATTATTGACTGCACTATCCATTAATCATACAGAGCAAGGAAAAGGGTATGCAAAACAAGGAATGACATTACTCGGTGAGTTTGTTAAAGCACAATTCCCGGATTGCGATGAAATAGTTTTAGTTGTAGACAAAGATAATATACCTGCACAAAAACTATATTTAAAAGTGGGATTTGAAGATACAAATGAGAGGTTAACAGGTCGTCTTGGCGAAGAAATTATTATGAGACAATTAATTAAATAAAAATAAAATACGATTATCATCACCAGAGTTGATTTTACATTTTATAGATTAACTCTGGGTTTTTTTATGGGGATTTTAGTAAAACAATTTAATAAAGATAAAAATAAAAAACCGACAAAAAATTTGTCGGTTTAAAAAGCTTAATTTAATTTGAATTGTTTTCATTTGCAAATCGACCAGATGCAAATTTTTTGTTCGCTTCAGCTTGTTGGATTTGTTGTTTAATTTGATTAACATCAGATTCCATCCCAAACTCTTGACTCATTGAGTTCGCAGATCCAGAAGCTTGTTGTTTGTTCGCTTCAGCTTGTTGGATTTGTTGTTTAATTTGATTAACATCAGATTCCATCCCGAATTCTTGACTCATTGAGTTCGCAGACCCAGAAGCTTGTTGTTTGTTCGCTTCAGCTTGCTGAATTTGTTGTTTAATTTGATTAACGTCAGACTTATTCCCAAAGTTTTGGTTTGCCATTGTAAATCACCTCCTGAATATAGCTTGTGCAGAAGGCGCTTTTGTATCCTACAAATATTTTTAATGAAGAAATTGAAATGGGATTAAAGGCTATAACAGCAAAGTGTTATAAACTATTACATTTATCATTTTCAAAAAAAAGCACAAAAAAGGGTCACAATTCAAAGAAGTGACCCAAAGTAAGAATTGAGGGAGGTAGTGACGGTCAACTAGCGCCACAACCTAATAAGTGCGTGCGATACACTCCATAATAATGTGTGCAAGTTAAAGTTACTTATACATTAAAAAGCTGCAACGTCGACTCACCTATCTTTAAGACCAGAACTGTGTTCATTTGGCATCGCTGACATAAGTGGTAATGGGAATCCTCCGGATAGTGGAGTTACTTCTAAATCTCCGCCATTCCTACTTGGGGATTAATTGAGCATTATTTAACCTATTTCAATGAACTTCTACAATCAGCATTATGTCATTTCTGCTAAGAAAACACCACGAAGCAATCACAGTATTGTGTTTTTTTACCTCTGAAATTTGAGCTTTGAAAGAGGTATTGCATTTTGGTTCTCATTTCACCATAATGTCAACCTAGTATTTCTTTGCATTCTATATTCTGCCTGAGGGTTCGTTTATCAAGTCAAAATGGTGTATTTAGATTACCAACAATACAGCGGAAAAATAATAAAGAGTTAGATGTTGCTATTGCAGATCTCGAAGCAAGAGGATTTCGTTTGGTAAGGCGTGGTATTCAAAATGAACGAGAACAAACGATTAAAAATCAAACTTATAATAAAGTCTGGGCTATAATGGAAAAAATTATGTTTTGAATTTAAACCATTTTATAAAAAATACAAAAAAGCTACAGCGCTTATTTTCACACTGCAGCCCTATAAGTAGTGAAACACTACGAAATATTATTTTGGCTGTATGTTGTTTATTTATACGTTATTTGAAGTATTCGTAAAGTAAAAAGTATAAATCCTGCTAATAAGGATAGATTAGTATCTATTGGAGGTGAGTCTCATGACTAAAGAAAAGAAAAAGAACGAATTAGAACAAGAAGAATTTGCAAATGAATTTTTACCTGAAGAGTTTGAAGAAGAAAAAGAAGAAGAAAAGCAACAACAGAAAGAACAACAATTTAATAAGAAAGAAAAGAAGTAAGAAAACAGTGCCACAATCTTCGGGTTGTGGCTTTTCTTAAATTAAAATGAGCGTTCTAAGAGGAGCAACACGATGATAAAGATAGTGCCATAACGCGACAATTAGTGAATAATACGTAAAAGCTTTTACTTTGCAAGTTATGTTTTTCAACTATTCCCTATGAGCAATTAATTATTTTTAAAATGCTAATACCCTAAATTAGAAACGTAAGTTCTTGTTTAAGTATTTCCCTTTCATAGATAGTAGTCATTTTTTGAAAGATTTCGTAACATTGTTGGCAAGTAGGTGTTACTTTATTTAAATTGCTGTCATCCAGTAATTGAACAAGGGCAAGATGAATAGATCATGAATCAGGAATTCTGCTGGTAATGTAAAACTTGTCGTTTCTTGCGCTTACCCGGGAAATTATTTTTTTATTTCCTAGCCTAAAAACATTTCCAAATAGGGAAATACATATAAGAGATTGATCTGTCTAATCTGGAATAGAAACTAGCAGGTTAGTTCGCAAGGGAACGACAGAGCGAGTGCCCATAGTGAAAATAATGATTAAGTGATAAAATTAAATTGTTATCGATAGGAGGTGTAATGAATGGCGTTTTTCATTGTAATGATATTTTTGGTTATATGTATTGGGATTGTAACTACATTGAAAAAGACAGGTCGTAATAATTTTAAATCTTCTAGCAGTTCTAGCTATTCAGGTAATAATGCGACTGACTTTAGTACAGCAGGTTCTGTAATTTCGTTACTTAACACGGATAATAATAATTGTTCGGACACCACATCAAGTAGCAGTGATTCTTCAGGGAGCTCGTGCGATTAAGTATTTGAGTCATTTCCAAATCGGAGATGGCTTTTTTATTTTACTAAGCAGCTAGCATTTGGGAAGCACCATTAATTGAACCATATTGTAAAGAGCGGAAACAATAGAAAGTTAAGATTTCTTTACCTTGTCGAAATTCTATTGATTTCATCTAGAAATAAAATTAAGATGTTGACGGGGAAATAAGTTGAAAACTATTGTTGACGGATCGCCGTATGCGATGAAAGTCGCTCGTACGGTGAAGGCTCGTTATAAACTGAGAAGATAAGACGAGAATAGCGGAAATGTAGTACCAGTAAATCCAGCAATTAACTTAAAGGCAACACCTGGAGCGACAGGCTCTGGGGAAATAAATGTATCTTGGAACGGCAATAGTGATCCAAATTGGTCACACTATACAATGTATATTCTAGTTTCCAATACTAATGAAGCTGACGAAAGCAGTCCAAAATATGCGGATATTACCTATAAAGGTAACGATGGTTTTGGTGATTGGCACAGTCCAGGAACAAGGGTTTCATATGCGCTTTATTCTGTAATGAAAGATGGTTCTAAAACGGTTCAAAAAGTTACTGTTACTGCTCCATAATTGAAGCAAAAGGAAACCTCACTTTTCAGTGAGGTTTCTATTTATCCATAAATGGAGCGCTAACAAAACAGTTTAATAGGATTTGAAGGCATTGCTAGAGGACAAAGATTTACATGCCAACTTGGTCCCACTATTTGATATAGTGCAAGTCATATGGAAAGGAAGCAGTTGTTCTTGGAACTATTTGATCTTTAAAATTACTTTCCCTTTAGCTCTTCCAGATTCTACGTATTCCATTGCCTTTTGTGCATCTTCGAATAAAAAAATTCGATCAATTACAGGTGTAATTTTACCTGACTCAATGAAGTCTGCGATAATACGTAATTGATCGCCACTTGGCTTCATAAATAAAAACGAATATTGAGCCTTATGCTTCTTTTCAAGAGAAGTAAGTTTATGACTTGCTACGGAAAATAACAATGTTTTGAAAAGCCCTGAACCATATTCTTTAGCAAAACGAGCATTCGGCGTACCCGAAACGGAAACAATTTTCCCTCCGTCTTTAATAATATTAAAAGATTTTTCAAGTGTTTGTCCTCCAAGAGTATCAAACACTGCATCATAATTTTTAAGTATATCTTCAAATTGTTCTGTTTTATAATTGATTACTTCATCTGCACCAAGAGATGTAACTAAATTTGCGCCAGCTTCACTAGCAGTTGTTGCCACTATGGCACCCATAACTTTTGCTAGTTGAATAGCAAACGTACCGACACCACCGGATCCGGCATGAATTAGAATTTTTTGCCCTTTTTGTAATTGCATGATGTCATGTAAAGCTTGGTAAGAGGTTAGGCCAATGAGGGGGATAGATGCAGCTTCCTCAAAGCTCAAATTTTTAGGCTTTAGCGCTACATCATCTTCATGAACAGAAATATATTCCGCAAAAGTACCGATTTTATTTTTGCGTGGACGTGCATATATTTTATCTCCAACTTTAAAACGAGTCACTTTTTTGCCAACCTTAATTACAACGCCAGAAAAATCATTTCCGAGAATTAACGGCATTTCATACTTGAGTAACATTTTCACTTTTCCATCACGTATTTTAAAATCAATAGGATTAATACTAGCTGCATGAATTTCTGCAAGTATCTCGTAATCATCCATTTCAGGTGTAGGTATTTCCGTTAAACGCATAGGAGCTTTACCATATCGATCAATAACTAACGCTTTCATTGTGTTCATTCCTCCACAAATTGTATTTATAAGCTATTTTCATTCGTATTGCTTTAACAATGTTTCAATATCCAAAATAAGCGTTTTTAATAGGCTTAATTTTGTTCGTATATCAATATAATAAAAGTTTTTTGTACCTTCTTTTCGCATTAAAATAATTCCTGCATCTCGTAAAATTTTTAGGTGATGTGACACTGCAGGTCTAGAAAGGTGTGTTTGTTCAGTAATTTCACCAACTCGTAATCCTGTTTGACAATCGGTTCCCATTAAAACTAACAAAATCGATTGGCGGGTTTCATCACCGATAGCCAATAGTACTTTTTGACAATTCATAAAATCTTCTTTAATAGTGTTTAGTTGGTCTTTTTTATTTATCAATTAAATACCTCCGATGGTTAGTTGAATAGTTTAAGTTATTGAACCATGTTATTGAATACAACAATATAATAATGTTATAACCTCTGCAATATTGAGAAAGTAAATCGAGACGAATGCCCTTTAGAAGAAAACGCTAAAAATAATTGTTCTTTCAAGAGATGATTTTTACATAAACACTCAGGAAAGTTGATTTTAACTACAAAAAAATACCCCGAGGGAAGAACCCTCGAGATTTTGTTGACAAACAAACTGCCCATCATCTTAAAAACACATATTTCAAAAGCAGATGAATGAGCTAATTATATATAAATGTTTTATGAAAATTACTCATTTTATTCTTTTTTAGCTTTAATTTGATAAGTAATTCCAAACACTATGTTAAAAATTAATCCGAAATTTAGCGGATTCAAAAAAACCCAAAGTAAATTTGTTTCTAATGCTAAAAGTAATAGAATCCACAAAATCATGCAAACATAATAAGCAAATATCATCGGCCAACAAAAAACTTTATCTATATCAAACATACAATTCCTCCTATACGCTAATCAAAACAAGAGGATGATGCACCTGACATAGCTCCACCCGCTGCACCTACAATAGCTCCTCCGACAGCACCAACCGCATTTCCAATACCAGGTAATACAGTTCCAGCACCAATACCTACTCCTAAGCCAGTTATTGCACCAAGATAATAACCACCAAGAACTCCTAATGCACATTTCCATTTAGAACGAGCTAAAGTAGTTGTTTGAATCGGTTGTTCACCGTTATGTAATTCTATAATCAGTCCATTATCAACTGATTTATAAATTAAATTAACCTCATTCCCATTACTATCTATTGCTTGAGTTGGCAATACTTCTGAATAATCACCTTTTTTAACAATAATATTTCCAACTTCATCGTTTTCAATTGTTGTCTCATCATTTAATAATTCTAAACGCATCGTACTTTCATTTAAAATGGTAATGGCAAAATCAGCATTCTGTTCAGCTGCAACTACAGTTGAAGCATTAAAAGCTATATTTCCCGTGAAAAAGAATAAAAGAACCAAACAAGTCAACATAAAAAATAATTTTCTCATTTGTAAAACGCCTCCTTTAATATTCTGATTCTTCTTTTATTTTAAAAAAAAATAATAAAATAAAAAATATAAAACACAAAATTGTAACAAAAAAATTTAAATATTAGGGGAAAGACAGACCTTCCCACTAGTGCTTGGTAGACTTGTTCGGAGCGTGTACTAGCAGCATAAATTAAAATCGCAAGTAAAAGAATTACTGATAATTAAGAAGTCACTCGATACTAGCAATTGAAAAGCACCCAAACAAAAAAGTTTCTATGTTTGTACAAAACACATACAAACATAGAAACTCACTAATTTTCGTCCGCACTCGGCAGAAATTAAACCTGCGAACAAAAAGCATTCAATCCGCCCTCACTCTTTGGAGTGAAGAAATACTAGAAATTTACCATCCTGAGCGTCATTCGAATAGCGTTCTGCTTCATCATCTGGGACTCCAATTTCCATAAGAGCATGCTTTAATCCACCAGCACCAGAGCTAGCACCTACGACTGCGCCTCCAATTGTTGCAATAATAGGACCTGCAGCCAACACAGCACCAAATCCGGGAATCAATACAGTGGATAATCCTGCTATCATGCCTGCTATGCCAATGGCAGCTCCAGTTGCAGCTCCAGCAAGGGCTCCATCCATAGTGGAGGGTTTTACTTCCTGTGTGTTTTTAGATAGTTCTTTTGTTTCTTTAGTAATAACTGAAATTTCCTCTGTTGTATATCCTTTCTCTTTTAAATCTTCAACAACTTCAACCGCTCTTTGTTCATTATCGTATACGCCAATAACTTGATTCTTCATTACAATTACCTCCTGTTTGCTTCAACTATGTATTCTTTACCCGTTTGTTAGTATTACTAGACACATTTCACCTTCAAGCTTCATTCTTTTTAGAATTCCACTCCTGTTTTGTAGTTCCGGGAAAGTTGCATTTTTAGCTCCTTCTTTCAAACATAATGATCTTCAGTAACCTAAATTTGAACCTAAAACAGAAAAGTACTCAAGGTGAAATTGAATGGAATAATTATAGTAAAAAGTATAACGAAAGATCTAATATACCTACGAAGTTAGTCGAAGCGTTATTTGAGAGAGTCATAGGAGAACTTACATGGAAATTAGCGATGTAGTTACTGAACAATATGAGGAAAGAAACTATAAAAGGGTCACCGGATTGGGAGGCGACCCTTAGAATGGAAAATTAATATCTAGTATTTCAAGAAAGTAGCGCCGACAATAATTAGAAGAATAAATAGAACAACGATTAGGGCAAATTGAGAACCATTACCATAACCGCCGCCAGAATAGCCGCCGTTTTCAATGCCACCAACATTTCCACCATAGTATCCCATAAAAACACCTCCTTTCTTCAATTTATAATATGTTCCCTGTAGAGAAGGAGTGGGGTGTTAAACCATTTAGAAGTACTAAAAAATATATTTTTATGAGATAAGAAAATAAAAAAGAGCCACTTGGGATGGAGTGACCCTTAGTAAAAAGAAAAGGAGACGTAAGGCTAAGTTTAGCTTTACCTTACTATTATTATGATGTGATAGTTATGTTTGTATAGTTCATAGCCTTTGAAAACAAAAAAACTATAGCGTCATCACACGCTACGAATTGGTTTATGCCCTTTGATGACTTAGTCAAACAAGGACTATATCATAGGGGGCAAAACTATGTTAAAAGAGAAAACAGAATTAAATCGCTACCAACTAGACAAGGCCATCAAGAAGTATCACGACAACATGTGTAAGTACATGAGAATGAAGGACGAACTTGATTCATTAACAGCAGCCGCATCTACAGCACAATACGGAATTGAGGCAACGAAAAGCAGTTGGTGGCACAAGTGATCCAGTACATGCTCATGTTCAAATCATAGCAGCGCGAGAAGTGCGAAATAACAAGATTAAAGAAGAACTACTTTTGGTTCAAAATTTAACAA
Source organism: Lysinibacillus sp. NPDC093712 (assembly GCF_050280025.1). Lineage (NCBI taxonomy): Bacteria > Bacillati > Bacillota > Bacilli > Caryophanales > Bacillaceae > Lysinibacillus > Lysinibacillus sp. NPDC093712. Next base: position 903,106 of record NZ_JBNNUU010000001.1, read on the forward strand.
GCAAGGTAGCTGGAGATATAGAGCAAGAAGTACTTTATTGGTTGATAGAGGGGATGCCTTTCCGTTGGATTGGTGCAAAGCTTAATATGGGCCATATAAGCGTACAACGAGTACGAGTTATTGATTTGATGATGAAGTAACCTTGGACTGCTTCTTTTTTTATGCTTAAAAATATAAGACTGACATTTTTAGAAGATTTATTAGGTAGAATTATGTATCATTTAGAAAACTATGAAAATTTTGAGGTGTCAAATGGATATAAAATCAGTAAAAGTTGAAGTCTTACTACCAGAAGAATACATTGAACAACTAAGGAATGAGCTAAATAAATTAGGGGTTTTAACGATCGGTAATTATGACCATGTTGTTTCTTATACTGTTACAAAGGGATATTGGAGACCACTTGACAAAGCTGTACCCTATGATGGAGAAATTGGAGAAATTTCATTTGGAACTGAATGTAAGCTGGAATTTAGATGTCTATATTCAAAAATAGAAGAAGTGAAAAACGCAATAAATGTTATTCATCCTTATGAGGAACCTATTATAAATGTAATTCCTTTATTAAACTAGGTTGTTTTCGAAAAGATTATTGCTATTCAACTAACGGGGCAGTTTAGTTGAATAACGATATGGGTTTTTGTGGTAAAATAGTAGACGGTAGATGCATCTTCATCTTTACAGAAAAGTGGGATGGGCTATCGTTTAGTTAGGAGGTAGAGGCTTTGAGTTATTGGATGTTTTGGGGTAGTTGTCTTATTTTTATTTTGTTAGTTGCAGGAATTTTATTTTGGTCGGCTGGATTACCGAAGATTAAAAGTAAAAAATTTTCATTTATTATGTTTAGTTTGGGATTGATTGTAATCGCAACGCCATTTGCTTTTTTTATAGGTGGAATGGCAACAGACTCACCGACCAGTACTATGAAAGATTTTTGGACAGGTTTTTTTATCGCCCAGACAATTCCACTTTTAATACTAATAATTGCAATCTTAAAATGGCTTATAATTGACTTAAGAAAAATAAAGAAGCGTGTGGACAGTGATAAGTAACATAGTAAACGTAAGCATAGGCTTAGCGTTATTTATATTGTTATTAACATTACTATTAACATTCGTCAGTATTGACATTATTTAAATTAATATATAATTATCTGAGGGGAAATAAGTTTTAAATATCTATCGCTGACGGATCGCCGTATGCGATGAAAGTCGCTCGTACGGTGAAGGCTCGTTATAAAACTTAGAGATAGAGAAGGATAAGACGAGAATAGCACAGTTTTAAACTCTGCAAAAAACACAACTGGGGCAATGATTGCTGTGGTATTGAGTGGAACAGATATCCCATTACCTAATGATCAACAGTTAAATAATGTAAGTGTAAATGGAGGAAGTAATACTTTCACAGTTCAACAATCAGGAACTTATGAACTTGAGTATCATGTTTATCTCACGACGCCAATATTGGTATCTTCTAGAATACAGTTAAATGGAATTCAAATTCCAGATAGTGTGGTAAATACAGTAGTAAGTACGAATTATTTAACTAAAAAAGCTACAGTAAACTTAATCGCGGGTGATTCTTTAAGTTTGCAATTATATAATCTTTTAGGTGTAGCTATATTAACTCCTGGTGATCCGACTAAAGTTACTTCGTTAAGTATTACAAAGAAATAATGATAAAGAGCATCCACTTGGGTGCTCTTTTATTTTTCCTTCCGCAATTATCTATGGAGGATATTTATTATGTGCTATGAGAACAATCCAGATTGGCAATGGTAAACATTACTGAATCTCGATGCTCCTCATGGCTTTTTATTTTGAATAGGGCAAAGGATTGGTGATGGAATGGATCCGGTAACAACAGTAACAGCTGCAAGCCAAGTAGCAAATTGACAAGTCGTATGGTCGATTCTATGTATTTGCTTAGTTGTTTTCGTTTTTTTGGAGCGCTTATAAACGGGAGGAGAGACAACTAAAGAATTTAGAAACATTAACAGCTGCACAAGGTGAGCAAGCAAGTGCAATGCGAGATGTCAGTAAAAGTCTAACGTCACTTGAAGGGCGTATGAACCGTATGGAAAAACATAACTTCACACTTGAAGGTTTTACAGAATGGTACAATGATGACTGACCGTTTAATTGGGTTGTATATTACAATTCAACAGCGGAGAAGTAAATAGTAAATAAAAGAAGTAATACCAATTAGTATGGGGAATTTTCAAAAAATGCTAAGATTGAAAAATAGAATGGGAGGAAAATAAATTGATTATATTAAAACCTATGAACCAAGAAGAGTTCAAACATTATATCAGTTTTGCAATTGAAGACTATGCAAAAGACAAGATTGCATCTGGAAATTGGAGTGAAGATGAAGCAATTGAGTTGTCGAAGAAATCATTTAATCAACTGCTACCAAAAGATGAGCAGACAGAGAATAATCATTTATTCTCTATCTTTCACAATGATATTTTAGTTGGAATGATTTGGATTGCACAAAAAGACCCTACAAAACCTCATGAAGGTTTTATTTATGATTTTATGATTTATGAACAATATCAAGGGCAGGGTTATGCTAAGAAAGCAATGAACGAAATTGAAACTATTGCTAAAGGGTTAGGTGTAAATAAAATTGGTTTACACGTTTTTGGTCAAAACAAAATTGCACGTGGCTTATATGAAAAAATGGGTTATGAAATTACGAATATAACTATGGCTAAAACAATTTAATCATGTAACAAAAGTGCCCATGTACTCAATTAATTTTGAGCCTGGGCTTTTTTATTTCTCAAAAATTTACACATGTCAAAAAAAGAACAATTGCTCTATTATGAATACAAACAAATGTTCTTTTATAAGGAGAAATCAAAATGTCATACACAGCTGTTCCAAAACTAACAAAAGGCTCAAAGCCAAAGAAGTTAGATAAACGATGTAACCATAACTACAATTGGTGAAGATGAAGTGATGAGATGTGCGCAACATGCGTTAAAATCAGGAGTAGAAGAAATATTGATAGGGCAATTAAAAAGTCACTCATTTTAAAAAATAATGAGTGACTTTTTTATTAATTTGGCTGTGTAAAACGATAATGTTGATTTTCGACTTAAAGAAAACGTCCAACAAAAGGACGGTTGATTATGATTAATTTATCGTTCTCCATTTAACCTGTTCTGAGAGTCTCGTAAAAAGCATAATGTTACTCAATTTCGGAATCATCCACTTCAGAGAGAACGGTGGTACATTTATTTGTATTCAACTCTGCTACCATAGACATGTAAATGTCAATAAGATCCTCACTATCCACTTTAAAACCAAACCGTTCATATAGACGTTGAGCAGAGCTTCCTTGCAGGACATTTAATGTCACTCGTTTTCCTATTACATAATCTTGTTTTAGAAGATATTCTAATACCTGACTACCAATACCTTTACCTTGGTAATTGGGATGAATATAAAAATGCTCCACCAGATACCCATCTAATATCGGTTTAAAAGCTACGCAACCAATAAAGGAGGAACCTACTTTAATGATCCATGTATGAACTGGGTCAAATGCATCACGAAAGCGTTGGCGTACCTTTTCTTCATCAAATCTTCCTAGTCTAGTTAAATCATCATGCAGTACAATTGCCCGTAAATTAGCAATTGTCTCAACATCCGAATTTTTGGATTGTTGAAGGGTAATCTGTACCATCTAACATTACAACTCCTTTTTCTTGATTTTCACCATAGAGTTTACTTTGTTCTTCTATTGATAGTTCTTTATTGTATCAATATTGGTAGGGAATATCAGTATTATTTTTCTAATAATAGTCCCTTTTTCTACAATTATGACGAGGCAAATGTATGAATAATCACTCATTAAAAATAAGTGTTATTCGGATAATCCGAGGGCAGAGGTGACGATTGAGTGGATCGAAAAGTAAAAGGAAGATACATTTTATTCCAAAATTTATTGGTATGGGGGAAGCTGATTTCTCTATCAATTTAATTTATCGCAAGTCGAATATCCATAAGGTTAGCGCTGCTCTAATTGCTATAGATTTGGAGTTATTAGGAGTAATCAAACCAAGGAAACATGGATTGATCGGTAAGAGGTTAGATGGTGATTATGATGATTGGTTTGAGGAGTTTAAGAAGAATAAAGAACTATTGCTGTGTAATAGTTGAAAAAAATTGTGCAGTAACTTTTGTATAAAAAGAGAACCCCACCGAATGGTGAGGTAATAAAAGAAATTATTTACGGAAACGTTATTGTATTTGAATAAGGGCTCTCTACTCCGTTTACGACTTGTGTTACGCACCAAGATGAACCAGAAACAAATTGAGGATTTTGATGGTTTATTATTCCATTGATAGTTGGAAAATGAACATAATAAGAAAATACAATATTCCCGTTGATAACTTGATACACTTTAAAATCTGCATTTGGTTCCAAGTTTATTGTAATTGACGTAAAGACAGAGGTGATGCTTGGTGCTGGTGGTGTTAAGCTATTCTCGTCTTATACCTTTTTATCTCGATTTTATAACGAGCCTTCACCGGGCAGGCGACTTTCATCGCACACGGCGATCCGTCAGCAATAGATTTTTTAACTTATTTCCCCAGTCAATTATATATCAATTTTAGCGAGGTCAATACTGACGAATGTTAATGGTCTTGTTAATGCTTTTGTTAAAACACAAAAATAACCGGGAAGGAGTACAGGTACCTCAACAACCTGTAGGTACAGGTCTTCCAGGGTTTGCTTATATTTATGATACAACTGCACAACCAGAAATCCCGAATGATGGTGAGGTAACTTTCAATACAAATGGCAATATTACACCTGCAGGATTTGTAACTCATGTACCAGGAACAGCACCTATCATTATAAATCAAACAGGGATTTATCTTATTACCTACGAAGTGTTCGTTACTGGTGGCCCTTTTGCATTTGCCCTATTCAATGGCGACAACCAAATAGCGGGTTCCAGTTACGGAGGCAATGGTGGTTCCAATCCGCAAAATGGTCAAGTAATCACTACATTAAATGCATCGGACGTTCTTAATTTGAGAAATATTGATCCAAACCCAACAGCTTTATTAAATGTAACTATTCCTGGCACTCAGGTTATCAGCGCGTCTATTGTTATTTTAAGATTAGCATAAGTGTTTTATTGTGTGTCACATCTAATAGGTGTGACTTTTTACATTTATAGATTGGTTTTGAAATTTGAAAGAAGTGGTTTTTATATGAATTTCGTCCACTTTCCATAATTCAGTCAAACTTACTAAACGTGCACGGAAATGCACAAACACAATTCGATTACAATAATAACGTGGTGTAGCTCTACCACGATACTAGAAGTGAGCTAATACATGGAAATGTCCAGATGATGTTACTGTAATTACATTAACGATGTTTGGTGCTGGTGGTAGTAGCAGAATATTTGTGGTGAATTCATCAGGTTCTAATGGAGCTTGGGGTGGTCAAGGAGGAGCTTCATTAAGAGAAAAACCTGTAAAAGTAACACTTGGAACTACTTATTCATTAGTTGTTGGCACTGGCGGAGCTGGACGTAAGAACGTGGTTGGGACTATTAATGGAAATAGCGGAGGAATGTCATCAGCTTTTGGTATTACATGTAACGGTGGATTGGGTGGCGACGACAGCGAGTCATTGCCGATAGGTAATTCACTATTATGCAATAAAGGCACGAGAATGAATGAACTTGCTATAAATTCTTATGACACAGATTCTTGGGCAGCTACTACTTACAGCATACCAGACTTAAATATTGCATGGACGGATATGGCTGCTAAAACAATAACACTAGCAAAAAAGAAAGAACCTAAGCATTTAGATCGTGATGAATTTGATCTTGAAGAAATCGCATATACCTTAACGGAAACGATGCAAGAAAATAAAAGTTATACATACACAATTTACAAACATGATGAGCTATTAGAAGGTATCTGACGTTGAATAATTGTGGAGAGTGATTGTAATGATAAATGACCGAGGAAATATGAAATGGACATCATTTATGCTACATGAACATTTAGTTAAGTTAAAGGAATGGAAACAAGAGCAATTTTACGACGCAAAGCGCGAGTTGACTGAATGGGAGCTAGAATAGATAGAGCAAACAATTCAGAGAGCTTTCAAAATGCAAAAGCTAATTAAGCTCACACTTCGGAAAAGCCAAAAACTATATGATGAAATTGGAATGATAACTGGGACAAATATTTATAATAAGGAGTTACTTATAGATACTGATTTATCAATCAAGCGAATTACCTTTGATATGATACAAAATGCGTCACTGGTAGATATTGATGATTAAGCCTGATGAGCGAAGAAATGTACATGAATTTATCCTTTTGGATATGGTCGTAAAATCGTTGCAGAATGATTACGAAAAACTAGGAAATCTAAAAATGTCAGAGGAATATATCACAATAGTGGACATAAAGTATTTTTTCCAAACTTGCCATACTTTCAACATTAGTTAAAATTAAAACAATAATGTAAACTCGGAGGTAGGTTCTGTGCGGTAAAGGTTTCCTCCCCTGGTATTTATAAAACCCTAAATATTAGGGAAAGACAGATCGACGACCGACCAGCGCCTCATAAAGTCTTTCGAGGCAAGATATACATGGCCGGCCTAATTATTTAAAAAGATTAGGTATCTTAATAGAGAAAGGTGAAAAATAAAAAATTGGAGTGATTTAATTTGACTAAATTTACACCCTTGCAAGAAGCTCAAGCCTTCGCAGAAGCGTTTTTACTACCTATTGAGCAGTTATCTATAAAACATCCTTATAAGAGGGATAAAGGTCGATATCCACGAGTGAGAAAATTTATCCAAAACTATTTATTAAATGGTTCAAGTGAAACATTCAATTCTTCTCCAATTCAACAAGGTGTTGGACAATTAATGATGTTCTGTGCTCAGTTCGCCCAACAAAAGGCTCAAGCTGGAGAACATGATGCAGTTTACAAAGAAATTGTTAATACTGTTATTCCAAAACTTATCGATAAAGCTTTTAATTTTCCGACGAATCCAATTGATCAACTAGCAGGTTTAATTTATCTTGGGACAGCAATGCTTAAGAAATTAGATGAATCTCAGAGCGATGTTTCATTTTCTAATGTCGATATATTGTTAAATCAATACCGAGAGCATTTTGCTAATGAAGTATTAAGTTCCAGAGAATACAATATTTTAAAGTATTATCGTACTCCGTCTGCTTGGACTTACGATGATTCAGAAAAATCATATCGTTTTGCTGCTGGGCCATATGAGGGGCAAATCGGGTATTGGATCACTACAGCGGATTTATCAACTGATCCTCAGAATGATTACTTAGATAATCCAACTGTTCTTGATGTTTCGGGAAAGATTACTTTCGCTGGTATTCAACCAGGTACAAGCGGTAAAGATTATATTAATCATCATGCATATTTTAATACTAAAAACGAACGATTTATTCTTAATTCCTCACTAAATGCTGTTGCTTGTTGGATGGCAGCGCATGTATATGATGTAAAGGTTAATGAGACTGGAGCTTCATTAGATCCTGCACATAACCTGAAAAATGCAATCCGAGATGTTCTTAGTTATACTCAATGGGGTTCCAATACTTCAGTGACTAATGCTTCTAAAGGTTGTTTCCTGCAAGAGCCCTATAACAATTCATTATCTGCAAAAAGAGTACTTCCTGTTCACGGGTTTTCTGATGTGAACCTGACAAATAATATGCTACGTGCTCGATTCGATTCTCCTGCATATAATGCTTTTGCAATAACATTCTTGCAAATTTATGCAAGCTTAATTGAAAACCCAACAGCCTCATTATGGCACAGTCTTGTTCCGTATATAGATTCGGATTCTGGAGTTATGGTTACCCAATTAATTAATACCTACAAAGAGATTTTTGATAACTATTCAACTATTAAAAATAACTTAGTTAGTAATTCGTTTAGCCAAGCGAAATATTGGGGAATGTATATTCCTGAAAATGCCATGTTAGGTTCATCCGAGTTGATTAAAAATCCGTGGCAAATGCCTAATAAAGGCGAGGGAATCAATCAAGCTATGGTTGGATTATTTAATGTTTATCCTGGAATTACAGGACAAGGAATAGCAAGTATGGATAATAAAGTATCAAAAGCAATTAAACTTCAACTTGATGTTGGTCAAGCTTTACACGGTCAAAGTAAGTTTCCATCGCACGGTCGTTCTGGCCTTTGGGATTTGGCTCGCTTAGATATATTAGCCGATACTTCAAATACAAGTGGAACTGTTGATTCTGCTACAGACCTTACTACCACTGATAAAGAATCTCCGAACTGTGCTGGAGCTCGTCGAGCATTCTACGCTTTAGCTATGGCATTAGCAGTTGATGGTTCTAGTGGTTTTACATTAGATTAATAGGAACTTAGGCTTCCTTCTTCCAAACTTCTATGACCTGAAGAGTGAGCTATCGACAATTATCACAATAACTAAATAGAAGAATGCAAGACCCCTTGAGATTCGAGGGGTTTTTATTTTGCTTTGAAAACTACATCAAACAGCCGTATTACTGCTTTCACAAACTTCATAAGTGGCGTCAGAATTTGATACATTACCCAAATACGAAAAAGCATTCGTTATAGCTGCTGTGCAAATTAAGCTTGCTACTGATGAAAAGGCTGAAAAGGAGGCTAAACGAAGTGGTAATGGCAAGGGGAAGAGAAAGCGATAAATTACCCATTATGCAAAATTGATATAGTTAAATCCCTCTAAATTCTGTATATTTGTGTATGAGGAGGGATAATAGTGAAGTTTTTCTTGCGTCTTGTATCACTATTTTTATGGTTTTGGGCATTTATTTTTACTATGGCTGGAGTTTTAGTTGTCATTCAAACTAATTACTACATAGGACCGATATTTATTTTTCTAATAATTATTAGTATATTTATATACTTAGGAATTTACTTATGGAAAAAGTCTATGAAGTATAACAAAACTATTGATCAAGGAGAAACAGCAGCTGAGAGATTTGAAAGGGAAAGTGAAATATCAGGTTCAAAGGCTCGTCAACAAAAACTAAATGATACTATTGAGTTGGATATTTTGAAAGGGAGCGATGTAGAGATGGTTAAAGCTTTAAATTGTCCAAATTGCGCTGCAGCATTAAACCCGAAAGAAAACCATTGTGAATACTGTGGTACATCATTATATCAGAAATAAAGCAAGTAACATATATGTGTTTATATGGCGTAGAGTATTTATTGATATTTTAAGTTAATTTCAAAATTTTTTAACCTTCATTTTACAACCTATCGAAATCTCCCAAGCCTAAACCCCGCCAAGTCAATATTTTTACGCTATAATGTAGGACGAGGTGAAGAAAATGTTTGTGAGTGAAAAACAGATTGAGATTCGATATGCGGAGACAGACCAAATGGGCGTCGTCTACCACGCAAACTACATCATTTGGTTGGAGTTAGAGGGAAAGCGTTGATATATAAGGGTATGAGAGGGTACAAAAACTGATGTACCCCAATTTGTACCCCAAATACATCAAAATATCTCTATTTTTAAAAAATCATCCTCCAGTTGCGAACTTATTCATCAATTCAATGGATTTAATTTCATCTTTTTCGAACGAGTGAACATATTCTTTTAGAACAGTATTCGGATCGTCACCTAAGATTTTCGCGACAGTTACAAGTGTTTCTCCACGTGAAAGTAAAATAGATGCTACCGTATGTCTTAAACCGTGAGGGGAAATTCTTTTTAGTTCGTACTTTTCACAAATCATATCGATTGCATCCTCAACGTATGTTAAGCCAATAGGGCGGCACCCTTGGCGAGAAATAAATACATAATCAGTATCTTCATGTTTCATACTTCTGTCCCACTTCTTCTTAATACACCAAGCTTTGTACTTCTTTAATTGCGCGTATAATTCATTGTTCATACTAATTTTTCGATAGCCATTATCACTTTTCGGTGGACCAAGCCCTGTGCGTGTCCGAGCTTTATTAATAATTATTATTTTATTTTTAAAGTCAAAATCATTCCATGTTAACCCCATCATTTCACCTTTTCGCATACCTGTCATTGCCAAAGTTAAAATAGAGGAGTACCTAGTGGAAGGGTCATTGTCTTTAACACATTGCAAGAATAATTCTAACTCTTCTTCAGTTAGGTAGTTTTCTTTGTCACTAGAAGGTGCAGCACTAAAATCCATTCTTTTAAACCGATCTCGAAGAAGTATTTCCTCCTCAACAGCATAGGAAACAGCTGATTTAAAAACCCGAAACACGCCTTGTACGGTAGCTCGCATTAATCCATAGGACACTAACTTATCAATTAACTCTCTTTGAAGAGTCATTTTTGTTAATTTTTGCAGCTTATAGTGCCCGATTAGAGGATTGATATGATTTTTGTAGGACTCTTGATAATGAATGTAAGTGCCTGGACGCCAAACTTTCTTTTTCATCTCAAACCAAATTTCCATCCACTGTGCCACAGTAACATTTGCACTCTCTACAAATCTATCATTTCCATCTAATACATTAGCTTTGACTTCGATTAATGCACGTTCAGCTGCTGATTCAGTATCGAATCTTAACATTGTTTTTTCTTTGCGGTTTCCAAAACGATCATAATACTTGTAACGAAAAGCAAACTTCTTTTTGTTATTCGAATCCTTATACCAGTAAATACAATCTTTTTTTGTTTTAATCATTTTATACCTTGCCATAAGATTACCTCCATAGAATTACACGGGCAGGTGACAATTAATATAGGGTAATCAGATTGCATCACTCCTTTCAAACAGAATATATGTTCTTTTTTTATGTATTAAAATAGCCCCTTACATTTCAGTTTTACCAACTCTAGCGGTACGTTATGTAATGAAGCTATATCGTAAAATGTTTTTTGTTCATCGTAATCAAACAAATTTTCATCTGGTATTAATAGATGGGCAGCAAAGGTATTTGCTTCAATCTCTACTTTATCAACAGAGAAAAACGTGTTTGTTCTCATGAAAGGGGTGTTTAGTTTAGTATGTAAAATTGCGTGACCTATTTCATGAGCACAAACAATAAGTTGTTCTTCTACACTTAAGTGGCTATTAATAAAAATAAATCGATTACGTTTTTCATATTGATAAAAACCCTTTATATCGGGAGGCAAATCCCAATAAAAGATTTCTATCTTTAAATATTTAGCTAATGTAAATGGATTTCTAGTATTATACTTCGCATATAAATACTCGACCTTCTTTTTGATCCACCCCATCCGCAACCCCTCGAATCATAATTATTCTTCATCATTTTGATATTTCTTTGGTATATACTTTTTGTTGTTTTTCTTTGCTAGACGCACACCAAATTCCATTGCTTCTAATAAAGATTCTTTTGCTTCATCGCTCATCGGTTCACCATCAAAAAGTAGACCAGTTGCAGATGATAAATCCTCGCGTAGTTCTGTCATTCTTTTTGCTATATCACGTTCGTCTTTAGTTTCTTTAATAGTCGTATTGGTTGTCTTACCCAGCAGATAGTCACTAGGACAAGATAAAGTGATTGACAATCTAGCGATATCGTCAGCGCTTGGTTCGGTATAACCACGCTCCCAATTTGAAATAACTTGTGGCGAAACAGAAATTTTTTGAGCTAACTGTAGTTGTGTATAGCGCAACTTTTTTCGTTGTTCTTTAATACGAGAACCTATTATATCACTCATTTAGACACCTCTTTTCTATAAGAGTAGAATACCCAAAACTAACGGAATTTGATATATTACTAACGGAATTTGAGAAAAAATTTATAAAACTAGTTGACATTAACGGAATTCGTTAGTATATTGTTATTAACGGATTACGTTAGTAGAAATGAGGTGAGAATATGATTTATGAGAATGTAAAAAAAATACGCATAGCACGCGGTATAACCAAAAGACGTGTAGCTAAGGGTATAAATGTAACAGAAATGACTTACGGTCGTATTGAAAGTGGAATCAGTAAATTGAGTGCAGAACACTTAAAAATTATAGCTACAATACTTGGTGTTCCGGTAGCAACTTTTTTTGATGATAAACTAACGGATTCCGTTATAAAAGAGATTACTACTATTTCATTTTCTAAAGAAAGGCAATTGGCATAATGCACCTATTACTTAGAAATTGGAACAAATTAAAACACAGGAGGTTTTGCCATGAAACAAATACAAGTTATTCACAAACAAGTTGTATTAACGAAAAAATTCGAAGTATACGGAACTTTAGAAAATCCATTGTTTTTAGCTAAGGATGTAGCTAGTTGGATTGAACATAGTGACACATCCAAAATGATTCGTTCGGTAGACGAGGATGAGAAGGTTAAGAATAATGTTCCTACCCTTGGTGGTTTACAAGAATCCTGGTTTCTGACAGAAGATGGTTTATATGAAGTGTTAATGCAATCACGTAAACCTATCGCAAAACAATTTAAAAAACAGGTCAAAACCATTTTGAAAGACATCCGCCTTAATGGTGGCTATATCGCTACAACCGAAGATGACGATGAAATGACAATCTTAGCGAAAGGATTTCTAATAGCTCAAAAAACTATCGAAAGTAACAAAAGAAAAATTGTTGAACAGCAAATGTTAATTGAAGAACAAAAACCGAAAGTTCTTTTCGCAGAAGCTATTCAAGCAAGTAAAACAACAATTCTTATTGGTGAGTATGCAAAAATCTTAAAGCAAAACGGTATAGACATCGGACAAAAGCGACTTTTCGAATGGCTTAGAGATAATGGCTATTTAATCAAACGTAAAGGTTCTGATTATAACACACCGACTCAAAAGAGTATGGACCTTGGTTTGTTCGAAATCAAAGAAACGCCAATTTATCACACAAGCGGAGAAATTAGTATTTCAAGAACTTCAAAAATTACAGGTAAAGGACAAGCCTACTTTATTAATAAGTTTATAAACAAGGCGGTGGCAATGTGATTGGAACAGCACCAAGTGAAAGCACAGTAATCAAAACGTTATTTGAAATGTCAGGAATCACAAAAGAACGAATAATATTTGAGCTTCGTGAGCTTATTAACGAAACAGCGAGACACGAAATTTTATTTTGGGATATCGATGACATTATAAGGGCAACAACATTTAAAAAAACGTTCTTGGAAGAACATATCCTGTGTGATCCACGTATCAAACAATACGAAAGACAACGAGGATTTAAAGGAAAACGCGTTTGGTTATACGATCCAACTGCAACAACAATAAAAAACATCATTATGAATGAATGGAATTAAAAAAAGCACGGGCAGGTGCAATTTATATAGGAGAGGCCAGGGCAAATGGCCTCGTCAAACTACCAATCTAGTAAGAGGTAGGGGCAAATCAACCTCTTATCTCTATATTAAGTTAACTTGGAAGAAATTTGTATTCCACAATGGAATTTATTCTAATACAGAATATTTAGAAGGGCGATGAGCGAAATGTTTGATGCGATAGAGCATGGAAAGATGCTAAAAATCTTTCGTAAGAAAGCAAAAATGACACAAGAAGATATAGCCGAAGAGTTAAATGTTACACAATCGTGTGTTAGTAAATATGAAAGTGGTCGAAAGACTTTAGATTTATCAACCTTTTTAAGGTGGATTAATGTAACAGGTTCGGAAATACCAGCTGCAGCAATGTTGTTCGGAATGGACACAGTGAACTTGGTAACTCAGTTAATGCCGGTAGTTCCAATGTTTATAGGGGGTATGTTCAGTTGGATATTGTAGAAAGATTAAAACTTGAAATAGCTAAGTTAGAGGCTTGCAATGAGGATTTATTAGTAGCGATTGGATTGCATAACAAACGTGGTAATTACCGGTTGTCTGCAGAATGTATGCAAAAAGTTAAGCGAACATCACACGAAATTGAACGATTGAAAGCACATCTACAAGATCAACAAAACTTTCAGTGGGTAATCGATGATTTAACAAATAGAGGTTTACTGGGAGAGGCGATGAAGAAATATGCGCATCAAGCCTAGAGCGTGGAGACATATGTCATTAAAGCAAAGGTTAGTATATGTACATTTCTTTTGCGACAAGAAAGTATTAGCCAAGTTAAATGGCAATAAAAAAGCTGCTTAATCGCTGGAACGATTAAACAGCAGTGCGGTTATAGTCTACCCACATTATAACACAAAATCAGACGTTTGCGAGTCGGAACTCGCTCTCGTCAAGCAGCTTGTAAATGGTTGGTTAGCCGTTTCCTCTAAGGAATTTACAAGCTGCTTGATGGGAAAAGCCATCAGAAAGAAGGTGAGAACATGAATATTGCACAGTTTAAAAACCAGATGCCAGAGGTTCGAATTGAAACAGAAGATTTCGAAGAACGTTTCAGCGAATATGACATCATTAGTCAATTCAACGGAATCATTCTTACATTAGTTGCTGTTGAAAATAACATCCGTTATACATCCTATGTAACAGCATCCTACGCAGAATTTTTACGCAAACAGAAGGAGGCAATAGCGTGAATTTATTAGTAGAAAATCCAATGGTGTTAAGCACTATAGAGCAAGTAAATCATGTACCAACTTTTCGATATATCGAAGAAGATTTTCGAGATGTATATGGTTCGCTAATCGTTAGCAATGATGATTATATGAAATTTCCTAATGGTGATGTAGTTCATTTTGACAACATTCACACGTATTTAGAAACGTATTTCGGTGCAGCGTTTTGCACAAAAAAATAAACCACTTGGCAGAGTGGCTTAACAAACAATATATTAGCGCTCATTATAGCGCACTACAGGAGGAATTTCAATGAACAACCTTGCTGAACAGTACAACAACCCTCAAATGGGACAACCTCAATTTCAAGGTGGAGCTCTAGCACAAGCTAGTGCTTCTCGCGAAATGGAAGAAGTGAAAGGGCAAATTTTCATGGCGAAACAGTTCCCACGTAACGTTTTCCAAGCTGAACAGCGCGTGTTAGATACATGTCGCAGACCTGCACTAGCACAAGTTGCTATGTATCAATACCCTCGAGGAGGACAACGAGTTACTGGTCCATCAATTCGATTAGCAGAAGCAATTGCGCAAAACTGGGGCAATTTATCTTATGGCATTCAAGAATTAGAGCAACGTGATGGTGAATCAGTAGCAAAAGCATTCTGTTGGGATCTTGAAACGAATGTCCGTCAAGAAAAGGTATTTACTGTTAAGCATTCTATGAAAGCTAAAGGGACTATCAAAAAGCTAGAAGATCCACGTGATATTTATGAAAAAGTAGCGAATGACGGTGCTCGCCGTTTACGTTCATGCATCTTAGGTGTTATTCCAGGCGACATTATTGATAAAGCAATTATTCAATGTAATGAAACTTTAGCTGGTAATAGTCAGGGGCCGTTAAAAGATCGTATCGCAAATGCATTGCGTAGTTACAAAGAAAACCATCGTGTCACACAAGAAATGATAGAAGCGAAGTTTGGTTACAATGCTGATTCGTTTACTGAATATGACTATGTAGAGTTAATTAACATATTTAACAGCTTAAGAGACGGCTTGAGTAAGGTTGAGGATTGGTTTAATAAAGAAGATGCTAAAAATCAATCTAGTGGATTAGGTGACGATTTCAAAGCTCAAGCAGAACCAAAAGCAGAGGTGAAATCAGATGCTCCAAAAGACATTCCAATTGAATAGCGATAACTATCACTCGAATGAGGCAAATCAACATTATATGTCAGTGTCACAGTTTAAAAGTGCTATGGAATGCGAGGCTAGAGCATTTGCAGAGGTGAGGGGAGAATTTACTCGTCCTCCCTCCACAGCTCTAATGGTGGGCTCTTATTTACATGCTGCCTTTGAAAGTAATGAGGCATTTCATGAATTTCTAGAGCTGAATCACAGCACATTCATTAACAGCCGAGAGAACAAATATAAGGATTACGAAAAAGCAGACGACATGATCGAAACGATTAAAAATGACGAGTTTTGTATGTTTGCTTTACAAGGTGAAAAAGAAGTCATCTACACAGGTGAGTTATTCGGTGTTGAGTGGAAAATTAAAGTCGATAACATCAATCATGAACGTGGTTTTTTCAGTGATATAAAGAGTACACAGGAGCTTAGAAAGCGATACTGGAGCGAGAAATATAGTACTTGGGTTTCGTTTGTACAAGCCTTTGATTATGTACTCCAGATGTGGGTGTATCGAGAAATCATTTATCAAAATACAGGTCATTATTATGATCCTTACATTGTCGCAGTAACAAAAGAATCACCGCCAGATAAAGCAGTTTTACACTTCGATACAGGGCGTTTTGATTTTGAAAAGGAATATGTTCAAACGATGTTACCAAGCATCATAGAAGCAAAGCAAGGACGTAAAAACCCACATCGTTGCGATAAGTGTGAGTATTGCCGGGCTTCAAAGAAGTTAGAAGGTACATTTGAAATTGAGTATTTACTAGATTAGGTGGTGCAAATGAATGAATAACGTACCGTCAAAAGTGTTATTGCCTGCTTGGATATTCCAACAGGCGAAGGATAACGATGAAATTAGACGCCTGGTGCTTCAATACATGCGTAGATACCCAAACTATAGGGTGATGAAGGTTAGTGGTAGTTTCGCGGTTTGTGAGAGGGAGCAAGGGCTTTTATAGGAGGTATCTATGATTAAGATTCGATTAGCTGTCTTATTGGCTGAACGTAGCCTGAAAATTAGAGACATTCATAAATGGACAGGCATTCCAATGACAACGTTAAGAACGCTTTATTATGGCCGTTCAAACAGCGTTAAAGTGAAAGACTTAGAAGCAATCTGCAAAGTATTGAATTGTGGTGTAGGTGACATTCTTGAATACGTTGCATAGGGCAACAGGCAAGATGATTTTTATTCCGTAAAATAGACCTAATTT
This sequence comes from Lysinibacillus sp. NPDC093712, assembly GCF_050280025.1. Classification (NCBI taxonomy): domain Bacteria; kingdom Bacillati; phylum Bacillota; class Bacilli; order Caryophanales; family Bacillaceae; genus Lysinibacillus; species Lysinibacillus sp. NPDC093712. The sequence continues at coordinate 920,011 of NZ_JBNNUU010000001.1, forward strand.
GAGGAGGAGTATTCATGGTAAATGACGTTTTGGAAGCTGGATTAAGAAGCGAAGTGGTTGAGGTTAATTTCCAAGCAAAATTAGAAAAACATCTTAGTAAAAACGAGGAGATTTGTAAGGACTGTCATGGTCTAGGTATGAAGATAGACAATAATATTTTTGGAATAAAAGGCTATAAGCACTCAAAGGGCATGACGTTTCCTTTTAACAATCAATCGTTATCTTATTGTCGGTCTTGCTATAACGGTATAAGGAAACGTTGTGAACACTGTAATGAGCTCATTGCGAAAGGATGGACAGTGTGTAATTGCGAAACTGTTCGAAAACAAAAGGATGAACAACAAGAAAGAGAAGCTAAAGAACGATGGAGCAAGATTCCAAAAATCTCATTAGAAAACGCTCTTGCAAATACAGGAATGTTATACGTTGAAGATTTTGATGAGTATGTTTCATCTAATGCCTTCGAAGATTGGATTGAATATCAAAGAGATGAAGATGGATATTTTGATCCAAAAGATTTGAGAATCTACGTTACTCGATGTGAAAGTATTTATCTTTCTGCAGCAGAGATTGTGGAAAACGCACTAGAAGAACTACATGAGGATGCAGAAGTATCTAATCAAGCAATGGAACAGCTACAAAACTTCTTGGATCAATGGTGCAAGGAAAATGGTGGAGGAACACAGACGTACTATGCAGATTGTGATACAGGTGTAATTTATAGCGAATAATTCCATATTTAAAAATTTGAATATTGCGACATAAGGAGAGGCGAGGGCAAATGGCTGAAAGATATGATCGTAGATTCGAGGGCGTTTGGATACCAAGAAATATATGGCTATCCGAAACACTAACGCTTCAAGAAAAAGCGTTTCTAGTAGAAATCAAGAGTTTAGACAACGAACACGGCTGTTTCGCTTCTAACGAACACTTTTCAAAGTTTTTTCAGTTAAGTAAAAGCCGTTGTTCAGAGGTGATTAATAAGCTCAAGGATAAGAATTTAATCGCTTTAGAGCTAATGTATATCCCTGGTACAAAGCAAGTAGAAAAACGAATAATCCGAGTGAATTATGGGCATGAAATTTTCTTGGAAAGAGGTATTCGGAATCTCGAAGGGGGTATTCGAGAAGTCGAAGGAGGTATTCGGAATCCCGAAGCCCCCCCTTCGGAAAAGGCGGAGGATAATAATACAGTCTTTAATAATACATCTAATAATACAAGAGACATAGACAGACAGTCGTCGGTCTCTCTCATTAATCCAAATTTTGAACCTATTAAACAACTATTCGAAAGTAAAGTTCGTGTTGCTACTTTAGCTGATTGCAACAACATACATGAAGCACTCGAGTTTTACGAACCACAATTAATTAAAGAGGCAATCAGCGTTGGATCTAATAGTGCACGAAGCTTTAAATACATTCTTTCAATTTTAGATAACTGGCGTAAAGAGCTTGGTGTGGAAACATATGCAGATTGGCAGGTGAAAATAGATGCAAAAAACGGTAGACAGAATGGCAGCAGTAATGGAGGAGCTAAAGGCGAGAAGCCAACTGTGTTCGGAAACTTCTGTAGCGATTGAAGAAGCTAACTACAACTGTCCGAAATGTAAAGATACTGGCAGTTACTTAGTTCGCAAAAAAAATGGCTACTATATCCGAGGTGTTGAAGTTGAGCAGGACTATTATGTCGAATGCGAATGTAGCAAGATGCTCAAGATTAATAGACTCATTAAATCAAGTGCTATTACAGAAGAGTTTCAGAAAATGAGCCTTAAAAATTTCTCAACTGATGATGTTCATCCAATTGTAGCTGAAATGAAAAGCAAAGCGAATCAGTACTATGCAGCCTTTGATGAGATTAGAGGTTTCAGACAGAACAGCATCATGCTGATTGGACAACCTGGTTGCGGAAAGACGCATCTATTAACCGCCATATCCAACTATTTGATGCATGCAAAGCAAGTGCCTGTTCTGTACTTCCCATATAAAGATGGTATGAACAATATTGCTGCTAATAGCTTTGAACGTAAGAACGAAATTATGGATCGGATGAAAGAGGTTGAGGTCCTGTTCATAGATGATTTATTCAAGCCGATTGGTGGCAAAGTCGATGTGAAACCGTGGCAGACCGAGGTCATCTTTGAAGTGGTTAACTATCGCTATTTGAACAATAAGCCGTTATTAATATCCAGCGAGTTATCACTGGATGACATGCTTTATATTGACGAGGCGCTAACTAGCAGGCTGTTTGAAATGGCTCAAGATTTCACGGTAACGATTCCAAAGGACATGAAAGTGAACTACCGATTACGCAAGGTATTTGAACATAGATAGAGGGGCGCACAGCCCCTTGATTGGAGGGTGAAGGGATGAACATTCAAGGAGTAGCATCAGTTGAAACAAAAACCATTAAAAGTCTAATGATTCAATTGGAACCTCAATTTACTAATGGTCATGATTTCTGCGAATTGATTGTAGATGAAACGGCAAATCGTTTTACAGCTATTTTATACGGTGGTGAATCTTATACGCATTGTTGGGGAGCGCCTGGAGATAGTTTTATTAAATTTCTAATCGATATATTTGGTCATAAAGACGAGTACCTATATGAAAAATTAGCTGATTATTCAAAAGAAAAATTTATCGATACAGAAAAGGTTGGCGAACACTTAAAACGGCTACTTTTAACAGCTAGACGTCAACTTATTATTGATAAATATGACACGGAAGAAATGTGGGATAAAATCGAACAATTGCAGTCTGAAAACGAAATGACGGAAGAACATTTATATGGTCTTTGGAATAGTTGGTTCGATGCAATGATTAAACATGACATTGTTTCCAATGAACCATGGTTCGAAGATTTTATTGAGCGCCAAAAAGATTGGAAATGCTTAGTGTTTTGCCAAAAAGTCGCGCCAATTTTAGCAGAAGTGTTGAAAGTTGAATACGAATTAGTGGGAGTGAATGAGGGATGAATCAAGAACAGATGAATGCTATTAAAGAACGTGTGGCAAAGGCTACACCAGGACCGTGGGAAAGTGAAGAGACAACAGAAGGGCATATCGATATATTCAATCCTAATCAAGACTATGCCATTTGCCAAACAGGTAATGAAACATACGATTGCTTAAATGATGGTGATACAGAATTTATTAAACATGCTATTACAGATGTCCCATCACTTGTTGCTGAGGTTGAACGATTAAAAATTGAACTTGATGCTGCGTGTATTGCGAATAACACTTTAAAAAGCGAAAAGGAAGCACTTGATTTTCAACTGAAAGTATCTATCCGGCATGCTGAGGAACTAGATGAAGAACTAGAAGCCGAGGTTGCTGAAAACGAACAGTTACGTGAAGTACTTGAGTTTTATGCAAATGAAAATAACCATTTCAGAGTTGATATGTATGCAGATTCTACAGTTATGCAAGATGCAGGTAAAATTGCACGTCAAGCACTAGGGGGTGAAGCAAATTGAATCCAATATTCTTAGGTTTTGAAGTAACACCGTATGCGGTCATCATTTGGCGTGATGGGGATGGGGCTAAGTCAAAAACAATATGCTTCGATGAACTCGAATTACAAGTGGCACTGGCAATGCATGATAATCCGAAAGGCTTCTATCACCAGTATGAGCCTAAGGTTTACTACCCTGAACAAAGAAAGGAAATGATTGCATGAGTAGAGAGATTAAGTTTCGAGCTTGGGATAAGTGTTCTGAATATATGCATTCAAACGTTCAAAGTGGAGTTTATGAAGATCCGGACGATTGGACAGAATTCAATACGGTTTTAGGTTTAGAGCGCTTCGAAGTAATGCAATACACAGGCTTAAAAGACAAGAACGGCAAGGAGATTTATGAGGGGGATATTGAATCTGATGAAAACGGTAATTTAAGCGTTGTTTGCTACCTGCAAAAGTACGGGGCATATTGCTTTGTACCAGTAGTCCTTTACCTGCATGAAAATTATGAAACTGAGGTCAATTACGAATACGGAACAGATTGTTACTTCCATAATGCAGTGCCGAGCATTTATTCAGAAGTCGTTGGCAACATTTACGAAAATCCAGAACTACTGGAGGAAACAGCATGATTAACCGAGTCGTATTAGTTGGCCGACTTACAAAAGATCCAGAGATTCGATATACAACCAACGGTATTGCATCATGTCGCTTTACAGTAGCTGTTAACCGTACATTCAAAGGGCAGAACGGTGAACAGGAAGCTGATTTCATAAATTGCCAAGCATGGCGCAAAAATGCTGAGAATCTAGCTAACTTCATGAAGAAAGGTAGTTTAATAGGTTTGGAAGGGCGAATCCAAACAGGCAGCTATGAGGGGCAGGATGGTAAGCGTGTATATACTACTGACGTTGTAGCTGATAGCATCCAATTCTTAGAGCCAAGAAACAGCACAGAAGGCGCACAGAACGCGCCAAACTATCAATCTAGTACAAATACAGGTGGAACGAATCAAAACCCACCACAGGGCGAATATGGCAGTCAAAACAAACAGCCAAGTTATACGAGAGTGGATGAAGATCCATTTGCTAATAGTAAGGGGCCGATTGAGGTATCAGAAGATGATCTTCCGTTCTAAATTAGGTTGAAAAGGGATTGCGGAGAATCTAAAGGACCCGTATTACCTTATAACATATTATTTTTATCTGAAAACTAGGAGGAATTATTATGCAAAATCAAATGATTAATTTAGACAACTTCGCTGGGGGAGCAGTAACAGAAAAATTAAATGCAGAGTTACAAAAGGTTCTCGCTAACATTGCTGATCCAAATACAGATCACAAGAAAGCTCGTAAAGTCAGCATGACAATGACTTTGAAAGCAAATGAAAGCCGTGGTTTAGCAACAGTTACCGTGGATGTGAAATCAACACTTGCGCCAAGCAAAGGTGTGGAAACACAAATGATGATCGATTTTGATAGCAAAGGAAATGTCGTGGGTGCTGAATTAAAGTCAGGTATTCCTGGTCAAACGTATTTCGACGGTGAAGATATTAAAACCGACACAGGAGAGTCAGTTGAAAAGATTGAAAATGCACAGTCTTCTAAAGTTGTGCAGTTCAAATAAATCAAAACAAAACAATAAAAAATCAAAAGAAAAGAGGAAAAGAATATGTTAAAAAACGCAATGGAGTATTTAGTAGGATTAGCTCGCCCAACAGTTATCGAGGTAGAAGGTCAAAATTTTTCAACAGTAGATTTGACGCGTGTTAAAGAACAGGCAAATGTTAGCGAACTTCAAGTAAATACACTTACAGGTTTGGTCGACTATATTAAATCTCAATTCGATGGCGAAAAACAATTAATGATTCAAGTTAAATCACCAACAGATGTACGACTATTTGATGCACTTGATAGCACAAATGACCGTCGGACTTATATTCAAGCAAAAGCACTACTTCCGAATATCACTTTTGAGCGATTTGTTGATCGTGAAGAGTTCCAAATTATGATGCAAGCCAATTTTGTAGATAACAATGACAAACAAATTGTTTTAGATATCATCAGCAATATTGTTGAAGATGGTAGTGCTGAAATTAAAGATAATGGTATGGCTCAACAGGTAACAGTGAAAAAAGGAGTTGCATCTGTAGGGTATGAAACAATTCCTGGACGTGTGGCATTAAAGCCGTTCCGAACATTTGCTGAAGTTACTCAACCAGAGAGTGAATTTATATTAAGACTACGAGAAGGCTCAAGAGTTGCTTTATTTGAAGCTGATGGTGGGGCGTGGGAACTAAACGCTATTCATTCAATCAAAGAGCACCTGACAACTGAATTAGAGGAGCAAATTGCGGCTAAAAAAATATTTATCATCGGTTAATTAAAGCGAGGGTGCTTCGGCACCTTTTCCTTTAATAACATGGAGGGCAAACATGAGTAAAGCAAAATACGGAAACAAAAAAGTTGTACATGACGGAATTACATTCGATTCAGCATTAGAAGCAAAGTATTACGATTACTTGAAACACCAACAAGTACAAGGCATTGTGACAGCCTTTGAATTACAACCAAGGTTCGTATTGTTGCCAAAGTTCGAAAAGAATGGAAAGAAATATCGCGAGATTGGATACAATGTGGATTTTACTGTTCATTATGCAGATGGCCATACAGAGGTAGTTGACATTAAGGGAATGGTTACACAGCAATTTGAATTGAGGAAGAAGTTATTTGAATATCGTTATCCGCATGAATTAAAGCTTCTAACTTACTCAAAGATTGATGGTGGTTGGATTTCTCATGATGAACTTAAAAAGGCTAGGAAAGCACGTAAAGACATAAAAGAGAAGCAATTAATGGGCAGGTGACGATTGAATGGGGAGAAAAGTAAAAGGAAGATACATTTTATTCTCGCAACCAGAACACGATATGTTGCAGCTAGATTTCACACATGAACAGATCGAAAAATTCATTGGTATGTGGGAAGCTGATTTCTCTATTAATTTGATTTATCGCAAGTTGAATATTCATAAGGTCAGTGCAGCACTTATTGCTATAGATTTGGAGTTGTTAGGTGTAATAAAGGCAAGGAAACACGGTTTAATCGGCAAGAGGTTAGATGGGGATTATGATGATTGGTTTGAAGAGTTTAAAAAGAATAGAGAAATAGTGCTGTGTAGTGGTTGAAAGAAATTATTCAGGAGCATTTGCATAATAAGAACCCCACCAAATGGTGAGGTAATAAAGATGTTATTTACGGAAACGTTATTGTATTTGAAAAAGGACTCTCGACTCCATTTACGACTTGTGTCACGCACCAAGTTGAACCCGATACAAAACTATTGTATCCAATTAAAGCTTTACCATTTTGATCGAATTTCCAAATATTAGATATTATGTCAAGTACTTTGTTCCCGTTGATAATTTGGTAAAAATTAATACTTTCATTCGGAACCCCAGATATAGTGATGGTAATTCCAGTAGCTATAGTGGGATTTTCAATGATAGGTGCTGGTAACATGCTATTCTCGTCTTATACTTTCTGTATAACTCAGCTTTATAACGAGCCTTCACCGGGCAGGCGACTTTCGTCGCACACGGCGATCCGTCAGCGATAGATTTAAAAACTTATTTCCCCGCTGATAATTATATATTAATTTAAGTGAGGTCAATACTGACGAATGTTAATGGCAATGTTAATAAAAAAATAATAGTAAACCTTTGGTCGCGTTTAGTGTGTTACTGAACACTTTGAGGAAAGAAACTATTAAAAGGGCCACTGGACCAGAGTGACCCTAAACCAACAAACCAGGAGATGTCAAACTAAGAAGTTAGCTTAACACTACTATTTATATGCTAAGTAAGATTAGGTTTTATAGTTTATAGCCTTTGGAAATAGAAAAAAGCCGCAGCGTCGTCACACGCTACAGCTCGAATTGGTTTATGCCCTTTTAGTCTAGTCAGCAAAAGAAGTATAACATAGTTTAGGGGGCAAACCTAATGGGCAAACAAGGGCAAATTAAAGTAACGAAAGAGAATTTACTTCAGTGGATTGAGAATTATCGATGGATGGTTGAAACTATTGAGGAAGCAAGACAGCCAGTAGCAAAAGTTGATAACAATAGCTATATTGGGGCTAAAACAGCTATGTATGGTATTGAGGCAACATTACCAAAGGCTAGCGGAGGTACAAGTGATCCGGTGTTTACAGAAGTACAACGCAGAGTTTATGCACTTAATTATAGAATTAAGGAATATGAGCAAAAGATTGCAGAGGTGCAAATGCTTATTCCGTTAGTGACTGGAGACAGGGAGATTGAAGTCCTTCATAGATTGCTGGATGGTGATAGCATGCGTGCTATTGGAAAACATATGGGATTATCTAGTACGACAATTTTTAGAGTAAGAAATAATATTTTGAGTCAGATGATGAAGTAGCCGAAAGACTGCTTTTTTTAAAAACATTTATGCAACAATCGGGCCAGATTGTTGCATAAAAAAACTGATAGAAGTTGATAATTATACTAATTTAGTATATATTTGAATTATCATAAAAAAGGGAGATTAGCCTATGTTATCGAGCATTGTAGTAGACGTTTTCACAGACACAATTGTACAAAACGTTACGGGGGTACAGTAAAAATAACCCCTTTACTGCGCCCCTGAAAAAATGGGGGAATCTAAATTGATTAAGAAGTATGTAAAGAGTTTTTTAACAGGAGATAAAGTAATTCTACGCAAAATTACAAAAGAGGATTACGAGTGCTATTCTAACGTTGAGGACGTAATGGAAAGCCGTCTGCTAATGAACGATGGTATTCCATTTCCACCAACTGAAGCAGATCATGAAAAATTTCTTGGAGATATTAGCTCTGAGAAAGATGACTACATGTTTGCTATTGAACTTAAAGATGAAAAAGTATTCATCGGAACTATAGCTGTTTATTTAGTTAACTGGAACAATCGCACCAGCCATGTTGGTATCTCGATTGGTCCTGACTTTCAAGGGAAAGGTTATGGAACAGATGCAATGAAAGTACTGCTTGACTTTATTTTTAATTATATGAATGTAAATAAGGTGAAACTTCAAGTTTTTGGTTATAATCAAAGAGCTATTGGCTCTTATGAAAAATGTGGATTTCAGTTAGAAGGCACTTTTAGAGAAGAGCTTTTTAGATTTGGTAAGTACCATGATATTCTTGTCATGGGTTTGCTAAGAAAAGATTGGGAAGAGACATTAGTTTAAACAAATAAATGAGAGGGCAAATCAGTAAGATGGTTTGCTCTTCTTTAATAATAGTCCTGCAACAATAGGGCGCTTTCCTGGAATAAGGAAAGTGCTTTTTTCATTAAAGGGCCATTTAATTGAATAAGTGAATAAATGCATCTGTGATAAAGCTGCAGTATTTTTATTGCAAAAATTGTAACGAAATCAATAATTTTGTGATACATAGGTGAATGGCTAGACGAAAAAGGGAGGGTGGCAGTGAATAAGGACAATATATACCAAGATTATGGGGATTTTATTTTTAAATACTTGTTAACTTTGACTAACAACATTGATTTAGCAGAGGAGCTAACTCAAGAAACATTTTATCAAGCAATTAAATCCATTAATAACTTTCACGATAATGGTAAAGCCAAGTTTTCCACGTGGCTCTGTGCAATTGCTAAAAACGTATGGCTGCAAGAATTAAACCATAAAAATAAAAACCAACAATTGAAGGACTCACTAAAAAGTGAAAGCACAACATTTTATGACTTGGAAGATGAGCATATAAAAAACGAGGATAAAGTTATGTTTTTTAAAAAGGCTCATCAACTCAGTGAGGATAAACGAGAAATACTTTATTTAAGATTGTTGGGTGACTTATCGTTCAAAGAAATTGGTTCAATTTTTGAAAGGACAGAAAACTGGGCAAGAGTGACTTTTTATAGAGCAAAACTTGAAATCAGAAAGGGTGAGTAGGGTTATGAAACATAGTGTATTTAAGGATTTAGCTCCTGCTTATATTGATAAATTAACAAGTGAAGAAACAAACGAACTGATAGAACAACATATGGATCAATGTGAAGAATGCCGGAATTATTTAAACAAAATGAAGGGAGATTTATTTTCAGATGATGAAATTGAGAGAAGAAAAGATAAAAGGAACATTGATTATTTCAAAAAGGTACGCTCCAAAAATAGAAAAAAGATCTTAGTTATCGTATCATCACTACTAGCTCTGTTTCTTGTTCTGATAACTGCTTATTACTTTGTGTTTGTAAATATGTGGCAAGCAAATTCCATTAATGTTGAAACAAACATTCAGAGTCAGGGCAAGATGACTACGCTCTTATTCAAAGCAAAAAAGGACAATCATTATATAATTTTAACAGATGCAAAAACAGATGAAGGATATACAGATATTATATTTGTGTATGAAAAAAGGAACGATTTCTCTACCCCAGCAAAACTCCTAAAAGATGGGGGTGGCATTACTTTCACATTTGCAGATGAAAACACATTATTACTGTACAATGGGAAGAAAAAGAAACTAACGGATGAGGATAAGATAACTATACAATTTAAAGATAAAATCGATGTAATACCAATAAAAGATTTATATGTTAAAGATAACGTTGCTGAATAATTTAAAAATGGGATAGGAATTATATTGCAATCGGGCGCGATTGTGGAACAAAAGGAACAAATGAAACAGATGTAACAAAAAGAACAAATGTAAAACATGTACGATAGTTTGGGATTGAAAAATTGTATTGTAAACTCGGAGGTAGGTTCGGTGCGGTAAATGTTTCTTCCCTTGGTATATATAAAAACCTAAATATTAGGGAAAGACAGACCGACGACCGACCTGCGCCTCATGAACTTGTTCGAGGCAAGACATACATGGCCGGCCTATATATTTAAAAAGATTAGGTATCTTAATTAATATAAAAGGCTAAAAAACGGAATAAGGAGTGGTTATCATGTGAACTTCGTCCACTTTCCATTTTAATCAGTCAAACTTACTAAACGTGCACGGAAATGCACGAACACAATTCGATTACGATAATAACGTGTGTGTAGCTCTACCACGGTTCTAGAAGTGAGCTAACTCGACAGTTAAATAATTTACCGCAATAGAAAAGCCTTATCCCTAACACGGTAAGGCTTTTGTGTACATAAGAGTCAATGTTTTATTTAATATTTATGTTAAAATTAAGAAAAAATAAGGAGGGGAAAAGCGATGAAATATTCGGTATTTTTATCTGACCAATGGAAAACATATGAAGATATTATTGATAATGTAAGTGTAGTAGATTCAACTGAACACAGTTATGTAATGTATGATAATGAACAAAATATTTTGTATATAGCTCCTATAGCTAAAGTAGTTGCTATTACTAAAATTGATTAAGTCCTTCGTTGAAGGGCTTTTTTCTTTTGCTTTGAAAACTGCATCAAACAGCCAAAACGCTTTGTGATGAGAGGGTATAGTTTGGTGTGGTTTTGAGAGCAGAAAGTTATTACATAATTTTCATCTTCTGGTTTATGATTGCGTGGGAGGTGATATTATGAGAAACATCACAGATTCACATAAATGTTTCAACTGTGACACGGGATTTAAATGGCAAGCTATAGTTAGACATGCAAGTAAAAGCGAAATGAATGGATACATGGTTTCGGGTCAACAAGCAAGTGTAGCGTTTGTTGAAAGCAATAAAATACAAGTGAAAGTAAATTGCAGTAAATGCGGAGAGAACAATTTATTTAATTATGAAATTGAATAATTGCAATAAAATCACATCTTTAGAGGGTGTGATTTTTATTTTGCCCTGAAAAGTGAGTATCGAGCAGTAGCTCTCTTGCTGCTGAACTACAGGTACTTGCTTTTGAGTGTGAAATACACATTACAATTCATTTCCAATTAACTTATAATATTTGTTAAAGGAGGATGAGACAATGATTGATGATTCAATTAAACAAATACATTTATATGGACATGATTTTGAATATGCCGAAATCGAAAAAATTCCATTTTCGAAAGAAGTTAGAGTCCAAGTGAATTATTTAGGTTACCCTGATAGAATCGGAATTGGAAGTGGCGAGACTCTTGAAAAAGCTGTTGAGAACACAGTTAAAAAGATATTAGCATCAAGTCCTTTGGAAGCAATAAAACTTTTATATGATTGATTTAATTGACGTCATTTCGGCGTCATTTTTTATTTCACAAAGCAACTAGCATAATGGGGTGATGCCATTGATTGAACGTAAATTAACAGTAAAGCAACAAGCGTTTGCTGATTTCTATATTGAGCTAGGGAATGCCACAGAAGCTTATTTAAAGGCATATCCGAACGTGAAGAAGGAAGCGACTGCTAGGGCTAATGGAAGTAGACTGCTAACAAATGCTAACGTTAAAGCTTATATAGACGAACGCATGGAGGAATTGAAATCTGAACGTGTAGCTGACCAGCAAGAAGTATTAGAAACATTAACAGCGATTCTTCGCGGTGATGCAACTGCTGCAACGTTGAGAAGTATTGATGTCGGAGTACAAAAGATTGAAGAAAATATGCCTCCTACGATGACCGAGCGAATAAGAGCTGCTGAACTAATTGGGAAACGACATGGTCTATGGATTGATAAACAAGAAATTAATGCTACAGTAACGCCTGTTTTCGTGGATGACATAAGTGGTGATAGCAATGACAGTTAAAAAGCTATCTGAATTATTACCACCAGCATTTCATCCAGTATGGCGAGCATCCATTGCAACTGATATTTTAAACGTTGTATGTAAGGGTGGTCGTGGTTCTGGTAAATCATCAGACATAGCTCATATCATTACACAGTTACTTATGCGATACGCTGTGAATGCAGTGGGCATACGTAAAGTAGACAATACCATCGAAACATCCATATTCGAGCAAATGAAATGGGCTATAAACGAGCAAGGGGTGTCACACCTATTCAAAATCAATAAATCACCGATGCGGATAACTTACATTCCACGAGGTAATTACATGATTTTCCGTGGTGCACAAGATCCTACACGAATCAAATCATTAAAGAGTGCTAACTTTCCTTTTGCCCTTGCTTGGCTTGAGGAATTAGCTGAATTTAAGACAGAAGAAGAAGTAACGACCATTACCAACTCATTACTACGTGGTGAGCTTGAGTATGGTCTTTTTTATAAGTTTTTTTACACATATAACCCACCGAAACGTAAACAATCTTGGGTGAATAAGAAGTATGAAAGCTCATTTCAGCCAGATAACACGTTTGTTCATAAGTCTACTTACCTTGATAACCCTTTTATCTCAAAGCAGTTTATTGAGGAAGCGCAGGCGGCTAAAGAACGTAATGAATTGCGTTATCGATGGGAATATCTTGGTGAAGCGATAGGGAGTGGTGTTGTGCCGTTTGATAATTTACAAATTGAAAAAGGTTCAATCACTGATGAAATGGTAGCGTCCTTTGACAATATCCGTAACGGTGTTGACTTTGGTTATGCTACAGACCCATTAGCTTTTGTCCGTTGGCATTATGACAAGAAGAAAAACGGAATCTACGCAATCGATGAAGTTTATGGCGTGAAAATCAGTAATCGTAAGTTAGCAGAGAAATTGAAAGCTAAAGGCTATCAATCAGACCGTATAGCAGCAGAATCAGCCGAGCCTAAATCAATTGATGAATTACGTGATGAATTAGGAATAAAACGTATTTATGGCGTGAAAAAGGGCCCTGACAGCGTGGAATATGGCGAAGAGTGGCTGGATGATTTAGATTTCATCTGTATTGATCCGAATCGTACTCCTAACATTGCTAGAGAGTTTGAAAATATTGATTATCAAACTGATAAAGATGGTAATCCAATTCCAAGATTAGAAGATAAGGATAACCATACAATTGATAGTACTCGTTATGCATTTGAAGAGGATATGCGGGGTAGCACATATAGCTTTGACTAGAAAGAGGTGAGAACATGACAGGATACTTTCCGTTCCAAGGTGCCGGAACTGATACAGACAGACTCAATAAAATTATTAATAATGGTTCATCATCCATTTTGAGCAACCTTAGAGTTTTAGAAATACAGATTAGTAAGTTTAAATCGTCAGATCAATTGAAGTGGATGCGTATTGGTGAAGCTTATTACGAAGGTGAGCAAGATATCTTAAAACGTAAACGTAAAATTATCGGTAAGGGTGGGCAATTAGAGATCGCCGAAAACCTTCCGAATAACAAAATATTAGATAATCAGTATGCAAAACTAGTAGATCAAAAGGTTAACTTCCAACTTGGTAAGCCACTAACTATTGAAACCGAAAATGAAACGTATCTCAAATTGTTACAAGGTATATTTGATAAACGTTTCCACCGTACTTTCCGAAATGTTGGTTATGATGCATTGAATGCGGGTATCGCTTGGTTATTTCCGTATTACAACGAGCATGGTGAGTTTACATTCAAACGTTTTCCAAGTCACGAGATATTACCATTTTGGCAAGATGCAGAGCGCACAGTACTAGATTACGCGGTACGAATGTACGCTATTTTTGGTTATGAAGGGGATAAAGAGGTCACTACGGAGAAGGTCGAAATCTACAGTACCGATGGAGTTAAACGTTATGTTTGGTTTAACGGACAACTAGTAGTAGATGTGGAGAATCAGTCTACTCCATACTTAACGGTAGTCGATGATGAAGGAAATGAGATAGGTATGAACTGGCAGCATGTACCGTTAATACCTTTTAAATTTAACAGTAAGGAAATACCCCTAATCAAGCGTGTTAAGTCGTTACAAGATGGTATTAATATTATGCTTAGTGATTTTGAAAACAACATGCAAGAAGATGCTCGAAACACTATACTTGTTCTTCATAACTATGATGGGCAGGATTTAGGTCAATTCAGGCGTAACCTGGCTCAGTACGGTGCAGTTAAAGTACGTTCTGGTGATGGTGCAAAGGGTGGTGTTGAGACTTTAACAATCGAGGTCAATGCTGATAATTATAAATCCATTCTTTCATTGTTTAAGAAAGCACTTATTGAAAACGGCCGTGGTTATGACGCTAAAGACGAACGTATGGCTAACAATCCCAACCAAATGAACATCCAGTCTATGTACAGTGATATCGAACTTGATGCAAATGGTATTGAGACTGAGTTCCAAGCGTCATTTGAGGAATTATTATGGTTTGTTAATCAACATTTAGTCAATACAGGTCAAGGAGACTTTGAAGGTGAACAGGTTAATATTGTGTTTAACCGTGACATCTTAATCAATGAAAAAGAAGTCGTTGAAGTGTTGGAGAAATCACCTTATATGCCATTAGAAAGTCGCTTAGCACAACATCCTTATGTTAAAGATGTACAGTTAGAATTAAAGCGCTTGAAGAAAGAGCAGCAAGAGCAAATGGACATGATGGACAATTACGAAACGACCTTCCAGCAAAAGCAAGGTGATGTAAATGACCAAGCCGACGCGTAGTTATTGGCAAAAGCGTTTTGAAATGTTGGAACAAGCACAGCATAATAAATCTGCAACATACTATAAAGACCTAGAAAAAGCGTATATTCAAACCATGCAAGAAATCGAAAAGGACATCGCTAGATGGTATCAGCGGTTTGCTAAGAACAATGACATTACTTTGGATGAAGCCAAACGGTTACTAAAGAGTGATGAATTACGTGAGTTTCGTTGGACAGTAGAGGAATATATCGAATACGGCAAAAAGAATGCATTTAATCAGCAGTGGATGCAGCAACTTGAAAATGCTTCTTCTCGTGTTCATATAAGCCGTTTAGAGAGTCTGCAGTTACAATTACAGCAACATGTAGAAAAGCTGTATTGTGGACAAATTGAGGGTTTTGAGCAATTGATGAAAGAAACCTATCAGACACAGTATTATCACACAGCATTCGAGGTACAGAAGGCTTTCGAATTAGGATTTACTTTACAAGCACTGGATGAAACAAAGTTAACAAAAATAATTAGTAAACCGTGGACTGCTGACGGCCGTACATTTAGTCAAAAGATATGGCGTGATCGAAATTTGTTGTTAGATACGCTGCATACTGAGCTTATCCAATCAATGGCCCGAGGCGAAGCTCCTAATCGTATGATTTCAGCAATCACAAGAAAAATGAATACTTCACGCTCAAACGCTGCTCGTCTAGTTATGACTGAGTCAGCTTTTTTTAGTGCTGCTGCACAAAAGGATGTTTATCAAGAGCTTGATGTGGAACGTTATGAAATCATTGCAACTTTAGATTATAAAACTAGTAGCATATGCCAGTCCATGGACGGAAAGGTGTTTAAGCAAGAGGATTTCGAGCCTGGAGTTACGGCAAATCCATTTCATCCGCATTGCCGAAGTACTACAGCACCATATTTTGAAGATGAATATAGTGAACGCATTGCCCGTGATTTAGACGGCCAAACATATTACGTGCCTAGCAATATGAAGTATGAAGAATGGTATCAAACGCAAGTTGATAAACATGGCCACGGAAAAATAGAAAAGCATAAGCGATTGCAACGTAATCTTGAAACTGATAAGAATCAATATAAAAAACACACAAATATACTTGGTCAAAATGCACCGAAATCTTTTGAAGAATTCCAAGATATTAAGTATAGTAATGGTAACGAGTGGAATAAACTGCAGGATAATTTGTATGTTAAATCAAACTTACGAGACGGTTCATTTGGCACAAAAATTAATCCAGAAAAACAAGCACCTCATATGGAATCTACTCAGTTAGAGGGAAAGAGTTACTTCTTTGATGATGTGGATGTTCAAAAGATAATGGATCGTTATGCAGGTACAGGTATCGTAGAAAAGGACCGCCATGGAAACAGAACTGTTAAAGAAATAATAGTTGTAGATGATGTAATAGGAATAGCAGTTTCTAATAACGGAACCTATCAAACAAATAAAGTAAAAATATATCACTCGAAAAAACGGACGCATTTAGTGCCTGTTAGACCAGACTGAAAGGAGTGGGAGGATGGACATTTACCATGATTCAGGAAAGAAAATTAAGGTTACATTTACCGATAATCAAACTCTAATTGGAATTGTTGATCATTGGACTTCTCCGGCAGATAGTGAAGAAGGTATTCAGGAATTAACAGTCAAACCAACAGAAGGTAAGTTAAAAGGACAACTAGTTAACTTTAATGAAATTGAAGTTACAACAATTGAAATTATTGATTAGAAGCACTTAACCATGATGATGGATTGAGTGCTTTTATTTTGGTCTTTTTAAAGGCTAGACCATAAAGAAGCGTATACCACCAACAGGTACAAACCTGTATAAAAATGTATGGAGGTTAGGAAAATGGATTGGTTAAAAGAATTACTTAAAAATTCAGGTGTTGCAAATGAACAGATTGAAACAATTGTGGCTAATGTTACAAAGGAAGCTCCGAAACATGTAGTACCAAAATCAAAATATAACGAATTATCTACTGCTAAAAGTTTGCTAGAAACGCAACTTACTGAACGTGATACACAGCTTGAAGAATTAAAAAAGGTAGATGTTGAAGGGCTTCAAGCGAAAATTACGGAATTGCAACAAACAAATGAAACTGTAAAACAGGAACACGAGCAGCAAATGAAGGATGAGCGTTTGAATACTGCTCTAAAATTGTCATTACACAGCAAAGTGCATGATGTTGATTTAGTTGCTGGCATCATTGATAGAACTACAATTGAATTAAGTGAAGATGGAAAAGTCACTAAAGGACTTGATGAGCAGCTTAAATCGTTGCAAGAATCAAAGTCCTTTTTATTTGTGCCAGAAAAGCAACAACCAACTTTTAGAGGGTGGAATCCTGCTGGTGGCGCAGACAGTGGAACAGACACAAGTGATGTAGGTTCTAACTTCGCAAAAATAGCGAATGAGAAGGGTTCAAGTGATACAAAAAACAACCCGTGGGACTAAACAATAAGGAGGGCTTTATATGCCATATGTAAAACCAATTGAAAAATTTCAACGTGTGAATTTCTTAGCATCATCTAAGGTGCAGGCATTTACCTATTTAGTGAGTGATGTAGGTGTAACAGCAGATGCGAATGGAAAGAAAGTCGTAAAGGCGGGTACTATCTTACCTAAAAATGACGCTACCGCAGAAGGTATCTTATATACCGACGTCGATGTGTCAAACGGACCGCAACCAGGTTCATTGATTGTTGAAGCTTACGTTTTAGAGGATCGTCTATCAATTGCTCCAGATGTAGCAGCCAAAACAGCATTAAAAGAAATTAAATTCCGATAAGTGGAGGGAAAACTATATGCCAGACATTTTAGAACTATTTGGTCAAAAAACAGTATTAGATTACATGAAGGAACGAAAATATCAAAGCTATGGCGTGGGAGAAGCTCTTTTCCCAGAAGTTAAACACAACACGCTGGAGTTTGAATATCTAGTAGGAGCGAATGAATTACCTGTTATTGCAAAGGTACACTCATTTGATACAGAAGCAGAAATCGGCTCATTAGATGCAGCTAAACAAGTGATAGAGGCTGCTTATATCAAGAAAAAGTATCAAATTACTGAAAAGGATTTAATTGCATTGCAGTTCCCACGAACAGCACAGGAGCAACAATACTTGATGCAACGAGTATTTAATTTAATCGACAAAGCAGCAAATGATGTTCGTGCTAGCGTTGAATTAATGCGTATGCAAGCACTGAGTTCAGGTGAATTGAAATTAGCTTTAAATACAGCAGATGGCACACCAAAGACTCTTACGGTTGGATACGGAGTACCAGCAGATCATAAAGAAGCGCTTGCAGGAACTGATCAATGGGGTTCAGGTACTGAGGATATCTTAGGGGATTTAGAACGTTGGTCTGGTTCACTAGATATTACGCCAACTCGTGCATTAACATCTAAAAAGATAGCAGCCCTTATTTTACGTAATCCAAAGATTATCGGTTACCTATATGGCGCTGGTTCTGCTCGTGTGGCAAACTTAACGGATTTAAATGCTTTCTTTACACAACAAGGCTTGCCTACTATTGCTGTGTATGAATCAAATTCAAATACAAAATATCGCGAGCAAAACGCTGATGGCACATATACAACAAAGAGTTACTTCCCAGACAATAAATTTGTAATGTTCGGTGATGGTCCACTTGGTGAATCGTTATATGGTCCAACTCCTGAAGAATCACGCCTTATCCGTAGTGGTTCAGATGTTGAAATGACTACTATTGGCAAGGTAATTGGAATGGTGTACGAAGAAGGGAAAGATCCTGTTTCAACATGGGCAAAAGCAGCAGCTACAGCGATACCATCATTCCCAGAAGCACAGAATGTATTCCAAGCGCAACCAATTGCATAAGGAGGCTATTTGAAATGGCGAACATTAAAGTAAAAGTGAAAAGCGGCGCTTTCCCTATACGTTATAAGGGAGAGCGTTATTTAGTTGGTGATGAATTGACAATTGATGAAAAACATTTAAACGAATCAATGATGGAACGATTAGAAGAACCGAAGAAAGCTTCGCAACCAAGTAAAACGGCTGAAAGCGAGTGATTAGTATGTATTTAGATGTAGTAATGCGTTTATCTGCTCTTGGAGTGAATTTATCTAGCGCTCCAAGTAGTTCAGACGATATGTTGTTGAAGCATGCTATTGATAAAGTAACTAGCCACATTAAAACCCAAACAAATTTATCAGCAGTTCCAAAAGGTTTAAGAGAAATAGCTATTGATATGGTTATAGGAGAGTTCTTACTTACTAAAAAAGCTATGGGCTTATTGGATGTAGAGACATTGAACTTCGATACTGTTGCCAAACAAGTGCAGGATGGCGATACCAACGTTTCTTTTGCTGTTGAAGCCAATAGCACTCCTGAAGCTCAGTTTAGTGCCTTTATTGCGTATCTACAACACGGCAATACAGACTTTATAAAGTATAGGGTACTAACATGGTGAGCGCACGTCGAAGGGCTATAGAGTTTTTGTACAAAGGCTTATGTACCGTAAAGGTATGGGAAGAGATTGAGGATCCAATTACTCATGTAACAAAACATGATGAAGTGCCACTCTTTACTGATAAAAAATGTAAACTATCATACGAAAAGCAAACGTCAGCAACACCTACTGGGGGGCCGGTCGTAATTGCACAGACTATCAAGCTATTTATTGCTCCTGAGTTGGATATACCTTCGGGGTCAAAGATTATTGTGACTCAGCATGGTAAAACAACTGAATACGCAAGAAGTGGTGAGTCTGCTGTGTATATGGACCATCAAGAAATAGTCTTAGAACTCTTTAGGGGGTACGCATAATGGGT
The DNA here is from genome assembly GCF_050280025.1 of Lysinibacillus sp. NPDC093712. Classification (NCBI taxonomy): domain Bacteria; kingdom Bacillati; phylum Bacillota; class Bacilli; order Caryophanales; family Bacillaceae; genus Lysinibacillus; species Lysinibacillus sp. NPDC093712. The sequence continues at coordinate 939,781 of NZ_JBNNUU010000001.1, forward strand.
AGAGGCGGACGTGTTGATTTAAGACAGTTGAAGGCGTTTGAGAGAAAGTTGGCAAAGTTAGCAACAGCTGATTACGAAAAATTTTGTGAGGATTGTGCGAAAGAATTAGCTGCCAGGTTGCTTGCAAAAGTCATTAAACGTACCCCTGTCGGTGTTTATGAAGATGGTACCACTGGAGGTACATTAAGACGTGGGTGGACTGCTAAAAGTCACCGCGAAGCTGAACTGACGGCAACATTTGGTGGAGGTAATGGCTCAAAGAAATTTACAGATTCTATGACTGTGAAAAAAGTTGGTTCTAATTATGAAATTGAAGTAATTAATCCAGTAGAATATGCTTCGTATGTTGAATACGGTCATAGAACGAGAAATCATCAAGGTTGGGTAAACGGTCGTTTTATGATGACTATTTCAGCAGATGAACTTGAACAGCAAGCACCATCAATACTTGAAAAGAAACTTATGAAAATGCTAAAGGAGGCTTTCGATGGAGATTAATGATATTCAAAATGCAATATCCGTTAAGCTTCATCAAGCGTTTGGAGCAGCTTATAAAAAATATATCGACGAAGTTCCGCAGGGGTTTAAAGCTCCTGCTTTTTTAATTCAATTTTTGAACTTAGAACAGATTAGACAAATAGGTGGTCGTTGGAAGGTAACAACACTTTTTAACGTGCAGTATTTCCCTAAAAACGGAATATCTGAGGCTTCAAATATGACATTGAAGGTACAACAAGCACTAAAAGAAATAACGCTGTTAAATGGCTCACTGATGTTAGGTGCTGGCGCTAACAGCGAGATAGTAGATGGCATCGGACATAATTTCATTCGTTTCAATTTCTTCTTGCAAGAAGTGGAAGAGAAGATTTTTATGGGCTCATTAGAGCAATACATCAACAAGCAAAGGGTGATTCCTAGTGGCGAAAACTAACGATATTCTAAATAAAGTTGAGCTTGTGTCAAGTGAAGCTGTAAGTGATGCATTATCATCTACCCTTCCAAAATTCACAAAGGTTCAGTTAGTTCAAAGTGAAAAGTATGTCCATCGTCGTGATGCTTTAAATGCGTTGCTAGAGGACAACAAAACATACTCATCCACAGAAGTGGATGGGATTCTAAAAAAGTTTGATGAAGGAGGGAAAGCTTAATGGCATTAGGTGGAGGGTTTTGGTTAACACAAAATAAAGTCTTACCTGGTACGTATCACAATTTTATTAGTAAACCTCGTGCGTTTTTAAATTTATCTGATCGTGGTTATGCAGCATTGCCCATCGCTTTAGATTGGGGAGTGGATGATGCAGTAATGACCGTAACGAAAGAGGATTTGCAAAAAGACTCATTGAAAATTTTCGGTTATGAATACACACATCCAAAGTTAAAAGGTATTCGAGATTTATTTAAAGGTGCTCTTACAGTATTCTTTAGCAAATTGAATCTAGGTGGCGCCAAGGCTACAAATGAATTTGCTGCAGCTAAATGCAAAGGAATACGAGGTAATGATATTACTATCGTTATTCAATCGAATGTAGATGAACCGACAAAATGGGACGTAAAAACGTTTATTGCAAGCACTTTAATTGATGAACAGAATGCGATTTCAACTGCTTCTGATTTAAAACCAAATGATTTTGTTGATTTCAAAAAAGATGCAACATTAGCTGCAACTGCAGGTACACCATTAGCAGGCGGTAACAATGGAGCAACAGCATTAACAGCAGGTACCCCTCATCAATTGGCTTTAGATGAATTAGAGGCATACGGATTTAATACGTTGGGTTGTTTATCAGAGGAGCCCATTATTAAATCGTTATATATGGAATACACAAAACGTATTCGTGATGAGGTAGGCGGTAAATTTCAACTAATTGGTCACAAGTTAGGGAAGGCTGATCACGAAGGTATCATTGATGTTCAAAATGATGCAATTGGAGATGGTGAGGAAGTCTTTGGCGGTGTTTATTGGGTTACAGGCGTACAAGCAGGTGTAGCTGTTAATCAATCTAATACAAATCGTACTTACGATGGTGAACATAAACTCGATATGACTGAAACAAAAACGCAACCTCAATTAACCATTCTATTGAACACAGGTAAATACGTGTTCCACCGTGTAGGTGATGATTTCAATGTGTTAGAAGATGTTAATACATTTACATCGTTCAGGGTTGAAAAAAATGAAGATTTTTCATTCAACCAGACAATACGAGTTCTTGATCAATTAGCAATCGATACAGCACATTTATTTAATACGCGTTACTTAGGGAAAGTTCCGAACGATGATGATGGCCGTATTTCTTTGTGGAATGATATTGGTAAACATCGTGGTGAAATGCAGCGTATTCGAGCTATCCAAAACTACGATAAAGATAAGCTATTCGTAGGTCAAGGCGAATCAAAAAGAGCTGTAGTTATACAAGAAGAAGTAATCAATACATTAACGATGTCACAGCTTTATGTGACAACGACAGTAGCATAAGGGAGGGCATTCAATTGAAAGAAATTATAACTTCAGGACAGGCAATTGCAGCTGGTTTATTGCAAGGTTTTTTGCAAACTTCTAAGAAACCAAAAATTATTGTGCCACTAGATCTTCAGTATTTTGCTGATGCTAACATGCATGCTCGAGATGCGATTCATGGTGCTCAAGGGATAGCGTGGGTGACAATTGATGGGAATCGTTATAAATTTGCTCAATTGATAAATATAGAGGCAAGGGCAGACAAAACGAAAACCCAAATTCCTATTATGGGACAAGTGGCAAAGGGGAATAAGGCTACGGGTATTGAATATACAGGTAGTGCAACATTTTACTTCAACACATCTATCTTTAGAAAAATGCTTAAACACTATCAAGATACTGGAGAAGATACTTATTTTGATATTCAAGTGACAAATGAAGATGGTTCCTCTCAAGCTGGACGACAAACAACAATTTTGATTGATTGTAACGTAGATGGTGGTATTGTTGCATCATTGGATGCTGATGCAGAATATTTAGAGGATTCATTTGACTTCACTTTCGAACGATTCGAAATGCCACAGGAGTTTACTATGTTACCAGAGATGCTTTAAGAATAGGGCTCACAATGTGGGCTCTTTGTATTTAAAAAACAAAAGGATAAGGTGATTATATATGTCAAACTTAACTGCTTTTTTTGCACATAACAAAAAACAAAACGAAAATATTAAGCGCGCTATTTCAAAGAAATTCCTAGATGAGCAAGGTAATCCTATTGAATGGGAGTTTGCACCTGTCTCACCAGAACGTGATACAGAATTAAAGTCTGAATCAACAAAACGTTCTATGATTACACAAGGAAAGCGTAAAGGTCAATATAATACTGATTTTGACCATTTTAAATATCAACGTCTGTTAACGATTGAATCTATTGTTTATCCAAATTTAAAAGATAAAGAGCTGCAGGATTCATATGGCGTAAAGGGTGAAGATGCTTTACTAGGAAAAATGCTAACAATTGGTGAAATGGCGGATGCCTCGGCAGCTGCACAAGAAGTCAATGGATATGAAGCAGAACTTGAGGACTTGGTGGAAGAAGTAAAAAACTAATCGAGGACGGTGATGGTGACGCTAATATAATGCATTGGTGGATACAAAAACAGCGTCGTCTGCCGTCAGAGTATATGACATTATCTATTTTTGATAAAGCGTGTATTATCGCTTCTGTCCAAGTCAAAATTGAAGAAGATAAAAAGCAAGAACGTGAAGCTAAACGAGGAGCCAAAAGAGGGAAGAATCGATAAGGAGGAAAGAATATCATGGAGATAAAAAAACAAACAAACGAAAAACTCCACCAACAAGTTCAACTGCCGGTGGAGCGTTCGCAGGATAATCTAATGAAAATCAAATTATCACTCAATCTTTCAAATTTAAATGAATTAGAAAACACCCTTGAAAAAATCAGTAATATTCACATGAAGCTAATTTCGATATATGGAAGTGATCGAGTGTTCGAAGTAGATATTACCCTAAATTAAATTTTGCGAAATAAAACAGACAGAATGTCAGATGAGTCAATTGAAAAAACTTGATTATCACTCAAGAAAGTTAACCGTTGATTTTGAACTAGGTGAAACTTCTCAAAATCGGTAAGTGAAGTGATTGAACTATCAGAACTACTTTGAGTATTTACGCTTTTTACATCCGGGATTAAAATATCACGTGATTCTCTTAGTTTTATTTCTACATTCCAAGCCATATGCATCATCTCCTTCCCTATTGTCAATATTCGACAGAAAAGAAGGAATGCCTTTAATAATGTTTTGATCTGGTTGAGAAGCGAAATGAGAAGCAAAAGGAAACGGTAAGAGGAAAAGGTAGAATGAAATAAGTTCAAATTTAAAGATATTAAATTTCGTGCTTAACTTACTTTTTTATTGACAATGGTTCCTCATAAGCGAAAAAGAGCTAGAGGAGGTCCTCTGCTCTTTGTGGCTGGTTATTCTGTATCGATCAGTATAGAGGACAGTTTCCCTAATATGCAAAAATCATCTCTACTTATAACTATAGGAGGGAAATTTGAATTGTTTGCTTGAAGCACAACGTGAGTTTCATTTTTGTAAAATCTACGAATCAAATATTCGTCATTTTGTCTAAATATAACTATATCTTTATCCTTACATTCATTAATTGAAGTTATTTCTTTTACCAAAACTCTATCACTGTCATTAATTTCTGGTGACATCGAATCATCACCGCAAACGTAGATGAAATAATCTGATCCATCTTTTAGTAGATCTTTTTGTATTAAATCATATCCTAATTCTTCTTCAAAGTCATAAATAGCATCAGGACTTCCAAAGACTTTTAGTAATTCATAGTCGTTTAATTCAAGGTAATCGAGTTCGTTATTTATACCCGATAATCCTTCGATATCACCTACAATGTCCAATAGTTTTTTCAAGGCATCGTTGGTTTGAATTTGTTTATTTTGCTTCAGTTCATTCGCTACCTTAAGTAGTACTAATAACCGATATCCAACGGATTTTGGAATTGTAATTCTTCCTGGTTTTGATTCATCTGTTCTTCCCAATAACCAATCGGTAGTTACAGTAAAATAATCAGCTATCTTTTGAAGTGTATCCGTATCTGGATTTCTTGCTCCTGATTCATATTTAGCAATAGTCGAATACGAAAGCTTAAGCTGTTCTGCAAGTTGTTCACGACTAAGAGAGTTTTCTTCTCTCAGTTCTTTTAAACGTTTCGAAAAGTTCAAAGAGTATCACCTCCGTTTATATGTTAACACAATATGTCTAATTCATCATGGACAATAAGTACAAGTTTTGTTGACTTTGGACTAATCGTCCAGTAGTATATTCATTAAGGACATTGAGTCTTAATTTGTGGCTATTAAACAAGGAGGTGGAAACGACGAATGGTTAAGTCAAATTTACCTGTTTTAATGGCTGAAAGGTATTTGAAAATCACGACTCTTTCTGAAAAAACAGGGATTTCAAGAACAACTCTTACAAAGCTTTACTACAGTAAAGCAAAAGGAATACAATTCCGGACACTTGTAGCGTTGTGTAAGTTTTTAGATTGCGAAGTTGGTGAATTATTAGAAATTGAAAAGGAGGCAGTTTAATGAGCGAACTAAAAACATTTAAACACCAGGTGTTTGGAAAAATGCCAGTGTTAATAGTTGATAACATTGAATGGTTTGGTGCAACGGAAGCAGCAAAAGCTTTAACTTTCTCGAATCCAAGGGCAGCTATCATTAATCATGTTGAAAAAGAGGACGTCACGGTCCATGACACCCTTACAAACAGCGGTGTTCAGCAGAAAAAATATATTAACGAATCTGGTTTATACAGTTTAATTCTTGGCGCTGCTAAACAAGGAAACAACCATGAAATCAAAGAAAAGGCGAAGAATTTCAAACGTTGGGTAACATCAGAGGTTCTTCCTTCAATTCGTCGAGATGGTGCGTATGTTCACGCTACAGAAGAAGATGATGACACGATGATAATGGCGAAGGGAATGCAAGCAGCTCAAAGGGCAATTGAGCGCAAAGATAAATTAATTGCAGAGCAACAACAAATAATAAATAAACAAAAACCAAAAGTAGTGTATGCAGATGCCGTCGAAGTATCTGAGGATACAGTGTTAGTTAAAGATTTAGCTGCAATCTTAACTCAAAAAGGTATCAACATAGGCGAAATTAGGTTGTTCAAATGGCTGCGTGAAAAAGGCTATCTTTGCAAACAAAAAGGCGATATGTGGAATATGCCAACTCAACGCAGTTTAGATTTAGGTGTCATTGTTGTAAAACATGGATTGCGAACAGGTAATAATGGAGAGATGAAAAAAACTCGTACGCCAAAGATTACAGGTAAAGGTCAAATTTACTTTGTTAATAAAATTCTAGATGAACAAGGGTTACTAGCAATTTAATAAAGGAGGTTATTATATGAGTTCGATGGCTCACTTAAAAGTTATTGACGGAACCAAAAAAGCAAAACCTGATTATTACGCGCTTTATTCAAATGTATTTATTAATGAACTTCAAGTAGCAACTGACAAGTACAAATCTGCTGCAGAATATGATAAAGATACACTTAAAAAGTTAATATGGTCAGGTGTGAAAATGATTATTGCTTCTGAATCGAGAAGTAATAATAAAGAAGGACTAGAAAATAAATTTTCACTAGTAACTTTTATAAACTCATTGATGGCTCAATTAACTCCTAGAGAGTTTCAAAACATTTTTCCAATCAATAAAGAATTTGATGGAGAGAGATGGGAAGTGAAAGATTACTTTTATACCCGTAAATACATCGAGAAGTTTGGTGAAGATAAAGTTATCGGTGAAGATATGGATGAATTCCTTTGGGAATACCAAAATTGGACAATCAGTTTTTATATGCTTGAAATGATGGGTATCACAAGTGATTTACGCCAATTAGAAACTGGTAAGAGCATTATGGAGGAATTCCTTGAAGAACAAGGAGTGCCAACATATACAATGCATGACAATGTTAATGGCAAACAATATATCGAGAATAATCAAACAGGTGAAGTAACAGAAATTAAGAAACCTAGACCACGATATTTGCGAGTTGTAGAAAATGAAAAATAAAAAACCACACTTCAAGTTGGCGCTTGAAATGCGGTAACAGTTGAGTGACATTCACTACAATTAAACTAAAGCAAATTGTAACACAATATTGATACAATTTGAAGTGGATGTCCTCAAAACAGGAGGGCAAAGGCATGGGAATAGCAAATGAAACAATAGTGAAGGTTCTAGAAGACTTTTCAGAAATGTTTAATCTTACACCACCTTGGTCAAATGATATTGGGTATTGGTGGTACTACGTAGTAAATGAAATGGAAGCATGGCTTCTTTATTTTTTACGAGATAATAATGTATTTGCACATTATATTAACAAAGTTTTAAATTCAATGAACAGCATTCTTTTACAAAGAATTAATCAGATAGAGATAGCCATATAAATATATTAAACACTCTCAATTGAGGGTGTTTTTCTATTGAAAGGGGTGGTAGATATATAGAAAGTCTGGTCGAATCTCTCCAAATTATGTATATTTGTGTATGAGGAGGGATGAAAATGGCTCAAAATAAAGTAATAGCTGGTGAATATGAAGGAAGTCCTGTTATGGGATTTGTTACTCCTGGGATTTATCCTAATCCAAAACTACCACCAATTGAATTAACCAAAGAATTTATTACAAATTATGAAGTGGTTACTGAAGAACATCGTAAAAGCGTTGTATCTGGTATAACAAGAGGTTTGGTGGGTGGTGTTTTGTTGGGTCCTGTAGGTTTACTAGCAGGTCTTAGTGCAAAAAACAAAGGTACACATGTCATTGCTATTGAATTTAAAGATGGCAATAGAAGCCTAGTAGAAATTGATGAAAAAATATATAAAGCATTTGTTCAAAAAATGTTTTAGTTAGTAAAGCACTCAATCTTGAGTGCTTTTTATTATATCAAAAAGAGGTGAAATCATGGCAACAATTCGTACTGCAATTCAAATTGAAGATCGCTTGAGTCAACCAATTAGGGCTATGCAAAATGCAGTATCAATGATGGTCAATCAAATGGAGGCAATGCATGTTGCTTCCGGAACGATGTTTGATACTTCTACAATTGCATTGATGCGTAGAGAGTTAGCTACTACGACAAACTCTATGAATCAAATTGAACAAGAAATTCGTGCGGCTGATAACGCACAAAGAGGTTTAAATAACCGAATACGTGATGGTACAGATGAAATGAATGGATTACTTGGTAAAGTAGGTGCTTTAATTGGCGCCTATTTATCTTTGCGGGGGTTGGGTACAGTAATTGATATTTCTGACGAACTAACTAATACTAAAGCGCGTGTGCAACTACTTGTTGAAGATATGCCTGTAATTCCAGATCAGTTAGCTAAAGTTGATTTCGGACTTGGTGATATGAGTGATATAGAACTTGCGCAACAACTTATACATGATGCAGCGCAAAATTCGTATTCATCATTTAAAGATACTGCTGATATGGTTGCAAGGATTGGTACTAATGCTCGTGATGCATTTGGAAATGTAGGTGAAGTAGTTGCATTTACTGAGCTTGTGCAAAAGCAATTTGGTATCGCTGGAGCAAGTGCTGTAGAAGCAAGTAATGCAACAATTCAATTATCGCAAGCTTTGGCATCAGGCGTTTTACGAGGTGACGAGCTTAATTCAATTTTTGAACAAGCGCCAAATCTTATCACAACTATCGCAGATTATATGGGAGAGCCATTAGGTAAGATTCGGGAATTAGCTGCAGATGGTAAGATTACTGCAAGTATTGTAAAAAATGCAATGTTTGCAGCAACAGATGAAATAAATAACAAGTTTAATAGTATGCCAGTTACTTGGTCTCAAATGTGGACTTATTTCCAAAATGAAGCCTTACGAGCATTTGGTTCAGTGTTACAAAAAATAAATGAAATTGCAAATAGCGAGAGATTTAAGGAATTTGTAGATAGTGCAACACAGGCGTTGTATTTATTAGCTGGCGTTATAAGTATAGTAATGAATGCGATAGCTTTAATTGGAGGCTTTATTTATGATAATTGGTCATTCATTGGACCTGTAGTTGGAACTGCAACTGCATTAATTGGCGCATATGTAATAGCTTTAATAGCTGTAAAATTAGCTACAATGGCAGTTGCCGCATGGCAAGGTATTTTAGCAATGCGTACGGCAGGTCAGGCTGCAGCGACAATGTTAGCTACCGGTGCAACTTTTGCACAAACTGTAGCTCAACATGGTTTGAACGCAGCATTATATGCTAGTCCGATTACATGGATTATTATGGCCATTATTTTATTTGTGGGGATAATTTACTTAGCTGTAGCAGCAATAAATCACTTTGCAGGTACATCAATTAGTGCAACAGGAATCATTGCAGGCGCATTTATGGTATTAGTTACTTATATATATAATCGGATTGCATTTCTGTGGAACATATTTGCTTCAATTGCAGAATTTTTTGTCAATGTGTGGAGTCATCCAATGTATTCAGTAAAAAAATATTTCTACAATCTTGCTAGTAATGTTTTAGACCAAGCTATTGCTATGTCTAGTGGTTGGGACAATTTCGCTACAGGTTTTGCAAATGCGATGATAGATGCTGTTAATAAAGCTATCGAGGCATGGAATTGGTTAATAGATTTACTACCAAAGGAAGTTGCAGCAAAGATTGGATTAGGAAAAGGGACAGAATTTTCACATAGAAAATCAATAACAAGCGATTTAAAGAATATAAAAGGTGCATTAGGGGATTGGGTCGGTGAAGCACCTGCTGATTATTGGGAAGCACCTAAGATGGAAATGAAATCTTTAGGAAATGCTTGGGACACGGGTTACAATTGGGGCGCCAATTTATTTAATTCGGATGATGGTAAAGTCGGCAATTCTGATGCCCTTATGAAGTCGATTAATGACGCATTAGGTATTGGTGACAAGCTTGATAAAGGCAACGATGCAGGTAAGAAAACAGCCGACAATACAAAGAAAGCAGCTGATGGAATAAAGATGCTTAACGAGGATTTAAAGTATCTACGTGACATAGCTGAACGTGAAGCAATTAATCGATACACAACTGCAGAAATCACAGTCGATATGAAAAATGAAAACTACATCAATAATGAAATGGACATTGATGGTGTAATTGATCGCTTCGGTGAAAAGGTAGAAGAAACGGTTGCTATGTTAGCAGAAGGAGGTCCGACAGAAAATGTATAACTTTTTCGTAGATGGCGTACAGTTCCCTGTCGCTCCTTCTGAACTGACCACGAAAATTAATGGCCGTAATGAAACGATAGTGCTGATGAATGACGGTGAAGTAAATATCATAAAGAAAACAGGTTTAACGGATATTGAGTTTGAGGTATTGCTCCCAAACGTCAAATATCCGTTTTCTGTTTATCCCAATGGTTTTCAGCCAGCTACATTTTATCTCGATACACTCGAAAAATTAAAGGTGTCTGATAAACCTTTTCAATTCATCATTAACCGTATGATGCCGAATGGAAACCTACTCTTTGACACGAACATGACAGTATCAATTGAGGATTACGAAATTAAAGAATCCGCTGAAAATGGCTTTGACATCATGGTAAATATTCGTTTGAAACAATACAGAGCATATGGGAATAAGCGACTTGTCACAAAGCCTGCTACTGCATCCAGTAACGCTTCAAGTACACCGACTACACAAAAGGCAGTAGTAGAACAAAAGCGTCCAACAACAAGCAAGGATACGCCAAAAACACATACTGTCGTGAAGGGTGATACTTTATGGGCAATCGGTAAGAAGTATTTAGGTGATGGATCTAAATTCACCGAACTTGCAAAACTCAATAACATAAGCAATCCAAATGAAATCAAAGTTGGGCAGGTGATAAAACTTGGCTAAGTCACAGCTATATATCATGAGTAAAGGACGTATTTTCGAATGCGCTGTAGAGGAAGGTGTCGAGTGGGAAACACATCGTAAGGGCTCACCAGGAAAGCTAACGTTTAACATCATTAAAGATGAAGTGTTAGGCTTCCATGAAGGTGATGCAGTTCGATTTGATTACGATGGCCACAAAATATTTTTCGGCTTTGTATTCACAAAAAAACGAAATAACAACCGTCTTATCAGCGTTACTTGCTATGACCAACTGCGCTATTTTAAAAACAAGGACACATACGTATACGCCAATAAAACTGCTGCTCAAGTGCTTCAAATGATTACAGAAGATTTCAAACTTAAAACGGGCATCGTTGCTAATACGAAGCACGTTATTGCATCAAGGGTGGAGGATAACCAAGAGCTATTTACTATCTTGGATAACGCATTATCTGAAACGACACTTAACACTGGTGATTTATATGTGCTGTATGACGATTACGGTGCATTAAACCTGCGTAATATAAAAATGCTTAAATCTGATTTACTCATTGACGAAGAATCGGGTGAATCGTTTGAATACACAACATCAATTGACGAGAACACATACAACAAAATCAAGCTTGTAAGAGAAAACAAAGAAACAGGTAAACGGGAAATATACATTGCTCAAGATAGCTCCAAAATGAACGAATGGGGCATATTGCAAATGACAGATAAACTCGATGAAAAAGAAAACGGTAAAGCGAAAGCTGATGGAATGCTTGCTCTTTATAATCGTAAATCAAGAAAGTTACACATTAATAAAGTATTTGGTGATCCAACGGTGCGTGGCGGAACTACATTAGGGGTGCAAATGTATTTAGGTGATTTAACAGTAGCTAATTTTATGTTGGTTGAAACGGTCAAGCACACTTTCAAAGAATCGGACCATCGGATGGACTTAAAACTGATTGGCGGTGATTTCGTTGCGTAGTATGGAAGATATTTTAATTGAGATTCAAAAGATGATTAAAGGAGTATTAAACGCTCAAAGGCTTTGTACTATTGTATACGGCACTGTGGTTAGTGTAGAGCCATTAGAAGTGTATGTTGACCAAAAACTAACGCTGAAAAAAGAGCAATTAAAGCTTACACGTGCAGTCATAGATTATGAGGTAGACATGACAGTTGAACATGAAACAGAAGTTGGTTTTGGCCCTGCCAGTCATATACACGAATATAAAGGACGTAAAAAGTTTAAAATTCATAACGGCTTAGTTGATGGAGACAAAGTTACCATGATACGAGCGCATGGTGGTCAACAATATTTAATTATCGATAAAGAGGTGGTTTAATGATTCCACAGGTAGAAAATGATGGTCTGACACTCGATTTTGAGGAAGTCATTGAACCATCGAAGAACTATAAACTAATACATGACAAGAATCGCTGTGTTGGCTTTATTGATGAATTAGAAGCCATGAAACAAGCGATTTTTTTAATGCTCTCTGTTGAACGTTACGATCACATTATCTATACATGGAATGCGGGTTTTGAATCGAAAGATTTATTCGGTAAACCCACATCTTATGTAGCGAGTGAGGTACCGCGACGTATACAAGAGTGTTTGCTACAAGATAACCGCATTAAAGAAGTGGATTCATTTGTAGTGACAACAAAGAAAAACAAAATGCACGTAGCCTACACAGCGCACACTATTTTTGGTGAGTTAACTCTTGAGAAAGAGGTGGAATACTAATGGCCGAATCATTCAATCTAGACACAACATTTGAAGAATTGATGGCTCGGAAACTTGCTGGTATCGATGATTCTCTTGATAAGCGTGAGGTAACGTCATTAGTGTATAACGCAACTGCTGCAAATAGTGTTGAAACAGTTCAAATGCTTTTCACATTAAAGAATTTTATTGATATGGTATTTGCCGATACAGCACCGCGTGATTACTTAATTCGACGTGCTGCAGAACGTGGGTTAAAGCCGTATGAAGCCACTTACGCAAAACGCAAAGGTGTATTTAACATTGATGTACCAATCGGCAGTCGTTTCAGTTTGGACGATTTGAACTATGAAGTTATCGAACGAATCGCACAAGGTCAATTTATCTTGAAATGTGAAACAGCAGGTAATGTTGGTAATTTGTTTTCAGGGCAACTTATTCCGATTAACTATATTAACAATTTGGAGAAAGCCATGTTAACCGATGTATTGGTACCAGGAGACGACGAAGAAGAAACCGAAGCGTTCCGCACACGCTACTTCAATAGCTTTGAATCAACCGCATTTGGAGGCAATAGAGCCGACTACAAAGAAAAGATAGGGAAATTACCTGGTGTCGGTGGAGTACGTGTTTATCGCGCTTGGAATGGTGGAGGGACGGTTAAATTAGTCATTATTAACTCTCAATACGAGAAACCGACACCAACATTAATCGAAGAAGTACAAAAGGCTGTTGATCCATTGGAGAATCAGGGAGAAGGCATAGGAACAGCTCCGATAGACCATATAGTAACTGTGTTTGGAGTAGGCGAAACAGTTATTAATATTACATTGAATATCACGTATCAAGCAGGTTGGGCATGGACTGACATTGAGAGTCAAGTACAGAAGGTAATCGATGATTATTTCAAAGAGTTAGCAGAAGAATGGGCAAAGGCAAACAGTTATGAAGAAGATTATGCAGGAGTGGTTGTACGTGTATCACAAATTGAATACCGATTACTAGGTATAACGGGCGTACTTGATATTGCAAATACGCAATTAAATGGAAGTCAATCCAATATCGCATTAGATGTTGAGTATATTCCAAAACGGGGTGTGGTAAATGGCTAGAGAGGTAGACATCATAGGGTATTTACCGTCTGTTCTACACGAAATTAAAGAAATTGTTGCGATGGCTAATGTGGAGAAACCTGTATTAGAAGCGTTGTGGCAAGAAATCGAAAATACATTAAACAATCAATTTGTCGTAACAGCTGATGGAAAAGGTGCTAGTCAATACGAAAAAATGCTTAAACTAAGTGTTCCAGCATCTGACTCCATCGAAACGCGTAGATTCCGTATTTTAACTCGTTATCAAGAACAGGCACCTTATACGAATCGAGTATTGAAACAATTGCTTGATAGCCTATTAGGTGAGGGACAATATGAATTACAACGTGATGTGGCAGCAAAGACGTTAAGTGTAAAAATTGAGTTGACGGTTAAAGGCATGTTTGATGCGGTTGTAATTATGCTTGAACGAATTACACCTCAAAACATGGTTTTAACCGTCCAATTACGATACAACCAACACAGCACAATTGCTCGCTATACACACGCGCAACTAGCAGCGTTTACACATCAACAATTACGAGAGGAAGTGATGCAATAATGTCGACAAACACACCTAATTATAATTTAGAAAAACCGAATCAAGATGAATTTTATGACGTTAATGTACAAAATGGCAATATGGATAAAATCGATAGCGCTTTAAAGACACTTGCTGGAGAAGTTGCAAGCGGTGTGACACAAGAAGATTTAACTACTATTGATACTAAACTTGACGGCATTAATCAAGGTGTTGGTGAAATTAAAGGTAAATCAGACCAAATCAAACAAGGTGTAGATAATTTAAACACTAAACAAGATTCACTATTGCTCAAAATTCAAAATGGGGCACTAAAACAAAACATTGCTATTTTTGATAAGCCTGGTACTTATACATGGAAATGTCCTGATGGCGTAACTGAAATTACATTAACAATGTTTGGAGGCGGTGGTAGTGGCACTGGTAGCGTATTAAATTATTCAAATATCTCAGCACAAGGTGGACAAGGAGCTGCATTTGTAACTCGAAAACCAATAAAGGTAATTCCAGGAACTACTTATTCTTTGGTTGTAGGAAGTGGTGGTAGTGGATTTACTGTTTCATCATCGCAAAATGGTAATAGTGGTGGTGCGTCGTCTGGTTTCGGAATTACTTGTAACGGTGGTGCTGGAGCAAATAATTACTCGAGTGCTACGTTACCATTCGGTAACTCACCGTTATGCAACAGAGGAACTAGAGGTAATCTGAATAGTAGTAATTCAACTTATTATGACCCAAAATCTAGTAACATGTTCGGGCGAGCTGGAGAAAGTTTGTTAGGAGTTAACAATGCTACATGTTACGGAGGAGGTGCTGGCTTTGGAGATGGGGGTAATGGCGGCGACGTTACAACTGTTGTTCCTTATGGAGCTGGTTCTGGAGGTAATGTAGGTATGGATTCTGTAAAAGTAATCAAAGGCGGAGATGGCATCATCATCATAGAATTTTAAATTAAGGGAGGTACACATGAAAAAATTCGTTCAAATCGTTAATAACATTGCTTATTGGATTTTCGAGGCAAAAGAACTGCCACCATATCCTAACGTAAAGGACTTTTTAGAAATTACAGGACGTGAAGGAATCGAAGAAGGTTTTTTTTATAATAGCGAAACGGGTGAGTTTACACCACCTATTATTTCAGAGCCTATTCCTGTAGAACCTCAACCAACGCTAGAAGAAATGCAGGCTCAAACATTATTAAACACTGAATACCTGGTATCACGTAGTGAGCTAGGATTGGGAGGAAACTATAATGACAGTATTTGAATTATGTAAGTTTTTAATTGATCGTAAACGTTATGAGCATGCTGCAATGCAGAATAAAGTGAACGTATTCTACGCAAACAATCAGTTAGCAGATGAAGAATATACACAGTTATTAACAATAATGGACGCACAGCTAACGGCATAATTGTCCCATATTGTTCAGTAATCACAAGTATATCCTCGTGTTATTTTTATTACTAATTTTAATTATGTATAATGTTGGAAATTTGTAATCCATTCAATTACAATCATATAGAAGGATATATAAATTAAGGGGATGAATAAATGAATAAAGTAGTAATCGAAGCTCTAAAATCAATAAAAAATCGCATTAACATGTCAACCGGTTTTGTTCATCCGGATGATAAAGCATCCACAATAGAATTATTACAATTGCTGAAATTAAATGGATATACATTAGACCCTGTATATATAGAAAGATGGGCTTTACAAAATGATTTTAATTCAGAAAATGCAAAAAAACTTAGAGAGTTTGTGGATGGGGTAAATGCTAATAAGGGTTATAAAACAGGTAAAGATCCTCATTGGAATGAAGCAATTGTTACACTTCTAGAGGAAAGAGCTAATAATCGATAATTTTTTTAAAACAACTTAGCAAAAAGCCTTCCAGTAACCTCTGGAAGGCTTTTATTATTCGCTATGAGAACAATCGAGATGGGCAACGGTACTAGTTACTGAATCTCGATGCTTCTCATGGCTTTTTATTTTGAATAGGGCAAAGGATTGGTGATGGAATGGATGTAGCTGCAGTAAATGAAATTGCTACAAGCCAAGCAGTATGGGCGATAGCTTGTTTAATTATAGCGTTTGGGGCATTTCGTTATTTAATTAGCAAAAATGATAATCTAATGAACCGAGCAGAAGAACGCGAAAATAAATTAATGGACCACTTAGAACGGTCTAATGAATCACAGGAAAGAACAGCAATCGCACTCGAAGGTATGAACCGATCGCTGAATGTATTGGAAGGTCGTGTAGACCGAATTGAGAAGCACTCACTAAAGAATAAAAACAATGAAAAGGATGATGAATAATGGATTTAACAAACATTTTTATGATTGCAATGGTGATGGTGGCTATCGTACTAGCCGTTTCAGAAGTACTCAAAAAGACATTTAAAATTAATACGCAATACATGCCAATCACTTCGGTAGTGATTGGTATTTTTATTGGCATAGTTTGTTGGCCGTTATCAGAGTATCCACCATATGTGATGTTGATGGCGGGCTTTGTGGCGGGTCTAACAGCTTCAGGAACTTTTGATTTACTAAAGGCTGCTAAAAAAGAAGGTGAGCAATAATGGCTTACGTTTTTAAACAAAACTTATTGCCATCTAGTAAGTATTCAATAAAATCGCCTTACACTATGACACCACAGTATATTACGGTTCATAATACGGCAAATGATGCTTCTGCAGCCAATGAGATTAAGTACATGATAACTAACGACAATCAAGTATCTTATCATGTTGCTGTTGATGATGTAGAAGTTATTCAAGCAATCCTATTTAACCGTAACGGTTGGCATTGCGGTGATGGTCAAGGTAACGGTAATCGTAAATCAATAGGTGTAGAAATTTGCTACAGCAAAAGTGGTGGTGCTCGTTATATTGTTGCTGAGGAAAATGCAGTGCAGTATATAGCCTCGCTACTAAAACAATATGGATGGGGCATTGAGCGAGTTAAAAAGCATCAAGACTGGAACGGAAAATACTGTCCGCATCGAATTTTAAATGAAAACCGATGGAATAGCTTCTTAAAACGAATCGAAGAGGCTCTGAAACCAAAAACGACTATCCAACAAAAGGAGGAACCAAAAGTGACTAACACACTAACATCAACAGCTAAAGAGGATTTGAAAGGATTGTTAAAAGAGACTTATCAAAAGGGAATCTTAAAAGTGGACCATAGCGAAAGAGTTTGTTCAATGACTGATGGTGAAGCTTTAGGATTATTGATTTCAGTTGTAAAGCGCACTCTATAAACAGCGATACCAGGTACTCATACTTTTTGTGAGCCTGGTATTTTTTTATTGTATAAATTGAATGTTTTTTTGTAATTGGGCAAAAAAGAACGACAGATCTATTTTAAAGTTTAAGGAGAAGGCTTAGATTTCAAATTATTAATTACAGTATATTGATAAAAAGTATATATTTGTAATATAAGATATGTTACCCTTAGATAAGGAGGTGTTAACAGTGAAAAAAATACTTCAAATTTCACTAATATCAATTTTACTATTATCTTTCTTAATGGTACCTCAAAGTACTTACGCTTCAACAGTTTACGAGGAGGACTTAGAGGTATATGAGTCTAATTATACAGACTCAAGTATTGAACCTTATAATTGGGAAATAGACAAATTAGCTAAAAAGGAAGTACCTTTAATATGTGGTACATATGCACGGACACCTAATAATTATATTGCTATGATCCCAGGAACTCAGATTAATAATGAAGAACCTTTAACGTCTATTAAAGAAGACACTACATTGTTTCCTAGTGAAGAGTTAGAAGATTCAATTGCACCGCTAAGTAGTGCAGTAACGAGCGAAATTAGAAGTAGTAGTCAAGGGTCTAGAGTCGTTATGCCTGCAGTTAATCCATACTATAATTATGGATATTGCCATATATTTGAACGTCATATGGCAAACGCTAATGGTACTAAAAAATATGATAAAAATGGTGCATCTCAATTTATGTATGCACGCTTCTCTGCATCAACAATGGATGTAATTATGGAAGCGATTAATGGGACAACAAATCTTGTAACTGAACAAGATGGAAAGTATTCTAAAACTGCTTGGTCTAAAACAGAACAACAGAATGTAAAAGTAATTCTAAGACGAGGGTCAGATATGACGGGATACTCTGCATACGATTGGGTAGTAATAACCGCATATCCGTACTTCTAAATTAAATAATTGCATCGTAAAATTATTAAAATTATAATTGATTTTACGGTGCATTTTTTGTGTGATAAATTTAGTTTTATATTCTGTATATTTGACAACAAAAACCCTATATTATAGGAGGATGTGTAAAATGGATAATATAATAGCATCTGTAAAAAAGGGGTTAAGAGGTTTTGAAGTAGGTGGTTTTCACACAGGTTCTATTTTTGAAGACTATCCTTATTATGAATACTTTGATGCGAAAGATAAAGAAATTAGAAGGTATGCTATTGCAGTTTATATGGTGAAACTAGGAAATTGGGAAGCAGGTTGTGTATTCCATTTCTATAAGAAACCAGAAGAACTTTGCCTTTATACACAAGCTTTTCTCAAAAATAGGGATAAAATTAGAAGAGAATTCCCCTCTATGTATCACCGCATTTTGGAGTTATTTCAACAGCTTCTAAAGTTATGCAAATGTAAAAAGGAACATTGGGAATTAGTATTACCGGATTCTGTGGAAAGCGATATGAAACGTGAAATCTACAATTATTTAGATAAAACTAAAATGTATTTTCATATGAAATATTTATTAAAAGAGTTAAATATTCAGCCTTTTTACAAAAGTGATTTTTTAGATTAATGAAAATATTAATCAGCCTTAAGAATATAATTTCAATAAATGGCATCTTTCTAGCTATATCTTGTGAAAGGTGTTATTTTTTATTGCTAAAAAAAGAACTGATGTTCTATAATAGAACAAACAAGTGTTCTGATAAGGGGAGTTAATATGGTTGCTAAAACAAAAATACCACCAAAAAAGAAAGAGCCTAAACATTTAGATCGTGATGAATTCGACCTTGAAGAAATCGCATATACCTTAACGGAATCGATGAAAGAAAATAAGGTTTATACATACACAATATACAAACATGATGAGCTATTAGAGGGTACAGTTGTAAAAATGGATGCAAACACTAAATTAATCCATATAAAAGACAGGTATATGGGCATCCATAAGATACATTTTTTAGACATTTTAAAAGTATCCGATGTTGAATAATTGTGGAGAGTGATTGTAATGATAAATGACCGTGGAAATATGAAATGGACATCATTGATGCTGCCTGAACATTTAGTTCGGTTAAAAGAGTGGAAAAAGGAGCAGTTTTACGATAAAAAGCGTGAGTTGACTGAATGGGAACTTGAAGAGATTGAGCAAACAATACAACGAGCTTTCAAAATGAAAAAGCTAATTAAACTCACACTTTGGAAAAGCCAAAAATTATATGATGAAATTGGAATAATTACTGGTACAAATATTTATAATAAGGAGTTACTTTTAGATACTGATTTATCAATCAAGCATATTACCTTTGATATGATACAAAATGCGTCACTGGTAGATATTGATGATTAAGCCTGATGAGCGAAGAAATAATTTATCCTTCTGGATATGGCAGTAAAATCGTTGCAGAATGATTACGATAAACTAGGAAATCTAAAAATGGCAGAGGTATATATCAAAATAGTTGATGACCTATTAAAAAATTTAAGATGTGATTATTTCAATAAAAAACGAATGTTAGCTAAACAAAAAATTGAGGTAGTGAAGTGGATTCATATAGACGAATATTTTAGTGACGTTGTTTTAAAAACCCCAGGAGAAAATGTAGAACTGCGGTACGCTAAACAAGCTTTAAAAACACAAGTAGAAAATTTGATATTTAACTACCTAAAGGAGATAAATGATAATGCCAATACTAAAAACTAGTTCTGTACAAATATTATTTGGAAATGGAGATGTAGGTGTTCGGATAGTTGGAAATAAGAAGCTAAAAACGGGTGCCATTCAATTTACCAAAATTGATCCCTTACCAATTGGCGCAGAATTAGAAACAAGTGAAATGTTAAGTTTAAATGATGCTCCTGTAACACTTGGCTTTAATAAAGTAGAGATTTTAGATGTAGTAATTAACCAATTATTAAAATTAAGAAATATTATAACTGGTGAAAATGAAATGTTGACAAAAGAAAAATAGCAATAAAGAAAGTCACTCATTAGAAAGATAATGAGTGACTTTTTGTATTTAACCTTAGCACCTGCCCAGTGTAGTTATTTATTTTGTGTACCCCAATGTACCCCAATTTGTACCCCAAATAAATGGGGTTCATAGGGTAAAAACGGATACCAACATTTTTTTCCAAAAAGAACACTGAAATTAATTATCCATATTTTCCTAAATAGTGTTTTTAATCATTTTTCATCTCCAGACCCTAAACCCCGCCAAATCAACATTTTTACGCTATAATATAGGACGAGGTGAAGAAAATGTTTGTGAGTGAAAAACAGATTGAGATTCGATATGCGGAGACAGACCAAATGGGCGTTGTCTACCATGCTAACTACATCATTTGGATGGAGATTGGACGTACACAGTTAGTAAGTGATGTAGGATTTGAGTACGCAGCATTAGAAAAAGAAGGTTATGTATCGCCAGTAATGGATTTATCGATTTCTTATAAGGCAGCTATGCACTACGGCCAGGTGGCAACTGTACGCACTTGGGTAGAAAAACATGATCGACTACGTACAACTTATGGTTATGAAATTTTACATGAAGATGGCACGATTGCTGCTACAGCACAATCAGTACATATTCTAGCGCACAAAGAAACGTTACGCCCGGTTTCTCTAAGTAAAATTGACCCAGCTTGGGATGCGAAATATAAAGAAATTGCTATTGAAACAAAATAGAACAAAGGGTGTTGTCGCCCTGCGTTAAAAATACTAATAAAAGCATCAATTACGAAGGCAGTACTAGAGCAAATAGCTGGTGCTGTCTTTTGCTTGTACTAGTTTCTTCCTTATAAAGTTGTAAAACAAATTGGTTGATATACCACAATAATACATTTTTATGTTGAATATCACACGTAATATTGATACAATAAGAACAAACGTTCTTGGGAGAGGAGAAACTATGCAATTATACATATTTGAAGGCAGCTTTATGCCGTTAATTGAACAGTATCAATTAACTGAAGAACAACTTGAATTTACAGGAACACCTCAGGAATGTCTTGAACTTTCTAAAGTGGATGCCAATCGTCACTCAATTTTAGCTATCGATGAAGGAAAGCTTGTTGTTTTCTTTGTATTACATCGAAAAGAGGGGGTAAAGCCATATTCTAATAATGAAAATGCGATATTAATAAGAGCCTTTTCAACTGATTACCGTCATCAAGGGAAAGGATATGCCAAAAAGGCTCTACTGCTATTGCCTGAATTTGTAAAAAAACAGTATAGTGCGATAAATGAAATTGTATTGGCTGTAAATGTAAAGAATGAAGCCGCACAAGGACTATACAAGAAATGCGGATATACCGATAAAGGTGAAAGAGTAATGGGGATAAAAGGGGAATTAATCGTAATGAGTCATGATTTGTAAAGAATGATACTCACGAACTGCTCATTAAAAGGATACAAATTTTAAAAATCCACCTTGCACTAGTAGAAACAGCTTACACTGTGACCACTAATAGCAAGTGGATTTTATTATTTATTAATTCGAATAGTGCTTATCGGAAGCCCCTTGTACTAATGGTTAGATCGTTTAAACAAGAGCTTCCAAGAAATGAAATTCGCGATTAGAAGTACTATCAAATAAATAATTGTGCCATAAGAAATGTGTGTCGCCATGTAATAGTGCAGACCTGCTAGAATACCTAAAGGAATAAATAAGATTAAGGACTGCCAGCTCTGTCCATCACCGATTTCGTCATATGGCTTCGCAAAGGGAATCTTACTTCCAGAACCTACATAACAAATAATCGTGTACAAACAGCTTGCTACTAAAACAGTCAATAAATCTGGAATGATTCTTGGGCCATAAATAAAGCAAAATACGATGCTTAGGACAATGTATAAAGGTATATACAACTTTATTAGAAAAGCTTTTAGACTGCCTTTTTGTAAGTCTGTATATTCTTTAATTGGGAAGACTTTATATATCCAAGCTGCTTTAAACTTTGCTGAATGGCCAAGCATAATCACGGCTGACGGGATGATTAGCATACTAAAATAAATGTTTAAATAGCTCATACTGACAGAATAATCAACATCTTCTGCACGAATAATATTAAATATAAAAATAAAAGGGATGACGAATGAAAAGCCTAAAGATGGGTAAACCTTCAATTTAAACTCTCGCTCTTGTTTCATCATAAGGGAGGCAAATCGGTAAAAGGCTCTTTCCTCTGATGTTCGGCAAATGAACGTTAATAAATAATCTTTTAAGCGACTTTTCTTTTCTTTTTTTGATTTACTTGTACCTAATAACTTTTGTAAATTACGTTCAAATGTAGGGATAAGCCTAATATAAAGCAATATTGATAAAAGTGGTACGATGACAGAGAAAATAGTACATAAAATAATGAAAAATGAGTTATTCCCATTAAGGATTAGCTCATATGGAGCTGCAAACCACATCGGGATGATGAAAATACTCCACCAATTAGACGTTACGACTATATTAAAATCAACAAATTCAAAGGATCTAATCAGTACTTGGTAACCAATCATCAAAACCAATGATAAACCGATTTGCACATAATTGATAATATCCTTTAGTTTTTCTCCATCAAAAAATCTCAAAATCACAATATATAAAATCGACGTTAAAACGACAATGAAAATATTAATGAAGATAAGTGCTAGTACAGTTAATAGAAAGAATAATACTCCTTGAGTAAATAAGCCGACTAAAAGCGGAATTGCTGTTAAGGCAATTGTTAAGTAAGTTAAGTAGATGAGTATATGCATACATTTGGCAGCGTTCACCGTTTTAGCAGTAATGGGCTTAGTTGAGAGGATGCTTCGATCACGCACATCCAGAAGTACTGAAGAAAAGTCAGAGATTAATGTTGTCATGATGATAAAAATTATCATACCAAAAGCAATGCTCATCTGAAAATGATAGTTTTGGCCAAAGACGATAAATGGAATTAGCACAAGGCCGTATAAGGCATAAATCCATAAAGACTTTATGTAACTATTTTTCTGATCTTTTTTGTTTTGGTTAAAGATGGTCGGTACTTTTCTTTCATCCATAGTTAGTTTAATATGAAGGATTTGTCTCATAATCTGATAATCAATGCCTAGTTTGCGAAAAATAAAATGCAATTTATCAAGCAGTTGCAGGATTTTAAAATCTTTCATTTCTACACCTCCTGGACTACCGATACGAATTGTTCACCAATTTCCTTATGATTATGGAAACCTGTAAGTTGATTGAAAATCCCTTCTAAAGTTCCTGCTGTATTAGCTGTTTGTAATTGGGCAAATGTTCCGTCAGCAGCGATTATTCCATCGTTCAATAAAATTATGCGACTACTGATTTTTTCAACAACATCCATGATATGAGAGGAATAAAATATTGTTTTACCATGGGCTGCTAATTGCGTTAAAATTTCTTTGAAGATCATTACACTATTCGCATCCAAGCCATTAATAGGTTCATCCAAGAACAGTAAATCTGGATTATGTATAAGGCTGGCGATAATTAATAGCTTTTGCCTCATTCCTTTTGAATACGAGGATATTCTTGCATGATATGCTTCTCCAACCCCAAACAATTCCATTAATGATTTAGACTTAGTAGCGGCAAAATCAAAATTTAACCCGTAAAGCTGGCCGATAAAGGTCAAATACTCGTAACCAGTTAAATTATCATAAACATCGGCTATTTCTGGCACATAGCCAATTTTTCGTTTATATTCAATGTTATTTTGCCTAATATCTTCTCCGAATAGCTTTATTTCTCCACCGTATTCGGCCTCGATCCCTAAAATGATTTTAACAGTCGTACTCTTACCAGCACCATTTGGACCGATATAACCAATAATTTCTCCTCTTGCAACATGTAAGTCGATTCCTTTTAATATTTCCTTACTACCATAACTCTTCGTCAAATCTGTAATCGTTAAAATTTCTTGTTGCTCCATGGAATAGCTCCTTCCTTTTAGATTATTACTATACAAAAGTAACTATAAGGCTAAATAGTTCTCTATAGTCATTATACACGATTTCCGCAAATTGTTATTAATTACAATATTATTCTTTAGACACAAGTAATTATTAGTTAGGTCTTTTTAAAGGAATATGATTTTAAATGTAGAATGTTCATCATAGCAAATTGTTTTAGTATGATAATTACTAAGCTGAGGTGGAAAAAGTGAATCATCTAAAAAAGGGCAATGCAATCGAGGCGGCACAGCAGTTTATTGCAAAACATTTTCCTCATTGTGATGGAGCATTATTAGCTGGAAGTGTTGTTCGTGGCGAAGCAACAGAAACGTCTGACCTAGATATCGTTGTATTTGACAATCATCGTATGACCTCTTATCGAGAATCCTTAATAGCTAACGGTTGGGCTATAGAAGTGTTTGTACACAATTTGACATCTTATAAGCAGTATTTTGACGAAGATTATAAAAGAGCGAGACCTTCCATGCCAAGAATGGTTTCAGAAGGAATCATTTTAAAAGATAACAGTTTTATTGAAGTCATTAAAGAAGAAGCGAATCAACTATTAAAGAAGGGCCCAGAAAAATGGTCGCAACAAACGATTAAAACAAAACAATATTTTATCTCGGATGCATTGGATGATCTTATAGGTTGTTCAAATAAAGCAGAAGAATTATTTATAGCGAATGCACTTGCTGAATTAGTAAGTGAATTTGTGTTAAGAACAAACCGTCAATGGATTGGTCATTCGAAATGGGTAGTGCGTGCATTAATGCAATATGATGAGGCATTTACGCAACAGTTTATTAATGCTTTTGATATTTTTTATAAAACGGGCGATAAAGAACACATTATTAAGTTGGTTCAAAATGTACTTGAGCCTTATGGCGGAAAATTATTTGACGGTTTTTCATTAGGCAAATAACGACTTTACTTGCATTCTGTTATGCCGGATTTTTATGACCTAAGCAAAAATTTTGAAACAAAATGTCCATTCCTGCGTAATACAATAGTGAGTTCAATATTTTTAGTGATAAAATAGTGTTAAGTATTTATTTAAAGGTGGGAAATAAAATGGGTTTATTAAAAGCAGGTATTGGTGCATTAACAGGTGTATTAGAAGATCAGTGGCGAGAGTATTTTTACTGCGAGTCTTTATCAGCGGATGTTCTTGTCGCTAAAGGTGTAAAACGCTCTTCTAAACGCGGCTCAAATAAAGGAAATAATAATATTATTAGTAATGGCTCTATCATTGCAATCAATGAAGGGCAATGTATGATGATTGTCGAGCAGGGAAAAGTAGTGGAGTTTTCTTCAGAATCCGGTGAATATGTCTATGACACATCTACTGAGCCATCTATTATGTATGGCGAAGACCTTTCATCAAACATTACGGAGACGTTTAAGCAAATTGGAAAGCGTTTTACCTTTGGTGGAGAGCCAGGAAAAGATCAGCGTGTGTATTATTTTAATAAGAAAGAAATTGTCGGCAATAAGTATGGGACACCTGCACCAATTCCTTTCCGTGTTATTGACCGCAATATCGGCCTAGATATTGATATTGCCATTCGTTGTCATGGCGAATATTCATATAAAATTGTAGACCCATTATTATTTTATACAAATGTCTGTGGAAATGTAGAGAGCGAATATATTCGTGACGCTATTGATAGTCAATTGAAAACAGAGCTTATGACAGCGTTACAGCCAGCTTTTGCTCATATTTCTGCTAGTGGCGTTCGTTATAGTGAAATTCCTGCTCATACAGTGGCGCTAGCAGACGCCCTTAACAAAGTGCTATCAGAAAAATGGCTTGCAACACGTGGTTTAGCTGTTGTGTCTTTTGGAGTTAGTTCATTAAAAGCATCTGACGAAGATGAAGCGATGATTAAACAACTACAGCGTAATGCGGTAATGCGTGATCCAGGGATGGCTGCAGCTCATTTAACAGGCGCACAAGCAGAAGCGATGATTGCCGCTGCACACAACGATGGGGGTGCGATGGCAGGGTTCATGGGTATGAACATGGCGACACAAGCAGGTGGCGTCAACGCAAGTCAGCTATTCCAAATGAGCGAACAAAATAAACAGGCACAAGCAACTACACAAACACAATCAAGCCCTTCTAATGCTTGGACATGTACATGTGGGCAGGAGAATACAGGTAAATTTTGTTCGAATTGTGGAGCATCGAAGCCAGTAGAAGAGGGCTGGACATGTGCATGCGGCACGATCAATAAAGGTAAATTCTGTAGTGAATGTGGGGCCAAAAAACCTATAGGCGTATTGCAATATGCTTGTGATAAATGTGGGTGGGAACCAGAAAACCCTGCAAATCCTCCAAAGTTTTGCCCTGAGTGTGGCGATATTTTTGATGATAATGATATGAAGTAAGGAGATGACTGATGATGACGACGCAAGAAGCGGAAAACGTCAAAGAGGCAAAGCTAGAATTCGATGCTGAATGTCCATCATGCAGTGCATCAATTGAATTTAACCCAGCAACAGGCAAGCTGACTTGTCCTTACTGTGGCTTTGAAACAGAGATTGCTACACCAGAAATGGAACAAGAAAAAGTGGCACAGGAAATGGACTTTGCGAAAGCTGAGGAACGAGGAAACTTTAACTGGGGCGTAGAGAAAAAAACAGTGATTTGTAAAGCTTGTGCAGCTGAAACAATTTACGATGCATTACAAGTAGCGGATAGCTGTCCGTATTGTGGCTCAAATCAAGTAATGGAAGCCAGTGCTGAAAACACACTTGCTCCAAATGGTGTATGTGCTTTTGAAGTAACAGATAAACAAGCAGGGGAAAATTTTCAAAAGTGGATTAAAGGAAGATGGTTTACGCCCAAAGCAGCAAAAATTAGTGCAAGGCCAGATTCTTTTAAAGGTGTATATCTGCCGTATTGGACATTTGATACAAAAACAAGCTCACGCTACTCAGCAAGCTATGGCAAACATCGTACGGTAACTGACAAAGATGGCAATCAAAAGACTGTAACAGATTGGTATTCTACAAGTGGTTTTTACCAGGAGTTTATAGATGATCATTTAATAAGTGCAACGACTCGTTATGACCGTCAAATGATGCGTAAAATTGAACCATTTAACTTACTGAACAATAAATCCTATAAGCCAGAATATGTGGCAGGTTTTCTGTCAGAGCGATATAGCATTGGGTTACAGGATGGTTGGAGTCAAGCAAAGAGAGAAATTCACGACCACTTAAACGCACAAATTACTTCAAAAATCCGTGTGGAAAAGTTTGCAGATGTTGTTTCCAATGTGCGCTTCTCTACAACACATGATGACATTACATATAAATATTTAATGTTACCAATTTGGCTTTCTTCTTTCCGATATAAAGATAAAATTTTCAGATTTATGGTGAATGGTCAAACGGGGCGTGTAGGAGGAGATGCTCCGATTTCGCCACTACGTGTAACGATTGCAGTTCTTTTATCGTTGATGGTCCTAGCTGTAGTTTGGTATTTCTTTATGAATGAATAAGCGATAGCAGTATTCTAAAAGTGTGAACACTACATACTTTTGGAATACTGTTTTTTTATTGCGAATATTGTCGGAATGATGTCGAACGATGTAAAAAAAATTTCTGATTATGATAAATGTCACTATTCATCACGGTTCTGTCTATGTATAGTTGCATAAGCTATAAGGATAATAATATTTTACAATAGACAAGGAGCACAGCATTTAATGAAAAAGAAAATAGCATGGGTTACAGATACAGCAGCATTGTTAGATGAAAAATTCATACAGGACAATCAAATTCACGTTTTACCACTTAATATTGTTTTTGATGAAGGTGTATTACGAGAAACTGTTGATATGACACATGATGAATTTTATGACAAACTTCGTACTACTAAAACACATCCAAAGACATCTCAGCCTGCCATAGGTGATGTGGTAGAGTTATATAAATCGTTAAAGCAGCAGGGCTATGCCTGTGCTATTGCTATTCATACTTCGCAACATTTGTCGGGCACTTATTTAAGCGCTTTCACGGCAGCGCAACAAGCGGAATTTGAGGTATATCCAATCGATTCAAAAATCGGCTCATTTCCAATGATGAAAATGATTGAACTTGGTCAGCAATTAGAGCGAGAAGGTTTCGAACCGAATCAAATCGTTGAAAAGATAAATGAACTTGCTGATCACAGTGAGCTATCCTTTATCCCGGCAAGCTTATCTCAATTGCATAAAAGTGGTCGCGTTTCAGGAACACAGGCATTTTTGAGTCACCTATTAAATATAAAGGTCGTTATTTCTTTTGAAAATGGGAAAGTTGTTATGAAAGAAAAAGTACGCGCAGCAACAAAAGCAAAAGCATATGTGGAAAATCTTTTAAGTAACGATTTGGAATCAAGTATTATCCCAGAGGTAGCAGTTATTCACTGCAATAATGAAAAAGGCGCGATTATTTGGAAATCAGCTTTAGAAAAAGCTTATCCTCTTATTACTTTTCGTGTTCTGCCATTGAGTGCTTGTGTTGGCGTTCATGCAGGAGAGGGTACGCTTGGATTGAGCTGGGTGCGTCTGCCAGAACTTATAGCACCGAAACGGCAAGAAAAAGAATTAGTGACCATTTAAAGTGATTGGCTATTGGCCAAAAATTGTGCATGTGAAGTTGCGAAATTCCTATAAACACACTATTATACAGTCAGAGAGCTTTTTTATAAAATGTACTGTAGATGTAATGTTATTTTTGAATAATAATGATTATTCAAGTATGGAGGTTTCGACAATGGACGCAATTGAAGTGTTAACTAATTTAGACCAAATACATGGGTATTTTCAACCTATATTTAGCGCTGATGCGCATACGGTGATTGCCTACGAAATTTCCGGTCAGTTACAAATAGAAGGACAGCAAATTAACTTAAAAGACTTTGTTAATAATGAAGATATTCCAGAAGAATATCGTATTGATATGGAACATAAAATTTTGCACGCAGCACTAACCCAAATAGATACAATAGCATCTGACATTGATATTTATATTCCTAGTAATCCGAATTTGTTAATGCAAGATTTCGGTGAAAGTCACTTTAATATTATTCAACAATATATTGGCGAAGAAGACTTACACCGCATCGTATTGGTGGTTTCCGAGCATCGGTTTTTAGGTGATATCAATAAACTACACCATGCACTTCGTTATTTTACAACATTTGGTGTGAAAATAGCTGTACAGGAAGTAGGAGCTGAAAGCCATTTAGAGCATATCGCATTATTATCACCTCAAATTTTAAAGGTAAATATTCGCGATTTGAATTATGATTCGTGGTCTGCTCAATCCGACATGATTTCTGCAATTGGAAGTTTGGCTTATAAAATAGGCGCAAACCTATTGTTTGAAGGGATTGGTACAGTTTATCAATTGCAATTTGCTTGGAAAAATGGCGGACGCTTCTATCAAGGTTCGTATTTAGCAAATGCTGCAAAGACATTTGTGGAGAAAGATATATTAAAGGAACGTTTTAAAGAAGAATGTCAGCAATTTATTACTTCTGAAAAGAAAATGCTTGAGGCACAATATTTCGAGTTAAAGAAATTAAGAGAAGAGCTAGAAGCAATTGTTCATCGTGTAAAACCTTCTAGCGATAATATTTCACAATTAGAGCATTTAGCGGAACTATTAGACCATTATTCTTTCCGATTATATATTTGTAATGAGGATGGTTTCCAATTAACGCCCAACGTTATGCGTTTAGAAGGGAAATGGGAATTACAGCCAAACGCGATTAATAAAAATTGGAGTTGGCGACCGTATTTCCTGCAAACGATTATTAAAATGCGTAATGATCAAAATGGTGAAATTTCAGAACTATATCGAGATATCGAGACAGGGGAAATTACACGAACGTTTTCGATTGCTATTAATGAACACGAATATTTATTCGTCGATCTTTCTTATGATTTTCTCTATGAACATAATATATTTCGATAGAGTGATAAATGCTTATATATCAAGGGTTGAGGGGTACAAATTTAGTTTGTACCCCGATAAGTACCCCGAATCAACCTAAAAAATTATAATTCATTCAAATTGAATTAAGCGATGAAAGCTTCCGGAATATACAATTCAATAACAACCTTAGTATCGTGGCTCACCGTATGGACCTTGAGAGTGATAAGAAATTGTATATAATTTATGATTTATTACCGTGTTTAGCTGAACCAGATTTAGAATATTTTAATGAATTAAGTACTTAACCGATTTTTAAGGTTGAGTATTTTTTTATGCAATAGAGTAGCGTAAAAGATTCGTCTCTTAAATTAAATAAAAAAACTTTTAAAAAATCGAAGGGTTTTTACAAATAATGTCTAATATAGTAATTGTAGTGCAAAAAATAGATGAAGGAGTGATTGAAATAATGAAAAAGAAAAAAACTATATGGTCAGTGGCTACTGCAATGCTTCTAGTAGTGACTTTATCATTTGGTGCGAGCGCAAGCGCGACAAACGAGCAAGGAGGAGGTGGCAGCGGAGGGTATCCTTCTAAGCCTCCAACATGTGTTCCTGGAAAGGCATGTCCAATCCCAGTTTAAATGTTTAATGAAAACTAAACTACATTCAAAGGGCACCCAATTTGGGTGCTTTTTTCCGTCCTGCTGAATGAAGCTAAAAGTTAGAAAGAATTCCTAACGTGCGCATTGCAGATGAAAATAGAAGATTTCATTGCAATGGGGTTTTATTTGTTTATTTAGTTACATTTATTGGTTTCCTACGTTTGGATAATTATATAGGCTGTATAATAACTTATATTAATTTTTGCAGTCTTTTAGTATTGCTAGAGTTAAATTCTATCTTTAGATAATAATAATTTAATTTTTTGTTTCATATAAATTTTGTTAAATAAAATTCCTTACAAATGACAATTTAATTGCTAAGTTATATTTATAACAAATATTTAGGAGGGAAACTATGCAAAACTTACTTGGAAAAGTGATTTTAATAACAGGTGCAAGCTCAGGAATTGGACGTGCTACAGCGGAATTACTTGCATCTAAAGGTGCAAGGATCATTGTTAACTATCTTTCGAATGAAAAAGGGGCTTTAGAAACAGTACAGTGCATTCAAGAGAATGGTGGAGAGGCGATGCTTATTCAAGCGGATGTCACAAATAAAGAGCAAGTGAATGCAATGGTGGATCAGGCTCTAGCATCCTTTGGGAAAATTGATATTCTAATTAATAATGCTGCTGGTGGTATACGACAAAGTACGTTTATGGATGCAAGTGAAGAATTGTGGGAAGAAACATACAGGCTAAACATTATTAGTGTTCTTTTATGTTCACAAGCCGTATTAACACATATGATTCCAAGAAAAGAAGGCAAGATAATCAATATATCTTCAACTGCTGCTCGCATTGGAGGTGCTGGTGAAAGCATTCATTACGCTTCTTCCAAGGGGGCCTTAAATACAATGACGATTGGCATGGCTAAAGAACTAATCGAATATGGCATCATTGTAAACGGAGTGGCACCTGGAATGGTGGAAACGCCTTTCCATGAAAAGTTTGCGCCAAATGATGATCGACTTTCTCGCATGTCTGCAACTATACCTATAAAACGAGTAGCACAACCAGTTGAAATCGCAGAAACAATAGCTTTTCTTGTATCTGATGCTTCGAATTATATATTAGGTGAAATCATTAATGTTAGCGGGGGAAGATAGTTTTTTATTTAAATGGATTTAAAGATAAAATAATTGATTCTAAAGAAATAATATATAAGATTTATAAAAACGATTATGGAAATAGAGATTATTTTACCCAAAATCACATGAATATTAACATAGAAGTTTAGTGACAAAATGATTTAAAAGGAAGTGGAAGTTATTTCTTATGAAAAAAAGAAGAGATTTCGGTTCATTTATCACAGAGCATGGTTCATTTATGATTACCGCATATTTTGTTGTGTTTTTTATCATTTCAAAAATATTTTCTTTTTCTGCTATTGATAATTGGATTGTCATTTTTGTTGGTTTTATTATGACCTTAATAATGATGAAAATTAGAAAGGATAAAGAGAAGCAAAATCATTAGCGAAATAAAATAATGGGGCACATATTAGCGAGGACTAATTTGTGCTCTTTTTATTTTTGATTTATTAAACAATATTTATCTATTGTAAGGTATGATGATTAGTGAAAATCTACAAGGAGTGAATCGCATGGAATACAGTGGTGTAGCAGCTTACGACGATGCAACATTTTTCAACGAATACTTAACGAGAAGAAATCGTGTAGAAAGCCCGAACAATATGATCGAAAAACCGATAATGTTAGAACTTATGAGTGATGTAAAAGGGAAAACGGTGTTAGATTTAGGATGCGGTGACGCTCAGTTTGGTGTTGAACTTTTACAAAAAGGATGTATCCAATATGACGGTGTTGAAGGCTCTGAAAATATGGTAAAAGAAGCTACTAAAAATCTTAATGAAACAAAGGGGAATGTGTATCTTTCTTCAATGGAAGCATGGGATTTTCCAAAAGAACATTATGATTTAGTTGTTTCACGATTAGCTCTACATTATATAGCAGATTTAAAGAGTATCTTTATGGAAATTCATAAATCCTTAGCTTCGAACGGAAAATTTATATTTAGTGTTCAGCATCCAGTATTAACTTCATCAATAAAAAGTGCAGCAGCTTCAGCTACTAAGACAGATTGGATTGTAGATGATTATTTTTATAGTGGCAAAAGAGTAGAACCTTGGATTGATAAAAAAGTTGTTAAGTATCATCGGACAGTTGAAGAATATTTTCAACTTTTAAAGCTAGCTGGATTCAAAATTAATGATATTCGAGAAGGAAAACCAAAAGTCGAGAAATTTAGCAGTGAAAGTGAATATCAACGAAGGATGAGGATTCCACTCTTTTTAATCTTTTCATGTGATAAATAAAATTTTCTGCTTTCCAGACAGCTCTCGTTGTAATAGCACGTGAGGTGAATTATGGATATTAAAACGTTCGGTGAAAAAGATGAAGAAATAGAATACATATTACGACCTGCAGTCTATTGTGTAATGTTCAATAGTCAGAAAGATAAAATTGCAATTATTCAAACAAGTAATGGTAAGTTTTTTCTTCCAGGTGGGGGCTTAGAAAATAATGAGACACATGCGCAATGTTTGAAAAGAGAAGCACTTGAGGAAATGGGAATGGATGTTACAGTAGGTCCTTTTATAGGACGCGCACGAAGATATTTTTATTCTACAATTGAATTAAAATATTATCTAAATGATGGCTTTTTTTACTTATGTAATACAGGTAGACAAATTGCTAGTCCTATAGAGGAAGATCACTTCCTTAAATGGATGGAACCAAATCAGGCAAAAGAGATTTTATTTCATGAACATCAAAGCTGGGCTATAAATGAAGCAATAAGATGTAAATAAAAGGGGAGGTTTATGTTGCCGATTAAAAAAGCTTATGGTTATATAACCCGTGTTAAAGAAGGTATAATACAGGTGTTAGTTTTTCGTCATTCGGTTATGGAAGCTGGAATACAGATTCCTAAAGGTACAGTAAAACCTAAAGAAAGCACCTATCAAGCAGTAATAAGGGAAATGAAAGAAGAAACGGGATTGAAAGATTTCAATGTCGAAAAGCTACTTGCAGAAGACATTTGGGAAAATGATGAAGGTGTTGTACAAAATCGATTTTTTTACAAAATACATGTATTTAAAACACTAGATGAATGGGATTACGCTCCAACCGGTGGAGGAGATGAGGAGGGGCTAATATTCCATTATTTTTGGATTTCATCAAAAGATGAAGAGGAACTAATTCGAGGTCACGGCGATTATTTACATTTAATTTTTAATTAATTTATTTGAAACAAACGAGGAGAAAAACTAATGAAATTAAAATTCCACCATATGAATTTAGATGCTTTACCCAATTTAGAAGTACCTATAGCAGCAATCACACATTTAAGCTTATTTGATAATGCGTTCACGACAATCCCTGTTGAAATTTACAACATGAAAAATATAAACACATTAAATATATCTGTTAATAAAATCAGTCATATGTCTGCTGCAATCGGGGACTTAACAGAGCTAGTCATGCTAGATGCAGGGCATAATGATATTGCAGTGATTCCACCTGAAATTGGAAATTTGCACAACATGGAGGATTATTTATATCTTCATAATAATAAATTACAATCCATTCCACCTGAAATCGCTAAACTAGTCAAAGTAAAATATTTAAATCTTAGTGATAATCAATTAATAAAATTACCAGAAGAATTTGGGCAATTAAGCAAACTAATAGAACTTCGTGTCATTAATAATCAATTGACAGAGTTGCCGACAACTATTGGTGGTTTACGTAATTTAAAAGAGTTGCACTTGAAAAATAATCAACTAACAACGCTTCCAGACAATGTAGGTGAGTTATCATTATTACGGGTTTTAGACGTGGAAGAAAATCAATTAAAGGCTATTCCTCAATCGATACTTAAATGTTTAAAATTAAGACGATTAAATTTAAGACATAATCAATTGACAACATTGCCGGAAGAGATTGGACGATTAACAAATTTATTGGAAGTTGATTTAAGAAGTAATCTTCTAACAGAGCTACCAAAATCGTTGTTGGAAATAGAAGGATTAGAACGTCTGGATCTTAGATGGAACCACGATTTACAAGTACCAACTTGGTTAGGTGAATTACAAGAAAGAGGATGTATCGTGTATTTATAGTTATAAGTCATGTGCAAGATCGCCATTTGGCTGATGCATACGATTTTTTGAAATCAAGCAATCAGCCATTGGGCAATTTTATGATTATGTGGACACATACATCACTTAGTATTATTCACATAATAAAATCTGACGTAAAAATGTGTGCTTTTTAGCAATGCATCGGTCTGATATTACCAATCCAGCATCTGCTATCAAGTCATCAATAGTTTCAATTGTAACAATAACAACTCTATCGGCAATGCGACGAGCATGTTTGATAATATCAAATTGATCTTCACGTGATGAATGCGTAAATAAGTTATATGGTAAATCAATTATCGCTACATCATAGTGGTCCGTTACTTCTGAGATGGGACCTAATGTAATTTTTCCTTGTAATTCAAAATAGGCAATGTTTTCGCGTGAACCATTGCATACAAGGGGATTCATATCTCTTCCTTCCATATTAATTCCCATGGAAAGAGCTTCGATTATTACCGTTCCTATACCACAACAAGGATCAATAGCACGAATGTTTTGAGGCTGAGGAACCGCAATGTTCGCAACAGCCCGAGCTACTCTTGTGCTCAGCGCCGTTGAATAGCTATGTGGCTTGTGTAAATGTTTACGCCAAATGGATTCACTTTTGCTATGTATGCCAAAGTACCATCTTCCATCTATAAATAAAAGGCCAAAGACAACTTCAGGGAAATTAAGGTCTGGTTCTCCCTCAATACATAGTCCTATTTCGCGTTCTATCAATCGACGCTCTGATTGAGGGATTTTTTTTGTTTCACCTATATCAAAATTATTTAAACAAACCACTTTATAGGTTTTTGCATTTACTATTAGATTGGTCACTAATTCTTTGATGTTATCTATGCTGTTATCTTCATACAGCACTTCAAGTCGATCTTGAATAAAAGGACTACGGCTAGGGTCGACCTCAATATTGCTTATAATAAAATTTGATTGGGAATCAACATTAAAAAATGAACGCATCTCCATTCTACATAGATCGTACTCGTCTACGTGATGTACATATGTGTATATATATTTACTCTCACTTTGTATGTTACGCAATTAATTCATCCTTTTCTAATTACTATTGCTCTAAATCCTCAATTCTTTATTTACTAAAAAAGACAACTAAATATGAGGATGTCTATGTGCACTAAATTTTAAGTCTAACATAGTTTCAGTAATAATTGAATTCTTAGGAAGAAAGTAGGTTTTGCTGCCAAAATTTTGACCGATTTTTTGCAGCATAATAATAGACGAAAATACGTGAGACTAAATAGAAAAAAGAGTCACTTCCATATAGAAAGTGACCCCAAAACAGGAGAGTTTTTGTAAGGCTATTTAAGCTTTACACTACTATTAATATGCTGATGAAGCTATAAAGAAATAGCCATTTGCCTGTGAAATAGATTAAAAAAATCCTTTGAAATCGTTAGAGTAAAGCTAGATAAGTTACTTAACTAATTTTAGTGCCATTTGGTACTGTTTGATCAGGTGTTAATAAAATAACATCTCCTTCTATAGGCACGCCGCCGATAACTAGAACCTCTGATTTAAAGCCTGCTACTCGACGAGGAGGGAAGTTGACAATTGCTACTACTTGTTTACCAATGATTTCATTTGGTGTATAACGTTTTGTAATTTGTGCGGAGGATTGCTTAATTCCTAAAGTTTCTCCAAAATCAATGTTCATTTTAATCGCTGGAACACGAGCTTTCGGTAGTTCTTCTGCTTGGATAACCGTACCGATTCGAATATCAAGTGCTATAAAGTCTTCAATGGTCGCCATAATTGTACTCCTCTTATATGTGTTTTTGTAAATGTTATCATAAAATGGTTTAATATCTAAAGAAAGATATTTCTTGAAGTGGTTATGATTGAACTGAAGAATCGCCGATAAAACGTACAGAATCGCCGATAACTTCGTGTGAATCGCCGGAAGAACGCTAGAAATCGCTGATAAACTATGTGGAATCGCCGATAAATTTTGGAAAATGATACTCGGAGAATTAGTTAGATTTCTAACTAAAGTGATTGACTTCTAAAGATCGATAATTTATTATTAGTTAGAAATCTAACTAAAAAGAAAATCTAATTGAAAAAGGTGATACGATGAAAGAAGTCAATTATCAATTTCAAATTCGTATGATTGGTCATCAAATGAAGCAGCGAGGAGACAAAAAGCTCGAATCGTACGACATTACGATTGAACAGGGGCATGCTCTAGATTACTTAGTTTCACATATGGAAGAGGGCATTACGCAAAAACATATGGAGAACGTCTTCCAACGTAGAGGCTCTTCGATTTCAAGTATTGTGACGAATCTTGAGAAAAAGGGTTTAGTTGAACGTAAGACGGATTTAACGGACGAACGTCGTAAAATTATTCGACCGCTTCCAAAGGGCATAGCAATCGTTAAGGATTTTCAAATGTTTTTTAAAGAGCTAGATGACGAGATGACAAAAGACTTCTCAAAAGAGGAAAAAGAACAGCTTATATTATTGTTAAACCGCATAATTAAAAACTTAGATTAAGAAGGCTGATTGATTCAGTTCTTCTGCTTATTTAGTTAGATATCTAACGATTTATTAAAAAGGAGAATTTTATATGGAGAACACATATTATTTTGAGAAAGCGCCCATTGCAAAAGCTGTAGCTCATTTCTCATTACCAATGATGCTCGGAATGTCTGTCAGTGTCATTTATACAATATTAAATGCCTATTTTATCGGTTTACTACACGACACAGTTATGATGACAGCCATCACACTGACAATTCCTATCCTTGCAGTGTTAATGGCACTTGGGAATTTAATTGGAGTAGGGGGCGGTACATTTATTTCACGTCTGCTCGGAGAAAAAAAGCTTGAACAAATAAAAGAAGTATCATCTTTTTCATTTTACGCCTCTATTGCTTTAGGAATTATCGCCATGCTGGTAGGGATTGTAGCTACTAATAGCATTACAACAGGGCTAGGTGCCAGTGCAGCGGCTTTTGACTACACGAAGCAATATATTTTAGTAATGCTAATAGGTTCGCCATTTATTATATTAAACTTTTCATTGGAGCAAATTGTACGTGCTGAAGGTTCTGCAATCGTATCAATGGTCGGTATGTTTATAAGTGTTGGCATTAATTTAATTTTAGATCCCATTTTTATTTTCGCTTGTCACTGGGGTGTTCCAGGTGTTGCATTAGCGACACTTATTGGTAACATCGGAGCGGTAATTTATTATAGCTGGCATATAATTCGTAAAAGTGAGAATTTAACTTTATCAATGAAATATTTTAAAATTGAAAAATCAGTCGTTTTTGAAGTGTTGAAAATTGGTATTCCGATTGCGCTAATGAGTGCTTTAATGGGATTAACAGCATTGGTGTTCAACAATTTTGCTGCTAGTTATGGAGATGCAGCAGTTGCGTCTTATGGTATATCACAACGTATTTTGCAATTTCCAGAGCTTATTATTATGGGACTTTGTGAAGGTGTTGTCCCACTGATTGCCTATAATTTTACATCTAATAAAAAACGTATGAAATCAACGATAAAATTTACGAGTATGACAGTAGCGATTCTCGCAGCATTATTTGCGATTCTTGTATTTTTAACGGGCAATCACTTAGTAGGTATATTTACGACAGACTCACAGTTAATTGAATTAGGAAGTTATGTGATTAAAGTCATTTTCCTTTCATTATTCGTCACTGGTTTTACATTCCTTATTATCGGAATTTTTCAAGCGACTGGGCAAGGTAAAGCAGCGATGATAATGTCTCTGACACAAGGTCTCATCATGATACCAATTTTATTTATTATGAGTAGTATCGCAGGATTCCATGGAATCATTTGGTCCATTTTTATAGGGGATTTCCTTACTTTCTTAATTGGCATAAGCGTTTTATATGTTTTGCGCAATAAATTAACGGTTAATATAGAAGAACTGCAATTTGACTAATGATAGAAAATGAAAGAGCAAGTGTTGGCTAACATGCTCTTTCATGTGCAAGACATGAACGATTTATATAGATCGCCAATGATTCCTTTCATTTGATGAACACCTAAATCTGTATTTGTCATAACGATAAATCCTTTTTCTAAATACGGATAGGCAACGAGCATGCATTGAAATCCTACCCCCCAACCAAGTGAGGAAATTTCAACTTCATGTTCTGAGCCATCAAGAAATAAGCCTAGACCAGTCCATGCCTTGCCTCCTTGTGGTTGAATAAACGCTTTGGCAAGCTTTGCAGAAATACCAATTTTACTAGACCCCTTTATAGCATTCATAAATTCTAGCAGTAATTTCGCTAAATCAGTGGGGGAAGTCCATAAGCCACTAGCAGCAGAATAAGGGTAAATGGGATAATTGCCTGTAACTAATTCGCCATTTTGATGATGACCACAAGCGAATATTTTTTCTTGTGATTTTGTAATAGACGTAGAGAAAGTACTATTTGCCATGTTTAACGATTTAAAAATAAGTTCGTCCATAATAGCGTCGAATGATTGTTTCATAACGTCTTCTATTAATTGCTGAATTATACAAAAGCCCGCATCTGAGTAATGAAATTTATGCCACGGTTCATTTGACACTTCAATTCGACTTTGACAGTAGGGAGATTTACCATTTAACAAGTCTACGATTGAAGAAGGTTTAGCTTGAAGAGCGTGTAATGGGGAAAAGCTATCAGCAGGGTCAATAATCCCTGATTGATGACAAAGCAAGTTACGTAATGTCACTTTTTTGTGCTTCGTGAATGGATTTTCGGGTACTTTCCACGCTTTTAGTTTCTCATTAACATCCTCATCTAAATTTAAATAACCTTGTTCTACTAATTTCATCACTAACATGCTAGTTAAAAATTTACTAATTGAGCATGCATTGAAAACAGAATGTTCATCTACTTGATGATGTGTTCCTGCTTTAAGAGTCCCGTGGTGTTCTATTTTACTGATCTGCCCATTTTCAATAAACAATAAACTTAACCCTTGCACACGATAATGTTTCATTCGTTCTTCGATGTTTATGTTAGACATTTTTACACTCCTTCCTTTCATTTTAGTGTATCACAAATGGCGAACGTATGTTTTTTATTTGTCATTTTCACATGAGACGTCGTTTTTTTAACTCAAATGAGCACATAATAAAGGCATCGAGAGTAAATTTCTCGATGCCTATCTTTTTGTGAGACAGAGCGTCCATTACGCATTTTTCTTCGTTTTCGTTGCTCTTTTTCTTGTTGCTGGTTTTTTCGTTTTATCTAAAGAAGCTTGAAGTGCTGACATTAAATCGGTGACATTATCAGGTAGAGGACGTTTATCGCTTGTCGATACTGTATTTGTCGCTTTCTTTTCCTCGATAAGTTCCATCAAAGCATTTCGATATTCGTCCGTATATTTTTCTGGATTAAACTCAGTGGTTAACTGATCGACAAGCATTAACGCAGCGTCCAATTCCTTTTGAACTATCGTTGGCTCGCTCGGAATATTTGGAACATCTTGTACACTTCGTACTTCATCAGGAAAATGGATTGTTTCCATCACTAACGCATTTTGATAGACACGAACGATTGCAAGCTGTTCCTTTGAACGGATGATAATTTTAGCAACACCAATTTTACCTGATTCCTCTAATGTTTGTCGCAATAGAGCATACGCCTTACTGCCAGTAGTATCAGGTGATAAAAAATAAGTACGTTCAAAATAAATGGGGTCAATTTCGCCTAATTTAACAAAATCTATAATTTCAACGACCTTATCTTCATTTTCTTTACGTAAGTTTTCTATTTCTTCTTCATCAAGAACGACAAATTTATTTTTTGCATATTCATACGCTTTCACTATATTTTCATCTGTAACTTCTTGGTTGCAGCCTTCACATACTTTTTTATAGCTTATTGGTGTATGGCATTCTTTATGAAGCTGTCGCAATTTGATGTCTTTATTTTCTGTAGCTGCATGTAATTTTACAGGAATGTTGACAAGTCCAAACGATATACTGCCCTTCCAAACTGTATGCATGTTGTCACCTCGTTTTTCTTACTATGTTATATTTTGATGATTTTTATGTATGCTAAATAGAAATAGTCACTACTGGACGAAAAAAGAAAGTAGGTGTGCATCATGAAACCAATGTTATTAACAGAAGCAATGGAACCACCAACAGGGGAAGAGTGGTTTTACGAAGCAAAATACGATGGTTTCCGCTGTATTTTACAGTGGGCTGAAGAAGAACCCATTTTAATAAGTAGAAATGGTAATGTTCTTAATCATTTGTTTCCGGAGATTATTGCGTATTGTAAAACTATTTATAATCAAATTAAAGCTTATTTACCGTTAACATTTGATGGTGAACTAGTCTTTTTAATGAACAACTATAAAAGTGAATTTTCAATCGTACAACAAAGAGGTAGAATGCAAAATAAAGAAGTAATAGCTGCACACGCAAAATCTTTTCCATGCCATTATGTTGTATTTGATTTACTATATTTGAAAGGGGAAAGCCAAGCGAATCGCTATTTAAAGACACGTAAACAGCAATTAACGACCCTTTTTACTAATTTGCAGCTGCCGACTACAATTAATTATGAAGAGACCCGACGTTTGCAAGCAATTGATGTTTTCGAGGCGAGTCAAACTTTATGGCATTTAATAACTAATAATAATGGCGAAGGTCTTATTGCGAAGAAAAAGACGAGTAAATGGCAGGAAGATGTACGCTCTACGCAATGGATAAAGATAAAAAATTGGAGAATTGTTTCGGTGATTGTCACCAAATTTGATAAAGGAAATGGTTATTTTCATGGTTATGTTGAGCAACAGGGCGAATTAACAGAAGTTGTTGTTTTTAGACATGGTATGAAAAATGATGATTTAAATACACTCATAGCGTTTTTCCAAGCAAATGGTCGCAAACTGAATGAGACATGGCAATTAGAACCATCCATCTGTGTTGATATAGCATGTATAGACTTTGATGGCAAAAAGTTAAGAGAGCCACGATTTCATGCATTCCGATTAGAGATGGATCCACAGGAATGTAATTGGCAACAAATGCAACGACAGCTAATGCCGATACCTAAAAGTGTACAAGTAACACATCC
This sequence comes from Lysinibacillus sp. NPDC093712, assembly GCF_050280025.1. NCBI lineage: Bacteria > Bacillati > Bacillota > Bacilli > Caryophanales > Bacillaceae > Lysinibacillus > Lysinibacillus sp. NPDC093712. The sequence goes on from NZ_JBNNUU010000001.1 coordinate 982,101, forward strand.
AAACAAGCCGATATGGCCAGACATCCGTATTACAAAGGATAGCTATTTGCACTATTTACAACTGATATCACCCTTTATGCTGCCTTTTTTGCATCAACGACCTGTGACATTAATTCGTTTTCCTCACGGGGTACCTGGTGAGAGTTTTTATCAAAAAAGCAGTCCAGACAATCTGCCGGAATTTGTCGCAACGGAGAAAGTTAGTGATCATCAGGTAATTCTATGCAATAATCTTGAAACTTTATTGTGGCTAGGAAATCAGCTTGCGTTAGAATTTCACATTCCTTTTCAAACAATCGACACTGATAAACCGACTGAAATCGTTTTCGATTTAGATCCGCCTTCGGTAGATGCATTTCCACTTGCAATAAGTGGTGCACGCCACTTAAAAGAAATATTTGATTATTTTAAGTTGCAGTCATTCGTTAAAACTTCCGGGGGCAAAGGCTTACAAGTTTACATTCCATTGCGATATAATGCTTTTTCGTATGAACAAGTACGGCAATTTACAGCGTTTGTATGTCGTTTTTTATGTGAGCAAAAACCTGAATTATATACAATTGAGCGGTTAAAGAAAAATAGAAATGACCGATTGTATTTAGACTATATTCAACATGCGGAAGGAAAGACTATCATTTCACCATTTTCAACACGTGGTAATCCAATGGGTTTAGTAGCTACACCGTTATATTGGGACGAAGTAAATGAACAACTAAGACCGGAACACTTTACAATACCAGCTGTCATTGAGCGAATCAAACAAGTAGGCAACCCATTTAGAAATTTTCGAGCAATAGGGGAGGAACAGGATTTTCATTCAGTGCTCCAGCATTTAAATAATCAATGACTGTCGTAAAAAAATCAGCAATATTTCTCGAAATAGTATGGAGAAACATTGCAGATTTTTGTTAGACGTTTTTCTTTTTTTGTAAATAGTCGAGAATACCCATGGCCGATACGATTGTATCATAAGGAATCGTTTGGTAGACAGGATGGCTTTCTGCTATACCGTTTTCTTGTAGAAAATGATGTAATAACGTTTGTAATCCTCTATCTAACAATTTAACTTGTTCCGCAAATGTATCAGACGCTGCTAGTGCCTTTTCACCTTCAGCTAAAAACAATGGTGTCCAGTAGCGTACTTGCCGATAAGCTTCAGTAGGGTTTTGATATGCACCGTAATGACCGAAATACAATTCATGTACATTTAGTTCCTCGTATAATTGAATAGATTTTTCCATCGTTTCAGGGTCGTACTGATTAGGGGAGGTAGAAGGGATGATTAAATCAATTGCTTCCTCCGCCATCTCTGGATATCGAACGCCCGTAGTATCACCTACAAACAATCCATTTGTAGCAGAATAAAGCATCGATACGTGGTGCTTTGCATGACCTTCCGTATGATAAAACGTAAGCTGTTGACTGCCTAATGACAATATATCTCCATGTCCGGCTTCAATAATTCGTTCTGGAGCAATGGGCACTATTGGGTCGAAAAGGCGCTCGAATTCATTACCATATACAGCTTTTGCACTTGCAATTAGACGAGTTGGATCAACCATATGTGATATGCCACGCGGGTGTACGACCAACTTTGCGTTTGGGCAGCTTTGAAGGAAAAGTCCCGCTCCACCCGCATGATCTAAATGAATATGAGTAACAATGACATAATCAATATCTTCTAATGTAATTTGCAATTCATTTAAACCTTCCATTATATAGGGAACTGAAGGACTAGCTGATGTCTCGACTAAAGCAATTTTTTCATCAATCAGTAAATAAGCACTTGTACGTTCCTTCCTATTTAAATCATTTGTATCAATGCAAAAAAAGTTTGGTGCTATTTTTTGCGTTCGCTCCATCAAATAAATCTCCTCCTAATTTGAAAAAACCTATTTTTTCTCTAAAATACCTTTTTTATCTACAAAAAATAGTAGTTATACTATATAATAATGGAAAAACAAACTGAATGTCCATTCATTTTTAAAAAGGAGAAAGATATAATGGAGAAAAATATCCGCTATGACACACGTAAAGTTCATCAAGTAAATTTAGCAATCATTTCAATTTTGGCCATTCTTATTTGTGGTCCTATGATTCTGTCGAAAGGTATTGTATTTTTATTCATTGGTCTAGCGGTAATTGCTTTAGCTATATGTAATTACTTTTTACCAATTCGTACATATGTTAAAGGTTTTATATTCGGCATGATTCCTACATGTATTGTCTTTACATTGTTTTTACTTGATAGCTTTTCATTAAACAAACATTATATTTTGCTTTGCACAATTGCCATTATTGCGTTGTATTTTAAAAAGGAGCTAATAGTCTCTTATGGGGTTATACTAAACAGTTGCTTTGTTATTTTATATATCTTTAAATCAGAATCGTTACTGGGGCCTTTTAACGATATTATTGTATTCGTTACACTTTTAGCTATTACAAATGGGGTAATCATCGTTTTCTTCCTACTTGCGAAATGGGGAAATGAACTTATTACACATGCAGCTACCCAGCAACATGCAGTAAGGATTTCTCTCGAACAGCTACAGGCGACCTTCCATCAAATTGAGCAAAGTAGCGATCAACTAGATGAGCATGCAACATTATTTCAACAAACTATGAATAATATTTCAGGATCGAGTAAGCAAATACTTCAAGCAACCGAAGATATTGCAGCAAGTATTCAACAAGAGGCATCAAGCTTACAAGTGATTCACGGCACAATGAAGCAATCAGTACACTTTGTAAATAAAACATTTACAATATCAAAGGATACTGTATCTAAATCAAGTGATCTACAACAGGAAGTGTTAGCTGGTTGGGGAAAAATGCAAGAAGCGATGGCTCAAATGGGGGTAATGAACAATGCGATGTGTTCAACTGCTGATACAGTCCAAGCGCTACAGCATAGTTTGCAAACCGTTGATACGTTATTAAAAGGAATCCATCATATAGCGCAGCAAACTAATCTACTAGCGTTAAACGCGGCTATTGAGGCAGCTAGAGCTGGTGAGCAAGGAAAAGGTTTTGCTGTTGTTGCAGATGAGGTTCGGAAATTAGCTGAAGAAAGTGCTGCTATTACTGTTAGCATTACAAATGTAACAAAAACATTATTTGAAAAATCTACGGAAGCGCAACAACGTTCAAGTGAAGGGGAAAAAGCATTACAGTACGGAGAAAGTCTGTTGCAGGAAGTCAGCCATTTTTTCAATGTATTAAAAGAATCTTATGCAAAGACCAATACAGATTTAACAAGTGGTATGAATGAATTAAGTAGTGCTATCCAACAGTTTGAAAAAATTCAACAACAAATTGAAAAACTAAATGAGATGACCGAAGAGAATGCAGCTTCTACAGGTGAGATTTTACTTTCAGTAGAGGATGAACATCAAATGCTTGAAATGATGACGACTACAACGGATCAAATCCAAAAGCTGAGTATTAGGTTGAAATCACTTGTTACAAATGAACGGTTAGCAACATAACATAATTGCAACATCAACTTTTTCTCTCAAAATTTGGTGCATTAAGGATATATTCCTTGTGTTTTTATAGTAAACAAATAGTTTTGCTATTGTTCAAAACTATATATGAATATTTTTTAAAGAAATGTTCACAATAAATTAGGCCGAAATATGTCATTTTCGTCACAAATTCGCTCATTCATGTAAATTAAACGAGTTAAATTTAATGTCATAAGAAATACTTATTGAAAAAGATAATATTAATGTAATTTACTTATGAATATAAATACGCTATCATGGGTGGTGGAGAAAAGATGCTTTACATTAGGCCTTTTCAAAAAGATATTTAGGGGGATCCGCAAATGGCACAAGGTAATTTACACAACAGCCGTGCATCATTCGAAGTTAATGGTAAAACTTACAATTATTACAACTTAGCTGCGATTGAAAAAGCTGGCGTTGCAAAAGTTTCAAACCTTCCTTACTCAATCAAAGTTTTATTAGAATCTGTTTTACGTCAATATGATGCGTATGTAATCAAAGAAGAACACGTAAACGAATTAGCAAAATGGGGTAACGGTGCTGATCCAGAAGCAGAAGTACCATTCAAACCTTCTCGCGTTGTATTACAAGACTTTACTGGTGTACCAGTAGTAGTTGACCTTGCATCTCTTCGTTCAGCAATGAAAGAAATGGGCGGCGACCCAAGCAAAATCAACCCTGCTATTCCAGTTGACCTTGTAATTGACCACTCAGTACAAGTTGACAAATACGGTAATGCATCTGCATTACAAGCAAACATGGACCTTGAATTCGAACGTAACGCTGAGCGTTATAATTTCTTAAAATGGGCTCAAACTGCTTACAATAATTTCCGTGCTGTACCACCAGCAACTGGTATCGTTCACCAAGTAAACTTAGAGTACTTAGCTCCAGTTGTACACGTAAACGAAAATGCTGACGGTACATTCGAAACATTCCCAGATTCAGTAGTAGGTACTGACTCACATACAACAATGATCAACGGTATCGGCGTTCTTGGATGGGGTGTTGGTGGTATCGAAGCTGAAGCAGGTATGCTTGGTCAACCTTCATACTTCCCAATCCCAGAAGTTATCGGTGTTAAATTAGTTGGCGATCTTCCAAACGGAACTACAGCAACTGACTTAGCATTAAAAGTTACACAAGTTTTACGTCAACGTGGCGTAGTTGGTAAATTCGTTGAGTTCTTCGGACCTGGCGTATCTAAATTACCACTAGCTGACCGTGCAACAATTTCTAACATGGCTCCTGAATATGGTGCTACATGTGGTTACTTCGCAATTGACGAAGAATCATTAAACTACATGCGTTTAACTGGTCGTGACGAAGATCACATCGCGGTTGTAGAAGCTTACTTAAAAGCTAACCACATGTTCTTCGATCCAACATTAGAGCCTGTTTACACTGATGTATTAGAAGTAAACTTAGATGAAATCGAACCAAACCTTTCTGGTCCTAAACGTCCACAAGACTTAATTCCACTATCTCAAATGCGTTCTCGTTACAAAGAAGCAGTAGTGGCTCCACAAGGTACTCAAGGTTTCGGTTTAACAGAAGCTGAATTCGAAAAAACTTCTGTAGCTAAATTTGCTGAAGGTGATGTAGAAATCCCAACAGGTGCTGTAGCAATCGCTGCAATCACTTCTTGTACAAATACATCTAACCCATACGTATTAATCGCTGCTGGTTTAGTTGCGAAAAAAGCTGTAGAAAAAGGTCTAACTGTACCTAAATGGGTAAAAACTTCTTTAGCACCAGGTTCTAAAGTTGTAACTGGTTACCTTGAAGATTCAGGTTTACAAACGTACCTTGACCAAATCGGTTTCAACACAGTAGGTTACGGTTGTACAACATGTATCGGTAACTCAGGTCCATTACTTCCTGAAATCGAAGACGCTATCAAAGACAACGACTTATTCGTAACGTCTGTTCTTTCTGGTAACCGTAACTTCGAAGGCCGTGTACACCCACTTGTAAAAGCTAACTACTTAGCTTCACCACCACTTGTTGTTGCTTATGCACTTGCTGGTACTGTGGATATCGACTTACAAAAAGATTCATTCGGTAAAGACAAAGATGGTAACGAAGTATACTTCGCTGATATCTGGCCTGCAACTGAAGAAGTTAATGCAGTATTAGGTACTGTAGTTAACCGTGAATTATTCCAAAAAGAATACGAAACTGTATTCACAGCGAACGAAAAATGGAATGAAATTGAAACATCAACTGAGTCTCTATACACATTTGATGACAAATCAACTTACATTCAAAACCCACCATTCTTCCAAGGTCTTGCTAAAGAGCCAGAAGCTATCAAAGGCTTAGACGGCTTACGCATTATGGCGAAGTTCGGTGACTCAATTACAACTGACCATATTTCTCCAGCTGGTGCAATCGGTAAAGATACACCTGCAGGTAAATATTTAATCGAAAACGGTGTTGCAATCCGTGACTTCAACTCATATGGTTCTCGTCGTGGTAACCACGAAGTTATGATGCGTGGTACATTTGCAAACATCCGTATCCGTAACCAAGTAGCTCCTGGTACAGAAGGTGGATTCACTACTTACTGGCCAACAGGCGACGTAGAGTACATCTATGACGCATGTATGAAATACCAAGAGCAAGGTACTGGCTTAGTCGTACTTGCTGGTAATGACTACGGTATGGGTTCTTCTCGTGACTGGGCTGCGAAAGGTACATTCCTACTTGGCGTGAAAACTGTTATCGCACAATCTTACGAGCGTATCCACCGTTCAAACTTAGTAATGATGGGTGTTCTTCCTTTACAATACTTAAACGGTGAATCTGCTGATTCTCTAGGTTTAACTGGTAAAGAAGAAATCTCTGTAAACATTACTGACAACGTAAAACCACGTGATATCTTAACAGTTACTGCTAAATCTGAAGACGGTACAGTTAAAACTTTCCAAGCTTTAGCTCGTTTCGACTCAGAAGTAGAAGTAGACTACTACCGTCACGGTGGTATCCTACAAATGGTTCTTCGCGCGAAAGCTGCTGAATAATTATTTTATCAAAACCGATCTCTTAGGAGATCGGTTTTTTTTTTGCGGAATTGGCGGAACACCGATGTTAAAGTGCTCTCTAATATTGTTGAAGTAGAAACAAAAATTTACTATAATATTGTTAATGCACCAACGAGTAGGAGGGCGGCTGACCATGAACAAAGAAGAACAAATTATCATGGGATTTCGGGACTTATATAACAAAATGGTTTGGCTTAATAAAGATAAGATGGAAGAAAGCCTTAAAGGGCATACACCTTCAGAGGTACATTGCATCGAATACATTGAAAAAAATATAGATTCCAATGTAACTAAACTTGCGGAGTTCTTTTACATGACGCGCGGTGCCATTAGTAAATTAACGAAGAAACTTATAAAAAAGGGCCTTATTGAAAGCTATCAAAAGGCGGATAACAAAAAAGAAATCTATTTTAAACTTACTGAACAAGGAAAAGTAATTTTTAATATCCATGAGGAGCTCCACAAAGAGTTTCGAGAGCGTGATAAGATCGTCTTTGACCAGATAACTGATGCTCAATTAGATAGTATGCTTAGCTTTGTAGAAAAGTATCGGGCGCATTTGGATGCAGAAATAAAGAAACAAGATAAAGATTTGAAGCAGGAATAAGTTCGGATAACAAAAAAGTAGCCTTATTCTATCAAGAAAAGGGTTGCTTTTTTATTATTATTATTTTATTGTTGAACAGGAAACAAAAGCGTGTTATTATTTTGTTTCTTAGGAAATAAAAAATGTTAAGTCCGGATTCAGTTTAACACTGCTCTATATTAAAGGTAGCGATAAGCTAAGGTACACTGAATACAACAATCGCTAATAGCATTAGGTACTTAATTACTTTTCTCAATGTAGTGAAGGAATTTAAAAACTTAACGAACCGCAACAGATTGTAAGGTCCTAATGGAAGAGGTTTCTACCTTATAAGTGAACATTATGAAATGGCTACAACATTTAAAGGAGTGAAATGATAATCGAGTTGTCCAAAATTATTAGAAACTAATGCAATGAAGATGATCATTCTCCGATTGGATCAGTGTTTCTAACAAAGCAAAATAATATTAAATTGAGGGAAAAGGGAGTTTGAACATGAATATTGTATCGATTATTTTTCAGACCTTCTTGATGCTTATGTTTTTTATGGCAAGTTTCGGGAAGTTGAGGGGTGCTAAAACACCTATTGAAGAATTTAATAAATTGAGATTACCACAATGGTTTCGAGTAATCACAGGTGTCATCGAACTCATTTCAGCAGTAGCTCTAATTATCGGTTATTGGGCTGCTAGTTGGCTTGCAGTAGGAGCGCTTCTAATTGCATGTACAGCAATCTGCGGCGTTTTAGCACAGGTACGCATTAAAGATTCATTTAAAAATATGCTAATGATTATAGTAATAGGTGTAATGGCAATTTTCTTATTTATAAACAACATTTCTGCACTTTTAAATTTTCCTGGTTTTAAATAATAAGCAATAGAAATGAAACGGTTCTGGTTCTTGATTTTTTAAAGGAATCATTAAATTAAGAACAGGTAGTAGAAAATTAAATATGAAAGATAATACTAAATGCAGTCCGTCCAAAGTTAAATCGGTCTGCATTTTTTTGGTTGCCATTTTAGGGGGATTTTTTTCGAGATTGATATTATTAGAATAGGTTTTTTTAAAACAATAAGAATTATATAGCGTTTGTCTTCCATTTCTTTTTCTTGTTTTTTGTTGACTAAGAAACAAAATGGTGTTATTATTTTGTTTCCTAGGAAATAAAATAATAACGTTCAAGGAGAAATTTACATGTCAAACTTTAAATCACACAATGAAATAAGTACAGAACAAACCATAGATAAACACGCATTAATATTCGGCCTTATCTCGGTGTTTCTTTGCGGAATAGGCTTCAGTATTATAATACCTATCGTTCCATTTTTAGTGCAGCCATATACGAGTAGTCAAGGAGAACAAGCAGTAATTGTGACATTGCTGACCTCTGTATATGCAGTTTGCGTATTTTTCACAGCCCCTGCACTTGGCGCTTTAAGTGACAAATATGGTCGCCGTCCATTGCTTCTATTATGCCTTTTAGGTTCTGCAATCGGCTACTTCGTTTTTGGCATAGGTGGTGCTCTATGGGTACTATTTGTTGGGCGTATAATAGAAGGGGTTACAGGAGGAAGTATAAGTACAATCTTCGCATATTTTGCAGACATCATTCCTCCAGAGCAGAGAACCAAATACTTTGGATGGGTTAGTGCCGTTGTAGGTGTTGGTACGATCATTGGTCCAACGTTGGGGGGATTACTTGCCAAGTTTGATTATTCTGCACCGATGTACTTTGGCGCAATTATAACTTTATTGAATGTTGTTTACGGTTTCTTTTTTATGCCTGAAAGCTTGAACAAGAAAAATAGATTAAAAGAGATTACCTTTTCTAGATTAAATCCATTTATCCAGCTTGCAAATGTACTTTCTATAAAAAACTTAAATAGACTACTTGTCTCAGCATTTTTACTTTGGATACCGAACGGATCGTTACAAGCAATTTTTTCACAATTTACAATGGATACTTTCAGTTGGAAGCCTGCGCTAATCGGGCTTATGTTTTCAATTATGGGCTTGCAAGACATCATTTCACAAGGCTTCATAATGCCAAAGCTTTTGAAAAGATTTAGTGATCAACAGATTGCAATTGTAGGAATGTTATCGGAGATTTTAGGCTACAGTCTCATTGCAGCATCGGCTTTATTTACCTTTTATCCTCTTTTAATCGCTGGAATGTTTCTATTTGGATTTGGCGATTCGATTTTTGGACCTTCTTTCAATGGAATGCTCTCGAAGTCAGTCGATTCGAGTGAGCAAGGCAGAATTCAAGGAGCTAGCCAATCAATTCAAGCTTTAGCAAGAATAATTGGACCAATCATTGGAGGTCAAATCTATGTATTACTTGGCCACACAGCTCCTGCTTTTATGGGGATGATTCTTATTACAGCAGCAATAGTCGTTTTGCATAAGAGCAAGCGTGAAAAACTATCGATGGGGTAAGCCTAATAAACAAAAGTAAGCTTCTTAAAAAAGGGCTTCAGAGCGCTCTGAAACCCTTTTGTGTTATTTAAATCCCATTAAATCTTTTACTCTCACTGTATTTTCAGATGTTGTTAGCATTTCAAGCAAACCAAAGGCAACATCGAAAGCAGTGCCTGGGTTCGATGATGTAATAATGTGTTCTGTGTGTACAATTCGTTCGTTGACAATATTTACTCCATAAGAACGGAGCTGCTCTAATCGTTTACTTGTTGGATGATTGTAGGTTGTCGCCTTTTTATTTTGTAATATGCCACAATGTCCTAAAGCAAGAGAAGCTACACATATAGTCGCAATTGGTTTTTTAAAATCGTTAAAGTGACGAATAACTTGCTGAAATTCTTCACTAAAAGCATCCTCATAAAAACCCGCTTCCTCAAAGCCTCCAGGAATCGCAAGCGCATCAAAATCCTCTAGTGCAATCTCATGTAGCAATTTTTCTGGTGTGACCTGAAAATTCCATGTACATTGTAGCTGTTTATGTAAGCCCACTGTAACAACTTCCGTTGTGCCATCACCTTCCCATTTATTCCAGCCTAGTACATCTGTAAAGACACTTGCTTCCACAGCCTCAAAACCATTTGCTAAAAGTAATAATATTTTTTTCATGTTGTGTAGCCTCCTTTATAGCTTTAATTGTAATAAATGAAGTGATTTTACTACATACGCTATATAATGTAATTATGAGTGTTTTCCTAATATTCAAAGGAATTATTAGAAAATTAATTTATTAAAAAAGGTGGATTCTAATGGATAAGATTGATACGGAAATTTTGCGCCAATTACAGTTAAATGCAAAAATTTCAATGAAAGAGTTAGCGACAATTGTTCATTTGTCATCTCCAGCTGTCATTGAACGTGTTAAAAAGCTAGAAGAGCAAGGGAGTATCGAAGGTTATACAACGAAAGTGAACTTAAAGAAAATGGATCGATCTATTCAGGCTATTATTTTGTTTAAGTCAATCGATTGTAAAAGTCTTTCGAATTTTTGTAATGCCCATCCAGATGTCCTTGAGTGCTATCGGGTAGCTGGCGAAATTAGCTATATTGTCAAACTTGCAACATACTCAGTTGAAACGTTAGAACAGTTTATTGATGACGCGATGCCTTACGGTACACCTTCTACAAATATTGTGCTCTCATCATATGTAAAACCAATGATTCTTCCTTTTTTCGATAAAAAACAATAAAAATTTCCAGAAAATAAAACCTTTAGATCCTGAGCACCGTTTATAGGGTAGAGAAGGGAGGCGAGACGTTGCTAGTAAGGGAACTGGAAGAAATAATGGAACAGCACACAGAACGACTTATTCGTCTTGCTTATTATTATGTAAGAGATCTACAAAGTGCCGAAGATATCGTACAGGATGTTTTTATAAAGTTTTATAATAACCAGCAAAAGTACGATGAACGTGGCGAGTTAAAGGCTTATTTATCGACACTTGTCATTAACAGGAGTAAAGATTATTTAAGGAGTTGGACATATCGGAAAATTCAGGTGCAACAAAAGATTTTTACTCAACAAACAATCAAGAGAAGAGATATGCTTGTTCAGCAAGATGAAAAATCATTAATTGAAAATGCTATCCTAACTCTACCATTAAAGCAACGTGAGGTTATCATCCATTTTTATTTTGAAGAAATGTCTGTGCTGGAGATAGCGAAGCTGTTAAATATTCCTGAAAGTACTATTAAAACGAGGCTACGACGTGGGCGAGAGTTACTAAAACCGATACTACAACAGGTTGAATGGGAGGTGCTTTTGCATGAGTAAAGTCGATATTCGAGAAGTAAGGGATTTAACAGAAAGTAAAAAGCGTGTTATGGATAAAGTTGTTCAGCATATAGAACAGCACCACGAAAAAAAATCTTCAAAGAGATGGCAATATGGTGTGCTAACCATGATTTTGAGCATATGTTTAGGAGTTTTTATACTTAATCAATACAAAGAACATCAACAACTAGCCACATTAATTCCACAAGTTTTAGATGAAAGAATTATTGAAATACAGCTACAAAAAGATTCTTACATGAATGGGAAAAAACGTCTCTATCGAGCAAGTTTTGATAATTTTTTATATCTTGAATCGAACTTTGCATATGCAAAATCTAAGAAGATAGTGCCTTCACAAGAGCAAGTAAATCAAGAACTCGAATTAATTATGGATGTATTTGGTAATGATACAATGCCTACACTAGATGAACGGCTACAAAAACTGCAAATGACAGAAGAAGAGTTTATTGCAGAATATGCCAAGGCGATTGCTTATAAATCCGCCACAGTGAATCTATTAATGGAAGTAAGCCGTGCCGATTATAAAGATACTAGTGATCAAATTCGGGTGTGGCTTGTCGAACAAGAAGCCATGGACTTTTTAGACCAGTATTATCATAAAGACATTGCCTCCTTACGAGAGAAATATAAAATTCCTGATAAGCAAAGTACTATGACACCAGTAAGAAGTGGAAGAGTCTTAGCAATAAAGGAACATGAATTTTTAGTAATTTCAGGTGTCGATATTAGTGATGTAGGTCAATTATCCGTTGAAGAGCTTGTGCAAAAACATAAAAATGGAACATGGTTCCCTTTAGTTGATGTCCCCCCAACGCTAACAGTTGGCGATAAGGTAGAAGTGCAATATAGTAAAGCGATTGGGAATGATGGTTCTAAACCTTTCATAGATTATAAAGATATCTTAGGGATAAAAATAGTAGAGGAGTATCGATAAGAAATTAGCTATAGCTCGATTCCTTTCGACTCCTATACTTACTGGGTGTTGGTCAATGTGATTATTTTCGAGCCTGTTTGATTGCAGGCTCATTTTACTTTTGTACAAAAGTCACTAACTAACCTTTTCTTTATCATTGATTTCGGGTACAATAATTCCAATATTTACTAAAATAAAGGAGGTGATGAGTTGTTATTTGCCGTATTGGATAATGCGACTGCTTTTTTCCTCAGTATCCCACTCCTATTGATTTATATAAAAAGTATGTCACAAGTAGAAACAGCTTGGCATTGGTCGATGCCATTATGGTTGTTGAATTACAATGCTATTCGATATTTCGTTTCAGATGGCGAGGTTTTTTGGGTTGTCCTATATTGGCAGTTACTATTTATATGGCCAATAAGTATAGCAATATATATCCATTTATATAATAAAGAAAAAAAGTGGGCGTTTTACATAGGATTAATGAAAAAGCATGTTCTTATTGTGCTAACACTAATCGTTATATTTGGTAGTTCATTAGTCTATTCACTTTATCAGACAAATCTACAGGTGATTAACTTCCACAAACAGGTAATGCAAGAAATTGAGGATACTCCAGATCGACATCATTATTTAATATTGAATACAATTACACCTACTACACTCCTTCAGGTAGTAGATGACATATCTATTGTTCGCCACGGACAGCTCTCCGCTTCGACCTTTCCATGGAGCAGCAAAGTTATTGTGTACACTGATAATTGGAAAAAGGAATTTACATATGTTCGATTTAATGATGGTTGGAAGTTAGATGGGCTATATCAAGAAAGTAGTATTAAGTATACCAATGATTAACGGATGAAATTCACAATCGGTCAAAACGTCAATGTCACCTATAGTTTACAAACACAAATAAATCAATACGATTTTGTTGCGAATTTGGATGAAATCGAAATTTCAGAGTAGCAACGCAAAAAAACAGCTTACAAGTATAAGCTGTTTTTTCTTTTGGATTAAGGTGCAATTATTGTAATTATCTGTATAATAATGACTAGAGGAGCTTTATCATTGATTGATTATTTCGAACGGACATTACGGTTAACAGATTTGGAAGTCTGGACAATACGTATACAACGAGTCCATTACAGCTTGGTTATCGTGGATGAAAGAAGAAAGGTTGCTGTGGAAGAATTGGATATAGCTGATTTTATCATTTATGAAGACGAGCAACGAACTAATTATGTATCCGTTAGCATTTATTCAGAAAGCGATGTCCAAGACGGGCATATTGAGCCATTAGCGGATTTGGCAAAGCAATTAACAGAGCATTTAGCACTTGCGCATTGTGATGTAATAACAAAATTTTATACCGAGCAACCAGAAATCGCTATTGATCGTTTGCTAATTGAGAAGTATGGCTATAAATTAGCGGACATTTCATTGGAAAAATTATGGCATTTAAATCAAGATTGATTATGATATTTCATTCTATGTGTGAGGTATTTTTGCTTGAATGTCTAAGAAGAGGTGGAAAAATGATTGAATTTCGAAAGATAACTGGGGAAAACATTGAAGAAGTAATAGCACTTGAAGTGGCAGAAAATCAGAAAGATTTTCTAGAAACAACTAATTTGAGAAGCTTTGCTGACGCTCATATGTTAAATGCCGATGGGATACCTGCAAATCCTATTGCCATTTATGCCGATGGGATTGCGGTCGGATTTTTAATGTATATTTATGATACGTTAGATCATGAATCATTTGAAAAGGAAGTTTTTTACGGAAAGAAGAGCTATTTTGTTTGGCATATAATGATTGAAAAGAGTTATCAGGGCAAAGGATATGGCAAACTTGCCTTTGAAAAAATGTTAATGGAAATGGAAAAGATGCCAGATGGGGAAGCAGAATATGTATCCCTCTTTTACCATATAGGGAATGTCGCAGCGAAAACATTATACGCTTCATTTGGTTTTATTGAAACAGGTATCATGCAGGATCATTCGATGTTGGCGGTGAAAAATCTGCAAGGCACATAAAAAAAGTCATTGTTATGACCTATAATAAACACAAAAAAAGGGGAAACTACATATGATATTACAGGGCCAATTATTAAGTGAAATGGAGTTAAAGCAGGAACTACAAGCATTCCTAAATGACAGTAATGCCTGGCAACAAGCAGATCAACAAATACTCATTCAGTCTATGGTTGCACATATTGGTTCGGTAGATAGCGAACTGCGAGACGGTTTAATCTACGGTTCCTTCTATACAATGATTTTAGAAAGAAATTTATTAGATCATGCCATATTAAGCGACACGTTGGACTACTGTTTAACTGTTTTATTATGTGAAGGCATTGGAGAAGATAATTCAGATTCAGTTTTTACTAGAACGTTTACTTTGTTACTAATCGCACTAATATTAGCAAAAGATAATGAAGCTGATTTTATAGAAGTGCACAAAATCGAGGAACTGACAAATAGGTTCAGCACTTATTTATTGGCTGAAAAAGATGTAAGAGGCTATATACCTGTAAAAGGGTGGGCTCATAGTGTGGCACATGCGTCAGACGCTGTAGATGAATTAGTGAAAAGCCCGAAATTCAAGAAAGCTTCTTTTATGGATATTTTACGTCCTTTATGGAACATGATGTTGCAAACAGATTATGCCTTTATTCATGATGAGGATGAAAGGCTATTAGTACCTATTTTCACAATGCTGGAACAAGGTTTGCAGCAGCAAGAAGTTATCGCATTATTAAATGAAACGATGGCAACGTTGGCTGCTCAAAAGGAACAGCTTGATGTCCAACACTATCGTATAGTACGATTTAACTGGAAAACATTTTTAAAAAGTTTTTATATTAAAACAGCTGAAAGTCCTCAATATGCGGCACTTCATCAAAGCGTCGTAGATTGTCTGAATATTGACAAGTAAATGGCAGTTTGTTACGATGAGTGACAATAAAAGCATACAAATTCGTTGATGAGAAAGAGTAGTGTTTCATTTTGTTCTACAGAGAGCCGACATTTTGGTGGAAGTCGGTGTGCAAATGTTTCATGAAGATCCTCTCTGAGAAGATTAGCTGAAATGAGTAAGCTAATTCGGGTGTCTACCGTTAAAAAGAACACGTATGATTGTACGTTGCTGAGTGCTATTGAGCGGTTTTCAATAGAATTAGGGTGGTATTCGCGGTTAACCCCGTCCCTTACTTGGGACGGGGTTTTTTGTATGCCTTTTATACACTACTGTATAGGAGGAAATTATATGGAAGTCAAGAAGAACAACGAGACAACTGTAGAGAGAGAAGAAAGAGTTCGTAAAATATGGGAGGAAGAGAGAACGTTTCAAGCTTCCGTTAAAAATCGTTCTGCCAGTAAGCCCTTTGTATTTTACGAAGGACCACCAACAGCAAATGGTTTACCACACGTCGGTCACGCTTTTGGCAGAACGATAAAAGATGTCGTGGCGCGTTATAAAACAATGCAAGGTTTCTACGTTGAACGAAAAGCTGGTTGGGATACACATGGGTTACCTGTAGAATTAGGTGTGGAGAAAAAATTAGGGATATCCGGTAAACAAGAAATTGAAAACTATGGTGTAGAACAATTTATTAAGGAATGTAAAGGTAGCGTTTTTACGTACGAAAAGAAATGGCGTACGTTTACCGAACAATTAGGCTATTGGATTGACTTGGATGATCCTTATCTAACGTTAAGTAATGAGTATATAGAATCTGTATGGCATATTTTAAGTCATGTGCATCATGAAAGGCTTTTATATAAAGGGCATCGTGTGTCCCCTTATTGCCCAAGTTGCCAAACGTCTTTAAGCTCTCATGAAGTAGCACAAGGCTATAAGGATGTAAAAGATTTATCGGTAACAGCGATGTTTAAACGAAAAGATAAAGACGAATATTTTCTTGGTTGGACGACGACGCCATGGACATTGCCTGCCAATGTAGCGTTGGCCATGAATCCACATATCACATACGTAAGGGTAAAACATGACAATACCATTTATATCCTTGCTAAAACACTTGTTGATAAAGTATTTTCTGCACCTGTTGAAGTGTTAAGTGAGCATGTAGGTCAAGACTTTGCCGGTGTTGCCTATCAACCGCCATTTTCATATGTAACAGTTGAAAAAGGGCATGTTGTCGTATTAGCAGACTATGTAACGGATCAAAGTGGAACGGGCATTGTGCATACTGCTCCGGCATATGGCGAAGATGACTATAAAACTGTGCAACAACACCAGCTTTCTTTTATCAATGTGGTGGATGTCAAAGGCTGTTATACAGAAGAAGTGCCGGAGCTTACGGGTAAGTTCGTCAAAGACTGCGATGTCGATATCATCAAAATGCTTGCGGAAAAAGGGCTGCTGTTTGCTAAAGAAAAATATGAACATAGCTATCCTTATTGCTGGCGCTGTGATTCACCACTACTTTACTATGCAACAGATAGCTGGTTTATCAAAATGTCGGCATTAAAAGATCAAATCCTACAAAATAATGAACAAGTAACATGGTATCCTGACCATATTAAACACGGACGTTTTGGCAATTTCTTAGAAAACATCGTAGACTGGAACATTAGCAGAAATCGCTACTGGGGTACACCGTTAAATATATGGATTTGTGAGACATGTGGTCATGAAGAAGCGCCAAATAGTATTGCTGTGCTAAATAAACTAGCAAAAGAAGCATTGGACGAAAACATGGAACTGCACAAACCATATATCGATGACGTAATTTGTAGTTGTCCCTCATGTCAAGGGGATATGCAACGTACACCTGAAGTGATTGATGTATGGTTCGATAGTGGCTCAATGCCGTTCGCTCAGCATCATTATCCTTTTGATAATGTTGATGCATTTTCCAATCAGTTTCCTGCAGATGTTGTCATAGAAGGCATCGACCAGACACGCGGCTTTTTCTACAGTTTATTAGCAGTATCCACATTATTTACAGGGAAAGCGCCATACAAAAATGTCTTGTCCTTAGGCCATGTATTAGATGAGCACGGACAAAAAATGTCGAAAAGTAAAGGCAATGCATTAGAGCCAGTTGAATTAATTCAACAGTATGGTGCAGATGCTTTACGATGGGCATTTTTAGTGGATAGTTCACCTTGGAATTCGAAGCGGTTTTCTAAGAAAATTGTGATGGAGGCAAAGTCCAAACTCGTTGATACATTCGATAATACATTTAAATTTTATCAGTTGTATGCGGATATAGATGGCTTTCAATACGATGCTAAAAAAACTGGTAAACGGACGAAATTAGATAATTGGATAAAATCCCGGTTACACCATACAATTCAGCTTGTGACAAAATATATGGATGATTTTCAAATGACACAAGCTACAAGGGAAATTGGCAAACTTGTTGAAGAGCTAAGCAATTGGTATATACGTCGTTCGCGGTCACGTTTTTGGGCAAACGGGCTATCAGACGATAAACGTGGTGCCTTCAGTACATTGTACGAAGTGCTGACAAACGTAAGTAAACTGCTTGCGCCATTTACGCCTTTTCTTGCAGAAGATGTATACAGGAGTTTATGTGGTGAAAGTGTCCATTTACAAGACTATCTGAAGTACGATGCAAAAATACTAGACCAACAACTTGAACTACAGATGGCCAATGTTCTTGCAGTAGTTGAACTTGGTCGAAGTATTCGTAATAGTGAAGGACTTAAAGTGAAGCAGCCATTAAAGGAAATGGTGATGTCAGTAGTTGGAGAAGTGGAAGATTATGCTCAGTATAATGATATTATTCGAGATGAATTAAATGTGAAGGAATGTAAGTGGACACAGGACTTTACTGCTTATGAAACCATTCACTACAAACTAAACTACAAAACAGCTGGTGCAGCATTTGGACCACAGGTGCACAAAGTAAAGGATTATGTCATGCAATTAAGTGAAGCTGAGAAAAATACACTACAGTTAAAAGGTGCGATTGAATTAGACATAGATAATCAAAAACGTACTTTGTTAAAAACACATGTGGTAAAAGAGTCGCTTGTGAAGGAGCATTATGTATTGGCAGAAGAGAATGGATGTCGTGTCTTACTGAATACCCAACTAACGAATGACTTACTTCAGGAAGGGCAAATAAGAGAGCTAATACGTACGATCCAAGATACACGAAAAAAATGGCAATTACCTGTTGAACAATATATTTCGATTTCAATCTCTGCAGATGCTGAAACGAAGAGAATCATCCAACACTATACTGCTTTATTAAAAGCTAATGTATTGTTAAATGACATTTTGTTCGGGGAAGTGCAATCAGGAGAAAATTTCATTCAGGCGAAATTGTTTGATAAGGAAATCGAGATTACTTTTAATTTCTAATATATAGTTTTGGAAAAGTCGATTATAAGAAGCGCTAAAACCTTTTAATCGGCTTTTCTTATTATTTTTATTTGAAATAATAACGCATAAAATTGCCCCTATTAGAAAGAAGATTAAACCTTGAGAAAAACCTAAGACTATAAAGATATTCCACCGATAAATAGCCTTGCCACTTTAGGATTTTAATAATTAATCGTTTCCAAGATGTCTCCTCCTACAAATAATATCATTTTAGTTCACAAAATATTCAAAAAATAGATACTTTCCATATTGCAAAAGGCATTTTATACTAATTGTAAAAATAATATTCATTTTCAAAGAGGGTGAGTAGAATGTCTTTCAAATTAATAAAAGTAGAAAATATAAGTAAGGAATATAAAGAGAATGTTATTCTAACATCAGCTTTAAAATAAATGCCAGCGAAATTTGTGCTGTTATTGGTAAAAATGGGGCAGGGAAATCAACTTTGTTTAAAATAATGACGGGACAAATAACAGCAACTAAAGGGCAATTATTATATAGCTATTCAGAAAAAAGGCATCCTAGTATAGGTGCTTTGATTGAACGGCCTGCTTTTAGATTACTTTTCGTGTAGTTCTTCACTTTTGTATTCCAATTAATTTGTTAGAAGCTTTTATTTGGATGTAGAGTTATAGGAAAGAGCTAGTCCTTTCTTATAAATCCAAATTTTGCATTGCGCGTCCAGTTTAATATATCGATTCACTCAGCGTTGTTCAAACAGCTCTTCCAATTTTGAATGAGGCTTGATTAAAGCCGATATTATAGTGAGGCGAAACGTTAATTACACGTCAACCATTACGAGAAATAAATATTAAATGGAGGAATATGATATGGAAAAAATCTTAAACTTTAATGAAAATGATTTTAATTTAGATTTCGAAGTGGACAATAGCTCTATGGAAATGGATGGAGATCTTAATACTGTGACTCCCATCAGAACAATTGTAACTAGAGTGACTTGTAAAGCTTCTTGTACTTGTAATTGCACAAGTGCTTGTACAATTTTCTGTGGGTAATAAAATTATTATTTAATATAATTCAAACTATCTTCTTAATACTAGCAAAACAGAGAGTGTGAGCTTATGAAACAGGGAAAGCCATATATATTAAAAAACTTTATGTTTCGATTCCCAAGCTTAGGCCTAGATGCAATTGAAATGATTTATTTATTTGATAAAGAAAATGTTGAGAAAAAAGAACGAATTAATAAAATGCTTAGAAATAAAAAATTTAAAACTGCCATTAGAACAGCTAGTCCGCAATTATATAAAGCATGCATTAATTTAAATAAGAAAGAAGCAAAAGACATAAAAAGTATATACTTTTCTTTATTAAAATATTATATAAGAATGTTCTCTCGCCCTACTCCTTTTAGTACCTTTTCTAATGTCGGTATGGGTGTATTTAAAAAAGACGGTAATTATTCTATAACATTAGATACAAGTAAACAAAAGTATAAAATTAGAATTAGTCACGAGTGGATTTATAAATTTATTTCAAAGATTGAAAATGATCGAGAAATCTTAAAAAACTTGGTTCTTAAAAGTAATAAGTTATTGATAGAAATATCAGACAAATATTATCTGAGTTATTTTACAGATGGTGCTAATAAAGAAAATCACTCAGTAGAAGAAGTTTCTCTTAAAAAAAGTAATTTACTTAATTTCGTACTCAGCAATTTTGAAGAAGAGAATAAGGTTAGTGACTTCTTAAAAATTTTAAATGAGGCAACTAATAATGAGATTTCAGAATCTAAGGTACTTGATTATATTCTAGAGCTAATAAAAAAGGATTTTTTGATATCTGAGTTAAAATTTTCGAATTCAATAGATGACCCTATATATTATTTACATGAAAAGCTAGTAAAATTAGAAAATGGGAATCATTTTTATTCTGATATTTTAAACAGAATAATGACTAGGATTAATTCACTGAATAATTTGAATTTTAACTACAGAAATTTAAATTCAATAGAAAATTACATGAAAAAAATTGAAGAAGCTACTGAATATATACATATAGATTCTTATTATCCTCAAGAAGTTGTGTTAAATAATTCTCTGAAAAACGATTTGGAAAAACTTAGTAAAACTATCATTAAATTATCCAGCATAACCGATTCAAACAGAGACTACATGGACTACTATCAAAGGAAATTCATTGATTATTATGGAGTATATAATGCCGTATCGGTAAAAGATTTGTTAGAGGATAAAACTGAGCTAGGTCCTCCTCCTACATATACAAATCCTGTAGGTTTGTTAGAATACGACTATTGCAAACAAAAAATAGAAGATAATAATTTATTTTTAAAACAGATTTTATATGAATCTTTATTAAGAGGAGAACGAATTAGATATAACAGAATATCTTAATAATACCCCTCCGGATATTAAAGATATTCCTTCTACTAGCCTAGACTTATATTTTTCAATATACGCTGAATCTAGTAAAGAGCTTAGCAATAATAACTATACGATTTACCCTTCTGGTAATATTGCTTCCATATTCGCAGGTAAAACTATGGGTAGATTTCTTGATATATTTCCTGTACAACAAGAAGTTATTAATACAGAAATATATGATAGAGAGAGTAGTCTTCAATTAAACGAGGAATTGACAAATATCAATATTCAACCTATTAGAGGGAAATCAACTAATGTGATGAGTGCTTCTAATAAATTTAATTATGAAATTTCGATTGCTTCTACTACAAATCCCTCTAAAAACTCTATCGATATTGATGATATCTATATTTATAGTGATGGAGCGCAATTTCACTTAATTTCAAAATCAAAGGATAAATTAATATTCCCTATGACTTCGCATATGGCAAATCACCAATTTGGAATGCCTAATGTCTATAGATTTTTATTAGATTTAGCTGCTTATAAGAGAGCAACAATTATTCCATTTAATTGGGGAGAATTTGAGGGGTTCCCATATCTACCAAAGTTAAAAAGCGGGAATTTAGTTATACAAAACAAATTATGGAATATTGATATACGAAAAGAATCTTTTAGAGACATACAAACACTTTCAAAACTGGTTCAAAACTTTTTCACTATATATAAAGTACCTAGATTTATCAAAATTATTGATTTTGATAATTATATATTTATAGATACGCACTCTGAAAGTATGTTTGAGTTATTCATTAATGAATTATCAAAAAAGAGAGTTTTTCAATTTATGGATGCAGATGAGATGATAAATACTAGTGTTTTATCTGATAAACATACCCAATATGTAAATGAAATTATTTGCAGCTCATTTTTAGATAATACAAATAAATCTCAAGTATTAAATCAACGTCCACTTTCTTACTATTCAAAAGAAAACAGATTTAAAGATTTAGGAAATGAGTGGTTATACTTAAAATTGTATCATCCTAATAATTTAGGTAATGATCTACTTATTTATTATATTTCAGACTTTATTCAAAAAAATAAACTGGAAAATCATTTTTATTTCATTAGATATGCTGATCCTTATCCACATATAAGACTTAGAATTAAGATGGGAAATCAACTATTAACAATAATTGAAAGAATTAATGAAATGATTAATATACTTCGGGGAAAAAAATTAATCATAAATGCAACATTTGATGGATATAATCGTGAAATTGAAAGATATGGAGGGCAATCTTTAATAAAATATGCTGAAAATATCTTTTGCAAGGATAGTCTGTTGATATTAAATTTATTACCAGCTATTAAAAAATCTAAAACTGAATTGGAGTATTATTCATTAATAACATTAGATATTTTGTTGAAGTCTTATTTAGGTAATGAATGTAGTTTCAAATGGTTAGAGAAGAATATGAGTATCGATAAAAAATACTATAAAGATTATCGTAAACTATTTAAAGATAATAAAAATATATATCTTGAGGTTGTTAAAGAAATTAATTTTACTATATCAAGCGATGTTAACGATTTAAATAAATTAATACAAGATTATTCGAAAAAATATTTACAAATTCACTCTAATAAAGAATATTACAATCAAATTGTTTTATCATTTTTGCATATGCACTTGAATAGATATGGTATACATTCAGAACGTGAACAAAGAGTAATGAACTTTCTATATTTCATGAAAAAAGAAGATTATATGAGAGATAAGAAAAGGTGATCAATTATGCTAAATAAATCAAATATAGAAGAAAAAGCAATTGTTTATGCTAATCACTTTGAAAATCTACAAGATTTAATAACATATATAACAAATGACTCGAAAAAGTTTCCTCAAAAAATTCAAGAATGGTTTTATAATTTTAGTTATTATGATTTGAATCATGGTTTGTTAAGCAACTGTTTTTTGCTTGGTGAGATGGATTATATTTTCCCTAAAGATAATTTTTCCTCTTATTCACACGAAATACTAAAATTAGGTATTAATAGGCAGCGAATTTCTAAAATTGATAATCCAGGATTGTGGACTGGTCTAACAGGAATATGTATGGCAATTCAAGCGGTTTCAAAAAATAATACAAGGTATGTTAGCCTACTTAATGAATGTAACAGTATTCTTAAAAAACTAATAAAAGAAAAGCTTAAAGTAGCAAAACGAAATCTAATTAATCATGATGTTCATATGCCCGATTACGATTTAATAGAAGGGATATCTGGAATTGTCGTCTACTTATTAGAAGCAAAAAAATATGATGATGATTTTGAAATTCTCTTTAATGAATCTATAGGATATTTAATTCAATTATGTGGAAATCATAGATTTAAATATCTTGAAATACCCAATTGGTACATTCCTCAAAAAAATCAATTTATTGAGAGTGAATTAAAAGCATTTCCTCAAGGGAATTTTAATGTTGGTATATCTCATGGTATTACTGGAGTTCTTGCAGTATTGACTTTATCTTTAGATGTTTATACCAATAAAAAAGAGTTGGAAAAAGCAATATACTTTATAACTGATTGGTTAATTCATAATTTAACTAAAAATGAAGATACATCTTATTGGGAAAAAAAGATTCCATTAGAAAAATATGATTATGGAAAATATTTGAAATGCGATTGTCTTAACTTTAGTTGGTGTTATGGGGACTTATCTATAGCTAGAACTATATGGAAAACAGGGGCAGCCTTAAACAATAGCTATTTAAAAGAGTTTTCATTGGAATTCTTTAATACTGTAAATAAACATAAAAACAATTATAATTTGATATCTCCTAGCTATTGTCATGGAATAGCAGGATTATTACATTTAATTATAATAATGAATGAAGATACGAAACTTCCTATTTTTGAAGAAATGGAAAGTTTTTTTATAGAAGAACTTATTAAAAGTTATGATGAAAAATCAAAATTTGGCTTTAAGGATATAGAAAAATTTGAAAATGAAAAATACAAATTTAATAAGACAGGGCTACTGACTGGGAATTCTGGAATATATTTAGTTCTTTTGTATTACATCGGAAGAAAATCTTTCACCAAATGGGAAAGGCTTTTTTTAATGAGCGATTAAGAGAAAGGACATTAAAAAATTGAAAAAAAATCACCTTATAGTCTTACTTAAATTAGTTAATTGGCCAAAGAAAATAATTATTATTAGTATTACCTTATCTATACTTTCCTCTTTCATAAATTTAGTACTCCCAATTATCACAAAAACTATAATTGATGATTTTTCAATTGATAATATTAAATGGAGCTGGGTTGTATATTTAATTGTATTTTTTATTTTTAACTCCATTCTAAGCGGAGTTTCTTTTTATATGCTGAAATATATAGGAGGTAATGCAATATATTGTATTAGAAGCAAAATGTGGGAACACATTTTAGGACTCCCAATTTCATATTTTGATAGTAATGACAGCGGACAAACAATAAGTAGATTAACAGATGATATTGAAAATATGAATAGTTTTATTTCAGAGAAAATCCCTAATGTACTTTCGCAAATTATTATTATAGTTGGTTCAGTAACAATGTTAATTGTACTAGATTGGAAACTAACATTAGCAATGTTATCAATTATTCCAGTTACTTTATTTGTAATATTACCTATAGGGAACCTCACTTATAAAGTATCTCTCAATTTGCAAAATGAAACTGCTAATTTTATTGGTTTTTTAAATCGGGTCCTTACTGAAATAAGGCTTGTCAAAAGTTATAGTGCTGAAACGAAAGAGTTTAAAAATGGGGAAAGAAAATTATTTGAACTATTTAATTTGAATTTAAAGGAAGCCAAAATTCAAGCAATCGTATCGCCAATTGTAACAGGTACAATGATGCTAATGCTTTTAATAATAATAGGGTATGGTGGTTTGAGAGTATCTAATGGGGAAATTTCTGCAGGTACATTTGTTGCTATACTCTTTTACTTAATTCAATCAATAACTCCTATAGCATCTTTATCCTCATTCTATACTGATTATAAAAAAACTATAGGATCTACAGAGAGATTGTATGAAATATACATTATGCCCAAAGAAGCAATATATAACTCAAATATCCCTATAAATGATGTAGATTCTAAATTATTAATAAAAAATTTAAGCTTTAGTTACGATGGAAAAGTTAATGTATTAAAAAATATAAATATTATGATTCCTGAAAATAAAACTACAGCTATAGTCGGACCTTCAGGATCAGGAAAATCTTCACTCTTTTATTTAATAGAACGTATGTATGAACCACAAGTTGGCACTATTTATTATGGTGGAGTTTCTATTTCAGACTATGGATTAAAAGAATGGCGTAATGTTATTGGTTATGTTATGCAAGAGAGCGCTATGATAAATGGCACTATTAAAGAAAATTTAATGTATGGAGTAGAAGATGTAGATGATAAAAAAATAATACAGTATGCTAAACTTGCAAATGCATATGAATTTATAAAAAAATTTCCAGATGGCTTTAATACTCTTGTAGGTGAAAGGGGTATAAAACTATCTGGTGGGCAAAGACAAAGAATTGCTATTGGTAGGGCTTTTTTACGTGATCCTAATCTTCTTTTATTAGATGAAGCGACAGCTAGTCTTGATAGTGAAAGCGAACAATTAGTACAAGATGCTTTAAAGAAATTGATGAAAAGTAGAACCACTATAGTAATTGCCCATAGATTATCTACCATTAAAAATGCAGATCAGATTATATTCTTAGATAATGGGGAAATAACAGGAATTGGATTACATCAAGAATTATTAGAAACTCATAAAAAATATGCTTTATTTGTAGAAACTCAAGCTATTAACTAATTTATAAGAGGATGCCCATATGACAACACTTAAATTAAATCTTTTAACGAGCCACTGAAATAAGAAGTACGTCTAGAACTAGTAATGACAAACGTTAATATAACTAATTATGAGGTGAGTGTTAGAATATGTTTATAATCTTTGATATAATCGTTGATTTGATAATAAATGCATATGTTGCATTGGGCTATGGAACTCCACAAAGGAAAATAAATATAAGAGTTGACAAGTTGTCAAAATATAATCCAGAAATAAAGGATTTATATGACAAAAACAAGCGAATATTCGAGGAAAACTCAGAACTATCCAAGATAATTTTAAACGCAAATATAAGAAATCGAGAGGAAAAGCAAGAACTTTCCCGTAAAATACAACTCTTTTTTGAGACAAATAATGTCTGATAATAGTACACTGTTCAAATACCAGTGGAATATTTCTAAGTTAACAAAAAATGGGGAAGTTTATAATTTTTCTAAAGGAAGTTCTGAAATTAAAGTGGCTATTATCGATAGTGGAATAGACTATACTCATGAAAATCTACTTTCTAACATAGACTTTCAAAATTCGAGAAGTTTTGTAGGTGAACATACAAATATAATGGACTACGATGGTCATGGAACTATGGTTGCTGGAATTATTTGTGGAAATGGGATTTTAACGGGTGTAGCCCCCAATATTTCTTTGATTATTTGCAAAATAACGGATAATAAAAAGTTTAAATTAAGACTCTTCTTACAAGCATTCAAATATGCAATAAGTTGTAATGTAGATGTAATAAATATAAGTCTTTCAATGTTTCTAAAAACTAATGATACCAATTTACTGAATATTATTAATCAATTGATAGAAGAGGCCACTAATAAAAATATATTAATTATTACTTCTGCAGGTAACACTAAAATTAATTTAGATGGCCACCCAGAATTACATATGTTAGGGTTTAACCCCAGCGTTTACATAGTTGCAGCTAGCAATAAATTAGGTGAACTCTCAACATATTCAAATTACAGTGATAAATGTTTGCTTGCTCCGGGTGGGGAATGGTTTTTTGATACTAATGATCCTACGCAAGTTATCATTACAACCTATCCAAAACATTTAAAAAACATAGATCCTTTAAGAAAAAATTTGGGCCTCCCGCAGGGCTTTACTATAAGTTATGGAACAAGTATTTCTTGTGCACATTTTAGTGGAACAATTGCTCTTTTCATTAGTTATTTTTTAGAGTTGAACGGAGAAAAACCAAGTATTGGAATAATTAACTATTATTTAAAGAAAAGTTATAGAGCAAAAGATGAAAATAATAATTGTAATAATCTCCAAGAGATTAATACATATAATTTATTAAAACTTTTACATGATTCAATATCATAAATTTTCGAAAGTTACTTCTAGATTTTCGATATATAGAAGGTAATGAGTAACTGCGATATATGGCCAGACTATTTGGTGATTGTTGGGATATCCGCCCTTCGTTCCGCTATATCTGTGTTTTGTGGAATGTGTAGAGACGAAAACCAACCATGGATGTACCGATTGGTTAAAACTAACTTCTAAAATACGACGATTCATGATTTCCCTATTTATCAGGCACCTACAAAGTAGCCATATTATTTTGAAAACCATATACCCCATATATTTTTGAAATACTTGTACGCATTCAAGCGTTATGGTTTAAATTCGGACTCCGTTAAGTTAAAATTACTTGATTTATTAAAGGATAGTTATGTTATACCATTTGAATACGTTTCTATTTTAGATCTTTTATCTTCAAAAGCAAGAGAAGGAATTTTAAGTAAAAATAAAATTAATACTTATTATGATTCAATAATAAAGTCTTTTCGCGACTACGAACATTTCAAATGTCATTGCTATTATTAACTATACTAACGGTAGGAAGTATAATGACTTATCGAGCTTTAGCCTTAACAGAGAGTGTAAATGGAAATGATAAATGAGGGTAATGTTTGTCCCAATGATTTTTTATAGAAATTTAACTAAAGAAAAACCCAATTTAATTTTGAAATTGGGTTTTTTTGATTCATTAAAATAAAAAATTCTTTTGTTAGCACTCGCTACAGCTATAGCTATTTTATTAATAACGTGAGCACAAAGGGGAAATTTGCATTAAAAAGCTGACTATACAGAATAGCTATTACTAGGATTGAAACTCATTTGAAAATTATAGAAAAATTACTATAAATTAGAGGTTTTTTAAACATTAAGACCACTCCATATCGGGTGGTCTTAATGAAAATTAAAGAATTATAAAAGGCGACTTGGAGCAACCATCATTGCAAATATGAATAACGATATTTAAAGATAAGCTTATTAAAACGTAATACATAAAACTCAAAACGTTGATAAATCAATGTAATCTACATTATGTACTTGATTAAAATAAACCACTAAGTAAATAAATAGCGGTTGCCCAAATGAAGATTGCTGAACATTTATTGAAAATATTCATTAGCTTGCCAGAGTTATCAAGCTTTTTAAAAGATGCACCCGCCAATGTGAGGCCAAAAAACCATAGCCAAGAAATCAGTACACAGGCTGCAGTAAAGAGTACTTGTTGTGTGCCAGTATATTTTAAGGCGCTCGTACCAATAACACCGATTGTGTCTAAGATGGCATGTGGATTTAATAAGGATACTGATAGCGCAAATAAAATTTGTTTTTTAACAGGCAGTGCTTCGTTCTTTTCGCTGGTTGTCGGATTTGAGCGCCAAATGCTATAGCCCATATATAATAGGAAAACAATTCCCACGCACATTAAGGCGATACGTAGCCACTCGAATTGCAATACAATAACGGATAAACCAAAAACAGCAAGCAAAATCAATAAAGTATCGCACAATGCAGCTGTAATGCTAGCGGGTAAGGCAAGTACAAAACGCTGTTGCGTAGCGCCTTGCGAAAAGACAAAGACGTTTTGCACACCTAAAGGTAAAATAAGTCCAAATGCTAATATCATACCATGCAGAAATGCCTCCAATGACAATCCCTCCTTCCATTACACATTCTACCTATGTTATAACTAAAAGAAAACGACCAATTGGATGGTATTTCACCCACCCAATTTACGAGGTGAAAACATGAACTGGCAACCAACTAGACAAGGGGATCGTACTTTACAACAACAAATTGTGACTTGGATATCAGAGCGCATTGAGCGAGGGGATTGGGTTGCAGGTACGAAGTTACCAACGCAAAGACAACTTGCGATGCAATTAGGGGTTAACAGAAGTACTATTCAGCAGGCATTGGAGGAATTAAAGGCAGCGGGCATACTGGAAACGACAGTAGGCTCAGGTATTTATGTAGCGAACTCTTCCTGGCATTCCTTAATTAAACAAAGACAACCAAATTGGCAAACTTATATTGAAACAAGTCTTCACAAGCCAAACTACCATACCATTCAATTGATCAACGAATATGAACAAAGGGATGATATTATTCGCTTAGGAACTGGAGAGCTTGCACCAAGCCTTTTGCCAACGAGTGAAATGGAGGCATCCTTAAAGGAGTTATCCCTACATCCGAAAGCTTTAGGGTATTCATCTCCTCAAGGTAATAAGCGTCTGCGCGAAGCCATTTGCCAATATGTACATAAAAGAGGCATACAGGCTGAACCTGAAAATGTTTGCATCGTTTCAGGTGCATTACAAGCATTGCAGCTCATTGCGGTCGGTCTGCTAGAGCAAGGTTCCATTGTATTTCAAGAAAAAACGTCCTATTTAAATTCAGTTCATCCTTTCCAATCGGTCGGGATGCAAATGATGGCGATCGACCGAGATGAAGGGCTTGCCCAAACTTTAGCGCATAAAAAAAGAAAAAGGCAGGCTGTTTTTTATGCTGTTCCTACCTTAAATAATCCAACTGGAGGCGTGTGGACATCACTAGAAAAACAGGAACTCTATGAGGCGTGCAAACAATCTCGTATTCCGATTATTGAGGACGATGTCTATCATGAATTGCTTTTCCAAGAGGAATCTTCAGCAATAAAATCAATGGATGATAGTGGGCAAGTTTTATACATTGGTAGTGTTTCCAAAACACTTAGTCCTGGACTACGCATTGGCTGGTTAATTGGACCAACAACTGTGATTGAGCGGTTAGCAGATATTAAAATGCAAACAGACTATGGTTCAAGTGCCATTTCACAGGAAATTGTGTTGCACTGGCTGCAATCGGGAAAGTACGAACGCCATATTGAAGGCTTACGTTCCGAGCTTCAGCAGAGGGCAAACTTTGTTGAGAGCTTATTACATGAAAAATTGAAAGACATGGCGAGTTGGGAAAAGCCAAAGGGTGGTTTCTATATATGGCTAAAATTCAATGCACCGATCGTAGATAAATCATTTTTTATGAAGTTATTGCAGTTAAATATCCTCATCAATCCTGGCTATATCTATGATGCGCAAGATACACAGCATATCCGTCTGTCATATGCCTATGCAACGAGAGAAGAATTGCAATATGGGATAGAGATGATGGTTCAAGTGGCAAAGTCGCATTTAAGAAAAATGGACTAAAAGAATCCCCTGTGCAAATAGAGGAATATAAAAAAGCGTTTTGTATCGTAAAAAACGAAGCAAAACGCTTTTCTTCATATATATTAATTGGCTAGTATCAACAATTACTTATCCAGTATCTGCAAAAAACCTAAGTAGGATAGAATGCCAGTTAATATAAAATATAATGTCGCTGGAATAGCTCTTTTTTGTGGAGTATTGTATTTACGACTAAAAAAATATTCAAAAGAAAATATGTTTAACACCATTAGAATATAAAGTATGACAGTAGGGTAGATGGTTCGTGTGATATGATACATGGTTAGACATGTAAATATAAAGATAGTTGAAAAATTAACAGAAAGCTGGTATGTTTTCAAAAAAATTTTTAGTTTGGACATGCAAGTGCCCCCAAATAGTAAGCCGCAGCAATACCAGTCCCAACTGTCCAACCTACTGGTCCTGGAATACCTAATAATAGACCTGCTCCTGTAGTAGCTGTAACATGAGCAAGACCTAAGCCCCCTAACCATTTACTACAAGATCTTTTTACGATACGTGGTGCAGTATCAGTTCCATATTGAATAAGATTTCTAGATTTAACTAGTAATTCTGTCGTTTCACCATTTCCGTTTTCTTCAGCTAATTTAGTATTTATGTCAGCAATTGCTAAATTAATCTCCTCAGCAGTAATAATAGAATTAATGTTTTGTAATTTTATCTCCATCTCTGCGATATTAGAAAGTGTAAAAACACCAACACCATTTTTTCTTTCGTAAGATACATGATCTGTTATAATTTGAGCTTCTTCAAGCTGTTGTTCAGAAAATATTACATTGTCAGTAGCATCTTCTATAGTTTTATTTTCCACCGCTTTAGCTTCACTAAGGTTAAATGGCAAAATAACTGAATTTGAAATTAAAGACAATGAAACAATCGTTACAATTGAATTTTTTTTCGCAAACATACTATTCCTCTTCTCCTTTCATTAATATACTTCTATATGGAATAGTGGTGTTGGCATTTTGGTGCCTTTTAGTTAATTGAATAGCTGAGGCGACAAGGAAAGCGATGATAAAAATTTAAAACTATTAAGTGGTTAAAAGATGAAATTTCATATATATTCCTCCCGTTTAATGGTTGTTATATAATTAATTTTAAGAACAATCAGATAAATTTCAACTTTTTTGTAAATTTCGTTTATATCGTTTTTAATAAAGATAATATTAACTTTTTTATAAATTAAAGGGGAGTGTATTATGGAAGACAAAATTGTAGGTTCACTGTTTTTACTTATCGCAGCTATTTGCATTTCAACACAATATATTGTGACGGCTATCCTAGTCTCAAATTTAACATATGCAAGTAAGGAAGCTTTCTATCATTCATTTTTTGATTCGGGCTACGTGTTGTTTCTTTTCAGTTTAATTTTCTTTATCGTAGGTATTCTTTTCTTAGTTAGAGGCTTTACTCATCATAGAATGAATGAGTAATTTATTAGAATGCAAATACATATAGGGTCAAATACCGGCCCTACTTTTGACTAGCTTTGGTCAAAAGTGGGGCTATGTATTTTTAATCAATACAAGTGCTAAACCTTACATTAAAAGAATAAAACAAATGATACATCATACATTTTATATAACGACTACTTGATGAAGAGGTGAATAGTTGGATAACAAGCCAGAGGGCTATTATTATGTTCCGCAACCTATTCGCAATGATGGTGCGGGCGGGGTGGATAAAGGGCCGCGAGATATTATGCGGGATTTAGAAAATCCAGATATGCTAGTTCCACCAATAACAGATGCAGGCCTTTTACCGAACTTGAAATTTTCTTTTTCTGATACACATATGACATTGAATAATGGGGGATGGTCTCGAGAAATTACTGTGCGAGATTTGCCAATCGCCACAACGTTGGCAGGTGTCAATATGAGTTTGACACCAGGTGGCGTGCGCGAGCTTCATTGGCATCAACAAGCAGAATGGTCTTATATGCTTATTGGCCATGCGCGCATCACAGCGGTCGATCAGAATGGGCGTAATTTTATCGCCGATGTTGGGCCGGGTGATTTATGGTATTTCCCACCAGGAATCCCTCATTCGATTCAAGGGCTTGAAGATGGCTGTGAATTTCTACTAGTGTTTGACGATGGCCATTTTTCAGATCTTAATACATTATCTATATCTGACTGGTTTGCACATACGCCGAAAGATGTGCTGTCATCTAATTTTGGTGTTCCGATGAGTGCTTTTAATCATATACCAAAAGAACAAGTGTACATTTATCAAGATAAAGTCCCCGGACCTATCGAAACACAGCAAGTACAGTCCCCATACGGTAAAATTCCTCAAACATTTAAACATAGTTTGCTTGCCCAAACGCCAATTAAAACACCTGGTGGCAGTGTGAGAATTGTAGATTCCACGAATTTTCCGATTTCCAAAGCTATTGCCGCGGCGCTTGTCGAGATTGAGCCCGGTGCGATGAGGGAGCTACATTGGCATCCGAATAATGATGAATGGCAATATTACCTTCAAGGAACAGGTCGCATGACAGTGTTTGCAGGGAATGGGACAGCAAGAACTTTTGATTATCGTGCGGGAGATGTCGGATATGTGCCATTTGCAAATGGACACTACATTCAGAATACCGGTAATGAAACGTTATGGTTCCTGGAAATATTTAAGAGCGATAGATTTCAGGATGTTTCATTAAATCAATGGATGGCGCTTACGCCGTCTGAATTAGTAAAGAGCAATTTACATGTTGGTCCTGAACTTCTCAATGCTTTACGCAAGGAAAAATGGCCAGTAGTAAAATATCCCGGATTTTCTTATTATCCAAGATGAGGATATAGAAAAGCAGGTGGAGAAAGATTACATAGTCTTTCTTCACCTGCTTGTTTATTAAAACTGTAATTTATTTCGAGTAGCTAGTAAAATGCCGATTGCCGGTACTGTACAAATAAGCATTGCGGCAAAGGCAAGACCTGGCGATATCTCGTATAAATAGCCGCCTAAAAAAGTAAGAATGGCGGTGCTTAATCCCATTGCAAGTGCTGAGTATATGCCTTGTGCATTTGGAATTTGTTCCTTCGGTAAGTTTCTCGTTAAATAACCGATAAATGCATAGTGTGCAAGTGCAAATGATAGGGCGTGTAATACTTGTGAGCCGATAAATACCCAAACGTTTGGGAATAGGAAGATGAGTAACCAACGTAAAGACGATCCACTTGCCGCTAGTAGCAATAGTGAGGATGAACGCCATTTCGTAAACAGTGTATCAGCCTTCATGAAATATAATATTTCACAAATAACCGCAATGTTAATAATCATCCCCATATAGAATGGATCAACATGTAAATCCTCTAAATAAATATAGCCATAGCTATAGTAAGAAGCATGTGCCCCTTGTAATAAAATAACAATAAATAACACAATCGGAAAACCTTTAATGCGCCATAATGTTTTCATCGAAAGCGATTGAGCTCGTTGTTCTTTCGTTGGAACAATCAGTAACTCTTTTGGGGTAGCCATTTGTTGCATTAATAACATACCGATGATGCCAAGGATCATACTCCAAAAAATAATTTGTTTACCAAAAACGCCTGTTAACATACTAATAATAAGTACCGCTATAACGAAGCCAAATGATCCGTAAGAGCGACTTTTACCATAATGTACATTGCCATGTTGTACTAGCGTTGCTGCACTGCTTTCCACGGCAGGTAGTAGAGCGGGGTAAAAAATACTGAATAAAATAGTTACAAATAGAAGTGCGGTAAAGCTAGTGCTTGGAATGTAAAGTAAAGCCGTCAGCAGTGCTCCGATTGCTAAAACCGTAATAAGTCGTTTATTGTGTACGTATTTTGCGAGGCTTGGAAAGAAAAAAAGATTTGACGTTGCACGAGCCAAAAGACCACAGCCCATAACGACACTCGCTTGCGATACGGTTAGGTGTTTCGCATCGACTAGCCAACCTGTCCAATAAGGTAAGAAAATGCCCCAAGTAAAAAAAAATGCAAAGAAATTTTGAGAAAGCCATCGTTGATTGTTCATAAAATTTGGTACCTCCATTTAACTATGTTGAATAATAGCACGTTCCTCGCTACAATAATGTGAGATATCTCATATTTTGAACAGGAGTCAATAAAAAATGCAAAAACTTACAGGTGAAGAACGTTCTTACTATATAGAAACCTTTCGAATTGATGAATTTTTTTCTTTTGATATTCATCCATTTATAGAAATATGCAAATTTGAAAAAGGAGAATGGATTTTTAAAGAAGGATCTTTTCCAGATACGATGTACTATATGATGGAAGGCAAAGCAAAACTGTATGTGACGCATAAGAATGGGAAGGTTTCTTTGATTGAATATATTGAAGCACCTTGCTTTATGGGAGAAATTGAATTATTAAACGAGGCGAGATATACAAAGGGGATACAGACGGTGACTGAAACGATTTGTTTATCTATAGCCACGCAGGCATGTAAAGAAATGTTACTCGCCGATGCGCCCTTTTTACGTAGATTATGTGTATTTCTAGGTGAAAAAGCGTCCAAGATGACATCAAAATATACACAAAATCAGGCATATCCATTGGAAAATCGGTTAGCTGCTTTCATACAGTTGTCATCTGACAAAGGTATTTATAAAGAAAAACATACGGAAATATGTGAGTATTTGGGGGTTTCCTATCGTCATTTGCTCTACGTGCTAGCTCAGTTTTGTGAGGACAACATTTTAGAAAAAAAGAAGAATGGCTACCACATTATAAATGAAAAACGACTTCTTCAATTAGCACAAGAAATTCAATAAACACTACTTAGCAAAAAGCACACTTGCATTGTGCTTTATTGTACTCACTTTTTTTAATGAACCAGCGAGCTATTTGTTTCTCACTATAGTAAAAGTTATGTGCTTTGTTACTATCTCCTTCATGTATTGGGACGGATAAAGGCATATTGGCAGGACAAGGTGTTTTCCTCTTCGCTCGCTGATTTCTAAAGTATTTGCTTGTAGAATATCTTAGCTTTACCTCGACTGGAATCCTCAATGGTGAAACAAAAATTACGTGTTCTTTGGGATTTAAAAAAACCGCTGTTTTACATAGTGAATAACAATTACCTTTCATTCAACATGCCCCCTTTATCGTTATTTATATTGTACAAGACCTATGTTGGAAAAAGTCTTGATTTACAAGCCTTTTACGAAAACTTAATGGTTCGTTATATTTTTTAGTAATTTGTAACCGTATTCATGCCATTTATGTATAGAAATCATAGAAAACTTATATAATTTCATGAGAAAAACACGTACTCAAACTATTGTGAATTTTTCTAACTCAAAGTATTATTGTAATTAGATTTAACGTGAAAGGTTTCACATTGTCACGTTAACGTGAGGAGGAATTTTAATGAGTGCAATTCGAGTAGGTATTGTAGGTTATGGAAATTTAGGGCGCGGTGTAGAATTTGCTATTTCGCAAAATCCAGATATGGAATTAGTAGCAGTTTTCACACGTCGTGATCCTTCATCAGTAAGCGTTGCAAGTAACGCGAACGTATATTTAGTAGATGATGCTGAGAAATTTCAAGATGACATTGATGTAATGATTTTATGTGGTGGCTCCGCTACTGATTTACCTGAACAAGGACCACATTTTGCGCAATGGTTTAACACAATTGACAGTTTTGATACTCATGCGAAAATTCCAGAGTTTTTCGAAGCGGTTGACGCTGCAGCTCAAAAATCTGGTAAAGTATCTGTTATTTCCGTAGGTTGGGATCCAGGTTTATTCTCTTTAAATCGTGTCTTAGGTGAGGCTGTATTACCAGTAGGTACAACGTACACATTCTGGGGTGATGGCTTAAGTCAAGGTCACTCGGATGCTATTCGTCGTATTGAAGGGGTAAAAAATGCAGTACAATATACATTACCAATCAAAGATGCTGTGGAGCGCGTTCGAAATGGTGAAAATCCAGAGCTTACTACTCGTGAAAAACATGCACGTGAATGTTGGGTAGTGCTTGAAGAAGGAGCAGATTCGGCAAAAGTAGAGCAAGAAATTGTTACAATGCCAAATTATTTCGATGAATATAACACAACTGTAAACTTTATCTCTGAAGAAGAGTTTAATGCAAATCATACAGGTATGCCACATGGTGGTTTCGTTATTCGCAGTGGAGAAAGTGGCGCTGACGATAAACAAATTCTAGAATTCTCATTAAAACTTGAAAGTAATCCAAACTTCACATCAAGTGTCCTTGTAGCGTATGCTCGTGCAGCACACCGTTTAAGCCAAGCGGGCGACAAAGGGGCAAAAACAGTACTCGATATTCCATTCGGTCTGTTATCTCCAAAATCAGCTGCGCAATTACGTGAGGATTTATTATAATTAAAGCTCAAATCCCGATTATCTATAATGATAGTCGGGTTTTTTAGTTTTAAAATAAGAGTTTGGAAAAAGTATTTGTAAATTTTTGCTCTTATGGAGAAGAAATTAGCTATTCTTGCTTTTGCAAAAAATTTAATAATTTTAAAGTGAAAACTAGTCGATGGTAGCGAAAGGCGGAGAATCTAGCGGTTGACGCACAAAACGTAAGCCGCAACAAAATGCACGTTGCGGATGTGACGGCTTACGATGTGCCCGTGAAAAGCATCCGCCATCAACAACATAGCAAAAAAGTGTTAGATTGATTGCAGTTAATCTAACACTTTTTCTCTTTTGTAGCACATAAAATACTAGGATTACAGAAACAATTCATTGGAATAATGTAAAACTACATATAGTATATGGTAAACTGTCAATAATTTAACTATTCGAAAAGAATGGCAAGTAGTTTATGTCACAACCCGTATTACTGTAATTATGGGGAGGTATGTGTAAGTAATGACAGCAGATATTATTATTCAATCGAAATGTATTCCACCTAGTCCATCTAATCATTGTATTCGTAGAGCATCATTAATGAAAAAACTAAAAAAAGGTCTTGGACACACTTGTACATTTATTCATAGCGGTGCTGGATATGGAAAGACTACTATTCTTGCACAATTTTTACATGCTGAATCAAGTAAATTCTCTTGGTATAGTGTTTCTGAAGAGGACGATAACATATTACCCTTTCTAAGACATTTATTTTATAGTATTAGACGAATTATACCGCTATTTGGTGAACAATTTGATAATTGGAATCAGCTATCACGTTTTCCGAAAATCGAAGAATTGAATCGGTGGTATAAGCTATTTGTTAATAGTTTATGTGAGATACAAGAGAACTTTTTCGTCATTATTGACGACTACCATTTAGTAGACCATGAATTTCATATTAACTATGTAATGGAAAAAATTATTGAATTTTCACCTCCAAATATTCACTTTATTTTTGCCTCTAGAACATTACCGAATTGGGATATTATTAGAAAACTAAAAATGCACATGAAAGCACATTTTATTACAGAAGGGGATTTAGCATTTTGTGCTGAAGAAATCGCCGTTTTTTTTGAAGATTATGCTGCGATACATCTATCGGAAGATGAAATATTGAAAGTATTAGAAATTACGGAAGGCTGGGCAATTAGCATTGCATTGCTAGCTGAGCAATGGAACAATGAAGCATTAGATTACTGGTTAACGATTCATTCAAATGATCTGTTTACCTACTTATCAGAAGAAGTATTTTTAAAGATGCGTAAATTTGAGCAAGATGCACTACTAAATTTAGCTATTTTCCCTACTTTCTCAGTGGAATTAATTACGCAATTTTATAATAGAGAAACCGCCGACACGCTGAAACAGTTATTGAAGAAACATCTGTTTATTCAACCGGTTGCTGAGAATGGCTCCTATCGTTTTCATGCGCTGTTTAGCCGATTTTTAGAAATGAAGTGGAAGCAATTTCCGACAAACTATGTGAATTTGCATAAAAAGGCAGCTTTATATTACGTCAATAACAATAACGTTCATGCCATTTTACATCATGCCTTTAAATCAGATGATGCAAATTTTAGTGGTGAACTACTGCAAGATCATGCAGAGAGTATAGTAAAAGCTGGACAGTTTGAATGGCTGTTAGAGAAAATTCATCGTTTTTCGACTGATGTTAAAATGAAGTTTTACCGTTTGTATTTTTTTGAAGGGGAGTGCCACCGCTACCGTGCCTATTATGAAAAAGCGAAACAAGCTTACGAAATGAGTGAGCAGCTTGCTAAAAGGAATAACGATACACTCTTTATGACAAAGGCACAGGCTGGATTAGCTCACATTTATCTTGATACAATTCAGCCTGCTTTAGCAGAGCCCTATTTAAAACAAGCATTACAATTAGCTCCTGTTGCGGCATTAAGTAAGGATGAACATGTAGAATTACAACGACAGTATACTGAAAATCTAGTGAATTTAGGAAAAGCGCAAAAGGCAAACCAATTTATAGAAGAAGTAAATTTAAGTGAAGCTGTTTTGTATAGAGCAAATGTTGATGTGCGGATATTGTTAAGAACGGGACAACTGTTGGAGGCAAAAAATCTATTGATTAAAAGATTGGAAATGCCCCCTCAATTGGTAGCCATGCATAGGGAAAGTGAGCTCTTAGCATCGTTCGTTTTCGCCTTATTAGGGCAGGGCGAAGAAGCTTGGTATTCTGCACAGCATGGTATTCGGAGAGGGGTACGTGAAAAGTCCATTTTTATCGAGGCAGTTGGCTATAATCGAAAAGCTCATGCTTTACTGTTATTAGATTATCCTAATTATGTAGAGGCTTGTGATGCTTATGAGAAAGCTATTGCGCTAATGAATACCATTAATATTTCACGAGTAAAGGCTGAACCATATATGGGACTTGCAATTGCCAAACATGCACTAGGGGATTTTGTCGCTGCTCGGAAGTACTTAGCACTAGGCTTACAGGAAACGGAACAAGTTCAGGATGCTTGGATGACAGCACTTATTTTACTTGCTGAAGTAAAAGTGATGATTTCTTGTAATGAATGGCAAGAGGCAAAACAAATTTTATCAAAGGCACAAAAGCTATTTCTTGATTGTGGTGATCAATATGGGGAAATGCATGTTTTTTTCTACCAATCTGTTATTGCCTTTAAAGAGAATAATGCAGTAGCATTTACACATTGTTTTCAGCATTTTGCTTGTTATTGTATGGACAATGGCTACGATTATTTTTTTCAAAGAAAAACGATTCTCGGCCCAACGAATTTAACGATTTTTTATGAGCTATTACAGTATAGCGAGAGCTGTAAGGAAGACAATACAGCGATTCAATCGATGCGGAATTATTTTCAAATGGACGGGAATATCGTTTATCCTGCTGATGAAATGCAAATAAATTTATTTGGTAGTTTAAATTTAATTAGAGATCATCGCAAATTAGGAGATAAAGAATGGCAGCGAGAAAAGTCGAAGGAGCTTTTTGTCTATTTATATTGTCATCGCCAAAGGTATATGCCCAAAGAGGAAATTGCTCAAGCACTATGGCCAGAGCGGTCAGTAGAAACATTGGATCGGGACTTTAAAGTAGTTTTAAACACTTTATTAAAAGTGCTTGAACCGAGTCGAAATGCTCGTCAAGATAGCTTCTTTATTCATCGTAAAAATAATATGTATCAGCTACAGCATATTCAATTTTTGCATATCGATGCAGAACGTTTTCATTATTATTATGCGCTAGGTATGGAAGAATTTGATCCACTCTTGTCAGATGAATGGTTGCAAATCGCTGCCGATAGTTACACAGATGTATTATATGCTGAAAAAAAGCAAATCGATTGGCTGACGCAAGATCGTGATAAGCTGCAAACTTTATATATTGAAGTACTTGAACGATTAGCTCAAAATGCAACACGACAACAACAGTTTAAACAAGCTATTTTTTATGCCGAAAAGATGATTCAAGAAGATGTACTTTGGGAGGAAGGATACCGACTTTTAATGTATAGTTATTATCAATTAGGGAACCGATCTCTTGCATTAAAATGGTATGAAAAATGTGTGCAACAATTACAAAAAGAACTCAATACATCACCGATGGAATCGACAATGGCTGTTTTTGATTTAATAATAAATTAGCACACTTATACGTTGAAATATTGGAGGGGCATATATGCCATTTTGGAAAGTAACGAATGCAAATATTTATTATGAAGTGATTGGTGAAGGAATACCAATCATGATGTTACATGGATTTTCTCCAGATCATCGGCTTATGAAAGGATGTATGGAGCCGATTTTTAACGAAAGTGATGGCTGGAAGCGTATTTATATTGACCTTCCAGGTATGGGTAAGACAAAGGATTATGAAAACATCAGCAATTCAGATGAAATGTTAACGACTGTGCTAGAGTTTATCAATACATTCGTGCCCGATCAACCTTATGTAATAGTGGGTGAATCATATGGTGGATATTTAGCAAGAGGTATTATGCAAGTTCATAGGGATCGTATTTTAGGTACTGCTTTTATTTGTCCTTTGATTTTACCAGAAAAGCAAGATCGAACAGTGCCGTCACATTCGATCATAGCTGTAGATCAACCATTTTTAGATACATTAACGAAACAAGAAGTAGACGATTTTAGTTCCCACCAAGTTGTCCTTGATGAATCTAACTGGCAACGATATTCAAATGAAGTGTTAGCCGGTTGCCAAATAGCAGATGAGCATTTTCTAGAAAAGATTCAACAAAGCTACGGCTTTACATTTCACCTAGAGGATATTATTTTTCATCAACCAAGTCTCTTTTTATTAGGAAAACAAGATGCGGTTGTAGGCTATAAAGATGCTTTTGACGTAATAGAGTTATTCCCAAGAGCAACATTCTCGATTTTAGATCGAGCAGGTCATAACCTACAAATTGAACAATCCAATATTTTTCATGCACTTGTGAGCGAGTGGCTAGATCGAGTAATCGAATCAAATCGATCTTCTTTCTTGTAGGGTAAAATACTTTATATAACTTGAGTTCGGTCTTGTACCGGACTCTTTTTTATTTACTTATTTTTAGTGAAAGAAATTTGTAACTGATTTGTAACTGGACTTTTATATAGTTAGTGCATAGCAACGAAAGCGCTTTCTTTACAACTCATTTTGAAAGGGGTTTTGGGATGAAAAAGGTTTGGTTATGGTTACTGTTAGCCGTTTTATCACTGATGATGGTGGCTTGCAATGGAGAAGGGGCAAAAGAAAATTCAGCAGATGATCCTGCTTCAAATGATGAGGATAAAGGGTCTGAAGTGAAAGCTGAGGGGGGCACAATTAAAATCGGTGTACTTGCTTCTTTGACAGGTGCCCTCGAATCCTATGGGAAGCAAACACAACGTGGTTTTGATTTAGGTATTGAATATGCAACGAACGGTAGCATGGAGGTAAACGGGAAGAAAATCGAAATTGTGTATGAAGATACAGAAACAAAACCTGAGGTAGCAGTACAGAAGGCTACAAAGCTATTAGAGGATGATAAGGTAGATTTTTTAGTTGGCTCATCTAGCTCAGGTGATACGCTCGCTGTATTACCGCTAGCAGAGGAATACGAGAAAATTATGGTCGTTGAACCAGCCGTAGCAGATAGTATTACAGGTGCTGAATTTAATGACTATATATTCCGCACAGGGCGTAACTCCTCACAAGATGCATACGCAGCAGCAGCTGCAATCGCAGGCAAAGGCGTGAAAATTGCAACATTTGCACCAGATTATTCATTTGGTTGGGATGGTGTGAAGGCATTTAAAACAGCTGCAGAGAAACTAGGTGCAGAAATTGTGCTAGAGGAGTATGCAGACCCAGCTGCAACAGACTTTACTTCTAATTTACAAAAGGTAATTGATGCAAAGCCAGATTATTTATTTGTCGTATGGGCTGGGGCAAATTCTCCTTGGAATCAAATTGCCGATCTTAAAATTCAAGAAAAAGGCATAAAAATTTCTACAGGTGCGCCAGATATTATTGCCCTAAAATTTATGAATCCGCTAATAGGAATGGAAGGATTCTCGGTTTATTATCATACGTTACCGCAAAATGATGTCAATAAATGGTTAGTAGAAGAGCATCAAAAACGCTTTAATGAAGTACCAGATTTATTTACCCCTGGTGGGATGTCTGCTGCTATTTCAATTGTAGAAGCATTGAAAAAATCACAAGGGGACGCAGATGCAAAGAAACTAATTGGCATTATGGAAGGTATGTCATTTGAAACACCAAAAGGCAAGATGACTTTCCGAGAAGAAGATCATCAAGCTTTACAATCAATGTATTCTATTCGCTTAGAGCAACAAGATGGTGTGGATTACCCAGTGCCAGTGCTCATTCGTGAACTAAGCCCTGAGGAAACTGCACCACCTGTTATGAACTAGACTTTTCCAAACAATTGAGAGACAGAAGTATACGTCGTTCTGTCTCTCTTCATCTCATTTCTGTTGAGAGCAGATGAAGAGTGATAGAAACACTAGAAAGGAGATTGAAATGGAGCCCATTTTACGAACAGAAAACTTAACAATTCGTTTTGGTGGCCATACAGCAGTCGATCAAGTGAACTTTACGATGCCTGAAAAACATTTGAAATCAATTATTGGACCAAATGGTGCAGGAAAAACGACCTTCTTTAATTTAATTAGTGGGGAGTTAAAGCCCACTACTGGTGATGTGTTTTTCAAAGGGCAATCACTAGCACAAGTGTCATCGGTTGAAAGGACGCGCATGGGGCTAGGACGGTCATTTCAAATTACAAATGTTTTTCCGAATTTAACTGTTTTAGAGAACGTACGTCTAGCAGTGCAATCTAAAGAAAAAATACGCTATCAATTGTTTCGCCATCATAAAAGTTATAAGGCAATTACAGAAAAAGCGGAGGAACTATTGACGCTTGTTTTGCTTGATAATAAAAGACAGGCGCTGACGACGATGCTGTCCCATGGTGAAAAGAGAAAGCTAGAAATTGCCATGTTGCTAGCGCTAGATACAGAAATTTTACTGCTCGATGAACCTACTGCTGGCATGTCATTAGAAGAAGTACCTGCCATTTTAGAGGTGATTCGTACGATAAAAAATAATGGCGACAAAACAATTTTGCTTATTGAACACAAGATGGATATGATTTTAGATTTGTCAGACTCCATTATGGTGTTATTTAATGGTCAGCTTCTTGCAGATGGAACACCAGATGCCATTATGCA
The DNA here is from genome assembly GCF_050280025.1 of Lysinibacillus sp. NPDC093712. Taxonomy (NCBI): domain Bacteria; kingdom Bacillati; phylum Bacillota; class Bacilli; order Caryophanales; family Bacillaceae; genus Lysinibacillus; species Lysinibacillus sp. NPDC093712. Next base: position 1,025,742 of record NZ_JBNNUU010000001.1, read on the forward strand.
AAATGAAACTGTTCAAAATGCCTATTTAGGGGGTCTTTACGATGAACACCTTACTGAAATTAAATGATGTTCATACACATATTGGGCAATACCATATTTTGCAAGGTGTTAATTTTGAGGCGGTTGAAGGACAGGTTAGTGTCTTGCTAGGGAGAAATGGCGCAGGAAAAACGACCACTTTAAAAACCATTATGGGGCTAACACCCGCTTCTAAAGGGGATGTCGAATTTCGAATGAAATCAATAAAAAAAAGCCCTACTCACAAAGTGGCTAAATTAGGCATTGGCTATGTTCCTGAAAATCAAGGGATATTTGCGGATTTAACGATAGAGGAAAATATGAAAGTTGCAATGCGCAAGGAAGACAGTGCGGCAATGGAGCGGCAACAATATGTTCTCGAGCTTTTTCCGGATTTAAAGAAATTTTGGAAAAAGGCTGGCGGTCATCTTTCAGGTGGTCAAAAACAAATGCTGTCAATGGCAAGAGCATTTATCAATGACAGTAAATTAATTTTAATTGATGAGCCGTCAAAAGGACTTGCGCCGATTGTTGTTGAGAAAGTAATGGAGGCAATCGTTGAAATGAAAAAGCAAACGTCCATCGTCCTTGTAGAGCAAAACTTTATCATGGCGAGCCGAATTGGTGACACGTACACATTAATAGATGATGGTCGAACGGTTCATTCAGGAAACATGAAAGATCTTATCCAAAATGAAGAGTTAAAACGTAAATATCTTGGAATCGGATAAAGGAGGTGTGTTTCGTTGGAGCTAATCGTAAATTTAGTAATCAACGGGCTGGCTACAGGCATGTTAATCTTTTTGCTTGCAGCAGGACTGACGTTAATTTTTGGGCTAATGGATGTATTAAATTTTGCTCATGGTGGATTATTTGTTTGGGGCGCTTACGCCGGAATATTTACCTATATGTACACAGAAAGCTTTTTAATTGGCATTGTAGGCGCAATCGTTGCAGGTGCTATTTTAGGCTTACTGACGGAGAAATTTATAATTACACCGGTATACGGCAATCATATCCAACAAATTTTAATTACTTTAGGGTTAATGCTTGTTTTACAAGAGATGATTAAAGTCGTTTTTGGACCAAATGGTGTATCAGTGAAAACACCTAGCTATTTAGCAGGAAGCTGGGAAATAGGTGACGTCATTATTATAAAATATCGATTATTTATCATTTTAGTAGGTTTTTTAATTTTTGGCATTTTCCAATTCATGCTAAAACGAACAAAAATCGGGCTAATTGTACGAGCGGGTGTACAGGATAAAGAAATGGCGCAGGCGCTTGGAATTCATATTAAACAAGTATTTTTATATGTCTTTATGGTAGGTGCGGCGTTAGCGGCATTGAGTGGCATGTTAATGGCGCCATATTCGGGTGTTATTTATGCTGAGATGGGAATGGAATATGCTATTTTAGGCTTTATCGTCGTCGTCATAGGTGGAATGGGAAGTTTTTCTGGTTCACTGCTCGCTGCCATTTTAGTAGGGCTCGCTGGTAGCTTTATGGCTTATTATGTGCCAGTGTTATCGCTTGCTGTCAATATGATTTTAATGGCAATCGTGTTAATTTTCCGACCTCAAGGCCTATTTACAATCGGAAAGGAGAGATCGACATGATGAAAAAGCTGACGTGGAAGCATCTTAGTTTTGTTTTACTGCTAGCTATTCTCGTTCTTCTTCCATTCGTTAATGACTCGAGGACACTCATTATTTTATTAACGCAAATTTTTATCTTTGGTATTTTAGCAATGAGCTACGATATTTTGCTCGGATATACGGGTATCGTGTCATTTGGGCATGCTATGTTCTTTGGAATTGGTGCTTATACAACAGCAGTTATGCTAAAACAAGTCGATACGACGCTTTCCATCTTTTTATTGTCTATTGTGATAGGAATGTTTTTAGCAGGTATTGTAAGCTTCCTAGTTGGATTGCTAACATTGCGTTTAAAAAGTCACTTTTTTGCGATGCTTACGCTCGCCTTCTCTGGACTGTTTCTAGTTGTTGCTGAAAAATGGCGTTCCATTACATATGGCAATGACGGATTTACGTTTAGAGCGCCAGAAATTTTTAAAGATCGAATTACATTTTATTATTTTGTATTAGCGTGTTTAGTTGTAATTTTTATTGCCCTTTATCGATTTGTTCAGTCGCCAACGGGACGTATATTAATTGCTGTACGAGAAAATGAGCAAAGAACGAAATCATTAGGTTTTCACACTTTACACTACAAAGTAATTGCATCAATTGTGGCTGGAACTGTAGCAAGCTTAGCGGGTTCCCTCTATGCGTTGTCACTGCGTTTTGTGAATACAAGTGTTATGACGATGGACATAACACTTGATGCATTGTTAATGACGATTATAGGAGGAGTAGGCACATTAGTCGGACCATTGCTTGGTGCAGCGGTTATTGAATATGCACAGCATACACTTTCAGGGTTAGCTAGGGATTATCCAATTTTCGAGCGGTGGATTATTTTCTTCGGGATTCTCTATATTTTAGCAGTCATCTTTTTCCCAAAAGGAATTATCGGTTCTATTCGGCTCATGGTATGGAAATGGAGAGTAAAGCTTAAAGAAAGACGTAAAACACCATCGGCACTGTCGCATGAGAAGGAGCGATTTGAATGACTGTAGGCATTGTCAGTACAGGTATTTATATTCCACAAACAAAAATGACATCAAGCGAAATAGCCCATCTTTCGTCTATTCCCGAGCACATTATTCGCCAGAAGATGGGCATATACGAAAAGCCAATTCCTGGTGAACAGGATCATACTGTGCAAATGGGCATTTGGGCTGCACAAGAAGCCTTACAAAAGGCGGGGATTGAGCCCAAAACAATTGATGTTGTAATTTATATAGGTGAGGAACATAAGGAATATCCGCTTTGGACGGCATCAATTAAAATGCAAGACGAACTTGGAGCAGTCAATGCTTGGGCATTTGATGTGCAATTACGATGTGGTACGACGATTATGGCACTTAAATTAGCAAAAAGTTTAATGGAGTCAGATGATGCTATTCACACCGTTTTACTCGCTGGTGGCTATCGTAATGTTGATTTTATAGATTATCAAAATCCTCGAACGCGCTTTATGTATAATTTGGGTGCAGGTGGAGGTGCGATTGTTTTACAAAAGAATTATGATAGAAACCACCTGTTAGAGGCAGATATTATGACGGATGGTTCTTTTTCAGAGGATGTTGTAGTCCCTGTTGGAGGTACAAAGAAGCCACTCACTCCTGAACTTTTAGCACAAAATCGATATCAATTAGATGTATTAGATCCAGTAGGCATGAAGGAGCGGCTTGAACAAAAATCATTAAATAATTTTTTGAAGGTCATTCGATCCTCTTTAGCGAAGAGTGGATTAAGAGAAGAACATATTAGCTACCTAGCGATGCTTCATATGAAAAAGTCTGCACATGCGTATATATTGTCAGAACTTGGCTTACAAGAGGAACAATCCATTTATTTAGAAAACTACGGTCATATTGGACAAATCGATCAAATTTTATCATTACAACTTGCTTTAGAGGAAAAACGTATTCAGGATGGGGACATCGTAACACTTGTAAGTGCTGGTATAGGCTATGTCTGGGGAGCTATTACAATTCGTTGGGGATAGGGAGGAAGCGCAATGTTACAAACAGTTCAACTATTAAATGGGGAAACAATTGCTTATCGTAAACGGGACGGGGGTAGCCATACTTTATTGTTAATTCATGGAAATATGACCTCCTCTAAACATTGGGATGTGCTAGTGGAAGCTTTAGATGCAAAATATACGATTTACGCCATAGATTTACGTGGTTTTGGTGGTTCTTCTTATCATCAACCAATTACCGCAATTAAAGATTTTAGTGATGATGTCAAACTATTTGTAGATACGCTTGCATTAAAACACTTTGATTTGATTGGCTGGTCTACAGGTGGAGCAGTGAGTATGCAGTTTGTCACAAATTATCCTGGTTATTGTCAACGGCTGATTTTATTAGCTTCGGCTTCGACTAGAGGCTATCCATTTTACAGTGATTTAGGAACGGGTAATCAATCCTCATTTAAAAGGGCTTCCACATATGAAGAAGTACTCGTAGATACGTCTAAAACTAAGACAGTCCAAGGTTTCTATGATAGCAAAAATGCGCCAGGCTTAAAATCGATTTGGGATGCATTGATTTATACTCATCATCAGCCAAATTCAGATCATTATGATGAATATGTAGAAGATATGCAAACGCAAAGAAATCTAGCTGAAGTATATCATGCATTAAATATGTTTAATGTAAGTGCTGTCGACAATGAAGTAGCAAAAGGAACGAATGATGTACAACAAATGGACATTCCTATTTTAGTGTTAAGAGGAGACCGAGATTTAGTCATAACAGAGCAAATGAATGATGAAACAATGATCGATTTACCTAAGCATGCGCAGTTTGTTAGCTTGAAAAATTGTGGTCATTCTCCTCTTATTGATGATTTACAACAACTTACGTTAGAAATCGAAACATTTTTACAATTTGGAGGGAAACATAATGCGCTTACACAATAAAGTAGCAATTATTACAGGGGCTGCAAATGGCATCGGATTTGCAGCTGCAGAACGGTTTATTGAAGAAGGTGCCTTTGTTTTTATTGCTGATTTTGATGACAATGCGGGGATTATCGCAGCCAATCAACTAGGAGAAAAAGCTACGTTTGTACAGGTTGATGTCGCAGAAAGAGACAGTGTAAAAAGGCTTGTAACAACGGTTATTGCACAAGCTGGCCGTATTGATATTTTAGTCAATAACGCAGGGATAACGCGTGATGCGATGCTGACAAAAATGACAGAGGATCAATTTCAGCAAGTGCTTGATGTGAATTTGTCAGGGGTCTTCCACTGTACGCAAGAGGTTAGCCCCCATATGGTTGCTGCTGGATACGGTAAAATTATTAACACTTCCTCTGTAAGTGGAGTTTATGGAAATGTTGGTCAAACAAATTATGCTGCGACAAAGGCCGCGATTGTAGGTATGACAAAAACATGGGCAAAAGAGCTTGGGCGTAAAGGGATTAACGTAAATGCTGTAGCTCCAGGCTTTACAGAGACAGATATGGTTAAAAAGATGCCTGAAACAGTGCTAGAAAAAATGCGTTCGATTGTCCCGCTTCAAAGATTAGGAACACCAAGAGATATTGCGAATGCTTATTTATTTTTAGCATCTGAAGAGGCTTCCTATGTCCATGGCCATACACTCCATGTGGATGGCGCTATTATGATGTGATAAAGGAGGAGTTCAAGATGTTTGCAGAGCAAGCTTGGATTTTAAATCGTGCATCTTTAACACCGCATCGTTTAGCATTAGTTAACCTAGAAACAAAGGAACAATGGACATATCAAGAGTTAACAGATGAAATTGCAAAATGGAGCTGTTTTTTCGAAGAACAAGGGTTACAGAAGGGAAGTCGTGTAGCGATTTTTGCAAGAAATAACATGCATCTATTTGCCATTTTATTTGCTTGTGGGTTACGAGGGCTTATTTATGTCCCTCTAAATTGGCGCCTCAATACGAAGGAACTAAACGAAATTATTGCAGATGCTACACCTTCCTTGCTTCTTTATGATCAGGACATTCGCTGTCCTTTACAACTAAAAAATATGTATCCAATCCAACAAGTTCCGCAATCAGCAACCGTTCCTAGCACGATAGAAATGGATTTAAATGAACCTTGGCTAATGATTTATACAGGTGGCACTACCGGTAAAGCAAAGGGGGTAGTTCTGTCCTTTAATTCTGTTAATTGGAATGCAATTAATACAATTATTAGTTGGGGGCTATGTGAAGAAGACTGTACGTTAAACTATATGCCGATGTTCCATACAGGGGGGCTAAATGCTTTATCCATCCCGTTGCTTATGGCAGGCGGTACGGTAGTAATTGGAGATAAGTTTGAAGCGGAAACGGCTCTTAAAGCAATTAATCATTATAAGACAACCATTTCTTTATTTGTGCCAACCATGTATCAAGCAATGATTTCAACAAATTACTTTCAGATAAGTAGTTTTCCATCTGTGAAAGTGTTCTTATCTGGCGGGGCACCGTGTCCACTTCCGATATACGATGCATTTTTTAACAAGGGACTTTATTTTAAAGAAGGCTATGGATTAACGGAAGCTGGACCGAACAATTTTTATATCTCTTGTGAAGATGCCTATTTAAAAAAAGGAGCAGTAGGGAAGAGCATGCAATTTAATGAAGCAAAAATTATGAATAAAGAGGGAAAAAATTGCACTGCTCATGAGGTAGGAGAGCTATTTGTTAGAGGCAAGCATATGTTTAGATTTTATTGGAATAATCAGCAGGAAACTGACAATACGATACGTGATGGATGGTTAAGGACCGGTGATTTAGCCACAATGGATGAGGATGGTTATTTTTATATTGTCGGTCGCAGGAAAGAAATGATTATAAGTGGTGGTGAAAATGTTTATCCACAAGAGGTAGAGCAATGTTTATTGCGTCATCAGCTCGTAACAGAAGCGGCTGTTATTGGGGTAGCGGATAACTATTGGGGCGAAATTGTAACGGCATTTATTGTTTGCCAACATGAGACAGCTACGCTAGTTGACGAAGTGGAGGCACTATGTCGAAACGAATTAGGTCACTATAAAATCCCAAAGAAAATTATCATTCTTGATGAATTACCAAAAACAATCGTTGGGAAAATTGACAAAAAGGCGCTTCACATGCAATTGAAAAGCTCTTGATGATGAATAAGGTGAATTGAATCGCCGGTAAAACCTTTAAAATCGCTGATAGTGAGCACGGAATCGCCGGTAAAGCCTTCAAAATCGCTGATAGTGAGTACGAAATCGCCGGTAAAACCTTCAAAATCGCTGATAGTGAGTACGAAATCGCCGGTAAAACCTTCAAAATCGCTGATAGCGAGTATGGATTCGCCGATAAAACCTTTAAAATCGCTGATAGCAGCAAAACAGCTTGGAAACACCTCTTTCGATAGTCGCTATTCGCTAAGTTTCGTTTTTTTTATCTATTTTTTCACAATGCTTCCCATAATACCTACATACCAGTAAAATAGAGTAGGTTAGGGGGATTCTATATTGAAAGATCAACGCTTTAAAATTGCGCATCGTGAAGCGCTCATTGGCATTGGACTTGTAATTGTCAACTTTGCTATTTGGTACGGCTTTGCATATGGCCTAGGCTCGGGGGATCCAACAAAATATACGTATGTTTGGGGTTTCCCTGCTTGGTTTTTCTATAGTTGTATTGCTGGAACAGCTTTTATGATTGTCTTAATTTGGCTCGTCCTAAAACTCTTTTTCAAAGAGGTTCCATTTGAAGATGGGGAGGTGGATGAATAATGCATTGGCAAGTTATTTTTCCGCTCTTCATATTTTTAATTATCATTTTTGGAATAGGGATATGGGCGAATAAACATGTCCGTTCATCGAACTCGTTTTTACAGGAATATTTTCTTGGTGGTCGTGAAATGGGAGGCTTTATTCTAGCAATGACCATGATTGCCACGTACGGAAGCGCAAGTAGCTTTATTGGTGGACCAGGTGTCGCTTATAATAAGGGACTTGGATGGGTACTGTTAGCGATGGCACAACTACCTGCGGGTTATTTTGTATTAATGATTTTAGGCAAGAAATTTGCGATAATCGCTCGCCGTTATCAAGCGATTACATTAATTGATTTCTTACGTGAACGCTATAACAGCCATGTCATCGTGATTTTATCTGCAATTAGTATTATTGTCTTTTTATTTTCTGCGATGATGGCACAGTGGGTAGGTGGAGCGCGCTTAATTGAATCATTAACTGGTTTAAATTATACTGCGGCACTCTTTATTTTTGCAGCGTCGGTATTAATTTATGTTATTATCGGGGGTTTCCGAGCTGTAGCTTTAACGGATACGGTACAAGGTTCGATAATGGTAATTGGTACTGTTATTTTACTAATTGGGACAATCGTTGCAGGTGGGGGAATCGATCAAATTATGACATCCCTTGTTGCAGAAAATCCAAAACTAGTGACCCCATTTGGTGCAGAAGGAGAACTTACTCCGTTGTATGTCTCTACATTTTGGATTTTAATAGGAGTTGGCGTAGTTGGGCTACCTCAAATTGCAGTTCGTGCTATGAGCTATAAAGATTCGAAAAGTATGCATTTAGCGATTATTATTGGTACCATCGCCATTGGGACAATTATGTTCGGTATGCACCTAATTGGTGTACTAGCGCGTCCAGTAATGCCAGGCATTGAAATTGGCGATAAGGTAATGCCACTACTAACGTTAAAAGTTTTACCGCCATTTTTAGCGGGTATTGTTTTAGCAGCACCAATGGCAGCAACAATGTCTACGGTTAATGCGTTGCTTATGTTAGTTAGTTCAACAGTCGTGAAGGATATTTATTTAAACTACGTGAAGCCAACTGCCAACGATGGAGAAATTAAGCGCGCCAGCTTCATTGTAACTACAGTAATTGGTTTGGCGGTCGTTGTATTTGCGTTAAATCCACCAGACTTACTTGTGTGGCTCAATTTATTTGCATTTGGCGGCCTAGAAGCTGTCTTTATTTGGTCAGTTGTCCTAGGGTTATATTGGAAAAAGGCTAATAAATACGGCGCTATTGCTTCCATGATTACGGGCATGACGTTATATATTGTGATTGATCGTTTTTATCCGTCAATCTTTGGCATGCATACAGTGACAATCCCAATAGTGGCTTCATTCATTATTTTTGTCATCGTAAGTTATCTAACAGCTAATAAATTTAAAGATGAAAAAATATTTATTTAAATATCAAAATACCTTGGGAGGACAAATCTCTCAGGGTATTTTTCATTTTTGAAGGTAAAAAGAAAAGAAAAACCGCTAGCATGTTTTATGCTAACGGCATTTTTTTAATAAAATACTTTTTCAAGATTATATTTTGCGCGGAATGTGTTAATTGCATATGTTTCGTAAATTTCACGTTCCATTGGATCATCAATTTCATATACTTCAATTTTGAAAATTTCATCACGGTATTTTTTCATTGGTGATACATTATCTTCAAAATGTTTTTTAATGCGTTGACGAATTTTACGCGCTTTCCCTACAAATAATAGCTCGTTTTTTTCGTTGTAGAATAAGAAAATGCCACCATTTTCGCGAGTGATTTTATGGAAATCAATAAAACCATGGAATGGCGGAATTTCTACATCCCCAGGTTTTAATACTTGCTCACGTTGACGAATTACTAAGTCTGGTTTTGGGAGTTCAATTTTAATCAAAATATTCACGTTCCTCTCTGTTACTAAAGGTATATGTTAACATAATACCTCTTTGATTACCATTACGATTTATTTGTACAAAAATCTATTTACAACACTTTGCTGTAATCGGCTGTAAATTGTCATTTGTTTGTCATCTACGTCGGCTAATAGATGTTAAAAATGATTTTACCCGTATTTACGTAACTTACAAAAGCTTTAGGAAGAATTGATAATAGTGTTCAACAAAAAATATGCTTCCATTCATTTAAATACTAAATATTCTATGTATTATTGAAATTCTTAATTGTTCATGATACAATTCTTTTTAATTAAATAATCTTATCAAGAGAAGCTGAGGGATTTGGCCCTATGACGCTTCAGCAACCTCTAACAATTGTTAGAAAGGTGCTAATTCCACCAAAGGATTTATCCTTTGAGAGATAAGAGTGAACGTGATAATTATCCTTCTCATTCTTGCTCCAAAGGAATGAGGGGGATTTTTTAATTTTATTTAGATAGAGAGAAAAAATTAACGAAAAGGGGAATGCAACATGCCTATTAATATTCCAAAAAACTTACCAGCTGGAGAACATTTACGTGGGGAAAAAATATTCGTAATGGAGGAAGACCGCGCCAAAACGCAACAAATTCGTCCTTTAAATATTTTAATTTTTAATTTAATGCCAGAAAAAGAAAAGACAGAGCTACAATTACTGCGATTACTCGGTAATACACCATTACAAGTGAATATTACATTTTTAAATACAGCAACACACGAATCAAAAAATGTTAGTAAATCGCATTTACAGCTATTTTATTCGACGTTTAAAGAGATTCGCCATCGTCGCTTTGACGGTATGATTATTACGGGGGCTCCTGTTGAAAAAATGGCATTTGAAGAAGTGAATTATTGGGAAGAAATCTCAGAAATAATGGATTGGTCCGTGAAAAATGTTACGTCCGTAATGCATATATGTTGGGGTGCACAAGCTGCACTATATCACCATTACGGTATCGGTAAATTTGAACTGCCGGAAAAATGTTCTGGCGTATATTCACATGTAATTACCGATTTAACAGTCGATCTAGTGCGTGGCTTTAGTGACTTATTTACAGCGCCACATTCACGCTATACATCGGTTTCCATTGATGAAGTACGTAAGCACCCAGATTTACGCTTACTGTCCTATTCAGAAGATGCTGGCGTCTTTATCGTGCAGTCAAAGGATAATAAAAACATAATGATTACAGGTCACTTAGAATATGACGCGACAACATTAGCTGATGAATATTACCGTGATGTTGAAAAAGGAATTGATATTGCTATACCTGTTAACTATTTTCCAAATAATGATCCTTCTATTGAGCCAATTAATACTTGGCGAGCACATACGCATTTACTATTTTCGAATTGGCTCAACTATTATGTATACCAAGAAACGCCGTACGAATGGGACTTTGTTGATGAAATTGAATACCATATTTAATTTAGAACTAGTAACATACCGTTTTATAATTAGAAAAACCACATTTCTCATTAAAAGTGAGAAATGTGGTTTATATTGTTAACTTATTGTGATTCGGACGAGTTTGGTTTGTTTGAATCTTGCTGTGTGTTTGAATCTTGCTGTGTGTTTGAATCTTGTTGTGCTTTTGAATCTTGCTGTGCCTTCGAATCTTGCTGCTCATCTGTGGTGCTTTGCTTGGCTTCTGTCTTTTTAATTTTTCGAATTTTTGCGACTATTAGTAAAAACAATGGAAGTAAAACTGTTAATAATCCTGAATACAATGGCCAAATCTTCTGATTATAATTATTAGAATGCACAATATTTGGATGAGCAATTTGAGCCATTGCAAACATACACATTCCAAGAGGTAAAATGAGTGGTCGAGGATCTTTTATTTTCAAAATTTGCCCTAAGCCAAGTACCGTTGCATAAAAATAAATAAATGTCCGAATGTAAATCGATATAATCCACATAACAGCCATAATAATTTCAACACGCTGAAAAAAATTGCCTATCGAAATTCTTTGAGCGAGCGCATAGCTTGGAAATGTCTTACTAGATGTATTAGTTGGGCCAAGAACGAGTGTTGAAAGGGCAATAATGAGGATTAATACGATTCCTCCTATCAGTGTGCCAATATAATATCCTTTTTGAGCCGATATTTTTACATTGACTCCAGAAGGGAAAAACATAAGCAATACAACAAGCGGGAATGAAAAAAGACTCATAAAGGTAAGTACACCGACTAATAATGATTTTGCGTTTGTTTCATAGACTGGCATTATATTTTCAATATTGATTTGAGGCGAAATACAAGTAATAAAAATAATAAAAATTAACAAAAATATTGGAAACAATATTTCCACCGAACGAGCAAAAACTTCAATCCCTAAATACGAGGCGAAAACGATAATAATCGTAAATAATACAGCAAACGACAGAGTAGGAGTTTCGGGCATCACTTCGGTTTGCATAAAAATCCCGATAAAATATAGTAATTCGCCCGCTGAAAAAAAGGTTAAAGACATAAAACAAAGCGATGTCAATGCACCGATGAATTTACCGAAAATTTTTCCGTTCGCTTCTACAAATGTAAGGTTTGGGGTTTGATTTCCTAAAGAAATAAATAACTTTATTAATAAAAAGCTTAAAAGTACACCAATAGCCGCACCCATCCAAGCATCCTGTTTAAGTTCTTTTGTAATACTTGCCGGCACAATTAATATGGCTGTCCCAATGGAATAGAGAAGGGTAATGACTGTAAATTGTCTTGCGCTAATGAGTTGTTTTTCCATCGTACACTACCCTCTCTTTTCATTTTCTTATTGCAAAAGTGTGAGTAATAATTTTCTAATAGGCGTAAAAATAAATGTAATAAAATCTAAAGGACTGGGAATGTTCTTTTTTAAGCCTATGGCGATATTTAGTGCAGTTCCAATCGTTAATATGATAGAAAAGACGATAATGGTTTTTTTTTCGCCCTTTTTCATTAAAGAGGGAATGACACTAAAGGAAATGATCAAAGAGACAAGCAATAATACAATTGTAATAAACATCGTTGGGCTACTCCTTTGGACTGTACAATAATGAATTTTGAATCGTGCCTAATCCTTGGGTAACGATATTGACTTTGATGTCGACAGCTATCTCAGGATATATTGTAGACCATTCTTTTTGAATTTCTTTCCATTTTTTCGGATCTTCCCGATTGAGTGCTTCTCCAAATCCTAATATATCCAACTTATAATTTTTTTGAATTATATCGAGCGTTTTTTTCGTTTGTTCTTTTATTTGTTCTTCTGTCTTTTTATTAATGAAACGAATGGTTTTGTTTTGTGTTAAATTAATTGCACAATTTACTTCGCCTATATTTTGGGTTACATCAATTTTAATAGAAATTTTAGGAACCCCTTTTTCAAAAGTCCCTTTAATTTTCGCTTTCGATTGTGTAATCTCGGTCGATAAATCTCCCTTGTTTGGGCAGGCGAGTACTACGACCGTACTACCGATTTTATTATTCAAGAAATTAAAGGAAATGCTTTCCTCTTCTGATAACATTCCTTCCAATCTATCTTCTTTAAAAACCGCTATACCAGCATATTTTAAAATAACGGGTGTTTTAATTCGTTCTACATTTGTTTGGTCTATGCCTAATTTAGTATCACCATGTATTTCAACTGCTGTTAAAACAGCACTTTTTTCTTTGCTACTAAGGGTGTTAAGTAATTCGTCTGTAGTAACAGATAAGGTTGAACCCCAAGCTTTTTCGGATACCTTAATGGAATTTAACAATTTATTGGCTGGCATTTTTTCAATTGGTGTTAACACATTTAGTACTTCTTTTGCTGTTGAACCATGCGATATGATGACATCAAAATCGTTTCGAAATTCATGATCTCTGGCAATAAAGTCGAGTGGTTCGTTTATTCCTTCTTCAGCTAATTTTTCACCGATAACTACCATTTGCAGATGAGAAAAATAAGGTCTCCGTGGTGTTAATGTCGTCATTCTTCTAATTGCTTCAAACACACTTTTTCCCTTTGCATGGTAGGTGACGACAGGCGATCGTCCACTAGAAGGTTGCTTTGAGGAAATTTCACTAGTATCCACGACTTGGATAGAAACTTCATATTCATCGTCTATTTTATCTATACCGAGTGCTACGACAATTGCTAATTCGTTTAACTCACGTTTACTCCAGCAACCACTTAATAGTAAAGAGAGGATGATAAATATGAAAATCATTTTTATGTTTGACATGATGCATTCCTCATTTGCATATTATTGTTCATTTTTATTTTTAACATTACGATTACTATAATTTTGCTCTCTAACATTATTTTTTTGACTTATTAGCCGTGGTCTCGTGAATAAATCTCTACGTGGGAACAGAATCATTGCATCCTTTTGATCCTTCAATATTAGTGGCCCAAAAGGACTCATATATGGGACACCAAATGAACGTAAACTGCATAAGTGAAGAATGATTATCATAATGCCGAACATAACGCCAAATAAACCAAACATCGCGGCTAAAATCATCAATGGGAAACGTAGAACACGAATCGTGTTTGATAAGCCATAGGAAGGAAACAAAAAGCTACAAATGGCTGTTAATGCAACAATAATGACCATTACAGCTGATACTACGCCCGCTTCCACGGCTGCTTGACCAATTACTAAAGTTCCTACAATTGAAACTGCTGGACCAATCGTTCTAGGCATTCGTAAACCTGCTTCACGCAATATTTCAAAGGCAATCTCCATAATTAGTGCTTCTACTACAGCAGGGAAGGGCACACCTTCTCGCTGTGAAGCGATACTAATAAGCATTGCCGTTGGAAGCATTTCTTGATGAAAGGTAGTAATGGCTACATATAGGGAAGGCATTACTAATGCAAGACAAATACCAAAAAAACGTAACAGTCGGATTAATGAACTAATAATCCAATTTTGATAATAATCTTCTGCTGCCTGTAAAAAAGATGTAAATACTACAGGGACGGTTAGTACAAGAGGTGTTCCATCTACTAATATTGCTACTTTACCTTCTAACAACTCTGCAGCAACGACATCTGGGCGTTCCGTATTATAAATCATTGGAAATAAAGAGAATTTAGAGTCCTGAATAAAATCCTCTAAATAGCCGGTTTCTAATACGCCATCAATGTCGATTTTATCTAAACGGTCAAGCACCTCTTGTACAATTTTATCGTTGGCAATGCCATTAATATACATAACAGCTACGTCAGTTTGCGTTATTTCGCCAATAACCCGCGATTTTATCCAAAGGTTAGGGCTCTTAATTTTACGACGAATCAAAGCGGTGTTAGTACGCAATGTCTCTGTAAAAGATTCTCTAGGACCTCTAATTACTGATTCTGTTTGTGGCTCTGTTACAGCTCTATCTTTTGCGCCTTTTGTGCTGGTCACGATAGCAACTGACTGGCCTTCCAACAAAATAACGGTATCTCCATTTAGAATATAAGAGAAAAGTGCTGTGAAATCTAAAATATCTTTGACATCTCCGACTGTTATACAATGTTTTTTCAAATAATCTTGTATTTTTTCTTCTGAATGCTCAGGGACGATTTCGCTATCAAGCATTAAATTTTCTATTATAAAATCTGTAATGATGTTTTTATCGGATATACCATCAATATAAATAAGAGCAATTGATAGTTTATCGAGTTGGTCAAGTGTCATTTCACGAATAATTACATCGTTACTATTACCTAGCGCTTCTTTAATCGTAAAAATATTTTCTGAAAGAGAAGTGTGCAGTAACTTCGTAGAAGGATTTTGCTGTTGGGAGGTATTGTTGTTTTCTGAAACTGGCATTATGTTTCCTCCTCAAAGTATAGATTGACTAGTTAGAGGATGGTCAATTTTACGAAGAGCTAAACCAAATAGTGCAAACTAAAGATTGTTATTGTTCAAAATGAAAAAAGTGTTTCCTTTCATTTTGGTGAAAGGAAACACTGTGTTATTTTAAATAGTCGTATTTTAATTCGTAAAGTTGTTTGTCAACGTCAATGTGTAAGTTATAATCGTTAAAAAACCATAGATCTTTCTCATCGATATAGTAGGTCACACCATCAATGACAGTTTGAACGCCTATTTCGAGAGGTTCTTCGCGAGTCATCCCAAGAGAAAATCCTTCGTGGAAAGGGCTTGAACCACCATATCTTGCATAAAACCGGATTGTATCTCCTGTTTCGACTTCCATTTCGTTTTTAAACCATTGAAGCGCTTCATCTGTCAGTGCGATATTCATGCGTGAACTCCTTTCATGTTAAAGCCATTTCACTTTTGGTTCAGTACCATTTTTAATGCGGGTAATATTTGCTCGGTGACGATAAACAATAAAAATAAATAAAAATGCTACTAATATAGCTAATGCGAAATCGCCTGTCACAAAAAAATAAATAATCGAATAGATTAATGCAACTAGTGCAGCAATCATCGATGTTAGGCTGACAATTTTCGTAAGCTTTAACGTTACGATAAATGCGATGAATAGTAAAATGAATAGTGGCCAAGAATAGCCTAGTAGGACGCCAGCTGATGTGGCAACAGCTTTTCCGCCACGGAAGCTTGCAAAAATAGGAAACATATGACCAATCACCGCAACAAGCCCTAAAATAAGTCCGTGAATCGTGGCATCAGAGAATACTGGGAGTGCAACTAATAACACAGCAGCTGTTCCTTTTAAAATATCCATGATTGTAACAACTAAACCTGCTTTTTTTCCTAATATACGGAAGGTGTTGGTAGCACCTAAATTGCCACTACCATGCTCGCGAATATCTGTTTTGTAAAATATTTTGCCAATCCATAACCCAGAAGGTATAGAGCCGATAAGATAGGCACATAAAATAATAAGTCCGTTTAACATAGGTGGACTCCTTTCATCCAAATAATAACACTTGGTACTAATAGTTTGTAACAAGTATTTTACACTTTTTCTCTTTAATCTACAATGATATGAAGGAGATTTCATCATGGGCCTTGAATTCAATACAAAAGGAAAATATTTCACCATGATTTCAAAAGTCACAGGCTTATGTTAGCTTATGTTAGGTTGTACGACACTATTATAGTATCAATACCTAAGCCCTTTCTTAAAAATATAGGTAAAATGGCAATTTTGTCAATCACACATTCCTTTGGTAGAATAGAAGTCTATCTTTAATTTCTATGTGAAGCTATAAAAAATCATCATTCAACAGAAAACACCTACTCATCACGTTTTGGTAAGCTGAGTGTAAGCATGAAGTTGGCGTTTATTGCTGGCTGAATGAAGATAGAGCCTATGACGATAGTTGTGGATTTTGTATAGTGGTCATTGCAGTAAGCTACAGGCAGTTGCAGTCATTTATGTCCGTTAACTGACTTAGATTGGTCGTTTAACAAAATTCATAGAAGACATTACGCCATAGCGTAAACAAAAATATATATATCTGTCACTAGCTATTGACAGGAAATGCTATTATTATTAGGATGAGAACGTAATCAGAACATGCGTTTGTTTTTTGGAGGGGAATCTTTTGGCGAATAAACAGTCACCAAGCGTCTATAATGATGACGCCATTCAAGTATTAGAAGGATTAGAAGCGGTACGAAAGCGACCCGGCATGTATATCGGTTCCACAGACGGCAGAGGACTTCATCACCTTGTATATGAAATCGTGGATAATTCGGTGGATGAAGCACTAGCTGGCTTTGGTTCTCATATCATTGTCACTATTCATAAAGATCAGAGCTTAAGTGTTCGAGACTTTGGACGAGGGATGCCAACAGGTATGCATAAAATGGGCAAGCCTACCCCTGAAATTATTTTCACTGTATTACATGCAGGCGGTAAATTTGGGCAAGGCGGCTATAAAACGAGTGGTGGCTTACATGGTGTTGGTTCTTCCGTTGTCAATGCTTTATCGACATTTTTAGAAGTAACGATTCATCGTGATGGCAAAAAGTATAAGCAGCGTTTTGAAAATGGTGGACACCCTGCAACGACACTTGAAGAAATTGGTCAAACAAAACAAACAGGAACACTTGTCCATTTCCTACCAGACGACACGATCTTTTCAGTCACAAAATTCAATTATGATACGCTTGCAGAACGTTTACGTGAGTCTGCATTTTTATTAAAAGGATTAAAAATTGAGTTAATCGATCAACGCGAGGAAGGCAAAGGTGATGTTTTCTTTTATGAAAACGGCATTGAAGCTTTCGTTGCGTATTTGAATGAGGAAAAAGATGTTCTTCATCCTGTGAAATATGTAGAGGGTGAACAAGATGATATCGAGGTTGAATTTGCCTTCCAATTCAACGACGGTTATTCAGAAACGATTTTATCGTTTGTTAACAACGTTCGTACACGTGACGGTGGTACACATGAAACAGGTGCAAAATCTGCGTTGACGCGAGTTTTCAATGAATATGCACGTAAGATCGGTCTATTGAAAGATAAAGATAAAAATCTTGAAGGAACAGATATTCGTGAAGGTTTAGCGGCGATTATCTCTGTTCGTATTCCAGAGCATTTATTACAATTTGAGGGTCAAACGAAAGGTAAGCTTGGTACGAGTGAGGCGCGTTCTGCAGTAGATAGCGTTGTTTCAGAGCAGCTTTTATATGTTCTTGAAGAGAATGCGGAGCTATCAGCTTCCCTTGTTCGTAAAGCGATTCGTGCACAACAAGTTCGTGAAGCGGCGCGAAAAGCGCGTGAGGATGCTCGTAACGGGAAGAAAAACAAAAAAGGTAGTACGATTCTATCAGGAAAGCTAACACCTGCACAATCTCGTAATGCTGCAAGAAACGAATTATATCTAGTCGAAGGTGACTCTGCCGGTGGTTCTGCAAAACAAGGGCGAGATCGTACATTCCAGGCAATTTTACCGTTACGTGGTAAAGTCATCAATACAGAAAAAGCGAAGCTCCAAGATATTATGAAAAACGAGGAAATTTCAACGATTATTCATGCCATTGGTGCTGGGGTAGGAGCGGATTTCGCAGTAGAAGATTCTGCCTACGATAAAGTTGTCATTATGACCGATGCTGATACGGATGGCGCGCATATTCAGGTGTTACTATTAACGTTCTTCTATCGTTACATGCGTCCATTAATTGAGTCAGGTAAAGTATTTATCGCATTACCACCACTTTATAAAGTATCTAGAGGTGTTGGTAAAAAAGAGGTCATTGAGTATGCTTGGACCGAAAACGATTTACAAAAAGCCATTAAAAAGGTCGGAAAAGGCTATATCCTGCAACGCTATAAAGGTCTTGGTGAGATGAACGCAGATCAGCTGTGGGATACAACGATGAACCCTGACACACGTACTTTAATTCGTGTAACGATTGAGGATGGAGCACGTGCAGAGCGTCGTGTGACGACGTTAATGGGCGATAAAGTTGAGCCGCGCCGTAAATGGATCGAAGCAAATGTAGACTTCGGGATGGAGGATGATTCAAATATTTTAGACAATGAATTCATCCAACAAGAGGAGGACCAAGCATGAGTAGTACGGAAAAGTTTCAAGATTTACCTTTAGAAGAAGTAATGGGTGACCGTTTTGGTCGCTATAGTAAATATATAATTCAAGACCGAGCGTTGCCAGATGCGCGCGACGGTCTTAAACCTGTACAACGTCGTATTTTATTTGCAATGTATACAGAAGGAAATACGAATGAAAAACCGTTCCGTAAGTCTGCAAAAACAGTCGGGAATGTTATCGGTAACTACCATCCACATGGTGATAGTTCGGTATATGAAGCAATGGTGCGTATGAGTCAGGATTGGAAGGCTCGTCATATGTTGATTGAAATGCATGGTAATAATGGTTCCGTTGACGGTGACCCTCCAGCTGCAATGCGTTACACAGAAGCAAGATTGTCAGCAATTGCTGCTGAAATGCTACGTGATATAGGAAAAAAAACGGTGGAGTTTGTGCCGAACTTTGATGATCAGGATATGGAACCAACTGTATTACCTGCTCGCTTCCCAAATTTGCTTGTAAACGGCTCGACAGGGATTTCTGCTGGTTATGCGACGGATATTCCACCTCACGCGCTTAATGAGGTGTTAGATGCGGTTTTAATGCGTTTAGATCAACCGAATGCTACTGTTGATGATCTCATGACAGTTATTAAAGGCCCTGACTTCCCAACAGGAGGGATTATCCAAGGTGTAGATGGCATTAAAAAAGCTTATGAAACAGGGCGCGGCAAAATTATTGTGCGTGCTCAAGCAACCATTGAACCATTAAAAGGCGGAAAAGAGCAAATCGTTATTACGGAATTACCGTATGATGTTAATAAGGCGAATCTTGTTAAGAAAATTGATGAACAACGTGTCGATAAACGACTTGAAGGCATTGCGGAAATCCGTGATGAATCCGATCGTACAGGATTACGCGTAGTAGTTGAGCTGAAAAAAGATGTGCCAGGACAAGGGATTTTAAATTACTTATTCAAAACTACTGATTTGCAAGTAGCCTACAATTTTAATATGATTGCTATCCATAACCGTCGTCCTACAATGATGACCTTGCCACTGCTACTTGATGCGTACATAGCCCATCAAAAGGAAGTGGTGACAAACCGCTCGATTTATGATTTGCAAAAGGCGAAAGACCGTTCGCATATTGTAGATGGTTTGATTAAAGCACTTTCTATTTTAGATGAAGTGATTGCGACGATTCGTTCATCGAATGATAAACGTGATGCGAAAACAAATTTACAGGTGAAATATGACTTTACTGAAGTTCAATCTGAGGCCATTGTGAGCTTACAATTATACCGTTTAACAAATACGGATATTACAGAGCTACGTCATGAACAAGATGAATTAAATGCACTAATTGCAAAGCTAGAAGGTATTTTGCATAGTGAGGCTAAACTTATTCGTGTCATAAAACAAGAATTGCTCGACATTAAAAAACGTTTTTCTGAGCCACGTCGTTCGAAAATCGAACAAGAAATTGAGGAAATTAAAATTACGCTAGATGTTCTTGTGCCAAGTGAAGAAGTTGTGGTTACAGTGACAAAAGATGGCTATATTAAGCGTACATCTACTCGTTCTCACGCAGCGTCCAATGGGCAAGATTTTGCGATGAAAGATTCGGATTATTTATTGTATGAGGCAACGTTAAATACACAGCATCATGTACTGCTGTTCACTAATCGTGGAAATTATATATATCAGCCTGTGCATGAATTGCCGGATATTCGTTGGAAGGATCTTGGTCAGCATATATCAAGTATTGTGCCAACAGGTGAAGAAGAAACCATTATTGCTGTTTATGGTTTTGACTCGTTTGAACAGCCGAACACATATATTTTCACGGCTACAAAAGAAGGGCAAATCAAACGTTCACCATTAGCTGATTATGCCGTTACACGTTATTCTAAACCGATTAAAACGATGAATGTGAAATCGGGTGATGAAATGATACTTGCGGACATTGTATCAGATGATGCCGAATTATTATTAATCACAGATACTGCATATGCTATTCGCTTCCCGATTGAAGAGCTGCCTGTCACTGGCGTTAAAACTGGTGGTGTGAAAGGTATTACATTAAAAGATGGGGAAGCACTGGTTGGTGTCACAATATTAAAACCGTCTGACACGGAGTATGTTGTCATTGTTACACAACGTGGTGCCGTGAAAAAGATGAATGTCGCAGAAGTCGATATAGCGAGCCGCGCAAAACGCGGGTTAAAAGTGTTAACAGAATTAAAAGCGAATCCACACCGAATTGTTGCGGTGGTAAAGGCTAGTGATGAGGAACAGGTTATTGTTGAAACGGATAAGGGCGTACAAGAAATCATTGATGTTAAAGCGTTAACTCGCGCTGATCGTCATTCAAACGGCTCCTTTAAAGTCGATATCGCTACCGATGGTGCCATTTCTCATGTAGTTAAAACGAAAAAAGAAGAATAACAAACTACTTTGCCCATGTTCATTCAAAGAACGTGGGCTTTATTTGATATGGGCTGTATTTTCAATAAGTGTTGCAGTTAAAAACGGCACAATTAATTTGCACGCTTTTTTATTCAAACGGTCAAATTAATTGAATAAAAACATAAAACTAAAATTGGATACTTATGTTAAAGTTAAGTAGAAGAAGAGAAGATATATATTTAAACTAACAGTTATAAAGCGCTCCTAGGAAAGTCACGAATCATTGATTTAAAAGCATTCGTGTCTTTTTAATGTGTGTACAAACTTTAGTACAGTGGCTGTTAACTTCTAAAAAATTATCAAAAGTTTATAAGAATTATATTTTTCTACTTTAACCTTGTATTAATAATTGAAAGGGGGAAGTAGAAAATGAAAAAAATGATAAAGTGGTTTTTGATAAGCTTCTTCACAATATTGATTGTGCTTATCGGCTCTGTATTTAGCTTCCATAAGTTCAAAGAGAATAAAGAGACATCGTTATTAGAGAATAATACGGGCAAGTTAATCGATTTTAACGGGAAGAAGATAAATATTTACTCTGAAGGTCAAGACGGAGAGACATTTGTATTCATGGCTGGCTCAGCAGTAGCAGCACCTATGTATGAATTAAAAAGCTTGTATCGTCATTTCTCAAAAGAAAATAAAATTGCCGTTGTGGAAAGAGCAGGATATGGGTATAGTGATGAATTTAACGACGATCGAGATATAGATGTAATATTAGAACAAACTAGGGAGGCACTAATTAAAAGCGGCAATAACCCCCCTTATATTTTAGTACCACATTCTATTTCAGGAATCGAAGCTATTTACTGGGCGCAGAAATATCCGAAAGAAGTTAAAGCGATTGTGGCTTTAGATATCGGTTTACCTTCTCAATATATAAAACATCCTGTAGGTTTCGTAGAAAAGACTTTTATGAAGGCAGGAACTATATTAAGTGCATTAGGATTCCAAAGAGTGTTTCCGATTTTAGCCTATAACGAAGCCGTCTTAGAGAAAGATTTTCTGACTTCAAAAGAAAAAAGTATATTTAAGGCGATTTCAAATAAACAAGGAATCAACAATGATATGGAACAAGAAATGCTACATTCCGTAACTAATAGCAAAAAGTCGACCGCTTTACCTATTCCAAAAACAACACCTATTTTATTTATTGATGCTTACCTTGATAAAAATTCTGAAGCGGCGAAAGCATCACTAAAAGACTATCAGGATTTTGCAAAGAAGTTAGACGTTTCAAATGTTATTCAAATAAAAAGCAAGCATAGTATTTACTTGTACTATCCAACTGAAATCTATGAAGAAACACAAAAGTTCTTGCAAGAGAAGGTTGAAAAAAAGTGAGGAATATACGAAAATGTTGTTTTCAATTTTACTTGTAGAAGATGATGAAATGATTGGAAGTTTATTGGAGAATATACTTCAAAAAGAAGGTTATAAAGTAATCTGGTTAAAAGACGGTGCTTCTTTATATACCGTTATTATGCAAGTGGACATTGTCATTATGGATATTATGCTACCAGGCGAGGACGGGTATCAGATTTCAATGCGAATTAATCAGTTAGGGCATAATATTCCTATCATATTTTTAACGGCTAGAAGTGATATTGATAGTAAATTAAGAGGGCTTGAAATTGGAGAAGATTACATGGTGAAGCCATTTGATCCGAGGGAATTATTAATACGAATAAAGAATAGATTAGCAGCTTCTTACGGAATTCACAAACAAATACAGCATTTATCCATAGATGTTACTCATAAGCGTGTCATAAATAATCAAAATAATAAAGAAGTCGAATTTACAGCCATTGAAAAGAAAATATTCTTTTACCTCTATGAAAACGCAGATTTTATTTTATCTAAAGAACAATTCATTGATTACCTTTGGCAGCTAGAAGATCGTAATCCCAATTTAATTAATGTGTATATTAAAAAGCTCCGCAACAAGATTGCCGATACAGATGGTGTGATTATTCAAAATGTATATGGAGAAGGGTATCGTATGAATACCCGTGTCAAACAATGAAACTAAAAAAGAAATATCAACTATTGCTATTATCGGTTATATTCAGTGTTCCTCTTTCTATTGTAGTGATTAATGTTATTGTAACGGTAATTTACAATTATTTTTCAAATGAGACAGAAACCCAGTTTTTTGAGTCAAAAGCCTATCCAATAATGCTAGGTTTATTTATCGTCAGTTTTTTTACTTTGGCTATTTTATTCTCCAAATCTATTAATTCATTAATTAAACGAATAAATGAATTAAACCAAACCATTATGGAGTTGGCGAGTAATGACAAGAAGAGACTTCAAAAGATTTCTTACTCTAGAAATGATGAATTAGGGGATTTAACCAATGCAGTAAACCTTCTCATTGACCGTACGATATCGAAGGAAATTGAAATAATGCAACAAGAGCAAATGAAACTAGAACTTTTAACGCAGTTGCGCCATGATATTAATACGCCTTTAACAGCTATGCGCTTACAACTTTACACAATCGAAAATGATTTTTCACAACATCAGGATATTTTCAATTCTCTAAACGAACAAATAAACTATATTTCAAAATTATCCAATGAATATGACTTTGAGCGCTTATCTCGTGTTGATAATTCCTATATAATCATGGAAAAAGTAGACGTTCCAAAACTTATCAATACCATCATTTTAAAGTGGAATTTTTTATATAAAGTCAATCAAATCTCTATTGTGTTAAACGATTCCTCAACGAAATTCCATTGGAAGAGTAATGAAATTTGGTTGCACAGATTATTTGATAATATCTTCCAAAATATTTTGCGTCATGCAGCATGCGATACATTGGAAATCACTTTGCAAAAAAACTTAATTATATTTAAAGATAATGGGGTTGGGTTTAATGTGGAGGAAAAGGGTACTGGCCTACAAATCATCGAAGATATTTGCCGAATGCTTGAACTACAGAGTACAATCCAATCTAACGAAAAAGGTACTCAAGTTACCATAAGTTATGCGCAACATTCAAACTTTTTGTAATGGCAACACCACCAAATTGAAAGCCTCCCAAAATTGTATCTGAGATCAACTTTATGTTTAACGTGGTAAATGCATAAATCATATAAGAATTGGGGGGAGTACATGGATTCGGGTTCTTTTGTTTACACATTTTTCGATTGTTTTTTCGGAAGCGATATTTGTCCCAAAATACCATACAGCATAGCCTGCTACTCCAAACTCCATGCTTAAAACCTTTTCTATTTGCAAAAGTCATGTCGCAGATTATAGTCCAGTAAAAGCTCATTTTTTTCAATTATGAAAATTACTAGCTTGTCATTTTACGATAGATATGGGTATAATAATCAACGAAAAGTTCATAAGTTAAGAATGTAGGGGGGCTGGAAGTTGCCAGCTGAGATTGCGTCCATTTAGATGCTGACCCTTTGAACCTGATTTGGCTCGTACCAGCGTAGGGAACATCTATTCAAAAATATTCGTATACTATTTTTTGATACCGTTTGCAAACGTCTGGGATAATTCCTAGGCGTTTTTTGTTTAGGATTCATTATTCCGTCTAAAACTAGTTGTAACCTATTAGAAGCGATGCAAATGGCCTGAGAATACCTTTTCTGGTGAAAACATTCAATCGTGAACACTTTCAAACTACTAGACTTGGAGGACACAGCATGAAAAAGTGGTTTTTCGTTCTTGTTGCTGCATTATTAACATTAGTTGGTTGTAGCGAAAAAGAGAACAAAGAGGAAACAAGCACATTGGAAAAGGTATCCGTTGTACTGGACTGGACACCTAATACGAATCATACAGGACTTTATGTTGCGAAAAAACTCGGCTACTTTGAGGAGCAAGGTTTAGACGTAGACATAATATTACCTGGTGATGCTGGTGCAGATCAACTTGTTGCATCGGGCAAAACACAGTTTGGCGTAAGCTATCAGGAAGGCATTACCCAAGCACGTGTACAAGGTGTACCGCTTGTATCGATTGCCGCAATTATTCAGCATAATACATCTGGCTTTGCATCAGATGCTTCAAAAGGCATTACGTCACCAAAAGATTATGAAGGAAAAACGTATGGTGGCTGGGGTTCCCCAGTTGAGCAAGCTGTTTTACAATCACTTATGCAAAAAGAACAGGCTGATATAAAGAAATTAGATATCGTGAATGCTGGAGATTTAGACTTTTTCACAATGATGCAGAAGGATATAGATTTTGCATGGATCTATTATGCTTGGACAGGTATTGAGGCGGAGCTTCGTGGAGAAAAATTAAATATGCAGTATTTAACAGACTATAGTGAGCAACTCGATTATTATACACCTGTACTTGCAACGAATGAAAAGATGATTAAGGATAATCCTGATGTGGTGAAGGCATTTGTTGCTGCTACTACAAAAGGTTATGAGTATGCAATTGAGCATCCTAGTGAAGCAGCTGATATATTGCTTGAAGCGGTACCTGACTTAGAAAAAGCACTTGTCCATAAAAGTCAGGAATGGTTAGCAAACAAATATCAAGATGATGCAGCGCAATGGGGCGAACAAAAATTAGCAGTTTGGGAAAACTATGCGGACTGGATGACAAAGAACAACGTTTTAGAAGGCGAATTTCATGCAGAGCAAGCATTTACAAATGATTTCTTACCAGAGAAAGGGGCAAAATAAATGGCTAATTCATTAATTAGTGTACAAATTATACCTAAAACAGAAAAATACGAGGATGTGATTCCATTCGTTGATGCGGCGATTGCGATTATCGATGCTTCAGGTGTGCGCTATGAAGTGCAGCCACTAGAAACGACAATGGAAGGTGAACTATCTACCTTACTCCAAATTATTGAAGAAATGAATAAAAAAATGATTGAATTGGGTGCTATTAATGTTATTACGCAAGTGAAAATTTTATATCAGCCAACTGGTATTACAATGGGGACGTTAACGGAGAAATATCGAGGATGAAACAAGTAGTAACGAAAGGAAGGTCGATTATTTTTATCGCCTTCCTGTTAGTTATGTGGGAAGTCATTATCCGTTTGGCTGATATCCCACATTGGCTATTACCAGCACCGAGTGCCATCGTTACGGAGGGTGTTCACTCTTATCAAATGTTCATGCCCCATGTGTTCGCTACTATACAGCTAGCGGTGCTTGGCCTTGCTATTGGTATATTTTTCGGCCTGAGTGTTGCGATATTATTACACCGTTCAGCGACGGTACGAGCATTTGTGTATCCGATTTTAATTGTGTCACAAAATGTGCCTGTGCTTGTCCTTGCACCTTTATTAATTATTTGGTTTGGTTTCGGGCTGTTACCGAAGCTGATTATTATTTGTCTCGTTTGTTTTTTTCCTATCGTTATTGCGGCAATGGATGGATTTCGTCAAACGTCATCTGAGCTTAAGCATTATATTGCAATGATAGGTGCTACAAAAGGGCAAACATTTTGGAAATTAGAATGGCCATTTGCCTATCCTTCTATATTTTCTGGTATTAAAATCGCAGCCACTTATAGTGTGATGGGGGCTGTCATCGCGGAATGGCTTGGTGCGAAAAAGGGAATTGGTGTCTATATGACACTTGCTCAATCATCGTTTCGTACGGATCGTGTATTTGTGGCGATATTTGCGATAGTTTTGTTAAGTTTGTTGTTATTTAGTGTTATCCGCTTTGTTGAAAAGCTTGTTGTAAAGGGGAGGGGATCACATGCTGAACATTCAAGACATATCTAAATCCTTTGGCTCGCTTGAAGTAGTTAAAAACTTATCCTTTACGGTAAAGGAAGGCGAATTTGTGGCAATCATAGGTCCCTCCGGTAGTGGTAAAAGCACTCTCTTTCAATTAATAGGAGGTATAACGCCTTTGAATCATGGTGCTATTTTGTTAAATGGAGAAGACATTCAGCAAAAGACAGGCACTATTGGCTACATGCCACAGCAACCTTGCTTATTACCGTGGCGGACAATTTTGGAAAATGTCACAATTGTAGAAGAATTGCAGCATCGACCTAATATAGAACTTGCGAGAAAATGGCTAGTAAAGGTTGGCCTATCGTCTTTTGAAAATGCTTATCCTCATGCTTTATCAGGAGGCATGCAACAACGTGTATCATTTCTACGAGCTATCGTTAGTGAGAAACCAATTTTATGTCTAGATGAGCCGTTTTCAGCGCTAGATGAGTTTACAAGATTAGAAATGCAAGCATGGTTGTTATCCATTTGGGAGGAACATAAAAAATCAATCCTGTTTGTTACACATAGTATCGAAGAGGCGTTATTTTTAGCAGATCGCATTATTGTATTAACAAAACGTCCGGCTACTATCAAGGAGGAGATAATTGTTCCATTTGCACGACCACGATCCGAGGAAATTCGCCATTGTGCACAGTTTACACAATTAAAACAGCAACTTTTCCATTACTTAAAAGAAGAAAAGGACGATGCATATGTTGATTGATGCACATATTCATTTAGATCAGTATAAGGAAGAAGAAGTGCCTCTGCTACTTGAAGAAGCACAATATGTCATTGCGGTGAGTACGGACTTGCAATCTAGTCAGAAAACGCTGAAGTTAACGAAATCATACGATAAGGTAAAGGCAGCCTATGGTTTTCATCCTGAACAAACTTTACCTAGTGACGAGGACAGACAAGCTTTATTTGATTGGATACGGCTTCATGCTAATGAGATGATTGCCGTTGGAGAGGTCGGGTTACCTTATTATCGCAGACAAGCTCAGAACATTGATGAGCAAGGTTATATACATTTATTAGAACAATTTATTAAGTTGGCTAAAGAGCTTCACAAACCGATTGTGTTACATGCTGTTTATGAGGACGCTTTAATCGCATGTGATTTACTTGAGCAACATGGTGTGAAGAAAGCACATTTTCATTGGTTTAAGGGAAGTGAAGAGGCGATTGTGCGCATGATACATAATGGCTATTATATTTCAATTACACCTGATTGTGTTTATGAAGCGGAAATTCAAGCATTGATTGAAAGCTATCCATTGGAACTCATGATGGTTGAAACGGATGGTCCTTGGCCATTTGAGGGACCTTTTGACAAAGCTCGCACTTCGCCGTATATGATGTCTAAAACCATTGAAGTTATTGCAACTATTAAAGGCTTAACAGCACAAGAAGCGGCAAAAATTGTAACACGAAATACGAAGATATTTTATAATTTATAAAGATACGACAAAAGCAGCCACATCTAGTACGACGAATCGTCTACATGTGGCTGTTTCCTATGCTTTGTCCTATTTTGTTCTAATGTTGCACGCTTCGTTTTTGTAACGCGCTCATGTGTACTGAAAGGGGAAGTTTGACGCTTTTTCTCAACGTCTTTACCTTGTGTACGTTTTAAATGCAAACGCTTCTTTTTAGCCTTAGATTGTGCCATGATAATACCTCCATATAATATTACCAATATATTACCGAAAAAGGAGAGAAAAGTAAAACCTCGTAAGCACATGCCTACGAGGTTTTTAGTCATAATATTAGTGAGATACGTCTTGTACAGAAATACCAGTGTTTGCTTTAACGTCAACTTCACGGTATTTTGCATCATCAGTTTCTTTAGAAAGTAATGTTCCGATGAATCCACCAAGGAAACCAAGTGGCACAGAGATTATTGCAGGGTTCGTTAACATAATTAACGGTTCACCAACGAAGATTGCTTTTCCTTCAACTGGATTCCAAAGGTTTGGAGAAACAGCTACAAGAACTAAAGCAGAAATTAAACCTGTTAACATTGCTGTCACTGCACCAGTAGTATTAAAGCGTTTCCAATAAATTGTATAGATAATTACTGGTAAGTTAGCAGAACCTGCAATACAGAATGCTAGTGATACTAAGAACGCAACGTTTAATGTTTGCGCACCAAGTGCAAGAAGGATAGATATTATAGAGATAGTAATAGAACCGATACGAGCAGCAAGTACTTGCTCTTTTTCGGTAATTTTACCTTTTTTAATGATTTGGCCATAAATATCATGTGATAGGGCAGATGCACCAGAGAGTACAAGACCTGCTACTACCGCTAAGATTGTTGCAAATGCTACCGCACAAACGAATGAGAACAGAATGTCTCCGCCAAGTGCTTCTGCAAGAAGTGGAGCAGCCATGTTACCAGCCGCGTTAGCAGCAATAATTTTTTCTTTACCAACGAATGCTGCTGCACCGAATCCTAAGAAGATTGTTAATACATAGAAAATACCTACAATCCAAGTAGCCCAAATTACTGAAGAACGAGCAGTTTTTGCGTCTTTTACTGTAAAGAAACGCATTAAGATATGTGGAAGACCCGCAGTACCTAATACAAGTGCAATTAACATTGAAATTGTATCAATACCGTTTGTATATTTAAGACCAGGATTTAAGTATGCTGCACCGCTTTCAGTTGCAGTAGTCATTTCTGTGAACATTGTTGAAAGACTGAAGCCAAACTCTTTTAACACTAAGAATGAAATAATGATTGTACCTAACATTAATAGACAAGCTTTAATAATTTGTACCCATGAAGTTGCAGTCATACCACCGAATAATACGTAAGTTGTCATCATAACACCTACGATTAATACTGCAACCCAATAGTCGATTCCTAGAAGTAATTGAATAAGTGCGCCTGCACCAACTAGTTGTGCAATCATGTAGAATAAAACAATTGTAATTGTACTTAATGCTGCTGTACCACGAACTTTTGAACTGTTAAAACGTGCTGTAATCATGTCAGCTAATGTGAATTTACCAAGGTTACGTAATGGCTCAGCTACAATATAAAGAACCACTAAGTAAGCTACTAAATAACCGATAGAGAAGAAGAATCCATCAAATCCGAATAATGCAACGGCACCAGCGATACCTAGGAAAGAAGCTGCTGATAAGTAGTCACCAGCAATAGCTAGTCCATTTTGCCAGCCAGTTAAGCCACCACCTGCAGTGTAAAAATCAGTCGCAGACGAAGTACGTTTAGATGCCCACCATGTAATAATTAATGTAAGACCAACGATTGCTACGAAGAAGAATATTGCTATAGGGCTCATAGGCGGCCACCTCCGTTTTCGTATTCAGCGATTATTGCTTTTGCTTCTTTGTCATAGCTATTTGCTTTCGCAACATATAGGTGACATAAGCTCCAAGTCATAATGAATAATCCTGCTGCGTAAATCCATACCCAAGTAACTTCCCCAAAAGCTTTTTGGTGTAGGATTGTTGTGTAAGATGTAAGAATTGGTAGCATCATGTAAGCTGCTAAGAAGAATACAGTGATTGACCAAAGAAATGCGTTCTTCTTTTTTACAAGTGCTTTAAACGATTCTTGTTTTGCAATTGCATCATAATCAATTACAATGCTTTTGCTTGCTTGATTGTTCGCCATAAACATTCCCCATTTTGTGTTTATTTTTACTGCTTAAATACTGAATTTTGCTACTTTTGTGAATTCACATCTTAATTTTATGAGACAGTTCACAAAATTGCAATACATTTCAGAAAAATTATGGAAAAAAAATTTCTGTAAAAATAGTCTTGAAACAGAAAATACATGACAAAGCCTAGAAATTAAAGGGTTTTAGAATATTCAGATAAATTAGCGAGGTATGGATATTACTAGCTTCTTGACAAAAATAAGGATGTAATAACCGAGAAAAAATGCGTTTTTTCCAGAAAAAATAAACACTATTTCTCTAGTGGAAAATGGATATTTTCTTAAATTTGGAAAATAAATAGTATTGTTCAATAAGTAATATGTTTGAATTTTTATAGTAAAAAATAAAAAAACCCGACCGAAGTCGAGTCCTTTTATTAATAATTAATGTTAGATTACGATATAAATCTGTTAATGAGAAATATCTGAAACTGATACACCTGTATTCGCTTTCACTCGAATCTCTTTGTAAATACGATCTGCTTCGGCTTGAGACACTTTGCTTGCAGAAAGAACGGAACCTAAGTAACCGGCAATAAAGCCTAGTGGAATCGTAATAATTGCAGGAACTGCTAGTGGCACTAAAGGATTCCCAACAAAGAGTGCAGCACCTTCTATTGGGCTCCAAACGTTCGGACCCATTGCGCCTAAAACTAAGCAGGAAACTAAACCTGTTACCATTGCAGAAACAGCACCAGTTGAATTGAACTTTTTCCAGTAAATTGTGTATAAAATAACTGGTAGATTAGCAGATGCTCCGATACAGAATGCGAAAGATACTAAGAACGAAACATTTAAGCTTTGAGCAAATAATGCAAGAATAATAGAAACAATGGCAATAGAAATAGAGCCTGTACGAGCAGCTACAACCTGTTGTTTCTCAGTTAATTTACCGTTTTTAATAATCTCTCCATATATATCATGAGAAATAGCAGATGCACCAGTTAATACTAAACCAGAGACTACCGCTAAAATTGTTGCAAAAGCGACAGCGCAGATGAATGACATTAATACATCACCACCAAGGAATTCAGCTAATAGTGGTGCAGCAGTATTACCAGCCATGCTTTCTGCGATGATTTTATCAAGACCTACAAAGTGCATTGCACCAAAGCCTAAGAAAATTGTTAACGAGAAGAAAATAGCTGTAATCCAAGTTGTCCAAGAAATAGAAGAACGAGCTGTTTTCGCATCTTTCACAGTAAAGAAGCGCATTAATATATGTGGCAAACCTGATGTACCTAAGACAAGTGCCATCATCATCGATACAGAGTCAATTGAGCTAGAGTATTTCATACCTGGTACTAAAAATTTATCGCCATGATCGGCAGAAATCGTATCAAACATTTTTACTAATGAGAAATCAAATTTCATTAGTACGAGCGTAGCCAATAGACCTGTCCCAAATAGTAAAAGTCCAGCTTTAATAATTTGTACCCAAGAAGTCGCCGTCATACCACCAAACAATACATAAGTGGTCATCATAACTCCTACAATTAACACCGCAACCCAGTACTCAATACCAAATAATAATTTAATAAGTGCTCCAGCACCAACTAATTGCGCAATCATATAGAGAATAACGATAATAATTGTTCCAGTAGCAGCTACACCACGAATACGCTTTTCATTAAAGCGAGCCGTTAACATATCTGCCAGCGTATAGCGTCCTAGATTACGCATTGGTTCAGCAATTACATATAATAGAACTAAATTTGCAACGACATAACCTACAGAGAAGAAGAAGCCATCAAAACCAGTTAATGCAATAGCACCAGAAACTCCTAGAAATGCTGCTGCTGATAAGTAATCACCGGCAATTGCAAAACCATTTTGCCAACCTTTCAGACCACCACCTGCTGTATAGAAATCGCTTGCAGAAGAAGTGCGTTTTGCTGCAATATACGTAACGATTAATGTTAAACCTACGATTCCTAAAAAGAAACCTACTGATACTAAATTCATTTATTTTCCACCTTTCGCTTGATACTCTGCAAGAACTGCAGCAGCAGCTTTATCGAATGAAGCAGCTTTTTTTACATATACTGTACAAAGAATAATGGTCATGATGAAAAGTCCTGCTGAGTAAATCCAAACGCCCGTTATACTGCCAATAATTTTTTGTTGTAGTACAGGCTGAAAAGCAAGGATAGGCAATAGAATATAAAGTAATAAAAACCCTGCTGTAATCGAGAAAAGGAAGGTATTTTTCTTTTTCACGAAAATGTTGAACGATTCCATAGCTTCAATTGCATTATAGTCAACTGATTGCACGTTTTTGTTCCCAGTAATGTTAGCCATTATTATTCCCCCTAAAGTTATATATTTCTGTTTTAAACGACATATTTCTCTGTTAATCGTCGTTATATTCACTTATTTTATGAGGTATAATCCTATAATGCAATACTAAATTTTTAGTTTTTTAAATTTTTAGTTAAATTTAGATAGCCGAAATAATGTAGAAATAATAAGGATTTAATAGAAATTATCTGTAAGAAAGAGAACGTATTTTAGTTGTAAAATAGTATTTCTGAAATAGCATATTGATAATAATATTGAATGTAGGAGAAAAAATGAACGCAAAAGAGAAATTTAATGTTATTCTTATTTTTGTATAAAATGTAAGTAATAAAAGAATGGCAAAAAAACATTGTTATATAACAATACAATACCGTATTGGGAAATAAGAAAATTAGTAAAAAAATGTTGTGAATTTTTTTTGAAAATTTTTTGAATAAAAGGAGTGGAATGAGCCTTAGAATACCAAAAACATACAGTTTAAGGGCAAATGACATAATGAAGGAAATGATTCAAGTTCATTATCTTGTATTTGTATTCTATTATTTATACAATAAAATACGATGATATATTGGAGGGAAGTGTACATTTTGATGGGAAAGAAAAGGATCATGCTAGTTGGATTACTAGTATTAAGCACCATTTTGGCAGCTTGTGGAAGTTATAAATTTGAACCTGAAATGAGCATTGATGTAGAGGATTTTTCATTTACAAATCAAAACAATGAGCAAGTAAGTCTTGATAGCTTAAAAGGAAAACCTTGGCTAGCCATGTTCATATTTACAAATTGCAACTCGATTTGTCCGCCGATGACATATAATATGACCGATGTGCAGAAGTCATTAAAGGATGAAGGTGTAAAGGATTATCAAATAGTGGCATTTAGTGTAGATCCTGAAGTAGATTCACCAGATGTTTTAAAAGATTATTTAACAACATATTCAGTAATTGATGATAGCAAATGGCAGCTATTAACTGGCTATAAGCAACAGTATATTGAGCAATTTGCTAGAAAATCATTTAATTCATTAGTGAAAAATGATCCGAATTCTGATCAAGTTGTACATATGTCAAGCTTTTATTTAGTAAATGCTGACGGAGTTGTCGTGAAAGATTATGACGGCGCTACAAATGTACCTGTTGAAACAATCGTAGCAGATATGAAGGCATTAACTAAATAAGATGAATAAACTCAGATGATTTAACGATTATCTGAGTTTATTTTAATTGTAAAAAGACACCAAAGTCTAAACTACATAAAACCAATAAAATAAACATAAACCCTTCTTGCAACTTTAAGAGTTACAATTATTATTCTCAAATATTTCCTTATTTCCACTATGAAAATAAATTTCAATCCGATTTTCAATATTTTTATAGAAAGGTGCATTGTTATAGTTTATAAACGAATATTTTTAGTAAATTGTTATTTAGTTATCTTTATGCAAGTTTTCTAGAACTTTATAATGATTATTCTGAGCATAATATCTTAATTAATCCATATGTATTTATTATTACAGAAAAGGAAGGTACAGTGAAAAGTATTAAATTTATTTGTGATTACCCTAAAATTAGATGAAAATTTTTAGCTGTAATACCCAGGATTTATGCCTTTTCACTTAAAGTAAGATGGTGTTTTCGATAGAAGAAGATAAGAATGTGGAAAACACGAACAAGTAGTTGAATTTGTTGATGAAATAGTCGAGGAAATTACGTCTCTTATTTATCGATTATACGATAAGATATTAAGAGATTTAGTTAAACGCTAAAATTTTCTCTACCTTTATTTTTTAGTAGAAAAAAATGGTTTTGAAGTTCTAACAAGAATTACAGGGACAAAGAACTTCCAGATATTCATTTAATAAAGGTGGTAAGCGTATAAAACAGTGAAAAAGGGTAACACGAAACTGACTGTTTAGATATTATATGGATTTTTTATATGAAAATTATTTTCAAACAAGCTAGGTTTTTAACCCTGCTTGTTTTTTAATACGGATAGTTTGTTCATATTTATTGGTTTTTTTCGCGATATATACACTTATACTGAAACTCTTGATTTAGTAAAGTGGCGAACAATCATAAAAAAAAAGTTACGATTAATAACCCTGGATATTGGCTCAATGGGCCACGTCCGAACAATGCCAGGTACGTGCTTTCCTTGTAAGTCGCCGTTTACAAATGGCCTTTATTAGCTTCAGGATGAGTTTGGAAGGGTATCTGTAACCTTATTCCTGCAAGTTTCTCATCTTGTTCAAGAGCTGTTACTAGAAGATGACTTGCTTTACAGTGAGAGAACGATTGAAAAGCGCTTTGGTAGACCTCAAGTGAAAGTAAAATATGCACAAACGACGAAAAGAATATGAAATTGAAGTAATTTTAGAAATTGCATAAATTTTTATACAGTTTCTTCTTTACTTTTAAATAATTATTTTGTAAGATAAAGCCAACTTCAAAAGTGGCCAGACCACTTTTGGATTCATTCAGTAAGAGACGCCATCATCTGAAGGTGGTGGATTTTGTTTCTTTATAGTAGGTATCCAAACACCTACTGAATGAAGATAAAGCCTTCGAATGCATTGTTTATCTGCGCGAAAGGAAAGCGACAGCGATAATTATTCCAAGGCGAATAGATTGATCGAGGAGTTGATCGTATGGATAAAAAAACCGAACAAAAGAAAGTGTTTTTAGGTATCGTCCAACAATTACGACAACTTATTAAAATGGAAAAAATACAGGCTGGTGGCTGGTGAAAAGTCACCTTCCGAAAGAGTCCTTTCAGACGTCTAGGTGTCGGGCGATCCTCTGTGAGAGAGGCATTGCGAAGTTTAGAGTAGAAACGAGACATGTGGGAGGTACGTTTCTAGCTTCCACACAAAAGCATCAGCTCGTAGAAATAAGATAAAGCCTTTGGATGCATTGTTTATCTGCGCGAAAGGAAAGCGACAGCGATAATTATTCCAAAGCGAATAGATTGACCGAGGAGTTGATCGTATGGATAAAAAAACCGAACAAAAGAAAGTGTTTTTAGATATCGTCCAACAATTACGACAACTTATTAAAATGGAAAAAATACAGGCTGGTGAAAAGTACCTTCCGAATGAGTCCTTTCAGAATGTCTGGGTGTCGGGCGATCCTCTGTGAGAGAGGCATTGCGAAGTTTAGGGTTGATAGGTCTTATTGAAACGAGACATGGGGGAGGTACGTTTCTAGCTTCTACACAAAAGCATCGGCTCGTAGAAATATTGTCGATGTTTATATTAGAAGATGAAAAATCAAAAAAAGGATGTCGAATTAACGCGACAAATTCATGAATTGGAAGCCGCGTTATAAGTTGTACAGTGACTCTGTGAACACTACCTATGTGGGACAGTTTTTTGTAAAGCTAGAGATAGAGGTACGATTAATTGTCTGGATGTTTTACGAGAAATAATCATCACGTCAGAAATCGTTTTTTACTAAAAGTCTGGTTTCAATTAGCAGTTTAGGCCGGTGACCGTTTAAATCGAAAATCAACAGAAGAAGAAAAATTAATCATTCAAACTATGTTGAAATCGATGCAGCTTGGCTATGAAAAAGAAGCATTAAAAGCTTACGAACATAAATGCTGAACAAGGCATTTAGACAAACATAGGAGGAGTAAAACATGGCAATACGTAGCTTATTTAATAAAAAGAATGAGGACGGACAGGAAAAGGGATTTCCGGAAGGACTTATGACAAAATGTCCAGAATGCCGTCACATTCAGTTAACAAAGGAATTAGAAAAAAATCATAAAGTGTGTACAAAATGCGACCATCATTTCAAAATGACTGCACAGGAGCGCGTAGCATATTTCTTAGATGAAGGTTCATTTGTTTCAATGGATGATCATTTACAAACAAGTAATCCACTTAATTTCCCTGATTATGTAGAAAAAATTTCAGTGGCTAAACAACAAACGGGATTAAGCGAAGCTGTACTGACTGGGGTAGGTACTCTTGATGGAGAAGAAATTGTTGTAGCAATTATGGATTCTCATTTCCGTATGGGCTCAATGGGCTCCGTTGTAGGAGAAAAAATCACACGTGCCGTTGAAAAAGCTATTGAATTACGTGTACCGGTTATTATCTTTACTGCTAGTGGTGGAGCGCGCATGCAAGAAGGTATTCTATCATTAATGCAAATGGTAAAAACGAGTGTGGCATTAAAACGTCATAGTGAAGAAGGACTATTATTTATTTCGATCATGACGCACCCTACATACGGTGGCGTTTCAGCAAGCTTTGCCTCTGTTGGAGATATTAATATTGCTGAACCACAAGCATTGATTGGCTTTGCTGGTCGCCGTGTCATTGAAGAAACATTAAGAGAAAAATTACCAGATGATTTCCAAAAATCAGAGTTTTTACTAGCGCATGGTCAGCTTGATGCAGTTTTCCATCGGAAGGATTTACGAAACCAAGTAGCAATACTTGTAAAAATGCATACAAAAGACGGTGTGCAACATGTCTAAAAATTTAGCTTTTGAAGAACCAGTAGTACAATTACGAGAAAAAATTGATGAATTAAAAACGATTGCTACAGAGGCAAATGTAGACATGACAGGCGAAATCGAAAAACTTGAAACACGTCTAACACAGCTAGAACAATCTATTTATGCCAATATGAAGCCATGGGATCGTGTACAGGTTGCTAGACATCCAGAACGACCAACTACTTTACAATATATAGAAGCTATATGTGAAAACTTTATTGAGTTACATGGAGATCGTACATTTGGTGATGATGCAGCTATTCTTGGAGGAATTGCTCTCTTTGAAGAACAGCCCGTAACAATTGTTGGACATCAACGAGGAAAATCAACTAAAGAAAATATTCGACGGAATTTTGGTATGCCACACCCTGAAGGATATCGTAAGGCATTACGCTTAATGAAGCAGGCTGAGAAATTTAAGCGCCCAATTATTTGTTTTATTGATACGAAAGGCGCCTATCCAGGTAAGGCAGCTGAGGAACGCGGCCCAAGTGAAGCCATTGCTAGAACTCTTGCTGAAATGGCGATTCTCACAGTACCAGTCATTAGTATTGTTATTGGGGAAGGCGGAAGTGGTGGTGCAATTGCATTAGGCGTAGCTAATCGAGTCTTTATGTTAGAGAACTCAACGTATTCGGTTATCTCGCCTGAAGGGGCTGCATCGATTTTATGGCGAGATGGTAGCCTAGGGAAGCAAGCAGCAGAAGCAATGCGTATAACAGCACCTGACTTAAAAGAGCTTGACGTTATTGATGGAATAATCCCTGAAATAACGGGTGGTGCACACCGCGATGTTGCGAAGCAAGCATTTTATATAAAAAAGTGTATAAGCGTCACACTAAAAGCATTGAATTCTTTAAATGGTGAACAATTAATTGAAGATCGCTATGAGAAATTCAGAAAGATTGGACAATATACAGAAGTTTAAATTCATTTTTAGGTTTTTGGACATGTGAATTTGTTCGTAATATCCTAATGATGGAAGAAAAAAGAGTTGTAGTTTGTAAAAAAGTTTGATCAATTAAAATAAAGAACGATTATTTATAATAAAGAACGAATTTGTAATATAGTTTGATAAAAATAACTTCGCATTTAAATAAAACCCATGCATTTTGAACAATCTTTTTTCAAAATGCATGGGTTTTTTCTATTATTATAAAATCAACGTTTGTAACAAACTTTTAATCAAACTTTAAAGTTTAGTTTGATGTCTATGTACATTTAATTTTGTCTCACTATCATAAGTATACTTTTAAATGAAACGTAACTTCCTATAATTTATATTATGTAAACTAAAATTATTTGGCGAGGAGGAGGGTTTGAATATATCCTCTAACTCCCCATTTCATTTTCTGTATATGAGCTAATTATTTTCTGGTTCTATAACACTGTTTTGAACTTCTTGTTATTCTTTTCCACTAAACTCTAAAATATTCAAACCCTCGGATGCTTCTGGTGCTTCAAAAAATTTAGTAACTTGATTAAATGTCGCTTCCGTGTCAAAAGCTGCTCTTTCGGGTTGTTCGTTACGCCTTTGGGCAATTTGAAATAAGCATTGCTCGTTATTTAAATTAAGGAAAATTAGTTGATGGTTTGCATTGACCTCTGACCCTATATCCAAAAACCATTTTCGCTGTTTTTGAGTGTTACCTGGAAAATCCATCACTACATCTGTACCAACTGTTAATATGTTTTGAACATGCTTTTTTACCATCGGCTTGATCTGCGCTGAAAATTTTAGATACTCTTCAAATGATGTGATTTGATAAGGGTAAAGGGATGAAAGCCATTCATCCTCAGATAACAGTACCGCATGTTTTTCTATAGCTAATTGTTTTGATTTAGTTGATTTTCCTGCCCCCATTTTTCCACAGAAAAAGTATAGAGTCCCCAATTGTTTCATATTTTTATTCCTCCGGGCTTATTTTATTGGTTTTTGCCTCACCTTGTAAAACTAAAAATGACAACCCATTTTTTTAGGAAACCTATGCCGTTAGTTCAATAACTTCAACAAAAAACCTTCAATCCTTTTTAAACAACAAAGAAAAAACGAATTCTAAAATCAAAATCCGTTCTTCTTTATTTCTTACTCTAACACAATGGTTGAAGTATATGTGGTGACACATTGGCGTTGATGTGTAATTATATTAGCTAAAGTTAAAGCAGAAGGTCTTATGACAAATCAAAAGCGTTCCATCGTTAGATCAGTATTTACTGAGACCCCAGCTTTATTACCTTTAGCAGCTGAAATCATTAAAGAGGATGGTTTAGATCTTTCGGTTTCCCCTGCAATATATATATTTTTTTGGGATGTTCTACCAATACCATCTGTTATAACTTTTCCATCTTCATGAATATCACAGCCAAGCCTCTCAGCAAATTGATTTGGACGATAATAAGATGGGGCAACAAATCCCCCCGTTCTACTAATTGTTGCTCCTGATTCAAACGCTATTTTTTGTAAGTAACCGCCATTACCGATTAAGTCTTTTATCTTTTCCGATATAATTTTGATATTGTGTATTTGTAACTCCATTTTACCTTCTTTAGATAATTGAACTCCATTCGTTAAAACAACTAAATCCTGCGACCAATTATAAATTAACTTAGTCAGATGCAGTATATGCTCTTCTTTTTCTGCAATAACTACTAATGGCTTATCTTTTTGCTCCCAGCCATCACAATACGGACAACTAAAAAGACTTTTCCCATAAAACTTTTTTATACTTGGTATCGTAAATATTTCTTGAATACCAGTGGCGAGTATTATTTTTTCTGAAACAAATTCCTCACTAGTAGATGTTTTGACAGTAAATTGCTCGTTACTTATATCCTTAATGATTTCAGTAACTGTTGCATTAAAATAAGATACGGACGGGTAATTCTCCACCTCTTTTAACGCTAGTTCTTTAAACGCTTGTGGTTTTATCCCATCTCGAGTAATAAATCCATGTGATGATTGTGTCACTTTATTCCTATTCGTTCCATCGTCAAATAATGCAATATTTCTTCTGGCCCTTCCTAATGTTAAGCTAGCACTTAAGCCAGAAGGACCTCCACCTATAATAATACAATCAAGGACAT
Source organism: Lysinibacillus sp. NPDC093712 (assembly GCF_050280025.1). Taxonomy (NCBI): domain Bacteria; kingdom Bacillati; phylum Bacillota; class Bacilli; order Caryophanales; family Bacillaceae; genus Lysinibacillus; species Lysinibacillus sp. NPDC093712. The sequence continues at coordinate 1,066,345 of NZ_JBNNUU010000001.1, forward strand.
TCATTTTTTACCTCCGTATTGATATGGTTTTATTTTTGAATTGTATTTGCAACAGAGAACTACAGTATTCCCCCTTCATGAATTTCCATTCTTTACACACTAATATTGGTTTTTTTGTTTTTATAAAGAAGAACATTTAATTATTCCACTATCCTGCCTCATTCGCTTAAGTACTTTTGTTCACAGCATTTTTTGTATACAGTGTAATTCGATAGACTGCAGACATGTCCGACACACTAAAAAAGTTGATAAGGAGAAATACTCCTTATCAACTTTTTAGCTTATCACCAGTTAAGTTGTTGACAAAAATAGCTAAAAATATAATTTTCGAAAACTTATTTATTGTTCAATTGATATAATTGTAAGTCTCCATCTTTTAAAAATCCCCATAAATCTTTAGGTTTTTATTATATGTATTTTTTAAAGCAGAAAATGGATATATAAAACCAATTCTATTTGATTAGAATCATACATATATTGATGTTAATATTTCATTAAAACAGAAGTCTATAATTATTCTAATAATGGAATTAAAATATAAGCGAAAAATACTTATATAGATAGGATGATGACAATTATTGAAAAATCTCTTCTTGCTATGGTTATTTTACGCGTATTGTCTGGGAGTATTGAAGTAAGTGCTGGATTATTGATGCTTAAGTTAAATAGTTTAGAAAAAGCTTTCTATATTAATACGATGCTTGCTTTGGTTGGTCCAACAGTGTTAATCATAACGACTGCAATTGCATTATTTGGACTAGCTGATAAAATTCCTGTGACGAGAATCATTTGCCTATTTACGGGAGTTACACTTATTCTTATTAGCTCACATATTAAGTAATATTAAAGTTTTTTGAAATATCTTCAAAAAGTTGTTTTGTAATGGATATTAATTACATTAGTATATTTACTTAACATCTAACGACTGCTCAATTCAACATACATATCACTATACCAATGATAGTAAAATACGAAAACACTTTGACATTAAGGCATTTAGCTTAATTTACTATAGTATTTATATTTAAATATCAATTGAGACTAGGTCCTATCATAGTAGAACCTAGTCTTTTTTATTTAACTTCCAACCATTACTTAAAGAAAGAATTTTTTCATTTTTTCATTGTATCTTCTTAGTCGGGGGTTCTATTTTCCAATGAACGCATCATTACGCTTTCACTTTAGATTCAACGAATTGATTCAAAAATGAGAGGATTTTTTGATAAACAGCAATTTCATTTTCTTTTTTAGAGAATCCATGTCCTTCATCTTCAAGAAGCATGTACTCGACATCTCGACCTTTTTCTTTTAAAGCTTGTACGATTTGATCAGATTCCTCTTTCACAACACGGGGATCATTCGCTCCTTGAATAACTAGCATTGGTTTCACCATAGTTTCTAGATACGTAAATGGTGAGTATTCAATAAGTTTTTGCTTGTCTCTTTCAGGGTTTCCTACCCATTGATCCATAACTGGCTTCCAGTCTTCAGGAACCGAGTTGATAAATGAGAACAAATCAGATGGACCAAAGATATCCACTACGGCTTTGAAATAATCAGCATGTCTACCATGAAGTAATAAAGCCATGTAACCCCCATAACTACCCCCCATCAATAAAATATTGCCTTTTTCCGCGTAGTCATTTGCTATGAGCCAGTCGAGTCCAGCTACATTATCAAGGCGTGGACCGTGTCCCCAATCTCCTTCTACCATTTTCATGAAAGCCAACCCATAGCCTGTAGAACCACGGAAATTTGGAGCAAAGATGCTATACCCATGATTTAAAAAGAATTGGAAGGAAGCTCTAAAAAATTTACGCTCTGCAGCTTGCGGACCACCATGTGGCCAAAAGATGATTTCACCATTATCATTTTCCTTTTTAGCTTTGAAAAATAAGGACTCTATTTCAAGTCCATCAAAGGAAGAATAAGTAATTACATCTGGTTCAACTAATTCGCTTTGATCTACACCTGGAACTGTGTATTCCGTTAAAGATGTCCATCCATTTTCCTTCAGTTGATAAATATTATGTGGTTTTGTAGCCCCTCTTCCTAATAAATACAAACTACCGGATTTTGTGACTATCAGTTTTTCAATGACACTGCATGGTGAATCTAGTTCTTCCCAATTACCCGATAGCAAATCATGCATGTATAAATGATCTTCTACTCCTTTTTCACTGATTAAATACAGACAATGCTTTTCTTTGTTATATTTCAACGTAGTAAAGCTTTCATTCTCCAAATCTTTCAATTTTACGAACTCATTTGTCTCTAAATTATACGAAGCCAAATACGTAAAATCAGCATCGTAGTTCGTTAATAAATAGATAAGCTCATCCGATACAAAAACTGCGTCACTGACCGTATGTTGCTGATCTGTTAGCGGTGTCAGAAGAATATGTTCCTCTCCTCGTTTGGCGTATAGGAGAGTATACGTATTAGCAAAATGTTTATAGTAGAGGGCTACCTCTTCATTCGGACTAAAATCGAGTAAAAAAGTGGGCGCATCTTTTCCCACAAGAACTGTTTCTTCCTCACCAGTAACCAAATCATAGACATATGCATTTAAATACGTTGGATTTCCTTTCGAAGATGTATAATAAAGCTTAGTCCCATCTTCTGATAAAATTGGTCCAACATTGCGAGTTCCTTCTTCGTAAATAATTTTCTTCATTGTCCCACCTTGAAGCGGAAGTCCATAAAATTGCGTATTTTCGTCCCCATTTTGGTCAAAACCGGCAATGATGAACCGCCCTTGTTTATCATAGAGAAGGCCATGACAGCTTTGGTCAATAAAAGTAAGCGGCGTCGGGAACGTACTTGGTAAATTCATGGCCCATAAATTATACTTGCCACTTAAATTTGTACTGAAAACTAGTTGTTTTTCATCTGGACTAACCGCAAAATCACCAATCGAAAATGTTCGTAAAAACTGTTCTACATCTGGTTTAGAAAAAGATACCATAATGAAACCTCCTACTTTTTTAAATTAAGTGAAAAGTCTATCTATTTATAAAATACCATTATTACTCTTCAATGTATAATGGTAGAATTAATGCTTCTACATCTTCATATATGTGAGTATCTTTTAAGTTATGAACTTAAAAGATTACTTTGTTGTTTTATTTTTATGAAAGTCTAATCTTTTTTCGGCTTATTCTTTAATTTTACGTTGTTAATATGAGGACATAAGCAAAATAGTTCAGGGAATGCTACAAAATTTTGAAGTAATTGTACCGTTGTTTGAAGGTCATATTCACGAGCATTTTCAATTTAAAATAAACATTGAGGGGAATAACTATAGAGGAATCTTTCATGATAATGAAGTTCATTGGTTTCCACAACCTCATAGTAAAATTAACAAAGATCAACTTAAATCCATTGAAGCTCACGTTCACAATTTGATGAGTTAACGTATATTCCACTATCAAGCGAAGCTATCTATTAGCTGCGTTTTTTATGCAAATTTATTACTATTCAACCGAATATGTATTGTTACATATAAGACAAAAAACTCTTAACTCATTAAGTAATCTAAAGTATATGTTACAATGCAATTCTTTAGCGAGTTTACTGTATATTCAAGAACTTGCAACACTTTGACAACTAAAAATTCTATTGCGGAGAGGATAAAAGAAATCAATAAATAGCAAAAAGCATAAGCTTGTTACGCCTACGCTTTTTTAAAATTAATGTTTAGACATCGCTATTCTTTTACATGCTATTTTTGCTACTGTAGTTCCAACACCAGCCTCAAGTGCTGCATCTACTGAATCTCCCCAAGAACCACTGCTAGCCTTTATTTCGTTCCCTGCTGTCAAAACTCCCTCTGATACACATTCAACACATTCATAATAGTCTGGATTAGGATTATTATCAAGATACTGTGCAGTTAGGTCGTCTGCTTTCTTTTGTATTGAAAGTCGAGCTTGTTCAGCTAATGAACTAAAAACACTCTCAGCTTGCCCACCAAAATGTACAATTCCATCGTTAATGTCTCGACCAGTACGAGGTGTTTCTCCCATTTCAGATGACATATTTAGTCCTCCCAAACCTTGGAATTTGAACTTTTTAAGTTCACAAATATTTTATCCAACTGAGATTGTTCTTATCCATTCACAACTATTTCTTATTGGTTTATAAAAAAATACAACATTCAGTAAATTCATGTCAGCGTCCATTTGCAGTTCAATTTTAATGTAATCTTTTTTATTTTAACAATAAAACTAAACGCTATATAACGTATCGAGATACAGTAATGCGTACCGTAGCCCATCTCAATCGCTCTCACAACGCAAAAATAAATGCCTTCTACGAGCAATAAAACGAAAAAATGGCTTGAAGAAGGCACTTGAGCTCTTTTATTATTATCGTTCTAAAACTATACAATATTGTTCTTTATATTTTTCATCGTTCCAATTGTAATAAGAAAGGGATACTTGTACGAGTTATTGCAAAGATCTATGCTGATGCAAACTACAAATACCTAATAGATATAGCATCGACAAATGCTTTCGAGCGTTAATAGAACTAAATAAAAACACCTTCGTCTCCTACGTAAGTAGGAGACTTTTCGGTTGTTTGAGCGTAATAAATTTGGGATAATTGTTATGAGACACTTGTTAATAGAGGTGAAAAAATTGAAAAAAAGCTATAAATGGGGTCTTCTATTTGTTGTTATAGTATTAAGTGTAAGTGTATTTTGGGTAACTAAAAATAATAAAGAGACAGGTTCTGATGTTGCCGAAGATAATAGTGAAGTATCTATTACATCAAAGACTAGAGATTTATCTTGGGTAGATGATGTTCATGCGGCTATGCTTGATGATTGGAAAAGTGGAGATAAAACGTTTGACGAGCGTCTAGTACAAGAAGTAATGCTAAAGATGACGTACCAAAAGCTTGATACTCTTGCAAAAGATGGTTCAATTGATATAACACCAGAACGAATAGAAAATTTGATGCAGATAGCCGAAGAAGAAAAAGCCGTCTTTTTTAATAGTGACACATATTTAGAAATTTTAAAACGTTGGAAAGAAAATGATTTTTCAACAGTTGAAGATGACAATAAACTATTACATTCTCTCTATGATAGATGAGTGAGTTACTTAAATAACGAACAACACTACAATAATTTACTATTGCATCGGTAACTTATAATTACATATTATTTAAAATTACCTGCATATTTCTAATTATAGATTGAAGTCAAAGTGAAAACCAAAGAAAGTTCACTCTGACTTCAGTCTTTTTTCACACTATATTAGTGGATGATTTGTACATACCTATCTCGTTAAGAATGTGCTCCTATGTTATCCCCTATTCATTACAATGAACAAAAACTTATTGAACAACCTCCTATATTTAATCGAGAGGCGGTTTATACTGAGTTAGCACTAACCAAAGCGAATGTTAGCGAACTTGCCGATTGAGGATGGTGTCCATGTATGAAATGCTTGAGAGTATGGGAATGAAGCTAGAGTAATAAAAGGCTTAGGAATATCTGCTAAGCCTTTTTGAAGGTTTCATCAGACTAACTTGTTTGACGTTACTTTAGAACAGCATTTGAATTTTTCTATTGCTAGAGATTTGACCAGATTGAGTTTGAATCTGTCCACTACAAGTTTGATTAATTTTTATTCTGATATTAAATGAATCTTCTCTATTAGATTTTCTATTATTGAATTTATTTCTGCATATCCATAGTAACGAACATATATAACGGCTTTACCATTAGAAGCAAACACTTCTTTTGAAGCACCTTCCTCATGAACAATTAATAGATCCAATTGGGGATGTTTTGTTTCAACAAAATCTTCATGACTATCCCCATACCTATATCTTTTTATTAAATCAGCAATCAGATTATCCGTTAGTGCCGAGATGCTCAACTGATAAACCTTAGTATGAATACTTGGTGAATATTCACCACTCCCGTCTTCCCACATTGCGCCGGGAACGATTCCACTTTCATCTGTATCATATTGCACCGGTGCTAATGGACCCCAATTATATGTATATCGGTTTTCCCAATCAACACCATCTCTCATATATGAAGTTTCTCCTCGAATTAATGCAGGATTTTTCTCGATATCTGCTAATCTGACAATGGGTAAATCCACATTTTCCTTGGGCAATGTTTTCGTCTCTCCTTTTACAAGCTGTAACAATGGAAGTATTGCACTCAATCCAATAACTACTGTGATGAGGAAAGCTAAAGTTGAATTTAATCGGTAGTGTTTTTTCCAAGGGGCATGATGATCAATCGGTTTTCCTTCGATAAGATTTTTTCGCAAAGCACGAATGGAAAAAGCTGCTTGTAGCGCATTATAGGTCGTATATCCGATAAAGGCGGTTACTATAGTTTGTTGAATAGCCAATCCTTGAACCAAAATGAGGGTAGGTGTTCCATCAAGAAACCAAATAGCACCCAACATACCGAACATTAAGATCATGGCACCAGTAGCTATACATGCATTCATCACTAATTTCTTATCCAGTTCCTTTAATGTGTATGATTGCTCAGCGGGGTCTGTATGTAGTTCTGGTGCATTGAGTTCAACGGGTGAAGAATATACGTGAAAAAAATTATAGCTTGTCACATAATCCCATCCACTTTCTTCATACATCTGTATTTGTTCTGGCGTAATCTTCTTATTTATGGATACATCTATTCTGAACCTCATTTTTTTCGGTTCACCTTTAACAAAATGGGCGAAATGTAACCCCATCTTTTTTAGATGGAATCCCATTGCTGCCATGTCTGAGAACCAAGATTCATGTTCTCCGATGCGCCAATAATCACTAGGTCGAAGTTTACGGACGATTTTATTCATGCTCATCACCTTCCTCTAAAATGGTGCTATCTTTTATCAACGCTTTTAATCGACTGTACTCGAAACGTAGCGCTTGCTCTCCTTCTGTTGTAATTTGATAGGTCTTCCTTCTGCCATCATCTTCCGCTAATGAAATAAAACCGTCTTTTTGCATTCGGGAGAGTACACCATAAAGTGTCCCCGGTCCCATTTTTAATCGGCCATTCGAAACTTCTGTAATGGAATGCATTAGCTGATACCCGTGGTTAGGACGCATTAACGCTAGTAATACATAATACATTGCTTCTGTCATCGGTCCCCCATTATATGCCATAGGTTACATCCCTTCTTTCGTTCAATAAACTATTATGTTATGCGATATATCGTATAACATAATAGTACTTAATGGTATGGCTAATGTAAATAAATATAAATAATTTTGTATGTGGTCAATTGTTGTGAAAAAAATTACATGTTAGATGATTTGAGAAAGAACTAACAGCCTAATGTATTTTTCTCAATTTCAACTAAGCATAAGGTATTAGTATCACGATTTTTTTATGACAAAAGTGTATATTTTTAAGTAAACAAAATTATGTAGCATGTAGTGTTATCTGATTATAAACTACTTACCTTACATAAATATTTAAAAAATCCAAAGCAATAAAAAAGACAAGTGTAAATTAAATTTACACCTGTCTTGCAATAAATAACTCAATTATTTTGTAAAGTCAATAACCATACGGCCCGTAATTTTACCTTGTTCCATTTCTTCCATAATTTCATTTATTTCTTCGATTTTACGTAATGTTACTTTCGGTACTACTTTACCTTCTGCTGCAAATTGGAATGCTTCCTGCAAATCTTGGCGTGTTCCTACTAATGTACCAATTACTTGAATACCGTCTAGAACTAAACGTGGGATATCTAAATCCATTTTATCTACAGGTAAACCAACTGCAACTACGCGTGCGCCAGCTTTAACAACATCAATAGCTTGGTTGAACGGCGTTTTAGCTACAGCTGTAATCACTGTTGCATCTAAACCTTTTCCATCTGTCAGTTCTTTCGCTTTTGTAACGGGGTCTTCATTTAATAAGTTGACAACTACGTCTGCCCCTACTTCTTTAGCAAACGCCAGTTTATCATCATTTATATCAAATGCAATTACTTTTGCACCATAAACATGTTTCGCGTATTGTACAGCTAAGTTTCCTAGACCACCAATACCAAAAATCCCTATCCATTGTCCAGGACGGATATTTGATACTTTCACAGCTTTGTAAGTTGTAACGCCTGCACAAGTTACAGAAGAAGCAGCTGCTGGATCTAAATTATCAGGAACTTTTACAGCATAATCAGCTGATACGATAACTTGTTCTGCCATCGCACCATCAACTGTGTACCCTGCATTTTTAACATCACGACATAATGTTTCACGACCTGTCGTACAATATTCACAGTGACCACAGCTCTCATACATCCATGCGATTGATACACGGTCTCCAACTTTTAATGAAGTAACACCTTCAGCAATTTCAATAACTTTACCAATACCTTCGTGTCCTAGAACAATCCCAGTGACATCACCAAAATCGGCATTTTTAACGTGTAGGTCTGTATGACATACACCACAATATTCTGTTTGCACTAATGCTTCACCAGGCTGTAATGGTCTAAGTTGTTTCTCTTCTACACTTACTGTTTTGTCTTTCGTTACGACTGCTGCTTTCATAATTAAAATGCCTCCTTAAAAATAAGAAATTCATGTTAATTAACAAATGTGCATGCACTTAAATGTGAATTCGCTTCCATTTTAAAAAAGATTTAAAATGAATACAATATATTTAGATAAATTCATAAAAAATAAGTCAAGTTTCCCAAAAAATTGCTATATTTTTATATAAAGTGAAATATCTTATATCTAGATGATCGTCGTTTTACTTTTCCTGAATGAGATTTGTTAACCTTTTCTAAAATAAATTAAGGATACTAAATCATCTTCTGTACAGACTAGTTGCAGGAGGTGATTTTCAATGGCTAACAATAATCAATATAAGACAGATGTAAATCATGTGAAACAACAAAATCAACAAGCAGAAGCGAAGAAAAAATATGCTTCTGGTTCAACGAACTCGATGAAATCAATGGATGTGGAATTTGGGACTGAAACGGATGTAAACCAAGTGAAACAACAAAATCAACAAGCAGAAACGAACAAAAAATATGCTTCTGGTTCAACGAACTCGATGAAATCAATGGATGTGGAATTTGGGACTGAAACGGATGTAAACCAAGTGAAACAACAAAATCAACA
>NZ_JBNNUU010000001.1:1075575-1358784 GCF_050280025.1 Lysinibacillus sp. NPDC093712
AACAAGCAGAAACGAACAAAAAATATGCTTCTGGTCGTTATGCAAACGAAAATAATTCAAAATAAGTTTAAGCTCCTAAAACCGGCAGTTAAGTGAAAAGGACTGTTAGCATGCGCTAACAGTCCTTTTTTAACAACATGTTTTTGATTGATTGACAAGATGAATACTACATACGTCTGTTTCTGGTAAATCCAATTTTACATGTTTTGATGCTTTCTCATTGCCTGATAAGTTAACAACCCGGATAGTTAATTTTTATTATTGAACTAACGCAACTCATTAGTTTAATAAGGAATGCCTTCTTGACGAATATTATCAACTATCAAAATTTACTCAGTAATAAATATCCAAAAAATCACCTCATCTATAAAGTAACTATAGGAATAAGGTGATTTAAATCAAACTAATAAAAATAACACCAATTATTTTAAAATAAACATTGGCACTACGTTTAGCGTGATTCTTTTATAGGCTGGCATACTTCACATTTTGTTTGGTTTTTATTTTTAAATTTCGCAAATGTTTTTTCAAAGTTATTACCACATGCACATTTGAATAGTAACTTTTGAGAAAATCCGAGATACTCCGTCGTTAGCAACTTACTTTCCGAATTATTTTCAACAAATTTTTTAATTTCACCAATCGTCCAACGTTTATTCATTCTCATACACCTCTATACTTTATCGTTCTGCGGAGGCTTCTTTTGGCATCCGTTTAAATAAAAAAGTCTTAATTATCTTAAGCTCCTCATTATAACATGAGCTGACACACAATAAAACAGATAAAAGGTATCTAATTAAACTAAATTCAACGCCATTAACCCCCTTACTACATCAAGTAAGGGGGTTGTGTTTACTTTTATTTTTGACTACCTTTTATTGAATAGCTATCCTACAAGTTCATTGGGTTTCCTCGTCTGCTGAGGGACCGTAGAAACCTGGCACTGGAATATCGAGTAGGCGTAAGTATACCCCAAGCTGCGCACGATGGTGGACCATGTGGCTTATACCAAAGGTCCGGAACGCAATTGCTTTTGGCTCACGTCGGATGATATGATCACCATAGCGAAGTGTCCATTCTTCGCCAAGCGTTTTTTCGTCGCATTCGGACAGTAACTTTTTAAGCTTGCCGACGTTCATATCAAACTCATCCAGAATGTCAGAGCGTTTTTCTAAAGCCTCTCGTCGCAGCGGCACTGTAACAAGATCAAAGTCCTGGTACTGAAATATTGCAATTTGCCAATTTAATAGGTTAATCAGGTGTGTGGCTAGCCCGCCGAGCGTCATCGATTTTTCGTGTGGCCGCCATGACATATGCTCCTCAGGCAAAAGTTCCAAAATGCGACGCGTAGAAGATAATTCTTGTGTTACGTCGCCAATAATTAATGGTTTAACCATTTATTCCTCTCCTCCTTTATCGTTAGCTATAAAAGTCTGCCTGACATATTTATTTTGATAACTTCAACAAAAAAAGCGTTAATCCTTCTTCGATTAACGTCACAATTTATTTATATAGTTTTTTACAATCTGTTTCCTTTTATCTGTCTTGATTTTCATAATATTCTTTATCTCCATATTTTTGGCTGTTCCTTTAAGATAGGCTAAAATCATTTTCGGACGTTTAAGCAAACCCAGTTGCCATGATTATCAAACTTTCTGCTGGAAGTTAGCATCCCATTTTGAATTGTCCCGTATTTTTCCCCACTCTTTTAATCGTTTGCTAAAATCCGAATCTTCGGTCATAAGCATGTCTTCATTAAATCCTTTTATCGATTCATAATCCTTCTTGTAGCACCAAAATATCCATACAGAAATTGCACCATATTTTACGAGTAGTGGCCCAATATATTAGCTTTCTCATTAAAATAAATTCAAATGTAAAAGGAAAAATGCCTGCTCGAACTAAAGTGCACTATTAGTTTGTTCCACAGAAAAATAAAACTAACCTCCATTTTTTAGGGGACTAGTTTTATTTTAACCTACTCTAAATATCCTAGTTTCTTTGCATTTTAAAGGTTATTATAGAGATGACTATTGCGATGCAAGCAATTGTACCACCGATTATTGCATTTAATTCAACATAATATGAGTCTATAATAGTTCCACCTATTGTGGAGCCTATAGCCATCCCAATATGAGCACCAGAATTATTTAAGCTTTGATGGATATCTGATGTAGTCGATGCAGAAGAAACGATATAGCTTTGAATTGCAGGTTGAAGTGACCAACTTAGCAAACTCCATAATAATATTGCCCCAATGAATAGAACAACGGAAAATTTCAGTAGTGGTATCGCAATAATAGTTATTGTAAATAAGGACAATACTGAAATGATAGTACGTTTTGCACTAATACGATCTGTAAAATAACCACCTAATAAACTTCCAAAGATCGAGAATAGTCCAATGATTAAATACATAAGGCTAAGAGATTTCTCTGACAGATGCAGCGTTGACTGTAGAAATGGTGTTAAATAAGCATATAGAGTCATGTGACCTGTAAAAAACACGATAGAGATCGAATGAATAAGTAAAATTTTTCTATCCTTTATAGCTTTTACTTGTGCTTTCAATGGCAATTTCTTATTTGGCTCAATTTTTCCCAATGCAAGAAATACTAATAACATAAGCAACAATGTCAAAATGGCAATAAATAAAAATGGTGCTCTCCAACCTAATTCGCTTCCCAACCATAGACTAAACGGAACTCCAAAAACGAGAGATGCACTAACCCCCATTAGTACAAGGCCAATTGCTCTTGCCGTATGCGAATCATCGCTTATTTGAGAAGCGATTGTGATACACAACGAAACAAGTAGCGACGCACACATAGCAGATAAAATTCTTGCTGCCATAAGAAAAACATACAAATCACTCAACACAATGATCATATTCGTCACAAAGAAAATGAACAAGACAATTAGAAATAACTTTTTGCGTTCCATCTTTGAGGTTAAGGATAATAAAATGGGACCTGATATTGCAAAACTTAACGAAAACATTGAGATTAACAATCCTACTTGGCCATATGAAATATTCAAATCTTCAGCTATAAGTGGAAGCAATCCTCCAATAACTAATTCAACTAGACCTACTATAAAAGTAATTATCGCAAGTAGGTAAATTCTTTTATCCATCTTTTCACTCCTAAATAAAATAAAAAATGCAGCGCTCCTAAGATGCTAGGAGGCGCTGCATTTAAACATTTTCTTTGTTAATTCGCTAACATGACGTCCATAGTCATGTCGCCTTATTCAATTATTTAATATAAATAATATAATCTATTGTTTCACTTTACAAGCAAAAATTTTCACTTCAAAAGTTTTTGATCTTGATAATGACTGTTGTTGTAACTTGAATATAACTGTTTATTCCGAAGAAGAATGAACCTAGGCATTTACGCTCTACTCTTCTTCTTCGAGTAAAATAACACTTTCTAAATTAATGACGAATCTTCTTAGTTCTTTTGCCACTTCATTATTTATATTACCAGCTTGATACCATTCATTTATAAGGCTTCGTTGTGTTTCAATGGCTATTAGAGCTAAGTATTCTTTTAGTTCCTCCTGTTTGGAAGAATCCATTTTATAACTAGCATATTGTGGGTGACGATAGTACATCGCCACTTTTTGCGCAATATCTAAAGAATGTTCATTCGTTTCTTGGACATGCCTTACAATAGATGATGATACATAATCCGTTAAATCTTTTTTTACAGTATTTATTTGTTCTACAATATCGATAGGTAATTTGCTTAACTTGCGTTCATGTGAAAAATTACGCAAACGACGTTTTAATAAAGTAAATGACCGGTTCTTCAACATATCTTTTCTTTCTTTCAGAATATAGTTGACTTCATGTTGGATTGTTTGATTAAATCCGTGCGCAGTCATATATTGGTGTGTATAAAATATTTCTAATTCCATCCCAACTTTCCTAGCTTCCAGTATTTTTTGCTTATAAGTTTGAAGTACTGCTTCTGACTGTTCTAGCTCAATATTTAATAGCATGGCGTTATATTGATTTATTAAACTTAAAGCTACTGGAGCATTTTCCTCATCCGTTTCACGTTGAATACTATGAATTGCATGTTCAATCATCTTTCGTTTTTCATTCATTAAATTGGATTGTTGTGGTGCTTCCTGTTTGTTTAAAAAAGGTAAAAATAAAGTAGCCATTACCAAGGTAAATAAAATGACACCTGCTGCTAAGAAGAGGAGTAATTGTCGCTCAGGAAATAGATCCCCTTGATTGGTTAGTAACGGTATCGATAAAATCCCTACCATTGTAATTGTTCCTCGAACCCCTACAAGTGTTGTCACGATATGATCTTTAAATGTTAAAGTATCTTCACTTTTAAATAGTTTTTTATCCAGAAGATCGAAAAACATCGTCCAAATAAAGCGGATACCTAACACTAGAAAACCAATAACCAATACATATAAAATAAGTACACTATTGTTAATTTCTTCACTGACGAGTATAAGTTTTGTCGCAGTAGGTAGCATCAATCCTAGTAAAATAAAAATTATTCCATTTAATGTAAATGTAAGCATTGACCAAAAATGCTGTGTTACTAAATGTTCCTGTGCAATAATACTTACTGCTTTTTCTTTAATAATAGTTGCAATAATTCCTCCTGCAACGACAGCTATAACACCCGATGCGTGAAATACTTCTTCGGATAGGAAAAATAAAATAAAGGGTGCTAATACTTGTAGCAATACGTAAAATGTTACATCTACAATTCCTATGCGTCGTAATTGAAGGCGAATCCAAAACAGAAATAATGCACCGAATATCCCGATAAGTGCGCCTATAATGAACATATAAACAAAGTCAATTGTTGCTGATTTCATTGAAAAATACCCTGTTACAATTGCTGCAACAGCATATTTAAATGCAATTAACCCCGATGCATCGTTAATTAAAGATTCGCCACGAACCAAATTCATAATATGATCTGGAATGTGGACTCGTTTGGCGATACCATTGACCGCGACTGGGTCAGTTGGCGATAGAATAGCCATTAAAGCGAATGCAGCAGCTAATGGTATTGAAGGAATCATCCAGTGCACAAATAGACCCCCAACGATAGTAGTTAATAATACTAAGACAATTGCGTTACCTAAAATAGGTAACCTCATTTTCCATAATTGTTCACGAGGAAAATGTGCCCCATCATAATAAAGTAACGGAGCAATAAACAATAGTAAAAACCATTCTGATTCAATCTCAATGGTGAAATCTTTTGCTATTAAAGCAACGACAATGCCAACTGCTATTTGTATAAGAGCAATTGGAATGAAAGGAATATAATGTGCTAGCACATTTGTAACTAATAATAAAACGAGTAGAAATAATATTGATATTAAAATTTCCATGTACAGTCCCCTTTTTGTAAAGCATTCTGTATTCTAATTTTTCAAATCCAAGAAAATTAGAATGGATTAATTTCCCCTTGACTTATAAACTACCCAAATTTGTTCTTCTCTACTGCAGTAAACGCTTTTTCAACAGTTAGCTTTTGTTAAATGACTGTATTTTACACTCATTTTTCCCAACACAAAGCGTTTATAGGCATCGATAAAGCCGTTTCCTTATAGGGAAGCGGCTTTTCTGCAATAATGCTTAAAAAAGGCTTGGACTTATGTACAATTTTGTTATGCAAATAATTAGCGATTAACCCCTACTCAATAGAATATTTCATTAGACGACAATTTATTAGTTTCATTTGAAATTGCTGAATACAATGGAGATAAAGAAAATGGTAGTTTATTAAAAATGATGTTATTTCTATAAGTAATAAAATAGTGAAATATAATATTAATATAGTTCTTATTAACAATAGAACTAATAACCCCCTTTCTTGGGTGTAATAGGAGTGAAGAAAAAGGATTTCGGTTTGGCTTTCACCTTTAACGGGTATATGCCAGCGAGATTGTGAATAATGGATAAAAAAGGAGTGTACTACAAATTGCTTATGCTAAAGATAACCCAGCTGGTGGTGGGAAAATTCAATTTACTAATCTTTCTGAAGCAACAAAATCTAAATATTATGCAGCTAGAGCGAGAAATTTCGATTTAAACAAAGTAGTTGTTGACAAAACATCTGCTGGAAAAATTGATTATGCCGTTTTCGGTGTAGATGATTCAAATCCATTGGAAAATACAATTTAAACAAATGAGATTACAATAAAAACAATTAGTGCTAATACAAGCGTAAGTAACCCGGACGAAACATTTGAATTTGGAATATACACTTCCCAAAATGAATTAATCAAAGCATGAAATATAATACAGAGGAAAATACTTTTCGTGTATTGATTAATGATTGTCATTAAAAATGATAATGCTAAAGCAATAAGTGTAAACCAAAGAAAGTTCATGCTCGTTTGATTTGAACCAACTACAAACCATAATGGCAGATGCCATAATACACATTTCCAAATATTAATTACATTCGTTCATACAATTAATGCCGCTCCAACACTTCAACATTGATGTTAAGTATGCATTCAATGTATTGTTCGTGTTTCAAACATCTAGTAATGTGTCCAGTCGATGAGTGAAGCGCATTTTCAATCAATTTATACGAACATTAAAATGGAATTATCTAAATAATGTTCGTCATTAAATCTTTTGTTTCCTATTCTTACAGGATTCTCGTCCACTTTTTAATGGATAAGAATTTTTCTTGTGGTACATGTTTGTTTCATCTGACTTTGAAAGAATGTCTTATGCAAAGAACCTTAATTTTTTTTCCGCTTCTGTCACGAATATAGGCTTTACTAACATGTATAAGCCTTCCTACTTAGAAAGGCCATTTAATTTGCTGATTTTAAGTAAGAGATAAATACTGTATTATCTTCTATCCAGCTACCAGAATAAATAAGTACAGAAGCAGTTTTGCCAGAAAATCAGAAATTAGCACATTGATTTGAACACCTAAAAATGCGCCAGGAAGGCTACCACTTACAAAAGCTAAAATTAGTTGCAGAAAAGTGTGCCAGTCACTCAAAAACACCTAAAACATTGTCATATCAACAACGCTCTAGGTGCTCCATTGGAATAGCAAACAGATACCAACCCCATACAGAGTTCATGAATCCAAATAGATTATTTCTATGATAAATCAATGCAGAACCGAATCGTAAGGCAGAAAAACTGCATTGAAAAAACGCTTGGTTTTCCAAGCGTTTTTCACTACTAATCATTATCGGATATAACTTATGTTCAGTTAGTCTAACTTTTTTCCACGTTTTCTGACTATCAACTCTTGGAGAAAATACAAACGATTAAATAACTTCAATACTTTCTTCCATTACAATTTCTTTAGCATTTGAGCGCTGTTTCTTTTTCATATTAGTTGCGATTAAAATACAAAGCATACTAAGTATAAATAAACCTAGAAAAATGATCCATGCCACTTTGTAGCTTTCTGTAAGGTCATAGATAAGACCAGAAACGATAACGCCTAATGAGCTCGTTGCAACGAAGAATACTTGTACGAAGCCAAAAATGGCACCGAAATCTTTTTTGCCAAACAAGTCATCTGTCATAAACGGAGGGCCGATTGTCGCAATGACAATACTAAATCCGTAAGCGATCGCGAAAACGAATGCAAAGCTCTTAGCGTTTGCCATTAGCAATGACACCATCGCTATTGTCATACAAACACCTACAAATAGGATTCCGCCTGTTGTTCTAAATTTATCAAAAATGGCTCCAAGAATTAGCTTCCCAACAGTGTTTGATAAAGATAACAGACCAAAAATGGTTCCAGCAAATAACGCAGGGTGGCCAATATCAATTAAATAAGCTGGTATATGCATTTGTACTCCGCCTGCAACAAGCGCAAAGCATACGACACCGAAAATAAATAGCCAAAACACGCCTGATTTCTTTGCCTCAGCCAGTGTTAAACCAGATTGAGCCATATTCGCTTGCTTCTCTTGGACACGATCTGCACCAAGTGCCATCGTCCCTTTCTCAGCAGGATTTTTCTTAGTAAAAAATAAAATTAATGGCAATGAAATGACGATAATTAATACGCCTGCAATGACATAAGTTGTTCTCCAACCATAATTTGAAATTAATGTTGTTAAAATAGGGCTAAGTGCTGCCGTCCCGACACCCGAACCAGCGAATGCCAATCCCATTGCTAGCCCCTTTTTTTCATAAAACCAATTCGTTAGCATAATGGATATAGGAATATTGGAAAATCCAGCAACACATACTCCTATAAAAAAAGCGATGATGGCAAAATAGATTGCCGACTGCCCAAAGGAATACAACATAAAGCCACAGCCTGCAAAAATAACACATACAGACATGATTAACTTCATATTGCCTTTAGCAAGGAGCTTTCCCATAAAAGGTGAAGCTATCGCAACACCAAGACCTCCAACGGAAAGAACAATTGAAAAAGTGGTTCTTGTCATGCCCAATTCACTTGTTACCGGCACAAGAAATAAACTGTGTAGAGAATTTACAATGGAGAATGCCGAAAACATAATCAAGAAGCTTGTTAAAACAATGTACCATCCATAAAATAGTCCGTTTTTTGCTTGTGGCATACTCTTCCCCGTTTCATGTTTACTTGTCCTAACGATTATATTTTCATACCTGTCTATCCGTTATTACCCTTTAGCCAATTTGAATATAGCATGTTTTTTCACGCGTGAATTCGAGTACAGAGTCTGTACCAAAGCCACTCGCTTTTTGGCCACCGAATGGAAGTTCAGTTCCAACGATGCGATACGTATTTACCCACACGTTTCCAGATTCGATAGAGCGAATCATTCGATGGGCACGATTTAAATCAGATGTCCAAACACCTGCACCTAAGCCGTATTCTGTGTCATTGGCAATGGCAAGTGCCTCTTCTTCTGTATCAAATGGTATCACGACAGCAACTGGCCCAAAAATTTCTTCTTGGCAAACTTGCAAGTTATTACTTTCTACTTTTAGTAAGGTCGGTTCAATCCAATAGCCATCCGCTAAATCATCTTGTCCTGGTAACAAGTTCGCACCACCGAAGCGTCCGCCCACAATGATTTCTCCACCCTCTTGTTGCCCTAACTCAATATATGAGCAAACCTTTTTATATTGCATCTCATTGGCAACTGGTCCCATTGGCGTCTGCATGTCCAATGTGTTGCCCAATTGAATATGTGTTGCCATTTCTTCTTTCATGAGAGCAATCATTTTATCTAAGACCGAACGCTGAATTAAGATACGTGAGCCGCCGACACAAAGCTGTCCTGCATTGCCTGTGAAAATACCATTTACTGTGACACCATTTGCTGCTTTCGCTAAATCAGCATCTTCAAAAACAATATTCGGTGATTTGCCTCCTAATTCTAATACCATTGATTTAGGATGTTGCGCAGTAGATTTGGCGATTGCCTGCGCCGTTTTTCCTGAACCTGTTAAGCTTACTTTGTGAACGTTTGGATGACGGACAAGCGCATCGCCCACTTCAGCACCTGTACCAGAAATAACATTTAATACGCCTGGTGGTAAGATACTTTGAATGATTTCACCATAGCGGAGCGGTGCAGCTGCTGCTAACTCTGATGGTTTAATGATGACTGTGTTACCACCTGCAAGTGCTGCAGCTGCTTTCACCGTAAATGTCCATAATGCTGAATTCCAAGGGATAATGCCTACCACAACCCCGTAAGGTTCACGCATTGTAAATCCTACAGTATTTGGCCCAAGCTGTACGGTTTCGCCCTTGCTCCCAACATTTGTCGCTGCAGCTGCGGCATCATACCACATACTTGATAGGATAGGAATAAGTCCGAACTTTGTTTCACGAATAACCCAACCATTATCTTTCGTTTCTAATTCAGCCAATTCATCGCCATATTGTGCAATCATATCGCCAATACGTCGTAAATAATTTGCTCTTTCACTAGCAGGAAGTGCTGACCAACTAGGAAGCGCAGTACGAGCAGCTGTCACTGTTGCTTCAACATCTTCAACAGTGCTACAAGGAATGGTTGCCCACACCTTACCGGTTGCCGGATCATAGCTATCAATTTTATTACCTGAAGATGATGGAATTGCCTTACCGTTAATGACATTTTGATAGTCTTTCAAATTATTCAATGTTTTCAATGTCTTTCCCACCCTTTCAAATATGAGATTTGCTTAAACATTGCAACATACTGCCTTTGCAATGTTTAAGCCGTAAGATAATCTACTACCAACCTAAGGCAACGGCTGCCTGCTCATAATATTGCTGTGTGCTCCCTAGGTAATTCTCATAGAAACGAGCTCTTTTCACATATAAATGGCAATCAATTTCTTCTGTAAAGCCGATACCACCATGAATTTGAATACTTTGAGATGCGACTTTAATAAATGCCTCAGTAGCAAATAATCTAGCACTTGAAACCGCTTCTACTTTATCATCTGCATTACTTTCAATCGCCCAGTTTGCATAATACGCTAATGAACGAGCTGTTTCTAAATCCATTTTCATATCGACTAATCGGTGTTTAATCGCTTGGAATCTTCCAATGGGTTGATTAAACTGTTCACGAATATTCGCATATTCAACGGCAGTTTCAACGATTTTTTCCATACTTCCAACAATCGATGAGCAAAGGGCTGCATTAAATGATAATAGACCCTCTTGCAAAACGTCCCACCCATGATCAATAGTGCCAAGAATTTGCTGACTTGAAACTTGGACATCATTAAAAGTCACTTCGGCAAGCAAACGGGTTTCATCCATGTTTTTTTGAGGTTGCACTTGTAGCGACACATCATCACAATCAACGATTACTAATGATATTCCTTCCGCACCTTGCCCTTCAGAAGTGCGCACTAGAACGAGTAAGCTATTTGCAAGCTCAACGTCTGGTACTAATGATTTCACACCATTCAGCGTTAGAACGTCATCTTGCAATGTGCCATTTAATTTCACATTTGAAGGCTTGTA
This sequence comes from Lysinibacillus sp. NPDC093712, assembly GCF_050280025.1. Taxonomy (NCBI): domain Bacteria; kingdom Bacillati; phylum Bacillota; class Bacilli; order Caryophanales; family Bacillaceae; genus Lysinibacillus; species Lysinibacillus sp. NPDC093712. The sequence continues at coordinate 1,086,531 of NZ_JBNNUU010000001.1, forward strand.
GTTTCCGCTAGGCTCTAACCATGCAACAGTAAAAGTATGCTCACCACTAGCTATAGCTGCTAAATATTTAGCTTTTTGTTCTTCAGTACCATATTTCTCCAATAACGGTACCGCTAAAGCATTTGTTTCTAAATATAAGCCTGGAAGCAATGCTCGACCTGTCTCTTCTAAAATGGGTACTAAATCTAACTGACCTAGCCCCATGCCACCATTCTCTTCTGACACATTTACACTTGCACAGCCAAGTTCAGCTAATCCAGCATACAGCGCTTGAAATGAGCTTGTATTGCCTTCTGTAAACTCACGGGCTACTTTTGTTTGTCCGACATCATCTAAATATTTGCGTACATAGTTTCGAAACATTTCTTGTTCTTGATTTAAAGAAAAATCCATATCTTACACCCCCGCTTTTTATCGACCCATATCTTTTGGTAAACCTAAAATTCGTTCAGCAATGGTATTCTTTTGTATTTCGCTTGTTCCTCCGCCAATTGTCTGACCAAAAGAGTACAAATAATTGTCCTGCCAATAGGACCGATCCATTAATGCGTTTTCTTTCCATAGAACACCATGATGGCCTTGCATCGAAATCGCTTGCGCAAACAGTTCTTTTGTTAATTCACTAACAAGTAGTTTATCCATAGAGCTTTCTGCACCAGGATGACCATTTTTCAATTGCTTTGTTAAATTTCGATAATAGTTTAATAGTGACCCACGTGAACGAGTGTATAGATCCACCATTGTTTTACGAATAAATGGATTTTTAATAAGCGGCTCATCTTCATCATTCAATTCCTTAGCTAACGCAACTAGATCATTGAATTGTTGTTCTAGAGTAAATACTTGACCACCAATTCCAGTTCGTTCATGCATTAGAAGTGCTATGATAACCTTCCAGCCCTCATCTACTTGACCGATAATTTCTGCATCATACGCAATGGCATCATTTAAATACACTTCATTAAAATCTTTTTGACCATCCATTGAGACGATTGGTCGTGTTTCCACCCCTGGCTGATGCATATCGAGAAGGAATACTGTAATACCTTTATGTTTTTTCTCTAGTCGGCTCGTTCTAGTTATTAAAAAGCAGCGATCCGCTACATGACCGAAACTCGTCCAAACCTTTTGCCCATTAATAATCCAACGGTCACCATCTTTTACAGCTGTCGTTTGAATAGCCGCTACATCTGATCCTGCATTCGGCTCTGAATAACCTTGGCACCAAACTTCTTCACCTGTAATGATTTTTTCGATATATTTTTCCTTTTGTTCTTCCGTACCAATTTGCATTAATGTCGGTGCAACCATATGCAGACCTACATAATTTATTAACGGTGGTGCTTTGACACGTACCATCTCTTGTTGATAGACAATTTCTTCCATAAGCGTTGCATTGCGTCCACCATATTGTTTCGGCCACGCAATCGCTGCCCAACCGCCTTCATATAGTTTCTTTTGCCAATCTCGTAAAAATAACTCATATTCTTTCGATTCCTTATCTAATGGCCCTTCGCCTTGTAACCAACCATCTGGTAAGTTCGTTTCCAGCCAAGTTCTTAACTCTTGACGAAATTGCTCTTCCTTTTTCGTAAATGAAAAATCCATGTAATCATTCCTTTCTATTCAAAAGATATTAATCTGTTATGCTTGTATCCATTGTGGAAGAGCACGATCTTCCGTAATATCTTGCCAAGTCATTTTTACAGGCATGCCGATTTTCACTTCCTCTGGTGGACATGCAAGCACATTGCCAATGATTTTTACTTCTTTTAAATTGTCTAGTTGTACAACAACAATAATCGTTGGTAAATCATCTTGGAAACCCGGTAGGAATGGGCGATAGGACACAACATACGAATAGATAGTTCCCGTAATATCTGAACCTTGACTTTCCCAGCTAAGTTCGGTGGAACCACATTTTGAACAAGCTGGGCCAGGTGGATGATTATAAGAATTACATGTTTCACATTTTTGTAGGACTAGCTCATGCCGATCAGCTGCATCCCAATATGGTTGATTGTCTTGTGTTTTAAGTGGAATTGGTTTTTGATAACTCATGATTTTCCCTCCTAATTTCTTAAAATCATTGCACCCGCAATATCTGGGCCAGACCAGCCAGTACAAATGCCAATTTCGCAATTTTCGACTTGACGATCTGTACCTTTATACTCGTGACGAATTTGACGAACAATTTCAAGGACATTGTTCATGCCATGCGTATAACCTTCCGATAGCATGCCCCCTGCTGTATTTGTAGGAAGCTTGCCACCCATTTTCAGATTGCCACTTGCAACGAAATCACCGACTTCGCCACGTGCAGCAAAGCCATATGCTTCTAATTGCCGCAATACTACCCAACTAAAGCAATCGTAAATCGAAGCAACTTGAATATCTTGTGGTGTAACCCCTGCTTTTTTATAAAGGGAAGGTGCTACGAAATCTGATGCGACTTCATCTAAATTCGTCCAGTAATGCGCATGTGATACGGTACGTCGCGCTTCTATGCCCATAATATAAACAGGTTTTGACTTGCAATCTTTTGCTTTCTCAGCAGATGTGACAATAATGGCATTTGCCTCGTCCGACTCCAAGCAAAAATCATGTTTATTGAATGGATAGCTTAAAGGTGGTGTTTTTAAGTACTCTTCCATTGATAATGGCTTACCATAGAAGAATGCTTTCGGATTTCGTTGTGCATGCTCATAAAAGCTCACACAGACGTGCCCTAAATGTTCGTGTGTAAGTCCTGTTTGTTGCATATGACGCGTAGCAAATAAGCCGAACCATTGACCTGGTCCACCTGCCCCATAAGGAATGAAAAAACTTCCGCCATCCATTGCCCCTTGAAGCATATTTACATCCCAGCCACCACCGCCCATGCGAACGCCAGAGCGGCCATTCATTGCACGATAAATTAGCACGGTATTGACTTGACCTGTTTCGATTAATCCGATGGCATCCGCAATTAACATTTCTGTACTGCTTCCGCCTCCCATAATGTCTTTGACATATTTCGGTCGCGCGCCTAAATAGGTTGCTAACTGATGGGATGTACATGAATCATTTTCAGAGTAGCTCATAAAGCCATCGATTTCTCTCGCTTCTAAACCTGCATCTTTTAACGCAGCACGAGCAGCGTCTAATGCTAAATGTAAAGGTGTTGTACCTGAATTTTTGGAACGTTCACTTTCTCCTACGCCTACAATGGCATAGCGATCTTTAATAGTAGCCATATTGCCAACCTCCTTGTTTCCATTTGTTAAATCATTTGTAATGTCGCTTCTCCAAATCCAACTACTTTTCCTGGAGCTTTTTCCGCATATAGTTCTAAATCAACCAATTGTTTAGCTTCGTTTTCATAAATTTTTTTGACAATGGCAGAACATGTAATTTCATCACCAGGTTTTGTCATCGCACCAAAGCGCATTTTAAAATTAGTCGGTGCAGCTGAAGTCCCTGCTAGGTCCATCATGTACTGACCAAGAAAGCCCATTACAAGCATGCCATGTGCAATAACACCCGGCATCCCAATACTTTGCGCAAATGCATCATCTGTATGTAACGGGTTGAAATCCCCTGATGCACCGGCATATTTCACAAGCTGCACCTTTGTCACAGCAGGCTTCACAAGTGGGTCGAGCTTTTGTCCTTCTTGTAAATTGTTCAATTGAAGCATGTTTTTTCCCCCTTTAGTGATGGATTAAAAGTTGAACGAAGACATCTGTATCTTCGTTCAACAGTTTATTTACGCTTTGCTACTCGCTACAGCACGATAAATGATATTTGTACGGCTAATTACAACTAGCTCACCTTCTTCATCCTTCATTTCTGTATCCATTACTAAAAACTGCATTGGCCCATTTTTTCCTTCTTTTTCATATACGTCAGTCACTTTCATTTGACAGTGCAAACGATCACCTGGGCGAATTGGACGATGATAAATGAACTCTTGCTCGCCATGCAGCATACGACTAAAATCCAAAGGCAAATTAATTCCTTGCCCACTGTCAGCTCCTATCGCGACTGGAAAGCTTGGTGGTGCAATGATGCTGCCATAAATAGTTGATTTTGCATATTCTTCATCCACGTATAATGGATTAGGATCACCAATTGCTTCGGCAAATTGACGAATGTGCCTTTTTTCTACTTCAAAAACATATTGTGGTCCTGTTAAACCAATTAAGCTTTGATCTAGCTCCATACCTTTACCCCCTGACTGCTGATTTCTCTAACACATCTTTCTGCACGACGATCATTGCATCTGCTGCTTTTACGCCGTCTTCATAGACGATTAAAGGATTGATATCTAATTCTTCTATAATCTCTTCATTTTCAGTGACAAGCATCGATACCTTCAGTAACACATCAATGATGGCTTCAATATCGCCATGGGCTTTTCCACGAGCACCTGTCAGAAGTGCTTTGCCTTTTACTTCTTCAATCATTTCAACAGCATCGGTTCTTGTTAGTGGCGCCACTCTAAATGAAATATCTTTAAATACTTCAACGAAAATACCACCTAAGCCAAACATGACGACTGGTCCGAAATTCGGATCTTTTGTTGCGCCGATAATGACCTCTGTACCTTCAGGAAGCATTTCTTGAACAGAAATACCATTGATGTTAGCATCTGCTTTATAGTTTCTTGCATTGTGATAAATTTGGGTAAACGCTTTCATTACATCGTTCGCTGATTGAACATTTAGTCGAATTGCATCTGCCTCGGTTTTATGTGGAATATCCGCTGAATCGACTTTTAACACGACTGGGTAACCAATCCTATTTGCAAACTGAACAGCTTCATCAGCCGTCGTAGCGACAGTTCGTTTTGTTGTTGGAATCCCGTAAAGATCTAAAATGTCAGTTGCTTGGGCTTCACTTAATGTCGAGCCGGTTACATGTGACATGTCTATATTTTTCTTAGCGGAATCATCTTCTTGGACCGTTGCTTGTTGATGTTTCCTATAACTTTCGCTATACTCTACTAGCTTTGCTAAGCCTTTGATTGGATTTAAATTACCTGGAATGACAGGAATGCCATTTTTCTCAAGTTCAGCTTTTCCTTTAGGCACAGACATGCCTTCTAATGGGAATGTCGTAATAAAGACGAATTTATCTGAGTTTTTACATATATCAATAAACTCCTGTAAGTATGGATTATCTGCTTCCCAGTACAACGGAAATTCAGTTAGAATAATATTATGAACTTCCGGATCAGCTACAAGTGCTCGAAGTGGTGCTATATATAATTCTGGATTCGTTACTGAAGCGGCAGCTGTTAAGTCAATTGGGTTGATTGCACTTGCGTAAGATGGAACATGCTTTTTAATTTCTGCCTTTGTCTTTTCACTTAGCGCAATAATATTCAACCCTAGCCCTTCGCAACGATCTGCTTCGTTAATACCTCGTCCACCCGAACTTGTAATTAATACTGTATTTTTCCCTTGTGGTAGTCTATTAGATAAAAATAATTTAGAAAACGTAATAATATCTTCATAATCATCGACTCTAACGATACCGCTCTGCCTGAAAAATGCATCATAAACTAAATCTGATCCAGCAAGCGAGCCTGTATGTGAAGCCGCTGCTCTGCTGCCGGCTGAACTTTTGCCTGTTTTCATCAATGCAATTGGCTTGTTACGATTAAGTGCTTCCTTTGCTAAACGTCGAAGCTTCTTAGTATCTTTAGCCCCTTCTAAATAGCCTGTAATGACTTTTGTTTTTGGATCATGAATCATGTATTCTACTACATCTGAAAATTCTGTTTCCATTTCATTTCCAACACTTGCAAAATAATTAAAGCTTAAACCATTTTGCGCTGCAGCCATATACGTTAATACACCAAATGCGCCACTTTGCGAAACGTAGCCTACAGCTTTTTCTTCATGTAATGGTACTGCCAAAATGGCTGGTGAAAAAGTGCCAATCATTCCATTCGTTGTATTAACTAACCCAACGCAGTTTGGTCCTATAATTCGAATGCCATTTTCCTTTGCAATGTTAGCTAACTCCTGTTGTAACAGTACACCCTCTTCCCCAGTTTCAGAGAATCCAGATGCGAAAATAATTGCTGCTTTTATATTCTTCTTCGCACATGCCTTTAAATTGTCCAGAATTTGTTCTGCACCTACACAAAATATTGCTAAATCTACTTCCCCTGCGACAGCTGTGATGGAAGGATAGCAAGTTAGGCCCTCTATTTCACTAGCTTTCGGATTAATGGGATAAATGTCTCCAGCAAAACCTCCATCTATAAGCGCTTTCAATTGAATGTATCCAATTTTATACGGATTTGTGGAAGCACCAAGTACTGCAACAGACTTTGGATTAAACAATGGTTCTAGCGATTCATAAGCTTTCAATTCTTTATTCATTATTTCACCTCGGTTTCGAATAATAGAAAAACAATTGATTATGTTGTCTATTGTAACGAACCTGTTTTAAATATTCTGAAAATAAATACATGTAAAATGATTTAATTATTAGGGAGTAAAAAAAAGAAAAACATGTGGAAAACATACGTATAGCAAGGGTTTAAATATTTGTATTTTATTTCGTGTACATACTACTCACGACATCTACGCACGATAACCTCGACTTATGGGAAGGATAAAAGCTAAAAAACGAAATATACGCTATTGAAATGATTAGCAATGTACAAGATAAAAGCCGTAGAAATGGTGAAAGGAGCAAAAAATGAAAATAGCAGATAGGTGGCGACAAATAAAAAAACTGCCCTTTTATATCGTATTTGCTCGATATATGAAGGCAGTTTAGATATTCTTTTAAATAAACTTTTGCAACCAGCGACTTATATTATTTTGGATTTTGACCGAGGGGATTTTAACCCCTCTTTCTATATTACTAATATAAGAAGGTGAAATTTCAAGTTCTTCTGAAACTTGTAACAGAGACAAATGAAATTGCTTACGTATTGCTCTTAATTGATTACCAATTACGGCTCCTTTCGCTTTATGTTGGGCACTGTCTTGGAAATCTAGTGCATAATGAGTTGTACTTTTTGTTTTTTCAATAGACCGGTATTGTTCTTTTATAATTTCAGGTGGTTCAACAAGAATGGTCGAATCTAACCATAACCGAACCCAGCCTTTATTATTAGCAATCGTTTCATCCCATTTATGATAATGCCAAGCAGACAGTACACCATCTTCCAGCAATTGATCCAATGCTTTTTCTAAGCGGTCTCTCGTACGGGAGGGTGTGCGTTCATTTACATTTTCCCCAATAGCCTCTAGTAAAGTTCGAATTTTATTTGGCTGCAAGAAATCCCCCTTTCTTGCTTGTGTTCGCCATCGCCAACTAAAATATCTCGCCAATCGTTTTTCCCATTTTTGACTGTAGGGATTGTAATGAAGCGTTTGAATAGGTAGAAGGGCAATTTGCCGTCCTGATCCATACAAATACTTTGTAAAAACTTTATCAACTGTAAATGTAAATGTTTTTTGTTTATCTAATTGTGCGATATCATATTCATTTCGATTATGATCGATAAAAAGGAATGTCCGTCCTTTAAGCTGCGTTTGAACAGCTTTTCCTTTTTCATAGACCGTTGCTTTATTTAATTCGAGCCACAAGCTCTGAATTTTTGTAAGCGATTGCAAAACTTTGTCCTTTTGTTGTTGCTCATACCCACCTCTTCTCCCTTCACCGCCTAACTTTGGTTTCAAACCGCGAATCATCAATAAATCAGTAAAGTGTATTTCAATGATATCTTCTGTATACCGTGCTTTTGATAAAAAAATACTACATAATGCATCAAACATATCTACGTCTAAATCTGTTAAATTTTGCGCTTGATTATGTGCTTTCTCCATCAACAATTGTGTAGCGAAGGAGTGCTCAGTAGTGTGATATGGACGTATTTGAATAATTCCTTCTAAATTACCTTTATATAAAGGTGTTGTGGGCCATGGTGTAGTTTCTATGTTTTGAAAACTGTTTTTATAAAGTGCTTCCCTCACATATTGATAAGGGGCATTATTCATGACATGTAGATGATGTTCTACGCCTAATGAAAATGCGATAGTTTTACTAAGAGGCAGGGCATCTTGATTCTGAGCTGCAGTTATTTGCAGCATAGTTTCAATTTCTTCTACTGTTAAAACCGCTAGCTTCATGGATTCAACAATATTATGAAACCATTCTGTCATATAGTTGTTCACTATGTTTGTATATTTTGAAATAAACGTATCATTTGATGACAGGTTTTTCGTCATTTGTTGATAAAATACTTCATTTAATTCCTGATTGCTCATCTGATCCATCATTTCATAGCCAATTAAACTTTCTAGCTCCTCAAGTACCCATTCTGTTAAATAGACTTGAAACCAAGAGCAAAACTCTTCCCATGCAGTATCTTCACCAAGAAAAGTGTTAGCTTTGATAATATGCTCCATACGAAGGACATATTTTTCAAATTGAAGTGCATTACGATGTGTTGATTTTCGCTTCTGTGATTCGTTTAGCTGGTCCTCGTATTTTTGCAGTAAAAACGAAACGATGTTTTTTGCTATTTCAGTAATTACGCGATTTCTAGAAGAAATTCGTAAATTCATGAATAATTGTTCACTCTCTTTATAGGTACGATCCCAAATAACAAAAGAATTGGAGATTACATTTTTAGTTAATGTAATAGCTTTGGTCGTGTTATCATTACTGGCAATTTTCTGTTGTTCATAAATACAAAGTACATAATAGTTATCAATTTTATTGAATAAATTTCTATTCATTTTCGTTCTATTAATTTCATTTCGAAGCATTTCCAATTGGTTAAAGGCAACATTCTCGTAATCATTTTTATTTATCATGAATACCTCCTTGAAAAAAATACGAACAGTAAGACTTTTAACTTGTACTATATGTTTATAATTGTAATTTTATCACCAGTTAACAGAATATTCTATATTTATCTTTTTGATAGTGTTTATTTATATGGAATTTACTTTATAAAAAGAAGACTTCTCCTGCAGTTGTTTTCCGTTACGGGTTAGGGCTTTCCGCGGGCACAGACGTAAGCCACAACCCTCGCTATACGCGCGGTTTGTTGCGTCTTACGTTTTGTGCTTTCCCGCAGGAGTCGCCAGCCCTTCACTCCAATCAACTTAATAGGCAATGAAAAATTCTTCTATTAATAAAGTTTTTTGATCATGGGATAAGAAGCTTAGCCAAAATAGATATAGAAGACTTCTCCTGCAGTTGATTTCCGTTACGGGCTGGTGCTTTCCGCGGGCACAGACGTAAGCCACAACCCTCGCTATACGCGCGGTTTGTTGCGTCTTACGTTTTGTGCTTTCCCGCAGGAGTCACCAGCCTTATACTTCAATCAACAGAACACATATAAAAGAAATTCTAATTTATAGTTATTAAATGGATAAAAAAATGACAAACGGCATCAAGAAGTTATGCTTGATGCCGTTTGTCTACACTCTGAAACCTCATTTGAACTTTTAAAGGTTTTAAATGTAATTATTATTCAATCTTGTACTTCTTGTTCCAAACGCACTGCTTTAATTTTTAAAACGGATGCAAAAATGGCAATCAAACTAACTGCTCCAATCCACACAAGGGCCGATACGGAGTTGTTCCAAGAAAACCCTTTGTCAAAGAAAAAGAGTTCTCGTAAACCTTCAACCATAAACCGCATTGGTAACCATGGATAAATCCAATCGTGGTAAAAAGAAGACATCATTTCAGGAGCTAACGCAAGCAGTGGTCCACCAAAGAATAGCATTAAGGCAAAAATAGCTATTCCTTGAATGCCAAGCCATGAAATAACAGCTGTAATTAATAAGAAGAAACTAAAGGATGTTATAGTTAAAAATAAAGCAGTGTCCATATATGCAGGAATTTCGATTCCTACCATACCATCTACTATCCATGGAAGTCCGAAACCTACAACGAGAGCTACTATCGCTCCAATTATTATCTGACCAACCATTACAGTAAGCTTCTCTTTACGTGTATTAATTGCTAATTTATTGATTGCAATAAAGACGATGGCTGCGCTAACCATAATACCCATCCATAATGGTTGAAACAAAGAAACAGGCGCATTGCCGTTTGCACTATGTTCTCCTGTTACATTGACATTTGTGATGGTTTTTGAAATTGGTGCGACCAAATTTGAAGCCTGCTCTACCGTTAATGTTCCCCCTTGCGCTGCAAATCCTGCAATGAGTTGTGTACGGACATTATTATTGATATTATCTACTACCCCGTTAAGAACTTGCCCTGCTATAGTTGAAGCAGCCATGTTCATCCCCTGATTAATATATATTTGAACTTCGGGTAAAGTAGGCTTAGCAGTTTGTAAAGACACTTGTTTGGCACTAAAATCTTTCGGAAATACTAGCGCCGCATAGTATTTTTGCTCATCTAATCCCTTTTGGACTTCTTCATTACTTTTTACAATAATCCACTTTACTGCAGGTTCTTCATCTTTTGTTGTCCCAGCGGTAGTTTGGATCATTTCAACAATACTTTCACCTAAATTTACTTTTTGTTGATTAGGTATTTCAACTCCCTGATCCTCATTGACAATAGCTATCGGTAAATTTTTTGGTTTTGCTTGCACTGACGGAAATAAAGTGAGTGAAAAAATAAAAATTACTACTATAGCTAGAATGGGCGCAAACCAAACGAATTTATTTTTGAACATTTCATTTCCTCTTCTCTTTTTGAGTTATAATAATGAACAACCTGTTGTTTATTACAATTTGAATTATAAGTTTGAGATCGTATGCATTCAATAATCAAAAATGGTCTTAATGTCGTTTATAGAACACATTACAGCAATATGTCGGATAAAATTTTGGAGGAGTTAACTTGAAAGAAAACTATAGTGATTTACGTGTAGTTCGAACAATAGAGTCAATTAAAGAGTCGTTTATTGAATTAATCGAAGAAAAAGGCTTTGAGGCGATTACGGTTAAGGACATTACATTAAAAGCCAAAATCAATAGAGGTACATTTTATGCACATTATCAAGATAAATATGATTTAATGAATCGTTACCAAGAAGAATTTATGCTCGAAATATCAAATATCGCAAAGCAAAATATATCAAAAATGGTGGCTAGTTTAAGTACGAATAATCCAAGTGTACAACCACTTGAAATTGCAGTATTAATTTTTGAAATTTTAGAGCGCAATAGAAAATTTTTGAAGGCAATTTTAGGCCCTAATGGAGACTTATCTTTTCAAACAAAATTAAAAAATTTTATGTGGAAAACGTTATTTGAAAGCACTGATAATCCGTTAAAACCGGGCAAATTACTTGTGCCAGGTGAATACTTAGTTTCCTATATTGCCTCAGCACATATCGGCGTTATTCAACAATGGTTACTGCAAGATCGAAAAGAAACACCACAAGAAATGGCTCAAATTTTATCCACCATTACGCTAAATGGTCCTTTTTTTGCAGCAGGCTTGAAGAAATAAAACGAAGAGAGACATTCCCTAAAATTGATAGGGAATGTCTCTTAGTTTTAAAATATTTCCATTTAGTTTTTAAATGTTGCAATGACTTCGATTTCTACAAGTACATCTTTTGGAAGTCGACTTACCTCTACAGTGGATCTCGCAGGACGATGATCTCCCAGATGTCTGCTATATTCCTCGTTTACAAGTGCAAATTGTTGCATATCCTTTAAAAAAATTGTCGTTTTAACAATATTCTTTATAGAAAGGTGCTGAGATTCCAAAATAGCTGCTATATTGTTCATAACTTGATTGGTTTGCGTAATAATCTCGCTTTCTACTACTTCATTTGTTGTTGAATCAACAGGAATTTGTCCTGATAAAAATAATAACTCTCCTACAATTACTCCTTGAGAATAGGGTCCAATCGCTTTCGGTGCCTTGTCCGTATAAATAATTTGTGTCATTTGCTAATCCATCCTTATTCTAAATGTTTATTGTTACAAGTCATACGCATTAAGTGCATTAACACTATGGGCAAGCGCTGATCCTGCTTTTAACGCTGTAGCAACAAAAATCGCTTCGGCTAATTCTTCTCGGGAAACTTCTAACTTCTTTGCATTTTTGACGTGAATTTCAATACAATATGCACAACCAGTTATATGGGCAATCGCAACAGCGATTAACTCTTTGTCTTTCTTACTTAAAAGTCCTGGTTTTAATGCTTCTAAATCAAATTTATTAAATGCACGAAAAGCTTCAGGGTTTAATTGATTCAGTTCTTTAAAGCGAGCAAGATTTGATTTTTGATATAAATCTTCATTATTCTCTCCATCATATGCCTGTAATGCATTTAAGCTATGCGCTATAGCAGAGCCAGCTTTTAATGCAGTGGCCACCATTATAGCTTCTGCCATTTCTTCTTTAGAGATGTGTAATCTTTTCGCATTCGTAACATGAGCATCGATGCAATAAGGACAACCAGTGACATGCGCAGCTGCAATCGCAATTAACTCCTTCGTTTTTTTAGGAATTATGCCATCGGAAAGCGCTAATTTATCGAATTCAGCAAATGCATTAAATGTCTCAGGTGTTAGTTTTGCAAGCTCAGGTAATCTACGAATAAATGATTTTTGGTATAGATTATTATTCTCCATTAGAAATGCCTCCATTTATCTTTTAATTTATAATTATATTCATAATTTTCAGAAAATAATAATTACGAAATACTTTCTACTGCACTTTCGTTGGAAGACTCATCATTCATAACGATTCCCTTTCTAGTAAATGCGCTAACAGTTAAACTTACAAATATATTAACACCTAATGCAAGGAAACCAATGTTGATGTCTTGAAAATAGGATGGCCAACTTGGGAACAGTTTACTTAAATTTGTGCCAGTAGCAGCCTGCCAACCAACTATCGCCACACCAACAATAATTCCTGTAAATACGCCCTGTACTGTGAATGGGTTTCTCTTAAAAAAGCTAAAGACAACAGCTGGTGCAAATTGCGTAACGAGACCATAACCCATTAAGAATAATAATGTAATGGCTCCTCCTCCACTAAACGTAAAGTACAATGCAATCAATGCCACCACAGGAACTGTATAACGTGCAATGATTCCAATTTGCTGATCAGTAGTTTGAGGTCGAAGCGGTTTTAAAATATTTTTTGCAAAGAGCGTTGCTGCAGACATTAAAATTAATGAACCTGGCACAATGGCAGTTAACAGCCCTGCTGCACCAATAAAGCCAACGATAACTGGATTAAATGTTTGTGTGGAAATTTTAAATAATGCTAAATCCACATTCCCACCTGAGAGATTTGGAACTTGTAAAATAGCTGCTGCTCCCGCAAAAAGAACAAATAAGATAAATAAAGCATAAATAGGGAGCATAATCGCATTTTTCCTTAAGGCATTCCCGCTTTTCGCTGAAAATGTTGCAACAAATGTATGTGGCCACATATAAAACCCTAATGAAGTCAACATCATCGTTGATACATACCATGATGCACTCAAACCTGAGTCTGGCAGTGATAAAAACCCTGGATTAGCAACCTCTATTGCCTCCCACATTGGTTGAATGCCCCCATAATAATGGAAAGGTAAGTAAATTCCTAAAAATAACACTACACCAAGAATAAGAAAATCTTTAATAACCGCTGTCCAAGCTGAGCCATGAATGCCGGAAACCATTACATAAACAATCATAGCAATTGTGCCAATCCAAATCGTAATTTTCGGATCAATTGCTCCATAAGAAGCTTCAGAAACAATAATGCCTAGACCTTTTAGTTGGATAATTAAATAAGGGATTAAAGCCGCTAACCCTACAACAGCTACAAGCATGCCAAGCGCTTTACTTTTATAGGCCTTTTCAAAAAAGTCAGATTGCGATAGTAATTTATGTTTCTTTCCATAACCCCATATTTTAGGTGTTAACCAATATGCAATAACATAGTTCAGCATCATAATATTGTAAAATGCAGCGCCGCCTTTTCCATACATCCAGCCACTAATACCTAAAAATGCACTAGTTGTATATATTTCGCCAGCCATTAATAGAAAAATGAAAATAGAGCCAAATCCTCTGCCACCCACACTCCATTGCTCTAGGCTCATATCCTTTCCTCTACTTGCTATAACACCTAAAAGTAAAGCAACACATAAGAAAAATGCAATGATTCCTACTGAAATAACCATATTATTCTAGCTCCTCTCTCGCACTAGGATTTATTCGATGCACTATTAGCATTAAGCCTGTCCCTAACAAAATCCATAAAACCATCCAGAATAATAGAAATGGAAGACCTAGAACGTAAGGTTCGGAACTTCTAATAAAAGGGATTCCTAAAGGCATTCCAAAATAAGCAATGAACGATAGTAAGTAACAAAGTCTTTTTCGTGTCATATTTCTCTATCTCCTTTTTTCAATCGATTTTTGAATGTAGCTTATTGTCTTACTAACTGCGCAAAACCGTTTTCAACAAATAAACTTTTAATATCTCTTTTGTCAGGAGTAAATTCTATTTGATTTTCATTATCTAAAAAATCGATTGTGTATTGTACGGTAGCCGCTACACCAAGCTTTAATGCATCTTCATCGATATCAAAATAAACATTATGATGTTCTGCCCCTATTCCTTTATCTATATTTTGTATACCAACGAATGCAAAGACGCCAGGAAAATACTTTTCGTAAAATGCAAATGATTCGGAAGCCATCCACGCTGGTGTGGAATGCAAAGCATTTACCCCAACTGCACCTTCTACTGCAGCTATGGCTAGTTGAGCACAATCTTTTTGGTTCCTGACAATTAAATCACATTCCTTAGGCTCTGTAATAAATTCAAAAGTACAATGATGTAATTCACAAACTTTTTCTAGTATTCTCTTAAATTCATTTGCGGCATGAGCACCTTGTTCAAAATCTAAATATCTTGCAGTACCCGAAAACTGTAAACTTTCGGGGATAATATTTATTGCAGTGCCTGAATTTATTGTTCCGATTGAATAAGTAATCGTTTTGAACGGATCTAGAGAGCTTAATCGCATCGCTTTCAAATTACTATAAAAGTCTGTAAAACAATCTAATGGCGCAACTGATAAATCTGGTCTTGAGCCATGACCACTTTTTCCTTTTATGACAACATTAAAACTAAATGAAGCTGCCATTCTCGGTCCTGCTTCAACAGATATTTTTCCTGTCGGCATATCAGATTTTAAATGGATGCCCCAAACACCGTCTGCCCCAATTCCGCATAATCGCTTTAAAAGGTTAAAAATGCCTCCGCCCATTTCTTCCCCTTGCTCAAAAACGAGTAGCACTCTACCTTTCACTTTGTCTTTATGTTGACTTAAAATTTTCGCAGCACCTAATAGCATGGCGGTATGTCCATCGTGTCCACACGTATGAGCAGCTTCATCGGTATTAGAAACGACTATTTTTTTCATTTTTAAATTAGTATCTTCCTCTTTCATTGGTAGTGCATCTAAATCAGCCCTAAGTATTAAAGTTTTTCCAGCTTGATTTCCATCGATAAAACCAATAATGCCACCATTAGGGACAATCTCATAGTCAATCCCAAGTTTGCTTAACTCTTCTGTCACCACTTTTATTGTTCTTACTTCGTGTAAACCAATCTCTGGGTGTCTATGAAGATCTCGTCTTATTCCAATTACATAGTCCTCTATTTCTTGTGCCCATTTTAACGTTTCAAGTTCATAGGAAGTTTTCATATTTATTCTCACCTTTCTAACTAATTGTTCGTTTCGATATCCTGAAATTCCTTAGCAATTCTTTCAAGTGCTTCTTTAATAAGTGGTCTCGGTGATGGAATGCAAATTCGTTGGAACCCATCACCTTCTTTTCCAAACAGATCCCCATCTTCAAGCAGTACATTCGCTTTGTTATAAATTCGATGATGAACTTCTTGTGCTGAAAGACCGTATCCGTTAAAGTCCATCCACATGACGTAAGTTCCTTCAGGTATACTGACTTTCACTGTTGGCAGTTTTTCAGCTAGAAAACTTTTCACATAGATCATTGTGTCATCAATATATTCGGTTAATTGTTCTAACCACTCCTCCCCTTCATTGTAAACCGCTATAAGAGCAGCAATTGTAAATGGAGATGGTAGCTGCATGCCCATTTTTTCGCTAAAGGCCCTTCGAATTTCAGGATTTGAAATAATAACATTCGTACAATGTAGACCAGCAACATTAAATGTTTTGTTGATGGCTGTGCAAGTTATAAGATGGTCTGAATTACTTGCAATTTTAGCTAATGGTGTAAAGGTTTGATTTTTTCTAATCAAGTCTCCATGTATTTCATCCGCAACAATGATGACATTATTTTCTTCACAAATATCTGAAAGCCTTTTCAATTCTTCATTCGTAAAAATTCTACCTGTCGGGTTATGTGGATTACAAAGAACAAACATTTTAGTGTTTTCTTCTTGTGCTTTCGCTTCAAAATCTTCAAAATCAATGGTGTAATAGCCATTACTGTTACGAATCAATGCATTATTACGAACAACCCTACCATTCCCTTCAATAGCAGCTGTGAATGGTGGGTATACAGGACGTTGGATTATGATACCTTCACCGCATTTAGTTAATGCTCTTACCGCGATATTTAATGCGTGAACTGTTCCAGGACTGAAAACAATTTCATCTTTTTCAATCGTCCAATTATGTCTTTTTTTAAACCAATGTTGTATCGCTTCATAATACTCGTTTGGAAAAATAGAGTATCCAAAAATACGATGATCGACGGTTTTATGAAGCGCCTCTATCAATGGTTGAGGTACTGGTAAATCCATATCAGCTGTAAACAGTGGAATCGTTTCATGATCATATCTCTCTGTATAACCAAGTTGTTTGATTAACTCCTCACCGTCCCACTTTAAGGAATACGTATTTCGGCGCTGAACCATTTCATCAAAATTGTATTGCATTCTATTTCCCCCTCTAACTTTTCACAAATAATTCTGTTTAAATACGTTTTTTTAAACGTTTAAAATTAATTTTTCTCAGTTTAGCACCTTAACTGTAAAATGGTCAATGCAAAAATTCAGATTTTTTTAAAAATTATTTGTTTTACAAGTAACTTTCATTATAAAATTTTTGAATATGTTAGAATAAAATAATAATCCTCTATAAATTATTGGAAGGAGGCTGGGTGATGGATAAGGAGAAAGTTTTTTATGAACTAATGGAAACGCTTTACGAGACATCTAGGCTGATTAGTTCATACGAAAATATCCCAAGAAAATATGGTACTGACGATGAGCTTTACATGATAGAAGTACATACTCTGAACTTGATTGGCGATAAAGTAAAAACAAATACTTCTGAAATTGCGGAAATAACGAATCGCACAAAAAGTGCTGTTTCTCAAATGGTCGATAAACTAATCAAAAAGGATTTAGCAATTAAATATAGAAATCCTAACAATTATCGAGAATTGACTATCGAATTAACATCAAAAGGAAAGTTAGTGTATGAATATCATAAAAAGCTCGATGAAGAAGAGTACGGAAGCCATTTGAAGAATCTTGAGCAATTTACAGTGGAAGATTTCCAGAACTATATTACGATATTAAACGTAATTAATCGAAGGACACGAAATGTGCTAAATGATAGAGATTAATACAATGAAGCGTATAGTACGATTTCAGACTAAAATGTGCGTTTTTTTACTTTTTCATAACAAAAAGAGCCATCATAAATACGATGGCTCTTTAATTTTTCAGTTTAACTAATGTTGAAATACATTTTCAACTGCTAATGGTATATTATTTGCGTTCTCACACCATAGAGCTAATTTTAGGATTAGCAAGTAAGTAGAAATTATGTTCAGCCAAATCTCCAATAAAATAATTCCGCAGTTTCTTTATAAAGTACAGCACCTAATTTTTCTAATACTCTATGAGATGCGATATTATCCTTTTCAGTATCAGCAACAACAAATTTCACATTAGGTTGGCTTAACAACCAGTTTTTCATTGAATTAATCGTTTCTGTCATATAGCCATTTCCTTGATATTCAGGCAAAGTGTAATACCCTACTACTACCTCACCATAGACGTTTGGAAGACCTTTTAACATGATTCCTCCAACACTACAGTTTTGACTTTTCGACACAATTAACCAATTGGTATACCACATATAGTTTTCCTTATCACGTACCAACTTAGCATGTCGAATTTCCATCGCTTGTTGAAGTTCCGCATCTAAAAAGCTATTTGATTCCAGTAATGATAATTGAAGCTCCAACTTCTTTGGGTTATCAATGAGTAATCTTAGGTTTTCTGCATTTAGCGCAAGTATTCTTAATCTTTCTGTGTTCAATTCAATCATACTTATTCTCCTATTATCATTTTTGACGTCATTTTAAAGGCAAAAATATTAAAATAGGTATACGTTATTGGCATTTACTCCCATTATGTTTTTTCCAAATTAATTGTAGCATTACATATTGTATTGTTATATTAAATGGTACATAAATAGTAGCATTAATTATAATTATTGTACATTAGGTATATGATTAGCTCTAATATGGGGTGGCTACTTGGGCGACATACTATATTAGATAAACTAATGAACTTCTCTATTTTTCCAATCCTCTATATGCAATGTGTAATGATGATATATTAGAGCATCTATTTCAATATTTTCTTTGAAAACAAAGCCACATTTTTCAATCACCTTCAAAGAACTTACATTGCGAGGTTGAACGATAGCATTCAGTTGTTCGATATTTGTCTGTTCAAATAAGAAATGTATTAAACCTTTTACTGCTTTAGTTGTGTAGCCACGATTTCTGAAATGTTTTGACATAGCATAGGCAATTTCTTGATTTGGTTCGCTTAGCTCTTCTTTCGGCCCCGTATTGCAAAAACCAATGAATTCCCCAGTTTCCTTTAATATGATTGCTAGTTTCAAGTAATTTTGATCCTTGATATTAGGAACAGCAGATAAAAATGCTTTGTTGGAAGGTATTTCGTCATTTATGATCCAGTTTAATCGTTGTTCTCTCGTAGAACGCCAATCTGGCAAAAACTCATATACTTCTGGTTGTGAAGTAAGCTTATAAATCGCATCGACATCTTCACTACTAAACTCTCTCAATAAAATTTCATCACAGTCGATTGTAAATAAATTGTACATTGTTAAACCTCCATTTATTTCGAAGTTAAATCTTTTTTCAAATAGTAATGCTTAAAGTCTCTACCTACATTGTCTAAAGTCCCAAATACTTGATAACCGTGCTTTTCATAAAATTCTAACGCTTGAAAACTTAATGTATCTACCTTTATAAAATCGCACTGCTTTGCTAAAGCCAGATGCTCAAGTTCTAGTAATAATTTTGTGCCAAATCCTGATTTTCGTATGTCCTCATCTATCATTAAAGTGTGAATCTCTAGCCAATTCCAACATACTTCAGCAAGAATACCACCACGAACATTGTCGTTTTCATCTTTAAGGAAATACATTAATTTCTTCGTAATTGCCTCTTAAATCTACTGGGAAATGCTTTAAATTAAATTTGTAAAGCTCATTATTCACTATTTGTTTAGCTTGATCGTTTAATTCTTTCGTTATATACAAAGACATTATTTATTTCTCCTATCAGCTCATATTGTTAGTTCGATTATAAATGACTGACATTCAATGAAAAACCTCATATTTGTTTCATAAAAGAAAATAAGCCATGTGGTAAAAACCACACAGCTTCTTTTTATATGTTTGTACTTTTTCTTTTTTCCTTTAGGATAATTCGTTGAATACTCTTTAAAGACAAATAATATGTTGCACTTAAAGTCTCCATATCAGTGCCTGAAAGATATTCCTGATAAATATTATTGTTCCTTACATCTAATTCATTTCTTGTAGTAGTGCCCGCCCCCCAACTCTTTTTACTATCTTTCCTTCTGGGGATATAAATATATTCACCATCTACATAGTTTTGAATTAACGCGATTAACTCTGCTGGTAACAGATTATTTGCTTTCTTATAGCTCATGTTTGCACTCCTAAATGTATTATCGTTCGTTTAGGAAGAGCAAAGGCTATTTAATTTCAAATTTAATTTTATGCAATAGCCTTTGCTATGCAAAAATAGTATGCTTTCTCATATGACCAAACCTCCTTTTCTAGAGTTTTTCCATCCAAATTGTACCATGTAATTTTTAGAAAATGTAAATATATTTTTATAATTTTATTATGTAAACTAAAAAGGAGGTGAAAAAACTAGCCCCTCTTAGGAGCTAGATGTAATTGTTAGCGATTGATTTAAAATGTTTGTTGTAAAGTCTTCCACTGAAAGCGGCTTGCTAAAATAATAGCCTTGGACGAACTCACAGCCATGCTCACGAAGAACGTTTAATTCAGCTTCTTCTTCGACTCCTTCTGCTACTACTTTGAGGTTTAAAGCATGTGCCAATGAAATCATTGCAGAAATCATCGCTATCCCTGTTTTCTCAGGCACAATATCACGCACAAATGCCCGATCTATTTTTAATACGTCTACAGGGAATTTTTTTAAATAATTTAATGATGAATAGCCTGTTCCGAAATCATCTAATGCAATGGTAATGCCTAATGCTCGTAGCTGCTCAATCGTATTTATCAACTCTTCTGTATAATCAAGCATACTCATTTCGGTAATTTCAATTTCTAATGAATGCGGGTCAATTTTTGTTTTTTCAATTACATCGCGTACCATTTCAACAAAACCTGGTGTGCTAATATGGATAGGTGAAATATTGACAGCTACGCGTAAATTTGATTGAAATGTTTCGTTCCATGCACATACTTGCGCACAAGCTTTATGTAATACCCATATACCAATATCATTTATAAGACCACATTCTTCCGCAAACGGGATGAAGCGATCTGGTGGCATCTGTCCTAATTCAGAATCATACCAACGAAGCAATGCTTCCATACCTACCACTTGATCTGTTTTTAAATCAATTTTGGGCTGATAATGTAGCTCTAATAAATCCTTTTTTAATGCCTGATGAAGTTTGGTTTCAAGTAGTAACCATTTATCATTTGCCTCATCCATATTATGTCGATAAAGCTTATATTGATTACCTCGTGTTGATTTTGCAGCATACATGGCGATATCAGCATTTTTTAATAAATCTTCAATTGAATTAGCATGATCAGGGAAAATGCTAATACCAATACTAATACTTGCATAAAATTCATATGCATCTACGATGAAACTGTCATCGAAAACAGCAATGATTTCTTTTGCCATTTCCTCGATACGTGAAACATCATTTAAAATCATGACGAATTCATCACTGTTATGACGATAAAATGAATTGGATGTGAAGTCTACATTGCGTAAACGGTTTGCCATTTCCACAAGGAACATATCGCCTATGATGTGGCCAAGTCCATCGTTAATGTTTTTAAAACGATTCACATCAATGAAAAATAACGCAAACTTCTCTTCTGTACGTCGAGATTGATGGAATTCATTTTCTAAACGTTGTTCTAATTTACGACGGTTTGGTAACCCTGTTAATTCATCATGATACGCAATATGTGTAATTTTTTTTATGTCCTTTTGTGCGGTAATGTCTACTCTAATGGCAATATATTGATAAGGCTTGTCATTATCATCGAGAAACGGAATAATTGTTGTTTTCACCCAGTATAGACTACCATCTTTAGCACGGTTGCATACCTCACCATTCCACATGTCACCTTTTCCGATTGTTTTCCACATTTCTCTGAAAAATGATTTGGGATGGAAACCCGAGTTTAATAAACGATGATCTTGACCAATTAATTCTTCACGCTTATATTTAGAAATTTTACAAAAATGATCATTAACAAAGGTAATTTTTCCTGTCCGATCTGTAATAGCGACTATAATCGAACTGTTCATTGCTGAAAAAATATCTTGTAATTCTTTCAGGCTGTAGTTAACTTGATTAATACTACTAGGCGTGATATTCATCATCTTCATTCTCCGTTCGTTAAAATAAGAGGGTTTAGTACTTATTCTTTATAATACAGTGAGGTATAAAGTTGTGGTAGATGGCCCTTTTTTATGTAATTATATTATAGTCTTAGAAAAGCAGTTAATTCAACCCAAATATACAATCTGCATATATCAAATTTAATAGATTTCTATAAATTAGACAAAAAAGAATGACTTTAAACGCACGTGTTTCACCATTTTTCCATTTTCAATAATTACATTTGTACTACTATTTAAACTATAGAAATACTATTTACCTTGTTAACTACAAAAGTCTAAATTTATTTATAAGTGAAAATGCCTTACTGTCGCAGCTGGGCAGTAAGGCATTTTACATGTTAAGAGATTTCATATGCTATATGACCTCCTACTATTTTCGCTTGTTCATTATAAGCATCAAGTTGCTCTTGTGATAAATTTAAAGTATAGTAATGAAAATTAATTGGCTCTAACTCGTGTTTGTTACATACTTGTCGGTAAAACTCATATCCTTGTCGATAGTCTGTCATACGACTAACTTCCTTTCGTGTGCTGCTTCATTGAAATATGTTAATTGTTCTTGCGATAACTTATTAATATAGTAATAAATATTAATTGGCTCTAAATTAAATTGCTCACATTTTTTACAATATAACTCGTAACCTTCTCTATACTGTGCCATTGCGCTACCTCTTTTCTTTGTACTATAACAGTTATTAGTTTGTATGAATAATATATAACAGATATGTTTTCAAGTCAATAATAATTCTGAAATTTCTTTCATATCAATAAAAGCCCAGTCTACTAATTTAGTATGGCTGGGCTTTTCATAAACTATTCACATTGGCGTCCGTCATAACCACATCCTTTGTAGCTAATGTTTTATATTCCAAGTTGTTTCGCTTGCATATTATAAGCGGAAAGCTGTTCTTGCGATAATTGGATAACATAATAACGGAATGAAATTGGCTCTAAACCATAACGATCACACATTTCACAATAAAACTCATAACCATCACGATATTTCGACATCATAAATTCCTCCAGTACAAACTGTTTTATAACAGTTGTTTTTATTTTTATTTAATATATAACAGATTATGCCGTTCGTCAAGAGGTTATTCATGTAGGAAGATGAAAAAAAGCCCGATTTCTCAGTAAAATGCAAGTGTGAGAAATCGGGCTTATAGTTGTTTGTATTACCATAGATGTTTCAATAACCGAATGACCAGTCTTGGAATCCATAAAATGATATTCCAGATTACTTCAAATAAAATAGTGTTTCTAAGTTCTGTTAAAATTTTTTTCGTATACAACTCTATCTTTCTTCTTTTCATGTTAACTCCTATTATACTTTAACTTACAATACCTTTCCTTTCATGGATCTGTTCAATATGTCGTTGTTCATGCAAATACACCTGCTCAATCCATTGGTCGAGTGGTAATTTACCGAAAGCAGGATGTTGAACGGCTTTTTTTGCTAGCAGAGATGGATTTTCAATTGCTTGCAGAAAAGTAGTGAATTGTTCTCGCGTATCATCTAGTAATGTCAATATTTGTTGTATCTCGAATGGTTCATCTGAAGGTTCAACAATTTTTGGCGCTTTAAGCTTCCTCGTTCTATCTTTTATCAGCTGAACATTTAGACGTTCAGGTTCTGAATCTTCTTGTGAGGATAACCCCCAAGCAATTGCCTTGATAGTCGATGCTTCTACTAGCACTAAGTGATGACATATTTGGGCAATGCTCCAACTGTTTACGTCTGGTTTTTGATTAAATTGTGCATCGTTAAATATTGCTATTTCCTTAAGTAATTGCTCTCTTGTCGCACTTAATTGGTCAAGTAATAAAGTTATCATACACTATCCCCTTTCTATTTTAAGGTCCTACTCTGAATATATGCGCTGTACTAGTTCATATTCTCTTTTTCTAGCTGTTTTCGACGATATTAAATGGGTTATTTTCCAGAACGTGTTGTAATTGTTCATCCTCAATATGTGTATAGATTTGTGTTGTAGCGACACTAGAGTGACCAAGTATATGCTGTAAACTTCGAATATCTGCCCCAGCTTTATACATCATAGTTGCGGATGTATGGCGCAGTTTGTGAGGCGTTAGCCGCTCTTTTTGTAGCCCCGATTGTTTGTTTATTTGTTTGACGATTTTGGCTACTGTTTGCCGTGTAAAACGTGTTCCTTTTTGCGAAACGAAAAGGGGCTCTTCTCCTTCGCCTTTGTACGGCGCTTTTCCGCTTTGTTCATAATTTTTTAGCGCCTGGACGCAGCTATCATTCAAATAAACTGTACGTTCTTTATTGCCTTTTCCGATAATAGTCAAATAGCGTCCTTGTATTGACGATGTATTTAGTTGGCAAAGCTCGGAGACTCGTATACCTAGATTTAAGAAAAACATCATCATGCAATAATTGCGTGGAGATGCGCGATGTATTTGAATGCCCTCGATAAACTGTTTTGCCTCATCCATGTTCATATAAATTGGTTTTCTACGTCCAATTTTCGGTGTTTCTAACTCTTCGGCTGGGTTTTCTTCGATGAGACGCCGTTTTCCTTTAATGTATTTGAAAAACGATTTTAATGTAGCTACTTTCCGTGCTCTAGCAGAAGCGGAATTTTGACGTTGCACTTCGCAGTATTCCATAAATAAGTAGAGATCCTCCAAAGTAATATCACTGATTTCTTCTATTGTAATAGTAGCAATATTAATTTTTTCTAATTGCGCTATATCAATATCGTTTTGCATAGCTAAGTGGAAACGAAAAAATAATGTGAGATCGTATTCGTATTCTTTTCTAGTGCGCTGCGATTTCCCTTTGATCGTCGTTAAGTAGACAAGGAAATCTTTCATTATTTTAGGTAGTTGAGTCTTCTGCATAAAATCACCTCTATTTTCTCTATTTTACCACGAAAAAACGTTCCCAAATATAAATTTGGGAACTTTATTGATAAAAAAGTGCCCATTTATAACAAATGGAACAAATGTTCTGTTTTGTGTAATAAAAAAAGATGACTTCTAAGTAATAGAAATCATCTCGGTTAGTCGCCAACTGTTTGTTAATTATCGACATTAAAACTTCACTCGAATTTCTCACATTGCAGCTAAGGGTGTCCCCTCTTCATTTCTTCATTAAAGAAGCTATTAAATCTCACGGGATTTAAGCCTAACCCGTGGAAATTTATCAACCTTATAATAAAAATATTTTCCGTAATAAAAATCAGCTTTTTCACTATTTTTTTATTAGGTTTCACTTTTTATGCATAAACCGTTCATCGAATGAATATTAAACTCTAGTATACTACTATGCGCTGAGACGAATCGAAAAATCAAACGTCGGGTAACGATAAGAGTCGATTCGTCTCATAACGTGCGTGGTAATTTTTGGACATTTGTAATTATTTAGCGAAAATACTATATGTACCATCATTTTGCTTTGTTAGCTTCCAGTTAGAAGATAGCATATTTTTAATTTTCGAAATAGTATCTTCGTCGCAAGATAAATTGTTAATTCCTGTTTCTTCTAATTGGAAATTCTTTGTTTCTTCTAATTGAAAACGAAGATGTAGTAAACGCTGAATGCCCGGTAATGTTACATATTTAATTCGATAATTACCGTGATAGGCATTAAGAAATGTTTGTTCCCCTTCTTGATAAAGAGCCAACGTTTCATTAAATTCATATTTTGGTTCTAGGTTACGCCATGATGACACATCCCCAGTTCGTAAAGTCTGTAAAAGCTTCTCGTCAGATAAATCTAGTTTTGATAGCTTGTCTAACTCATAAGCTTGCATTAAGTTAATGTTTGTCATTTATACTAGCTCCTTTTATGGTTTCCTTATTAGTGTAACACGTTTTTTCTACTACTTAAATTCGGAGGCGGTTCACATGATGAAATTGTATGATTCAGGTTCTTTTTTTGATGAAATGTTAGATGGTGATCAGCCGAAACCACATTATCGTTCTTTCCATCGTAAGCTTAGTGCTTTTTCACAAGATCAGCTAGAAGAAAAATACCAGCAAGCTCAATCAAGCTTTCTTAGACAAGGTATAACATTTACTGTATATGGTGCACAGGGTGGGACGGAGCGGACAATGCCTTTTGATTTTGTTCCTATTATTATCCCACATGAACAATGGAACATAATTGAAACAGGTATGAAACAGCGTGTTAAAGCCTTAAACTGCTTTTTACATGATGTTTATAATAGACAACTAATTGTTGAAGACGGGATTATTCCAAGAAGCCTTATCGAACAAAATCCATTTTATTATCCAGAAATGTTAGGTGTACAAGTGCCTATTAATAACCATATTTTTTTAGCAGGAATTGATTTAATTCGCGATGAAAATGGTGTTTATCGTGTACTGGAAGATAATTTACGCAATCCTTCTGGCATTTCGTACGTTTTTCAAAACCGATATGTAATGAAGGAAGTGTATCCTGAGTTCTTTTCAAAACATACAATCCAATCTCTTGAGAAACAAATGACAATTATGAAAAATGCCCTTCTTGCACATCGCCCAACAGCTTTAAAAGCAAATGTAGAACCAAAAGCAGTACTTTTAACAGCGGGTATGTATAATTCTGCCTATTACGATCATGTATTTTTAGCGCAACAATTAAATATTCAGCTTGTGGAAGGACGAGATTTAATCGTTCAGGATCTTAAAGTTTATATGAAGACTATCTATGGTCTTGAGCAAATAGATATCATTTATCGCCGTATTGATGATGATTTCTTAGATCCTACTGTCTTTCGAGAAGATTCTTTACTAGGAGTACCCTATTTAATAGAAGCCTATAAAGCGGGAAATATCGCAATTTTGAATGCGGTTGGCAATGGTGTCGCGGATGATAAAGCAATGTATGCCTATGTACCCGACATGATTCGTTATTATTTAAATGAGGAGCCGATTTTAGAAAATGTGACGACCTATCATCTTGAAGAGGAAAGTCAACGAGCATGGGTTCTTGACCATTTAAAAGAATTAGTGATTAAAAATGTAAGTGCTTCAGGTGGCTACGATATGCTAATTGGACCACATGCAAGTGAAGAGGAAATCGCAAGCTTTTATGAAAAAATAGTAAAACATCCAAACCAATACATTGCGCAACCGACTATTCAGCTATCACGTGCACCATCATATCAGCATGGCAAATTTTATCCTTGTCATGTCGATTTACGTGTTTATGTTATGAACGGTGGTAATATTTTTGTGCTTCCTGGAGGTTTATCGCGTGTTGCACTTAAAGAAGGCTCGTTAATCGTTAATTCATCTCAAGGTGGTGGAGCAAAAGATACGTGGATATTAAAGGAGGAATTGCAACATGCTAAGTCGAGTAGCAGACGCACTATATTGGATGGCAAGATATAGTGAACGAACAGAAACGAATGCACATATATTACAAGTACAGCTGTTGAATATGTTGGAGCAATCAGGTAAAGAAAATGAATATCTTGATCACTGGGAAGCAATATTAGATATTTGTGCATCGAAAGAAGAGTTTATATCATATTATGAAGTCATTCGTGTCAATCCTCTTATTGAATACCTTTTATTTTCCGAGAACAATAGCAATGCTATCCATGCAACATTAAGAGCTATTCGGGAAAATGCACGCATTACGCGTGATAGTATCCCTATTGAGTTATGGGAATTACACAATGCCTTTTATTTATATATGCAGCAAGAGATAACAGTGCGAGAACGCCCTTTTCCGTTAATATCTTTAAACTATTTTTTACACAATGTTCGTAAGACATCTTTGACGGTTACTGGATTAATTGAGGGCTCAATGGAACGAGATTTACCTTTTTATTTTATGCAAGTTGGCAAATGGCTTGAACGTGCAGAAAAAATGATTCGAATGATTTTAATTATGCTAGAGCAACAAAAACTAATGGCTAGCGATTTACAAGAGGCAGACGGAACATTTTTGCTCGATTTATCAAAAGCAACAGAGCCTTACCTACGTAAGCATCATCAAACACATTTACTAAATGTTATACAATATTTATTACATGATGATCATTTTCCACGCTCAGTGATTGTTTGTCTCAAAAAACTAGAAGAGGCATTTACACATATCGAAGAAGACCATCTAACAGAACGATTTTTAGCGCTTAACACGCCGTTAAGAGCATTGTTAAGTGCTATTAACAATATCGATTTATCGACATCTTCCTTAGAGGAAGCAATATTTTCAATGGAGGAAAGATTGTGTCAATGTATTGATTTTGGTCATACATTTTCGACAATTTATCATTTATATGAACCCAGCCTACAATCTTGAAAGGAACAATTCACAGCTCCTTTTCAACACGCAAGTCAGTAATCAAAAGGAAGCGGACACGATGAAATTTGAAATTCAACATACAAATATTTTTCAATATGAATCTGAAGTCGATCAAAGCTTGAATACAATCCGCTTAAAGCCTAGAAGTGATGAGCGTCAGCGCTTGCTGTCCTACCGAATTGCTATTTCGCCTTCATCATTAACGCGCGAGCATGCGGATATTTGGGGCAACACGGTCGGTACATTTTATATTCCTGAGCAACATCAAGAACTAGAAATAGAAACAACATCTATCGTCAGTATTCAACGAGCACCATTTATTCATCGGATTCAATATTCACCAGAGATGCAGACGATTTTCCATTCCCAGCTATTTTATGAGCATTATTTGCCCTATTTAAAATCAACGAGCTTTACGTTTATGACTGATGCACAGATAGAAGATGTTTTTCACGCCATTGGTCACGCAGAAAATCCAGTACTGTTTTCGCTTAATTTAATGCAGTATTTATATTCGACATTTGAATATGATCCAACAGCAACAAATGTCACGACAACTGCAAGCCAGGCATTTGAGTTAAAACGAGGTGTTTGCCAAGATTTTACACATGTAATGCTAGCGATTTTACGTGCTAAAGGAATACCTGCTCGCTATGTTAGTGGCTATTTATATGTCGATGAAAATTCAGCTCTCATCGGTGATAGTGCTACACATGCATGGGTTGAAGTGATGATTCCTGGCATCGGTTGGATTGGTTTAGACCCAACAAATAATGTAGAAGTATTAGAAAATCACATTATTTTATGCATTGGCCGTGACTACACAGATATTAGTCCCGTCGAAGGTGTATATACAGGCGGCAAGCATAATTTGACAGTCAAAGTAAATGTTAAAGCTTTAACACATTTTTAATAGAGCGTGCAGTGAAACGTGTGAAAACATCTTTTACTGCACGTCTATTTAAATCTTTCTCCTCGTTCCGTTAACACCCATTTTCGAACATACCCCATGTTTTGCTGTATCGTTTCTATTGTTTTTTCGCTTTGTAACGCTTTTTGAAGCACAGTGTAACGTACATCCGTTGCTCGTACATTAGTGCCAATATCTTTAGATATCGTTTGGAAAATCCGTTCTATTGTTTTTGTCGTAATTGGTTTTGTTTGGCTTGCCTCACTTACCCAAAGCCATTCCCCCACATTTTTCTGATGTAATTCCTCCGTTGCAGCTTTATAATGCAACAACATTTCCACTAAAACATTTGAAAGCTTAATTTCTCTCTTACCGTTATGATTGGCAATAGAAATATGTAAATTATCAAGGTCAAGATGCGCCCATTTCATGCGAACAAGTTCTGCTGGCTTACAACCTGTTTCGATAAACATTTGAACAATACAGCCATTTCTTCTTGCTAGCCAAGCATGCTCTTGCGTTTTTGCGTATTGAAAATAAGTTGGCCATACTTCTGTAATGCTCATTAATTGTTCTTTCGTAAGCAATTTTAAGGAATCCTTACCTCTCTTTTTGGGCTGTAAAATGCTTTCATAATCGAATGGTTCTGCCCATTCTCTCAAAAAAATAAAGTCTACAAAACTCCGAAGTGAAGCGATTTTGTGATTGAATGTATTAACATTTGGATAGTTCTCTTTTAAATAATTACTATATATAAATATTAATTCTTTGAATTGGTTATCAACATGTTCAACGTTTTGCTCACTAGCAAAAGCTAAAAATTGCTGTCCATCAATATTGTATTGTTTTTTAGTAGCTGCACTTTTCTTTAATGAATCTAAAAGCAATAAATAGCTTTGCCATGCCTCCTTCAATGTCACCATTTTGCTTCCTCCTTATTAGATAGAGCGTAAGATAGTTTAATTTTATAATATTTTGTGAGCGTGTAGTGGTATTATTTTTAATAACTTTAGTGTCGGATAATCTGTTATAAAGTAATAGATTACAGCTTCTCATATGGAAAAGTCCCTTTTTTAATAAAGAAACAAATGTTCCTATAGTAGTTTCTCATATCTTTTGCTTTATTACAATAGCAATATTCTGTTGTAGTACAATCGCTTGAAAATGTTTGTAATTTTGTATAACAGGCTGAAAATACATGAAAATTCGTATTATTTAGTGTTTACCCTCCTTTGTGTTATATAATATAAGTACTATCTGAATGTAGGGGGCTTTTCAATTATGCAAGTAAGAACGACTCGTCTTGAAGCTGAGGATGCCAAAATTATTTATCAGGAAACGGCTGGGCTTGCGATCATTACTATTCACCGACCGCAGGCGAAAAATGCGCTAACAGCAAATATGTGGGATCAATTAGCTAACATTGCCCTAAAAGTGTTGGATAATCCGAAAAATAAAGTGCTTATTTTACGTGGATCCGGTGAAAACTTTACTGCAGGCTCTGATATTAAAGAATTTAACGCCATTTCACTTGAAAAAGCAGAGGAAGCATTTTTACATATGGAAAAAACGATTTCAACAATTGAACGTTTACCAATTCCAACTATTGGTGTTATTAATGGTCCGGCGATGGGTGCTGGCTTGGAGCTCGCTTTAGCTTGTGATATTCGCATCGGCTCTGAAAAAGCGAAATTAGGCATTCCCGTAGGCAAATTAGGCATTACATTAAATAACAAATTCGCTCAGCGCCTTGTCCAACTAGTCGGCCCTTCTACAACGAAGGATTTAGTATTTACTGGTCGGATGTTTAAAGCTGAAGAAGCATTTAAGCTTGGCATGCTCAACTACTTAGTTGCTGAAAAGGACATAAATAAGTTTATGATTCGAATAGGTAAGCTTGTTGCTGGTATGTCACCAGAATCATTACTAGCTGTAAAACAATCAGTACAAGAGTGTGTCGATAGTGTACCAGCACTTTGGCAAGGTTCTACACCATTTGTAGGCAGCGATTTTACAGAAGGCTGTCGCGCCTTTGTCGAAAAACGTCAACCGCAATTTACACGGTCGTCAAAATAAAAATACAGGTACTCTCGCCTTTTCGCGTATGGAGTACCTGTATTTTATTTTCGTTTATGCAAAGCGGAATGAACGTAAAGATTGATGACATCTAGTTCATAGCCAAAATGTTGAAAGAACGAACATTGTAACTCTTCTTGTAATTGATATAAGCGACGTGGTAATAAATAATCAATCGGCATTTTTAATTGCAATGAAATGGTCGCCTTTGCCTGTTCTCCAAGACTAAACTGTATTTGCTCAACCTTTTGCACAATATCTTGCTGATTACAACAGTACGTAAGTAATTGAACGTACACTTGTTTTTCAATTTCAATATATTCTTGTTGGAAATCAGGTCGAACGATTGTTGTTTCACCGATTTTTTCGCGCTTAGGAGTGAAAATCTCTTTCCCCTTTTGAATGAGTCGTTTAAAGAAATTTTGCTCAACTTGGCGATATGGTATCGGCATAACATGCTTTCCTTGTGTCTGACGAATAAATTTCGCTTTTTGAATTTCCTTTTGCGAACGAATATCCTCGACATAATAATAGGTTTCAATTGATCCTAGCTCTAAACGCTGGGCAATATTTTTCGTCATTTTATCGGACGTGCCGATGAGTAAAATAGATTGAACACTGTATGAATCGAGCGCTTTAATGACTTCCTCACGATGAGTTTCCTCAGTGAAAATCGCGCGTCGTACAGCTGTTATCGTATTTTTTTCAAATTTCGCAGATATGCCCGCTACTTTAATTCCATTGACAATTAGTAAACCATCATCAATTATTGCTTCTACCCCTATTTTATGTGCAAAAACTAGAGCACTAGTACTTTTCCCTGTTCCACTCGGTCCACTTAACGAGCATACCTTCATCAACACACACACCTTCCTCGCTTAATAATAGCAAAATCATCACTCTATTTTTGCTGATATGGGCCAGACGCTATCATATGCGCGAGCTTTTCTCATATTAGCTTAAATTTTTCCGCTAGTCTATGCAAGCATCTTCTCCATTAATAGAATATATTCTTTTTTCAGAATAACTCCCCCTTTCTGTGCTTTAGTATGTTAAAATGTGAACTACTATTATTCTGTTATACAACTATAAGGAGTGTACTAGTTTTGAAAATCGTACCATCAAAAAAAATGTCTTTATTCACCCCAGCAATCTTCGGAGATTTAAAGAGCTTCGCAAAGCAACAACAAGAAAAAGGAATGTCTTTAATCGATTTAAGCTTAGGTAGCCCAGATCTTCCACCTCATGCGAAAATTCGTGAGCATTTATCGTATCGAGCTAGCTTAGAAGAATCATATGGCTATACGCTATCAGGAACACAACGCTTTTACGATGCGGTAAGCCGTTACTATAAACGTCGTAGTAACGTCGATTTAGATCCTACTAATGAAATTATTCAAACGATTGGTTCTCAAGAAGGTTTAGTACATTTACCTATCGCCTTTTGTGATCCAGGAGACATTGTACTATCAACGAATCCAGCGTACGTCGCTTACGATGCTGGCATTCATCTAGCTGGTGCAACACCTTACTATATGCCTCAAACGGCTGAAAACGATTATTTACCGGATTTAGATGCAGTGCCGGAAGAAATTGCACAAAAGGCTAAACTACTTATTTTAAATTTACCAGGAAATCCTGTACCTGCTATGCCTTCTCTTGCATATTTCGAAAAGGTCATTGCTTTTGCTAAAAAATATAACGTTATTGTGCTTCATGATGCAGCTTACTCAGAGTTTTATTTTTCTGGTGATGGTCCTATTAGCTTTTTAGCAACACCTGGCGCAAAAGAAGTTGGGATGGAAATTAATTCGCTTTCAAAAAGCTTCAGCTTAGCTGGAACGCGAATTGCTTATATTGCTGGTAATGCCGAAATGATTGCTGTCTTAAAGCAACTTAAATCGAATTTAGACTTTGGTATTTTTGAACCGATTCAAGATGCTGCTGTAGTAGCATTAGATAATGCAGAAGAAATTACAGCGAACTTGCGTGCAACTTTCTCAGAGCGTCATAAAACACTAATGAACGGCTTACATGAACTAGGTTGGGATGCAGCGCCTTCTGATGGTGGTATGTTCGTTTGGGCAAAATATCCGTACGATATTGACTGTACCAAATTAGCATTTAAGCTAATTGAGCAAATCGGTGTTGTCACAGTACCGGGAACTGTTTTTGGAACAGCAGGACAAGGTTACTTGCGACTTGCACTAGTACAGCCAAAAGAGCTATTACAAGAAGCTGTAGATCGTCTAAAAAACGTATCCATCTAAATATATAAAGCATGTGATGAGGATTTTCCTTTCACATGCTTTTTGTTATCTATTTTTTGATTTTTGTAGACTTTCTAATAATGAAATCCCTATTTTTTCATCATCATTTCTACCTAATCTGTAATTGGCCAAAACAACAGATGCAACTTTCTTTTCTTTATCAATTGCTAAAAACGTACTAAAACAACCTGTTCCCCCACCATGTAACATCACATGATTGTTGTTCTTTAATAGCCACCAGCCAAGACCCATATCATATTTTTTGGTTCCGTGTCCATGTTTCTGATGACTAATAGACATGTATTTCTTATCTTCGTTCATAATGATTTTTGCATATTGAAGTAAATCTTCAGCAGTTGAAGTTATTGCGCCAGCAGGTGAAATAAGATTTCCCTCGTTCCATTGCCAATTACCACAATCATTGTTTTTTTTGTCATAACCTTGTAAATTATTATTCGTTGTGCCTAAATAAGTATCATTTAGTCCAAGTTCATGTTGAAGATAATCATTCATAGTGTTCCAATAACCCTTAGCAGATACAATTCCGAGCCCATAGCCAATAAGTGCTATACCAAAATTTGAATATTTCCATGAATAATCCTTTTCCTTCAGTTTATTATTTTCAATTAACATTTTCATTTTGTTAAAATCCATATTTAACGGATTATGCTTATTTATATCACCACTTCCCTTAATCAAATCTAAAAATAGATTTAAATATTGCCAATTATTTAGTGGCAGTTTTGCCCCAAAGCCAGAAGTGTGAGTAGCAAGACGAAGCAATGTAGGATAATAATCTTCTCCCTTAAGTTCTTCTATATACATTTGGATTGAATCATTTAGTGACAACTTATTTTCAAAGACATATTTTGATAGTAAGGACGTAGTGAAAGTCTTTGTAATCGAACCAATTTCATAATGATATTTTATTGATGAATCCAGTTCACCATTTTCATTAAAAACTTTTATAACAGTATGGTTGTCTGTTAAATAACCAAGCGTTAATTTTAAATGGTTTTTACCTCTACAGGTCTTTCTAATTAATCGTAATGTTTCTTCACCGATTTCAAACATACTAAGTGACCTCCTTAAAGTTTACTTTTCATAATTTATTTTCACATCATATTTCCATTCTTAATTGCGTTAACTCTTCGTCTTTCAAATTCCTTCAAAACTCTTAATTGTAATTCCGTATTGTCTTCATCTATTGGTAAATCTCCATCTTCTTCAAATCCGTCTTGTTCTTCACCGTCAAAACGATAAAGTTTCTTTAATAAATGCCACATTGTTTCTAATTCTTCAGATGAAAATTTTTGGAAAAGTTCTTCTAAAAGGTAGATTCCTTTTTCTGAAACAACAAGCAATGCTTTTTCTCCAGCTTTAGTAATTTTTACATTTATCGCACGTTTATCTTTTTTACTAGGAACGACGTTGACATATCCTTTATTTTCAATGATTGTAATCAGTTGCTTAGTACTCTGCTTTGTCGTGCCTAATTTTCTAGCTATATTATTTAAAGTCGTTTCATCCTTTGGTAAATGCGCAATTGACAACATCGCCATATACTGTCTTGATGTTAAAAGTTCAAGGGATTTATCGCCTTTTACCTGAATTTTATTAGATAATGAAAATAAAGTAGCATACGTTTGCTGCATTAAAAAAAGTTCTTTGTAAATATCCATATTCAACCTCCATTTTAGTCATTATACTGTCTATTTTACATTTTAGTCAATATACTGTCTATTTTTTCTCACATCGATAAAGATGAACAAAAAAATCCTGCATGACAACACAGGATTTTAAATCCAACGAAAAAAACAGCTACCGCATGCTCGCAGTAGCTGTTCCTTTTACACATCATATTTTTGTACTTCTTCATCCTCATAGCGATTGTATCGTTTCTTAAATAATTTAAATAAATGTGTTACAAGGACTTTAAATATTGCATAGCCCGGAATCCCTAAAATAACACCTGGGACACCAAATAGCGAACCTGCTGTTAATAATACGAAAATAATGGAAACTGGGTGGATGCTTAATGATTTCCCCATAATTTGTGGAGATATAAACTTCCCTTCAATCAACTGCACTACTGTCCAAACGATGGCAAGTTTCACTAGCATGAATGGAGAATTAACAAGTGCGATAATGGCTGCTGGCGTTATAGCTATCACCGGTCCTAAATATGGTACTACACTTGTAATCATCGCTAGGAAGCCAAGTAGCAATGCATATTTCATGCCGATAATTAAGAAGCCAATCGTTACCATTGCTCCAATACACATTGAAACTAAAATTTGCCCTTGTATGTAAGAACTAATTTGCTTGTCCATATCGTGTAAAACATCATGTAACCCTGTGCGCATGCGTGGCGGGCAAATTTTCATGACGAATCTCGGTAGTTTTTCTCCATCTTTCAGTAAATAAAATAAAATAAAAGGTACTGTAACGAGCGACAAAATAATGCCCGTTAAGGTTGAAAGAAATCCTGTTATACCAGTAGCAACACCTTGCGCTAAATTAGCTGCTGTATCTTTTACTGTTTCAATAATGTCTGTAGTGAAATTCATCACTACTTTTTCATAGTTAAAATCCATATTGGCTAAATACTCATTTACGCGTGAGTTATTCAAGTATTCCACAACATTTTGGGTTAGTGCCATAAAATACACAGGGAATTCTTGTGCTAAATTCGTAAATTGATCACGTAAAAAAGGATAAACTAGCACGACAAGTAACGTAATGACGCCAATGACACCGATATACAAAATTAAGATGCCCCAAGCTCTAGGTATACGCCACTTTTCAAGTATTCCTAATAATGGTCGTAATAAATAATATCCTATTACGGCAAGCACCCCTGGTAAAATAACAACTTCGAATAATACTTGTAGCGGGGTAAATATGAAGGAAACTTTTCCAAACATAAAAATCACACATGCGAGTAATAATAAAATAATCAACGTAAATAATAAATTTTTACCACCTAAAAAGCGGATAAACTTCGTCGAAAAAAAGTTTGAATGCTCCCTTGGTCTTTGTTCTCTCATATTCACACCCCAATCCAAATGCTCCCCTATATTTTACAGGATAATGTTGGTTTTTGCGAAACATCACTCTAAAGAAATACCTAAAAATTTACTTAAAAACTCTTTATTTTTCTGCTCATCAATAACAATCGCAGACCCTGCATGGCTAAAGTTTTGGAAATCATAGCTGCCTTCAATTGGTACTGTCGCTTTCTCTATTGATATTTTCCCTTTAGAGACCATTTTTAAAACTTGTTGTATTTCGCCTGAAGATGAATAATCAGTTGTCACATAGCCTTGGGCTGCACCAATAAATTTTGGTAAGTTTAATACATTTTGGGGTGCTAATATTTCATTTTTTAATGCTTCAATTACTTTTTGCTGGCGGGCAACTCGACCAAAATCTCCTTCCGCATCATGACGGAACCTTGCATAGCCAAGTAATTCCTGCCCATTGAGATTATGAGTACCTTTAGTAAGCGTAACGCCAATTTTTTCAGACATATCTTTTTCAACATCTATTTCCACACCATTTGGTGCTAAAATATCAACAAGTGATTCAAAATTTTTAAAATCTACAAGTGCGTAGTGATGAATTGGTAATCCAAACATATTACTTAATGTATCTTTTAATAGCTGAACACCACCTAAATAATATGCGGTATTTAGTTTATAGGATTGGTAGCCAGGAATGTCTGCATAAATATCCCGCATAAATGAAACAAGCTTGACATCATTGGTTTTCTTATTCCAAGATAATACCATCATTGTATCAGTTCGTGATTTTTCTTCACCACGTGTATCAATCCCTAATAATAAATAGTTTTCAATATCACTATTGATTTGGTCCCCACTAAAATCTTCTTGTGCTACCTTTGTGTCAGTTGCTAATTGTAAACCACTACGATATTGCATAATGCTATATCCCGCAATTACAATGACACAGAGTAATAAGAACGTAAACAATGCTCTCCCTTTACGCAATCGACATTTTTTTGGACGTTGCGAGCGTCTTGTATAGTCTTGCTCTTCCATATCAAAATAACTCCTCTATTTTTTTATAGTAATGTAACGATTGCTAGTAAGGAAAGTTTCATTTTTTCTCTCTAACCTCATCAACATCTCTCTATTCGTTATTTTACACCCTATTTGCCAGTTATGAGCAAAATAATGCTATAATATTTTCACAATAGAAAGGATGATGAACATGATTGAAAAAGCGACATTTGCAGGTGGCTGTTTTTGGTGTATGGTTAAGCCATTTGTTGAGTGGGACGGCATACATAAGGTCACATCTGGCTATATGGGTGGCCATTTAGAAAATCCAACATATGAAGATGTTAAAAAGGGCGACTCAGGGCATTTAGAAGTAGTAGAAATCGAATTTGATTCGTCGATATTTAGCTATGAACAATTACTTGATATTTATTGGATGCAAATTGATCCAACAGATGCCTATGGTCAATTTCACGACAGAGGTGAATCATACTCAACTGCAATTTTCACTTATTCAGAAGAACAAAAACGAATTGCAGAGGCATCAAAAGAAAAACTTGCGAATAGTGGTCTCTTTGATAAACCTATTGTAACCATTATTCGTGATGCTCAACACTTTTACCCAGCAGAAGATTACCATCAAGATTATTATAAAAAAGAATCAGAACATTATAAGCAAGATCGCGCTATATCTGGGCGTGATGAATTTATTTCAGACCATTGGAAGAAATAAGCGGATTTAGTGTAGCGAGGCCCTCCTATTTCATTTCAACAAGAAAAGAATCCATTGTGAAAAACACAATGGATTCTTTTTCTTTTACTCATTAATTTTTGAGGTAAGATTAAATGACTGCATTGCCTCAAAGAAACGCTTACCATATTTCTCAAATTTCACTTCACCTATACCACTAATCTGTCTTAGTCCCTCGAGCTCTATTGGCTTTTTATCACATAACTCACGCAACGTTTTGTCAGAGAACACAACGAATGGTGGTACCTTTTCTTCATCCGCAATCTCTTTTCGTAATAATCGTAAGTGTTCAAATAACGGATCATTATCTGCAAGGACTCGAACAGTAACCGCTTCTTTTCGCATAACTATTCGACTGCCTAAAAGCACAGATTTCCCTTCCTCTGAAACATAAATCGTTGGAAATGTCCCATGCTTCACAGCTAGTAACCCTTCCGCAATTAAAAATTCAATAAAATTTGAAACTTCCTTGGAAGACTGACCTTTTAAAATGCCATATGTTGAAAGTCTTGAAAACCCAAATTCAAGAACCTTTTGATTTTTAGAGCCGATTAATACTTGTGCAACCATTGTTTTACCGAATTTTTGCCCCATCCGTACGACACAAGCCAAAACCTTTTGCGCGTCTACAGTGACATCTTTCACTTCACGGCTGTCATTACAATTACTGCAACGATTACACGGTTCGCCTGCTTCTTCACCAAAATACGTTAATATCGCATTTTGAAGGCAACCTTCTGTATGACAATAATCAACCATTGTTTGTAATTTTTCTAATTCCTGTGCAATTCGTGCTTCATCACGTGTTTGCTCAATTAAAAATCTTTGTGTTTGTACATCTCCTGAAGCATATAGCAATATACAGGCACTTGGCAGTCCATCACGCCCTGCACGCCCCGCTTCTTGATAGTAGCTCTCCATATTTCGCGGCATTTGATAGTGAATAACAAAGCGAACATTACTTTTATCTATTCCCATCCCGAACGCATTCGTTGCAATCATAATACGAGCCTCATCCTTTAAAAAACGTTCCTGCTCAGACATGCGCATGTCCTCTGATAGACCTGCATGATACTTTGCGACCGATACACCAGCACGAACAAGTATTTCATACAAACTATCGACAGATTTACGTGTCGCCGCGTAAATAATACCTACTTCTGTTTTATTTTTTTCAATATAATTTTTAATGTATCGTTCTTTATTTTCACCGATTAATACTGTAAAAGCTAAGTTTTCACGTTCAAAACCAGTAATAAGCGTTGCCTCTTCATCAATCGTTAATAATTGGCGGATATCCTCGCAAACGGCCGGTGTCGCAGTAGCAGTTAATGCGAGAACAGTTGGTTTTTGCGGCCACAGTGTAAACAATTTTTGAATCGCACGATAACTTGGTCTAAAATCATGTCCCCATTGTGAAATACAGTGAGCCTCATCAACTGCTAGCAATGGAACGTATAATTGTGATAACGCCTGTAAAAAGGAGGCGCTTTCTAATCTTTCAGGGGCAATATATAGAAGCTTTAAATAGCCTGCACTCGCTAGCTGCATTGTTTCATCTACTTCTTGTGTAGATAACGTACTATTAATATAAGCAGCTGGTATATTTGCTGCTCGCAACGACTCTACCTGATCCTGCATGAGTGATATTAACGGTGAGATCACAATCGTTAAGCCATCAAGCATCAGGGCAGGAATTTGATAGCAAATCGATTTCCCCCCACCTGTTGGCATAACACATAGGCTCGCCTGTCCACTTAACGTTTGCTCAATAATTTGGGCTTGTCCGGTGCGAAACGAATCGTACCCAAAGTGGTGCTGTAGCATTTGTTTTGCTTGCTCCATATTATTTCTCACTCCTCTGCTGTAAGACGAATTAACTTATACTCGCCCTGATCATTTTTAAAAATTTCATATGTCATGATGGAATTGGCCAGTGCCTCCTGCCCCGCAGAATTGGTCAGCACATATTCCGTTTTAGCGCGCACAACAATGTTTTGCCCAACTTTCTCTATACGTTTAATTGTCGTATTCGAAAAATGAATTTTTGCTTGCTTAGACGCATAATAGGCAACCATGTCATTAAGCGCGCTCTGTAAATCATCTGCTCCAGTGACAGTCTTCATTACACTTGCATCATTAATCGCAACAGCTGCTTTTAGATGCTCATGAAATGTGTCAATAAATATTTTTACCTCGTCCTCATTATACGCAAAAACATCCTTACCATATTTCTCGATAGCTTGTTGTACTGCTTCTTTGTCTCCGTTTTCACTATACGTAGATAGATTTTTTGATTGAGACAAACGATCTTTTGCCTTCATGCCGTCTGTAATCCATTCATCAAGTAACTGTACTATATCTTGCAATGGCAATATGTATGGTTGTGAAACACCTTGTTGCTGTCGATTAAAATAAATGCCCACGATTTGACCTTTCTCTGCCTCCATTACAGGGCTACCAGGCGGTAATGCTTCCTCTCCATCTATATAATACGCAGCTACCTTGTCATTATATTTTTTGATTGTGTGTGGTAAACCATCGACATACACGGCTAGGTTATCCAAATTCCCATTATAAACTGTTGGAACGTTGACCGTAGCGTTATACTTCACTTGTAGCACGGCTATATTATAGGCTGTCGACATATAGCGTACTTCAGCTTCTACAAGCTTATCGTTACTAAATTGCACAAGTGCTGTTGGCTTTGAGGATACGAGTGCTCCATTCGTTACAATATAGAGCATCTTTGGCTCTTTTTTCACTATAATGCCTGCACCAATTCCGTTCTCTCCTACAACCTTCACCTCTGGAACAAGCTTTTCCTCCTGCTTCTCCACAGGCTTTTCCGATTTCACTTCAGCCTTTTCCTTGTTAAACATTTCTGCAACGGACTGATCACTACAGCCAGTTAATAGGAAGGTTGCCGCTCCAACGATTAGCATTTTGTTTCTCATACATTCACCAGTACTTTCTTTCTCATCTTCTTTCCTATTCTATCATAAACAAGGATGTCATTCGTTTCAAGTTTACATAATATTATTATTTATTTATTTTCTTTAGAATAAACGCTTTCTATCAAAAAAAGCGAAAAACCTAGTATTTATTAATAGTAACAACGAACTGATTTTTTCATTCATTCTCCGTATACTACATAAAAAAAGAAAAACAGAATTTAATTCTGTTTTTCTACTGGAATACCAAAAACTCGGAATATGTAGTCTTGCTCTTGTTCTTTTGACGCAATACCCGTGGCTATACCACCTTGTTTTGTTCCTTGAATAAACCACATCTCGTTATGGTCTTGATCTACCGTTGAAAAATCATCTTGTTTCCAACGCTTTAATATCTCTACGTATTTTTCGCTATGATCGAAACTATCTTTATTTTCCTCCACCATTTGCAAC
The DNA here is from genome assembly GCF_050280025.1 of Lysinibacillus sp. NPDC093712. Lineage (NCBI taxonomy): Bacteria > Bacillati > Bacillota > Bacilli > Caryophanales > Bacillaceae > Lysinibacillus > Lysinibacillus sp. NPDC093712. The sequence goes on from NZ_JBNNUU010000001.1 coordinate 1,128,218, forward strand.
AATGTACTAATTCGTTCGGGAGTAATCATAATCGATGATTCTTTCTCATCTGCAATTATCTTTTGATGTGACATTTGTTGAATAACTTCTTGCACTAGGTTATCGACAAAGGGTTCATCTCCAGTTTTCCATTCATCAATCATCTTGGAATGAGTTGGATTTTCCCAACCGAAGTATATATCCACTGTCGATACAAACTCTTCCTCTTCATCTACTTTCGAAATTGATTGACTGTTTTCTAGTTGACTTGTGGCACTTTCAGATTCATCGTTTGCATAGTTCTTTTTTATTATCAAAAAAGTACCACTTATACTCAGAAACGCCGTTAAAACAACTATAACTAAAACATGACTCAACTTCATTTTTTACCACCTTTCTTTATTAATTAATAATTTACCCAAAAATTATCACAACGTCTCCTAAAATTCAACACAAAACAGAAGTCTCCCGCCTAAACGAGAGACTCTTGTTTTTTGCTAGCAACACAAAATTAAGATTAACGCACAAACATATGCGAAGCTGATGATTTGAGTTTGCTTGTATAGTTGCTATTAGTATAAAATTCTGCAGTCACCAACATAACTTTCCCTATATAGCCAATGTTACTAAATCTAAAATGTTTTTTCGTAGTTGTTGAATTTCCCCAATAACCACCGTAATGAGTTGAAACATCTATCCAACCATCTGCGTTATCCGCTTCACGTTGTAACATGAATTTAACGTATCCTTGGAACGGCCATGTCTCACCTATTACGCCTTCTAATGTCACATATACGTTTTTACTATCCTTATTCACGCAAGTGTAAATAACTGGTTCACTTGCTCCTGTTATGACATAACCTTTACTACATCTCATCTTTAATTCCTCCAATAGTATTTTTTTAATTGCTAGAGTTAGCTAACTTTCTAACGCTTTCTAAAGGAGAATTTTGATTCGGTTTAACAACCTCTTTTAAAAAAAGATTTAATCTCATATATTTTAACTAAACATAACAATAACAAAAGGCAGTAGCGACAAGAGTTAAATCCTTGTCGTTACTGCCTTTTGAATTAAAATGTAGTGAAATCATTTAAGACATGCTCAACCATTCAAGCATGTCTTGTAAATGTATTTATTTTTCCTTTAATACGAGTGCTGTACCAATAATACCGAGCATTAAAACTAAAAATATTGCATAGGTGAACGAATGGTTGCCCGTTAAATCATAGCAATAACCAATTAACGTCGGAATAACGGCGCTCATCATAAATCCCCCGGACAGCACCATTGATGACCAGCTATTGGCTTCTTCATTGTTACGTGCTTCATCCAATGGTAATAATAAACCGATTGGAAACAATCCACTGAGCACTACCCCTATAATGAGGACAGCCACCCATAACATTAATCCTGTTGCTATCCATAATAATGCAAAACCGATGACCCCCATAATGGCTAATGTTAAAAGCCAACGAATGCGACTTCGCCATTTTTCCATTAGCATCGGTACGACAATATTTCCGATCATTTGTACGATAGATAGAAATGTAAGCATCGAACTAGCAGCAACAAGTGAAAAGCCTTTATCTTGTAGCATTGGTGTTAGCCAAGACATCATAGAGAAAAAGAGCGATGTTTGCAGACCAAAATAAAGTAAAATCGTCCACGCTCGACCGTTTTTCCACGGATTACGTGCAGTTTCCTTTTCAGGATATTCTCCTTGTACAGACTGATGACCTTGTTTGTTTTGGATAACAAGCAACCAAATCATAAGAGCAATTACTGCAAGCACTGCCCAACTACCAAGTGCAACTGTCCAATTTTGATGAAAGCCATTGTAAAATGATACTGTTAATGCCGCACTTAATGTGGCACCTGTTCCAATACCAAAAGAATACACCCCAACAACTGTAGTAAAGCGACTCGGGAATTTTTCTTTAATAAATGCATTTAACATAGGACCGATAATGGCAATAGCAAACCCTGCTATAAAACTTGTCACGACTAGCAATGCATAGCTTTCTTTTAACAACCGTAATCCATTAGCAAATACAAGCAGTGCTAAAAGCAGTGCAATAGCAGACTTCGTACCAAGACGTTTTTGTAACGGAACAGCAAGTGGTGCAAACAGTCCCATACAGAACACTGGAATGGATGTCAGTAAACTCATTTGTGTATTGGATACTTGTAGCGACTCTATTAACACATTAAACAAGGGACCAATCCCTGTTACAGCAGGTCGCATATTGAGGGCAACGAAAAATATACTGACAATAGCGAATACTATTGAAGTCGTCCATTGTTTATTATTCATGCGATTAATACCTTTCTTCACGCCAAATTCATTATTTCTCTTTCAACCTGCACCTGATTAACTTTCGTCGTTGTCAGACATCTGATTTCTTATATTATTTTTACCATTTTTTCTGCATACAGTCAATATTTCGGTAAATTACATATAAAATTGCTCAGTTCAAGAAAATAACACTGTACATTATAATACAAACAACATTACATATTTTTTGGTGCACTAATACCTAAAAGTGCTAACGATTCTTCTAGCATGATTGCTACACAATGACATAAAGTTAAACGAGAACTTTGTAGATCATCATTCGATAAAATCTTATTATTAGCATAATATTTATTAAAAGCGCGTGCTAATTGTAATGCATATTTAGCAACTAATGACGGATCAGTTTGTTCATAAGCATCTGTAATAACGCGAGGAAATTGTTCTAGTAATAGAATGACTGGCCATGCTTGCACGCCTAATGGTTGATAAGTCATTTCCTCAAGTTGAACATCAGCTTTATCTAAAATTGAGAAAATACGAGCATACGTGTATTGAATATATGGACCTGTCTCTCCTTCAAAATGCAGCATTTGCTCAATTGAAAAATCAATATCATGTAAGCGATAATTTTTTAAATCATTGAAAATAACTGCACCGACACCTACTTGCTTAGCAACCTGTTCTTTATTTTGTAAATTTGGATTTTTCATTTGAATATTTTGTTTTGCCGTCTCTATAGCTTCAGTCAACACGTCATTGAGTAAAACAACCTTTCCTTTACGTGTTGACATTTTTTTGCCCTCTTTTAAGATCATCCCAAAAGCTACATGACTTAAATCTTTTGCCCATTCATAACCCATTTTCTCCACCACATTAAATAACTGTTTGAAATGCAGCGTTTGTTCATGTCCTACAATATAGAATATTTTTTCAGGATGATACTGTTGTATACGATAAAAAGCAGCTGCTAAATCACGTGTTGCATATAGTGTCGCGCCGTCTGTTTTAGTAATGATACAAGGAGGCATTTCCTCTAATTCAACAACATAAGCACCTTCTGATAATGTCAGCAACCCTTTTGCTTGTAATTCATTTACTACATTTTGCATTTTATCATTATAGAAAGCTTCGCCATCGTAAGCATCAAATTCAATACCAAGAAGTTGATAAAGTGTCATGAATTCTTCCAATGAAACATCTCTAAACCATTGCCAAAGCTTAAGTGCCTCATCATCCTTATCCTCTAACGATTTAAATGCAGCTCGCGCTTGCTCAATTAGAGTAGAATCTTTTTCTGCTTCTTCATGAAACTTTACATAAATTTTCAATAATTCTTTAATAGGCGTAGCTTTAATTGTCTGTTGATTTCCCCAATGTCTATAAGCAACAATTAGTTTTCCAAACTGTGTTCCCCAGTCCCCCAAATGATTAATGCGAATGGCTTTATAGCCATTTTTCTCAGCGATATTGGCAAGTGCATTCCCAATGACCGTTGAGCGCAGATGACCCATTGAAAAAGGCTTCGCAATATTAGGAGAAGAAAAATCGAAAACAACGTTGCCTTTATTTAATGGGCTCGCTCCATATAATTTTTGTTCTTTCATTATATTGCTTAGTATTTGTTGGGTAATGATGTGTTGATTTAAAAATAAATTGACATATCCGCCGACTATTTCAATCGACTGAATCAAATCACACGTTAAATTTTTTTGAATATCAGATGCAATTATTTGAGGAGATTTTCCGAGCTTTTTAGCCAGTTTAAAACATGGTAAGGAACAATCACCAAGGTCTACATGTTTAGGTTTTTCAAGTAAATTTTCAATGTCTTCTACTTTCACTTGATATTTAAGCGCTATAGCAATACTTTTCGCAATTTGTAAATTCATTTGTCCATTTCCCCCTTTTCCAAAATAAAAAAAGCCCTCGTCTCAATAAGAGACGAGAGCATAGATTCCCGTGGTACCACTCTAGTTGCCATTATTATGACCACTTTCTATTGATAACGAGGTGACGCCCCGATATTCTCTACTGACATTTCGAGAAACTTCTCCAAAGTGCGTTTCATTCATACGGTCTGCATTAGGCTTCCACCATCCCTAATTCGCTTAGCAGCACAAAATGAATTACTTTCTTTTTCACAGAATTTAGCAATTATTGATTTTGGAATATTCTATATTATCCAATCTTGAAAGTCAACTTCAACATTATTTTTTCTTCTAAAATGAGTATTTGTATCTTTATTCAGTCATAATGAACAACTTGTACTATTCATTGCTCTATTAGTTACAGAACTATTATCGGTAAACGTTGATGTCATAATGTTTATAGACTATGGAACATATTTCATGATATACTAGAGCCATTGTGAAAAAAGGAGGAACTTGCATGATTCAAGTAAGTAATGTAGGTCTTCGCTATGGCGATCGTAAACTATTTGAAGACGTAAATATAAAATTCAACCCAGGAAATTGCTACGGTTTAATCGGGGCAAATGGGGCAGGAAAATCAACATTCCTAAAAATTCTTTCTGGTGAAATTGAAGCACAAGAAGGAAATGTATCAATGGGTAAGGACGAACGTTTATCTGTCCTTAAACAAAATCACTTTGAATACGATGAGCATACTGTGCTTGATACAGTTATTATGGGTAACAAACGCCTATATGACGTAAAAATTGAAAAAGATGCAATTTATGCAAAAGAAGATTTCTCTGATGAAGATGGCATGCGTGCTGCTGAATTAGAAGGTGAATTTGCGGAGCTAAACGGTTGGGAAGCTGAATCAGAAGCAGCAACATTATTAAACGGTTTAGGCATCTCAGATGATCTTCACTATATGTTAATGGGGGATCTTGAAGGTTCTGACAAAGTCAAAGTATTATTAGCACAAGCATTATTCGGTCAACCAGATGTATTATTACTGGATGAGCCTACCAACCACCTTGACTTAAAAGCGATTCAATGGTTAGAAGAATTCTTAATTAACTTTGAAAATACAGTAATCGTCGTATCCCATGACCGTCACTTCTTAAACAAAGTATGTACACATATCGCGGATCTTGATTTCTCAAAAATCCAATTATATGTGGGTAACTATGATTTCTGGTATGAATCTTCTCAATTAGCGCAAAAAATGGCGCAAGACCAAAATTCTAAAAAAGAAGAGAAAATTAAAGAATTACAAGCGTTTATCGCTCGTTTCTCTGCCAATGCGTCAAAGTCAAAACAAGCAACATCACGTAAAAAAATGTTGGATAAAATCGAGCTTGATGACATTCGACCTTCTAGCCGTAAATATCCATTCATCAACTTCCAAATCGGTCGCGAAATCGGTAATGATGTATTAACAGTTGATGGTCTTACAGCAAGTCAAGACGGTCAAACGTTATTTAAAGACATTCGTTTCTCAATGAATAAAGACGATAAAATCGTGTTACTTGGTAGCCCTATGGCTAAAACAGCTCTCCTTGATATCTTAATGGAAGATAAAGAAGCTGATGCTGGTACATTTAAATGGGGTGTTACAACATCTCAAAGCTATTTCGAAAACGATCATGATAAATACTTTGAAGGTTCAGAAAAATCATTAGTAGAATGGCTTCGTCAATATTCACCTGACGATGAAACAGAAAGCTTCCTACGCGGTTTCTTAGGTCGTATGCTATTCTCTGGTGAAGAAGTAAAAAAATCCCCTTCTGTATTATCTGGGGGAGAAAAAGTGCGTTGTATGCTTTCAAAAATGATGCTAGCAACAGCTAATGTCATTTTACTAGATGAACCAACAAACCACCTTGATCTTGAATCAATCCAAGCACTAAATGAAGGCTTAATCCGCTTCAAAGGTGCCATGATTTTCACTTCTCATGACCATCAGTTCATTCAAACGATTGCCAACCGTGTCATTGAAATCCGTGAAGATGGTTCAATTTTAGACAAACAATTAACATATGATGAGTTTTTAGAGTGGAAAGATAGCCAAGGCTTAAACTAATCCATTCTTAAATAAAACCTCCCCCACTCGCTTGGGGGAGGTATTTTAATTATAAACATTTAAAAAAACGGCAAATACATCCATCATGTATTTGCCGCCTGATACTATTTTTGCATTTCTTTCGTTGGTCCAAGTACACCTGGTACTGGTAAGCCAGCTTGACGTAATAATACTGTCATTTGTCCACGATGGTGTGTTTGGTGGTCAATTAGTGCACGTAATAATACACCTCGAAGGATTGGTCCGTTAAAACCGTTCACTTCCTCCAGTAAGTCTTCATTTGAAAGCTTGGCAGCTTCCTCTTTAATACTATTAGCTGTCTTTTCATATGTCGCTACAATTTCAGCTGCTGTAGATGGAACAGGATCTTCTTGTCGAATCATTGGCACCTTTAACCCTACTAAATAGCTAAAATAGCCTGCCGCGCCAACTAAATGCCAGCCTAACCAGCCAAGTGAATTATGACCTTCAACAATGCTTTGATCTAGTGTTTCATCAGTCATTGCTTTCAGTACTTTAGTAGTTCCTTCTGCTGCAATCGTCCATTCACTTAGAAAATCGTCTACTTGTCGATACATATTATCGCCCCCCAAATTTTAACTCCTTCTTATCATAGTAAAATCCTAATTGTATCGCAAGTTTCTATTATTAAGTTTACATAAAAATATTATTTATTTTCCTCTTTACTTCGATTGTTCTAAATTTCAGTTGATTTTTACCTCTCTTTCCTCAAGTTAAAGACTTTGCCCATATTTTTGTTAAATCATGTATAATGGGCTACAACTTAAACTAATAGAAAGAGGTATTTTATGTTTTCCCCATTAAAAAAAGGCGATACAATTGGCATTTACTCGCCTTCAAAACCAGCTTCAGTTATTGCCCGCGCCCGATATGAGCGAGGAAAGGCACGGTTACAGGCACTTGGCTTTACAATTAAAGAAGGTTCATTAACTGGCATGAATGATATTTATCGTTCTGGCACACCTAAGGAGCGCGCCCAGGAGCTCAATGACCTATTACACGACCCTACAGTGAAAATGATTTTACCTACAATGGGTGGCACAAATGCAAATAGTATGTTGCCTTATATAGATTATAAAGCGATTCAACAATCTCCCAAAATACTAGTTGGTTTATCGGATGTGACAGCAATTCTCCTTGCCATCTATGCTAAAACCGGCGTACCAGTATTTTACGGACCCTCTGTTGCATCTACATTTGGTGAATTCCCACCATTTGTGAATTACACAGAACAATATTTCATCGATCTCTTTATGCAAACTGTACCTATACCATATGAAGTATCGATTCCCCCTATTTGGACAGATGACCGAGTCAATTGGCTTGAAAAAACAGAAGAAAAAACGCAACATGATAACTATTGGATAACTGTTCAACAAGGTAGTGCCGAAGGTCGTTTAATTGGAGGCAATATCAATACGATGTATGGCTTTATAGGAACCCCCTACTTCCCTCAAATTCAAGAAGACGATATTTTATTATTAGAGGATACATCCAAAACAATTGCTGTCGTGGAAAAAAACTTTGCTATGTTAAAGTTACATGGCTACTTCGACAAAATTGCAGCGATTATTTTAGGTAAGCATGAGCAGTATGATGATGAAGGAACTGGACGAAAACCTTATGATGTTTTAGTAGAACAGCTGGACGGGAATCCTATACCAATTTTGGCTGAGGTGGATTGTTGTCACACACATCCACTGCATCCATTGCCAATCGGCTTACGTGTTAAAGTAGATGCAACGAATAAACGCATTTTGTTGTTAGAAAGCTGGTTCTCTTAATATTCGTATATAGGAGTCCTTTCACGTATACTTAAAGAAAATTGCTAAAGGAGTTTGATAGTATTCGAATCTTATTCTTATTTTCTCTAGCAATAATACTTGTCGGCTGTACAACCAATCCGAGTACCAATCCACAGCCTAGCCATTCGACTAATACTGATGAGCAAAACGATAAAGAACAAGCAACTAATCAACCATTCAGTAGTCTTCTCGCTTCCTATTTCCCACCGGATGGAACAACTGCTTATTTTCAAGGTGAAGGGAACGAGTTTGCTAGTTACACACTTCAAACGACCTACATCGATGAAACGTCAATCGCACAAGTAGAAAATAATGGTGGTGTCACATTGTTAAAAATCTATCGAATTACGAATTCTGCTATAGAACTTGTCTATAGGGAACCAGTAGACGAAGCGCCAACATTGCCAACAACACACGATATAGCAACTTTTCCGGTGATTGAAATCATTTTACAACAGCCTTTGGAAGTTGGAAGCCGTTTTAATGGGTGGGAAATACTTTCGACTACTGCTTCTATGCCCACGAGCTTAACCACTTTCCACGATGTCATTGAACTTATTAAAACAAAGGACAACATTACGACATCTAAATATTTTGCCAAAGGTGTGGGACTAATCCGTACAAAAGACGAAATGATAACAAATAACGGAGAATCATTTATCATTACGTCCACTTTGCAAAAAATTGAATGAAATGTCTGAATAGGCGTCTTACATGGCGCCTTTTTCTTAAGTAAGGAGGTAGCATTCATGAGCGACATACATAAGCACACTACTGAGGAAGAACTAACGGAAGAGGAGTTTATAGAACTTGTACTGGCAGAGCAACAAAAAGCGCTAGCTGAGGAAAGAGAACGACTTCTCCATGGTAAAAAGTCTAAGAAACAAAAGCCGATTATGAAATGGATTATGTGGGTTATGGCGTTTGTACTATTTTTTAATACGTTTGCGCTTATTTTTCAAATTTACTCCATTCCTGCTATTGAATTTATAAAGGTCTCAAGTCAATTATCGCAACAAGAAGATATTCAAACGTATAAAAAGGCGATTGTAGAGGTTTCTACAGGCTCCAGTAAAGGTACAGGCTTTGTTATTTCGCCTGAAGGTCTAATTGTAACGAATGCCCATGTAGTAGAAAACGCCCTCACTTTGTCCGTTGTATTTCCTGAACAAGGGCTTATGGAAGCTCAGTTACTACAAAGCTTTCCTGAAGTTGATTTAGCACTTTTGCAAGTTACTAGTACCAATCTACCCTCGCTAACTCTTGCAAAGAACCCTAGTTACCGAGAGGATGAGTCTGTTTATTTCATAGGTAACCCACTATCCTTCACTGGTATTGCTAATAAAGGTACATTACTTAAAGAAACTTACGTTGACGATTGGCAGGAACCGGTCATGATGATGCAAGCACCTGTGTATAAAGGCAATAGTGGTAGCCCTGTTTTAAATAGTGATGGTGAGGTAATCGGCATTATTTTTGCCACGATGAAAAAGGATCCATATGGACGAGTAGGATTATTTATTCCTGTACATGTGTTAGAAGAGCACATCCTACAATATGAGCATACACAAAGTGACAATGTTAAATAGCCCACTCCTTCTATGGAAGTGTTGCTTCCTCTCTTTATCGGAATGATGAAGTAAAATTAGATTAACTACCGGCAATGAAAGCCCAGCAGCTAGCGATGAAAAACTAGTTGCTGGGCTTGCTGACATATAACTAAAAAGTTTAATTATTTTGCTCGAGGCACTCGTATATCGCCATCATATCTCGTTTGTTCAATTCTCGAATGCGATTAAAAATTGGGATATTTGCAACGGCATGTGTACTTTCCGCTACTACATCACTTACAATTCCAGTTAGCCATGTTTGCACATCTATACCTTCAACGGCTTGCTGGCGCCCTTCATCATTGATGCCACTTGCATAACAACTCACACAAGGTACCGATAATTTATATACGCCATCATGAAGACCATCTTCCGAAATTACTTTCTTCCCTTTACAAAATGGACATGGATGACTTGCCTTTATTTTATTAATGGATGTCACAATTTTTTTGTAACCGAATGCTTCATAGACATAGGTTAGTTTTTTGTATTTGCCATTGGTGAAATACTTATCAATAATGGTTTCTCTCGTCTCGGTAATGTTGGTAAAATCACAAATGGTCATTCGATTTTGCATGCTAATAGTTTCAATATTCCCACGAATATTGTCCCAAAATGGCAGCGCGTTTTGTAAAACCATTTCATAATTTGCAAAGCTTGCGAGTTCTAATTCTAACATTTTCAATGCGACTTGTGTTTCTCTTGGTAAAAGAGATACATCTTCTGTCAATACCGTATTACCACCAACGATAGCTTTCATTTTTTCTAATGCGGGTAATTTCCCAACGATTTTCATCACTTCGTCTATAGGCAGTTGAATAATCTCCCGAATATCTGTATCGCCAAATTTTAGCTTTTTACGATGGTTTAGTACGGTTCCTTGACAAATTGGACATGTTATTTTTGTTTTCGACTCTTTAATTTGCTCTTTTATTATGGATTTTGAAATAACGATATAGTTACCGATTATATGATTAAAACCTTCCCATGTCCTTGATGCCTTGCCTACTTTATCATAAAATGATTTTTCCCAATAACCATATAAAAAAGTATGCTTTTCTTCTACCGACATGTCGTTAAAACTTTTACTAATATCCTGACCAAGCTCATTATTAATTTCATTAAAGATGAATTGTAATTTATCGAATTTATAAAATTTCAAAATGGCCATCACATCAGGGTGCAATAAACCATCCCAAAATGACGCATTTTTATCTTGAATAACAATATCAAAATCAAACTTATCAATTACACGACGCCCCGAGCAACAAGGACAATGATTATGTTGCGAATAAAAATCGAAGCTACTTGTATTCTTGTTTGAAGGATGTGCTGCCACAATAAGGTTTATTAATCCACCAATTTCATAGAGAAACGTATACTGACTATATAAGTGTCGTTCTAAATCAATTGCAATCACAGGAGCAATTGTTTCAGATTCATATTCACCATAAATTAAACGAGCCATTGAAGATAAACTTTTTAAAATACCACCTTTATAGATGTTTTCTGCATGTTTAAAATAAGCAATAGGATTCTCTTTTTCATAATCAATACCATATTGTTGATTAATGGATGAAGCTATATGCAAGTCGCTCTTTGTCTCTGCATGGCTTTGTTTATGTTGATAGTCATCATAACTGACAACATCAAGATGCGTAACAGGCGCTAGCTGTCGTTTACCGAAATCAACGATAAAATCAGAGCTTTCTAGCATATATGGATTATGTTCAATCATAATAATGGAGACAGATGCATCTTGTAATATTCCCCTTATACTATCAATGAATTGGTTTAAAATATTTTGTGATAATCCTTTTGAAGGCTCGTCAAAAATAAAAAGTGTATGAGGATTTCTTGTATTAGCAAATAGCTCCGAAACAAGATGGACACATTGAAATTCTCCTGTCGATAATGTTTGTGTTTTTCTCTCCAACGTCAAATAACCAAGTCCTAATTTAATCAATAAACTTAGGCGTTTAAAAGCAATATCCTCTGTAGGCAACTCCTCAATAATATCTTCAATGGAGCGCTGAAAAATATCATCAATATCGTCACTATATTTTGTAAGCTTCCTTTTAATATCAAGAAACGTTGCAACAGTTGAACGACTCGTAATCGATTGGTTGCGATCTTGCCCAACTATGACTAACTTATCTTTAGGGTATCGTTTTTGAAAATCACTGGCCAGACATACATTTACGAGTGTCGATTTACCACATCCAGACTCTCCGGTAAAGGTGACAAGTCTATTTTTAGGAATATCAATATGATTCATTTGAATATTACGACAGTAAAGATCATGAAATGAGTAGTATTCTTCCGGTATTGCCTCATTTCGTTCCCAAATAATTGGTTTAGGACGTGGAGATTGTTCAACAATTTTCCCTCCATATTTTCCACTACCTGGTCCAAAAAATAGTTGCTCATCTGTTATGTCAAGCACTGTATCCGAATGATCAATGAGCCAAATTTGATTTTTACAGCCTAATTGCTCGATTTCTTTTAAAATTGTCAGTAATGTTTGGTGATCTAGGCCAACAGAAATTTCATCGATAATAATAACGGTATTTTCACTAGTCGCCATAAATTCGGCCAAGTATAAGCGTGTTAACTCTCCACCTGACAATGTTCCCATTATTCGATTTAATGTTAAATAGCCTACATTCATATTGATAATATTTTGAAGGATTTGTTGTTTCCCTTCACTAATACTTAAAACTTCTGCTTGTGAGAGAATGGTTTCCATGCTTAAGTCATTGATATCGGAAATACTGAGCTCTGTATCCATTAAAGCCAATTTATATTGTTCAACTTCTTGATTAAAACGCTTGCCCTTACACTCTTTACATTCAACATTTTTAGTTGTCCCGCGACCTTTACAATCAGGACACCATCCTAATACATTGTTAAAAGAAAAAACCTCTGGAGAAAGTTGATATTTTTCTGCTAGCGTTACACGGATTTCTGTAAAGACGCCAGTATGAGTGCCAATAGTTGAACGTGGATTGGAGGAAATGGATGATCTACCTAGAAAAAGAACAAGTGGCAAGTCTTCCATATTAATCGCACTGAAGTTCGTTTCCATAATATTAGGAAATAAATACTGATATTCAGCCTTAGGCAATAAGGATACAAGTCGTTTTTTCGATTCTTCGCCAATTGTTTGACAAAATGTTGTTTTACCAGACCCAGACAAACCAGCAATACCTAGCGATTGATTTACTGGGATTAGAGCATTTAAATTGTTAATATTATTTACTTTTAAATGATTTATTTTCATCGTAATTTCCTCTCTATTTTCCAAGTCAGCAACTTCATCTTGATGTTAGTGAAGGTAATGGTCAGCACAAAAAATTATTAAAAAAAGCAAACGGCTTTGTTCCATATTTAGCCGTTTGCTTTTTTATACATTAACTTCATGCAATACACAGGAATTGAGGTTAGTTTTATATTTCCTCTAACACTTTTTCAAAACCGTTAAACCAATTTAACCAGCCATATCTTGCGCCTTCTACTGCTTGAGCACTTGAAATACCAGTTTGCTCAAGATGAAGATTTACCTTCCCATCTTCTAATTCTTTTAATGTCCATGTTACCGTATGCTCTTCACCGCTTGCGAACGTATAAGATAATTTGTATGGTTCTTCAACTATTAGTACTTCCCCATCAATAATTCCATTCCACCATTCTGTCGGCTGTGTACGAAACTGGAAACGGTGTCCTACAACTGGTTTAAAATCATTTTCCATTATCCATTTTGCAAGTGTTTCTGAATCCGTTAATGCATTCCATACTTTCTCGATTGAACTTGTGAACTGAAAATCTAATGACAATTCTGCCATTTTCATTCCTCCTCTAATAAATTTTTTAAAAGTAACGCTTTCTCTTTCCAAAACTTCTCGTAATGGCTTACCCAATCTTTAATTTCACTTAAAGGAGCCGCATTTAATCGATATCTTGTTTCTCTACCAACTTTACGATCTGTAACTAAACCAGCTTCTTTTAGTATAGCCAAATGTTTAGAAACAGCAGTCCGACCCATTTGAAATTGTGCTGTTAATTCGTGAAGAGGTAATTCTTCTACTTCTGATAGCAAACGTAGCAATTTCCGTCTTGTTGGGTCAGCGACTGCTACATAAACATCACGTTCTTGACCTTTATCGTTCAAAATCATCCTCTCCTAAAATAGGACACCAATTGGTGACCTTAATTATAGGACACTACTTGGTGTCCAGTCAATTTTATTTTCTTCTCCCTGGTCCCATATATAAAAGTTTCCCAAAATTTCTTAAGCAATAACTACACGATTTTTAAAGGTATAATTAATTATCTTAAACTTTAAATTAAAATTATTAATAATTAAATTAAATAAATTAAATTTTATTATTTATTTTCTTAATACCTTGTTGTATAATCGAATTAAATTAAAGAAAGGAATTTCAATATGGCTTATAAAGTAATTACGAATTGTCCTGTCTGTAATAAAACATTAAAAATTACCAAGCTCCATTGTTCTCATTGTCACACGACGATTGAAAATGAATTTGAATTATCAAAGCTCGCCTCTCTATCAAAAGATCAACTTCATTTTGTGGAAGTGTTTTTAACATGTAGAGGGAATATTAAAGAAGTTGAAAAAGAATTAGGGATTTCGTACCCTACTGTTCGAGGTAAGTTAACAGAAATCATCTCATCGCTTGGATATGTACAAAAGAAGAAAAATGAAGTGGACGAGAAAAAAATTGTCACTATGTTGGAAAATGGTGAAATCACACCAGAAGAAGCCATAAAGCTCTTAAAAGAAGAATAGGGAGGAACTTATAATGAAAGAGGAAATTGCAAGAGTGTTAACAATGATACAAGAAGGAAAGCTTGATGCAGAGAAGGGATCAGAACTTATTCAAGCATTAAAAGACAAGGAAGATACAGGAAATACTTTTTTAGAAAAAACAACGAAATATTTAGATAAAACATTAAAAGTTCGTGTTGTATCATCCGAAAATGATAACGTAATGGTCAATTTACCAATAAAACTTGTCAAAGTAGTATTATTGGCTGGTCACAGCATCGCAGCTAGTATCCCCCAATCGGAAAAATACGTTAAAGATATAGATATCAACCTTATAATTGAAGCAATCGAAAATGAATTAGATGGCCAAATTGTTGATATTAAATCTGCAAACGGGGATACCGTTTCAGTCATTATTGAGTAGTGATTTACTTATGATGCAGGTAAAAGTAAAAACAAAAGGCTTTAATTTTACTATTCCAATTCCATATGTAATTTTAAATATCCTTATTTCTATTTTATTTTCAAAGTTTGTTCAGCAAATTGCAAACAAATGGACAAAAGAGCATTTCGATAGAAAAAAAATAGACTTTACTATCCCACTTATAGATAAAGAAACACTTAAACCTATTGTCAATGAATTCAAAAATTATAAAGGCATTATACTTGTAGATGTTAAAGCGCAAGACGGGACCGAAGTTAAGGTCAAACTATAATTTTATTTCACAAAAAATCCACAATAGGTTCAAGTTTTGGAATGTTTATTTAATAGCACGATTATTACAACAAAACCCCCATTCTTAATGTTTGGGGGTTTACATGTTAGTAGTAAAGCCGTTTACATAATAATATTATTTGGATTTATTTTTTATATATTTAGTAAATATTGATTTTACAGGTATTTTACTTAAGTATTGATTGCTCGTTTCAGTGATTTTCTGTAATAGCTCAAGTAATTTTTCATCCCCTGTCCAATGTTTTTCGATTATTTCTGGCCCTAATTTATTGATTGTCATATTGAGGACAAAAGTGGCCAGCATAATATCATCGAGATAGCCTCCAAAGCCAAATATACCTTCTGGTAGAAAATCCATTGGGAAAATAAAATAAGCAATTGTAGCACCAATTAATGACTTACTTTTCGAGTCGATAGCAGGATCTGCTACTATCTTAATTAATAAATGAAAAATATCAGGAACGAACAACAAATAATCAGCATATTTGTGCTTCATCCCCGTCTTTGATACAAGAAATTGTTCCAATTTTTTTCGCAATTTTTGATAAAAATCTTTTTGCTCCTGCTCATTAGGAATGTTTCGGGCGTTCTCCATTGATTTTCCTCCTCCTGCTCTCTTTACCTATTACCCAAAATTCAAATAATTAATCGTAACTGTCGGTAAAAAAGAGTTGATATATAGTAGTCAATAGTAAAATACCAGCATTTTCTGGAAAGTACAGAAAAAAAGCACCCTATATATAGGGTGCTTTTTTTAACGAAAGTTATTTTAATTACTGAGAATTAAAGTTTAGTTACGTTAGCAGCTTGTGGTCCGCGGTTGCCATCTACAACTTCGAATTCCACTTTTTGACCTTCGTCAAGTGTTTTGAAACCTTCGCCTTGGATAGCTGAGAAGTGTACGAATACGTCGTTTTCGCCTTCAACTTCGATGAATCCAAAACCTTTTTCTGAGTTAAACCATTTTACTGTACCTTGTTTCATGTAAAAAAACCTCCAAAAAAATAAAAGTGAACAATATGTAATTTCTTCAACGAATTAAAAAAATTCACATATTACAAAGAGTACCGAACTAACGCGATCACTTTTTGTAATATGTGAATCCATGTTGCCGGTGAAGCAATTAAATTGTTAAGTTAAGTATACCACCATTCATAATTTTGTCAAATAAAGAAAATGTTTTTTTAATTAATTTGAAAAATTTATTTAACTTTCCTCTTTATAAGCAATTATTCCATGATATACTTGTGCATCATCATCACATGCCTCGCAGTAAAAGCTTTCATCTTCAGACCAAAATGCCCAATATCCACCCTCCTTACTCGCCTCATGTTCATATGCTGATCGGAAATGATTTAATTTCCGTTGTAATGCTTGCTCAAATTGTTCTTGTGTTTCAAACGTTTCTTTCGTTTGAATAAAAGCCTCCCAGCCTTCAAATTTCCACCAAGGCTCATAATCAGCTTTCATGTAAAGTATTGTATACATATTTGCCACATTCCTTGCTGTAATAAGATATTCTAATTTTAGCAAACGCTACTGAAATGTCTATTAAAACACCCTGCAATATGCTATTATTACCTTATTATTCATTATTATTTTGGAGGTTTTTGTTATGTTTTCAAGTATTCGACCTAAGGCCGAACTAGACGAATTATTAAAGCGTGGTACTAATTTAAGTGCAACAGGCCGATTCAATAAGACATTAGCTTTTAATCACTTTAATTTACAAGATGAAGAAAATTTAAAAGCACTCTTTTATAAATTGAAAGATATTACGCCTTCTATGAACGCAATATTTAATAATTATTTAAGTGAGGTTTCTCCCTCCTCCCAACAAACGATTAGCGAGGAAAATATAAATCGATATTTAACTCAATTCTTTTTAGCTACTCGTGATGATGAATATGTAGATGAAACAGTAAAGTTTTTTAATTTGTTTCGAAAAAACCAATATGAGCCTGGTAAATTAATCGTTATTTTCAATCAATTTGCCTTTTATATTACGACATATATTTTACATAACTTTGGTTTAAAACCAAACAAAGCTTTTGAGTATATGAAATCTTTCCAATCAGCAGTCAATGTGGACCAAGAATTACTTGTAGAAGTTTTAACAGAGCGAATTGTTGAAAACGTTGTCTCTGAAATTTCTTCTCTAATGGATGTCAATGCGAAAATTATGTACATGAAAGATTTAGTATATAGCTTAGACAAGCAAAATGAAGAAATCCAATCATCTACAGCTGCAACTGAGGAAATTGCCGCATCGATCAATGAAGTAGCCCGAATGTCTTCTCATATATCAGAGAAAACAACAGAATCAGTTGACCATGCCGTTAAAGGAAAAAATGCGATTGAACATGCTTTATCAGAAATTTTCAAAACAGAAGAAACATTTACTACAATCGTTGACTCGTTTACTGAATTGCAAAAACGTGTAAATGATATTGAACACGTTGTAACTTTAATAAACCAAATTGCAGATCAAACAAATTTACTAGCATTGAATGCTTCGATTGAAGCTGCTCGTGCTGGTGAACATGGTAAAGGGTTCGCAGTTGTTGCACAAGAAGTACGTAAGCTGGCTGAAGGCACCGTTAATGCTCTTAGTGAGGTTTCTACTAATGTTCACCATCTAAAAAGTTATTCAAACGATGTGTCGCACTCTATTACAGAAACAACTTCTATTATTAAAGAAGCAACAATTGAGGCAAAAGAATCGTTACCTTTATTAAATTCCATTGTCTCTGCAATTGAAGGCATTAATCTTGATGTTACAAATACCGCTGCTATTTCGCAGGAGCAAGCTGCCGCAATTGATGAAGTATCTGCCCGAATGATTGAAATTTCTAACCTTCAAGATGATATTCGCAACTATAGTACTAATACATCAAGCGATATTCACTTATTAGGAAAAGAGATTAATCGTTTCCGTAATGACATTATTTCGAATAATAATGTCCAACTTTCTTCAATTGCCCTATTACAGCTTTCGAAAGCTGATCATATCTTATGGAAATGGCGTATTTATAATATGTTCCTTGGTTTAGAAGAAGTACAGCCAAGTGATGTATCTTCACATACAGAATGTCGCCTAGGTAAATGGTATACTGCTTCCCGTACTGTTGAACGCTTTGGCCATTTACAGGATTATCGTGATTTAGATGGATATCACTTACGAGTACACCAATCTGCCAAACTGGCTGCAGAAGCCTTTAAAGCTGGTAATATTAAAAAAGCTGAGGACCATTTGAAAGAGGTGGATGAAGCCTCTGAGCGAGTTCTATTCTTTATTAATAACTTAATTACTTATTTGGAAAAAGAACGTGTTATGCAGTAAGTTGGAGGGATTATCCCTCTACTACTTTTGGGAGGTTTTAGCGTGAACAAAAGAGCGCTGATTAAATTTTTCGGAGATGTTTACGGGACTGGCTATCGCTTTTTTATTAAACAAAAAGCCATTGAGCTTGGTTTAAAAGGGTATTGCAAGTTAAATGCACAAGAACAAATTGAAGTAGAAGTAGAAGGCTCAAAAAAAGCAATTGACGAATTTCTACTATTTGTTCAAAAGGGTGTTAGCCCTCAGGCAGACTCTAACTCATTTACTTTAGAACTTTACGACGATTTAAAAGGTTATGTACGTATGGAGTCGGACATTGTTTAAGTCTGGCTTCTTTTTTTCTACTTCCCTTTAAACGCAAGAAAAACTTAAGATTAACGGACTATTGGTAATGGTCTTTTTATAAATCGAACATACTATAAAGGTTATAAGTACACCATTAGGCAAGTTTGGAGCTTTTGCGCAGGTGTATTCATTGAGAAACTTAGCAAACAGCAGTAAAATTAATGAAAGCACTATTATTATTATTGAAACTTTATGTCGATTATTACGTATTAAAAGATAGACATACTGAAAAGCAAGGAGGAAGAAACTATGCTCAGTATAGGACAGTTTTTCTCTAGACATACCGCTAGCCTTTTAATTTCTCTATCAACTGTTTCTATTACAGCGTTTGCAGCAAATCCAGGATACTTCCTTGGTGGTTTATTGTTTGCTGGAACATATGCAACGAGTACAGCGTTGCTAAAACAGAATCAAAAAAGGAAAGTTATGCACATAGCAGGTATTTCGAAGGATGAGTACAAACATATAGAATTACAGCTTTCAACAGCAAACAAGCATATTCAAACATTAAGTCAAAACTATTTACGCGTACGTTCAGTTTCTGCTTTTAAACAATTACTTGAAATGACTCGTATTTCAAAAAATATCGTTAAAATTGTAAAAACTGATCCGCAAAAGTTTTACAATGTGGAGCCGTTTTTTTATGCGCACCTCCCTTCTGCAGTTGAATTGACTGATAAATATACAATGCTGTCAAAGCAACCTGTCAAAGATAAAGAAATCCAAGTGACATTATCAAAAACGCGCGAAACGTTGTCGGATTTAAATTCTACATTTCAAATTGACTTGAAAGATGCACTTTCAAATGATATCGATCATCTTCAAATGGAAATTGAATTCGCGAACCGTTCCAACTTAAGAAAGAAAGAACAACTGGAATGGCGAGGCGATGAAAAATGACAGCTAACAGAGATTCTATCTCTCCATTAGGATCGTTGCCAGGAATCTCACCTCTTGTACAAACCTATTTAGAATCGTCAAATCAAGAGGCAATGACTACCTATGAAACGCTATCACCTCTTGCTCAAAGTCGAGCACTTTTATATGCAAGTCAAATTGACCTAACTAATTTTGAATCAGTGTTATCTTTAGGCCAAGACTCTCAACGCGCCGTCTCTCAATTTGCAGATCGCATGCTTGCACAAGTGAAGGATAAGGATGTCACAAAAATTGGACAGATGCTTGATTCATTAATGCAAACATTAGACCGTGTAGACCCTGCTGCACTAGAGCCAAGAAAACCTTCCTTCTTTAAAAAAATGTTCGGTAAAACAGAACCAACTGTAAAACAAACCCTTACTGAGTTTGAACGCATTAGTATTCAGGTTGAACGAATAGGCGTCCAACTCGAACGTGCACAGCTCCAGCTAATAAGAGACGTTGAATTACTAGAGCAATTATATACACACAATCGAGGATTTTTTGAAGAATTAGCAACTGCCATTGCGGCTGGTCAGATGAAAAAACACCAGGCTATTGAAGTTGAGCTACCTTCAAAAGTCAGTATCGTACAAACGACTAAACAACCGCTCGCTATTCAACAGCTCAATGATTTCACGGCGCAACTTGAACGTCTTGATCAACGTATATATGATTTACAAGTATCACAACAGGTAGCATTACAAACAGCACCTCAAATACGCATGATACAACAAGCAAATCAAACACTTGCTGAGAAAATCGAGTTTTCAATTGTCACACTTATACCTCTTTGGAAAAACCAATTAGCAATGATGCTTTCAATGAATATGGACCATCATTATGCACAGCTAGAAGAACGACTAGCACGCACAAATGAACGATTTACAAGCCCATCTTTTGAACAACAAGTATCGAAATTTAAAGAAACACAGCATGAGCTTAAAATGGCCATTCAAGATGTTTTTGCTTTACATACAGCTACCGAAAAGGAAAAACAACATCTACAACAGGATGTAGCTGGCATGAAACAATCAAAAACGATGGAATAATATTATGGGGCGCTAAATTATATAAAGGGGTGTCTCAGCAATTATGTGAGACACCCCTTTATCTTATTATGCGAAATACTCTTTATAGTAACCACCAATATTACCAGTGTTGTCAATAATGAAAACGAACTCTTCTGTTTCATTTTTCACTTCATATTCTTTCCCAACTGTTAATACGTTTGATACTAAATATTTAGATGCGTTCGTATGTTTGCAAGTAACTGTACGAAGTGTTGGTGCATCTTTCCATTTTAAATGTAACATAAATTCTCTACCTCTCTTTACTAGCCATTAGCTAACATCTATTGTTTATTTTATACGATTTTGGCTCTTTTGTGGAGAAAAAACTATAGAAGTCTATATTTTGTCCTTAATAACGAATTGTTTGCATATTTCATACTATAAAATCTATACTCGAGGTGTTGTTATGAGTTTCGGTGGAGTTCCACAATGGTTTTTTATCATCGCTGTCGTATTTGCCATTTGCTTCATTTTATATGCAGAATGGAATTCTAGAAAATAAGTATAGTTGTCTATTGCCGTTGATTTCCGCTACGTGCGGACGCTTTCCGCGGGCACACCGTAAGCCGCAACCCTCGCTAGCGCGCGGATTGTTGCGTCTTACGTATTGTGCGTTCCCGCAGGAGTCGTCGCCCTCCGCTCCAATCAACTGAACATATCAATAAATAAATTCCATTTTATTAACATGATTGCAAAAGCTGTTGACTTCCGCTGCGTGCGGATACGATAAGCAAAAGTGAGTCCTTCGCTTCGGACTCACTTTTTTAGGCATTATTTTATACAAACATATGAAAATAATTGAAATACTATAAAACTTACTTCAGCGTTCGTTTTAAAAATTCTTTTGTACGTTCGTGTTCCGGGTCTACTAGCACCTTTGAAGGGGGCCCCTCCTCAACAATTACACCTTTATCCATAAACACAACACGGTCTGCAACTTCCTTCGCAAACTCCATTTCGTGTGTAACGATCAGCATCGTATTTCCGGCATCTGCTAGCTCACGCATTACTTTTAACACTTCCCCAACCATTTCTGGATCTAGCGCGGATGTTGGCTCATCGAAAAGCATTACATCTGGGTTCATAGATAATGCACGAGCAATGGCTACACGTTGCTTTTGACCACCAGAAAGTTGACGAGGCTTTGCATTAACATATTGATCCATCCCGACGATTTTAAGATATTTTAAAGCTGTTTTTTCAGCTTCTTCTTTTGATCGCTTTAACACTTTCACCTGTCCAACTGTACAATTTTTTAGCACATTATGATTGTTAAACAAATTAAACTGTTGGAAAACCATTCCTAAATGTGTACGATAAGCTTGAACGTTATGTTTTGCGTGTAAAATATTTTCCCCTTTATAAATAATTTCCCCACCATTTGGTGTTTCAAGTAAATTAATGCAACGAAGGAGTGTTGACTTGCCGGATCCTGATGAACCGATTAGACATACAACCTCTCCTTTTTCTACTTTAAAATTCACATCTTTTAATACTTGGTTACGACCAAATGATTTACTTAAATGTTCTATATGAATGATTGCCATTTGTTCGTTCCCCCTAGTCAATTTCTTTCAGTTCTTTTTGATATGCATCCGGACCGTCAAGACGTTTTTCTACATATAGCAAAATTCTTGAAGCCGTAAATGTCATAATGAAGTAAAGCACACATGCGACAAAGAAAGATTCGAAATAACGGAAGTTGTTACCCGAAATCGATTTCGTTTGGAAAAATAATTCCGTTACACCAATTACACTTAAAACGGCAGTATCTTTAATATTCATAATTAATTGGTTACCTGTTGCTGGTAAAATGTTACGTGCAACTTGTGGTAAAACGACATTCATCATAATTTGCACATGTCCCATGCCAATCGCAGAAGCAGCCTCGTATTGCCCTTTATCGATTGAGACAATCCCACCGCGTACGATTTCCGCCATATATGCCCCAGTATTCAGTGAAACGACTAAAATACCAGCTGTAATAAAGTGCATATCGATGCCAAAAGCAATATCTAGCCCGTAAAATACTACCATTGCCTGTACAATCATTGGTGTACCACGGAAAAATTCAACATAGCATGTCAGTATAAAATTAATACATTTTAATAAATAATGTTTTATACTTTTTTTACGAACTGGAATGGTATGCATAATCCCAATAAAAAATCCGATGAATGCACCAATAATTGTACTGATTGTTGAAATGAGTAACGTATAATACGCTCCTCGTAAAAACATTTGCCAGTTGTTTTCTATAATAGAAATGATCCATTCTAAACTCATGATGTTCCTCCTAACAACGTGTTGTTGCTTTATATCAATTATGCCTTTTGTGAAATCATCTCTTCATTTGAATTAATTTGCTTTATTCAAAATATGTGACACACTTCTTAGACATGACTTTATTCAGAATGACTGCCTCTCTGAACAAATTAAATATGATAAAGGCTGTCCCAGTCGCTTTTAGCAAAATGTCACGACTTTCAATTAGTAAAAATCAACTTCTCTTTTCATAATTTGTAGGTGAATTTTCACTTGGAAAAAAACAGCATACTTGAAATTGCCGGTATGCTGTTTTTTCGTTAAGGACAACCCTATCTCTTTTTGTATTACTGAGCTGCAGGTTGTTGAAGAATAGCTTCTTCCATAATTTTTTGGCGATCATCTTCTGAAATACCTTTTAAGATTTCATTGATTTTATCTAGACTAGCATCACCTTTACGTAAACCAACTGCAATTGAAGTATTTGAAATATCTGTATCAAATCCTTCTTCAAAAGATACAAATGTGAATTTGTCATTAGCTGCTGCTGCCGAAATACCTTCTGGACGTTCAGCTACATAGCCATCAATTTTGCCAGCTTCTAGAGCTACACGCATTGCAGAGAAGTTTTCCATCGCTGTTTGCTTTTCTACACCTTTAATTTGATCGATAACATTATAGTTAGATGTATTTAGCTGAGATGTAACTTTTGCACCTGAGAAATCTTGAATTGATTTTGCCTTTTCATACTTGCTACCTTTTTTAATTACCATTACAAAATCAGAAGTATAGTAGTTTTCAGTGAAATCGATTGTTTGTTTACGTTCTTCTGTTGGAGACATTCCTGCTACAATCGCATCGATTTTTTTTGACTGAAGCGCAGGTACTAAACCATCCCATTCCATTTTTACAACTACTAATTTTTTACCTAAACCTTCAGCGATTTTTTTTGCCATTTGTACATCATAACCGCCTGCATACTCTGCATTATCGGCAATTTTTACTGCTCCGTTTGCATCATCTTGCTGAGTCCAGTTAAAAGGAGGATAACCTGCTTCCATCCCAATGCGGAATTCTCCACCAGTTTCTTCCTTTGAACCATCACCTGTTGTCTTTTCATCCTTGTCACCAGAGCCACAAGCCGCTAACACGATTGCTGTCATTGCTGTTAACATAAATAACAACCATTTTCTTTTCATCTAAAACTCCCCTTTTCTGTAAAAAAAATAAAGCAACTGTACAAAAAAAGACCTAAGTTTTGAACTTAGGTCTTACCTTTTATTGACAGTTGCCCAAATCCTCACTATAATTTCCATGTTTCCGAGATAGCACAACCTAGTAAACTGGAATTTAATTTACTAGGACAGTCCTGCACTTATTCACTGCAGACCCAGCATAAAAGTACGAGCTCCTTTTATACTTCGGCGATATTTCCTTCTCCATTACGTCTTCGCTTGCTTAAACTCAGCAATGGACTAATAAATACCGCGCCTCTACCTCACAAAAAACAAAAGTGAGGTTTGTTTATTTAATTAATATATAAATATTACTATAAAGCTAGCATAGTCGTCAAGATAATTTTATCATTTTTCTGACTAATTACAAAATTAACCTATAATCCTTCTAAAATCCATAAATAAAGTAGAATAACATTAACTATGTTTGCCATCATTTCACAAATTTTTATTATAAAAAAACAAGATTTATAAACCATAAGAATCGATTTTTCTGTCAAATAAAGGCCATTTAGACCATCAAGGAAATTCCATTATAGCGGAAATCAATCTAAAATGAAAAAACCCTGCTAAACAGTTAAGTTTGCAGGGTTTGAACACTTAATTTATCGGATTAAGAATTTAATAATAAATCTTCTGGATTTTCAAGTAACTCTTTAACAGTTTTAAGGAAGCCTACAGAATCTTTACCATCGATAATACGATGGTCGTAAGATAATGCTAAATACATCATAGGACGAATTTCTACTTCGCCATTTACTTCTACAGGGCGTTTTTTAATTGAGTGCATTCCTAAAATAGCAGCTTGTGTGCCGTTCATAATAGGTGTTGACATTAATGAACCGAATACACCGCCATTTGTAATTGTAAATGAACCACCTTGAAGATCAGCTAAACCTAGTTTTTTATCGCGTGCTTTTTTAGCTAAGTCTGCAATTGAATCTTCAATTTCAGCAAAGTTTTTACGGTCAGCATCGCGTACAACTGGTACTACTAAACCTTCTTCAGTTGATACAGCTACACCAATATCAAAGAAGTTATTTAAGTGAATTTCATCGCCAACGATTTGAGCATTCACATAAGGGTATTTTTTAAGCGACGCAACTACAGCTTTTGTGAAGAATGACATGAAACCAAGCTTAGAGCCAGTAGACTCAAAGAATTGATCTTTTTTACGAGAACGTAATGCCATAACATTTGTCATATCTACTTCATTGAATGTTGTAAGCATAGCAGTCGATTGCTTAACTTCTAATAAACGTTTAGCAATTGTTTGACGACGACGGCTCATTTTTTCAACTGTAACACGTGACTCATCAACAGCTACTACTGCTTTTGGAGCTGCTGGTGTTGCTTGAGGTGCTGCTACAGGTGCTGTACCGTGAGCTGCAACGTCTTGTACACGTACGCGACCTTGTGGATCAACTGGAGATACAGCTGCAAGATCAATACCTTTTTCACGAGCAAGTTTACGTGCTGCAGGAGATGCAATTACACGCTCGCCAGAAGTTTCTTCCACAACTGGTGCTGCTGGTGTTGGTGCAGCTACTGCTTGAGGAGCCGCTGGTGTTGGAGCTTCCGCAACTGGTGCTGCTGCTGCAGGTGCAGGTGCTGCCCCTTCGCCCGCTTCTACCACTGCGATTACTTGACCTACAAGAACAGTATCGCCTTCTTCAGCTAAAATTTGTGTTAACACCCCAGCTTCTTCAGAAATGATTTCAGCATTTACTTTATCTGTTTCAAGCTCAACGATGAATTCACCTTTTTCCACGCGGTCTCCCACTTTTTTAACCCACTGTGCAATACTACCTTCTGTAATCGATTCTGCTAATTCAGGGACTTTAATTTCAGCCACTTTCATTTCCTCCTTTGATTAACGTGCATGCGTATCATGCACATAAATGGGCTACTGCCTTAGGTATGTAGCCCAGCTTCCAGTAATAATAATATCTTTAGTTTACTTTTACCGTTTCAGCAACTGCTTCTTCAATTAGAGCTGATTGAGCTGCTTTATGAGAATCTGCATCACCTTCTGAAGTTGAGCTCATTGCAGGACGGCCTACATAACGAAGCTTTTTGCCTTCAGATAGTTCATATAATGTTTCCAATGCGTAATTCCAAGTACCTTGGTTTTTAGGTTCTTCTTGTACCCATACGATTTCTTTAGCGTTAGGATACTTAGCAATAATATCAGCAACTTGCGCTGTTGGGAATGGGTAAAGTTGCTCTACACGAACAATGTGTAAGTGATCGAAACCTTCTCCATCTTTCACGCGGTCTGCTAAGTCAATCATTACTTTACCAGTACCTAATACAATTCGTTCAACAGATTTAGTTTTTGAACCTAAACCTGGTTGCTCTATTACTTCTTGGAATGAGCCATTTGCTAACTGTTCAGCATTTGCTGCAGCTAATGGATGACGAAGTAAAGATTTTGGTGATACAACGACTAACGGACGCACACCTTCTGTTTCTAACAATGCTGCTTGACGACGCAATAAGTGGTAGTAGTTTCCTGCATTTGAGCAGTTTGCAACAAACCAGTTATTTTCAGCAGACATTTGTAAATAACGCTCCATACGGCTTGAAGAGTGTTCAGGACCTTGCCCTTCATAACCATGAGGTAAAAGAATGACGAAGCCAGATTTTTGACCCCACTTAGAGCGTGCCCCTGAAATGAAGTTATCAAACATCACTTGAGCCATGTTCGCGAAGTCACCAAATTGCGCTTCCCATACTGAAAGTACGTTACCTTTTTCTAAATTGTAACCGTATTCAAAGCCAACAACCCCAGCTTCTGTCAATGGTGAGTTGTGTACTGTAAATGAAGCGCTTGCACCAGAAATGTGGTGAAGTGGTGTAAATACGTTACCATTATTTTTGTCATGTAACACTAAATGACGTTGTGAGAAAGTACCACGTTGAGCATCTTGACCAGTAAATCGTACTGGAGTGCCATCTTGAATAATTGTTGCGTATGCTAATGTTTCAGCATGACCCCAATCAATTTTTGCAGATGCAAATGCATCACGACGTTTTTCTAAAATTTTGCCTAATTTCTTTTGTGGCTCGAAGTTTTGTTCAAACACAAGTAGTTCTTCGTTAATCGTTTCTAAACGCTCAGCACCTACTGCTGTTTCGACTTGTGGGAAATTAATTTTCAATTCTTCTGGCATTTCTAAATGTTTATGTTCATCTTTTTCTGCCATTTCTTTTACGTGATCGTAAGCAACTTGCATCTCAGCATAAATAGCTGAATCAAGTGCCGCAACTTCATCAGCAGTAACTAAACCTTCTGCTACTAATTGCGCACCGTATAATGCACGAATTGTCTCATGTTTCGCAACAAGTTTGTATGTTTCTGGATTTGTTACAGTTGGGTCATCTGTTTCATTATGACCATGTCGACGGTAACCAATTAAGTCAACAACAATATCTTTACCGAATTTTTGTCGGTAGTTTGCTGCAAAACGCCCTACTTGAGAAACAGCTTCTGGGCTGTCTGCGTTCACATGAACAACTGGTACTTCATAACCTTTTGCAGGGTCAGAAGAATAGACAGATGAACGTGAGTCTTGAAGCTCTGTAGTGAAACCAATCATGTTATTGGCAATAATATGAATTGTCCCACCTGTTGAGAAACCTTCTGTTTTCGAATAGTTTAACACTTCTGTAACAATACCTTGACCAGGGAATGCCGCATCACCATGTACAAGAATACCTAAGCCTTTAGCCGGATTATGCACAGCTTGCCCTGGTTTTGATGTATCATCTTGTGTTGCACGAGTAGAACCTAGCACAACTGGGTTTCCAACTTCTAAGTGAGAAGGGTTATATGCTAGTTTTACGTTCATGCCTGATTCACGAGTATATGAAGCACCCATGTGGTATTTCACGTCGCCAGTCCAACCTTTTGTAATTTCAAGTCGACCATGCTCTGGCATAAATAAATCGTTTGAAACATGTGCAAAATCTGAGAACATCATGTCATATGGTTTATTTAAAATATGTGTTAGTACATTTAGACGACCACGGTGTGCCATTCCTATACGAACATTTTCAACATTGTTTGCTTCTACTGTTTTTAAAATTTCATCAAAAAGGACAATTTGAGTATCTAAACCTTCTCCAGAGAAACGTTTTTGACCAACAAATGTTTTGTGAATAAATTTTTCAAAGTTTTCAACACGTGTTAAACGATCTAATAACGCTTTTTTCTCATCTGAAGTTAGTGCTTGTTTTAAAGAACCAGATTCGATTTGTGCTTGAATCCATTCACGTTCTTCAGTTGCCACAACATGCTCATATTCAAAAGCTACTTTATCTGTATAGACAGATTTCAAATAGTCAATAGCATCCTTACCATTTTTCACGCCCGCTGGCACATCTTTGAAGAAGATAGCAGCAGGTATTTCTGCTAAATCCGCAGGACTTAAGTTGAACGCACTTTCTTCAATTTGTGCTGTTTGAAGTGCACGATTTTTTAAAGGATAAATATCGGCAGCTAAATGCCCTTTAGAACGAATTACATCAGCTAATTTAACAGCTGCCAATACCTTTTTATAATCGCCAGCAGGAGCTGCTGAACCACTTACTACAGCTACTTCACCTTCTACTTCTACTGGTGCACCAAATTGTTGGAATAATGATACTAACTCCGGTTCCACTTCTTCAGGAGACTGTAAGAATAAGTCGTATTGCTCCATCACATATCCTAGGTTAGGACCAGAGAAAGCTGACCATGGAGAACTTACAGTTGTAACGTTGTTCGACATGAAAAATGACCTCCAAATTTTGCCTATCGGCAGTTCCATTAATTAAATTACAATTAATTATATAATATTATCCCGTTCTTTTAAAGGATGTTTGACACAAGTTATCCATATTTTAAAGAACGTTTTTTCCATCTCAATCTTACTACTCTTCACAAAAAATACAACACTTTTTAGCAAATTAAGCAATTTTTTTCCCGAAGGCTAAAAAACTTAAATAAACCGCGCATTTTCTTTAATATTTTAGCGGTATCCTCAACAAGAAAACGGTTCCAACATTTTCTTCACTCTTGACTTCTACCGAAGCGTTGTATTTTTCAAGTAACATTTTAGAGATACTGAGACCTAAGCCTGTACCGCCAATTTGGCGATTTCTTGCCTCATCAACACGATAAAAACGATCAAAAATATATGGCAAATTATTTTCAGCTATACCAATACCGTTATCAGCGATTTGAATTTGCATTTCATCTTCCTGTATCGAAAGGGAAATATTTACTTCCGGAACTTTTTCACAATAACGAATCGCATTTTCTACTATGTTGCGAACTATTTGACTAAGTGCATTAGATGTTATAAACACCGCCCCTATTTCACCATTTTTCGACAACTTTATTTTTGCTGTTGGGTATAATAGCACCATTTCTTCTATCACACTTTCAATTACATCTATTGGATTCGCTTCACTCATCTCATCTTTTTCTTCCCGTCGTGCAAGCTCCAGTAACTCTTCAATCATTTTACGCATTCGTGTAATTTCCGTTAGTGATGTGTCTATAGACTCTTCTAGAATAGCAGGATCGTCTTTGCCCCAGCGTTTCAATAATGAGAGATGTCCCTCTATCGCCTGAATCGGTGTCCGTAATTCATGGGAAGCATCTGCGACAAATTGTTGCTGTTGAGCAAATGATATTTGCAGTTCATTCATCATTGCATTGTACATTTTTAACAAATCGCCAATTTCATCATTTGATGTATAGGATAGCTGAATTGGTTCATTAAAACCTTGATCCATTACTGTTTTCATTGATGCACGTAATGCATGAAGTGGCTTCGTTAAATAATTTGCTAAATAATACCCAATTGAACCTGAAAGTAATAATGCGCCAACTCCTGCAATAAGCATAGCAGTCAACAAATAACGCATTAATGATTCAAATCGTGTTAATGGATGTATCACTTGTATATATACTTGAAAAAAACCAAGTTGTAACGGTTCGTTCACAACATACGCATCTTTTTTGTCAATGGTCGTCTGGACAATTGACCCTATAGAAGAAAGCGGTGCAGCTTGTGAGGCATTATTAATACGTAAAATTTCAATACCATCATTATTAAATAGTCGGACAGTTTGGTCACGATCGACTATTGATTTTAATAATCCCGTATTTTGCTGAAGTTGTTGTATCGAAATGTTTGGCCCTTGTGACTCTAGGAATGAAACGACATCATCTCTTGTTCGTTTCACTTTACTTCCTTCATCATTTAAAAGCCAAGTATGCAGTGATACATATACGACTATACAAATAATCGCATAGCTTATAAAAATAACTGCACTAGATGTTAACATCCACTTTCTTTGTAATGATAGATTACTTAAGTATTCTTTTATTTTTTTCATTCGCGCATCACGTATCCTACTCCACGAACAGTCTCAATATAGGCATTTGAATCACCGGGTAGTTTTGTCCGTAAATGGCGAATATATACATCAACGACATTTGTCTCGATATCTGCATCATATCCCCAAACAGAAGTTAGAATTAGCTCTCGTGTACATACACGATTTTTTTGTTCCATTAATAGCTTTAACAAATCGTATTCGGTTTTAGTCAGTTCAAGTTTTTTACCCTGAACCAATACCTCATATGCATCAATGTCAATTTCAATATCTCGAAATTGAAGTGTGTCCCCTCCTATTTTTTCGTTAGGCTCTACACGGCGCAAAATAGTTCGTATACGTGCAAGCAATTCTTCGATTGCAAATGGCTTCACTATGTAATCATCAGCCCCAGCATCTAAACCAGCAACTCTATCCATTACTGCGTCTCTAGCGGTAAGTAAAATAATGGGTACCTGAGATTGTGTACGTACCCTACGACAAATTTCAATTCCGTTAATACCAGGTAGCATAACATCGAGTAATAGCACATCATAATTTTCAGTTGTGGCAAATGCTAGCCCTTCTCGCCCATCAAAGGCAACGTTTACGTTATAGCCCTCATGTTGTAACTCTAGTTCTACAAATCGGGCAATATGCTTCTCATCTTCTACTAAAAGTATTTTTTTAGGCATCTGATCACCTTCTAATTTCAAAATATAAACATCATCTTTATTATAGTACTAGCATAACATCAATTAAAAAGCCTGTACCACAAGTAAATACTCGTTTGTACAGACTTTTTTTAAAGTGGTCCAGTAATAAATAAATTATTTTTTCCGCATTCCTTCGCTTTATATAAAGCTTGGTCTGCTAGTTCCATTAGCGACTCAAGAGTTGTTGCATGGTCAGGAAAATAAGCAATCCCAATAGATGCAGTAGGTGCAAAGAAATACTTTTCTATAGTCCATCCATTTTTCAATTCATTGCGAATACGGTGAATAATATGCATTATCTGAACTTGTCTCTCTTCTGGATTCCGCGTTAAACCTGTTAAAATAATGATAAATTCATCTCCGCCCATTCGGATGACTAAATCATGACTACGTATAGATGTTATAAGCACATTACCGAAATTTCGGATAAAATCATCACCCATATCATGCCCATATCGATCATTTACATCCTTAAAGTCATCTCCATCAATATAAAGCATTGCAATACAAGTGTCTTTTGCATGTGCGTCCGAAAGTAGTTTAGGGAATTCTTTCAATAAAAACCTTCGATTCGGTAACTGCGTTAGGCTATCGTGATAGGCTAGATATAGCAAATCATTTTCTCGTTCTTTTCGATGAGTAATTTCACGTGAAACCATTATTATTTGGGAAATCGTTTCGCGTTCTGTATCATGCACTACCGTTACATTTCCTTCAGTCCAAACAGGCGTACCATCCTTTGACTTAAGCAAAAGTTCAAACTGTGTGTCCGACTTTGCTGTAAAATCATTTAGAAACGCTTGCCACGCTGGCTTACTTTGCTCCTCGATTATACTATTGTAAAACTGTCCCTGTAATTCAACAATCTCATAACCTAAATACATCCTATAAGACGGTGAAGCATAAATAATAATGCCATCCTCATTGATGATGACAATTAAAT
Organism: Lysinibacillus sp. NPDC093712; assembly: GCF_050280025.1. NCBI lineage: Bacteria > Bacillati > Bacillota > Bacilli > Caryophanales > Bacillaceae > Lysinibacillus > Lysinibacillus sp. NPDC093712. The sequence continues at coordinate 1,160,661 of NZ_JBNNUU010000001.1, forward strand.
CATTTGTATTTTCAGTAATTAAACGGAAAGTACGCTCAATATTTTTCAATTCCGTTAACATTCTCTTCTTGTCCGTAATATCATAGTTAATGGATAAATATTGTTCCACTTTGCCAAATTCATTTTTCAATGGCACAATGGCTGCCTCTACCCAATAGTCTGCATGATATTTGGTGCGATAGCACAGCTCCCCTCTCCAAACCTCCCCTAATACAAGGGATTCGTTGATTGTTTGAAAAACTCCTTTTTTATTATTACGTGGCTCGATAAGATTATAAGGTTGACCAATTAGCTCTTCAGCTGTAAATCCCGAAGCATTTAAAAATAAATCATTCACTTCCATAATCGTGCCTTCGTTATCTAAAATAGCAATAGAAGTTGCGAAATTTAAAGCCGCCTTAAATACTTCAAGACCATGGGTTTTTGAACGCAACTCTGCCTTTTGCTCTGTAAATTGTGTAAAATCTTGCATGATAAGAAAAATAGCAAAGGAATTATCACCTTGCATTACTGGTGACAATGATACTAAATACATGCGCTCCTGTTTATCCAATGTATGAAGCTTAATCAGCTTTTCACCAATATTTTCGCCCATTGCAGCCCTTTGTAAATAGATTTGTATTTTCTCAATTTCCTCATGAGGGATAATAGGTAAGTCAATGAATGGCTGATGTTTCACCATCTCATTATCTAAATTAAAATCTTCTATGAAGCTTGTATTTACTTCATATATAGTACCTTCTGCAGATAAAATGACTGTTGAAAAATAAGCATGATCAAACATTGATCGCATAAATAAAAATTTATCTTCAATACTTCTGTCATATAAGATTTCTTTTGTAATAGCTAAAATATAATAATCATCCCCGTCTTTTATCGGCCGGACAGAGGTCTCATATTTTCTAACTTCTGATTTAACATAAGCATAATCCACATAATCGATTTGTTGATGCTGTTCAATAGCTCGGTGATAATTTTCTTGAATAATGACAAAATTCCGACGAGAAGTAACAGCTGACAGCATTTTCCCAAGGGCATTAGTAGACACCAGAACTTGGGCAGCCTGATTTAAGCGAACATATTGATAATCGTCTCCTACTTTTTTCATTAAATAGACGAAATCTTCTCCAATAAATAGTTGATTGAAAAGTTTTTCGCTTAAAAGATATTCCATAATGTCACTCTCCATTATAAAGTCACATATATATAAATTCGTTATAAATGGTATTTATTTATAACATAAAAATTACACTAATATTATACCATATTTACATTCGTTTAACTTTCTTGAATTAAGAAAGATTCTATCCTTTTTGGAGAAAAATTTGATGATATTTTACTAAAAAATCAAGAAAACGATACTAAGGTAATACCATTTTCGCCATTTTGATGTAATATAATACTATAATAGACTTTTTATCCATATATAACATAAGAAAGCAAATGGTGTTTTTTCTCTATTATTCTGAATTAACTGACAATTAAACTTAATTTTTGTTTAAAAGAGCAAATTGATTGCACCAAGCAGTAGACTTGTTATATTATATCAATAAAACTAGCCATTTTTCGGTATGGTCGCAAAATCAGTAAGACTGCGGGAGATTATGGATATCATAGTTATAACGTCTAGTTCTTTGGGTTTTTAATTCCAGTACGAATTTTAGTTTTATTCTTTATGCTTTAACGGAATTGTTTTGACTACCCTTGTAAAGGAGGCGTTTCGTATGCTTAAACATCGAGACCTACATGAATGTACAGAGCTTTATGAGCTATTATCGCATCCATCTGTTTTTCCCTTCGTCCGTCAAAAAGCCAAATCGGCGGATGAATACTGGTTTATGACCAAGCAACTAATCGAAGAAGAAGCGAGAGGGCTCGCTATCTCAAGGACAATTACCGACGATTGGGGGCAACCAATCGGCACCATTAGCATTCATGATGTTGAGGACGGTGCGGGCTTCCTCGGAACGTGGATAGGACTCCCCTATCAAGGGCAAGGTTACAACCAAAAGGCAAAAATGCTTTTTTTAAATGAATTATTTTTTGATTATAATTTCAATACGGTTTTCCTTCGTATTCGAGTAGAAAATATTAAATCACAACGTGCCGCATTAAAGTTACCTTATGTTGTTAGTGCAAATGATAGTCACCCTACATTATTAGCACAAGTTAATAGTGGCGAGGCACAATTCAATTTATATAAAATTCCACGTGACTTGTTCTATCTGACAACTGCCAATCAAACACAAGAAGGCGAAGAACAAGCAATGTAATAGAAACAATCAAAAAAGCAATGTGTACTGTTTATCATAACAGCACACATTGCTTTTTATTTTTTATATTGTACTATTAACTTCGCCATTTCATCTGGCGTTTTCGGTCTTTGGGTTTTTTCCATCGTAGCTGTCATTTCGGATTTTCGCTCTGTTAATGTATATACTGATTTTATGAAAGAATCCTTCGTTAGTTCCTCTTCTTGCAAAACTTCAGCATATCCTTGTTTTTTGAATAAGTTTGCATTTAAAATTTGATCGCCACGACTTTTTTGTGCAGAAAGAGGAATTAATAACATTGGTTTATGAAGTGCTAAAAATTCAAAAATAGAATTAGATCCTGCACGTGAAACGACAAAATCGGCTGCATGCAGCAAATCAGGTAATTCAGTTGTCACGTAGTCAAATTGTTTGTAGCCAGGCATTGACTCTAAGCTTTCATCTTTATTCCCTTTTCCACATAAATGAATGACTTGGAATGTTTGAAGTAACTCAGGTAGATTATGGCGTAATGCGTCATTTAACACTACAGAGCCAAGGCTTCCACCCATAACTAAAAGAACGGGTTTAGCTGCTGTAAAACCACAGAACGAAAGACCTTTTGCTTTGTAACCGTTAAATAATTCTTCACGAATAATGGAACCAGTACATGTTGCTTTTTCATTTGGTAAATGCTGCAGCGTTTCTTCAAAAATAGTGAAGATATGAGAAGCAAAAGGTAGGGCAATTTTATTTGCCAAGCCAGGCGTAACATCGGATTCATGTATAACGACTGGTACACCAGCCAATTTAGCTGCCATAACTACAGGTACAGAGACAAAACCACCTTTTGAAAAGATGACCTCTGGCTTCACTTTTTTTATAATACTAAACGCTTGCATGATTCCAGCAAGTACTTTAAAAGGATCTGTAAAGTTTTTCATAGAGAAATAACGACGCAATTTCCCGCTTGCTATCCCATAGAAAGGGACTTTAGGAAATGCCTCGCCTATTAATTCTTTTTCAATACCTTGCTCTGAACCAATATAGTGGACATCATAACCTAGTTCAAGTAAAGAAGGTAATATCGCTTGGTTAAGTGATACATGGCCTGCTGTCCCACCACCGGTTAAAATGATTGTTAGTTGTTTCACGTAAATTCTCCTATTCCTTAAAAGCCATTGTAGCCAACCGCTACTTTTTGTTTACAGTCTCTTATTTTACTATATGCGAAAGAAAAGATATAGATGAAGCTTTTAATTTTTCAGTCATATTATGTCTACTCTATGCTATACTAATTCATTATGCTTATAAAGGAAGTTACTCACTATGGATAAAACTAAAACGTTAAAACAAAAGTATGCTTTAATTTTAAAAATCATTGTGCCGATTTTAGTCACCCAAGTAGCTATTTATCTTATCTCTTTTTTCGATATTTTAATGTCTAGCCGCTACGGAACAGCCGATTTAGCTGGGGTTTCAATAGGCTCATCCATTTGGATGCCTATTTATACGGGACTTTCTGGTATTCTATTAGCGATAACGCCGATTGTGTCCCAACTCGTTGGAGCAAAGAAAGAACATGCTGCAAAAAAGGCTGTTCAGCAAGGCTTATATGTGGCTCTTGTTCTTTCTGCCATAATATTTATTTTATTATTTGTCGGACTCGATTGGATACTTGGAAATATGCAATTAGAAGAAGCAGTACATAACATTGCCAAATCCTATATTCATGCAATGTGCGTTGGACTTATACCACTTTTTTTATTTTTTGTCCTACGATGCTTTATCGATGCGTTAGGTCAAACACGTGTAACAATGATTATAACGCTACTTGCAACACCTATTAATATTTTATTAAATTACATTTTCATTTTCGGCAAGTTCGGTGCGCCGGAGCTTGGTGGTATTGGTGCCGGTGTTGCTACCGCTATTACTTACTGGTTAATTTTCTTTATTACCGTTTGGATAGTAGCCAAGCGGGTGCCTTTTGAACACTTTCATATATTCCGAGAATGGCCTAAGCTGGAATGGCTAAGTTGGAAAGAGATTTTAGTTATTGGTGTGCCAATCGGCATCTCCTTATTTGCGGAAACAAGTATATTTTCTGCCGTAACGATGATGATGAGTAGCTTTAGTACTGAAATTATTGCTGCACATCAAATAGCAATTAACTTTACATCGTTGTTATATATGGTTCCTCTTAGTATTTCAATGGGTGTTACGATTTTAGTAGGTTTCGAAATTGGCGCTGGTCGACAAGAAGATGCAAAAATTTATAGTTATTTATGCGTTGGGACCGCCATTGTATTTAGCTTTTTTTCAGCTTGTATTCTTTACTTACTACGCGAACAAATCGCGACATTGTATTCAACGGATCAGTTAGTTTTAAAGTATGCACAACAATTTTTAGTATTTGCTGCCATTTTCCAGCTATCAGATTCTATTCAGGCTCCAGTACAAGGAGCTTTAAGAGGATACAAAGATGTCACAATAACATTCATTATGGCAATTATTTCCTATTGGATTATCGGATTACCTACAGGTTATTTACTAGCTAACTATACTGACTTCGGGCCAGTTGGATATTGGCTTGGGCTTGTAGCTGGTCTATCTGCTGGAGCTATTACATTATTAATACGCCTACTGCTCGTACAAAAAAGATTCGTTTTACGATAAATACAACGCAAAAATGTTGAATATGAACATTTTTGCGTTGTTTTCTGTCTCAAAAAACTAAAGTCCTTACTATCGGAGAATCCCTGTCCGAATAATCGAAACTTTCACTTTTGGCTCTAATGTAAGTGAAGCAAATAGCTCGTGCCAGTCGTTCTTAAACATTTTTGGATGATAGGCACGAATATATCGACCTATCCCTAAAGTATCTGACTTCTGTTCTTGTAGTATTTGAAGCACTTCCTCAAAGTCAGCTTGAATTCTTTGTTGGAAATTATCCTCTAGCGTTTGCAATGTTTCTTTCTTATACAAATGATCCTTTGAAAACTCATCAATTTCTAAATCGATTTCATAGTCCATCATTATTTTTTTCATGTCTTCGTTGATTGTCCACTTTCTTTTTAAATGAATGACCTCTGAAGTGACAGGTATTTCCTTATCATTTAAATTCATCATATATTCAATACGTGCATGTTGACTTGCTTCATCCATTAATAAAAGCATACTTAACGATTGTTTAGGATTTAAGATTTCCCCTGTAAATACCTGACCAGAAAACAAAGCAACCCCTGCTGCATCTGCTATATTTTTTTCTTCGTTCATTTTTATATAGGGAATTGAAATATCTATTGCATCATCAAACAGCGTCGAGCCAATCATTTGTAAATCAAGTTTGGGGTAAATTGTATTTTTCTCAGCACTTTCAATAAAGCGCTGATAGTACCCCCCTGCATTGTCTGTTACTTCCTTTGTTAGCTCAATAAAAGGCTTTACATCCCCTTCAGTCAACGCAACTTTAATAGATATCGGATTTTGAGGATCACGAAAATAAATATCTAAAATGTCATAAAGAGGTTCATTTACAGTATCACTTGAAATGAGGAGTGTCGCTAATTCAGACAAATCTAATGTTTGTTCCACTTTCATGTCCGCTTTATTTCGGATATCGCGTGGAGAAATACCTTCCGCTTCTATTACCATTATTTTGCTTTTATTATCGATTAACTTAGGGTAAGCATAATATCCTTTATATTCACCCACTTTCCCTTCAACTCCAACGAGTGACACAACTGATGAGTTTTTATATAACCGTTCATCCCAACAACCAGCGAGGAATACAATCAACAGTAATATTATCCCTTTTCGATGCACTCTTTCCCCCTCCATTTATTCCAAAAAATAATGAGTATAGGCAAAAGAAAAGTGAAAATTAAAAATATATAATAGAAGGAACTTTTCATAAATTCAATCACTCTAAATTTAACAAAAAAAAGCGGGACAATCGCTAGCAACACATGATAAACAATAATTTGCAACTTAGGTCGGTTTCTTTCTTTTACAAAATGAATGACTCTAAAGGTAAAATTCACAATCATTACAGTAACGATTGACCAAGATAACCAAATATACACAAAGAAAATATCAAGTCGCTTCACAAATGTCACTTCTTGCGATTTTAAAATATAAATGATCGGCTCTGGTACTAGTTTAATTTCCTCAATAGTAAAAAACATTTGAGAAAAAAGCACTGAGATTAAATAAAATACAAAAATTACAAGCTGATATATGAATATCGGCTTGCCCTTTAAAGTTAACTCCTTTTGTAAAAAGGGACGAAATATTAAAAACATTTCTGCGCCCATAAATGCAAATGCACCATGAATAAAGCCCTGAATAATTTCTTTTTTATTTGTAAAATCAAGTGGAAATAAGTTTGTCCAAGTGAGATCTGGTACCGCTAGCATTAAAAAAATGATAAAAATAAATACGAGTGGAATAAGCATCACACCAATATTAATTACTGTTTCTGGTCGACTTAAATTGGCATATAACGAAAGTGCCACAATAAAAAAGATGACAATCCATTCGGGTGTTTGAGGTAAAACCCATGAAGCTAATACAAATTCCATATAGGCTATAAATGACGCGATCATTAAAAACCAGTAAATTTTATATATCCATTGAAAAAATGTATTCAAATAAAAATAACGATAATAACGTTCAAAAAAGATTAATAAAAAATAATGCCATATTGCTGCTACGATAAATAGCACCCAAGCCATATTTCTACTTTCACTAATTAATGGCGTTTGAAAAGATATATATATAATTCCTGTTTCAATAAAAAATAATAGTAAAAAAAATTGTCCTTTAGATAGGGAAAAATTCAAGGTGTATCACCATTCTTTACACTGTTATCCTTCGGTGGACTAAAAGTTGTGACTTGGACAGTTGGTTTGAAATACGGTCCTCGTACAAACACTTTGTATAATTCCTTTGGCTGAAATGGCACAATTGGTGAAAAGTATGGTTGTTTTAAAGAACTTAAATTAATCAAGTGAATCAATAACACAACAACGCCAATGACAATACCGAAAAAACCAAATAATGAGGCGAGCAACATAAATGGAAATCGAAGCATACGAATTGATGTATTTAGCTCTACGGAAGGCACTACATAGCTTGAAATTGCAGTTAAAGCGACTACTATCACCATTAAATTTGATACTAAGCCAGCACTTACAATAGCATCCCCTATTACTAATCCTCCCACGATGCCTATCGTCTGACCTACTGATTGTGGCAATCGTATACTGGATTCTCGAATGAGCTCCATAATAATTTCTAAAATAAGAGCCTCTATTAACGGTCGATAAGGTATTTCATTTACGTCACTCTTTACTTGATTACTCAACTCTAAAGGAAGTACTTCAAAGTGAAAACTAATAATAGCAATATAAAAAGCAGGTAAGAAAACAGCTGCAAGAAAAGACATTAACCGGACTATTCGATAAAAGGAACCAACCAACACACGACCATTATAATCGTCAGGCGATTGATAAAAGGAAAAAAACGTTACAGGTGCTATTAAGGCAGTTGGGGATATATTCGTTAACAATACGACTTTACCTTCTACTAAATTAGCTACAACGCGATCAGGTCTCTCCGTATTTAGCAATTGTGGAAAATGCGACCAAACAGAATCCTCTAACTCATCACTTAATTGGCCAACACTATAAAAATATTCAATGTTAATGGCATCAATACGTTTTTCAATCTCATTCAAAGTTTCAGGCTTTATGACCCCATCAATATATAAGTAATACGCTTTCGTATTTGTCTCTTTACCGATTGAAAAAGATTTAACTACAAGCGCTGGATTATGAATTCGTTTCCGTAATAATGCTAGATTTGTTTCGAGGCTTTCAACAAGCCCCTCATGTGATCCTCGGAGAACATGCTCATTATTTGGCTCGTCAGGGTTTCGTTGTATCTGGTTCACAACAGTAAGAGAAAGCATTTCACCAGTTTCAGGTATAACAATTAGTGTTTCGCCATTACAAATGTGCTCAATTGCTAGTGGTAGAGAAAATGGCTCAAGTGTGGTTATTAACGTTTCACTCCAAAAGGGCTTGTTTGTATCTAAACGTGCATAAATAGTATCGAGTACTCTTTGCACTTCTTTTGCATCTACGAGCGAGGAATAAAAGCATAAAATAGCAGACGTTCCTTCTCGCCAGTCTACTTGTCTCACTGTAAAATCAGATGAATGATTAAATGCTTTTTGTAAGCTTTTCATCATTAATTCCACTTTTTCCATAAAACGCCTCCTATACTTAGAAGTATAGGCAAAAAAGGCTTTTCTCAAACTGCTATGCTCTCTTTTCAATTGTTCAGTATCTGTTCTTTTCAAAATAAAAAGACGCCCAAATAAGTCTTATAGACTTATTGGACATCCTATATTTTCGTTGTTTCTAGTAAACATTCACATTATTATTTTTGAATAAATTGTTGTGTCCAGTAGTTTCCAGACTTCACATAACCAACACCAATATGTGTGTAATTAGCATTTAAAATATTAGCGCGGTGACCTGGTGAATCCATCCAAGCTTGTACTACCTCTTGAGGTGTACGTTGACCTTGAGCGATATTTTCGCCAGCACTCTTATAAGTAATACCTAAAGCTTTCATACGATCAAATGGTGAACCGAAAGTTGGGCTCGTATGTGAGAAATACTTTTTCGATTGCATATCTTGAGATTTTTCTCGAGCAGCCGCCATTAATTTATCATCTGTTTGTAATGCTTTTAAACCAGCTTTTGTACGCTCAGCATTCGTTAATTTTACTACCTCTTGTTCAAAAGCATTCACATCCGATGTTGTTGTCGTCGGTGTAGAAGTAGTCGGTGGTGTCGTTGTTGTATTATTTTGTTGATTTGTTTGTTGATTTGTTTGAGTATCTTTAGATGGTGTTGTCGTATGTGGTTTAGTTACATCCCACTTGTGATTTGACCAATTATTATAATAGTAAACTTTGCAGTTTGTAGTCTGATTTGCTGTGTTCCCCTCTGTAGTATTAGAAGCAGCAGAAGCCAACTGAATTGGAGCTGCTAAAAGAAATGTTGCACAAATTGCAGTAAGTGTTTTTTTCATTTTGCAATCTCTCCTCTCTGCAACCTATCGTAAAGTACGTTTCTATTAAAAATCTTCCCAACATCTGCTAGCTTCTCCAACAGAAAAGTAGTTTACGTTAAACTGAGGTTTTTTTGCTATAATTTTTAGCAAGTTTCACCATGCTATGAAATACTTACGTTTTATATAGGGTTGACAATACTCAAAATGAAGCGATTTATAGACTATGTTTTTTTAAAAAGAACAATATATTACTGTAGTAATCCATTAAATGAAGGAATAAAATTTTAAAAAATCTGAGATAAAATAAAAAAATTCTGCTCGGTCCTACTGGATAGCTTGACGCTATCTAGTAAGTGCACGCGCAGAAATACGCTTAAAACCTATTTTTAGCTCAATTTAATCAATACCAATTACATTAACACGCCCAATATTTTCACCTATTAAAACAAGCTTTGCGGGCATTTTAATGTATTCTGGAAGCCATTGTACCATTCCATAGGCATATTGAAACAGCATTGGATTTTTAACACCTTCGATTGGAACGTACCCTTTCATCCGATAAACCGAATCTGGCAAAGTTCTAACCCAATCCTCAAATTGCTCCTGTGTAAAGTGAACACCGTCGAACTCCACTAAACGAGAGCCTAAATGCATTGATGATATAGGTGCTTTAATAATATTTTGTTTATCGATTTGTACAGTAGCCGTTAAACTTTCAAGTAAATGTAATGGTACACGTCCATTTGTAGTTTGCAAAATAAATGCATGTGGATTAAAACCTTGTAGCTCATAGACTACCTTAGCTTGTTCCGCTTCGCTAAGTAAATCCGTTTTGTTGGCCAATAATAAATGGGCATGGCGAATTTGTTCCATAAATAATGTACGAACTTGTGGTGTTAATGTCTCACGATTTAACCATAGCTTTGAGTCTGCAACTGTGACAATACCCTTTACATTTAACTGCTCGGCAAAAATGGGCGAATAGACAGCATCCAATGCTTCTACAGGATGAGCAGCTCCAGTAGTTTCGATAATTAGAACATCAAATTCACTATCTAATAGTAGAGATTGAATTTGAGCCTCTGTTTTTTCAGCACCTGAACAACAAATACAGCCTTCTAGCATCTCTTTAAGAGGAACATCCTCCTCCACTGCTTGTGAGTCAAATGGCAGCTTACCAAGCTCATTCATAATAACAGCTGGCTTTAATCCCTTTTCTTTTAGTTGACGAATTACATCTGTCAGCATAGAAGTCTTACCGCTTCCTAGAAACCCACTAAATAAATATACGTCCTTCACAATCATTCCTCCTATAAAAAAAGCCGTCGCATAGGCCGTACGAGACGACTTCTGCGACAGCTACTGTGTTAGTTTGTTTTTTTCTCAGTTTTATCTTTTGCATCAGAAATCAGTTCTTTTGCTTTTAAAAGTTGAGGATCTTCTGATTTCATTTTTGCACGTAACGCATCCATTAATGCATACGTTGTTTCGTTCGATAAAATACCTGTTTCTTCAAGCTTATTGTCAGCTTGCAGTTTTTTCACCGCACGCTCTGTATACTGGTCAAAGATACCGTCAGCTTTACCAGGCTCATATCCTAGCACCTCTAGCATTTCTTCAGCCACTTTTATTGCGTCTGATTGCAAGCCGTCTTTCATTTCAATCGTTGGATCTATAATTGGTAAAGAAGCATATGCAGGATAAGCAACTTTTACATCTGGTTCAATACCTTTTTCATTGATCCAGTTACCGTTTGGTGTTAACCATTTACCAGTAGTAAATTTTAAATTCGAACCATCTTTTAACGGCGTAACATTTTGTACAGTACCTTTACCGAAAGACGTTTCACCAACAATTTTTGCACCAACTGACTCTTTCAAAGCAGCTGCTAAAATTTCTGATGCAGAAGCACTCCCATTATCAACTAATACAGTTACAGGTAAATTGTATTTTTTCCCTGCTGCAGCATTCGTAATTTCAGGCTCTTCGTCTTTTTGTTGCACTTGCACAATCGGTTTACCTTCGGGCACAAATAAATTAGAAATTTCAACTGCTGCATTTAAATACCCACCAGGATTTTGGCGTAAATCAAGGACAATCCCTTTCATGCCTTTTCCTTCGTATTCAGCAAGCATTTTTTCTAGCTCTTTTGCTGTTTGTTCACTAAACGATGTAATTTGAATATGCGCAATATCTCCATCTAGCATTTCACCATATACCGTTTCAACAGGAATTTCATCCCGAACAATCGTCATTTGAATTGGTTCAGCATTTTCTCCGCGTTTCACTGTTAGCTTAACAGGAGTACCTTTTTCACCACGAATTAGTGCAACTGCTTCAGAAGCGCTAAATCCTTGTATACTTTTGCCGTCAACAGTTAAAATTATGTCTTTAGGTAATAATCCCGCTTTTTCAGCAGGTGAATTTTTAATAGGTGACACAACAGTAATGAAACCATTACGTTCTTGAATTTCAGCGCCGATTCCCTGGAAGCTTGAAGATAATCCAGAGTTAAACTGTTCTGCTTCATCTTTCACCATGAAATCAGAATATGGATCTTCTAATGCATCAAACATGCCGTTAATAGCACCATCCACTACTTTTTCATCATCAATATCTTTGTAGTATTTGTCTTTTAGCATATCAAATGCTTCGTATAATTTTGTAAATTCCGCACGTTCTATCGGAACTTTTACTTCTACTACTTTCTTTTCACCGAATGTTAACGCAAAAATTGTTAAGCCTGCGGTAATTAAGATTGTAAAGAACATCAGCATAATAAATTTAAACGGTTTCATCTGAATAAATTGTCCCGCTGGTTTTACCTCTACTTGCTGTGTTTGCTCTTGCTGTTGTTCTAAACCATCTTTTTTCTGTTCATCCATCTTGATTGTCACCACTCTCATATACACTAACTTGTTGTCACACTATTACCATCTTAACAGGTTATAGAGGAGACGAAAAGAAAAAGCGTGTCAAAATTTCATGACAGCTCTTGTCCCTCTATTAACTTCACAAAATTGCACATTAAAAAGGTCGTTTTTCCTAGACAATTTTCTATGAATAGAACAGCATTTCTACAAAAGCTTTCTATTTACAATTTATAAATAAAAAGCGCCTCAGATACCTTCCTGAGGCACATCAATGCTCTTAGCTGCTAAGTTTAAAGTATATAATAGTACTGCTTTTCTATTCTACTCATTTCTTATATGCAGTCAACTAAAATACTCATAGATTTTGTTTTATAGTAATTAAGCTTCTACAATATATGTTACTAGTGCTAATTTAGCTGTTTTTATTTTAATTTCTGCACTTTTGGCAGCAGATAACCCTGTAAATGTTCCTGTCTTCACACGATATTGCGCGCCATCCTGTTCAATATAAGCAACCCAGCCAAAACGCTTCTGCATTACATCCACTACGCTGACAGCTGCACTTCGATTGCTATATGTTCCAGTGATGATACGGTACTTCATTGACTCGGTTGGCGGTTTTTCGGGCTGTGGCGTATCAATATTTGTTATCATTTTCAAAAAATTAGTCCAGGAGACTTTCCCCGCACGTATATTTCTCGGACAGTTTTTGCCACTGAAATAATGATGCTGAACGACATTTTGGATTGATATATTTTCATCTTTCATTATTTTTGCTATTAAAGCTGCTGCATTTTCTACAGCCTTATTAAAATTGCCATCACTATTTACACATATTTCAACCTGAATTCCTTGCGTATTTCCTATATAAGTTCCCGCTCCCCAGCATTCCCAATAGTGCTCAAAAGATTGTACTGCCTCATGATCATCTACTTGCCAATGCCAGCTTGCCGCTCTGCTATTACCATTAATTTGTAGTCGAGCATGGGCATCTGCATCTGCTCCTACGCTCGTATTATCGGTTTCATGGACAACAATATATTTTTTCGCATTGTTTTTCCCATTCGTAATCATGGCTGCTTGATTTGCTGATACTAATTTTTGTCTTATTGATACCACGCGATTACCCCCCCTCCTATTAAAATACGTTTCATATCTTTATAGTGACTCATTAGAAAACCGACTACTTACATTGTAATCGCTTCAAATAACGAGCATTTTTGTTTAACTTATTGCGCTAGTCTCGTCACTGGCCATTAGTAATATCCATATGAAATGATGCTTAATTCTATAGTATGCGCTATTGCCAAGTTCAGTTGTGTTTTTATATCCACTCTATTACGTAAAACGCCTAAAGCTATTGCTTCTCACCTTTTTGATTTGTTTTTGCGTCATTTCAAAAGATGGTTTTGTTACAGAACATCATTTTTTTCGAAATGACATGAACCAAAATCATCGGCAAGTGTTGCTCTTTTTAATGCCCTTCCGAATACTATTTAACAGAATGTCTCATGAAAACATGATATCCATTCCCCTTTTTTGTCTCGGGCGCATAAGATAGGTATAAGATGACCGAGAATTAAAAGGAATTAGGGAGGGCTTTACAATGAACAACAATCAAAACAATTCAAACCAATCTACGGATTCACTCGATATTTACGCTGCAAAGCTTGCCTATATAGGGACATCCATTTCTACATTAGGAGATGGCATTCAAACAATTGCCGCGGGGCTCACTTTAGAATCATTAAAAAAGGCAAGCAACCAAAGTTCCCAAGACTTACCGAATCAAACAAAACAGACAGAAAATATGCAAAAGCAAATCGATTATTTAATAGCCGAATTAAAACATATAAAAAAATATTTAAAATAAAATACAAGCATTGATTGTCAAATATCTTTAGCTACGCATCTAACCCATTTACATAATTAAAGCTCCCATAGTGAATTGTGAAAATCCGTATATAACATCCGTCCAAATCTCTATAGCTAGAGGTTTGGATTTTATTGAGTGTAACAATAACTTGGTGCATTCTCATGAAATTCTCCAATTCATCATTATATACAGTTATCTATTTCAGAAGAGGACAAAGTAGAAATTTGGTCAACTAGGCATGGTGAAAAGGTGAAATCTAATGAAGTCTTACAATCAGGGCTGATGACATATATTTTACTCACTTGTATTTTACCAATTAACTTCCACGTATCATTTTATTATGTTACAATTTTTGTAAATGTTTATTTATAACAAAGTGAGGTGAACCTGGCATGTCCTATGTGAACGATTTACAATTCTATCTAGACAGTAGTTCAATCGGTGTTATAGTAGAACTTTTATTGGTTACTTCTTGTATCGCAACAATCATTTTTATTGCAACTAAAAATCAATATATCTCCTATTTATCATCGGCACCTATATTTTATTTCATTTCAAAATGGTTCTATCAAAATACGCATTTAATTTTTATCGTCCTTGCAATGACTGTACAAGCACTTATTATTTTATGTATCCAAAAGAAACAAAATAGTAATGAAGAAGCCTTGAAGAGCGAAATGGTAAAACAATGATTCTACTTTTTATACTGGACTTGCGTTTAAGACTGATTGGCTAGAAGTAAGTCCAGTGTAATTACATACATAATGGAGGATATTCAAAATGAGCAGAACAGTCACTTCTGCAGTAAATACTAAATATGAAGAAAAAATACAAGAGACATTTACTTTTGCACAATTAGGAATTGACGAAAAGATGAATAACGAAGAAACGAAAATGGACATAGATAAAATCTTTGAATCGTGGGTATATGCAAGACTCAATATTTCTTATAGTATTGTTTTCAATATGGCTAGTGAATAGCATTTAGTATACATGTATTATTCATCTAACGATAAGATGTGATGATTTACTGACCGTCCACTTATAATGGCTTAGATTTTTCATTATAGTAGCTGTCCTTTTTTATCTTAATAAAATCGGGGAATTTGGGAAGCAATAATTTTGAAGGGGTGATTGTATGGAGAGGTTTGAAGTCTCATTTAAAAATAAAGCGGTAAGGGTTTGGTTTTACACGGTTTTTCCCGCAATAATTATTGCCATAGTACTTTTTATAATTTTGCCTTATGAACAAAATCGATATGCTTCATTAGGTCTTTCAGCTGTTACCACTTTGTATTTTATTTGGTTCGCGTTTTATTCTAAAAAAAATCGCAATTAATGGCTATCGCTATCCCTCGCGCAAGATTGTCATGCTTACAAATGCATAAAATTTGGGACTCCCCATTGAACATTTTGATTCATTTGCAAAAAAGAGACGCGTTCCATCTATCGTACGCGCTTTAGAATGAGTCGATTATTTTTTCTTGTTCATTAACTTTTTTATTAAATCATCAAAGTATTGGACTGCTTCTTGCACAGCAGATTTTTTAGCTAATTCAATTCCCTTTTGGATAGAACGATAAGCCTCATCTATTTTTTTGCTTTCATTTGGGCATCTGCGAGGCAATACCAATAAAACCAAGCATCCAGTTGTGAAATTTTATCGTGATAAAATTTTTCGATTTTCGGATAGTATTTCAAATAGGAAGCTTCATCATAAACTAACTTTTCGCCATTCCATTTTAGGACATCCACTAAATAGCTATCACCAATGTACAGTTGCCAAATTGCTATAGCCACTTTTTGTTTTTCATTTACAACAATGGTTTTGAGGACATTCATCACTTATCATCGTTATTTCTAAATGATGAGCAGAATTAAACCTTCCGAACTGATGTGTAAAGGTTATTGGTGGAACCCGAAGTGGCAGTTTAAGTTCTTGAATCTTTAATTGCAGCTTCAATTGTTTTGTATCCTATTTGAGGAAGAAATTGCTCTAACGGTTGAGGACGATCATTCAAATTTGCATAAACTGATTCATTAATTGTTCCATATAGGAAAATACTTACGAAAAACAATGAAAGCAGTATATTTTTCGTCATTTTTATCGCTCCTAAATTATATTTTGCTATATTTTCTCCAAAAAAATGAACACTATCCTTTCTTACTTCTGATGTAAGTGAAGGATTGTACTCTATAACCTAAGAATTAATAATTTCCATAACAGTGGTTAGGAACATTGCGATGGTTAATAATATCCATAAACCAAGTAGCAAATAGTCCGAGATTGTTTTTTTGCCTTTTTTTATATCTTGTATTTTAGTCACTAGCATTATTATAGCTACTATTGTCATAGCGATATTCTTAAGATGAGCATATCTAAAGCCAAGTAGTACAAGCAGTAAAAGTACAACACCAAAAACAATCCTTATCTTTTCAAACTTCGTATACGATTTTTTCATCGTTTCTGCTCCCTTCAATCAATTTCGCTGTGCTCAACCTTCTCAGGTTCAATGCATAAATGGCTTTCATGCACATCTTATAGAAGTGGAAGACTTTTAATAAGCAAGTTAATGTGCCACTTTCATGCACTTAGTATATATATATGCGATGATTGTAAAAGTAGCGATTGCCCTTATTTACACAATCGCTTTCCTTTGTTTTCAATGAAATTAATATCCAAAAAACCCACTTTTGTTTTGGCATAATTTGAATTAAAAATAACCCCTATCCCCTTTAACCATTGGACATTATCTATTCCGAGTACATCTAGAGTACTAATTTTAAAAGATCTAACGAACAAAAAAATAGCAATGACCGTTATTATTGTTGGAATTGGTATTCCTGAATATTTAAGAAATGCAAAATAATAATGATTAATACTTAATTAAAAAATAAGCAAATCGACTGCTAAAACAAAAATTAACAACAGTGTCGAAGGTTTTTACCATCCAATCACCCCTTTCGCACATTTAGCTAGCAGTTTGCAGTCTTTTACGAAATACAATTAGCGTTAAAATATTCAAAATAACAGTTACGCCAAGAAGAACTGATGCAGCAAAAATGACACCTCCTGTAGTGTCCATAAGCGCACTCCAATCCTCAATATTAACGAGATGGTATTGATAGTACAATTGAAAAATAAGAGAAATAGCACAAGCACTCAAACTCAAACTAGAAAGCAATCCCCATATTTTAAAGTCGTTGTTTTTAGATTGCATAAGTCCAACGACAGGAAGTAGCCATGCAATGAGACCAATCACTAGACTGCCAACATTAAGTAAACCAATCACTATAAAACCCCCTCTTCACGCTTACAATTTCCATTTAATTAGCATTTAGACGTTTTGGTTAGACAAATAGTTCCAATTTTCATCTATCCTCTACATCAATTAAATAAATTGCCTTTTCAAAGCCACCACGTTTAGCCTTCTTCTGCTTACGAATCGCTTCTAAATCTTCATAACTTACACCTAACGCATTGATAGCTGTATGTATTAGTTCTAAAAGATCGGCTAATTCTTCAACACTGTCCTGAACGTTATTTGCCCCATGAAACTCTTTCGCTTCTTCCAATATTTTTGCTTTTACTTCTACTAGAAGCTCCTGTGGTTCTAAAATTCTTGCACTATACTTTAAACCATCTGCTTCAATAATTTCTAAAATCTGATCTCGTACTAACTTATTATAAATAGGCATTGTCATTCTCCTTTATAGTGGCATATCACACTTTTATTGTAATATATTTCTAGTTATTTTTTAGCTCTTTAATGTTAAAAAAAATTTTATAGGTAATCGACACTTCGATACAACTCGAAATATTAATATTTTACAATGAATTTTGAAAATAAGAATAATTAGTGGGAGGAATGAAAATGAAAGTAATAAAGCAAAAGCCCATCCAACATACAAAAATTATTAATCCTAAAATTTTATATTATGGATTCCCTGTAATTTTACTAAGTACTTTGAATGAGGATGGAACAGTGAATATTAGCCCTTTATCATCTTCTTGGGCATTAGGAGACTATATTGTATTAGGTATTGGCCTTGGTGGGAAGGCAATTGAAAATTTAGAACGACATCCTGAATGTGTCATTAATATACCAGACCCCTCACTTTGGGAGAATGTTGAACAGTTAGCCCCTTTTACAGGGAAAAATCCAGTTCCAGAATATAAAAAGCATAATGGCTATACTTATAAAAAAGAGAAATATGATATTAGTGGATTAACGCCTATTAAGGCTACATTTGTAAAACCTACTCGTATTATGGAATGTCCCATTCAAATTGAGGCAAAGGTTAAACACATACGTATCCCAGACTATTCTCCTCATTTTGCCATTGTCGAAACACAAGCAGTACACGTACATGCACATACGGAAATTATTATTGAAGAAAATCATATAGATCCAAATAAATGGAGCCCACTTATTTATAATTTCCGTCATTACTTTGCACTTGGAAACAAGTTAGGTAACAATTTTCGAGCATAGAAATGTCGAAGACTTAATAGAAGAACTTATAAGCAATTCCACCTAGACAATAAATTTTCTGATGCTTAACCGAAAGATTAAATGTAAAGAAAAAAGCAATCGACTTCTTTAATGCCATTTTATAAAATGGTCGCTTTTGGTCGGTTGCTTTTTCTTATTTTAGCCATGTTATAACCCTTGCTATATCAGCTACTCTTAATAACAGCCTCTACAAACATCCAATATGTTTCCCAATTTCACTTTCCATCTTCCAAACGATCTTCAATACGCTCTTCTATTACTTTCTTTTCTTCATGCCACCATAATGCTTCTTCGGGATCTTCTAAAATCTCTTTTATTTCAGCTTTCTCTTCAACAGCTGGTGGTGAACCTCGAAGTGCCATGCCTGAAGTATCTTTTAGAAAGATGGAAACAACAATAATACCGACAACAGATGCAAATATGACATAGTAGGCAGGTACCATTTCATTCATCGTTTTGCTAATTAACCATGATACAAGTAAAGGTGTTGTACCACCGAACAATGACGCAGAAATATTAAATGTAATCGCCAAAGCCCCATTCCGTACATTTGTAAAAAATAGGGAGGGCAATAGTGCTGGCATTGTTCCCTGAAAAGAAGCGGAAAATACTGCTAGAATCAATAACCCCCAAAATACATGTAATGTGTTTCCGCTAGCAATCAAATTAAACGAAGGTATACTTAAAAAGATTAGCCCGATTAACCCCCCTTGAATAATCTTTTTCGCTCCTATGCGGTCACTAAAATACCCCATTAATAGAACAATTGGAATCATAATAACCATTACAATGACAATTAATAAAAGCCCTTCTGCTTCTCCATATCCAAGAACAGCAGTTAAATGAGATGGCATATAAGATAAAACGATATAGTTTACAACAATGTAAAAGAAAACAACAAACATTCCGACAACTATTGCTCTCCAATGAAATTGTAAAATATTTTTTACAGATATATGATTATCATCTTCTGATTTTTTTTCTTTCATTGCTTCAAAAGCAGGTGTTTCTTCTAAATTATTTCGCAAATAAAAGCCAATTAAACCTATAGGGGCTGATAAGAAAAATGGAATTCGCCAACCCCAATCTAACATTGTTTCCTCCCCTAAAATATAAGTAAGTAAAGTAACAAGACCAGCTCCTGCAATATAGCCAACTAAGGTTCCAACCTCAAGACCACTTGACATAAACCCTCTTTTCTTATCTGGCGTGGACTCAGCAATAAACGTCATAGCACCCGAATATTCTCCACCCGATGAAAATCCTTGAACTAAACGTGCAATGAGTAAAAGTACTGTGGCAGTATACCCTATGGATGAATGAGCTGGAATCAAGCCAATACTCAAGGTCGCCAGCGCCATCATAACTAAGGTAATAGCTAAGACTTTTTTACGGCCTAAACGGTCCCCAAGCATCCCAAAGAAAATTCCTCCAATAGGTCGAGCAATGAAGGCAACAGCAAACGTCGCAAAAGAAAATACTAATTGCATAGGACCACTTACTTCAGGAAAAAATACTTGTCCAATTGTAGCAGCTAAATAAGAGTAAATTCCAAAATCAAACCATTCCATTCCATTACCAACAGCAGTTGCTATAACAGCCTTTCGGGCGGAACTCGTGTCAACAACAGTAATTTCTTCTTTTTTCAACTTTGGTTTCGATTTTCTTTTAAATTTTGGGCTATTAAGGTTATTGTAATCAGCCAATCGAAATCCTCCTCGTTGTTAAAATTAATTGATACTATTGTTAAGCTATCCAATATGTAATTTATTATTAATTCCTTTAAAGTAAAAAACCAAAATCCCATTAAAAATCTCTTATTCCCGGGGTATCATGCAAACATGTCTAGTCAACATTAAGTAAATTTCAATAATAAAAAGCCATAGCTCCAAGTTTTAAAATAATGGTCAAACCAGCCAACAAAATAAGCGACTAATACGATAATATGTCTGTTTCTCTTTCACTTCTTCCTATTTATATAAGAAAAGCCCTCCACAGATTATGTGGAAGGCTTTTAAAACATTTATAAATCAAATCCTACACCTTTTTAAGTTCACTATAAATATCATTGCAGATTTTTCTTTTTAGAAAAAAATCCTTCGAAAATCATATACAAAGCGAGTACGATCAAAAAGCTAAATAACCATGTGGTATTTTCTTTTAAGTCTGTCATAATTACAATCGCACCAAATAGCGTAATAAGTATTTTAATGATTAATTTGACCAAAATACATACTCCTTTCTATCCATAGAAAAATTATGATATACCCGAGTCAATTAAACTATTATTTTCAAATGGAAAAAATCATTGTTCTTTTTTATAATTTATTGGCAATAATTTCACAGCTAATTCCAACACCAAACATTCGTGTCAGGAATACTACTTCACCATAGTATGATGTTGATCTATATCATTTGTAACATATCCTTCTTTACCTGCTCCAATACCAACAATTAACAGAACGCACGAAATAAAAATGAGCAAAATAAGAGGGATTGACCATCCATCTGTTATATCATGCAGTGTGCCAACCAACACTGGTCCAACTGCCGCTAAAAGGTATCCGAAAGACTGAGCCATTCCTGACATTTCTGCTGCTTCTTTTCCATCACTTGTTCTTAGTGTGAAGAACATCATGGATAGGCTGAAGGCACTCCCCCCTGCAATTCCAAGAAGGATAGCGCAGAAAGGAACTAGCACAGAATTTCCTTGCAATAGCCCTGCAAATCCAATGATAAATAAGATTGTTGTTGTAATACTTAGACCAACTTGATTTTTCATTTTTTCCGCTAGTACTGGGACAATGAACGTTACAGGGATGAGTGCAAATTGCATTAGAAAAACCATCCAACCAGCAGTATTTGAGTTATACCCTTTCATATTTAAAATATCTGGTAACCATGTGATTAAAGTATAAAACATTAGTGATTGTCCACCCATAAATATTGTTATCTTCCAAGCGAGTGGAGAACGCCACAAACTACCTTTTTTGTTTTTTACATTAACTTGTACTTTCTCACCTTTTTGTCGTTTACTAAGTTGTGGTAGCCACAGCAATAAAGATATGATTGTCAACAATCCCCATATGCCAAGTGCACCTTGCCATCCAAAATTACCAATAGAAGCCATAGGGACACTTACCCCAGAACCAAGCGCACCGAATAGATTCATAAATATAGCGTATATTCCAGTCATCAAACCTATTTTTAGTGGAAAATTCATTTTTACAATCCCTGGAATAAGTACATTACCCATTGCAATTGCAACCCCAATTAAAATAGTACCAGAAAATAAAGCGAAAATTCCTGAAAATGAGCGAACTGCAATACCAATTATAAGTAATATAAGGGCTAAAGTAATCGTTAATTCCATGCCAATCCGATTTGCTATTTTTGGAGCAAACGGTGAAAGCAGTGCAAAGGCAAGTAAAGGCACGGTTGTAATTGTTCCTATAAGAGCATTGCTGATACCAAAATCATCTCGTATCAAAGGTATAAGTGACCCAGCAGAAGTTAAAGGCACTCTTAAATTAGA
The DNA here is from genome assembly GCF_050280025.1 of Lysinibacillus sp. NPDC093712. NCBI lineage: Bacteria > Bacillati > Bacillota > Bacilli > Caryophanales > Bacillaceae > Lysinibacillus > Lysinibacillus sp. NPDC093712. Next base: position 1,182,806 of record NZ_JBNNUU010000001.1, read on the forward strand.
TCCCACTAAGATTATACCAATAAGTAATAACCAACTATTTCTTGTATTTTTATTTACTGTGGATGATATGGCTTCCTTATTCATGTTGTTATTCCTCCATCAATTTAACAATTACTTTTCTTAATGCCTCCATATAGTTTTCAACATAGGTTGTAGCAGCTACTTTATCCTGACTACGAATGGCTGTATATAACTCCATGTGAAGTTCTTCTTCAAAGTTAAAAGGCGCATTCATTGTCAGTAAATCTTCCACAAACGAATAGATGATATCTAAAAGTGGCTCGTATAAATCAATTAAGAGCTGATTGTTAGAAGCCACTACAACGGCTTTATGAAAACGAATATCTAACTCTATAAATTGTTCTCGATTACTATTTTCAGCAGCTTGAAGCGAATCTTGAATATATGATTCAAGTTTTGCTAAATCCGCTTCCGTCCTATGTTCAGCAGCCAACTGGGCAGCCTGTTTTTCTAAAGCTAAGCGCACATCAAGGATTTCAAGCAACGCTGATTTTTTTACATAACGTTTAATTGCTGCTCCAAGAGAATTGGCAGAGCGTACGGTTGTTCCACTGCCTTGTTTCGTTTCAAGTAATCCTGCATGTACTAAGGCACGAATTGCTTCGCGAAGTGTATTACGGCTGACATCAAACTTTTCCATCAATTCCATTTCAGGAGGAATTCTTTCCCCTACTTGCCAGCTTCCCGATTCAATTAACTGCTCTATTTGAGAAGCAACCTGTTCTACTAGGTTCATTCGGTTTGTTTTTTGAATCATAATTACGCCTCCTTAAATTTGTAGGATGATTGGTATGTTGGTAAAGTTAACATAAAGAAAAAGGGTTGTCAATCCGATATACATTCTTATTAACATTGCTGAGATATATAGGTAAAATGCTCAAGTGGATTTCTAACTTGACGGTAGGAATAAAATTTCGAATTGTAAATTAAAGGAGAATTAAATTAGTGAGGGAATCATCTGCTCTAAGTTATGATAGTATCGAATTGAGAAGATGACTTAAATTTTGTAGAACGAATAACGCAAAGTAAAGATGGACTTCGTTATGTTGGAAATCAACAAATTAAATAAGAGTAAATAAGATAGATACAAATCTACTATGATTTAATTGCAGCATGTAATTAAATCATACATAAAAACCACCTATAAAATAATGGTAGTTTTTTATTGCTTTGTGCGCCCATTAGCATTAGAGGGCAGCGCTGTGCTTTAAAATTCAATTTTCTCAACATTTAATTCTCTTTCTAAGTTTGTAGCTCAGTATAAGTCCATTAAACGTATTGATTTTACTCACCCTACTTTTTCAGAGTATTGAATGTATTTTATACAACAGCTTTTCTGAATAGCCACTTTCATGTTTATAAGTTAACTGTTATATAGGTAAAACCGAAAAGAAAATCCAACAAGTTATTCTAAGCTTGTTGGATTTTTACTTTCAACAGATATAATTTGACGATTCGGCCATTCGAGTGCGTGAAGTCGCCCTCCAAATACAGCACCGCCATCAATGCCAATAATATTATTGTCACCAAAATAAACATCGTAATTTGTTGGGTCTTGATGTAACTCATATGTTTGTGTATGCCCAAAAATCACCGTTTTCTCGCCTTTATAACCAGTATGAAATTCCTCTCGAATCCATAAAAGTCGTAAGGGGTCTGTGTCCGCTAACGCTACGCCCGGCACAACACCACCATGGACAAAAATTGCATCTTCTAACTCTATATACGTTTCAAAAGTTTCTATAAGCTGTAAATGTTCTTCGAGCTTCGGTAATGTTTGAATGTAACTAGGTAAAGTATTTGTGAGAATAGCATCTTCAAAATCTTCCATATGATAGCCATAGCTAGCAAGTGTCGCATCCCCGCCATTGAGTGCAGCCCAATGATTCCAAGCTTTTGGAGTCCCTGAACGACATGCTTTTAGCATAAGTGCCTCATGATTTCCCAGTAGCACACGGGCCCCAGTGGCTTGTAGCTCAGCAACTATATTCAACACACCACATGAAGCAGGTCCCCGATCAATATAATCCCCTAGCAAAAATAGTTTATCTTGTGTAGCATCGAACTTTACCTTTATTAATAATTCTTCTAAAAGTTCTAATTCCCCATGTATATCACTAATGGCTAAAATACGTGTCATAAAAAGCATCCTTTCTAGTATAACAGGCGTTACTTTTCATTATAGAGAAGAATGGTACAAAATTCGACTTTTTTCGATTATAAATGATTGCAGAGATACCTGAAACGATAAATAGTCACCCAGGCCCTTGAACATATATTTCCCCATTTTTATATTCAGCTTTTACGCCAGAAGCAACAATTACCTGTTGCTGATCTTCACCAAAAGCTACAGCCATTCTTCTATGCTTACCTGGTTTAATTATCTGTTATAAAATATGTACACAAAAACTGGTAAGATAATAAATCTCACGATAAATTTTAGTTGCAAGGTCATTTGCTTAATGGTTGGTTTTATTCTTAATAAGAATTGGTAACGGGTTATTAAAAATAGATTGCCAAAGTTAAATTTGAAATCTTTTTTATGTGCAGGGAAATGCTGCAAAAATACAATTAATTTATATTTAGGTTCATTACTATTTAAATTCGAAACGTAAGCAAAGTAATCCTCGAATGAATCCTGGTCTTTTACTTCTAGTAAAAGGTCCATTCCCAAATAAAAAATGGACCGTCCTTCTCATAGTCAAAGAGACGGTTCATTTCTTGATTGCTATGCTTGACACTCATTATCTTTATTTCTTTTTAATAGACGGGAAAATACTACTAATAATTGCGCCTATAACAATGAAAAATATGACGATAATGAAAATTGGAAAAATATATTCCCATTCAACATATGTACACTCCCTATGTGCTGTGCCACTCTTTTCTTACATCTTCTATTCTAGTATAAGGATGCACCTATTAAATGCTACCTTTCTGCCTTTCATAAACCGTTAAAAGAGCACCTGGAAATAAAACTCCATTTCCAGATGCTCTCATTTAAAGTAAAGGAGGTTGCAATCGTCTTTTCCAATTGAATAGAAAGAAGCACTGACCTTTAATTACATGATAATGTCACACTGCCAAGCACATCGAAATTTGCTACAACTGTATCCCCTGGCTGAAAAGAAATCGCCTCAGACATCGCACCACTTAAAATAATATCGCCTTTTTTAAAGCCTTTTCCTACCTTGGCTAATTCTTTCACTGCCCACACAATGGCAGTAGCAGGATGCCCTAATACCGCAGCGCTTGAGCCTGTTTGCTCAACAGCGCTGTTTTTACTTAGTACCATGCCGATTTGCCCCAAATCAAGCATGTGAGGTGAAACCCACTTACTACCAACAATAAATTTCGCCGAGGAACAATTATCTGCGATAACATCTGCTAATGTAAAGCGAAAATCTTTATAACGGCTATCTATTACCTCAAGGGCAGGTGCGACGTATTTCGTTGCCTTTACAACATCCGCCTCTGTAACCGCCTCCCCCGCCAAGTCCTCACCTAACAAAAAGGCAATCTCAGGCTCAACTTTCGGATGAATGAGCTGTGAAAATTCAATCGCTTCCCATTCTAGTGCGAGCATATCACTATGTAAATAGCCATAAATCGCTTCATTGACGCCCATCATCCGCTGCTTTGCTTTACTCGTTAAACCTAGCTTCACGCCTACTTGCTTCGTGCCATTCTCCTCTAGCTTGCGCGCTAGTAAAGCATCCTGTATACGATAAGCCTCCTGTATCGTCAACTGTGAGTAATCGTCTGTCAGCTTGATGACTTCCTTTACATCACGCTCTGCCTCATATAAATAATCAACCATTTTTTGCTGATTTATTTGTACCGTCATTTTCACACCTCAATTCCCCTTTTTTTTGCGAGCTCAGCAGCGACATCGATAATCATGTCCTCCTGACCACCTACTACTTTTTGCTTACCTAATTCAATAAGTATATCGCGTGGATCAAGACCAAATTTCTTCCCCGCACGCTCTGCATGAAGCAGGAAGCTTGAGTACACTCCTGCATACCCTAACACTAAGCTCCCCTTTCGAATTTCTTGCGAGCCTGGCAAGAGAGGGCCTACAATATTTTCTGCGACATCCATCATTTTATATAAATCAATACTTACATCGATTCCCATGCGCTCTAGCACAGCTAATAGCACTTCTGTCTGAGTATTCCCTGCACCTGCTCCTAAACAGCGCACACTCCCGTCAATACGTGTCGCTCCTTCCTCTATAGCAACGACCGTGTTCGCCACTGCCATAGATAAATTGTTATGAGCGTGGAATCCTACTTCTATTTGCAACGATTGTCGTAAAGCGTGCACACGCTCACGCACCTCATGCGGCAGCAATGCGCCAGCAGAATCTGTTATATAGACCGCTTCAGCACCGTAGCTTTCCATTTTCTTCGCTTGCTCCACTAACTTTTCCACAGATGCAGAATGAGCCATCATTAAAAAACCGACTGTCTCCATCCCTAGCTCGCGTGCCTTGCTCATATGTTGTGCTGACACATCCGCCTCTGTTACATGTGTAGCAGCACGCACTAAGCGAGCACCTAAGTCATTTGCCTGCTTCAATTCGTGTACAGTTCCGATCCCTGGTATTAACAGCACAGCAACTTTTGACTTAGTACATGCAGCAACAGCTGCTTCAATGAGCTTCATCTCATTAACGAGTGATTTGCCATACTGCAAAGTGGATCCTCCAAGGCCATCTCCGTGACTTACTTCTATATAATGCATACCTGCATCATCTAACCCTCTCACAACATCTCGTACTTGCTGCTCTGTAAATTGATGTGCCACGACATGACTGCCATCTCGGAGGCACACTTCTGTTAATCGAATTGGTTTATTAACTTGCGAATTCATGTATTCTGCCCCCTTTCTTAATGCGCCTCTAATGTCGTTCTCTCTAACATGGCCCGCGCAAAATCTTCCGCAACACGTGTCGCAGCAGCTGTCATAATATCTAAATTCCCTGCATATGGTGGGAAATAATCTCCAGCACCTTCTACTTCTATAAAGATTGTTACACGATTGCCATCAAATAATGGCTCCTGTCTTAGACGATAGCCTGGCACATATGCCTTCACTTTCTCTACCATTGTATAAATAGAGTCGCGAATTTCCTCTTCTTTCATATTTTTCACTTCACAATAAATCGTGTCTCGCATAAGGATAGGTGGGTCTGCCGGATTTAAAATAATGAGCGCTTTTCCAGTATTTGCTCCACCTACTTCTTCGATTCCACGGCGCGTCGTAATCGTAAACTCGTCAATATTTTCCCTCGTCCCCGGACCTGCACTTAAGCTTGAAATAGTTGCCACAATTTCCCCATATAGTACATCTGCAACTTGGTTGACCGCATAGACGATTGGAATCGTCGCCTGGCCACCACACGTAATCATATTGACATTGTGTAAATCGAGTAAGTTTTCCGTAGTCCCCACTGCCGGACAAAAGAACGGTCCTCTTGCTGCTGGGGTTAAATCAATCGCTAAAATCCCGAGCTCCTTCAATACTTTCGCATGGCGTACGTGAGCTTTTGCTGATGTGGCGTCAAACACTATAGTCGCCATGTTAGGGTTGGCAACGATAGCTTCGATGCCATTTGAATATGTCGAATACCCTTTCTCTGCTGCACGCTTCAAACCTTCTGATTGTGAATCTATGCCAATCATCGCCACAACTTCAATCACTTCACTGCGCTCTAATTTATAAAGCAAATCAGTGCCTATGTTTCCTGTGCCTAGTATAGCCGCTTTGATTTTGCCCATATCCTTCTCTCCTTTCACATTATTCAAAGTGAACCGTTACTGTACCGATGCCCCCAAATTTTGCTTCAATACTATCTCCAGCATTTACTGCAACTGCCGCAGATAAAGCGCCAGGTAAAATAAGCTCGCCCTTTTTAAGTGTAATGCCAAACTCATGTAATTTATTTGCCAACCAAGCAATAGCGTGTGCCGGGTGTCCCAGTGCAGCAGCCCCTGCCCCTGTCGCGAGTAGCTCCCCATTTTTGTAAAGTGCCATACTTGCTGTCCGTAAATCAACTTCATTTACCTTCGCCTTTTCATGCCCGACGATGACCTTTGCAGACGAGCCATTATCAGCTACTGTATCAATTAATGTAATGCGCCAATCCTCTACTCTGCTATCAATTACTTCAATTGTCGGCACGATGTAGTCAGTAGCCATCATGACATCGAGGAAGGTTACATTCGGTCCTATTAAATCCTCTCCTAGTACGAAACCAATTTCCGCCTCAATTTTTGGGGAGAGCATGCTAGTGACTTTTACAATCGCTTCATTTTCAAACACCATATCATCTAATAAATGACCATAATCTGGCTCGTTTACATGGAGCATTTTTTGCATAGCTTCGCTTGTTAAACCAACCTTTTTACCAACTACGTGTCGACCTTCGTCCAGCTTCATTTTTACTGTTTCAAGCTGTATTTCATAAGCATCCTTTATGCTTAAGGTTGCATCCGATTCTGTTAAAGGAACTATGCTTTGCATTGTTTTTTCAGCTGTCAGTAATTGTGTGGCATATTGCTTAATTTTCTCTGACACCACCATTCACTCTCCTTAGTAAAACAAACAAAAGGCGGGTGCTATACCAACTTTTGTTTGTCTATTCATTCCTTATTTTTTTACGGTAATTGTTTTTGTTTCACTATAGAACTCAAAGCTATGACGACCGCCTTCGCGCCCAATACCACTAGCTTTAGCTCCACCAAATGGGGTTCTTAAATCCCGCACATACCAGCAATTCACCCATAATAAGCCCGCATGAATTTGGGCTGTCACACGCTGTCCTCTCCGTAAATCATTCGTCCATACGACCCCTGCTAATCCATAAATAGAATCGTTCGCTATCTGAATAGCTTCTTCTTCTGTTTTAAATGGAATAATGACAGGAACAGGACCAAATATTTCCTCTTGAGCAACGCGCATACGATTATTGACATCGTACAAAACAGTCGGCTCATAGAAGTTCCCTACAGGTAGTGAAGCGACAGCCTTACCGCCGTAAGCTAGTTTCGCCCCTTCAGCTAGACCAATTCTCACATACTCATCTACGAGCTTTAAATGGCCCTTAGAAACTAAAGCACCCATATCTGTTGTCATATCGAGCGGGTTTCCGACTTTAATTTGTTTCACAGCAGCCACGAATTTATCTAAAAAAAGATCATAAATACTTTCTTGCACTAAAATTCGGGAGCCTGCTAAGCAAATTTCTCCTTGATTGCGATAAATGGCTTCGATTGATCCTGCTACTGCTTCTTCTAAATCAGCATCTTCAAACACAATATTAGCTGATTTCCCACCAAGCTCTAACGAAACTGGGATTAAATTTTGAGCAGCATTACGCATAACCGTTTTTCCTGTATTTGATTCACCCACGAAGGAGATTCTCCTCACAGCAGGGTTTGTCGCCATTTCTGTTCCTACAATACCACCTGGACCTGTCAAAATATTTAGCACACCTGGAGGTAATCCCGCCTCGTTCGCTATTTCTCCAAGCATGATGGCACTTAGCGGTGTATAAGAAGCAGGCTTGATTACAACGGTATTACCTACAGCAAGAGCAGCAGATGCCTTCCACGTCATTTGCATAAACGGCAAGTTCCACGGAATAATTAAGCTTGTCACACCGACTGGGGCATATTGCACATATGAAAAATGCTTGCTTTGATCATAATGCTCGTGCGTCATATATTTCGCCATCTCAGCGAAGAAACGAAAGTTAGCAGCCGCTCGCGGAATATCAAATTCAAGACTCTCCCGTATTGGCTTACCTACGTCTAACGTTTCGACATAGGCAAGTTTTTCAACATTCTTCATTATTAAATCAGCCATGTTGCATAAAATCCGCGAGCGTTCCTCAACAGGCATCTTGCTCCATACACCACTAGCAAATGTTTTATGTGCAACTTCTATTGCGCGCTTTGCATCTTCTTGTCCGCCATTTGCTACTGATGCTAATATTTCATTTGTAGCGGGATTAATCGTATCGAAAGTTTCACCTGATAAGGCGTCTACATAATCGCCACCAATGAATAGTTTGGCATCTTTTAAATATTTTTCTTCGATAACTTTGTCATTAATCAATGCCACTCCTCCTATTCTTCGATTTCAATAATCATCTCTATTTCGATTGCTGTATTATTAGGTAATTGAGCCATTCCAACAGCAGAGCGCCCGTGCTTACCCTTCTCTCCGAAAACCTTCCCAATTAAATCTGAGGCTCCGTTCATTACTTTAGGCTGCTCAATGAAATCCTCTGTGCAATTTACCATCCCTAATACTTTGACAAATTGCTTCACTTTACTTAATTCGCCTATTTCATGTTTCACTACACTGAGTAGGTTTAGCATCGATTGCTGTGCTGCTAAATAGCCTTCTTCTGTCGTCAAATCTCTCCCTAGCTTACCGTGGTACTGATCCACACCCTGTCCTGAGGTAAATAAGAGATTGCCCGTCCTTACACAACCTACATAGTCTCCCCAAGCAGGACGTAAAGGTGGTAATTCAAGCCCTAACTGTGCAAGTCTTTCCTCTGGTGTCATGATCTGATCTCTTCCTTTATCTCGATATTTAAAAAGGCTAAGGCATTTCTCCCTAAAATATCCTTTCTTTGTTCTTCTGAAAGATGAAGTGTCTCATCCACTATCTTCCCCGGTGCGATTTCCCTTAATAAGAAGGGGTAGTCTGAGCCCATCACAATTTTGTCTGCTCCAAATCGATCGATTAAATATTGAAGATTTAACGGATCATAATTTAAAGAATCGAAATAAAAATTTTTCGCATAATAGCTCGGTGGTTTACTCGTTAAGCGTAGATGCGGCCATACTTTCCACCCTTGATCTAAGCGAGGTAAAATATAAGGAAAAGAGCCACCACCGTGTGCAAAACACACTTTAAGTTTCGGGAATTTTTCGATAACTCCGCCGTTAATAAGACTAGCAGCAGCAAGCGCAGTTTCACTTGGCATCCCTACCGTGTACATAAAATTATGGCGCGGCATGCGGTCCTTCCCGAGCGTTTCCCACGGGTGAATAAATAAAGGCACTTGCCATTTCTCCGCCATTTCGAAAAATGCTGTAAAAGCTGGGTCGTCTAAATTTTTGCCGTTTATATTCGTCCCGATTTCGATGCCTTTAAGCCCTAGCTCATGTATGCAACGATCCATTTCACAAATTGCTACCTCTACATCTTGGAGTGGCACTGTGCCAAGACCGAGGAATCGCTTCGGATATTGCTTCACCGTATTCGCAATAAAGTCGTTTTGTATACGAGCCATTTCCTCTGCCGCCTGTGCCTCCGCCCAATAGGAAAACGTCACAGGAATCGGGGACAATACTTGTATATCCACCCCTTCAGCATCCATATCCTGTATGCGTTTTTCTGGGCTCCATACTTGGTCTGTCACTTCTCTAAACACTTGACCTGCTACCATAATATTCGCACCACATGTACATGTTTTTGCTAATGTTGGCCAGCGTTCTCCGCCAAACTTCTCCACAAAGTTAGGTATATCTTCTGGAATAATATGAGTATGGAAATCTACTCGCATTGCCATAAACTCACTTCTTCAGACATTACATGACCGCAATTTTTACATGTGCGTAGCTCTAAACTACCATTGAATTCTTCGATTGCACCTTTCACTTGTGTTTCGATATCTGTCAATTGCACCGTTTTTTTATGCATTTGTTGATCGCAGTTTTCACAGAACCATACGAAGTCCTCTAGCTCTCCCTCTGCCCGCTTCCTTTCTACGACAAGTCCATATGTGTCAGCAATACGATGAGGAGAGTGCGGCACATTCGCTGGTAGCATGAACACTTCCCCTTCTTTAATTGTAATCACTTCACGCTTTCCTTCATTAATTATCTCTACGAAGCAATCGCCTTTAATTTGATAAAAGAACTCATCAGATGGATCGACATGGAAATCTCGACGGCGATTAGGTCCGCCCAAAATCATACAAATAAACTCCGAATCCTCCCATAGCACTTTATTGTTAACAGGTGGCTTTAAAGAATGTTTATTTTCTTCGATCCAATTTAATAGATTAAATGCTTGTAATGTTGCCATACGAAACCCACTCCTCTAAAATTTTATATTTATGTTTTTTTATGGATTTTAATACCGTACTGAAATCGCTAACCGACTTCAATGACCATGATTGCCTACTGCTAAACAATCCCGCTTCCTGAACTCTCTGTAGTATCTTCTACAATAACCGAAGATTTCGTGTTCGCCTTTTTCCAGAAGAAGTAACAAACTGAAATAAAGATTAACCAAGGGAATCCGAGTGTTAATGTGGCTTTAAAGTCCGGTGAAAACCATGTTGATAGTACAACAGACGCTAACAAGACTGCACCGAAAATTGTTAAGTACGGATAACCAATCATTCTTACCGGTAATTTGCGTCCGTTCGTTTCATTCCATTTTTTACGGAAGAACAGGTGTGTAATAAAAATCATAAACCAAGCAAACATCGCACCAAAGCTAGAAAGCGAAATCATCGTTGCAAAAGCCGCATCCGGTCTGACAACTGTAAAAATTGTCGCGATGGCGATACCGATAACAGAAGCAAATAATGCAACTGAAGGTACGTTTTTCCTATTTAATTTACCTAATACTTTCGGCGCGTAGCCACCTCTTGATAAAGAAAACATCATACGTGTAGAAATATATAATTGACTATTCATCGCAGAAAGCGCTGCCACAAGTACGACGAAATTCATAATAGCTGCTGCTCCTGGGATATTCATAATTTCAATTACTTTTACGAATGGACTTTTATCGATTCCTGCCATCCCCCATGGCACAATCATCAGCATTAAAGATAGCGTTAATAAGTAAAACAGCACAAGTCGAACAACGGCTGAACGAAGCGCAATCGGCACTGCTTTTTCCGGATCCTTTGCTTCACCAGCACTAACAGCAATCATTTCAATACTTAAATAACTGAACAGCGATACAAATATAGCAATCCACATTCCCCATACCCCATTAGGGAAGAAACCACCGTCATTTGTATAATTTTGAGTACCAATAGCTGCGCCACTATCCGCGCCAACAATGACATAGACTGCTAGAATAATAAATCCAACAATCGCAGCTACTTTAAAGAGTGAAAACCAATATTCAACAGCACCAAATAATTTGACCGATGTTGCGTTCACATAAATAAGCACTGCTGCAAACAAGATTATCCAAACGATGGCAGGCACGGTCGGAAACCAATACTTCATATAAACGGCTATAGCTGTAACCTCCGTACCGATTGCACATACTAAACTAAACCAATACGAATAGCGTACCGAAAAGCCAGCCCATGGATTAATATACTTCTCTGCATAGGCACCAAACGATCCTGTCACTGGATGAGCTACAGTCATTTCTGCTAAGCAGCCCATGAGTAATAATGCAATTAATGCACCGATTGCATAGCTAATAATGACACTCGGTCCTGCCAAGCCAATCGCCAAGCCACTCCCTAAAAATAACCCGGTCCCGATTGCTCCCCCAATGGCAATCATCGTCAGCTGGCGTGTTGTTAAGCTTTGACTTAATCCCTTTTCTCTTTCAACGATATCTTGCAAACGATTGTCTTGTGACATACATTTGCCCCCTTTGTTATTGTCGTTTAAGAAACTACATTTCTTTCCTTCCCATACTCTTCATATTGCTTTTCTGTCACGATTGCTTTTAATATTTCGACGGTTTCCCACACCTCCTCGAATGACGTATAAAAGGCGATTGGTGCGAGACGAATAATGTTAGGCGGTCTAAAGTCTGGAATGACGCCCTTATCAACTAAAGCTTTGCAAATTCGAATCGCCTCATCATGCTCTAAGCAAACATGCCCCCCTCGTTTATCATCTTCATTTGGATTGCCAATTGAAAAGCCAAGCTCAGTTAGCTCTTGCTCGATTAAGTCCATCATATACCGTGTAAGCTTTAATGATTTTTGACGAATATTTTCGATACCAGCCTCCGCAAACATTTCTAATGATCCGATAATAGGGGCTAAGCTCAGCACGTGCGGTGTACCCATTTGAAATGCCCCAGCAGATTCTTCCACATCTAATGTATGTGCCATATCAAACTGTTTATCTTTTTTGGAGCTGTACCAGCCAGCTAAACCAGGATAAATGCCGAAATGTTTTTTATTCACATACAAGCCAGCGACTGAACCAGGACCACCGTTGAGATACTTATAATTACACCATATAGCAAAATCAACATTCCACTCACTAAAGTAATGCGGAATTGCCCCAATAGAATGACAAGCATCAAAGCCAATGCAAATGCCTCTCGCGTGTGCTTCGGCAGTTAAGCGTTTTATATCTAGTAGCTGACCACTTCTGTAAAGGACAGTTGGCAGCATTATGAGCGCTATCTCATCTGTCATCGCTGCGATAATATCCTCTTCTAAAATTAGCTTGCCATCACGACTTTTCACACGTACTAAATGCTCATCTGGATCATAGCCTTTTAACTTTATTTGACTCTGTAGTGCATAAATATCTGATGGGAATGTTAATTCATCCGCTAAAATTTTTGTTCGTCGCCCTTCTGGTTTATAAAATGTTGCGACAGCTTGATGAATATTGGAAGTCGTAGAACCGGCAATAATGACTTCATTTTTCTCAGCTCCGATTAGTGGTGCACACATTTCACCGAGCTTCTCTGAAATGAAAAACCATGGATACTTACCGGTTGTCCATCCTTTAATCCCGTATGCTTTCCAAGATTCCATTAATTCATGGACATTTTCCTCGGCTCTTTTGGACATTAAGCCTAAGGAATTACCATCCATGTAAATAACACCTGATTGTAAATAAAATTCATCGCGGTATGATCGAAATGAATCATTCGCATCATATTGTTTTGCATGCTCATTTTTGTAAACGCTTTCTCTAGTTCCCAAAATTCTCTCCCCCATTTTTTAAATTTTCTGAATATGTTCATAGTCTAAAATAAAGTTGACATAGTGTCAATATTATTTTTACCAAATTTTCCAACGTCATTTGTAAAAATATTTCAAATGGGCTATGATTAAATGAAATAAATCATTGGATTATCAAGCAATAGCACGCTTATTATAAATAAAACAAGTCATATCTTGGAGGTCATTTAATGAGTGAAGAAACGAAGCCAATCGACGGAAGAAATATGCGCTCTATCGCAACGAAACAAAAATTATTGGATGCCGCGCGTGACGTTTTCTATGAATTTGGCTTTAAAAAAACTACTATTTCTCAAATTATTAAGAGAGCAGAAACTGGTTATGGGACAGCTTATGTACACTTCAAAGGAAAAGACGAGATTTTAATCGCACTCATGGAAACGGTCATGCAGGAATTTCTTGATATGGCCCACACACCTTTCCTACCTACTAGCAAAGAAGAAGCAAAAGAGCTTGTCCTGAATCAAGTCACTGCTTTTTTAACGATGGCAAAATCCAATAAAGATATTATGAAAGTATTCGCAGAAGCGATTAGCCTTTCCCCTGCCGTGAATGAAAAGTGGGATGACATCCGAAAAACGAACATACATTTTATTATCCGCGATATTACATATGCGCAGAGTCAAGGCTTAGTACGGACAGATTTAAAAATCGATATCGTCGCACGCTCATGGTTTTTAATCAATGAAAACCACCAATGGGACCTCGTGCGTGATGATACGTCCGCTTCTATTGAGGACATCGCTTGGACGATTACAACGATGTATATCGATGGGTTATACAAATAAAAAAACCAGATCAAGAACTGACCTAGTCATTTGAGACACATATAAAACACCCCATTAGGCTGCTTACTTCCCAAATTCTATGGGAGTTAAGTAGCCTAATTTTTCTTGTATTCGTTCCTCATTATATTCTCTCATATATTCCATTACACGTAATCTCGTCACTTCATTAGTCAACGAATGATGCTTCACACGCTCAAATGCTTCTGTTCATGATTTTTTGATTCGTTAATTCACCCGCTAATTTTTCTTTCACAACTGCCCATTTAACTTCTGGAGAATAACTAACTTTTTCCATAGAAAAACACCTCCCAAATGATTTACATATAGCAAGCCCATTTTAGAGGTGTTTTATATTGTCTTATGATTAGGTTAGTCCATAGGAGATTCATCTTAATCTATTTTTTTATTTTGTTTGAGATCTATTTTAGCGTGTAGGTAGGATAGAAGACTCAAATTTATGAAAGTCTAAATATTCAGAAAATAAAAAGTTGACACCGTGTCATATATGATTGTAGTATTTATTTAGTTCCGGAACAACTAAATTTCACAATTTTCCAGCTTCAACTTATTTGTCACCTATACAATCTACATGTCTTTAGTAAAATGCTCTTACGCTTTAAAAATTCATAGATTTCTAGGGGGATTGCGTTGATGAAAAAATTTAAGTCACATCCTTTTCTGAGTAATTTAGCTTTTACCTTTCTTCTTATGATGGGCATTATTTTCTTCTTGTCTTTAGGCACTGCATTAGCGAACGATGAAGCTAAAAAAGAAGACAAGCAGGAAGCACCGCACACAGGTCTAAACAAAAATGCACCTGATGCACCGCTGCCAACGAAAAAGGAAGGCACAACAAAGCTTTTACCAGGTGAACCAGAAGAGCCCGCGCCTGGCAGCTGGGGCTATGATGCGAAGACAGGGATTTTCACTCACCCAGCCGCAACACCGGATAATGAAGGTCCACAACCATTTGAAGGAAGTTTGCCTTATCTTGATCAAAATCAATATACGAAAAATATGAATGTAGAAGCATTCTATCCATACGTTATTGGTTGGGGACATAGCTGGCAAGCTACTTTCGATCTAGACGGTCGTCGCTATTTATACGATCTTGAAACAGATATGTACAATGTATTCGATATTACAGATCCTAAAAACGCCAAGCGTATCGCCAATAAATTAATTGACACAGATAAGGGAGACAAACGCTTCGGTCCAATGACAGTCAAATACAATAAAAAGTTGGACAAAACAATTGCCGTTCAATGTTACGAAGTACCGCGTTATGGTGTTCTATCGAATAAGTATGAATCCCCTGAGCAAGTTAAGGCTATTAAAGAAAAAGAAATGCTGCGTGGATTCCGCATTTTCGAAGTCACAAGCCCATTATTTTCAGAATGGAATCTGCTATCTGAAACACCTTTAGATGCGAAAGCAAATGCAAGTGACCTTGTACAAGAAGGCTCTGGCTGTCAAGACGTACCTGTCTATGATGGTGGAGATTATTTATTTGTTGCAGGTGCACCTGATGATTCCTTCATCAATACAGAGTATAAAAGCTATTTATATTCAGGAGCACAAATGGCCTTTGATATTTCAGACCCATCTAATCCGAAACGTCTTTCAACTTGGTGGGTGCCAGGTCAACGTGTAGGCGAAGAAGCATCCTATAACAAAAACCCCCGCGCTGGCAACAAAACAACATGGATGGGCTCTCGCATGCCGCTATTCATTCCGACACCTGTAGAAAAGGGTGGCAAGTACGGCTATGCAGCAATGGGTGGCTTTGGGTTTTATATTGTAGACATATCCGATCCAGCAAATATGAAAACGGTTTCACATATTGACATGCCAATGAGTGTTAGCGGTACTGAAGGGGATAATATTGACGTTTCCAAAGTCGAAAGCACAGGCATTGTTTACTATAGCGGCTATCCACTTAGCGAAGATTGCCATGAGCCTTATAAGGAAATTTACGCAATCGACGTCAACAATCCGCTTGAGCCTAAAATCATTAGTACGTTAAAACGCCCGACACCACCAGAATCAGCACCATTCACAGACTTTTGCCAACGTCGCGGCAGCTTTGGACCGAAGCGGAGTGGCTATGCAACCATTAATCCAGGTGTTCCGAGCGACCAATATATCCCTTACGCCTTCTACAATGCAGGTGTCCAAATTTTTGACGTAACCAACCCAACAGAATCAACAATCGAAGCATACTTTGTGCCGAAGATGTCTGGAGAAATTCCAAACGAAGATGGCACAACTACGACAAGCGATCATTCTAATCCTGTACACGGCATTTTCGTCGAATGGGACCGAAATTTAATTTGGGCATTTTCAAACCATGGCATGTATGCCCTATCTACACCTTTACTCGGTGACCCGGTCATCGGTTTACCGGAGCCCGTAGAGGAGAAAAAACAAACGCAAAAAAAGTAAAAAGTAAATTTAAAAAACCGAACGACTATTGAAAAGTCGTTCGGTTTTTTTAGTATTTGGCGTGCGATGTTCGGAAGTGAATTGGTTTTACGTCAAGTTTTCGGACACATCTCGCTTAAGTTTTTTCTTGGGAAGTAGATGCACTCTTTGTAAAATAGATTTTCTTTCATGAATTTATCAAGTCTATTGAATAATTATTTTAAAACCAATTCAAAAAAGATTAAACCAAAGTACATACCCACTATCCATAACACAATGTAAAGTAATTTCACTTTCATATGTTGTTTATTAAAGACCATACCCGAATAACGATAACCCCAATAAATGATAGGTAATAAAAGAACAAAACTAAAAATAGTTTCAATGGAAAAACTAAATTGATAATCTATATTTCTTTCAGTGATAAAAAAAGTTAAGCAGCCTAAAACAAAACCAATTGTATAGCTACTTAATAACAAATGAGTTAGTGTTCTATCTTTTTTTATCTCCATGCTCTACTCCACCCATATTTATTTTTAAATCCTACAATTGTATACCATCCTATGACCCCCACATCTCCCCATGTAAAAATAGATTTCAGTAACACTTTCCCGGCCATTTTCGCACCATATTTCCTGATTTGGTTCTGAGCAGCTTTTATTATCTTTTGCTGTTCATTTCTTGAGTTAGACATGGTTCTCTTAATATCATATACTAAGCCATTCATACTCTTTTTCCCATTAACATAAGCTTGAATACTAGTTTTTACACCACTTAATATTTTCTCTCCAAATAAAATGTAAGGAGCAATAGAACCATTTTGCAATGCTTTGAAGAGACTTCCAGGAATGTAAAAACTCAACCATTTACCAATACCGTATAATAGAGCACTTTTTAATCTATTAAATATAACCGTAAAAGCTGATTCTCCATTAGGATCCACATTTATCACTGGATTATTATTAGCATAACTATAACCATTCAGCGTTAAGGGATTCATTGTATCCCCACGCACAGGATCTAATGATAAGAAAACACCAGTATCTGGATTATAGTAACGTGCCATTAAATAATATAACTTTGTATCTTCATCATAACGATATCCTGCATAACGATATGGATTGATAGAGTCCATATGATCTATACCACTCTGCGTTAAAATGTTACCCCATGCGTCATATGTGTAAGATGCTACAAGTTTGCCACTTGCATCTGTCATCCCCAGTACATCACCTCGATAGTTTGAAAGGTAATGATAAGGTTTGCCTTCGTATATCATTGTAAGTGGACGTCCATTGTCATCGTAAACATAGCTTTTTACTGCTTAAGAGGTCTTATCCTTTTCATAAAGAACTCGATTGCTATCTCCATCATAAGCATAGTACATAGGTCCATTACTATCTTTACTATAGATTCTTCTTCCTTTTTCATCGTAGCCATATTCAGCAATAACAGTACCTGCATTATTTTTCACTTTTATTAACTGATCAAATGCATTCCATTCATACGTAAACGTTCCATCACTTGTTAAATTTCCATCCAGATCATACAAGTATTCCTGATTGTTTACAAACGATAATTGATTCGCATCATTATATTGGTACGTAGTAGATTCTGTTTTCCCTGCATTTTTCACGCTTTTTGTAAGACGATTCCCAACTTCATCTATGTATAATCCATTTGTGAAACGATCACAAAAATCATTAATACAATAATTAATATAATTAAAACCATTTACATTCCACCTACTTACCTGAGAAATAAAAAACACTCTTTAAGGAAAAGGACATAGCAATGCTATCCCATCATTTCACTTAAAAAGTGTTTCATATATCAGTATCCCTTGCTACTTGGTGAGGAAATTGAAAATAAAGAGTTGTAATAATAGTTAAACATTTCCTTAATGCTTTTGCTTTTGCAATTGATAAATTAAGGAGTTCAAAAATAACTTCCAAAATATATGTTATTTAATTCTCTATAAAAATAGTCCATACCAATAGACATTTAATATTAAGTTTATTAAGTTTTAATAAATAAAAACAAACACCTTGAGCTCTTTTTATAAATCATTATCTACCCTAATCTGCTGTACCTTTTTATCCAACAAATTTATATCAAGTTCACCTGAAATAAAATTGAGTTTTAACCAATATGCTTCATTAACAACATATGTTTTAATCACATCTATAATATTCTTTTCAGTTAACGACTCAACAATAACAAACGAAGGTCCTGCAGGAATATAACTAATTTTCTCATTTCTCATTAAAGTATATAAGTTTTTTGGCGTAGTTATTACAAGCGTATAAGTCATGCCATCTTCTAATTCAATGAAAACATCTATATTATCATCTTCAATATTTTTAATATTACTAAGAGGAGTTGGAAATTCTACTCTAATAATATCCATTTCTTCATCTCCAATGTATAAATTTATTTACCGTACAATTGTTTTAATACATCAATTACTTTTTGCTCATTTGCCTTACTTGATTTAGCTAATATTTCCATTTTTCCGTGATTCATTCTATAAAAAACTCGTGCCCCTTCTCTCCCTCTCAAATAGGAAATATTACCAAATAAATTTTTACTTCCCAATCCCGGATTGGTATTACCATGAAGAAACTTATTTACTAAATCATCAGCCTCTTTTTGAACTGCTGTATTTTTACCCATTTGCTCAGCAGCTTTTACTAAACGTTGATCCTTTTTAATTGAAGAAATTACACCAATTTTAGGTTTAACCTTAATCTTAGTTACTGCTTTTTTCAATACAGTAATAACAATTTTAGCCCATTCTCCATCCGGATCCACAAACAATACAGGATTATTATGAGCATAGTTATAGCTATTTAATGTTAGGGGATTCATCGTATCCCCACCCACAGGATCTAATGAAAGAAAAACTCCTGTATTAGGATTATAGTATCGTGCCATTAAATAATAGAGCTTTGTATCTTTATCATAACGATATCCTGCATAACGATATGGGTTGATAGAGTCAATATCATCTGTACCACTTTGCGTTAAAATATTACCCCACGCATCGTATGTGTAAGATGCTACTAGCTTGCCGCTCTCATCTGTCATCCCTAGTACATCACCACGATAGTTTGTAAGGTAATGATAAGACACGCCTTCGTAAATCATTGTTAGTGGACGCCCATTGTCATCATAAACGTAACTTTTTATTGCATAAGATGTTTTATCCTTTTCATAAAGAACGCGATTGCTATCTCCATCATAAGCATAGTAAATAGGCCCATTACTATCTTTACTATAGATTCTTCTTCCTTTTTCATCGTAGCCATATTCAGCAATAACAGTACCTGCATTATTTTTCACTTTTATTAACTGATCAAATGCATTCCATTCATACGTATACTTTCCATCACTTGTTAAGTTTCCATCTAGATCGTACAAGTATTCCTGATTGTTTACAAACGATAATTGATTCGCTTTATTATACTTATAGGTAGTTGATTCAGTTTTCCCTGCATTTTTCACGCTTTTTGTAAGACGATTCCCAACTTCATCATACGTATAGTCCATTTGTGGACCATCAATATATGCTTCTTGCGTTAATTGGTTTAAAGCATCATAAGTGTAATTTACTTTATTAATAATGCTTTTAATATTGTTGTTTGCATCATACTCATATGTGAACTTATTCCATTCAGATAAACTATCTAGCGATAATGTCTCTTCTTGTAAACGACCAGATTGATAAACCTTTGAAAGTTTGGTGCCGTTTGTGAAATTAGTATCATAGCCCTCTGTTTTCTCCAACTAAGAGCTACCTTTAAATAAATTTACTTTTTTATTATGTAAGGGCTAATATGAATCCCTTTTAAAGAAAGCATAGCTATTGTTACTATAAAAAATTGAAAGGTCGAACGCAAAACTTTTGTCGTTCAACCTTTCATTAATACTAATTTAGTTAAACTAAATCCCAAAAAACCTTTAGTCTTTATCCTAGTAAGGAATTTAACAAAATGTGGAAGTTTCTTGTGCCGATAGATCGGAAGATATTGTTACTTTTAATTAAATTCAATATCTATCAAATAATGAGATTTTTCACTATAATGAATCGTGCAGCTATATGTTCCTTCTTCTAAAAAAGAGAATTCCTCATAATTGGCTTCAACTGTTAAATTATTGACTAATACTTGAAAAATCGTGTCACTGCCAAATCTACCACCAATATTGTCCATCTTTACAATTTCACAGGAACCACTTGAAGATTGAGTTTGTCCATTCCTCACATTCATAATATCAATTATCCCTGATACACTTAGGTATATACAAATTAATGAGAAGATACTGAAAGTAATAATTACTGCCTTGAAATCTTTATGTTGTTTTTTTCTTTTAAAAAATATAACCATTATTACTAACGATACAATCAAACCAATGAAAGAAAAAAGTACTACATTTACAATTTCACTCATTTATCTCACCTACTTATCTATATTTTCTATATAACTTATTTACTTCACTACTTACCATATACCAAACACCACTTGCTTCTGCTCTATAGCTGGCTCGGGAGTCCCATTCCTATAGCACCTACCACGATAGTTTGTAAGGTAATGATAAGGTACTCCTTTGTAAATCATTGTTAGTGGATACCCATTCTGATCGTAAACGTAACTTTTTACTGCGTAAGAGGTTTTATCCTTTTCATAGAGAACACGGTTGCTATCTCCATCATAAGCATAGTACATAGGTCCATTACTATCTTTACTATAGATTCTTCTTCCTTTTTCATCGTAGCCATATTCAGCAATAACAGTACCTGCATTATTTTTCACTTTTATTAACTGATCAAATGCATTCCATTCATACGTAAACGTTCCATCACTTGTTAAATTTCCATCTGGATCGTACAAGAATTCCTGATTGTTTACAAACGATAATTGATTCGCTTGATTATACTTATAGATAGTAGATTCTTAAAGCTTATAAATTGTATTTAGAGATGATTTATTAAATGAATTTATTAATACTGCCAATCTATTTTTTTTATTATTTTATTTGCAAAATAGAATGCTATCCATGTTAATATAACGGGAATAGCTAGATGATACATCCAATTATTCCCTAATAAGCTGAAGATGAATTGAAAAAGATCATATAGTAATGCAACACTTGCATAGATAAGTATTTCAATGAATGGATATATACTTCTACGTATTATTGCGAATATAATCCCCACAACTAATAAACCTATACTAAAAAATATCAAAAAGTTCACCTCATTTTTTTGGTCTATAACTATATGCGTAAACTACTGTCCAGTAGGTAAATGTAACTATCTCTGATATTAATACTCCTCCTATGCCCCCAATCATCATACTAACTGCTTTTTTACCTAGTGCAGATATTAATTTTTTCTTTGCAAATCCTATTAGAGACTTACTAAAAGTATTGGCAAAGCTTCGGACAAAAGCCTTATAAAGCTTAAAAGATTTAGTCTGTGATTTCGCAAATTTTTTAAATGCAAATGTACCTCCGATAAAAGTTATTGTTGAACTTGCTATTTTTTCACCTAGATTTATAGAGACTCCCCAGCTTTCTAATAGTTTTTTCATCGCTTGTTTTGCCCCATATTTTAATCTAGCTACAATGTTATAAGCTAACTCCCCATCTGGATCCACATTCATCACTGGATTATTATTAGCATAACTATAACCATTCAATGTTACAGGATTTCCTGTATCCCCGCGCACAGGATCTAGTGATAAGAACACACCAGTATTAGGATTATAGTAACGTGCCATTAAATAATAGAGTTTAGTAGCCTCATCATAACGATACCCTGCATAACGATATGGGTTGATAGAGTCCATATCATCTGTACCACTCTGCGTTAAAATGTTCCCCCATGTGTCATATGTGTAGGATGCTACAAGCTTGCCACGTATAGCGATACGTAATTTGCTGGTCGCCGTATGTCATCGTGCTAATAAGGCCATTAGCATAATAGGCCAACTGAAGTGTTTTCTTCAAAACATCTTTACCTAAATCCGTTGCAATCTCTGTCAATTTATTACTACTATCATAAACGATGGTTTTCAAGTATATTATTCAATCTTTTAATTAGTGGATAAATAAATAATAAATAACTTAACTATTAAAATCCACATTTATATAAATTATACAAATCCAAATACCTCATTTGACATTTAAGCTATTCAGACGAAAAATAGCCATTTATCTAAAGAAACTTTCAGATAAATGACTATTCGTTGTACTTATAGAAAAAGATGCACTTTTTGTATATTATGAGCTTATATTACTTGTTACTGCTATTCCTATATTAGTCTTCTACTATTATGTTTTGGAACTTTTGCCTCTAATAAATAATAACAACTACTCATTTACGTATATTCCTTCATAGTCTGTATCTTTCGGAAAGGTTTTAATCATTTCTTTAGTGTTTTTTAAATTAGAATCATTCGACAAAATAAGGATGTTTTCACAATCATGTCCAATAACAAAAATACTCTGATTATCCATAACCTTCATTTCGTTATTTAAGTTATTGTTACTGGAAAAAATATTCTTATGAGTAGCCCACATCACAACTTCTCCTGCACATGCTATTGTTATTGCTAAAGAAAACATCAGTTTAAATTTTTCTGCATTTTCAATTTCGATAATTTTAAACTTACCTCTAAAGTTTTGAGGTTTAAAAGAATATTGAATGCAAAATGAATCAAATTCTTTAGCTATATAATCTTCTACTTCTATGAAAAGATAGAGTGGAAATCCGTTAATTTTATCCATCCAATTAGGAAACCAATTTTCATCACATTCAGGTAAATAAAGTCCAGAAATATCCAGAAGAGATTGTGGAAAATCACTTAAAACAAAAGGAATCTTTTCAAAGTATTCTTGTATACTTTCACTATCTATATTTACATCCTCAATATAAAATCTCATTATTAACCTCTTTCATATTTGTTACCATACCCACATAAATTTCTTTTTATCATAGAATGTATAACCCTTTCTATACTGTTCATTCCATCTAAAAACATAGTGAAGGGATGGATTGCCTAAATGATAATGCCAAGCATCTTCTTTTACTATTTTCTTCCCATTCAAAAAGGTGACTTTTGCATATTCAAAAGAAAATATCCGTCTGTCCCCCGTTCCGCTTTTCTTAATAATACTAACTAAATTTCCTTGTCCAAATTTAATTATATACTGCTTTTCAAATTGTTTAAAATACTTTTTAATATTACTACTAACGATATAATTTAATTCTTTCATCAACTTGGGACCATATCTTTTAGCCAAATACTTGAGGATTGGAATTACTGTAAATTGTAAAAGTCTAATTAAAATAGGATTTTGTCCATTTGAATCTGTAAAATTAACTGGATTATTATTTGAATAGTTATACCCATTTAATGATATAGGATTCACTATATTTCCACGTACAGGATCTAACGATAAAAATACACCTGTATCAGAGTTATAATAACGTGCCATTAAATAATATAACTTTGTATCTTCATCATAACGATAACCAGCATAGCGGTATGGGTTAATAGAGTCCATATCATCTGTACCACTTTGCGTTAAAATGTTACCCCAAGCGTCATATGTGTACGATGCTACAAGCTTACCACTTGCATCTGTCATCCCTAGTACATCACCACGATAGTTTGTAAGGTAATGATAAGTTTCGCCTTTGTAAATCATTGTGAGTGGGTGACCGTTATCATCGTAAACATAACTTTTAACTGCGTAGGAGCTTTTATCCTTTTCATAAAGAACGCGATTGCTATCTCCATCATAAGCATAGTAAATAGGTCCATTACTATCTTTACTATAGATTCTTCTTCCTTTTTCATCGTAGCCATATTCGGCAACAATAGTGCCAGTATTACTCTTTACTTTCGTCAGCTGATCAAATGCATTCCATTCATACGTATACTTTCCATCACTTGTTAAGTTTCCATCCGCATCGTACAAGTATTGCTGATTGTTTACAAACGATAATTGATTCGCTTGATTATACTTATAGGTAGTAGATTCTTAAACCTTATAAATTGTATTTAGAGATGATTTATTAAATGAATTTATTAATACTGCCAATCCATTTTTTTTATTATTTTATTTGCAAAATAGAATGCTATCCATGTTAATATAATGGGAATAGCTAGATTATATATCCAATTATTCCCTAATAAACTGAAGATGAATTGAAAAAGATCATATAGTAATGCAACACTTGCATAGATAAGTATTTCAATGAATGGATAAATACTTCTACGTATTATTGCGAATATAATCCCCACAATTAATAAACCTATACTAAAAAATATCAAAAAGTTCACCTCATTTTTTTGTCTATAACTATATGCGTAAACTACTGTACAGTAGGTAAATGTAACTATCTCTGAAATTAAAACCCCTTCTATGCCCCAAATAATCGAGTGTTTTATCTATGATTAATCGTGGAGCTCATATATAAAAGATAGATAAACACATGAATAAAATTCCTAATCCTATCAATATAGATTTAACTATATACCACGGAGAAATTGATAGAATAAAACCAAATATGAAATAGAGAGCCCCTAAAACTATGCTGTCATTAACGCTAGACGCGGAAGAACTTGACGAATATGATTTTGAAAAATTCTTCTCATGATACTTTCCCGAATAAAGTATACCAACAATTGTTATGGCGATTCCTAGCAAAAGGATAATATTTTTCATTGTACCTTCACCTCACTTTTTCATCTTAGATATCTAAGTAATGCCCGCTTACCACCATATCGGTAAACAGCTTTTAGATGTTTAAAAATTTGCAAACCGGAAGAAATGCCTGAAGTAACATATGACGAAAATACTCCCTTTAAGGTTGGCTTTCGCCCTTTGGCTATTGTATTTAAAATATAAGCTTTTGGACCATATGCAGCCATTGCAATTAGTCTTGCTGTTATACTTGCACCAGTACTAGCAATCGCTCTATATTAACCCTTTCCTATTAACCATGCCCCACCAGTAACTGTTGCAATTGCTGCTACACCTAACCATCCAATGCCTGGTATGAACATACTGCTCCCTAAAACAGCTGTCGCTGATTCCCCACTGTTTAACGTTGAGTGGGTATATTTATGCCAATAATACTCCAGTCATGAATGTTGATTTTGACCCCAACCTCTACTTTAAAGATGGTAGTTTGAACATAATATTTATTATGACAACTTATCGATTCTAAAGAAAAACACCTCCTAATGAATTTTTGAGTATATAAACCCAATTCATAGAAGATGTTTTTAATTATCTATATATTTTTCACTTTAAATTTGAATACAAATGATTTAACTTACTAAAATTTTTATCATAGATTTTTCTATTCGTAAGATTTTCTAGCCAGTATTTCGCTCTTTCTAATTCATCATTTTTAATAAATGTATTGATTATTTTAAAAAAATTGAAACTGTAAGGGAAATCTTGGCTTTCAACAATAGTTAACCCCAAATGGAAGTTTTCTGAAGCGCTTTTATAGTCTTTTAAATCTGAATATAACAGTCCTATATAAATATAAGCACTTGATTTTTCTCTATCAGTCAATGGTTGTTTCAAAGCAGTAATTATTGTATCAATAGCTTTTTTTTTCATAAAAAACATATCATACAAATTCGCTTTTCTTACAATTCGACTATATTTTCTTGTTGGTTTATCTTGAGATTTATTTATCATAATTACCTCCATTTCTTATCTTAATTTCCTTAATAAATATCGTTCTGCATTAAGTAGCCCTCTATCAATTAATTTTCCGAATGATGTTCTATCAAACCAAGCTTCATATTTCCAAAGTTTACTTCCTATATATTGAACTACACCAGCTGTTTTAGTGATAAAGGAACCTGAAATATACGCACTAAATCCACCTATAATAAAAGCTTTAATTGCCTTCTTATTAGGTGCTCTATTTAACATGGTAAAACCTCTTAGCGCCATTTTTCTTGCTATAATCGCTGAAAGTCCACCACCACCTACTAACAGGGCAAAATTAGTTAATGTATTTTCACGAAAATCTGCAAAAATAACTTTTATAAGGTATTTTAATAAAGGTTTCAAACGATTTGCAATTGCAAATTCTCCATCGGGATCGACATTCATCACTGGGTTATTATTTGCATAGTTATAACCATTCAATGTAATTGGATTCATCGTATCTCCACGGACCGGGTCAAAGGATAAGAATACACCGCTATCAGGATTATAGTAACGTGCGATTAAATAATATAGTTTAGTAGCCTCATCAAAACGATACCCTGCATAACGATATGGGTTGATGGAATCAATATGTTTTACTGTACCGCTTTGCGTTAAAATATTACCCCACGCATCGTATGTGTAAGATGCTATAAGCTTGCCGCTCTCATCTGTCATCCCTAGTACATCACCACGATAGTTTGTAAGGTAATGATAAGACACGCCTTCGTAAATCATTGTTAGTGGATGCCCATTGTCATCATAAACGTAACTTTTTATTGCGTAAGAGGTTTTATCCTTTTCATAAAGAACGCGATTGCTATCTCCATCATAAGCATAGTAAATAGGTCCATTACTATCTTTACTATAGATTCTTCTTCCTTTTTCATCGTAGCCATATTCGGCAACAATAGTGCCAGTATTATTTTTTACTTTTGTTAGCTGATCAAATGCATTCCATTCATACGTATACGTTCCATCACTTGTTAAGTTTCCATCTGGATCGTACAAGTATTGCTGATTGTTTACATACGATAATTGATTTGCATCATTAAATTGGTACGTTGTAGATTCTGTTTTCCCTGCATTTTTCACGCTTTTTGTAATACGATTACCAACCTGGTCATACGTATAGTCCATTTGTGGACCACCAATATATGCTTCTTGCGTTAACTGATTCAAAGCGTCATAACTGTAATTTACTTTATTAATAATGCTTTTAATATTGTTGTTTGCATCATACTCATATGTGAACTTATTCCATTCAGATAAACTATCTAGCGATAATGTCTCTTCTTGTAAACGACCAGATTGATAAACTTTTGATAGTTTGGTGCCGTTTGTGAAATTAGTATCTTTTAATTGTCCAGTCACATCGTCATAAGTAAAAGTTGCAAGTGGATTGTCGTTTAACTTTATCTGCTTAGTATTATAAGCATCGTCTGGTTTATATTCTAATGTATTATATCGTTTAAACCCTGGGAATGACAGTTTTGATAAATATTCATCACCTAAATATTCGTAGCTAATATCACCGTCAATATCCCCTTTATCAATCGATTTTAATAATCCATTATCATAGTAGCTAATCCGTTTTAAAGTAGATTCATTTTCTCCATAAATTAGCTGATCGTCCCCATCCTTTGTATAACGCCACACTACTTTTCCATTAACAACAACCGTTGAGCTTGGGGCTTCTTGGTCAATTTTATATTCAATACGATCGTTCTTAGCTGTTTGAAGTAATGTCAGCTCACCATTTTCATCATATTGATAAGAAGTTGCATTATTATTGGGATTTACTTCTTTCTTAATTTGATTTTTTCCATTAAATTCAAATGTTGTGGTAAAACCTTTTGCATTCGTTATCTTATTTAAATTGCCATTTCCATCATATTCATAGGCAGTTTTCTGCTGATTTGCATCGGTTACGGTTTCTAGTTCATTTTTCAAATTATATTGATACTTTGTTTCATTTAGTTTGCCGTCTTTAGATGATAAAATGTTGCCAGACAAATCCTGCACAGTAGTTGTCATGTTAGTAAATGCATCCGTATGGGTAATGACTTTTTGGGAATCCTTATAATTTGTTGCGTAATTTTCCCTAACCCCATCGGATGTCTCCATCCATTCTAAATCACCAAAGTTGTCGTATTTATAATTAGTCGTAGCAATACCTGAAGTAGATGGTATTTCTGACTTTGTTAAATTCCCTTTATTATACCAATACTTACTTACCTTATTTCCCGAATCCGTATGCGTCTCAACATTTTGGAATGCAGTATACGTATACGATTGCTTATTGTTTTCAGCATCCGTTGTAGATTTTAGATTTCCGTAATCGTCATACGTATTGGTCTGCAAAACTTTAGAGACACCATCGATAGTCTCTGTTTCTTGCAATAGATTGTAGTTTTGATCGAGTTTATACGTTCTCTCCTCCCCAGAAGGAGAAATGATTTTTTCAACAACATAGTTATTATTTACGAAATATTTAGTAACACCTTGTTCAGGGTCTGTAATTGTTGCAACGCCCGTTGCTCGATCCAATGAATATTCTGTTTTCGGTTGA
Source organism: Lysinibacillus sp. NPDC093712 (assembly GCF_050280025.1). NCBI lineage: Bacteria > Bacillati > Bacillota > Bacilli > Caryophanales > Bacillaceae > Lysinibacillus > Lysinibacillus sp. NPDC093712. The sequence goes on from NZ_JBNNUU010000001.1 coordinate 1,211,361, forward strand.
TTTACAGTATCTTCAGTTGGTTCGTACACATATTTTAAATCTGCACCATTGTATTCGAATTTTGTTCGTTTTTCATTTGCATCAACAATTGTCGTTAGAAATTTATTCGTGTACATAAATTGTGTTGTAGTTTTTGAAATTTTGTTATTCTTGCGATCTTTCAACACATCTACATATAGTAAATAGTCATCGGCCGTATAGCGATACGTAATTTGTTGGTCGCCATATGTCATCGTGCTAATAAGGCCATTATCATAATAGGCCAACTGAAGTGTTTTATTCAAAACATCTTTACCTAAATCCGTTGCAATCTCTTTCAATTTATTACTACTATCATAAGAATAATTAATTTTATTATTATTACGATCTATTTGAGTCGTAATATAAGCAACTTTTACATCTGTATCAGTTGTGGACTCACGAACTTTAAAAATTGTTTGGTTGCCATATAAATCGTAAAGAGTAAATGTATCTTCTGTATTTTTCTTTATTTTGTCGTAATTCCCGAATTCACCTTTATACTGGTTTGTTGGTGTGTCATAAGTGAAAACATGAATTGTACCGTCGGCATCTTTATACTGTAGCTGATTACCTTGACTTCCTGTATTAATGAAAACCTTCTCATCACCAGTAAAGCTCCAGCCATAACCAAAAGCTGATTTTTCATAGTCCTTATTATTGTAAGTTCTTGTAAATGTTAAGCTAGCATCAGCACGCCCTAAAATAAACATATCTTCATATTGTAAAATATTATTATTCGTTGTTAGGTTTACATAATTTGTACCATTCACTAATGGTCTTGAATCATAATCCCAGTAATCCTCTAAACCTAGTCTTGCAGTTGTTTTATACGTAACTACTAGTTGAGGTTTGTATTTATTTAATGTTGATTGTTCACTACTAGCAAACTTTTTATAAATTTGTGTTGCTTCATTATCACCCTTTAATAGCAAACCATAGTTTGTAGACGGATTATTAATCCACCCTTGTACAACATTAAGTGGAACCTTCCAGTTAACCATTGCGTCTGCTATAGATGTTGGTGGTGTGCCAATATCCTTTACCGTACCAAGTTTATTACTTGAGAAATCTCCTCCTGCAGTTTTCCATGTTGTGTATGGAGTTGTTTTGGCATAGGTCCAAGAAGCTTGATTTTCTTCCCATGTGCTTGTTACATTGTGCAAATTAATGGCAATAGGAGAATTATTATTTGTCGATGAAAACCATAAATTTAAATCAGCAGATACGATTGTTGTACTTGAAGGTACAGCACTTAAATCAAATTTTAATAAGCTCCTAACCGTATTGCCCCCTACTGCAGTCCCTACACCTAGTTCAAAGTCATTTCCACCAGTTTGTGTAGGTGCAGCGCTACGGATTGTCGTATCTTCCATGTTTGCTGAAGTTTGTAGGCGAACAATCGCAGGATCAATCGTTATTGGGTATACACGATCCTCACTATTTAACCAATTAGCATCTGGTGCTAAGTAAACAAATAAATCTTGTCCAATTACTTCATAACTTAATGTTAATAAATATGATTTTGCTTCTTCAGGAACTGATTGTATTTCATCAACACTTTGGTATCCTTCAGGTTTATAGCTATCATACATGTACGGTGCTTCAATTAAATATAAAGGAGTATTTGTATTGGCATCCTTTAAATAAATGGTTTGGTTAACTTGTTCGACTGTTAACCCATCCACATTTACTTTATAAGTAAGCTTCTGCGGAAAACCACCCGTAGGCTTTTCACGATAAACAATATCTTCTTTTACACGATCAGAACCTACTGTGTAAATGACATCAGTATCCTCTAAAATATTCGGATATTTTATTGTATTGTCTTGTACAAGACCTTCTGTATTTCGAACTGGTTCTGTTATATTTGACTTCTTATGTTGGGCTGAAACTAGGCCAAAATCGATTTTACTCGTTTCATCAGTAATCGTGATGTTTTGTTGTGAAGAACTCGTAGCTTTATCAATCTCTATAGAGAAGTCATTCGCCTTATTCTTCACTGTTTGACCATTCTGTGTTTCAACTAAATCATTATCAATGTCTTCCCATTTACCTTGTTCATTCTGAAAGTGAATAGGCTCTTGTGCAATCTCTGCGGTATACGTCCCATCCATATTATCAAACGTTTTTGCATTCTCCGTTCGCAACTCAACTAATTCAGTTGGCTTTTTTTGTTCATGCTTATTTTCTTCTTTGTTGTTTTTTGCGTCTGCGTGTAGCGTAAAATTCCCAAATGGAATATACGCTATAAAGAGCGCAAGTACAACGCTACAACTTAACCATTTTTTCCAAAATTCCTTCACTTACATTTCTCTCCTAAAAAATTATATATTTTTGATATTCTGTCCATAAATATCAAGAATTTATTTTATCAATGATTAATACATAATAAAACGGTAATATATAGTTACAATTTTTTAGATTAATTATGGTTGTATTGCCTTATATGAGAAATTACAAATGTAATTAGAAATGCATACCTCAATTTCCAGTTGACCATGTTTTGGCTAAAAGGATAAATTAGCCATTAAATTTGATAAGAACGTGTTAATTGAAGCTAGAAAAGTGTGACTATGAACGCTAGTAAAAGTATGGTGTAATGAGCGGTTTTTTCTTTAACAAAAGGATACCTTGGCTTGTAAAACCCTAATTAATGAGTTTTCTAATCTTCCAAGGTTTTTACAGTTGATGGTGAATCTATTTTAGAATAGATTATTATATTTTTAGTGGCTTTCCAATAATATAAGAAATGAGGAGTTTTATATGAAAGCGACTTTAGTTGACAAGGCAAAGAGTATTTTAGAAGGAATTGAAATTGGATTTTTTGATACAGCTAAAAATTGGGATGAAGATAATTATGATGAGTATTATCAATACTTTTCACATCCGGATTTCGAAGTCAGGAAGTATTCTCTTCTAATCTTTACTGCTGGTTTGGGTAATTGGTTAATGGGCTCAAGCATTATTTTTCACCCAAATAAAAATCAAATATACAATTCGTCTAAAGACAGCATTTATAATGTTGAAGATTATATTAGAACGTTTATTGATTATAGAGAGGCGATTAAACATGAGTTTCCAATTTTATATAATGTAATAGTAAATTATTTAATCCAGTTAAATAATACAGAACAATTTAGTTTGATTGAAAAGCAATTGTACTTGGTTCTTAGAGAAGTGCTAACTGACTCAGGACTAGAAGTGCATCAATATAACTTTAATGACCTATTAAGAGAAGTTGGACTTCCTACTTTTTTTAAAGATTAAATGAGGGCTATTCTGAATTTGGCGCCAATCCATTTTAAAACGATTTTTCACCGTCTAGCCAATCGCCATGCACGTCACAACAAAAGAGCAATCCCGACTATTTTTGGGAATTGCCCTTTTTGGTATTGATGAATTTAATTTTCTACATCTACCATATGTGATGTGAAATTTTCGTTATGGATTCCTTCATGAACCGGTATGAAGATGCTTATTTGTTCGGTAGGTTCGACATCGTCATTAGCAACAGAGTGAACGACTCCTTTTGGAACTAGGAATGTGTCACCTTCTTTATAGGACTTCCATTCACCGTTTTGTAGGAGTTTTACTTTTCCTTTTGTAATATGAATCACTTCAGCCACGTCGTGATAATGGGGCAAGACGGCTCCACCCACCTCAATGCGTTCTCTTAAGACCGAGCTGACACTTACACCTAGTTCATCCGACTCTTTGGCACTTAGGAGCTCATGATGATGGACTTTGCGGTGCTCTGTAAATACATTCCACTTTAATTCATCACCAATTTTCACCTTCGTCTTTTTTTCGGTCATTCCAATCACTCCTTATATGATATTTTCATGTCCGTGCGATACTCGTTTAGTCGAAAATAACGGTACCTGTCCTTCCAAGGATTGCATCCTTTGCTTTCTCTAGCGAGGTGATTATCGACTTTCTGCCTTGCTTGCCTCTGACGAATGAAATAGCTGCCTGGACTTTAGGAAGCATACTTCCAGGCGCAAAATGCCCTTCTCTAATCAATTTTTCCGCCTCGTCAACAGATAAATGATCAAGGTTTTGCTGATTCGGCTTACCAAAGTTGATCGCGATTTTTTCAACAGCTGTCAAAATGAACAAAAAGTCTGCATTCAACTCATCAGCTAAGCATCTACTTGCCAAATCTTTGTCAATGACCGCTTCCACGCCGATTAAGGAATGATTGTTTGCCTCGACTACCGGAATACCTCCGCCACCAACAGCAATGACAATGCGTCCTGCATTCACCAAGTCTTGAATAATATCTTTTTCAACGATTTTAATAGGAACAGGCGATGGGATAACCCGGCGATAGCCGCGGCCGGAATCCTCAATATAAATGTCACCTGTTTCAGCCATTAATCTTTGTGCCTCTTCTTTTGAATAAAAGGTACCAATCTGTTTTGTAGGATTTTGAAAGGCGCGATCGTTCTTATCAACCACCACCTGACTGACAATCGTTGCGACTGATTTATTGATGGAGCGCTTTAACAGTTCTTCTTGAATTGCATTTTGCAAATGGTAGCCTATATACCCTTGGCTCATTGCCACACACTCAGCAAATGGCATGTTGGGAATGCTAGCATGTTCCTTCGAGCTTTTTTCAAATGCAAGATTGATAGAACCGACTTGCGGCCCGTTTCCATGGGCAATAACTACATCATGACCTTGTTCAATTAAATCGACAATCGGCTTTGCCGCATCGTATACTAATTGCTGTTGCTCCTGGGGCGTAGAACCAAGAGCGTTTCCTCCTAGAGCTATTAATATTCTACTCATTTACAGCGCCCTCTCCATAAACTTCATAGAAACGCAGGAAGCCTTTTTCGAAGCATTCCATAGGAGGATGGACAATGCCCGCGCCAATTTGCCCGATTCCAGCTACTTTGTGTGCTATACCTGTATTAATGACTGGTAGAATGTTTGTTTCAATTACTTTTCTAACATCAATTCCAAAGGCAGCTCCGCGAAAGTTTAAAGTTGGAATGGAATAATTGCTATTTTCACTTATCGTAATATCATACATTTGCTCGCTATATTGAATTGCGTCTTTTACCTCGCCTCCAACAAATTGAACAATCGCAGGGGAACCGCCCATCGCAAATCCGCCAATTCCCATCGTCTCTGTAATGGCACTATCTCCTAAATCCCGAGTTGCCTCCTCCTCAGAATACCCTGGGAAAAATAAACCTTTGATAAAGTTTGCAGGTGCTGTAAACCATTCCTTTTCACCTAGCCCACTAATGCCAATGCCAAATTCCACACCATTTCTGGCCATTGTCGTGACAACAGTGGAATATGGAACACCATGTCCTGCATCAAGTGCAGCTTTACATGCTGGCATCGACAGATTTAAGAAATAGTGTTCATTGTTTTGGATAAAACGCAAGACCTCCCGTAATGTGTCAGTCTCGATATCGATTTGCATAAAATAATCAGCAATTTCCCGGTAGAAAAGGCTTGTTGCCGCCTTATTGCGATTATGGCATTCATCCCCCATATGAAGAGCTTGAGCAGTAATGGATTTCAAATCAATTCCACCTGTTAGCACAAGAGCCTTTTTCAATGCAGGGGCAAAAACATCGCGCAGCCACTTTAGCCGATCAATTACTTCGCTGGAAAAAGCACCAAAACGTAATACCTTGCCTAGACCTTCATTAATCGAACAATATGCTCTGTTTCCATGTCTTCTGTTTTCAATGACATGCACTGGCATGGATGGCGAGACGATGCCCGCCATTGGCCCAACTGTTGAATGCTCATTGCATGAGCCAAATTCAATTTCTCCTGCATTAATTAATGCTCTCGCTTCTTCCTCGTTCGCTGCCATTCCTTCGAAAATGAGCGCTCCGATAATTGCACCTTGCATTGGACCAGCCATGTTTTCCCAGGCGATGGGAGGTCCAGAGTGCAGTATTTTTTTGCTGTGCATACGTGGAATGACTTCGATAGCCCGCTCAATATCGATTAAGAAAGGATGAGCATCCTTAATGCGTTGAATGGCTTCCTGGTTTGCCTTTTCCACTTTTTCATTGTCCTGAAAGAAATCTAATGCTTTGAGTAGCTGAATATTGCCTCCTGCTGGGGGCTGCCAGTCAACTTGGATTGTTTCGATGCCCTGCAGGTCCAAATCTTCTTTAAATTTGGACGTTCCGATGTTCATCACTCGTAATGGCTGATTAAAAAGCTCATTTAGCGTACTCAATTTAATTGACCTCCTTTTGCACAAGCATTGCTGCAATTCTCGTTGCCATTTCATTGCTGTCAGCTACATAAGCACCAACAGATTGAAGTTTTTTTTGCTGCTGCTGATAATCTTGCTTATCTTTAGAAGTTCCGCAAATATAGGCAACGACCGGCAAGTACCTTCCTGCTTGTGCTGCCACATCCCTTGCTAATTTAATCGTATCTAGCGTCACACCTACTGGATCTTCATGAGCACCAAATCCCAATTCAAAGTCCAATAATATAACAGCGGTTTTTGGGTCTTTTGCTTCTTGAAGAATCCGTTCATTTCTAAGTGAGGGCTCTATCATCGGATGAGGTTTACCCTTTGTAAATTCGTCATCCCCCATATCCAGCAACGTATGGCCTACACTATAGGTAATATCGCTAAGCTTCTCTTCCACTTTCTTTGCTACATTGCTTTTGACAGTTTTTCCTGTAGATCGGATAATTGACAATGCTTCTGCCGTCAGCGTACCGCCGCAAAATAATCCGCGAATGTCCTGTTGGGAATCATCTAATTTTGCTTTTTCTGCAGTGATCCATCTTTGAACACCATCCGTAATTTCCGTTTCAATTACTGCTTGTGGATCAAGCAATTTAACAGACTTGCGGGCAGCATCAATTAATGTTGGTGAAAAAGTTGCTCCTGCTGCCTCTACTGCTTTTGCATCTCCATCCAGGAAGCAGACCACTATTGGTTTTTTACATTTTTTCACTGCTGCAAGAATTTTGTCCTGAACACTTGGGGCAGGCGGCTTGGAAATTAATGTGATGACCTTCGTCTTCTCATCGTTCTCCAATGCTTTAAGCCCTTGAAGCATCATAATACCGCCGATTGATTCATGGAGATCGCGACCACCTGTGCCAATCGCTTGTGTAATGCCAAACCCGAGGCGGTCGATTTGCACTGTCACTTCTTGTAGACCAGTACCGGAGGCTGCGACTAGACCAATACCTCCTTCACTTACTTTATTGGCAAAGCAAAGTCCGCTGCGATTAATAATTGCTGTCCCGCAATCTGGTCCCATGACGAATAACCCATTGTCTCTACCTGTTTCCTTCAACACTTTTTCATCTTCGATACTAACATTGTCACTGAACAGCATGACGTGCATGCCTTTCTTTAAGGCTTGATTCGCTTCGCGTGCAGCATATTTCCCAGGAACAGAGATAATTGCCATATTAGCTCCCGGCATTAGATTCAATGCTGAATTTATAGTTTTCGCTGTATGATTATTTTCTTTCCCTTTCTTTTCCTTCTTAGCTGTTAATTCCATATAGATGAGCTCCATCACTTCCTCTGCACGCTTATCTGTATCTGTAATCAAGGCAATAATCAAATCATTTGCCGTTGCTACTTTTGCCTCATCTGTCAGCAGTCCAATGTTTTCCAGCAATTCTTTGTTCATTTGGGTCGCCATCGAGATAACTGCTTGTTCGACACCTTCGATACTACTCATTTTGCTGGACAGTGACATTAGCGTTACCGAGTCATGATAGGCGTTCCTTTCTATCAATACTTTAGATGCCATTATGTATTTCCTCCTTATGGTCTATAAGCTGTTGATATGCCACGCTGACACCAGTCAACATATCCGTCCCAGAGGTAGATCCAATTTTTAATACTCGCTGTAAATGAGGAATTGGATCACTATCCATGTTGTTCAATACATCAAGCAAGGCTTCATTAAGCTGCCCCTCCAAGCATTGCTTTAACATAAAATAGCTAACAGTGGTTGTTCTTCCTTTCAACTTCTGTAGCCACTCGGCGCTACAGCTTTCAACTTTCTTGTAAAGAGGGGCTTCAAAATACTTCCAAGTTGCCAGCAACCCTGTTAGAAAATCATCGCCTGCTGGCGTCAGCCCGATCCCAAGACCGGCAAACTTTAAAAAAAACGTATCGAGCTTATCTGCCTTTATTTCCTGATTTAGCTGATTTAACCCCTCCAGGAAAGAGGAAAAGTAGAAATCCTTCCGTGTGGCAGTAGGAACTTCCCAATCTGGATAAGTAAAACTTTTCCATGCCGGAAAAATCCCTTCCGTTGCTCCGTTGTTTAGAATGAAATGGTTCAATAGCGACAAGTGGTAACAAGTTGGCTCTTGCTTAGCTTGGCAGCCCGCCTTAATACCTCTGTTCCAAACCGCCGCATTTGAAAAGTCCCATTGCCAATCGCTAATTTTCAAAAGATTATAATCTACTAAATAAATTTCTTTAGTCGACTTTAAAGTTGAACACATCTCAGAAAAAAGGTCATTTTCTAAGGTTTTCATCATTCCTGGTGATTGAATCACCTCATTTTTTGCCAATGAAAATAGCAAAGTGCCGTCATTGGTTATGAAATTGACCACCTTATCGAAAATACTGTGGATTGCTCCGATTTGTTCGCCAATCGGTTGGTGGCGTAACCATTCAAGCAGACGGCCGTCCATTTGATTGATTTTACTTGTATAAGTTCTAACCATTGATATCACCAAATTTTCAAGATTGACAATTTCAGCAAACGACCGAGAATTGCTCTCCCTATATACAACAATAGGTAGATATTTTCGGACTTCTTACTTATCATCATGGGGCAGAATGAGTTTGAGAGGTATATAGGGGCATGCTATGGACATGGGAATAGAGCATGCCCTCAATAGAAAATTTCATGGATTTTTCTGGTGGAAAGTTGCTTTCCTTATTTACCTAGTGAAGCAAGCAGATTCTGAGAAGTTGCTGTCCACCCAAAGATACCGCCTTGCTGGTTGATCATGTGAATGGAATCTTCATGGTCTTTTGGATCAAATGCCGCTGAGCAATCTTCGAGCAGCAAGCATTCAAATCCACGGTCATTCGCTTCACGAATTGTTGTTTGAACACAGACATGCGTCGTTACGCCAGCGACAAGCAAATGTGTAATGCCTTTATTTTTCAAAATCACTTCAAGGTCTGTTTGATAGAAAGCGCCTTTCCCAGGCTTGTCAATAACAATCTCGCCTTCAAGAGGCTTTAGCTCGTCCACAATATCATGGCCATATTCACCTCGGATAAGAATTCTTCCCATTGGGCCTTCATCACCGATACCTGCACCTTGCTTGCTGCCGCGTTTCAGTTTGCTTGGCGGACAATCCGATAGATCTAGGCGATGCCCTTCACGGGTATAAATCACCATCAAACCTTTTTCACGTGCAGCTTCCAGAACTGTCTGAGTGGTAGGAATGATGGAGCGTGTTAGCGTAATATCATTTCCCAGTTTCTCGCCAAAGCCGCCAGGTGCACAAAAGTCACGCTGCATATCAATGATAATTAGAGCAGTTTTTTCTAACTCAAATTCAAAACTATAAGGTTTCGCATCTATTGTATATACTTTACTCATGTAAATCTCCCTCTCAAATGTAATTTAAAATAGATAAATCTTGGATATTACTCTTAATTTGTTTTTACAAAGATTCTTTTTGTTGAACTGAATAAAATACAGAAAAAACTATAGTCCATTATTTTGAGGTATACACAAACTTCCATACGTTAATAACTGATACTATTCTTTTAACCGGTTATACAATAAAGGAAGGAGGATTTAATGTCTTCTTTAGAAAAGATGAAGGACAGCGTTTACTAACTCTGCGCCAAGAAAGATTCCTATTACCCCGACAATTCCGATAAGAGGAGGCGCCGGAACCGGCAGCTTGATGAATTTGAATAATATGCCTACTAGTAAACCTCCAATTAAAGACAGAACGATCTGCAACATCTTACTTGCTCCTTTTTAAATGGGATGTATTTATCAAAAAACATAGCAACCAATCAAACACTTTTAATTTTTTTATGTACTCACCTTTCTCTTTTCTTTAAGAGCTTTGAAAAGAGAATCCATTAGTACACCTCCTAAAAATATACCTACCATTCCAAATATTCCAACTAACGGAGGGGCAGGTAACGGCAACTTAACTAATGAAAATAAAATGCCTACAATCAAACCACCTGCTAAAGACAAAAGATAGTCACGCATTTTAAACACTCCTTGTATCCCAAAGTGTAAACAGAAACCTATTACTTGAATCTTGTTTCTATGGCGGCTGTATATTGATTACCTCCATCCTTTAATACCTAAATAATAGCACTTGAAAGCGGTTTAATCATTGTAAGAAGTTGATATTTATTTCACTTTTAATTGGCAACTTCCTACAAAGCGGAACGTCTTTTTTACAAAAAAAAGACATTGTCATGTAGACAATGTCTAAAGTGAAGTCAGTTGGGAGTTCCCCCACCCTTACCCTTTTTTCAGTTGCAAGTATTGATGCAATTGGTAAGCCAATGCGATTTCTGTTAATTCAAATCCATCCTCCCCGTCTATTCCAAGTTCTTTCAGCTTATTTATCCGATAGCGCATCGTATTATAATGAACAAACATATCCTCTGATGTTTTTTGCACATTTGTATTGTTTTTAATGTAGTACCTGAGGGTTTCTATAAGGTTAGTATTCTTCCTTTTGTCATATTCGAACACTTTCCCTAATTTCTCCGTTACGAAATCTTCTAGTATGAAAAGATTCTCAACGTAATGAAAAAGGCGGAACAAACCGATATCACCATAAAAATGAACATAGGATTGTTTTTGTAAGTTTTCTTTATACACTTGAAATACTAATGTTGAATTGTCATAATACTCTTTAATCTGGTTAAAACGGTGCACTGTATCGGAAATGCTGACCCCAAGATTACCGTACTTCTCAAACTGTGAAAGAATCACATCCCCAAGATTTTGGAGTTTTTGCCGAACATTATTTTCTGAAACGAGACTAATAAAACATACTAAAGAGTCATTAATATAAAGAACCTTGCAATTTTCTATAGGAACATCGACAATTTTTGAAGCAGACCTTTCAATCAGACCTGAATCGAGCATTTTGTGGAATATTGCTAATTTCTTTTCGCTTTCTTTCTCATTTGTTTTGATGCTCACCAAGACAAATGGGAATTGCAAGTTCCATTTAAACACTTTCGCTTTTTCGATCATTTCGGTTTGAGAGGAATATTGATTATGAAAAATATCCCTGACAAAACTGCTTAAATGATTCCTTTCTTTTTGAAGCAATGTTTGCTCTGTTTGAAATAAAAAAGCAATTATAAAGGATGCCTGTTCGATGGCAATAATCATGTCCTCTGTCAGATTTTTTTCTTTATCCAACAAAACGACTAAAAAGCCATACTCGTTGCCTCCAGCGTAAATGCACTGAATAAAAATGTCATTTTTTCCATAAAAAGCATTACCCACTTGAACTGAAAATGTGCTCTTGCTCGAGCTCGAATTATATGGCTTGCGATGAATTGATATTTCGTGTTCTTTTTGTATAGACGACCCAACATAATCAAAATCATTGTTAAGAAGCAGAACAGGTGCGTTTACAAGACTAGCTATAGAATGAATGAACTTGTTTACGTCAGTGCCTTCCAATAATAACTCTAGCAATTGCTGATGCATCTTATTCCGGAATTCTAAAAGTGAGGTCTTTACGTCTAAAAACTTTGTTAGTACCTGATTGGCAAGTGTCGATAAGTTTGCATCATTAGGGAGTTTCAGCAATGGAATCCCAAGTTCATTTGCTTGTTTCACCATAATTTCTGGAATTTCAGCGACATATCTTCCTGGCTTAATGGCAATCCCTGCAAGATTCATTTCAGCCAATTTCGGAATCAATGTTTGAATAAGCGCGGGTTTATCCGCAACAGGATATAATGTGGTGAGCAGTAATCCGTTTTGATCGATATATGCGTAAATATCAGGAACTTCCATAAAATACACGTTTTCTACTCTCCGGCTCAAACCAGAATGGCCAGCCATCACTTCTACGTTTTCGAACCTCTCCATTTTCAATACATCACATATAGTAATAAACATAATATCACTCCAAACGAGGGAAGAATGTTCCCGTATTTTCGTTTTTTATGTCAAATGCTTTCGTGACAGTTTTATTATGGATGGTTGCGGTGATTGAATGAAAAATGAATTCACCGCCCAGAAAATTTCATTAATATATACCTTGTGAGAAACAAGATTTTTTTAATTATACCACGAATATGGAGACGGACCATGCTTCATCATTAATGGTGGTTAAGCTAGTTTTCTACTAAAAAATCTTTTTTAGCTGTTGTCATTTTTATATATAAAAAAACCAAGATGCCTATTAAATAAGCCCTCTTGGTCAATGCTGATTCTATTAATTAAATTCGGTTTCTAGTGCATTCACTAATTGCTCCCACTGTTTTACTACTGAACTCCATTCACCACAAAAAATGGCAGGTGATTATATTCTTTCATGAAGTTTGATTAGCAATGCCATTCTTTTGAGAGTACTAAACTGCCATCCACAGCCGCGGTGATGTCGACCTTTTATCAGGGAGCAAAGACTTCGCGATTATCGTCCCGCCATGCGCCTATGCAGCCAATTAGACAGACCGTGTAGCTTCTCATCACGCTACCGATTTCACTGTCCGCATATTCAATTACGAGATTTAAGCCCGGCTTGCGCCATGCCAAAATTCGACCGGAAAATCCAGGCCAGCTACATTCTTCATCCATTTCAGGTTGACCATATGCCTTTATCGAATGCTCTGGTGTTGAGCTCATCGTAATTCCCTTTGGAAGCTTTCCGGAAAACGGAGCTTTAATTCTATCATCCGACCCGGGCGCAAGAAAATGTATGGCACCAATGATCCATTCATCTTGATTTGTATAGTTGAGTCCAGTCAGATCATTTATTTTTGGTGGGCGATAAATATCAAAACGGATTGATGTTTTCACAGACCAGATAATATCGTCTTTAAAATAGCTGTTCGGTGATGGCATTCTTTTGACACCGAATGATTGCAGCAAAGCTTGAACATTCCTGGGATTATACGGTTGGCCAAGCATTTCAATGAGTAGTTCAGATGGTTCTTTCATGCGTATATCCACTCCTTTCGCTTCTTTCAAGGGATCCAACATGATGAAATCGTAGTGACCCCTTGAAAGAACTTTTTTCTAATATTACCGTTGTGCCGAGGTAAAACTATTGGCTCTGTAGTAATCCTTATATTCTACATTGCTTCCAATTTCCCCTTCTTCTACTATACTGCACCGTTAGCTGCCCATGTCACATATAACAATACACAACAGAAAATGAAAGTTTATTACGATCTTTCACGGGAGTGGCAGAAGGATTTATAAACAACTTTATTATCTCTATACAATTTGAGTTCAACAACATGCTTTAACCCTCCCGTCTTCATTGTAGTGGCACTTTCTTTTCCCAAAGTACTCTTTTCTTTATATTAACACTATTTTCTGGAGTATCAGTCAATGTGATATGGATTCTATCATAAGGAGCGCGACCATGATCTGCACTATAATTTAACGCACTTGCATTAGCGATATGTCTTCTTGTATCGCCATCTATCCCTTCAATTTTATCTATTTTTGAATACATGATAAAATCTGAATAAGTTTCGTCGAGATAGAAAAAATATCTGGTAAATAAAGTTTGTTCAAGCAACTCATTTTCTGACACCTCTAGGTTAAATAGAATTCAAATTTAAAAAATCAAAAATAAAAGAGTAGAGATTCCCTACTCTTTTACTCGTAAAATATTCTCTAATGCCTGTGCATTTTCTTTATTTAAATTTCCATAGCCTTCTTTTTCATTATTGCTAATAATTGTTGCTGTATCATTATTTTGATCGAACCAAATCTGATATTCAAATAATCGTTCAGGCATATTTTCATCATACTTATAAAATAGTGTTGCCTTTACATCTTTTTCTCTAGCCATTTTAGATTCTACATTCGGTTTCCATTTAATTTGTTTAAATATTTTTCTTATGATTTCCATTGTTTTTTCATCAGTAATCATTACAGGTTCTCCATAGCTTCCATCTGCATTAACCTCTTCAATATCTATCCTAGTGAGTTGTTTTACATCAAACTTATTCGGAACTTTATTTATACAGCCTATTAAAAACATTACAAAAATTAACAAGATGACAAACCGAACATTTATTTTTTTAGACAACAAACCAACTCCTATTTCTCTAATTCTGTATCTTATTATACAATATTTTACATACAAATCATTTTAACTATCATAAATATTAATACTACAAAGACAATAGTTTTTTCCTATGTTATTTATCTATCTTTATGTGATTTTAAGAGGATTTCAAACTCATAACTTGTTCTATGAAATCTTGCAAATGGTCTCCTTTTTGTCGCCTATAGCACCTATCCATTTAAAGAAAAAAGCAACCGACTTTTTAGATCCCATTTTAAAAAATGGTCACTTTTTAGTCGGTTGCTCTTATTGTTTTTGTTTTTGCTTGCTTTAAACCCTTGCTATATCAACTACTCTTGAATAGCAGCTTCTAAAGCTACAACGATCATATCGTTGAATTTGGGGTACTTTTTAAAAAAACAAGGTACTTCAAATGCCTTGATTTAACAACATTTTGCGCTTTATAAATTACATCTTAAAGTGCTTAACTATTAAAAAAGTTATCCAAATTTACAATGTTGGTTGCTTTTTGGTCGCCCAAAGTCGCCATTTATACTTTTATAAAAATCATTTAGACCACCCTATATGGAGTGGTCTTTCTGTTTTTATAAAACAATAATTTGTAGTAATATCTCTATATTTTATTACAAATTCACTTGTCCCAGTCCAGTCCAATCAACAGCTATCCTTTAAGGTCCAGTTCCCCTTCTTTATACAAAAATGCCACTTGTTGCTCATGACTTTAATAAATCGTATCTAGGTTACTGCTATTCCTATATTAGTCTTCTACTATTATGTTTTGGAACTTTTGCCTCTAATAAATAATAAACAACTACTCATTTACGTATATTCCTTCATAGTCTGTATCTTTCGGAAAGGTTTTAATCATTTCTTTAGTGTTCTTTAAATTAGAATCATTCGATAAAATAAGGGTGTTTTCACAATCATGTCCAATAACAAAAATACTCTGATTGTTACTGGAAAAAATATTCTTATGAGTAGCCCACATCACAACTTCTCCTGCACATGCTATTGTTATTGCTAAAGAAAACATCAGTTTAAATTTTTCTGCATTTTCAATTTCGATAATTTTAAACTTACCTCTAAAGTTTTGAGGTTTAAAAGAATATTGAATGCAAAATGAATCAAATTCTTTAGCTATATAATCTTCTACTTCTATGAAAAGATAGAGTGGAAATCCGTTGATTTTATCCATCCAATTAGGAAACCAATTTTCATCACATTCAGGTAAATAAAGTCCAGAAATAACCAGAAGAGATTGTGGAAAATCACTATTAAAATTTCTTAATGCATGTTTGAACTTAAAATATTGCACATATTTTTTACCGGTTATCAGATGGAATGAACAGTCTAAAAAAAACATGACAAACCAAAATCTAGTTTGTCATGTTTTGTTTTTGTTTAATTTTGTAAAAGATATAATCTACTTTAATAAATTATTTTCACTTTCACTGTGAATTACAATATGAAATGTGGCTAAGCTTGCTAAATTACTCATTCTTCCAGAAGTCCATTCATCTACTGTAAGTTTTAGAATTTCAATAAATGTTTCAAGCTCATCTGTTTCATCAGGCAATATATGGTCAAAATCTTTAATAAACAAAATATATTGTTGACAGTCTAACCAATCTAGATCATTTAGACACTCATCAAACGCATCCCAATTTCCACCAAAATAATCCGGGAATTTTAGCTTTATAGCGAATTCATTAAATAAGCCCTCTAATTTAAAACAACATGTCCCTTCAATCATTGTATAAAAAATTTCTTCTTGTTTATTACAAGTTTGATCTAAAAGTTTATAAATTTCATTAAATTTATCTTTATCATTAATCTGATGTATAAACGGTTTACTTTTTTTCCTTAAGTTTTCCATAATCTCAACCATTAGCTTCAATCCTCTACTCAATTCTTACAAACGATTCGTAATGATTATTAGTGTACCACGCTGAACCATTTTCACCAATTACAAGCCGTTCTTTCCCTCTATTTTTGCCTTTAACATAAGGGTTAATATCGTACTCCCTATATTTGGTGTTTTTAGGTAGTTTCCCTTCATGATTTTTGAAAATTCTACCACCAACATATCCAGAAGGAGCTTTACCTTTATTTTTCTTTATTTTATTTAAAACATTTTTTGCTTTTTCTTCATATCCTCTTAATAACACCGTATGGTTTAGAAGATTTATATTTCAAAGTAAAGTTAATACTCATCTAATGTTAATATTCCCACTGATTTTTCTTACATTTGTTATTGAGATCATCAACTGGTATTAATCTATATGACCACCAAAAGAAGATAACAAAGCATAAGCTTTATCTTCTATCGCTTCTCTAATATTCCTCCCCAAAATCATCTATAATTTTTATTGTATATCTTTTAAAAAATGATTTATCCATTGCTTTTGATAATTCAATCCATATTCTGCATCAGGAGCCAGAAATACTTTAAAAGAAAATCAGGTAAATTGTGGACAATTATGCTTGAGAATGATAACAATCCAATAAGCTTATTATTTGTGAAAAGTAATGGTTTCCCTTCACACTCAGATAGTATGTATAATAATGGAAAGAAATTGTGAAAAGATTTAACTTACCGCTTCTAACTCTTCAGGGATTACGTCACACTTACGCTTCCTATAAGAATAGTAAGAATGTACATTTCAAAATCATTCAAGAACAATACGGACATACGCATATAAAACAAACCCTTAATAAAATAAAAGCAAGTAACTTGTTCGACGACATCTTGTAAATGGCCTCCTTTTTGTCGCCTATAGCACCTATCCCTTTAAAGAAAAAAGCAACCGACTTTTCGATTCCATTTTGAAAAATGGTCACTTTTTAGTCGGTTGCTCTTATTGTTATTGTTTTTACTTGCTTTAAACCCTTGCTATATCAACTACTCTTGAATAGCAGCTTCTAAAGCAACAACGATCATGTCATTGAATGTTGTTTGACGTTCTTCAGACGTTGTTACTTCGCCTGTAATGATGTGGTCACTTACTGTTAAGACAGAAAGAGCTTGACGGCCAAATTTCGCTGCTAATGTGTAAAGTGCTGCAGATTCCATTTCAACTGCTAATACACCGTATTTAGCTAGCTTTTCATTTTGGTGCTCATCTGAGTAGAACAGGTCAGCTGTGAAGATGTTACCAACTTGAAGGCTTAAACCTGCTTCTTTCCCAGCATTATACGCTTTTAATAATAAGTCAAAGTTTGCGATCGGTGCAAAGTCAATGTTGTTGCCCCAAATGATTTGATTCATACGAGAATCAGTTGTTGCACCTTGAGCTAAAATAACGTCACGTACTTTTACATCTTTTTGAATTGCACCACAAGTACCTACACGAATTAATTTTTGTACATCATATTCTTGCATTAACTCTGTTGCGTAAATAGAAATGGAAGGCACACCCATACCAGTACCTTGTACAGAAATACGTTTACCTTTATACGTACCTGTATAACCAAACATATTGCGCACTTCGTTATAGCAAGTAACATCTTCTAAAAATGTTTCGGCAATGTATTTTGCACGTAGTGGATCTCCCGGAAGTAAAATAGTGTCAGCGATTTCGCCTTTTTTTGCATTAATATGAATACTCATACTGCAATCCCTCTTTTCTGTCAGTTATCAATATAAATAATACTTTGTTTCACGTATTTACGCAATGCTAGACGTCTAGCAACTCTAAAAGAAAGAATAATTAGAGTATTCCGATATTATCTACCTTGTTCAATATATAAATCCCATAATTCATCAAATACTTCTGTCGTTAAGTTATCTGTTGCATATGTTTCGATATATGTAGATAGCTCATCAAAATCTATGCTTTGTTTAGGAAAGTTATGTTCTTGAAATACTTCTTCGGCAAAGCGAACTTTAGCATCCGACCAATCCCCTCCTCGAAATGTTAGTACATATAAATAAAAGCTCTTTTTCATAACTGAAAAGTGCCCTCCTCTTGTCATTTTTACTTTCCGCTAGTTTATCAAAAAAAATACATTTCGTCATAAAATGGCCCATATTTTTATTTAAGTAATTTTTCCTAGTAAGGAAAATGCGAAAAGTCTTTTTCACCTTACTAGACTTTTGTCATGCAAAAATATTACGCTTTTTTATCTGAAAAATGAAAATTTTGTGAATTTAAGATAGAAATTTTTAGTATTATACGATAGAATTGTAGACAATACTGCAAAAATTAGGAAGGTGATGGCGATGAAAAACAAGAAAAAATCAAGTAAACCAACGAGAAAACGCCCGTCTCTCTTAGATTCTAGCTTTTTAAAAAGAAAGAAAGCTATTGATTCTAACGTTAGTAGGCATAATCTCCCTCCTACTACAGAAAAACGACAACGTTTTTATCATTTAATTCGCGGCAAAGTACTTATTATTTTCTCTCTTCTTATTTTTATTACCGCCGCAATGGGTATATTGTCGTACAACAATATAACGAATCTTCAACAGCAAATGAAAGATTTTACTGAGAAGAATGTACAGGAGCAACTTACCGTTAATCAGCTAGCCTATGAAATTGCTAGATTAACCAACTTAGAACAAGCCTATATAATTACGGGAAATGGTAGTTATTCTACTTCTTACAAAATGAAAATCGATTCTATCAATAAAAAAATAGCTGCTTTACAAGAAAAATTTGCAGACCGCCAAGTTGAGCTTGGACATATACAAGCAATCGGTCAATATTATAAAAATTACCTTGAGTACTCGAAAAAGGTCATGACGATGCGTGATGAGCTTGGGCTTGAACAAGCTCGAAAGCTAATGATCGAAGGTACGGGCGAAACGATGAAATTGCATATTGATCAAAATATTGAATCCATCAACAATGTAATGGATAAATCCAATAAAGCTAAACTTAATACGTTGAATAAGCAAGTTACTTTGTCAAACAGTACGTTTTTAATTATTTCAATTATCGGTCTTATAGCAATCGTTATTTTTGGCATTATGTTATTTAAATCATTAAAAAACAATACGCGTGCTATTAACCACTCTATTCTTGATATTGCCCAAGCTGGTGGTGATTTAACAAGACGTGTCCATGTACGTAATAACGATGAATTTTCTATTATTGCTAACTCTACGAATACCCTTATCATTTCAATTTCAAACCTTATTAAACGTGTTAGCGAACTCGCTGATCACGTCTCAAGCAGTAGCCAGGAGTTGATGACATTAGCGGATGAGAATGCCCGTACAATCCAAAATATAGCGGATGCAAGTGCAGATATAGCAAGTGATAGTGAAAATACAATCAATAGTATGAATAGTGCCCAACAAAAAATGAGTGATTTAGATCATTCTATGCATCAATTAAATGAGCAGGCGAATGCTGTTCAACGGGCATCATTGGCCATGCAACAAGCCGCTGATGAAGGTAGTCGATCAGTTCATCAATCTACATTAGTTATGCAATCTATTGAAGAAACGATTGCTTCTACCTCTACAACAGTTGAGGCACTTGGTCGAAAATCAGCAGATATAACATCTATAATTGGTACCATTACAGCCATCTCAGAGCAAACAAATTTACTTGCATTGAATGCCGCAATTGAGGCTGCACGTGCTGGTGAGCATGGCCGTGGCTTTGCTGTTGTAGCAGATGAAGTGCGCAAACTCGCTGAGCAATCACAAACGGCTGCAAAAGAAGTAACTACGATTGTGACGTCCATCCAAGATGAAGTCGCATCAATTATTACACAAAATCATGAAGGTGTAACATCAGTTATTCGAGGAGTCGAAGTGACGAATGAAACAAACCAGTCATTGTCCAACATCCTAATGCAAACGAAAGAAACGACTACTATTATTGCTACAATGGTTGATAAAATAGCGCAAACGCTTGATTATAGTAATGCTGTAGCAAATGATTTTGTGCATATTAACGCTTATGCTGATCAAACCGCTTCCAATACGGTGATGTCTGCTGCTGCTGCTACACAAGGTTCTGCATCCATGCAGGAAATTAATGCAGCCGCTACAGAACTAGCCCACCAAGCAGATAGTTTACGCAATGTCGTCGGTGCGTTTAAAATTTAACAAAAAAAGAATGTCTCCCAGAGAGGCATTCTTTTTTGTTTGCAAAATTTCTCTTCAAAACAAGGTTGGGACAAATAAGAAAAAGTGTTAGATTGACTACAATCAACCTAACACATTTTTGCAGTGACTGTTGTCCACTACGGCACGCCTTTCTGATAGTTTATCGGCGATTCAAAGACTTTTATCGGCGATTTCTTCTATCTTTCCGGCGATTCGCTGGCTTCTATCAGCGATTTACCTAGGTTTACCGTAACTCGCTTACGTACTCTTTTGTATTATTTAAATAATGATAAATATTCAGCGTAGCCTTCTTTTTCTAAATCAGCTTTCGGGATAAAACGAAGTGATGCAGAGTTGATACAATAACGTAAGCCACCTAACTCTGCTGGACCATCTGGGAAGACATGTCCTAAGTGAGAATCCGCGTCCTTGCTTCGTACTTCAACACGGCGCATGCCATGGGATGTATCAAAATGCTCTATAACTTGTTCTTGTGCAATCGGCTTTGAGAAAGCTGGCCAACCACAGCCTGAGTTGAATTTATCGTGCGAGCTAAATAATGGCTTGCCTGAAACGATATCTACATAAATGCCATCTTCAAAATGTTGATCATATTCATTGCGAAACGGTGGCTCAGTACCATTTTCCTGAGTTACATAGTACTGGATATCTGTTAGTTCTTTTAATCGTTGTTCTTTAGTCATTTTCTATGCCCCCAGTGTAGTTCTTGAAATGCTTTTCGCCCAGACCCCACTGCATAGCGTTCATAATGCATTGGGTTTTTTTTATAATAAAATTGATGGTAATCCTCAGCAGCGTAAAATGTACTTGCAGGTAAAATTTTCACAGCAATTGGCTTATCAAATTTACCTGATGCCTGTAGATCTGCCTTTGAACGTTCAGCTAATTCATGTTGTTCTTCATCATGATAGAAAATGGCAGTAGTGTAGGATTGTCCACGATCATAAAATTGTCCACCTGCATCTGTTGGATCAATTAACGTCCAAAATGTAGCTAATAATTGCTCGTATGAATAAATATCATCATCAAACGTAATTTGAACCGCTTCTACGTGGCCTGTCGTTTCCGAACAGACTTGTTCATATGTTGGATTTTCAACATGTCCACCAGTGTAACCAGAAACTATAGCTTCAATGCCAGGTGTTTCATCGAATGGCTTGACCATACACCAAAAACAGCCACCTGCAAATGTTGCCTTTTTCATTGCCATTTATATTCACTCCTTATTCTCCAGGGACGATGATTTCTAGTAAGATTTTATCGTTTGGTAAGTCTAATTCCTTCGCACGTACACGAGACCCTGATGCAATATTTACTCGCGATAAGTCAATATAAATTTCAGCCTTATTCGGATTAACAGTAATCCACGAAGGGAAATCCACCGAATCTCTCATAATTTTCATTGTCGTCTCCGGTGGAATATTTAATAACCCCACGTTCATCCCAGTTTGCTTTAAAATAATATTACCCTTATCATCGACAATAGGCTCAAAATTCATTGAAATTGGGATTTCTGTATAAAAAACAGTTAATTTACTTCGTAATTCAATATCATCCCCAATGGAAAAATCCAATGGGAGTGGCGAGCCTTTTGCACTGTCTTTTAAATATTTCTTCGTAATTGACTCTAACTCTTTCGTAGTCGTTTGGACAACTAGTACATTTCCTGTTATTTCAGTATCACTTTCTGAGCTCTTTGCTAAATCATATCCATCTACTGGTTTCGTTGCTAAATAAACGACGAGGAGGATTGACAGAAGAACCATACCTGCTAACGCAAAAAATGCGAATTTCCATTTATTCATTTAGTCACTCCTCGAAGCCTATTTCCTTATTAATTTTTTGTTCCATTTTACATTGCTCCATTGCTGCTAATATTCGCTCAGTCATTTTATCATAGCCTTTTGCATTAGGATGGAAAAAATCTGTATGATAGACCAGTTCTTGATTTGAATCGAACAAGTCTTCAACTGAGACATAACAAGCATTTGAATCTTTACTTGCAATTTTTTTAATGACATTATTCCATTCTGTAATAATTGTATCAAATTCATTTGCCTCATTTGTGACAATCGAAAAAGGATTATAAAATCCAATGAGTAATAAAGGCACGGTTGGATTTTTTGCCCTTATATTATCAATAATTTTACCGTAACGATCCTCATAGGTTAATAATTCCTTATCAAACGCATCTCGTTTTAAATTAAACAGATCCTGTTTGACTACTTTCATTACATCATTTCCACCCATAGTTAAGGAAATAAACTGTGCTTGTTGTAACTCTTCATCATAATGCCCTTTTTTGATTAATTTTAATAGCTGATCACTCCGTCTTCCCCTTTTTCCTCGATTATCAACATCCACTTCTGAAATCGAAGTCCAAGCTAGCATCGAATCTGCTAATCTTCCAACATAACCGTCTTGACCATACTCATCCCCGACACCATCTGTTAGTGAATCTCCAAGTGCCAAGTAATGTAGTTGTTTTGCGTTATCATCATCAATTTGCCGTAAATTCTCTTCTGAAGGTTCAAAAAAATGTTCAAAAATTTGCGTCAATACATTACTAGAAGGTTTTGCCTCCTCTTCTGCTTGTTGCTCATCCTGTCTCATATCTTGCTCCGTCTCTGCCTGCTCACTTTCTTTATCTGCAGGTGCATTCGGTTCATCTATTGATATTGCACAACCACTTAGTACTAAGACGATCAAACATGACAAAATAATTCGCCAGCTGCCCATTTGACCACCTTCCATCATTTACTGTTAGTTCTATTATAATTAGTTGTCGCTACAATGAAAAGTGACGATGCTTCAGTTTATCAAGAAAATCCAAGCATAATCATCACATTACCTGTATACCTGTATACGATTTTTACAACTAGCCACATAAAGCGTTAAAAAGCTACTACAATTACTTATGTAGCAGCTCTTGTCAATTATTCTGAAAAATAGATAAAACCTATTGCACCTGGTCCAGTATGTGTAGAAATAATCGGTGACGTAAAAGCGATTTCAACATCATTAAAGCCTGTTCCTTCAACTAGCTCTTTTAATGGAGCGCCCATTGTTGTCAAACCGTCTGCATGTGAAATACCTACAGCCTTAACTGTTTTACCAGCAGTATCGGCTTGGAATTGTTTGAATAAGTAGTTCACTACCTGTTTATGACTACGAACTTTTGATACAGGGTTATATGCTCCACCTTCTAGGTTCGCAATGACTTTAATGTTAAGTAAAGAACCGATAAATCCTGTCCCTTTACCTATTCGACCGCCTTTAATTAAATTTTCAAGTGTGTCAACGATTACATATAAATGTGTATTGTCACGCACCTTGTCTAAACGTGTGACGATTTCTTCAACAGTCGCTCCGGCATCACGCATTTTAATAGCCTCTCTTAATTGAATAGCAAGGCCAATTGCGATAAAACGAGAATCAATGACCGTTACATCTGCATCCGTCATTTGTGCAGCTTGTCGAGCTGATTCAACTGTCCCACTCATTCCACCAGTCATATGAATAGAAAGTATTTGGTCGCCATCTTTGCCTAGCTCGTCATATAGTTCTTTAAACTTCCCTGGTGCAGGTTGCGAACTTTTCGGCAATTCTTTCGCATTTTTCATTAAGCCTAAAAAAGGTTGTGGATCTAAATCTACACCATCTATATATGTTTTCCCATCAATTTGAATTGTTAACGGTACTATCTGTATACCGTGTTGCTCTACTTCTTCTTTTGTTAAATCACAAGTTGAGTCCGTTACAATATGAATTCGTCCCACTTCGACACATCCTTTAACATCATTGAAATTATTATATAGACTAATGTTTCCATATGTAAACATGACATTTGTCATCTCAAGTGTCTATTTCAAGTCTTTTGCATTTCCACTTCCTTCGCTACTATAGCCTTTTTTCAATAAATTTGTCTAACAATTTCCTCTAAAATTCGACATGACATTTTAGATAAGTAAATATGTGACAAATGTAAATAGTAAGACGCTCATTATTGGGCTATAGTAAATAGACAACGAAGGGAGTGTTTATAATGGTGGATGCATTTGACTATAAAACATGGAAGGAAGAATTGTGGAATGCCATTACTCACGGTATAGGCTTACTTGCAAGTATTCCAGCACTTGTTATTTTAATATTAACTGCCGTCCAAAACGGAAGTGCATTGTATATTACTACTTTTAGTATTTTTGGTGCTTCTGTCATCATCTTGTTTCTTATGTCAACATTACTTCACAGCATGCCTGAAAAATACAAATATTTTTTCGCTATTCTTGACCATTCTTCTATATACATTTTAATTGCTGGAACCTATACACCGTTTTTATTGATCGCTATCGGCGGCACATTAGGAATTACTTTATTATGTATCATTTGGGCACTTGCCTTACTAGGCGTTGTATTTAAATGCTTTTTTATTAATCGTTTTGAAATACTATCCCTTATTTTCTATATTGGTATGGGCTGGCTTATTATCTTTGCCATTAAGCCGATTTATTTTTTCTTAGGAAGTAATGGCTTTGCCTTTTTATTAGCTGGCGGTCTTTTCTATACATTTGGCGCTATTTTTTACGCTTGGCGCAGCCTCCCTTATAATCATACAATTTGGCACCTCTTTGTGTTAGCTGGATGTGGTTCCATGTATGCCTGTGTGTATCTTTATTTATAATAATGAAGTTTTTCAACTAAAAATATGTATCGTTAAACAAGAAAATCACACGGCATAAGCTAATCCGTGTGATTTTTCTCATTAATTTAGACTACAGCTTCAGACAACGTCCACTAAGTGGCAAACGCCCCAAAATACAATTATTTTTTGCGTTCAAAAATTTGATATTGAAATGTGTAACCTTCTGGTGCTGTTACTGGTTGTTGTGACGAGACTAGCACAAAGTCATCTTCATATTGTGGGAAAAATGTATCCCCTTTAAAGGAATGATTAATTTTTGTAGCATATATTCGATCTGTTATGTCCATTGATAGTCTAAAAATTTGTTCGCCACCGATGATCATGATTTCAGGTACTTCACCTGCTAATGACAGTGCTTCGTCGAGACTAGTCACTATTTCAGCCCCATCAGCACGATAGTTGGCATCACGCGTAATGACAATGTTACGTCGTCCTGGTAGCGGTCTACCAATCGACTCAAATGTTTTACGTCCCATTATCATTGGTTTACTCATCGTTTTTTCCTTAAAATATTGTAAATCACCAGGTAAATGCCATGGCATACCGTTTTCGTACCCAATGACATTATTATTATCATGCGCTACTATTAATGAAATCATAAATACCCTCCAAGTTATATCATTCATCCTATTATAAACATAATTTTACTTTACTATCGGAATATTTCTGCTCATTATTAAAATAAATTACTTCTTCGACGTTAAATCATAGTAAATTTATAAGAATAGTTTATAATAAGATATAACAATAAAAATTTCTAAAGGATGATGTTATGACACGTTTAACAAATGAGGCCGTTTGCTATATTCAAGCTACGGATTTAAAACCACATTATTATGAAATGACACCACAGGAAGCAAGAGTTATGCGCGCAGTTCCAACTTGGCAATCTGGCCATACGCCTCACCTCGCATCGATGGAGGATCGAAAAATACCTATGCGAGATGGACAAGAGATTAATATTCGCCTTTACATTCCGGAACACGCAAAAAATTTACCGGTTATTATTTATTATCATGGTGGTGGATGGGTATTTGGCGATTTAGGGTCAACGGATGCCGGTTGTCAGTTATTAGCTGATAAAGCGCATGCCATTGTCGTATCTGTAGATTACCGCTTGGCACCTGAATACCCCTTCCCTATCCCACTAAACGACGCATATGATGGGCTACTGTGGGTATTTGACAATATTGCGGCTTCGGTGGTGATAACACCCGAATAACGGTCGCTGGTGATAGTGCTGGTGGTAACCTCGCAACGGTAGTTTCTTACTTAGCAGCGATGATTGATGGACCAACTATTACTTCACAAGCACTTATTTACCCTGTAGTAAACATTGATTTTACGACTGTTTCTTATAGTGCTTACGGAGAACATTTTGGTTTAGATAAGCAAGGTATGCAATGGTTTGCTGAGCATTATACAAAGCCAAATCATTTTAAAAACCCACTCGTTTCACCTTTGCAAATTGAAAATTTTGCCGTACTTCCAAAAACAATAATTATCGCTGCTGAAGCAGATGTACTTTACGACGAAGGACTTGCTTACGCTAAAAAATTAGCTGATGCAGGGGTGTATGTGGAACATGTCCAAATGGCGGGTTTGATTCATAGTTATTTCAGTAAGATGGAATTTTTCGAAGCTGCTACAATTGAAACAGTTGAAAAAATTGCGACATTCGTCAAATAAGTTTGTGTAATGCTACTAAACAATGCGATAATAGAGCAAAATGTTTTTTAAAGGATGACAACATGACACAAACGATTGCATTACAAATTAATAATCAATATGCGGGCCCATTGAAAAAAGGCTACCCACTAATCTTAAAGGAAGCAGTCGATACTCGAAAACTGCCTACTGAGGAAGGCGCTGTACTTCGTCTATTAGATATTCATAATCGCTTTATCGGCACTGGCTATTATGGTATCCAAAATAAAGGCATCGGCTGGCTGTTAACTACGGATGCTAATGAAGAAATTGACAAGGCGTTTTTTGCGAAAAAAATAAGCAAGGCGCTACAAAATCGTGAAGCATTTTTCAATAACCCTAATACAACGGCGTTTCGTGCTTTTAACGGCGAAGGTGATGGAATTGGGGGCATGACAATCGATTTCTTTGAAGGCTACTATATGGTGAGCTGGTATAGTGCAGGTATTTATTCATTTAAAGAAGCCATTTATGAGGCACTTTCAGAAACAGTAAACTTTAAAGCAATTTATGAGAAAAAACGTTTTGATAGTAAAGGGCAATATATTGAACAGGACGATTTTGTTATGGGTACACCTGGTGAATTCCCACTTATCGTGAAGGAAAATGGTATGAACTATGCTGTTCATTTAAATGATGGTGCCATGACTGGTATTTTCCTCGACCAACGTGAAGTGCGACTAGCCATTCGTGAACGCTATTCTCAACATAAAACCGTGTTAAATACATTTTCTTATACAGGTGCTTTCTCTGTAGCAGCAGCACTTGGTGGCGCAACGAAAACTACAAGTGTCGATGTCGCCAAACGTAGTTTAGCCAAAACAATCGAGCAATTTAGTGTCAATAATATTGACTATGAAGCACAGGACATTAAAGTAATGGATGTATTTCATTATTTCAAATATGCACAGCGCCATCAGTTAAAATTCGACCTTGTCGTATTAGATCCACCTAGCTTTGCGCGCACAAAGCAAATGACGTTTTCAACAGCAAAGGACTATCCTAAATTATTGATGGATACAATTGCTATTACTGAAAAGAATGGTATTATTGTTGCCTCAACGAACAATGCAAGCTTTGGCATGAAAAAGTTTAAAGGCTTTATTGACCAAGCGTTTAAAGAAACGAATACTCGCTATAAAATTGTTGAAGAATATGGTTTACCAAAAGATTTCCGTGTGCCGCGTGAACATCCTGAATTCAATTACTTAAAAGTTGTTTTTATTGAAAAATTAAGCTAAAAAAGAGCGACTCTCATAAAGTCACTCTTAGACTGTAGACAAAGTCGAGTTATTCAACTTTGTCTACTTTTTTTTGAATCAAGTTTCCATTACTTTGTTAAAAAAACAAAAATATAACCTAAAAACATTAGGATAAAAAAACTAAAGAATGTGATGATATTCCCTATAATTAAAATTTTAGATTTAACGCATGCAGCTAAGACAATACCTATGCCTGATAATACAAACGTGAAAATCCATAAAGTTGATGCTTTTTGAAACACAATATTCGGTACCCAAAGTAATAAAGAAATAATGATCGTACTTACAGCCAAAGCTTTCACCATTTTAACCATTCCTTATTTCAACGGATTACATAAATTGTTATTAAAATATATTTTTATCGCAGAAGCAAATAGTTTTTCTTTAAGTCCCATTCTATGAAAATTTCTATCTATATAAGCAACAAGCTCCCAATCACATGAACAGCTAAAATACCCTTTATCTTCATAGCACATATCATGTATTTGACAACCCCTATCTAATACATCTTGTGGAGGGCCAGAACCATGTCCTGGCCCACACCAATTTCCCCAAATAGGTAACCCTTTTCTAGTACTCATTGTAGTGTTTGCTTGATAGTTAGCGTAACTCTTACTAATGTGATTCACCATCAAACTAATTTCAATATATTCTCCTGCTAAGCCATCTAATTTTACTTTTTTCAATATTAATAAACGGTTTTCCGTCCTCATAATAAATATAAGATTCTAACTGTTCACCAGCATTTAAAAGATCTTTATCTGTCAAAGAGGACTCTTCTCCTGTCGTTGCAAAAACTTTTGTACCTCCCCCAAAAAAGAGTGAAGAAACTAAAACTGACATTGCAACAAAGGACAAACCTATTTTTCTAATCTTAGCTCCTTTCGATATTTTATTAGGTAAAATACCATTATTATGGCTCATCAAAAGGCTAGAATAACATTTTATAAAAAAAAGGATTTTAGAATGTTAGCTGTTGGAGTGAAATCTGGATGCTCATGAATGGAGGTCAACCCTAAGTTATGGTAATGAACCATTATGATAGTATTTAACCAGTCGTTTATATTTTTATTTTATTAAACGAACTGAAAATTCACAATATAATAAGCGATATTTTTACGTAAGGTTATTAGTCAGTTAATATAAACTTATACAAAGAAAAGAATGCGGTTTACCAAAGGATTTCCGCGTGGTGCTTGACATCTTTAATTCAGTTACTTAAAAGTTGTTTTTATTCAAAAGTTAAGCTAAAAAGAGTGACTCTACACTCCTAATTCATAAATAAAATAGAAATCAACATACTTATCAATATCTCTTATCAAATGTTCCTGTTGAACTATATCAGCTTCTTTTCTCCGCTTTACCTAGAAAAAGACAAAGTATCGAATAATCAGATACTTTGTCTACAGACGGAGATTGAAAAATTATTTTCTCAACCTTTTTATTCGTTATTATTTTTACTCAATATTTTCTACATTTAAATATTTAGTTTCACAGTAATAGCCTTTGCCACCAACATAAACTTTTTCTATTTCATTCTTGCTATTGGTTGCTATTTTAACTAATATTTCTGAAGGCGAGTGTAAAGAATAACCTTGTTCAAATACATAGACTTCTTTTTGAACGTAGTGATGTTCATAAAGGTAGCAAGCTAATGCACCGTTGGAAGTTCCAGTCGCTGCTTCTTCATTGATGTCGTATAGTGGAGCAAAATTTCTGCATATAATTCGATTGTCATTAAAAGTAAACAGATGCATCCCTACAACATTATAATACTTGCTAATTTCTTTAATTTTTTCAAAATTAGGTTGCAGTGCATGTAATTGTGTTTCGCTTTTTATAGGAATTAAAATATCTTTTAAGCCCGTGGAGACAATTTGAATTGGGTATTTATTGTCTATGACTTGAATGTCAAAACAGTCGATGAACTCGTTTGGAGATACAACATCATAGAATATCGGTTTGTTTTGTTCCATAAATATGATGTCATCTTTTATAGTAATAGCGAGAACACCGCTGTTCGTTTCAATTGTATAGCGATTCTTGAAAAGTTTATTTAAATGCATCAGAATCGCGAAAGAGCCAATTGTGGCATGACCACATAAATCAACTTCTTCTTTTGGTGTAAAATACTCAAATTTATAATCAGCAATTTCAGATTCTGATATAAATGCGGTTTCTGCATAGCCCAGTTGTTTGGCTATTGCCATTTTTTGAGTAGTGGTCAATGTATTCTCCATAAATACTACTCCTGCTTTATTTCCGCCTTTATGATCCTTGCTAAATGCACTTGCAACATAAACGGATATTTTCATAAGACACCTTCCTTCCACACTTATAGGAAATTGTAGCATAGAAAACACGATGTATAAATGTTGTTGGAAAAATTCGCTATAAAGCAAGAAACAAACTATTTTTAGCATCGGAACTCGCCAAAAATAGTTTGTTTACAGTCTGAGCATGACTCTACATACGTCACTCTTTCTTTAATTAATTTTAAAAATTAGTTGAGGATGAATAATTTCAAAACCATCATGACTAGGACCACCCTCTAATATTTGGTGATGGTCAGCGTTCATTAGTGGTAGCCTCTACTTGAAGATTTTTATTGCTAGTACGAATGGCAAGATAAAGTCCTATTATGAGAATAATTGCAGCAAGTACATTCCAAATTACATCGTATACGATAACATTTTCTACATACCTAATCTGGTGTATCCGCATTAGCTTATGTTGAATGATGCCATCATATAATTGGAAACCACCTGCACCTAGTAACATTCCACCAACCCATCTCTTCAACCAAAACCCACTTTTACGACGAATATCTGCAAGTAAAAATAATCCTGTAATTGTAGCAAACCAACTAATTGCATGGAATATCCCATCAGAAATTAAGCCAATATCCGTTGTAGACTTATCATAAAAATGATGCCAGCGAAATAGTTGATGAAAAATAGTCTCGTCTATAAAACCTACTAGACCTATCCCAAATAGAAACCCTAACAATAAATTACGGCTTTCATAAACTTGTTTATTAAGGTCATTCCGTCCACCCTACATTTAGATTTTCGTCCTTATCATTCCCTAATTTTTATTATTTTAACCCAGCGAATAAGGCTAACACTTCTCCATTAAAGACATTATTTTTAACAATTATATCCTTACCTAGTCATCTATTGTTTCCATTAAAAAAGGGCTAGCTCTAGCCAGCTCTTTGCTTTTTTTCAGTTGGTTAAAAGGACACGACTCCAAAGGCAAAAATCAATGGAGGAGTATCACTCTTTCTTTAATGCTTGCCAATATTCAGCGCTATTAGTTCTTCGATAAAATTTATGGAAAGGTTCATTTGGGCGAGCGTATTTCTGATAAAGCCCGATAATTTGTTGTAGAAAGCCTTCTATTTTTTGTACTGAAACCCTTTTAGCAAATAGTGTACCCGCCTTTGCATTGGCCCCCATCGGCACGGCGCCTAAGTAAACATCAAAGCTATCCTTTTGATAAACGAGCCCCATATCATCATATACAGCATTATAGCAAGCCGATGCACAGCCATTAATATTTAACCGTAGTCTAGAAGGCACAGTTTCTTTCTGTAATGCTTCGTATAGTTGTTCTGTAATTTCGGCAGCCTCCATTTTATCCCCATCACAAAAATCACATGCTTTTATCGCTACGATGGGACCTTGCTTTGCAATATATAAGCCTGCTTCTTGAAGCTCATTGATAATTTCCTTCACTTTTATAGTTGGGACTGACAGAAGGATACTATAGGAAGCTGAGTATTTAATTGCGCCGCTTTCACCTACAATCTCAGCAATTTTTTGAAATTGAGCTGGTGTATAATGCTTATTGATAATACCTGGACTTACTGCAAGGCGTGTAAAATTTCCATTTGTATTTAGTTTTTCAAATGTTCGATCTGGTGTATTTGAACGAAAAGCATTCATTGTTTGTTCTCCTTATGAAAAAGAGCTAGCAAGTAGCTAGCTCTTTCGATTGTTATTTAAAAGTTTTCAAGATAAAAACCTTTTGCTAAAATTTCAATAGCCTCCGCAGCACGAACCCCTTCTGAAGCTGCTGAAAGTGGTAAAATGACAAAGCGTTCATTTTTTACAGCATCTGTTTCTTTTAATGCCGGATCACTTTTTAGGAATTTAATTTTGTCTTCTGCAGTTTGGGAACCATAATCAATAACGACAATGACTTCAGGGTTGCGTTCAACTGTTTCTTCTTTCGA
The DNA here is from genome assembly GCF_050280025.1 of Lysinibacillus sp. NPDC093712. NCBI lineage: Bacteria > Bacillati > Bacillota > Bacilli > Caryophanales > Bacillaceae > Lysinibacillus > Lysinibacillus sp. NPDC093712. Next base: position 1,243,652 of record NZ_JBNNUU010000001.1, read on the forward strand.
TACCGTTGTCCAGCCCGATTCAACATCGCCAAAAATGTTTTTACCGCCAGCAACTGTGACAAGCTCATCCATAAAGTTTTGTGCCGCTGTAAAGACTTCCTTGTCTCCACTATCGAAAACTAGAACACGTAATTCTTTTTCACCTTGTGGTAACTTTGCACGAACAGCATCAACATCCTTTGTCATCTGGTCAATTAATGCCTCTCCGCGGTCTTCAACACGGAAGATTTTTGCAATATTACGGATATCCGTAAATATATCCTCTAACGATGGTTTTGTAATACTTGAAGAAGTATGTAAATATGTGTGAATTCCAAGTGCTTCTAACTCTTCTGGTGTACCAACACCCTTTTCGCTAAAGCCACTTTTCCACCCAGCGTATAAAAAATCCGCTTCACTATCAATTACTTGTTCTTTTGTCGGGTACTGATCCGCTATCACTGGTACTTTATCGTAAGCTGCTTGTAATGGTTCATAAATTTTATCATCTAAATAGGCAGTACCAACCATTGAATCTTCTAAACCTAATGCTAACATTATTTCTGTAACGTGCTGATTTAAGCTAATTGCCTTTTTAGGAGCTTCTGTATAAACTTGTGTCGTATCGTTATTATCAATTGTTACTTCTTTTGACTCTGCTTGTGCTGGTTCAATGTTTTCACTTTGCGCAGCTGATTTTGAATCATCTTTTGCACTACAAGCGCCTAAAATGCTCAATAGTGCAATTGCAAAAACTAGCCACATGCCTTTCCATTTGTTCATGTTTGTTTCTCCTTTAGTTTGTAATTTTTCATCTTTATAGTAAGAAATCAATGACTTCTTTGCTACTGATCACGAGCACTTCTTGACGCTGCATTTCCTGGTAAAAGCATGAATTGCTGTTTAATGCTACGGTTCCTGCTCAATCTACTGCACATCAAAATGGACACAAAAAACCCTCTTGTTTCCAAGAGGGCGACATAGTGAAAAAACAATGGTTATTTAACCAATCACTATTCCCATCCTCGTGGTGTTAAGTAAAATAATATATATTGGCAGGTATCCTGGCTTAGGTTCAACGTTTATACGTCTTCCCACAGTTAAACTACAGTGACTGTGTTGTATAAACTCCCCATTTACAGTTGCGGGACAGCATCGGATTTACACCGATTTCCCTTTTAAGCAAATGATATAAACCATTTGCACCAATATATAGAAGTATTAAGTTATAAAAATAGCCTAGCAGAAGTAATTTTTGTTTTCAATCACACAAAAAAATCCATAACTAATATTTGTGAATGATTGACCACTATTCAAACATAAACGAGAACTATTCTACTCGAAATGTTTTTTGGCACTATCTGTTACAATAAGAATATAGGAAAAATAGAAATGAGGATTTTTTATGTATAGAACGATTGGTGTGCTCGCACATGTCGATGCAGGAAAGACAACCTTTTGTGAACAACTACTATTCCATACAAACAGTATTCAAACGCGTGGAAGAGTCGATCACCAAGATACTTTTTTAGATAATCATACTATCGAACAAGCTCGTGGTATTACCATTTTTGCCGAACAAGGACGGATGCAAATTGGGGATGATACATACACACTAATTGATACACCTGGGCATGTCGACTTTTCACCAGAGATGGAACGCGCAATTCGTGTAATGGATTACGCCATTATTATCGTAAGCGCTGTAGAGGGTGTACAAGGTCATACTGAAACCGTGTGGCAATTGCTACGCCAATACAACGTCCCAACCTTCTTCTTTATTAATAAGATAGATCGTGAAGGCGCTGATGTAGATGCCGTTATGAAGCAGCTTCAAAAGGAATGCTCGAACGATGTACTTTTAATAGACGACCCATTGCGTACAGATTATGTCCAGAGCCACGTTGCTGAATGGCTAGCTGAACGTGATGAACAACTACTCGATGCCTATTTGACAGAAACTCTTGATACACAAACATGCTTTTTACAGTTGCAAAAGTTGATTAAACAAGAGCAAGCATTTCCTTGCTTTACTGGTGCGGCATTAAAGGATATTGGAATAAAAGAATTTTTATCACAGCTCCCTCTACTTACGGAGACTCGATTCGACCATCAAGCACCATTTCAAGGTGAGGTATTTAAAATTCGCCATGATGGAACTCAACGGTTAACTTTTATCAAAGCATTGCAAGGAACTTTACATACACGCCAAGACTTTACATTTGGTGATGTGACTGAAAAAATAACTGAAATTCGTTTATATAATGGAAGCCGTTTTGACACAACACAAAAAGTGCAAGCAGGAGAAATTTTCGCGGTTAAGGGCCTTAGTCTAGCAAAAATCGGTGATATTTTAGGTAGTACAATACCTCCTCAGCCATATGAGCTTGTGCCTACGTTACAAGCTAAAGTACAGTATGATGGACAACAGCATATAAAGGAAGTTTTACAAGTATTCCGTTTACTTGAAGCGGAGGAACCATCGTTGCGAGTAGTTTGGCATGAGAAGTTCCAAGAAATCCATGTACATATTATGGGTGTTATTCAACTTGAAGTACTTACTGAAGTGTTAAAAAATCGCTTTTCTCTTTCTGTTACTTTTGGTGAGCCAAAAATCTTATATATGGAATCAATCGTAACGACTGTAACAGGATACGGTCATTTCGAGCCTTTAAAACATTATGCTGAGGTACACCTGTTAATGGAGCCTAATATTCGTGGAACTGGTAACACTTTTGTTAACGCTTGTCATGCTGATGATTTATCAGTTGGAAACCAACGACTAATTGAAAAACATCTATTTGAACGAGAGCATCACGGTGTTTTAACTGGCTCCCCAGTGACAGATGTATGCTTCACCCTTTTGACAGGACGTGCTCATATCAAGCATACAGAGGGTGGCGATTTTCGCGAAGCAACTTTCCGTGCACTTCGACAAGGACTGGAGCAAGCCGAAAATATATTGCTTGAACCATATTATCGCTTTAAATTGAAAGCATCGAATGATTTTATCGGTCGTATGATGAACGATATCCAGCAAGCAGATGGTACTTTTGATGACCCTCTATTAACAGAGGAACAAGTAACATTAACAGGACGTGTTCCGGTTGCAACTTTTATGCATTATAGTACTACTTTCGCTGCTTATACAAACGGCAAAGGGTCAATATCGTTACAATTTGATGGCTATGATAAATGCCATAATAGTGAAGATATAATTGCGCAAATCAATTACAATAAACAGGCAGATCCCGACTATACATCATCAAGTATTTTTTGTGCGAAAGGAAAGGGATATTCAGTACCTTGGTATGAGGCAAAAGAAGCCATGCATTGCTTGTAATTATCCGAGAAACCGCATTTTCCAAAGCATAACAGCGATTGTGAAAAGTTTATCGGTTATATAGCAAGTTTTATCGGCGATTTTAAAGGTTTTATCGGCGATTTGAATCGTTTTATCGGCGATTCAGCCAGTTTTTATGGCGATTTTAAAAGTTATCGGCAAAATTTTACGATAAAAAATGACAGAAGGCATCGAGAACATCTCGATGCCTTTTATATTAATCCTATAAAGCTTTTTTCGCTTTCACAACAAAGTTATTCGCTGATTCTACAATTACGTAACCATTACTATTCGAAAAATCAACAAGAACCGAACCAGGTTTACTCTTTAAAATTTGTAATTGCTCAATTAATTGGAGCAATAATTGATGTCCATTGCCTCTTGGATGCCAATTTAAATGATAATCATTTAATTCTTTAACACTTTGTAGAAATTGAGCATATTCGCACTCTACATACTTTATTAAATGTACTATTTTATTACTATCTTGATTTGTATGAACTACTAACGACAACTCTTCTAAATAAGTGTGATAGAAACGCATAACCATCGAGCATAGCAAATCATTGACTCTTGCAGCACTTAAGATGGGCTTTGGCTCTAAATCTAGCCTATCTAAATTTGGTTTAGCTCGAATCGAATCAATACGTGTTATTAAATGATACGTCTCCCCATTTACCTCATAAACGATTGGATTTGTTGGCATGTACATCATAAAGCCATTCTTTTTTGTTTTCAGCTCATCCGCCACACTTGCTTTAGCAAAAAGGCACCCTTCATACACATCATTTTGAATCCAAATGATGTCTTTGTTATAAAAAATTTGATTAAATAAACGTTCGTTCTGAATAAGGCCTGTTGCTAAAAACTGGTCAACAAGTGCTTCAATGACCATTCTCGTTTTTGGCTGCTTGGCAACTTCAATGCGCGGCAATTTACAAATCTTCATATCTCCATATTGCTTTTCCTGTGTTGTACAAACATGAATCTTCATCATACGTGCACCTCGTTTCGTACATATTTTCAAAACAAATGTTTCGATTACATAAAAAGACGGATTTCCTGCTAAATAAGAGGAAATCCGTCGTTACGGCTAATCATTATCATTCATCAAGCAACATCAAACATTGCACCAATGGGAGAGATTTGGCTCGATGCCGTATCCCTTTATATCCTTTGGTTTTTATCGTTTGACGTACTGTGACGAACAGAACATTCTGTTTTGTCAACATGCCACCTCCTATTCCTCGTAGGTTATTGGTGTGTACTTGTAACAGGCAGGTCTCCTGACTTATGATCATTGCTTCTTTTCACCTTCCCGTCATTGACAGTGGTCTTCGAAAAGTCGCTAACATTTACAGTTGCGGGACAGTGTCGGACTTACACCGACTTCCCTTTTCAGTAAATTGCACGCAATTTACACCTATTACTACACGCTATTCAGTTGTGATAACTTATAGTAAACTCACTAGTATACTATTAAATAGTATTGTAAAGTAATGGAATTTCAAAGTCAAACAACTGTATAAAGTATCTATTGTCTACAACTGCTTAAAAACGAAATATCATTCACATTCCATCGCTTGAAATAGCTTTTGTGCATAGCTATCGGTGAAATTAAATCCACCTTGTTCCTTGTACTGTTCATCGACAATTTCGCCAGCTTTCATTACATATATCCGTTCACTCAAATAAGAAACTGCTTTTAAATCATGAGAAATAAATAAAATCGCCATGTTTCTTTCTTTATTTAACGTAATTAATAAATCGATAATTTCCCGCTGAATTAGACGATCCAAGCTAGAAACAATTTCATCGCATACTATCAATTTTGGTTCTACTAGAATAGAGCGTAATAAATTTACTCTTTGCTTCTCCCCACCACTAAGTTCAGAGGGCAGAGCATGTAATACATCGTTTGACAACTTGACCTTCTGAAGCATCGTTTGTATATAGGTATCCGTTACGAATTTCTGATGCTGCAATGGCTCCCTTAATTGTTCCTTTACCGTCCACATAGGGTTTAAAGCATTACTTGCATTTTGGAAGATAATTTGGCATTTTTCGTAAAAGGACTTTCGATTGTTCTTTGTGATTTGTTGATTTTGAAAATTCACGGTCCCTTTATCAGGTGATTCTAACTGCATAATGATTTTGGCTAAAGTACTTTTACCGCTTCCACTTTCTCCTACAAGTCCGACGATTTCGCCTTCTCCTACAGTAAGGTTTATATTTGCTAACACTTGCTGTCCTGTTCGATAGCTTTTATTTACGTTTTCTACCCGAAGCAACTAAAACGCCTCCTAAAAATGATTTGTGACAAGCCGTTTTGTATACGGATGTTTTGGTTGCTCAAAAATTTCTGTCGCTTGCCCCTTCTCGACAATCTCTCCATCTTTCATTACAACAATCGTATCCGCTAGTGAAACTGCAACCCCTAAATCATGGGTAATCAATATTATAGTTGTTCCCAGTTGAGCATGAAGATTTTTTAGTAATGCCATGAATAGTTGTTGATGCAGCATATCTAGTGCAGAAGTTGGTTCATCAGCTATCAATATGTCTGGCTTATTATACAATGCACAGGCAAGCATACAACGTTGCAGCATACCACCTGACAACTCAAATGGATAGCAATCTAATACATCTTCGGTCAAGTTTAATTCCTTTAATATAGCGGTCATTTTAGGAAGAAACATCTCTTTCTCCTCACCCATTCGTAAGGCAGTAAACATATACAATTGTTGTTTCATTTTTTGGGTAGGAGAAAAGCTATTTGTAGCATCTTGAAAAATGGTAAAAATATGTTTTGTCCGTAACAGTAAACTATCTTTTTTTGACATCGTCATTATATTTTTCCCATTAAAGTAAACTGCCCCTGTCGCCTCAGCCTGTGGAGGGAGCATTCCTAAAATTGCTGATACGGTTGTGCTTTTCCCACTCCCACTTTCACCAATAACTGCTGTAATTTGGCCTTTTGGCACTGTTAACGAGATGTTGTGGATGAGATTTTTATTGTTCACTCGAACAGTTAAATTGTCGATTTTAAACATGGGATCGTTCTCCTCCTTGTTTGAAAGTGCTCCCGATTGCTTGCACACATAATATCGTCACAAAAATCATAAACCCAGGAAAAAGCCCGATCCACCAAGCACCAACGAGTAAATCATTTTGCGCTGTATACAGCATCGTTCCCCATGATGGGATGGCTGGCGGCACACCGATACCTAAAAAGCTTAAAGACACTTCGGTAAAAATCGCACCAGCAAAATTAAATATCGTCACGACAAAGATAGCTGGCAAACTATTACGTAATAAATGACTAAATATTATTTTCCACAAAGGGGTACGGAACATTTTAGCCATCTGAACAAATTCCATTTCCTTTAAACGAATAAACTCTGAGCGCACGATTCGAGCTGTAACAAACCAGCCTGTGAATCCGATAATCATTGCCATTCGCCAAACACTGCCTTGCATAATTGCTTGCAGGGCAAGCACAATTACTAAGGATGGGACCGTTAAAAAAGCCTCCAAAATGCGCATCATTATTACATCGACGGCACCACCAACAAAACCGCTTATACCACCGTAAATAATGCCTACAATGCTAGAAATTACGACTGACACAATGGCGATGAAAAGTGTAACTTTCCCACCAACTAGTATTCGTGATAAAACATCTCTGCCTAGCTGATCTGTACCGAGTAAATGTGTAAGATTAGGTGCTTCATAAATCTGATTCATATCCATTGCATTTGGCTCAAAAGGTGCCAACAGTGAGGAGAAGATGGTTGTTCCTAATATTATGCAAAGAAGTGCAAGCAAAAATAGTGGCATCTTCCGTCGTTTTCTCATACTATTTTCCCTCTTCTCAATCTAGGGTTGATGCAAATCATTAAAACGTCGATTACAAATAAGCAAATGACCACCACAACACCAATAATTAAAATGGCTCCCATAAGTACAGGAAAATCTTTTACCATAACTGATTTCACTAGCAGTGATCCTAAACCGGACCAGCCAAAGAGTGTTTCAACTACTATGGAACCACCAAAGAATGAAGGAATCGTCACACCAATATAATTGATATACGGAATAACAGAATTCCGTAGTATGAGGTTTCTTATTTGTCGGTCTGGTACTCCATTAGCACGCGCAACTTGGACATAATAACTACGATTCTCTGCCTTAACACTGTCCTGTAAAAAACGTGCGAATATGCCCACATGAGAAATTACTAAAACAATTAGAGGGAGCACCATATGGTTTAAACGATCAAGCCAACCTCCATTGCCACGCACATCATTCATACCTGAAGAAGGAAACCAACCAAGCTGTACCGAAAAAATTATTATACAGACAATACCTAGCCAAAATGGAGGAATCGCAGAGCTTGCAATACTAAAAACCGATAATCCTCGATCCAATAAAGAACCTTCTTTCATTCCTGCCCGTAATCCTAGCCAAGTAGAGACAATTGTAACGATGAATAATGTGAGTGCCACCAACTGTAATGTGTTGGGTAAACGTTCTAATAAAATCGTTATTACTGGTCTACCTTCTTTTGCAGAATAGCCTAAATTCCCTTTTACCGCTTCACCTAGCCAAGTGCCATATTGAAGAAGAACTGGCCTATCTAAGCCAAACGCTTTTTCTATTCGTTCTTGCTCAGCTGCTGTTAATGTTTGAGCATTGCCTCCATAATACGCCGCCGCCGGATTGCCAGGTGCAGCATGCATAATGAAAAAAGAGAGGAAGCTCACGATAATGAGGACAATTGTCCCCATTATCACTCGCTTCCCGATCCACTTAGCGATCATTCCATTTCCACTCCTCGACATTCCATAAGAAGCCGGCGCCGTGATGACCTAAAATACGCTCTTTCACACCACTAATATTTTTATTAATGCCATAAACAGCATCAACATAGGCAAAATAAGCGAACGGTGGATCTTCTGCTAGCTCCTCTTGTAATGCCTTATAGACTTCCTTGCGTTTTTCAGGATCGACAGTTGTTCTTCCTTCTTCTAGCAAAGCATCTACTTTTGCATTTGCATAGCTACCATAATTGTAGCCAGCACTTGTTACGCTAGATTCGCCAGAATAGAATAAACTGTACGTATGGTGGTCGGCATCATATGGACTTCCCCAACCAACCATGAACGCTTGTGTTTCTTCAATAACGATATTGCTCCAATCAAGTGCCGCTACTTCAACATCTGCTCCTATTTCTTTATAGCCTTGCGCTACATAATTAGCCATATTGACACGAACTGTATCTGTGATCGGTGCAGTAATAGTAAAGGCGAGCTTGTTACCGTCTTTATAGCGGAATCCATCATCTGCTAATATCCAGCCTGATTTTTCTAATAATTCATTTGCTTTTTCAACATCAAAAGTATAATGTTCAATATTTTCGTTTACATAGGCATGCTTTTGTAGGGGCGAATACGCTTCTTTCCCATAACCATGTAAAATACCTTTGACGATGCCAGCTCGATCTGTACCGTAGCTTATCGCTTTTCGAACATTGACATCCTTCCAAAGTGGATACTTCATATTAAATAACACGCCACGATAATCGGCTGATTCAACTTCATACATTTTTAACTGCTCTACTTTTGAAAGTTCTTCAACCTGATTCGGATCAAGTAAGGCAATATCTACCTCACCCGATTTTAGTTGTAATGCACGAACATTACTATCCGGAATAAATTTAAAAATGACTTTTTCAATGGATGCTTTTGTTCCGAAGAAAGATGGATATGCTTTAAGCGTTAAGCTAGTCCCTTTATCCCATTGCTCCACCATATAAGGTCCAGCACCAATAGGTTCTTGGTTAAACGTAGCCGTTCTCATCTCTTGACCTTCAAAGACATGCTTCGGCAAAATTGGCACTGTTAACTTATCTAACATCGGCGTAAATGGTTCATCCAATTCGATTGTCATCGTTGTGTCATTTGCTTTTTGCATCGCTTTAACATGGATAAAATCTGACTTTAAATAAGACCCATTCGCATCATCAAGAATACTGTTAATAGTAAACATTACATCATCTACTGTTAATACTTGCCCATCATGAAATGTCACATCATCACGAATCATGATCGTATAAGTTAACAGGTCATCCGATATGTCAACGCTTTTGGCAATATCATATACTGGTACATTATGTTCATCAAAGCGCATAAGACCTCTAAAAAGTAATGCATCTAAATTCGTTTCCTCTAAAATGGGATTTAACCCTGCAAATTCGGATTCAGATGCATAAATAAGCTCATTTGCTTTTGAAGAGGAAGCAGCGGATGGCTGTTTTTCCTCGCCTTGACTAGACTCATTACTACAGCCAGCAAGACTAAGTATGAATAATAAAATAAATACTGAAAACTTTTTCAATTTTCTATCTCCTTCATCACTACAGTAATTTAAAGTATTGTTGCCACATGTTCAAACATACGATTGATTTCTTTGTGGAGTGTTCGCTGCTCTTTTGAAAGCCATCTACAATGGATTGCATGATCTGTTAGTTTTGTAACACTTGCCTGAATTGAACTCTCCTGTTGGATCATTTCCTGTAATTCTCGAATATTGAGATTCTCAACTTGTGGAGATACAATCCATAACGAACCGATATAATATGCCATCTCTAACAGACCAATCGTAGAAAGGTTCATTTCCTGAGGTTTAAAATGGAATGAATCAAATGCAATTAGAGCTTCCTCAACAAATATTTTGTATTTGGATTGGAAGGATTGATAATCAAAGATTTCTCCTCGCATTTCTCGACCTGGTGCAATAATTTCACCCCATATTAATGTAGAGCTTTCTGCCATGCGAATCGTTGTATCCACCTGAAATTTCGCTCGTTCAAAAGGAATGGTCACCTCAGGTAGCCATTCTAATCTTGCCCCTTCTGCAATTTCAACCGTAATTTCCTGTGTGCATCGTTCACCAGTGTGAGAAGGATAAATTTTTAGAGCGGATTGTTGTTTTAATTTTACTTGACTATCTGGTGCAAGTTTTACAGAGATTTCATTTCGATCACCAGCTACCATGCCACCAGATGATTCCATTATAAAAACGGTGGCAGTTGGCTTATTGTCAGCATACAATTCTCGGCTTGCCTTCAATGGCGGCTGCTGATATACATGAACAAGTCGTGTATATCCCCTTCTTGGCTCAAATGCCATCTCTAATTTGCCATAATGATTCACTTTTCCTTGATTAAGCATTCACGTCAGCTGCTTCGGCGCCTTCAAGTAACATGTGATGCTGAATCCATTCAACAACCTTGTCGACATTTGTTTGTGAACGAACGTCTGCAAAAATATATGGACGTCCAGCACGCATTTTTTTCACATCCTGGTCCATGATCTCTAGGTCTACACCAACATGCGGTGCCAGTGATGTTTTGTTGATTAGCAGTAAATCCGAACGTGTTAATGCAGGTCCACCTTTACGAGGTATATCCTGTCCTTCAGCCACATCAATTACGTAAATATAGCCATGAACAAGTTCTGGGCTAAATGTAGCCGATAAATTATCCCCACCACTTTCAATGAAAATAATATCTAAATCTTCAAAGCGTTTGTTCAAGTCATCAATGGCAGAGAAGTTCATCGAGGCATCTTCACGAATAGCTGTATGTGGGCATCCACCTGTTTCTACACCGATAATACGGTCCTCTTCTAGAACACCATTTGTAATTAAATATTGGGCATCCTCTCTTGTATAAATATCATTTGTGATTACTGCCACATTATATTTTTCATGCATTGCACGTGTTAATTGATCTACTAAAGATGTTTTCCCAGAGCCAACTGGGCCACCTATACCAATTCGAATTGGAGTCATTTATATCCACTCTCTTTCTATGAAATAAATAATCTTGAAAATAAAAATTCATGTTTCATCGATGCTAGTTCAATACCTATAGCATTATTAGAGAGATCATCTATCGTTAAGGTCATGACCTTTTCCGCAGCTTCCTCTATAAAGACAAGAAGTTTATTTAATGCTTGTACACCTGTATTTTGTCCGAACGGCACAGCGCGAACAGCATTTTGTACTAATCCGCTAATGGATGCATACATATAAGTCATCACTGCATGATAGACATCTACACCGAGTGCTTCACTATAAATCGCATAAAGTACTGCGTAATGGCCTTGCACTTCTTCTTTGGCTATCTTTTCTTGCCATTGCATTAATAAAGGGCTGTCCATAAGAGGTGCCACTGTTCGGATAAATTGCTTGCCAACATTGAGACTAGCATCTCTCGATTCTTTTGCTAGTTTGATAGCTCCGCAAAGTTCGTCTAACTCTATGAGACGAGCACAATTGCTTTCTTTTGCTGCATGGAACGCATCCTGAATAATTAAGGCGTCACCATTCACTAAATTATGAAATAAATACGATTTACAATAATTTATTAATTGTTCCTTTGTGCGAATAACATCTTCCTGAATATACGTTTCCATCCCATATGAATGCGTATAAGAGCCTATTGGAAATGCAGAATCATGGATTTGTAATAGGCGCAATAATGAAAAATCAGTGAGCGTGCCCACGGTATTTGAATGGTTGTTTAAAACGTCGTTCTGTCGTTTCATAGTGCACTCCTATTTCATCTAATAATGGGTTAATCGTATGATCAGCTCGTACGATGATTTCATTATGTTCAATTAAGCAAGGTGTATGGCGATTGCCTAATTCAAATGCAGATTTTCCCATCTCATACATATCTTTCGGTGAAATGACGATAACTGGTTCGAGTTTTGTACGAATCGCAATGCGACGGCTATCATCCTCAAATAATAAGTCACCATATTGTAATGGCTCGTCACCTTCTAAACGTAAAGCAATATCCGTGCCTTTATCTGTCTCTGTTCGAAGGATACGTTTGCTTAATTCTTCCCACTCAAGCTCTATCCACTCTGTTGTTTTATGTGAATGTTCTTCTTCATTAGCAATATTGCCGATAATTTTTTCAATTAACATCTATGTTGCACCTCTTTATCAATTTTTTAACTGTTCCTCTGTTACTGTTACACACTCTCTATTTTTTTCTTAAAATAAGAAATATCGTTGTGCCATTGGCAAAACATCCACTGGTTCACATGTAGCTAATTCACCATCAATTTTCACTTCGTATGTTTCAGGATTAACATCAATTTTCGGTGTAGCATGATTAAGCTTCATATCAGCTTTACTAATATTTCGGCAATTTTTCACTGTCCCTATCATACGTTTTAAGCCTAATTTTTCCGGCAACCCTTCCTCTACTGCAATATTTGGTAAAAATGTCATGCCACAATTTTGAGGGCCTTGTCCATAAAAGCCAAACGTCCGACGTCCTTTCATAGGCTGCGGTGTAGGAATTGACGCATTTGGATCACCTGTAATACCGTAAACTGCAATACCACTTTTTATGACAACTTCTGCTTTGACGCCAAAGAACGCTGGATCCCAAAGTACGATGTCCGCTAGCTTACCTTCTTCTAATGACCCTACTTCATGGCTAATTCCATGTGCTATTGCTGGGTTAATATTGAGCTTAGCCATATAGCGCTTAACGCGGTAATTATCGTGGTCTTTTCCTTCATCCTGCGGTAAAGCACCACGCTGTTTCTTCATTTTGTCTGCCGTTTGGAACGTTCGTATTGTCACTTCACCAACACGACCCATCGCCTGTGAATCGGAAGACATAATGCTTAAAATCCCTAAATCTTGCATAATATCTTCTGCAGCAATCGTTTCTGGTCGAATTCGAGAATCGGCAAACGCCACGTCTTCTGGTACATCATGCTTCAAGTGATGACACACCATTAACATATCTAAATGCTCATCAATCGTATTCGTTGTAAACGGCTTTGTTGGATTGGTAGATGCTGGCAATATATTAGGTAATGATGCCATTACTAATTGGTCTGGTGCATGTCCACCACCTGCACCTTCCGTATGGAAAATGTGAATTACACGACCATCAATAGCATTAATCGTATCTTCTACGAATCCAGCTTCATTTAATGTATCTGAATGTAATGCCACCTGAATATCATACTCATCAGCAACTGTTAAACTTTGATCAAGTGCTGCAGGTGTTGCACCCCAGTCCTCATGTATTTTCATACCAATTGCCCCAGCACGAACTTGCTCAATGATTGGCTCAGGATCAGATGCACTACCTTTGCCAAGTAATCCGATGTTTATTGGAAAACCTTCTACAGCTTGTAGCATGCGATGTAGATGCCATTCACCAGCAGTTAAGCTTGTCGCCTTAGAACCAGCTGCAGGACCTGTACCTCCACCAATAAAAGTTGTTGTCCCCGCTAATAATGCTGTTTCCACTTGATCCGGACTAATGAAATGAATATGCGTGTCGATAGCACCAGCCGTTGCGATAAGACCTTCACCTGCATAAACCTCAGTGCCAACGCCAATAATCATATCTTGGTCAACGCCGTCCATACTGTTCGGATTACCTGCTTTGCCAATGCCAATAATACGCCCATCTTTTATACCGATATCCGCTTTCACAATACCCGTATAATCAATGATCATGACGTTCGTTATTACAGTGTCAAGCACTCCTTCATTTCGCGTATTCTTTCCGTTTTGTCCCATAGAGACACGCAATGATTTACCACCACCAAATACGCCTTCATCCCCGTACGTTGTATAGTCTTTCTCGATTTCAATCCATAAATCTGTATCGGCAAGCCGAACCTTATCCCCAACTGTTGGACCAAACATTTTCGCGTAAGCTTCATGTGTTACCTTCATTTTTCTTCCGCTCCTTTAAAACCACCTTCAATTGCCTTATCTAATATTTCATCCTTATGGTGAGTAGAGCCTTCCGTAAGCATGTTCAATCCAAAAACATGCTGTTTGCCCCCAAACTCAACAAGCTCCACTTCTTTTTCTTCCCCAGGTTCAAATCGAACTGCTGTGCCTGATGGAATATGAAGATGCATTCCGATGGCATCTTCTCGGTTAAACTCTAGAAATCTATTGACTTCAATAAAATGAAAATGGGAGCCTACTTGTATCGGACGGTCTCCTGTATTCGAAACAAGTACTTTTTTTGTTGCTCTTCCTACATTTATTTCGATAACATCATTTTTTGGTCTGATTTCTCCAGGAATCATCATCAATTCCTCCTTTACTGAATTGGACGGTGTACAGTAACAAGCTTTGTTCCGTCTGGGAATGTACACTCTACTTGCACATCGGAAATCATATCACTCACACCTTCCATAACATCTTCTGCGGTTAGAACGTGTTTCGCTTCACTCATCAATTGTGCAACTGTTTTTCCATCTCTAGCACCTTCCATAATAAAACTACTAATAAGTGCTACAGCCTCGGGATAATTTAATTTTAATCCACGCGCTTTTCTTTTCAGCGCAAGTTCTCCTGCCACATGGAGGAGAAGTTTTTCTTGTTCTACTTGTGATAGCTTCAATCCAATCTCTCTCTTTCCAAAATTCAGAATTATCTTTCTATAATGATTCTTGATATAATTCATGCTTTCAATTTTCTTGCAATTTAGTTTTACATACAGTTTGTTTTTTCATATTATTTATGATTTCGCTGGGATTTGCGAAGGCTATAGAAATGACATGTTGACCCGGCGAATGCGGGTTGCAATAGTTGAAGTGTGTTAGAAGAGGTAACAGTTAGTCCATTATAAGAAACTATATTAAAAAATTCAACATTTTTATTTATCTGTGAACTTACAAGTTTTCTGAATAAAAAGCAAAAAAAAGAGACTATTTCGCAAAAATAAATTACTTTTGCGAAATAGCCTTCTATGTTCGTATATAGCAACATATAATAAATTATATTAAAAAACTTATTATTTTATTCTAAAGAAGCATTTATTGACTGCATATATCCCTCTTGCTAGAGTTAAATTACTTGAAATCGATTTGTAACCTTTTGCAAGTCATCAGCCTGAATCGTTAACTCCTGAGAAACTTGATTGACTGCTTGCATAGAGGCCGTTTGCTCATCCATAGATTGTAACACAGCTTCCGTATAGTTAGATAATTTATCCATGCCACCCGCAATATTGGTTACTAATGCGGCTACACCATTTGCACTTCCAGACAATTGTTTTGCTGTAGTTGAAATATCTTCGAGTTGATTAGTCATTTGGCTCACATGATTTGAAATGTTACCAAAAGATTTTGTCGCCTCATCAATAACATAAACTCCTTGTTGGACATTTTTTAAATCTTCCTCAACAGCTACAGCTACTTGCTTCGTATCACTTTCAATGCCTACTACTAGGTCAACAATTTGCGTAGCAGAATGTTTGGATTGCTCCGCTAAATGACGAACTTCCTCTGCAACTACAGCAAAGCCTTTACCATGCTCACCAGCACGTGCAGCTTCTATCGCAGCATTCAACGCAAGTAAATTCGTTTGATCGGTAATCGTTGTAATCATTTCTGTCATAGCTTTAATATCTGTCATTTTATTTGTTAATTGTTGCATTAATCCACTCGTTTTATCTGTAGAAGATGAAATAAATTCCATTTGTTTTTTCGCTACATGCAATATTTCTGCTCCGTTTCCTGCTATATCATTCGCTTCTTTAGCATGGTCGTAAACACCTTGCGTTGCAGTTGTAATATGTTCAATTCCTTCCACTGTTTGCTGCATGGCAATAGCACTATCATTAGCAGATTGTGCTGCTTGTTTTAGACCAGTTGACGTTTTCTCCATTTGATGGTCAACCTCTTTTACAGCTATTGTAATTTCATTTGTACTTGCTGAAAGTTCCTCTATGCTTGCAGATAAATCTGTCGAGCTGTTCGCAATTGTTTGCGTCATCGTACGAAGTTGTTCTTTCATCTCAAGAAAGGCTTTAGCTAGCTCTGATATCTCACTATTGTCATGTGTAGCAATTATAACTGAATCAAATTCCCCTGCTGTAATCGCTTTCGCAGCATTTGATAATTGGTTAATCGGTAGAATTACTTTATATTTGACATAGAACATATAAGACAAAGTAATCGATATACCAATGATTGTTAAAATTGTTGAAATCCAAGCTAATGATGTTAAATTTGCCAAATCAATAATTAATACAATAATCATAATTAAATTTAAAACAGAAAAACCGATAATGCTTTTTCTTCGCAAACTCATACTAATTTCCCCTAACTATAATATTACTATAATACCATTATTATAGTTTATTTCTTCCAATATTCACAGAAAAACGCCTACTTTTTATGTAAGGGAAAAGAATAAAAAAGATAAGGGCATTTAATTTCTACATACGCGTTTGGAAAAGACACTGTTTTTAATGCCCTTCAAAAGAATTAGAAAAGACAGAAGGCATCAAGAGTCACTCCTGATGCCTTCTGTCGACACTCTAAGTACTAAACACATAGCAAAGTACTTATTAAAAAATTATTTTAATTTCATCATACTAGAACCAGCGATACCTGGGTGTGTCATTTCATATGGATCTAAAATTAAATCTAATTGTTCTTTCGTTAAAACACCCGATTCAATACAAAGCTCACGAATTGAACGACCTGAAAGAATCGCTTCACGCGCAAGACGTGCTGCTACTTCATAGCCAATATGTGGGTTCACTGCAGTTAGGACACCAACACTTTTCTCTACATACTCTTTCATGCGCTCTTCATTTGCTTCAATATCTTTTAAGCAGTTTTCTGTAAATGCACGGAAAACATTATTCATAATGCTAATAGATTGAATCAAGTTAAAGACAAGCACAGGTTCCATAACATTTAACTCTAATTGGCCAGCTTCAGATGCTAAAGAAATCGTATGGTCATTACCAATTACTTGGAATGCAACTTGGTTAAGCACCTCTGGCATAACAGGGTTAACTTTACCAGGCATAATGGAAGACCCAGGTTGGCGTGCTGGTAAAATGATTTCACCTAAACCTGCACGTGGACCAGATGCCATTAAACGTAAGTCATTAGCAATTTTAGACATATTAATCATACAAATTTTAAGTGCACCGGACACTTCAGTATATGCATCTGTATTTTGCGTAGCATCTACTAAATGTGTAGCACCTTTTAATGGCAAGCCAGAAATTTCAGCAAGATGTTCATCTACAGATTTAATGTAATCTGGGAATGCATTCAACCCTGTACCAACAGCAGTTGCACCCATATTTACATCATATAAGTTTGGACGTGTTTGTCGAACACGGATAATATCACGGTTAATTACACGGCAATATGCTTCAAACTCTTGTCCTAAGCGAATCGGTACAGCATCTTGTAAATGCGTACGTCCCATTTTAATGACATGGGCAAATTGCTCTGCTTTTTGATGGAATACAGCTTGCATATTTTCCATTGTAACAAGAAGTTCATCTATTAAATTTAAAACAGCGATATGAATAGCTGTTGGGAAGGCATCATTTGTTGATTGTGACATATTAACATGACTATTTGGGCTAATCGTTTGGTATTCACCTTTTGCTTTACCCAAAATTTCAAGTGCACGGTTCGCAATAACTTCGTTAGCATTCATATTAATAGAAGTGCCTGCACCACCTTGGATTGGGTCTACAAGAAACTCTGCATCCCATTTACCATCGATGACTTCTTGTGCAGCCTCGACAATTGCCTCTCCAATCTCTTTTGATAATAGGTGTACTTCCATATTACCTAGTGCAGCAGCTTTCTTAACTATTCCCATTGCTTTTATAAGGGCTGGATGAATTGTGTAACCTGTAATCGGGAAGTTTTCTGTTGCGCGAAGCGTTTGAATCCCATAATAAGCTTCTGCTGGTAATACTCGTTCACCTAAAAAATCTTTTTCTATACGTTGTGTGGACATTATTGTCGTCTCCTTTGAAGTAATACTCACACTGATAGTAGCTAATAAATGCCGTCTTGTAAACAGTCAGTTCAACATAAATCGAAAGTTTTTTTCAATTTTGCCGATAATCAACAAAAACCGAGCGCAATTCGCACGCTCGGTAGCATTATTATTTCGTTGAAGAAACAGTAAAACGTTTATTACGATTTTGCGGATTTTCAATTTCATCTAAAACGGCAATGGCAAAATCACTGTAGCTGACATAACTTTCACCCGAGGCATTTATGAGTAGATGATCATTTCCTGTAATATAGTGCCCTGTTCGTGGACCTTCTGGATCAAACATTGCAGAAGGACTTAAAAATGTCCACGTAATACTAGATGCTTGTAAATCAGTTAAGTTTTCACCTTGATTTTTTGCGGTTGCAAAAAACATTTCCGGAAAATCTGGTGTATCCATAACACGAACTGTTTTCTCTGGATCAACAAATAAGCTTCCTGCTCCACCGACAACAAATAATTTTGTTGCAATGCCTTTGAAAATATCAATCAAATGACGTCCTACTCTCACATGTAACTCCTCTTGTCCGAAAGGCGCTCCAAATGCATTAACAACAACATCAAAGTCCTTCATGTCCTGTTGTGTTAATTCCAATACATCCTTCTCAATCACTTTAATGTCTTCTGTTACTTTAGAAGCTGAACGAACGATGGCAGTAACTTCATGGCCACGTTGCAATGCTTCCTCAACTATTTTTTGTCCCGCTTTCCCTGTTGCTCCAATAACGCCTATTTTCATTTTAAATTCCTCCTTAATTGAATTGTAACCATTTCAGTTACAGGTTAATCGCAGTAAGACCGACCTCGTTTTACATTAACGAAGTTGATCTAGCACATCTTGTAACGTTTGTGCTTGTAACTGTTTTTCCATTGCATGCCAAACATCGATATAAACGGCTTCTAACGTGTGCTGAATTTTCCGACCTACCGCACATGCTGGATTTGGCTCATCATGAATTGCAAAAAGTTGCTCAGGTCCTTCAATCGCACGATATATGGTCAATAAAGACAAATCCTTTGGTTTAATAACGAGTCCATAGCCTGCAATTCCTGACTGCGATGTTAACAAACCAGCTCTTTTTAATACGCCAATCATACGTCGCACGACTACTGGATTTGTATTGACACTACCAGCAATATAATCCGATGTTAGCTGACTTTTATCAGATGTTGTTGCAATGAGCGAAAGTATATGGATTGCGACCGAAAATCGACTGTTCACCATATGAATCACCACCTGTTGTAACTATTATAGTTACAGGTTAAGATAATCACAAGTTTTTTGCTCTTACCTTAGCCTGTTCATTTTAAATGTACACAATACATGTTGAAAAATCTAACATGTACCCCTCTATATTTTTGACACATAAATAACGAGCTCTTGTTGGATTTGCCCATTTTCTTCATAAAAATCTAAGTTATGAAATTCATATTTAAAATGGCCAACAGGAAACGTTACGCTCTCCCCTTGAGCTGCAGCGAGTATACCAGCCACATCATGTGACACTATATGTAAAAGTTCCATCCCTGAAATCGTTTCAATAAAAAATACGTTCATTTAAAAACACCTCCTTAGCCATTATAGCTTAGAAGGTGCTTGGATTTATAGCGTTTATTTAATACTAATTAAGTTGAGTCTCTATACTCGCCTCGGGAAGGTTTTTATTAAAATATTACTTTTGCATGTGTCGTAGCTTCTGTAAATTTACTGGATTGACTCGCAGAAACCCCAAACGACAATGGGTAAAAATTAATAGTCGGAAAAATTTGCCAGTAAGATTCTTGGTGCAAATATTTACCAAACGCATCTATTTGAGTGGGAATTGTAGAAGTTAATCTATCTACTGTAAAATATGAAAATGCAGATAAAGATAGCACTTTTTCACTATGACATGCATAAGATTTCACAACATCATCAGGTAAATCAATGCTCAAAGGGTAACCAGTTGGACCTTTTGTCCAAGCATTACTGCTGCTTGAATAAGTAGTTACTAAATGTTTCGTTTTATTACATGAATGTCTTACAGACCAACTTTGCTGTCCGTATTGTGAACCAGGAGATGGAGCCCAGAAGGCACTGTTAATACTTGTCCCTATTACATCTATTTTTCTATTTTTAGGCATAATATGCCATGTAATGGCTGTTTTTACTCGATATTTTTTCTTTGCTTCTAAAGCTACTATAGTTGTTGTAACTGTTTTATATGAAGTTGTACTTTTGTCAATATCTTTTTTATTAAGGGCATTCCTTGTTACAAAAGATTTATTTGAAAAAAAGCCACTATTTTGTTTCTCTTCTTGTAATTGAACTTCCTTAAAATAAGTCTCCTCATCAAGTTCGATAATTAAATTGATTAAATCTTCCTCATTAAAAATATCATTTTCTATCACTTTTAAAAATTTTGTACTAGTTGCAACAACTTCTCCATCTATTTCTAAATTTTTATTTATTTCTTCTGGGAGCATGTTTAATATTTCTTCTTGAGTAAAACCAAGAGACTCAAGATGTTCCACTTGCTCTGCATTTAAATTAGAAGCTTTCACTTGAATTTCTCCCAAATTAAATCCTATGAAAATAATCATAATAAAGATAAAAAACAATTTTTTCATATTGGTTTCCTCCTTGTTTTTTTTCATAATTTAATGATAAATTAAAAAAAAAATCAGTAAAAGTATTTTCTATAAAAAGGAGGATATTTAGTATGAAAATCAAATTATTATTAATTGTAATATGCACATTTTCACCATTACTATTATTAGGACTTTTCATTTACGGAAATGCTTATTATAACGACTATCATCTAACATCATCCGAAACGACTGTGAAAGATTTTATAGAGGAATTTATCGACAGTAGCATACAAATAATGCATTTTGAACGAATAGAAGAAACAAATATGTGGTTAGTACAATTGAAAATTAACGATAGTCAATATGGTCATGCACGTTTTAATAAAGGTTGGAATGGTAAACTTAAATTTATTTATTTAGCAACAGATCCCTCAGAAACCTATCGACAATATAAAACAAATAAAGGCAACTATGGCACACTATATGTACACGAATTAGACAGCAATGTTACCAAAATTAAATTGACAAACTTAATGAATTTTGAAAAAGAAATTGAAGTTGATACATCCGCACCATTTATGAAAACATTTAAACTACCTCCTAATGCAGAGGATACGTTTCCTGCAATTTTTACTTTTTATGATAAAAACGGAGAAGTCATTTCTTATTAATTTAATACACTTGCTATTTATTACTAAATAGTTTTAGAAAAACAAGTTTTTTTCATACTTGTCTACTTGAAATTTTATGTATATAACCTTGCGCATATAGAAGGCGCTTACATTTCAAACTATTTATAGCCATTCAGCCGTATTTCTTCAACTATTTGCATCATTTTCACTATTTGTTCTTGCGATAATGTTGTTGATATATGTGGACTATCGTGTTGAACCTGTTGCTTTCTAAGCAACGAAGCTTCTCCTTGTTTATTTTCCTTCAACCGAAGAAACTTCGCATTTCTTGGTGTTTGAAGCAACAATCTTTCTTTCAACACAGCCACCCCTAAACATTTTATTAGAAAATATCCCTATTAATACCATTAACACTATAATAGACGTGCCATTACTTAACCATCCGACTTCTTTCCTATTTCTTAAAACAGATTGCTCGTTTTAGTATTTCTAATCAAAAGAGCAGCAACCATTTTGGTTGCTGCTCTCTTCTTTTATACCGCAATTGGTGCTTTAATTGCTGGATGTGGGTTGTAGCCCTCGATGGAAAGATCCTCAAGTTCTATTTCGAAAATTGACGTTTTATCTGCGTTTATTTTCAAGGTTGGTAGTTCCCGTGGCTCACGAGAGAGCTGTTCTTTCACTTGCTCTATGTGATTTGCATAAATATGCGCATCGCCAATACTGTGAATAAATTCGCCAACTTCAAGTCCACATTCATGGGCAATTAAATGTGTTAGTAATGCATAGGATGCAATATTGAATGGACACCCGAGCAGCGTATCAAGGCTTCTTTGCATTAATTGGCAGCTTAACTTACCTTTTGCTACATAAAATTGGAACATCACATGACAAGGTGGCAAAGCAGCTTTACTCCCCTTTGCACCTGCATTAATGACATCTTCTGGGTTCCAAGCATTCACAATAATGCGACGTGAATCTGGATTATGTTTAATTTGGTGGATAACGTCTTGTAATTGATCAAGACTTTCCCCATTTGATGTTGTCCAATTACGCCATTGCTTGCCATAGACATTGCCAAGATCACCGTATTTCTTTGCAAAACCATCATCATTGACAATGCGGTCACAAAACGATGTCAGCTCAGCTTGATATAACGCATTAAACGCTTCGTCTGTTAGACAACGACGACCGAAATCAGTCATATCAGGGCCACGATATTCATCGGATTCTACCCATTTTTTAAAAGCCCATTCGTCCCATATATGATTATTATTTTGTAATAAGTAGCGAATATTAGTATCGCCTTTAATAAACCAAAGAAGCTCGCTTGCTACAAGTTTAAATGGCACTCGCTTTGTCGTTAAAAGTGGAAAACCCTTACTTAAATCAAAGCGCATTTGATAGCCAAAGACGCTATATGTACCTGTTCCGGTACGGTCGTCCCTTTTAACACCATTTTCTAATATATGTTGTAGTAAATTTAAATACGCAGTTTCTGGATGCGTCAATTTGTCACCAGCTCCTTCAAATATGCTGTTGAACATTATACCATCTAATGTTAGCAAATGGACGCCCAAATACAAAATCAAACTACAATTCAACATCTACATTAGAATCTGCTGTAATTTCGTTTTGTCCTTTTTTAAAGGTCCATTACATGTTTGAACCCAACGTTTTATCATGTAATTCTTTAGTTATTTCATTTTCTGTTGCAACGAAAAAAATCGGTAACAGTATAATTGATACAAGAATAGGACCAACAATAAACAATAAATCGATGCCAGGGCTAAAAAAGAGTCCAAATGCTGTCAGTAATCCAGACATCACTAAAAAAGAAATTTGTGCAATGACAATTAATAACGGAATGAGTTGATATAAATAGTTTAGTTTTCTAAATTGATGCATATTTTCTGGATGCTGAATAATTCGCTTTTTTAAACGTTTAGATAAAATCAAGCATGTAAAAATTTGAACGATAATAAAGCTAAAATACATAATACTACGTAAAATCATTTGTTGTTTTGCAATTGCCCCATCGAAATGCGCAACTCGCTGCTGTAACAGTTCGTTAACTGCACCATTATAGACGTATTCTCGCTCACTCAAAAATGTTAGTGGCTGGTCAAATCCAAATGTTGACCATTCTTTAGCATTTACTTGCCAATTTGCTAATTTACTTGCCATAATACGCAATTGAATAGCTTCATCTTCATTAAACATTCCTACTAATGTGCGATAGGGGATTGCTAATTTCAATTGACCATCTTGTTTTTCTTGAAACAAATCCCCGATAAAAAATGTATAGAATACATCAGATTGATTTGTTTCAAAATGAGCACTTTCCACTTTCCAATGACTAGCTAAGGAGGCTTCAATATCATTTTTCATCTCATTATATTGCATATTGTTATGTAACTGTTTAGGAACCTTATAAACAAAATGATTGTCACTTCCTATGATGCAGATATCCACTTCAACAGGATTTTTAACAATAGTTTTAGCGATTGATGTCATCGGATACATAGAGATGGCGACTAGGAAAAATAGGATTAGTGTTAGCACACTTCTTTTCATGCAGGCTCCCCTTTCCTTCTCATAAGCTAGATTCACATTATCACAGCTTTTACCGAAAAGACTATTTCGTTATTCCGAAAAAATGATAGTGGTTTTCCGAAACACCTTTTTTCGGTATTCCAAAAAAACCTAAAATTATGGATAATATAGTAGATACTTATTGATGAAACGAGGCATTTTCATAATGATTATGAAAAATAAAGAGGATATATTATGCACAAATTGACTTCTAGTATTTTTATCACCTACTTACTTATTGGCATTTATGTACTTGCTATTGCAATTCGTGCCCCTTTTATTAACATTTTAGTCGATACGTCTAGTGAGCTCCCTGTCGTAATTGATCCTTATTATATAGGTTGGGCACAACAACAGAATATTGAGCAAGGAGACACCATTCTGACCATCGATCAACATTCCACGAAAGGTTATGTATCGTCCCAACGAGATTCTTACGTCGCCAGTGCAAATGAGTTGTCGATTTTAAAAGCAGACAGTACAGTACATACAATTGAAGTAAAACACCGTGATCTTCCTGAAGAGTTTTATACACATATTGTTTTTCCGATGTTTTATTTCATCCTTTGTTTTTGTGTTGCTTTCTACTTATGGAAACATAATAAAAATAATTTCATAACAAAATTACTAATACTATTTCTTTTAACATGTTCGTTAGCTTACACAAGCACAGGTGCTTCAAGTCGAGGGAATGTAGTTGGCATGATTGTCAATGGAATTTGTATCGTCTTATGCTTAGTATTAATTATTCACTTTTTACAACAGTATTTCCATTATTTACTTATAAAATGGTCGTACTTAGATACGAGGTGGCTCTATTTTATTCCTTTAGTCATCATTCCATCTTGTTATGTCATTGAATTATTTGTGCCACAATTTAAGGATATCACGCCTAATGTTACGCTTGGTTTATTTGCATTACTCATTTTATACGCTATTTTTATATTACTCACTAGCTATTTACGAACACGGTTAGCGAAAATACGATTAATTGCCATTTCCTGTATTATACCTTTTTTGCCGTTTTTACTATTATTTGTTGTACCTGAAATTTTAGTTGATAAAGCAATCATTCAGCCTGAAATAAGTGTTTTATTTATTTTGTTTATTCCTTTTTCCTTTATTTTCATTCAGTTAAATGAACGATTGTTTGATATTGAGTACCAATTATCCCGTTTTCGCTATTATTCATCACTTGCCTTTTTTATCTCACTAATAATAACGACATTTTTAGCAATATTGTTATTTGAACAGCTTACAATTGCAATGCTAATTGTTGTTTTTATCGTTCTTTTCATAGGCTTTATTACAAGCTTCTATGTAAAAGAGCAACTAGATTTTAAACATCGTAAAATTATATTTTCGTCATCTGGTGATTATGTACATAATTTATATGCGGCTGTTAATCGCATTGGAATTGCAAAAAACCAACAGGAATTACTTAATAAACTTAAAAATGAAATTACCGAAAAACTTGGTACTACAGCATTTACACTTGAAACAATAACCGAGGATGTTCAATTCCCACAAGGCGGCATCCAAATTGAGAACCAAATGACACAACTACTTATCCATGATACAGTGGATGAAAAGATTCTTATTCGGATAAGACACACTTTACAAAAAGAAGAGTTACTTTGGTTGGAGTTACTTGCTTTATATGTCTCTATGTTTATCGACAATTTAAAGCATATTGAAGATTTAGTACGCGATATTCAGCACATGAAAGACACGAATAACACCCAACTTCCCTGGCTCGATAAATTATTATGGAATATTATTGAGAAAGAAAAAAGTATTCTTGCACAGGAGTTACATGACACTATTTTACAGGAGCAGCTTCATTTGGCGAGGGAATTAGATGTTATAGCAAGCTCCCCTATTATTGAAGAAAAAAAAGTGTTAGACATTCGGGAGCAGCTTATTAATGCCACTAAAGATTTACGAGAGTACTGTGAAAATCTAAGTCCCCCATTACTCGATACTTTTGGTTTAGAAATGGCTTTAAAAAAACTTGTACAAAAAGTAAAAATTCGAGCTAACTTTCTATTGAATACTCAAATTGACCGAGTTCAGTTTCAAGATGCAACTTTACATTTAGTCGTCTATCGCCTAGTTCAAGAACTGCTTAACAATGCGATTAAACACGCTGATGCATCGAAGGTTTCACTTAACCTACTTGCGATAAACAATGGTTTTGTTCTCCAATATGACGATAATGGTATTGGGTGTAATATTGAAGATTTAATGCAATCATCCGCTTCTATGGGCATTAATGGAATACGAGAACGTGTTCGAGCGTTTAACGGAGAAATGACCATTACCTCCAAACCAAATGATGGCATGCATGTTTTTATTCAAATTCAAGAGGAATGTGAGGAACCAAACAAATGATTGAAATATTGATTGTAGATGATCATCCTGTCGTTTTAGACGGAACGAAAACATTATTACAAGACTTAGAAAATGTCCATATTGAAACAGAGCAAGAAAGTGCTAATGTCGCTTCCAGAATGGAGACTCAAACTTTCCAGCTCTTTTTAATTGATATTAATATGAAACCGATAAATGGCATTCAGCTTGCTGAAATGATTAAGAAAATACAACCTGAAGCATTGATTATACTTTATACAGGCTATGAGTTGTCCGATTATTACGAGCTACTCGTTGAAAAAAAAGTGGATGGACTTTTATCAAAGCTTGCTACGAAAGAACAAGTTATTCAAACAATCCAAGCTACTTTGCGCGGGGAAATTTTGTTATCGGCTGATTTTTTGGACTTTGTTAAACAGCACTCGAATCGTTCCAATGCAAAGCAGGAAGTATTACTAAGTCATAAGGAACAGGAAATTTTACAGCTCGTAGCACAAGGTTGTACAAATAAAGCCATCGCCTCTGCAATTGGGGTTACCCAACGTACAGTGGAAAATTATTTATCTAAACTCTTTGTAAGATTGCAAGTGGAATCACGTGCTGAGGCAGTAATTGTTGCAAAAGAAAAAGCATGGATTGACTAAAGTCATACGCACTACCTAAAAATTTTGTATAAGTTTACATAGTATCAACATATGTAATAATGGTATAAAATCCATTCAATTTATCGCTTTTTATTAACAAAATAGGTTGTTTATACCTCTTTTCTTTCAGTAAATGGGTCAATCATTACACTTAGAAACAATATTATGTAATTTTTTCTTACTAAAAAACGGCATTTGCTGGATAAATGTATGAAACTGTTATATAATGAAAGTAATAATTAAATTACTTCATCGTAAACAATGAAACCACGTATTCAATAGTAACGTGTTCTTGCGATCTTATGATTATGTGTTTATTTTATACAGAATGAAGGAATATGATTGTTGAATTTATTTTTGGAGGTTTTTTAAATGACTCAAGGTACAGTAAAATGGTTTAACGCAGAAAAAGGTTTTGGCTTCATCGAAGTAGAAGGTGGAAACGATGTATTCGTACACTTCTCTGCAATCCAATCTGAAGGTTTCAAAACACTTGAAGAAGGACAAAAAGTAGAATTCGGCGTTGAAGAAGGTAACCGTGGCCCTCAAGCTACAAACGTTGTAAAACTTTAATTCTTTTTCAAGAATTAACAGTTCAAACTCCAAGAGACATCCTTTATGGATGTCTCTTTTCATTTATAATTATTTCTCTACGCGTAAGAATGGAGACCCGCAATAACCAAGTTAACGAATACTTGATTAAAAACGATAATGCCAAATCCAATTATAGATAACCATGCAGTTTTCTCCCCTTCCCATCCCTTGGAAAGACGTAGATGTAAAAAAGCTGCATAAAATAAAAATGTAATAAGTGCCCAAACTTCTTTCGGATCCCAACCCCAATATCTTCCCCAGGCAATTTGTGCCCATATCATTGCAAACAATAAACCACCTAAAGCAAACAATGGGTAGCCTATCACAACGGCTCTATAAGAAATTTCGTCCATTAATGCAGGCTGTACACGTTTTGTCAGCGGCTTTAATAAAACAATAATCGACTTTCTAAAGAGAATACGTATGATACCATATAAAATGGTCCCCACGATAAATGCCCAGACGATCGAATTTAACTTTTTTGCGTCTATTGTTTGAGGTACTTTCAATACTCCTGTAGAATCTCCATTTTCCTTTAAAGCTCCTGCATTTACAATAAGTGGTGTCATCGTATAGACAATCTGTTCTTCCTTACCTTGTGTATTTTCAAATTGAAGATGTACGTCATCCATCATTATAGTAAAAGCAGTCGATACGCCACTAAAGCCAATGACAACAAGCAAACAGTACATGACAAACTCTAACATAATCGTACTAAGTGATCGTTTTTGAACATCCAACGTTTTTAGTAAATAAATTATCCCCGTTGCAAATGAGATGGATAAAATAGCACTAGAAAAAGCAACTGTCATAACATGAATTGTTAACCAATTACTTTGTAATGAAGGTACAAGTGGAGTAACTTCATTTGTAAAAACGCTTCCATAGCCAAGAATCATTAAAACTACAGGTATTACAAACAACCCTACAACAATTTGCTTATACAAATAATGAATAATGAGGAAGCTAGCCGTTAGCATAATGCCAAAAAACGTCATAAATTCGTACATATTACTAACAGGTGCGTGTTTTACTGCAAACCATCTTAAAATAAAATAGCATAATTGTAAGACAAAGGCGGAATATGTAAGTATAAGACCAAGTCTCTTAAACGTATGTCCTGATGATTTTACTGCAAGTCCAAACGGTAAAATGGCAATTAACAGTAAAATAAAAGCTGCAAATAACGAATACCCACTCATACTTAATATTTTTTCAGTTCCCAACATAACGACCTCCAACATCCTTTTTTGGTAGAAGCTGTGAATGCCTCTCCATAAACAGAACGTAACCCGTTACATTAAGTGCCTTCTTTCATCTGTAAATTTTTACTTGTAATGGTATATGTTACAAATATGTGACGATACAAGAAGAAGCAAACGAATACAAACAGGATTATCCCACCTTTTATGCCTTCCTGATTATTTAATGCAACAGACATCACTTAAATAAAAAACATTCATCATACCATGTAATATAGCGACAGGCATAATAGATAGTCCATATTCTCGGAACATTGAAAGTACTAACGATATTCCATATAACAGCAACAAATAAATAGTTACACCAATAAATGGCATACTATAAGATTTATAAAATAGTGCAATTGGTAAATGCCATAAAGACCATATGGCACCTGTTATGCAAGCGGTTTGCCACAAACTGTATTGCTGACGCAAATAAAAATGGATATTCCCACGCCATACAACTTCCTCTAATAATGCTGAAAATGCACTGATTGTGAGTCCAATGATGACTATTAATGTAGTTTTCATCACTAAATATTTTGCCAAAACAACATTTCCTTATCATGTAATATACAATTTCAAAAAAAAACCAACTTTTCACTTACGCAAAAAGTTGGTTTTTATGAAAGCAGACATGCCTCAATCTACATATTACCAAAAATTATATTATAAGTCTATTTGTTTCTTTAGCTGTATGAGAAAATAATAATGCGCAAATGAAACATAACGTTATGTAAAATAATTCGGAGGTTTTACATGCAACAGAATATTTATGATAATCCAAATTTTTTTAAGCAATACCGACAATTACGAACATCACCATTCAATTATAATCAATTACTTGAGCAACCAGCATTTAAAGCATTACTGCCCGATCTACATGATTTACAATTACTTGATATCGGCTGTGGTACGGGGGAATTTGCAACGTTTTGTATTGAGAACAAAGCAAGGCATGTTACAGCGATAGATGTGTCGAAAAATATGCTTGCTGTTGCTAAAACATTGCATGCACATCCGAACATTTCTTATTGTTTACAATCATTTGAGAAATTTAATGCACCTGCAAATAGCTTTGATTGTATTACAAGCTCTCTCGCTCTACATTATATAGAAGATTTTGATGCCGTAATTGCTAAAGTATCGTCATTGCTTCGTAAAGACGGTTTAGTCATTTTTTCAATAGAACACCCGATTGTCACAGCACGCAAATATATGGATAATTGGATTTGCGATGAGGATGGTGATTTATGTCATTATGCAATTGATGATTATCAAGCGGAAGGCTTACGGGAGCAAACCTGGTTAGTTGAAGGTGTTATAAAGTATCATCGAACGCTGTCTACTATACTCAATACACTAATTGCGCATGGACTCACTCTGGAGAAAATTGAAGAACCAGTCCCTTCTATCGAAGCAATACAAGCACTGCCAAAACTAAAAAAAGAATTAAGGAAACCTTCCTTTTTATTAGTACGAGCAAAGAAGCACTAAAGCGTGACAGGCACTCAAACAATTCTGAATTATCAAAATAAAAATCCACTTAGACTTCTGCGGCTTACACTGTGCCGCGGAAAGCAATGTGGATTTTCACTTATAGTAAGACGATATTATGCTAGTTATATTATGGCAAGTGGCAGACACTCAAACAATTACTTCTCAATTTCATTCACTTTTGATTTAAAGTAAATGATTTCAGGATCACCATCATCCAAGTTTTCAATATAGCCACTTCTATTAAATCCAGCCACTTCAAATACTTTTTGCATTTGCAAATTTGAATGATTTGTAGAGGAGAAAATTTTGGATGTTGGTGCCATACTGACAAAACTAGCTAGTAGTGATGAAGCCACCCCTTTTCTTCGTTCAGAAGGTTTTACAATGATCAATGAAATAAAACTACATTCAAAAAAATTAGTCGTAAAAATTAAAAATCCTGCAATACCGCTGTGCGTTCTTTGAATAAGGCATCGCTTTTCTTCAATTGCTTTTTTTATCATATCATTTCTTGAATAATCCCCTATTACTTCTTTATCCATTGTACATAGGTCATCAATATGCTCTATACTTGCCTCTATTACTGGCATCATTTCATTCACCCTTATTTCATTTGACAGTTTATAAATAATAACTCATTACTTTCAACTCATCGTTAATCCCTGCTGCATTGACGCCTTCATCTACAAAGCCACATTTTTTATAAAGAGCCTGTGCCGCGATATTAGGAAAATTCACACCTAAAACTAGTTCGTTTATAGTAGGAAAATGTTGTTGCACAAACGAGGGCAATAATTGTAATGCTTCAGTTGCATACCCCTTACCTTGTTCATTGACATCCGTTGAAAATGCACGAATTAATAAAGCTTGATCATTTCCAGTGTAAGGTTTTACTCCTTCCTTTTCGTGAAGAACAAAAAACGTAACGAGCTTCCCTTCTTTTATCCCTAACACTGCATGTCGACTTTTATCAGTTTTAACTAATTCAATACTTGCCTGAGGGGACATCGTATAGCGAAGCTGCTCTTTAGTTATCATGTATTGCTCTATCAATGAACGATCAGATACATCATAAAATTTTAGTCGCATTTTATCATTCCTTCCATTTACATCCATATAATTTTAACATATTTTAGAAATTAATAGCAGATTATCATAATTTAAAATTTACTAAATTCAATCACACACTATCGTATTAATCTTCATTTATTTACTTTAAATTCCAAACTATGCTATTATTATACTATTCAATTTAAAGGAGATGCGACTATGATTGCGTTAAAAGCAGTAGAAATGTTTGGAACAAGCTAATTTTAAAGGGATGTAAAACTTACACTGCAGCCCTTAAACAAGGGAGAATTTACATGGAACAATATTTTAAAGATTTTCTTAATGGGCAATCAATTATATTAAAGCAAATGGCATCTTCTGATTTAGAAGAGTTTATAAAGATAGAGAGTGAACAACATACTTTATTACTTGCTAATGATGAAATTCCATTTCCACATACAGTAGAAGACCATTCTACATTCTTTCAAAATATTAGTGGAAAAAAGGAAGAATTTTTCTTTGGTATTTTTGAAAAGACGACGCAACAGCTTATTGGTTCATGTGGTGTATATTCTATTAATTGGATTAATAGTACATGTTTAGTAGGCATATCTTTGAGTGAAAAATGGCAAGGTAAAGGATTAGGTACTGATGCTATGCAGACGCTCATCACGTTCATCTTCGACTACATTGCAATAAACAAAATTAAACTACAAGTGTTCAGCTTTAATGTAGGCGCGATACGTTCCTATGAAAAATGTGGATTTACAAAAGAAGGTACCCTTCGTAATGAAATTTTCCGCTTCGGTAAATTTCACGATATTATCTTATTCGGCCTATTACGTGAAGAATGGCCCCCATTTAGTTAAAAAAAGCGCACACATTCAATATAATGAATGTGTGCGTTACTCATTTATAATGTACCATATATTGACTTCGCTTTTTGACCATTTAGAAAAAAAGACTATATATGTCAAGCAATTTCAAGAAAAAGAATTATTCCTAATAATTAAACAGCAAATAATAGAATTTGATAAATTGCGACAAGAAATGAAATATTGTAACGTTTCTCATTAACTATTCTAATTAGATAGATTATTCTCTATAGTAAAAAAGACACAAACGAAAAAAGTTTAATTCTAAA
Source organism: Lysinibacillus sp. NPDC093712 (assembly GCF_050280025.1). Classification (NCBI taxonomy): domain Bacteria; kingdom Bacillati; phylum Bacillota; class Bacilli; order Caryophanales; family Bacillaceae; genus Lysinibacillus; species Lysinibacillus sp. NPDC093712. Next base: position 1,276,213 of record NZ_JBNNUU010000001.1, read on the forward strand.
CATTTTTTAAAGAAAAAACACTGTCAATTCGCTAATACATAACTTATTAATCAAACAAAAGGGTAAAAAATTTTCACTAGAATTCACATTATTTTTATAGATACTTAGACTAATTTGTGACTAAATTACGAATTTCAATTTCGATACACAATGTGACAATTTTTTTGTTTTAAGTGATATACAATGAAAAAGCTGAATCAAAGTCATTGGAATTTAAAATCAAGAATATGCGGAAAAAAATTAGGAGGAGAATAAGTTGGTACATTTATTGCTTAAACAATTCTTGAAGTTCGAAATTGAGATTAAAAGGAGAATTATGTATAAAAAGGCAAAAGATTTAGGATTTACCCACCCCGCGGTAGTAGATTATAGCCAAGAACTTGATGTTTTACTAAATAAATATTTAAAACAAGCATCCTAATATAAAGGAGGAGTATTTATAAATAAATTTTATTATGTAATCCCATTTTCGATAAAACCAGTCATAAATAATGTATACTTGGCTGGTTTTTCGCTCAGTCCAACTACTTGTTAAAATGTCCTTTTGATATTCCTTAGTTTTCAAAATGTTACTGTAATGAAACGTATACATAACAAAAAATTGGGAAATCTACCTATAACAATAATTATAGGAGGCCAAATTATGCAAGTACTGTTTTTAACCTTGGTCGTTATTTCTAATTTATTTACACACACAGAGACTTTACCAAAAGAGTCGACAACTACTATATGTGAACCTATCACAACATCTGACACTACGCTTCAATACCCTAGTAATCACTTTCAATCATTTCTTGTTGAAGACGAATTTTATAAGAAATTAGATAAATCCATCTATGAAGAGTATAAAGATTCATCGTTTAACGTTCGCCAAAAAATTCTATTTAAAGATGTGCCTGCCACTTATAAAATGTTTAATATACAAACAAATGACAACAGTAGAAAATTAGATCTCTCAGATTACTTTATGATTCATCCAAACAGACAAGTATATTTTTTAGCCTCATATCGCCAAAACGAACAAGAAGAATTTCATAAATATATAGTGATCGATGCAGAAACGAATAATATACTATTAGGTAGTAGTACGTATTCACCAATACTAAAAGCTGATACGCCGCTTTGATACTATAAAGCACATTTACTATATACTATGCTTGAATTACCATTACTAGAAGCATAATCTTTGCTGTTTTTAATAAATGATTTACTTTTATTTGTAATGAGAAAAAGCTTGATTGAAATATCCAACCAGGCTTTTCTCTATTATTAACTAGTAGGTAAAGCTTTTTGCAATATTTCTTGTTTGATTTCATCAACAAACTGCTGCAATGTTTTTTCATTTAACTCTTGATGACCAAATTTGCGTACAGTTACACTTTGATTGTCGCGCTCTTTATCCCCCAATACTAGAATATATGGTGTTTTCTTCATCTGTGCTTCTCTTATTTTTTTTCCGAGCTTCTCCTGACGGTTATCTGCTCGGACTCGTATTTGTTCTTTTTCAAGTGCATGTACAACCTGTTGGACATATTCTTGATGGATAGGAGCAACCCCTATCACAATTACTTGTTGTGGTGCTAACCAAGTCGGAAATGCCCCGCCAAAATGTTCAATTAAAATGCCTAAAAAGCGGTCAATTGAGCCAAAAACAGCACGATGGATAACGACAGGTCTTACTTTTTCGTTTTGTTCGTTTAAATATGTTAAATCGAATTTCTCAGGCAGTTGGAAATCTAGTTGAATTGTTGCACATTGGTGACTGCGTTTAATAGCATCTTTTATGTGAATGTCAATTTTAGGTCCGTAAAATGCGCCGTCGCCTTCGTTTATTTTATAAGCATATCCTGCATTATTTAAAACATTTTCCAATGCTCTTTCTGCTTTATCCCAAAGCTGAATATCCCCCATAAAATCAGCAGGACGTGTCGATAATTCAATTTCATATTGGAAGCCAAATACTTGATACGTGTGATCAATAATCTTTAGCGCTAAATTAATTTCATCCTCTATTTGCTCTGGTGTGACAAAAATATGGGCATCGTCTTGGCAAAAAGTTCGTACACGTAATAGGCCATTTAATGCACCACTAAATTCATGTCGATGAACTTGCCCAAATTCCGCCATACGAATCGGCAAATCACGGTAGGAATGTCTTGCATTTTTAAAAATCAACATATGTCCAGGACAATTCATCGGCTTTAATGCGAAGCTTTGAGCATCTACTTGTGTAAAATACATATTGTCTTTATAGTGGTCCCAATGTCCCGATTGTTCCCATAGACGCTGGTTCATCATAAATGGTGTACGAACTTCTTGATAGTCATACTTCGTTTGAAGATTTCGTAAAAAGGATTCTAATTCATTTCGAATAATTTGACCATTTGCTAAATAGAACGGCATGCCTGGTGCTTCTTCGGAAAACATAAATAATTCAAGTTCTTTTCCTAATTTACGATGATTGCGTTTTTCTGCTTCTTCTAAAAATACAAAGTAATCTTGTAATTCTTCTTTTGTAGCAAATGAAACACCATAAATGCGCTGAAGCATTTTATTTTGGCTATCGCCGCGCCAATACGCTCCAGAAACTTGCATTAATTGAAAGTGTTGCAATTTACCTGTTGACGATACATGCGGACCGCGACATAAATCATAATAATCACCTTGCTCATAAACAGTAATTATTTCTTCTTCGGGAATATCAGCTAGTAATTCCAACTTTAATTTCTCATGCTGAAACAACTGTTTAGCTTCTTCTCGCGATACTACCTTTCGATGGATTTCAATATTTTCTTGAACAATTCGTTTCATCATTTTTTCTATTTTTTGTAAGTCTGTTGGTACAAGAGATTGTGCTAAATCGATATCATAATAAAACCCATTTTCGATGACAGGCCCTACTCCATACTGCGCATCTGGATATATTCGTTTAATAGCTTGTGCTAATAAATGAGCAGTTGAATGACGAATAACCTCGATTCCCTCGACTGAGCTAGCATCAAATAGATTGATTTGGGCATCTGCCAATATTGGGCGCGTCAAATCAGTGATGGTTCCGTTCACACTTCCTACAATTGCTTTTTTGCGCAGTGCGGGGCTAATCGCCTGTGCAATGTCGGTTAGTGAAACACCTTTTGTAAATACTTGTTGTTTTCCATCTGGAAACTGAATGTTTAATACTTGATTTGACATGTTCTTTTCTCCTTTACTAGAAAATAAAAAAAACACATATTCGTCCCAAAATAGGGACGAGTATGTGTAATTTACCCGTGGTTCCACCCAAATTCCCACTAGATGCACTAGCGGCTCATTGACTTTGCTGTAACGTCGCAATTACGGTGCTTGTTTCCAAGCACTGCTCAAAGGTAGTAAAAAATGATGCGGCATTAGGAAGTTTTCAGCTAGGCTTCCCTCTCTGTGAATCGTTCATCAGTTCTCTTGTCCCTGTCATAGCTATTTTCATTGTTTCATGAAATTGGTATTTACTATATCGGACATCTAAATACTTGTCAATATTTGAAAATTAATTTTCACATTAACAACTGTGACCTTTTTATTGATATCACTGTGTGTAAAACGCATACATTTTTTCTGAAAAAAATTTTTGTTATGGGATTGCGGATTTATCGTGAAGTTCATTCCTTATGAGTTAATAATGGTTGACCACTACTTCATTATGCCAGCTTATGGATTCTGACAATTGATAGGACACTAAGTTAGCAGTTACGACTAGCATAACACCTGCTCTAGACAGTATTGTATGCGTCGGTTTTTCTAATACAAGAACAATATAGCCCTCACCACTACCTTGACAATCAATTGCATTCGTCGCATCTATATCAAAAGTAGTGTATTTGTCTTCTATCAATGTAGGGATTCGGTCTTCCCTATAGCTTCCATGTTCTTTCAAATTGTAGCTGACTGGCATCCATCCTTCTGACCAATCAATACTACCGATAATTTCTTTACTACGATTGGCAAGTTTTCCGATTGAAAACGTAAAGTATATCTTCATAACGGCCTGGTCCAATTCATTCTTTCCTTCACATATTGCTTCAACCTGGAGCATTATATCACCTTTAGACTGCTTCTTAACAACAACTAAAATGGTACCTAAAATACTAAGTACAAGCACGACACCAACTATTACTAATCCCATTAGACCCCTCCTATCATTGCAATAACTATTACCATTAGATTACCATGATTTAGGAAAAAAGGGATTTTTTCATCAAACAATCTTATGAAATGACATCGGCATAAACGATATGACAAATAATTTAGTTATACATAAATGATGACTGCTTCGTTTTTTATCTATTTAGATTTAGTATCATTTTTTTGCTCGTCATTTAGTTGAAGCTCCGCTGTTAATGTAAATGGTATTTTCAAATAGTTATATTGAATTGTAACCTTTTGAATCGTTGGAGCATTTACTTGTATTGCATAATGTTGCGGTTGTTTACCAATTGCCTGTCTGTCTATGTATTGACTTGGGAAAATTCTTACTTGCGTTAATTTATGAAATGTCATGTTTGCGTTGTTTTCAATTTTTGTACCTATTTCAAATGGTTCTGATTTGCTAACAATAAGCTTAGCACTTTCCGGTAACTTTTCATCGACAAGAATCGTTTGTAACTGTAGCTCTCTTATACCTTTATTTTCAATTTCGATTAAACGGATAGTAGGGTTACCATCAGCGCTTGTATACCCATTGATAACAAGTGGCGGATTACTTTTCAAATAAATCACAAATGCCGCTCCCACTACTAGCACACTAAAGAATAGAATAAATAATATTTTTTTCATTGGATTCCTCACTTTCAATCTTCAACATAATTATAGCGAGAAATGATAGGCAGCGGAATATATTTCACCATAGTGGCAATCGTTTCAAATGCAAAAAACCATCTGTCTCAAAACGAGGCAGATGGTTTTTGCAAACGTATTTCATCACGAATAGGAATACCGTCATTGCCGATTAGTGGAATCTCAGGTTTCATTGCTCTTGCACGTTCTACTGCATTTCGTAAAATTTCTACGAGGTAATAGCCACGCTTTTGGTAAAATTTTAATGCATGTAAATTATCATTCGTTGTAATGAGTGAAACAACTGTACAGCGGTGTTGCCGTGCATGCTCTTCTACTACTTGTACAAGTAATGTCCCGATACCTTTTCCCTCTTCCGTGCTATCGAGAGAAATAATTTCACATTCGTCCTCACGAATTACGTATGTTACTAGACCTGCGATTTTTTTATTCTCGTTAATAAAAGCAAAGCCTTCTAACTTACTACAATCATAAATCCCACTGGAAATAACCATTTCTGTAGTTCCCCAATGCGCTTGAAAAAACTCAATGACATCCTTTTTATTGACTTGTGAAATATTTATAACTGACATTTTACATCACCTACTTTAAATTGAAATATGAAATACTCCAGCAATTGCTTTCTGAATACCTAAACAGAATGCCCATGATGCTACTCCTAGCGCTATAGCAAAAACAATATGGATAGACGATTTCATCGCCATATACATAACAAAAAGCATGACCATCGTTGCAGGAAGTCCAACGATTACCCCTACCATAAAGCGCTGAATATGCTCATTAGGTTCACTTTGAACTGTTAGCCAAATAATACTCAAAATACTGACAAGTGGTAGTGCGGCAATCACACCACCGTATGTAGGAAATCTTCTCGCAACTTCTGTCACAATGGCGATAATTGCTGCGGAACTAATAATTTTTATAAGTGTATACATCATTTCGATACCTCACTTAATAGCCGAAATGCTTCCAAAATAGTTTTTTGTTCTTCTTCTGATAATAGGTTCAATGCTTGCTTAAGCTTATTATCGTCTAATTCTGTGTTTTTCTTTAAAACGATTCGCCCTGCATCCGTTAGATAGAGTTTAACTTTGCGTTGATCCTCGGTTGCTCGAATCTTCTCAACCCAGCTAAGACGTTCAAGCTTTTTTATATGCTCTGAAGCTGTATTTTGTGAAATATTAAGCAACGCTGCAATATCACGGACTGTCACTTCATCTTCCTTTTGAATCATCTGTAAAATACGCACACTTTGATGGGAAATCACATCTTCATGTGTTGTATGGAGATGATAAAAAATATTTGTGAAATAATGGTTAATATCTTGTATCATATATTTTAGGCTCCTTTAATATATCGTCAATAGCGATTATATCGTATAATACGATATATTAAAAGAGATTACTATTAATTTATGAGAAATTTATAATACGACAAACTATCGTTCTGCTGTCAGTGTTTATTCTTTTAACGAAATTGGAATCGATCAACAATTTTCATTGATTCCCAATCGTAAGTAATCGTAAAATCTTTCTCACCTCAGCGCTGAAAATCGCTAGTTATTTCAAATTGATTTCTTTATTTGATAACTTTTTCCTACTAACATTGATAGGCTCTTGTAAGCATGTACTATGTACAGTATCATTACACTACTAAATTTAGAAGAGAATACAAAATTGAGGGTTACGCGTGTTATATTTGGTGTATTTTTTTGTCGGTGGAGCCATTATGGTGCTTGCATTGCTTTTAAGTTAGTCAAAATATTTATTTTTATCGGGCATTATTACTGCCTTGCCAATTCTGACGCTCATTAATATGAGTATGCAAATGAAAAATATGAAAGCAGACACCTTTCATAGCGTTTTACAAAATACAGTTTTTGGAGCAGTAGGTATGTTGCTTTTCACTGTACTCGCCTTCCTATTAACAAACTGGTATAAGCCTAGCATTGCTATTATGGGTGCATTACTTGTCTATGCAATTTTCATGCTTTCGGGGAAGTTTATTATTTCTATGGTGTCATAAATTCAATAGTGCACGGTTTTAGGGCTGCTTTGCACAGCCCTTTTTTATTTTAGAAAAACTCCACCTCTTTCTTTATTTCATTACCTTAAAATGTTAAAATAATAATAGTTCTCTTTACAAGGAGGAATCGAAATGGTCGCATTCTATTGTAATGCCTGCTCTAGACCCGCCTATCTACAGGTCGAAGAGGTCTAGGTTAACTCCACAAATGGATGATCTCTTTAGGCCACAAATACAAAAGCCTAATATACAGGAGTGATTTCACATGGAAAAGCAAGCAATTCAGCCGTTTTTAACGGTTGCAAACTATAATTTACTTGGTCAACAAATGAATAAAATTTTACAAACAATAGCTACTTCAAAAGATACAAATGTCATTCAAACTGTGCGTGGCCTTGTTCAAACAGAGATTTCTGATAACATTGTCATGACAACTTCAGAAGCCCAACTGATTGAGCCTATTTATTCTGTAACTGAGCGTGCAGCAGGTGAAGCGTATTTACACGACCTAAAGTCATATGTCATCCCATTTAAGCCAATTACCGCAAGCACTATAAAAAGCTTGTTTAAAAAAGAAAAGAAGCTAAAGTTGCCAAATCTAGAACGATTAGATTTTCAGCAAATTTGTTATTTCGCTTGGGATGATCCTGGTACACATCGTAAGTATGTCATTTTAGAGCAAGACGATAAGCTAAAAACAATCAAAGGCATATTTGCAAATAACACAGTTCGTGGTATATGTGCTATATGTAATCGTCACTCTGATGTAGGACTATTTACGACTTCCATCAAAGGGAATGTCGTTGGCACTTATACGAACCATAGTAATTATATTTGTGCTGACAGCGATACGTGTAATCAGCATGTGACAGATATAGATAAAACAATCGCATTTTTTGAGCGCGTTACTTGATCATAAACAGCCTTCCCTACTTTAGGGAAGGCTGTATTTTGTGTGTTGTTAATACAATCAGGCAAACTTTCCGCACAAAAAAACCATCCTTAAAAGCATTTGCCATTAACTTTAAAGGATAGTTTGCCTATATTTTATAAATCAAGCATGCGCTTATTTGTTGTCATAATGGAAGATGCGATAATGACGAAGCCAAGCATAAGTACAAAGATTAAATCGAGTAAACCTGTATGCATTGAAACGGTAAACACGGTAATTGTAAATGCGTAAGCGACAGTGTGGAAACTGCGAATACCATTTTGCTTTACTTTATTATAAATTAAAGAAATTAAGACACCATATAATAGGAAGCCAATTGCAACTAATAAATAACCCCCATCTAAAAACAATTGACCTATAAATGTCGGGGTTGTTGTTCGCTGTTCACGTGTAACATTGACACCGCGTTCGCTCGTAATCGAGTTAACGACCTCGGTAACCTTCATGCGTGGTGAAATTTGTTCGCCTGGTAAAATTGTACTAAATATACCTTTATGGATTTCACCTTTTAAGTAATCTTCTTCTGCTGTATATTCGATTATCGTACTTAAAACGATATGACTTGTGACCGCTTCAGCATTTAATGCACGAACCCATTTCGGTACTAAGTTTACTTTTTGTTCAGCCGTTAATAGTTTATCTCTTTCCTCAGCTGTTAATTCTACATCAGGTTGCTCACGCTTATTAAATTCAATTGATGTATCTTCTGTAAGGACGCGTATAAATCCAAACAATGAGAATGCTACACCAATTACAACCAATGCTGTTAAAAACCATGTTAATTTCACTCTTTTTACAACATAGTGGAAAATAATGATACCTGTAAATAACATAATGATAAGCGGCGTACGGTAGCCCATTAATAGAAATAAAAACATGACAACTGCAAAAATTGAACCATATCCGATTGCCTTTTTCCATGTCATCGTCTTCTCCAAAATCATTTTATAGGACAAGAGCAATAACACACCAAACCATAATAATTGGCTAAAGAAGTTTAACTTTGGATCTAAATTACGGCGATTTGCTTCGTCTGTAATCCCTAAGTTACCACTAAAAATCATCATTAAATAGGAGCCTAGCCCAAGCACTGTCAATACCACTATAAAATGAACGACATATTTCCCTAAAAACGACAATCCAAACGATGGTATGGTCCACTCTAGTTTATCGATAATCAATACACCTATGTAATAACAAACAACAGCTAAAATAACAGCTGGCCATATGGATACATGTATACCGAATTGTTCAAATTTATGCCAATCAAATAAACTGATAAAAAAATATAACAGTAAAATAAATGGCAAAAAGAAATACGGAGAAAACATATCAATCTTATTTAATTTTCCAAAACTTTGTTTCAATTTGCTCATACATATCACACCTTATAGATGTTACTTCCCCTCCTCTTTGATTTTTGTAAAACAAAATTAGTATATCATATTGATCGTTAAATTTATATATAATTCTACCTTATATGTATAAATAAACCATGTCATTTTGAAATAGCATTTTTCGATTACAACAGAAAAAATTTACTTAGATAGTGTAATCATTAATAGCATTTATATAGAAAATCATCTCTCAAATAATCAAAAGTGCGGATTATCTTATTTTTCACAATAGGATGCCGAGTTTCCGAGCGATTGCTCCTGCCTTATTTATGTGTGGCAGCATCATACAAATTAGCAGGTGGACTTACTGCAACGTCCCACGTTAGTAGACTTATATAGTTGCTGCCATGTGACAATCGAAATTGGTTGTGTCCGTCCATGCTCGAATAGGTAATTTTAACGATTATAATCGACCGGATATTTCAGAAGATTTTTGTCATAAAAACTTGTGATATAGAAGTATTTTCAAAACCACTTGCCAGTAAAGAAGAAACTACACGGCCATTTCCTTTTAAGAAGTTATACGTTGTACGATTGATCGCTTGATCATATTCTAATGCGTATGCGAGAAGTTTATTTAGCGCATCTTCATTTCCATTTTCCTTCACCTGAAATAAAGTAATGTTTTCTGTCTTATTGCCAAACACACATTTTTTTCGAATAAGACAAGCTGCCTGCACTTCTCCATTCTTTGAAATTATCACAGCTTCTCCACCTAGTTTTGGCGTGTTACTAGCATCCGTTTGCCAAGGGACGATTGTTGAAAATAAATCTGATCCAATAGATTGGGTAGCCGGAATTCTTATAATTTCATAGCCGTCAAGATTTGGTATATTACTATTTAAAATTTCATTTGCACGTAAAAAGAATAAATCGTCCTCTACTTTGTAACCACACTTTTCATATAAAGATATAGCTGGCTTATTTTCTGACAGCGCCTCTAAAGTTGCTACTGTAACATTATGTTCTTTTAAAATTTTTTCCGCTTCCTCCATCAAAGAATAGCCCAATTTCTTACCCCTGTATTCTGGAATAATACCTGTTCCACCATTCCAAGAAATCTTTTGATCTTTCACTTCTCTAATTCCTTGGAGCACAAAGCCGACTGGGTCTTTTCCATCATATGCAACGATAGATAATGCCGGAGAATATCCATCATTTGCAAATCGACTTAAGAATGTTTCAAAAGATAAATTCATCGGCACTAAATAGCCTTCAAATCCACGATTAAATAGGACATGCGCTTCTTCAAAGCTTAATGAAGACATCAATTTATACGAAATGTTCATGGCTTTCCCTCGCTTTTCTTATGAATATTTTCTCAATATTTCCCTTTATAATCTGTCTAGCTTACAAATTTATTAAGATTAAAAGCCTTGTTTAGCTCTTTCAACTAACACTTTGGCTACCCCACTGCCAAAGCCTTTTGAAACCATAAAAAAGCAATAAGGTTGTGCTTTAAAAGTAATTGGGGATATCAAGTGACATGGAGTCGATATCAATATCTTTTGAGTAATACATACAAACGCTGTCATTATATTTTTGACTATCATTTGGAAGTACAATAAAACCTAATCCTTTATAAAATTCTATCCCAATATCACTATATAGGAAAAAGTTGTTACAGTTTTCTTCCTGTTCAAGTTTAGTTATCGTTTCTTTGACCAATAAAGAAGCATATCCTTTTTTTCTTAAATATAAAGGGGTGGCGATTGAACCAATCCCTTTTACAATTTGGTTTTCAGAAAGATTTAGTTTATAAACGATGAGAGAGCTTAATAGTTGCTTTGTATCTGCGGCTTCAAGAACGTACCACTTTCCCTTTTTATACTTATCGGAAGACTGGCACATCGTTATATATTCTTCAAATGGGAGATTATCTCCCCAAACATCATAGCCCATCTTATAAATGTCTATCATTTCCTCTTTTGTTGCTTCCCTAATTTTTTTCAAAGTACCTCTCCTTCTATTTTTCCGCGTTTATACATTCTTTTCGACATTAAGGTTGTCAAGACCTCTATTCTTCTGCTCGGCTAGTTCAAAAAGCTTTCTTCATCACTGTTTTTAAAGAAACATTCTGGATACAATAGGAAATCTTCAGCATCTACATTTGGTACTAAGTAACAACTAACTCAAACTCACCACTATCCCGGTTAGATAATTAATGACTTCCACAATTAATTCATCTTCATATGTAGTTTAAATATAATCTTCCACAGCAGTGCAGTAAGTTTTGTTCTTATTTGATTGACCATATAAAATCCATTTTACTAGACTTTCTGTTTTTTACAGGAGAATGTCCTCTTCTAATTGGAAATTGAAAAATGATGTATTTAGGGTACTAATTGAGGTACATGCTTTAATGAATAATAAAGTATTAATTTGGGGCTAGTTTGAGGCTAGACAATCTTATAATAGCGGTTAGTGTGTAGGGCTACTAAATTGAGCTAATAAAAACGGCGAGCGTGTGTACAGGAATCTCACTCTAATCTAATCATATTTTCGTTATTTTATTTTCACATTCCGGGAAATTTACACATCCATAAAATAATCCATACTTCCCATTACGTTTAACCATATACCCATGACATTTTATACGAAGAATTGGATTCTTTAGAATATCTAGTTCTTTATATGCATTTGAACACCCAGGATAATTTGAACAACCTACAAATTTTCTCTTATCACCCTGATTTTGCTTTAAAATAAGTTTGCCTGTACTGCACTTTGGACAATTGGGATTATCTCTTACTTGTGACTCTCCTGTTATCAAATTATATTTAATATTGTGCTCCTTTATCAGTTCCTCTACAAATACTGATGTTCCAGATTGTGGGGGAATTAAATACGTATAGTTCTTAATGCCACATAAAATAAACGTCTTTCTTCTGAATATGGAAATTGATCTGTATTAGTCAATACATAAGATAGTACTGGATCATCGGATATTTTATTTGGAAAGCCAATTAAATGATTTACTAAGTTTCTTTCTTGTATAAAATGTGATTTGATTAAAGGTATCTGAGTCTCAATACGCACAAAATCCTTTTCTGTAAAACCGTTTGATTTAAATAAAGTAATAAAAGAGTTTATAAGCTTCTTTAACTCTTTAAACTGTCGTTTTTCATTTTGCAGTAACTCTATCCTCTTATATACCACTCGCAAATCAATCGTATTAAACTGAACACCTTGCTTTTGCAATAGTTGCTTTAATACTTTTAACAATACCCCATCTTTATTCAAATAAGAATATGTTTCGATCAAGGTTGTATTATTCTCTTGATGAAGTTTACGTTTCCAATGAATACCTTCTACATACTTCGCTTCTTCAATTTTTGAAAACCCTGGAGTCCGATAATCTTGAGTAATGCCGAAGTGCTCAAGATAAATATCATAGTCAGGTGTCGGTCTGTCTTTCCCTAATATGGTTTTTATAAATACCAAGGGAGGAAACCTTTACCGTACCGAACCTACCTCCGAGTTTACAATACATATTTTTAATCTCAAACTATCGTACATGTTTTACATTTGTTCTTTTTGTTACATCTGTTACATTTATTCCTTTTGTTCCACAATCGCGCCCGATTGTGGAACATCGTTTTTCAGTTTCACAAACTTGTATTTGCGAACGGGGCTGATATAAATTCCGAATATAATATATAGTGAATGTAACTGTTTAATACAAAGGCGTTCATTTGATGAAAAGTTTATTTATTCAGTGAGCGATGAACAATCGGTGCAACTTTATTCGCAAGTAAATCAATGGCTTTTTCCACACGTGCCATTGATTGGTTACCCATATCGAATTGTCCCATGAAGCGTAAGTGACCAAATAGCTCATGCTGATATAAAATCTTTTCAGCAAGTTCCTCTGCGCTACCAACTGCTAATATTTCATTTGCAGCTCGTTGTGGCATCATTTGTTCGGCTGATATTGGATAAAATGGCATGCCACGGTCCTTCAAACCATACGCCATGTACTGATTATAGCAAGGAGCAAATTCACGAATGGCTTGCTCTCCGCTATCGGCAAGGTAACTATGCCCTGTTACGGACACCTTTAGCTGGGATAAATCATGACCCGCTACGCTTGCAGCTTGCCAGTAAAGGTTCGTTAAATGCTGTACGCGTTCTGGTGCCCCTGCAAGAAGTCCAAGTGCCATGTTTAGACCTAATTTCCCTGCACGAATGGCACTTCCGGGTGTACCACCCACGCCAATCCATATCGGAATTTTTGATTGTACGGGACGAGGCGCAATTTGTGCATCACGAAGAGGGGTACGGAATTCACCATGCCAATTCACGACTTCTTTTTCCTGCAATTTCATAAACAGTCCAAGCTTTTCTTCAAATAGCTTGTCATAATCGTCAAGACTTACTCCGAATAAAGAGAAGCTTTCTAAATAGAGCCCTCGACCTAAAATAATTTCGGTGCGACCACAACTTAATAAATCCAGTGTCGCAAAATCCTCATACACGCGAACAGGATCTGCCGTGCTAATGACCGATAGTGAACTCGCTAATTTAATGTTTTTTGTTTCTCGTGCAATCGCTGCAAGAATCATCGCATAGCTTGACGTGACAAAATCTAAACGATGATGTTCACCAACCCCAAACACATCAAGCCCAGCTTCATCTGCCCACTTTGCCATTTGAATGATATTTTCAATACGTTCCTGTGCAGGAAGCACTTTGCCAATTGCATCTGGAAATCGTTCCCCTAATGAATAAACGCCAAATTCGAAGTTTATCGTATTCACCTTCTTTTTATAGTAGGATAATTAGTAAAACAAGTGCTAAAACACCAAGTACTAAAATCATTGCTGTGTCTTTCATTGTGTCTTTTACGCGAACATGTGTAATAACACCACCAATACCGACTGCTACTAAAATAGCTGCACCAATTAGAGCTGCCATTTCATTCCAAAAACCTACGATTAATAAAATAGCTGCACCTAATTCAATAACACCCGTTACGACGCGGAACCATTGTGGTAAGCCCCATTTTTTAAACCCCTCGATGTGCATTTTTGAACCCAATGTTTTTCCTGTACCTGCCATTAAAAACATTAATGCAAGTAATCCTTGTAAAATCCATACTAATACTGTCATTTGTAATCCTCCTTATTTGTTCAAGACTATAGGCATTTTACCTATCCAATCTTGTTTGCGAATTGCACCTTACATACACTGAGCTACATTTTTACACGATCCACTAAATTTCCCTTTTGTATCCCCAAGCAAAGTGGCATAAATGTTGCCTTCTGATTTTAAATTGGGTTCACGATACGAATCACTGTCCAATCGACCTTTCTTTGGTGAATCAGCTTACTAATTGCCTTCAGCTCCGCAAAACCAGTAGGGTACAATACTTTCGCCATGATACTTGGCATGACTTTTGATCGAAAATCGATGTAAGTGTAGGTGTCCCAAGTGTTATACAACGTCTCACATCTTGTTGCTCCATGACACGTAAAATCAATTCATGTGCTTTTTGTAATCGGTAAATCCTTTACCTGTCGACTCATTGATAAAGAAGGACCAAGCGTGCTGAACGATTTTCCTGTTTGCCCCAAATACTGTGATGTTCATTTTGTTACATCCAACTACTTTTGTATATCCAACACTTGTTGTATAGTTAGCATAAATTCATTTGCAATTTATCACAACCAACAATATAGGTGAAAAAATCGTATATACGACATTTCATTAAAAATGTCGCATAAGCAGGGAGGACTTGCCATGGAAAAAACAATAGATCCACGCATCTTAAGAACGAAACGTTTAATTATGGATGCGTTTCTGCAACTAGCTATAGAGAAGGAATTCAAAGATATTACGATAAAAGATATTACCTTACGCGCGACGGTGAATCGTGCAACCTTTTATTATCATTTCAATGATAAATATGATTTGTTGGAGAAGGTGTTAATTGAGGATGTGTTAAAGGAAGTATTAAAAAATGTCGGTGAACAGGAAGCATTGTCAGAGGGTTCCTTACACAATATTTTACTTAGTCTGATTATCTTTCAAACGGGTTTAGCGACCCAATGTAGCCGAAGCTATGAGGCATTTACACCTAAAATTGAAACCATTGTTAAACAAGAACTTGGGCGTATTTTTAAAGAGCTATTAAAGGGGAAATATCCTAATTGGACTGATGAAAAGCTAGACTTACAGAGTATTATGATCAGTTGGACATTATTCGGAATATCTATGAGATATGTTCAAAACAACGAACAGCCTTCGGAAGACATGATTGAATCCATTATTAAAGCTTTATTAATTGACTAAAAAAAGCCTCTGTTCTTGTTGAATAGAGGTTTTCTTTATTTTTACGCTAGTAATTGTTAAAGTGCCTTTTTATAGTAGCTCGTTTTCAACATACCAAATTATTATGTACAAGTACGTAAGGAATGTCTGAATTCTTCATAATATTTTCACGCACACGGTGAGTCCAATTTGCTATTTTTTTGTCTATATTATTAGTTACAAACCTTCACAAAGCGTCGTTTGGTAACATTAAGTGTCATTACCCCTTTCTAAGTTAGGGCTGGGTTAAAATATAGTTGTTTATTTTTGATGTCAGATGCTCTATGCACTGAAAAATATAATAATAAAGATGTTTAAATCTAATGGTTCTACCACAATCGCGCCCGATTGTGGTAGACCGTTTTTCAACTAAAGCTTTTGTAGTTAAAATATAGCAACAATTAAAAAATGCAGGTATACAACGCCAAGAATGCAGCCTTGCAAAAATACCACTAAATCATTACTGTTAAACGCTTTCTACTAACGTACATAAAAAGTGTATAAATAATATACATAGGAAAAGCCAATGTATTAAAATTGAAGAGTGCTTTAATAAAATCTTAACCTGAACTAATTTTCTTGGTTATCAAACGAATCTAATTTGGCTTTTAAATAATCCACATGCTCTCTTTGCTTCTCTAAAATTTTGTGCACTAACTGCAAACTCTTCGTATCTAGTTTATCTCGCACTAACTCTTCCGTCATTTTTATTCCATATAGATTTTGCCCTTTTATTGCATGTTTCAAAATTTCTTTTTCATCATGTGGTTTATCAAAAACCTCACTCATAAAAAGTTCCATTTTCCCAACTAATCCTTCACTTGTTTCAGGATGACCCTCAAGGTGTTGGATACGCTCTGATAGTAGACTTGCATGATATTTTAAGTCTTTTTGAATTTCAATAAAATGGTCTCTTAACTGAGAAGCAGAAGATAATTTCTTAATATAATGCTCATACGAATGAATTCCCATGTATTGTCCTTGTAGTAGCTTATTTAAAACCTTAATTATAGTTTCCATGCCTTTCACTCCTTTATTGTAATGTGTGCAATGACATTAATTAAAATACCTTAGGACTCACACATATCAAATTATCTACTTAGTTTAAGTACATTTCCTCATAAACTCCTATAAGTTATTCAACAATATGGCCCGATTGTTGAACAAATGTTATTAAAAAAGTAGCCAAAAAGGCTACTTAATCATCATACTCAAAATATTGTTTCTTACTCTAAAAATTGTCATACTAGATAATCTCATATGCTTGCCAATAGCACGCATACTATCACCATCCAGCAATCTATGAAGAACTTCAACCTCTCTATCGCCTTTTACTAGCGGAATACGGTTCTGTACCTCTGCAATCTTTTGCTCATATTCCTTAATGCGATAATTAAGTGCGTAAACTCTGCGTTGTACTTCTGTAAACACCGGATTACTTGTCCACCACTTGCCTTCGGTAATGTTGCCTCTATGCCATACATAGCTGTTTTAGCCCCAATGTAACTATTGTTATCAACCTTTGCTACTGGTTGTCTTGCTTTCTCAATGGTTTCAACCATCCATCGATAATTTTCAATCCACTGAAGTAAATTCTCTTTCGTTACTTTAATTTGCCCTTGTTTGCCCATTAGGTTTGCCCTCCTAAGTTGGATATAATGCTTGTACCAGATTGTCTTAAAAGGGCATAAACCAATTCGAGCTGTAGCGTATGCAAACGCTGCGGCTTTTTTATTTATTAAGTGATTTTTTTAATGTGTTCAGCAAGGCACAAAATGCAAGTAATGCTTACTGTCATTCTTATTGTATTACTTGCGATAAATCAGAGAAAAATCAGCTTCCCACATACCAATGAATTTTTCGATCTGTTCATGCGTGAAATCCAGCTGCAACATTTCGTGTTCTGGTTGTGAGAATAAAATGTATCTTCCTGCTACTTTTCGCCCCATTCAATCGTCACCTCAGCCCTTGGATTATCCGAATACCACTTACGAACAAACAACTCCGTGACTTGGCTATCGTCATGCTATACAACCTTACTAAGTCCGTCTTTTATGCCCTTTGTTAAGTTGTCAATGTCTGGCTTGGTTGTAGGTCTTAACTCGCCATCTACGGCTTGTTGATGCTTCTTTTTACTGAATGATTTAGGTACCTTTCGATAAACAACGATACGCAATCTTATTTCCTCGGTAATAAGTAAAAATTACACATTACACTTGTTTAAGTCTATTGTTTTTGACAGGCATGCGAGTTGGCGAATAGAGAGCTTTGCAATGGGAAACTGATATTGATTTTGAGAACAATCAATTCTTATAAGTAAAACTAAAGATCGTTACGGTTCTAGAACACCGAAGACTAAAAACAGTTATCGAAAATTTCCTATGAATGAAAATATTAAAAGCATCTTACTGAATTATAAAAAGTGGTACGACGAAATAATGGCAACATAAGGATTCCGAAACCCACACGGCCATGTTTTTATAACTTATGCCGGTGAACCTATTGGAGAACGCTATTTAAAACGAATAATTGATTTAATATGTGAACGAGAAAATATAACTCACTTTACACCTCACTACTTAAGGCACACCTTTGTGTCGATACAGTTGTCCAACAATATACCAGTATCTACAGTTGCAGCTTTAGTTGGGAATACGCCTGAAACAATCTATAAAGTATATGCACATTCATTCGAAAAAGATGAGGTACACGCATCTAACTTCATGGATGATATCATCACTTTAAATTCATATTAAGAATCTTATGAAATCAAAAAATGGTGATTTTGGGGTACTTTTTGGGGTACACGTATTTTCTCTACTCCCCTCCCTGCATTACATTATTAATTTCATCTTTAGTGATTTTCTACAAACATTGATATATCAACGTTTCCACACAAAAAAACACTCGCATAAAATACGAGTGTTTCGGATATGCTATGACAACCACTTCGGTGGTGTGTTTTTTTCCCAGTAAATATCACCAAGATTGTTATGAGCCATAAAATTGTCCTCGGCACTATGGTAATGGAAGTTATAGTAATAGCCTTCTTGTGGACGCTTTTCAGTTCGTACGTGGAAGCGGATTAAATCATCTCCTGTTTCATTATTAACGATATTGAAGATTTTCTCTCCGTAGTTACCACTTGGTTTTTCTGTAATTGTGAGATTTGCCAGCGATCTGTCTTCAACATTTGCAACGGTCATCGCAATTGCTTCTTCCATTTTCGGGAAGATAATGGAGTCAAATTCATTGCTAATTTTAGGACCAATTTTTGTCCCAAACTTCACATATGACTGCTCTTTCGCTGCATCGACAAGTAACGCACCATAGTCAATCGCATCTTGCTGTATTTCGGTCGCTTCTTCTGCTATTGCTTCTGGTTCAGCTGCTAGAGCAGTGCTTGTCCCAGGTGATGGACCAATGGAGGCACGATTAGATGGATTATGATCGAATGCGTCCCAAATTTCATGTGTTGGCGTAATTAATCCAAATGTTAAAAACGCAACCATAATTACGATACTTTTTTGAACCCACTTTTTCATTAATTAACACCTTCTCTTTTATGTACAAATTGGTAATTCTACTTATAATATAATACGTTTCAACCAATAAAAGGTTTCATATTTCTATATTTCATTGTACAATAATTTATGTATAAATGTGTCGTTTTTTAAAAGGAGGTACAAAATATGTCAATCGTAATGGGTATTGGTCTTTTAATAATGTTAGGTTACTTAACTTCTTTATGCTTCACGGACTAATTTAGACACCATGCAAACTGAACACAATTAGTATATATTATGCCGAGTTATAAAGGTTACCGCTATTATTTCCAAATTTTTTTATTGCAATATGATATAAAATAATGCTTCTAATTGGGGCTTATGGAGCTCTAATTTGGGGCCAAATTAGGGCTAATAAAATACGGCGAAGTGTGTGTACAGGAATGCGTGAGTAAGGAAGGTTGAGGCTAATTTGCTTCAATCTTTTTTATTTGGATTTAAGCATGGAAAAAGAAGACTACCCCAAAAGAGATAGTCTTACGCTCTACTTATTTCCAAGATGGTTCACAAGCCCAACCATCACTATCACGATCATGTTTTCTCTCATAAGCCCAATGACCTTTCTTCACACCATTTGGAAAGTCTTTCTTTAATTCTGTACAATTTTTATATGAACCACTATTCGAACTATTTGTTTTTTTATTCTGCAAATTAGTATTTGACTCAATTTTGTCTACTAAATACTTTGATTCTACATAAATTCCTCTAACTTCTCCATCATCAGGATATTCGTCTATATAAGACCAACCTGCAACAGACCCATATAAATAAACCTTTGTTCCATTTTGGATTAATCCTGCACTTCCAAATACTTTACTTGCTATTAGGTATGATTCTATATATTCAGTTGAACTGCTGATATATTTCACAACAGGCTTAGGATTAGTAAGAAAACTTGTTTTAACATACCCAATGGTATTCCCATATCGGACATATGAATAGCCATTTCCAACTTCTCCGTAATTATCCATAATAATCCCATTACTAAGCGTTCCTACAGTGTTACTGTCCACTGTTGCCTTTTCTTTAACTACTACACCACTTTTAGAACTAACGATACTAATTTTATACGGAAGATCGAACTCGATTTGACTCACGTCAACAAAGCCATACTGCCCATTATATATTATAGGCATCCAGCCATCTTCTGCCATATGGTTTGAAATAACAAATTCTCCGCCCTTTATATTACCAATAGTTTTTGATGAAACAGATGGAAACTCCTTAACAATTGCTCCAGATTTTGAAATCTTCACGGTATATTTTATTCCACCATCATCAAAATCTTCTAAAGTTTGATTTAAAGCATATACCTTCTCCTCATTCAAAAAAAGAAACTTAAAAGAACGCATAAAATAGCCGACATTACATTTATTTTCTTTATAACAAACATCTCCTTTCACAATAAACATTACTATAATAATCCATTTGTTTCCATATTAAATTTGCATAATAGGCTTAACTTATATTCTTTAAGAGATGTCAGACGCATCGACTTCCAACTTCGTGTGTAGATAGCTCGATTGCTCCAGTTTACGAGCCTCGCTTTTAGCTACCACTTTCGCTACGGTTTCAGTTATATACTTTAACACTTCCTATAAGCTTGCAGGTTCTCTGCTAAATTCTTTGATAAATGTTTTTATGTTGTTTTCCATAGTAAAGTAGTCCCAACCTTCTACACTGTTTATATCAAGCTTAGTAGCTGCATCAACCGATTGCTCTGATTCACTTTTAATCACTATCTCATACAATTCTTGTGCATGAATGTTTAGAGTATCAACTTCGGCTGACATATCCTTGAATAACGGAAAGAATGCCATATCAATTAAACGTACTGTATCTTGAATTTGCAAAATGGATATACATGCTTGGCCACAATCTTCATGCCAACCATTCTCTGTTATTTCATCAAGTTTATTTAATAAGCAGGCTACTTCATTCTGAACTGTTTTTAATTGAATCATTTGTACTGATAATCCATAAACACTGTGGCTATTTAAAGCTGTAGAGATTGTATTTAATCCAACCTCTAACTTTTTACTCAAATGCTCTCGACTTACTTTAATAATGCCATTGTATGTAAGATCATCTAACACTCTATGTACCTTCGCTCCAGGATACTTGTACAACGGTTTCTAATGTGTGTTGTGTTTGTTGTTGCATGTCTATCATTTCCCTTCTATAATATGTTTTATTTATCTGCAACTGCATATAAAAGTAATTGTTATTGTGGTCTTACATGACACGCCATTCTTTAGCTTGACGATCAGCTTTTTATATTTATCACTGAATTCAATAATCCATTACATGGTATGGCGATTCATAAAATGTTTAGAGATACTATGTTCAAGGCTGGTATATTAAACGATGATGGCGAGCCTAAAATTACTTTTCATAGATTACGTCATACTCATGCAACGATTTTATTGAATAGCGGACAAAACGTAAAGGTGATTGCTGAACGTTTAGGCAATACCCCAGCAATGATTTATGGAATTTACGGACATGTGAAAGAGTTGGAAGAGCAGTCAATGGAAGTGTTCAGCATGAGTTTAGAAATAGGAAATGGGGCTAAAACTGGGGCTAATTAGTTTAAATACCTTATTGAGCGTTGATAAATCAACTCTTTTATCATTCGTTTAATGTTACACGAACTAATTCATATTTTTTTACAAAAATCCGCGAACTTTATTAGAGCTCGCGGATTTTTCATTTTGTTATTGCCAATCAGCTAGTTTGTAATCCCAATTTTCAAAAAATTCATTCTCTACTATTACTTCCTCATAAATCGGCACTAACAATTGATGAACAAGTTTTTGAACTTTATCAAATGGTATTGTCTGTTGATTAACTAATTGCTGCCATCTCTTGTTGTTAGTAGCGTCTAAATAAAGTTGTTTAGAGAACATTGATGGATATTTTTCTAGTGTTGTTTTATGTCGGTCAAATGTATCTGATATAGCCTCTTGTAAAACTCGACCTTCAAAATGCTGTGTACTTGCTAATAAATATACATCATAATATTCTTTCATCGCTTGTTCGAATGCCGAGTATCGGTATATTAAGTTAAATTTATGTGCAATCATAAGCTCTGTTGGATAAGCTAATAACTCAATTGGCGAATTATCTAGTATCGTCTGAAACGCTATCGTTTTTGGAGCCATTGTAATTCTATCAAAAAGGTTAATCTTTATTTCTATGTATGTTGTTATATGTCCTAATTGTGCAGGAATTTTAATATTAATTTGATCTTCATCACTAGTTGTAATTTCTAATTCATCGCTAACAAATTTAATGCCATCCTCCGGAACATTCACCGAACAAATTTCTTTGAAAGCATGCTTTATGATGCTATCTTTGTTGGCCATTTTTTTGGCACACAATGTAATTCCTGTAGAAGATTTTTCATAATTATTTGTTAATGCACCGATTAAACGATCTCCATACAGCCAATACTGATCCTCATAGGAAGAAGCCGCTAAGCGCACTAATAACCTTTCATGGGAATAGAGTGTTACAAATACCTCCAAGCTTTTCTGTTGTTGCTGAGCTACATCTGTTAATTGGTCCAATACAGGTATTGATACCTCATTTACTTGTTTCATATGCCACCCTCACTTCTATCATTTTTCAGAATTTTTCAATCATATCATATATTTGATTTTTTAAAAAACTCTGTGCTTTATTATTACTTATTTTCCCACAATAGTAAACGGTAATATAATCCAGAGATAGTTTGTCGTTTTTTGTCGTTATTTAGGAAAATAAAGCGAAAAATGCACCTAACTTTTCTAAAAAAGCAGGTGCTAAATGGCAGATGTTTATTATTTTTGTTAATATTATCAAAAAAATTGGACAAGGGGTAGCTCCGCATTTGCGAAGCTACCCCTTTAGTATTTAATAGGTAACATTTCTGTAAATTGTAAAGTCTCAACCCAATCATCTGGGGAATATTATTTGGAAACGTTTTCGTTTCATCACCGCGGTAAAATTCCACTGTGTGCCCTCTAACTTAAGCAACGCAAACCCAACCTTCTTTTGCGTCCTTGCAGCCCCAAAGCATGCGCCAGTGTGAATAAGTATCCTAAAAAACAAAAAGCAGAATGCCAGATTACTGAATGTTGCTACCCAAAATAGCACGATTCTTATTATAACATAAAGTATTTAAAAAGTAAAACACTGTATCTATATCGCTTTTCAAATTTAGTCTATTCAACTTACATTTCAAAATAAATAGGATAATGATTGGCGCATCGTGCATTAAAAGCGGCTTTGCATTGCGGACAACATGATGATTGCATATAGTCATGAATCGTCAATTCATGTTTACAATGTCCACAAAGTATTGCCCTAGTATGAAATTGTGATTGGTGCCAGCGTTTTATGGGATGCTGGGCATGTTCCTCATGACACTTATAGCACGGATAATAGCGCTCGCAACATGCAAACTTTATCGCGATAATATCTTTTTCTGTATGATAATGTATGCATCTCGTTTCATCATCAATGACTGGACCGAAAATCTCCATCTTAAATTCCACTCCATTTAATAAAAATTAATACAAATACGAACAAAACTGTTACGAGCATTGCTAACATATCTTTTTTCTCATAATGTAGTTCAATATAGCTTGTGCGATTTTTACCATCGCCATATCCTCTAGCATCTATGGCATCACTTAATTGATCTGCCCGTTGTATAGTTGTAAACAGCAACGGTATAACAATTGGAATATACGCAAAAATACGCTTCATAAACGGTAATGATTTAATGTCAAACCCTCTTGATTTTTGTGCTAGTATAATTCGATTCAATTCCTCTAAAACAGTTGGAATAAATCGAATGGCAATAACAATCATTAATGAAAATTGTTCAATTGGTACACGAAGCTTCGATAACGGTTTTAACAATTTTTCTAAACCTTTAGCTAAAATAAGTGGCTTTGTTGTAAGGGTCAATAATGAAGCTAATAAAACAAGGAGCAAAATACGCCAGACAAACCGTATGCCCGCTTCAATTCCTTCAATCGTAAATGTGATGATTCCCATTGACCATAATACATGTCCTTTAGTAAAGAGCAGATGATAAACAAACGTAAAGGATAAGATAAAGAGTAATGGCTTCACACCTTTTAAAATCACAACAAACGGAACTTTAGAAACAATTATTAATGAAAACACAAAAAAAGTGGCGATTACATAGCTCGTCGCAGTATCTAATAATAAGAAGCTTAACATCAGCATAAAAATACTAATAATTTTAATTCGAGGGTCTAATCGATGGAAAATGGACTGGTTGTCGACATACTGTCCAATTATAATAGAACTACGCATCAAGCTTCCCCCTAAACTGTAAATATGGCTTAACAGCATTGAAGATGGTTTGCTCCTTACAGTTTGCTACTGCTATTTTCTCCCCAAGTAATTGTTCCACAACTTTTAATAATTGTAGTTGTTCCGGCATTGCTAGTCCTGCTCTTGTTACTATATGAGCCTGCTGTAAAAACAATTGATTGGTATTTAAATGTGCTTGTATTTCTCCTTCATGTAGAACAATGACTTCATTAGCGTACTCAGCGACATCTTGCATTTGATGGGTAACAAACAGAACGGTATGATTCGTTTCTAATTGCCATTCCTTCAAAAAATCTAGTAACGTTGACTTACTAATTGGGTCAAGCCCAGCCGTAGGTTCATCCAAAATAAGTAACTTTGGCTGCATTAATATTATAGATGCTATCGCTACACGCCGTTTTTGTCCCCCACTTAGTTGAAAAGGAGCAAGCGTCAAAATGGTTTCATCTAAACCTACTTTCGGAAGAATTTCAGAAATACTAGCTCGTATTTCTTTTTCGGATTGTCCTATTTGTTTTAGTCCAAACGCTAGTTCCTTATAAACTGTCGTTTCAAAAAACTGGTGCTCTGGATATTGAAAGACATAGCCAATTTCCTGTAAATCTTTTTTTTGCCCTTTTCCACTTAGCGTAATAAGGTTATTATGTAGTCTATATTCCCCTTTAAAATCTACTAATCCCTTAAATAATTGAACAAAGGTTGACTTACCTGCTCCAGTTTTTCCAATGATCGCAATCCATTTACCATCTGATATGGAACACGAAATATTTTTTAAAGCTGTTTGATTATCATATTCAACTGTTACGTTTTTGAGCTCGTATCCCATAGTAAACGAATTGCTCCTTCCCAGTCCGCTGTTAATGCCCATGCTTCATTTGCCAATTGATGAATTCTGACAGCGATAGGCTCCACTAAGGAAAAATCTCTTACATTGATTGTTTCAAATAGAGCTATCGGATGTCCATCGAAGCAAATTTGACCGTTATCTAGTAAAAGTACACGATCTGTTTGCATTACTTCATCCATATGGTGTGTGATGTGGACAATCGTTAAACCAGCTTGATGCAGTGAGTGCATGAGGGCTAATACTTGTTCTCTTCCTATTGGATCTAACATTGACGTGGCCTCATCAAAAATAATGCATTGTGGACGCATTGCTAAAATTGACGCAATCGCAACCCGTTGCTTTTGCCCTCCGGATAATTCATGTGGCATGCAATCTAAATATGTTTCCATGTCAACTGCTTTGCTAGCCCATTGAACACGCTGATCCATTTCTTCCTTTGGTAAACGAATATTTTCAAGCCCAAAAAGGATTTCATCTCGAACGCTTGTTGTAATAAATTGATCTTCAGGATTTTGAAAAATAAAACCTATTTGCTGTCGAATTTCTTTTAAATCTATAGCATTACTTGTCTCCAAATGATGAAAACGTACAACCCCGTTTTTCGGAAGCAATAAGCCATTCATTAATTTTGCAAGTGTTGATTTGCCACATCCATTTTTGCCGACAATTGATACAAATTCACCCGCTTGAATGGTAAAATGAATATCTTTTAAAATCGGTGCATTCTTTTTGTGATAAAAATTGACATGCTCAAATGCTAGCATTTAAACACTTCCCTTTTGCTCATCGTACATGGCGAAAAAACGCTCTGGACTACTGGCAGAAATGCTTTGCTGTGGTCTCGTCCATTTTGTAACCGTTGTACCATTTACCCCAAATATTTCTCCCGTTAGATTTGCATCTTGCTGTGCTAGTAATGTACTGATGAAGTGGGCAATATCCTCTGGGGTCCCCACCTTCCAATATTCAGGAAACGGTTCATTGCGCTCCGCATATTTTTTTGATATAAAATCAATCACAGGCTTCGTCATATCCGTTAACGCAGCAGGTGAAATAGCATTTACACGAATATTTAATGGCTTCAACTCTTCCGCCAATGTCCACGTCATTCCAAGAATGCCCGCTTTCGCCGCACTATAATTGAGCTGGCCTTTGGAGCCCATTAGTCCAGCTGTTGACGTCATCAATAAAATATCGCCTCCTCTTTCGAGTAAATGAGGCAGTACGCGTGAAATACAGTAAAAAGCGCCATGTAAATGGACATTGATGACATCATGCCATTGCTCAGTTGACATTCGCATACATTTTTCATCTCTTAAATTACCTGCATTATGAATGAAAACATCTATTTGTCCAAACTCTACCATCACAGCTTCAATCATCTTAGACACCGCTTCAACATCAGCAATATCCGTACAGTACCCAACTGCCCTATTTCCTTCAGCGCGGATTTGTTGGACGACTTCGTTAATTAAATGCTGGTTCGTGCCATTTACAACAACACAGTATTGATTATTAGCTAGATGAATAGCCGTACTGCGACCAATCCCTCTTGTTGCCCCTGTGATAAGCGCGACCTTCTTCATTGTCTCAACTCCTTCACAACAAAAAATCCTATAGCGATTAAGTCGTTGATGTTGGTCAATAAGGATACTTCTATCGTATTGTGCTGTTCAATAAATCGAAACGTCACTTCTTCATCTATTAGAAGTGGTTTCTGGAACCGCATATCATAGCAAACGACCCATTTTAACGGATGTTCTTTAATATACAATGATTGAGCAAGCCCCATTAAATACATACCGTGCACAATCGGGCGTTCGAAGCCCGCTTCCTTCGCTGCCTCAGCATTAACATGGATTGCGGCATCATCTTTCGATACTTGTGCATAATAGTGGACCTGTTTTGCAGTAACGGTTTTTTTCATATGTCAGCACCTACGTGGATCAAAACTGTTTTTAATTGCACAATTTCTGTTCTTTGTTCGAAACAGTTTAAAGTATAAGTATAAAAAGTCATTGGTCCTTGTTTTCCTTGTTTATGCTCTTTATGGCTTAAAGCTAATTCACAATGTAATACCATTCCTTCTTGAATCGGCACATGATAAAAAAAATGCTGCGACCCATGGAGAACTGGCTTTTGATTATTAAAAATCGCTCGATCAAATTGTTGCCAAAATACAATGGGCATGGTCGCAGGGGCAATGAGTTTGCCATGAAGATATTGTAACGGGGCCTCTATACTTTTAGCATAGCGCTGTATCCACTCAGCTGTTACGGTTATTTTTTTTGTTAATCTCATCGAACTGCGTCCACAAGCGTTGCAAGCCCCATTCCACCACCAATTCCTAGTGTTGCAAGCCCTCTTTTATATGGTTGATATTTCATTTCATAAAATAATCGACTAATTAAAATAGCACCTGATGCGCCGTACGGATGACCAATGGCAATTGCCCCACCAGCTCGATTAACCTTATCTTCAGGAATTTGTAATGTTTGGATTGAAGCGAGCACCTGTGAAGCAAAAGCTTCATTAAATTCAACAATGTCAATATCTTCTACGTTCAGTTGTTGCCTATTCAATAGTTTTTGTACAGCTGGAACTGGACCTATCCCTAAATAATTTGGATCGACACCTGCAGCCTGTGTATCGACAATGCGGAGTATCGGCTGTAATTGTAATTGACGGCATTTTTCTAAAGACATGACTAAAACCAGTGCCGCGCCATCATTTAGCGGGCATGCATTTCCTGCAGTGACCGTACCATTTTCTAAAAATACAGGTCTTAATGATTGAAGCTTGTCGACACTTGTATTCTCTCTTGGACACTCATCTATAGTTACCCAGCCATCATTTACGTGTAGAGGCACTATTTCTTCGTCAAAACGATTTAAATTCCTTGCTTGAATCGCTTTTTGATGGCTTTTGTATGCGTAATGGTCTTGTGCTTGTCGTGAAATCGAAAATTTCATTGCTACATTTTCAGCTGCTATACCCATGTCAGGATCGCCATAACGCTGTGGAGTAAACGGTGCACGTGAATAAACTTCGGGCATAGCCATTAATGTACTCGGCTTTTTCATCTTCCAAGGCGCACGACTTGTACTTTCTACACCACCAGCTAAATAAACGTCTCCTGCTCCACTTTGAACAAATCTGGCAGCCATATTAATTGCTTCTAGCCCTGAGCCACATTGACGGTCAATGGTAACCCCTGGAATAGAAAAAGGTAAATCTGCTTCTAAAGCAGCAAGTCTGGCCAAATTTCCTCCTGGCCCGACAACATTTCCTAAAATGACATCATCAATACAATCGCTTGGCAATGCAGTTTCTTTTATTATTTCTCTTATTAATGGGGCTACTAGATGCTCTGGTTCCAGTGTGGCTAGCTGCCCCCCCATTTTGCCAATTGGTGTTCGTTTTGCCATCACAATTACTGCGTCTCTCATGACAATTCCTCCATTAACCAATCTTTCATGGCTTTACGAGCTATTTTTCCGCTGCTTGTAAAGATGAACTTCTGCACTGTTATTAATTGTTTCGGTAGCTTATAACTTGCTAAAAACTGAGCGCCAAATTGCTGAATTTCTTCTATTGAAAGCGTTCGATCATCTTGCCATTTAATACAGGCAACAAGCCGTTCCCCCCAGTAATCATCTGGCACACCAACTATTATCATGTCATCAATTGCACCATGTCGTTTTAGCACCGTTTCCACTTCCTCTGGGTACACATTTAAGCCACCAGTAATTAGCATGTTTTTGTCACGACCAATTAAATGCAATGCACCCGCGCCATCTTGCATCATATAGTCTCCTGTTTTTAACCAGCCTTCATGAAATACTGCATTTGTTTCTTCGGGTAATTGAAAATAACAAGTGAACATCATTTCACTACGAACATAGAGTAATCCAACTTCGCCAATTGTCACTTCACGTTGTTCGTTATCTCGAATGGAAATCTCTACACCACGAAAAGGTTTTCCAACTGTATGTTCTTGCATTGTTTGATGAACATCTAAATAACTAATATAACTCGCTTCAGAAGAGCCGTAGAATTCAAATAATTTTGTTGTACCAAAGACCTTTTTCGCACGTACTTTCGATCGTTCTGACCATTTAGCTCCGGAAGAAATGATTGCTTGTGCATGCATTTCTTGCAAACTATCTAACCTAAGTAGCTTTTCGATCATTGTTGGCACAAGAAATAAAATCATATTAGAAACTTCCCTACAATACTTAACAACCTTTTTTTCCTCAAAAGCGGTCATAATATAAAACGTCCCACCAAAATATAAACTTTGCATTAGCGCAAATAATGACAGTGACTGCACGAATGGTCCTGGTGCTAGAAAATTTTCTAAAGTATTTAACAGGAATGCTTCTTTTGTCGCAATAAAACTCTTCAGCCAAGAATTGTGTGTTCGTTCGTAACCCTTTGGCATGCCAGTTGTACCAGAGGTAAAGCCTATAAATAACGGATCTTTCGCTTTATTAACCGTAGCTTCTTCTGTTAAAGTAGAAAACCATTCATTATAGGAAGCTAATTGCTTGTCCGAAAATACATACGTGTCTATTTGATCGAAAATATGCAAATTTTCTTCATACATACACTCAAGAAAAATCATCTTCGGTTGTGCTTGTTTCAATACCAACTCAATTTCAAGTAAACTCCACTTTGGATCAAGTAAAATCGGCACACAACCTGCATACATAATCCCTAAGAAAACTTCCACAAATTCAATTCGATTACTAGATAAAATCGCAATTTTTTCGTGCTCAAGTCCATTACATTGAATGCCTTTTGCAATTTTTTTCATGGCACTTACTAATTGTTCGTATGTATAAGATCGTTCCTCATGAATTAGCGCAATTCCCTTTGGCTGACGAACTGCATGTTCGATAATGGGCTCGATGATGTTCATTTCTTCACACACCTTTAAAAAATCTTATTCTACTTCACTATTTAGCTTTTGTTCGATTGGACTAACTGCCTTTAATTGCAAGACGATAATCGCCGCGATAATTGCTTTTATACAATCACCAGGTAAATACACTAACGCTCCTACTAAACCAGCCCAAATAGACGTTTGTGTAATCAATGCCATAACTGGTGCTCCAATTAAACTAACTAGTAATACACCAAATACAAAATTAATAATTAATAATTTCCAAGTCTTAATAGAAGACCATATTTTTTCAGTTGTATAGCCAATTAGAAAAGCTGCAATCGGCCAGCTAAAAATATAGCCTGCTGATGGACCAACTAATACCGAAAAGCCACCACGACCACCAGATAATAAAGGTAAACCTAATGCTACTAAAACAATAAACAGTACGAGACTAATTGCCCCAGTTTTCTTTCCTAAAAATCCTCCTGCTAACATTACACCTAATGTTTGTGCTGTTATTGGTACAGGAATAAAGCCTACTGAAATTGGAGGAATCAATCCTAATGCCGCTATTAATGCTGCGAAAAGTGCCGCATATACCATTTCTTTAGTTGTCATATAAAAAACCTCACCTTAAAAAAATTTATGCAAAAAAACCGGTTTCTTTGTATGTGAATTATAATAGCGCTAAAATTCATTTGTGTAAACTTATTTTATATCTAAAGTTAACTCAAATTAAATAATAATATTTTCAAGTGATTATTTTTCTTTTGTAAAGGTGTGATTTTTGACAAAAAAAGGAACAGACATTAAAATCGGTCTGTTCCTGAAAGTATAACTTAAGCGAATTATGGACTTATTGCTTCAAAATAACGCCATAATGAAATTTTGAAGTTAAACGTGTCAATCTTGAAAAATGATATTTATCAAACCATGTCGACCGAAAGTGAGCCTTTAAAACGACTCGTTTTTTTGCAACTCGTTTCGCTTCTGTTACCCATTCATCGGTTAATGTTATATGTGCTCCAGCCTTGCGAAGTGCTTGAAAATTATTCGA
The DNA here is from genome assembly GCF_050280025.1 of Lysinibacillus sp. NPDC093712. Lineage (NCBI taxonomy): Bacteria > Bacillati > Bacillota > Bacilli > Caryophanales > Bacillaceae > Lysinibacillus > Lysinibacillus sp. NPDC093712. The sequence continues at coordinate 1,307,445 of NZ_JBNNUU010000001.1, forward strand.
TTCCTCTATAATTTCTTCGAACATCGGATCCATATAGACGACATCAAATGCATTGTCAGGCTGTAATTTTAAATATGCTATAGCTTCTGCCTGTACAACTTCGATTTGTCGCATACATGCGGTTAATGGAAGCTCGGATGTATCATATGTGTCCATCCCGTGTGCCACAATAAACGCCACATTAGGATCTGCCTCTAGCCCAACTACTCGCCCAGATTTCCCAACAATGAAGGCAGCTAACATCGCATCTGCACCTAAACCTAGCGTGCAATCCAATACCGTGTCATTTTTTTCTAGCTGTACGGCCTCTAAAAACGGCTCGATTTCTCCGCGTGCCACTCGCTTTAAACGAAATGCCGCTGAATTTGGATGAAAGAAAAAAGGCTCTTCTGCCCCAAATGCATAATATTCATAGCGATTTTTTCCTGCAATAATAACATTTGCTTGCATTTCCTCAGAAATTTTACGAATTGAACGCTTATTACGAGCCACAAACGGGACATGTAACGTGTCACACACAAAATCAGCGAGCACCATCGACAAGTCGTCTGGTCTGCCCGCTGTAGTCACAATCGTTTTTATTTCTCGCATGTTTGCTCTAAAACGCCTGTTAAATGCGCTGTAATTTGCTCCACTGGAAAACCTTCAATTTGTTCACGTGGAATAAAATAAGCCAATTCCCCATCTTTTAAAATAGCCATTGACGGCGAGCTTGGTGGCACATCCTCAAAGAAACCACGCATAGCAGCAGTAGCTTCAGGATCTTGCCCAGCAAATACTGTTACAAGATTATCCGGTTTTACCGTACCTACCGCTTCACGTGCTGCTGGACGAGCCAACCCAGCCGCACATCCACATACCGAGTTAATGACAACCAAAGAAGTCCCTTTTGCCTCCGCCATAAATTCATTAACAGCATCAGCCGTTGTCAACTCACTAAACCCAGCCTCCACCAACTCTTCACGCATCGGCTTCACTACCTGTTTCATATATTCGTCGTAAGCGTTCATGCTTTTACCCTCTTTCATATGTAATCACAAAGCCCATTATAGCAAGGTTTTTCACGAATGTACAAAAACTTGTTTTCACCCAAAATCACATGTTTTCGGGAGAAATGTGACTTTTTCGTGACTTTCGTGACTTTTTTTGTGTAACGAAGAGGGGTTGGTTGTAGGTTTGTTACACACCTAAAAACTGTTAGGTTGCTTTATGATTTATACCGGACATAACTATGATATTATCATCTAACCAAGTTGCACTGCCACAAAAAAACAATTGCTCTTTTAATTATTTGTTCAACTCACTTACTATTTCACCATTAAATGTCTAAATAACAAACAACATTAACATAATTATACATTTTTATTTTTATAATTAAATTATCTATTTAAACCATAATTTTTATGTGTTACTATTAATTGTTGGATTGTTACCAATCCAACAATATATTTACATAGGAGTAATAAAATGAAAAAGATTCTAGTTTTATTTTCAAGTTTTTTAATTATTGTAGCAAGTCTTTTTATTAGTACTAATTCTACTGAGGCTAGTTCCGATGTCTATGAATTGAACAATTTAATTCATGAATTTGTTCCAGAAAACCCAGAAGAGTATATTAGAGCGTGTGATTGGGAGAAGCCAACACCTGATGCAAAATTAGTAAAGGTAGTACATGTAAAGCACTCTGATTTAATGTCTACAGAAGTTGTAGAAAATAGCGATGAAAGCATCACACCATTGAATGGAGGAGGTCAATATATAAAGAAAATCAGGAGTGAGGTTCCTGTATGCGGTACGACTGTTCGTGCAAGAACATCTGGAACAGGAGCTGGTAATAATGGTAAACTTGTTTTAAATCAAGACGTTACTGTCTCAAATATGTATAAAGCAGATATAAAAATAGACACAAAAATGTTAACTACAGCGGTAGGATATGATGTAACAAAAACATTTACAAAAAATGCTTATCATTCTATTAACACAAACAATAAAAATTATCAAATCATTGCTTACGATGATTATGAAGTACAAAATTTCGAAGTTTGGAATGATCCTTGGGGTATTTTTGAAACACCTGATGTTTACTTAGGCTCTGGAGCATCGTATAGACATGTGGGTTACTGTTACGTTGTTTATGAAATATAATCTGTAAAAAAATAAGGTCAGTCACGAGATAATTATATTTTGTGAATGGCCTTAGATTTTGAAAGGATTGATTAAATTTGATAAATGTAATCAAAGGATTAAGTTTTTTAGTTTCAGGGATTTTAGTTTTTGGCTTTACATACATTTCAGCTAGCCTATACGCTCAAACCTTAGATGAGTGGAGTGGAGTATATGGAGTCTTTGGAACTGCTTTTAGGGAAATCCATGGTTTTCAGCTGACATTTATATCCATAGTTTTTATAGTACTAGGTATAATTCACCTATATAAGAAAACAAAATAAATATTATATATTATATAATTTGGAACATTAACTCCTAATACTATAATAAAAAATAAAAGGACATTTTACTAATTAGAAGAGTAAATTCCAGTGAATCATTTTTATAAACGTCAATTACAGTTAAGACTTATTTATGAACAATTATTTTTAGTTTCAAAAGATATCAACACTCTCAAAGTGAAAATAAATAAATGAAAACGACTGGCTTGACTAAATTAGCTTTGAACTGCACCTCAATTGACACATAATAATTGGAGGTGTAGTTTTTCTATCGCTAAATGTTATTACGAACTAAAATTATAGACAGTACTTGCCTATTTAAAGTTGAAAATCCATGCAAGCAACTATCAAGTGTTCTGAAATCTATCTCAAGTTTATTTAGGTAAGATAGACTTTCTTACAAGAAATGACTTCCAAACGTAATTTTGTTTGGAAGCCTTTTAATAAAAATTTTTGCACAAGTGTTTACTACTCTTTATTTTTAAGACGTTGTTGGATGGTAATATACAAACCTACTAAGCGATCCGTCGTCATTACACCATTTTGTAAATCCTTCAAATGTGAAGCATTAATAATACCATCCTTAACCGCCTGAGCAATAAAGTTCTCTGTCTCTGTTCTTATAGCTGGTGAACCAGGATTCCAAATTGTATTTGCCACTTTAACTTCCTCCTTCTTGTCTTTCAAAATTAATTGGACTTTCATTTTGCTGTTACTTGGCACGATTATTTGTCCTTCTAATTTGTAGCCTCTAGGCATCTTCCAATTGCGCTTCACTTCAAAATGAGGTCGGTCAATTCTGCGTACCCAATCACCGCCCCATGTAATACCTAACTTACGAGCGATTGCCCCGACTTTTGTTAATGTATCTACATCATATAAGGGTTTCGGGGGAGCCACAGCAATATCCCACGCTAAACGTGATGTATGATTACTCTTCAGTGTCCACGTCACAATTTTTCCTGGTTTTGTACGTCCTTGTGCATATAGATAATTTTGCCGTGCTTGCGACCTGTATGTTTCCGTGACAAAGATATTATGAATACCTGCCTTATAGCACTCCTGAAATAGCAATCTGCAGGCAGTTTGTGAAACTGGTAATAGTTCACCTAAATCTCGACATGTTGTTGTTACACTCATTATTTATCACCTTTTTTATCATCATTGTCGTTTTGAAGTTGCTTAAAGGCATTTGTTAAAAACTTCGGAACTTTCAATCCTAACTTACCAAGATTCTCAATCATACTGATTCCTTCCATACCGATTAGAAAAAGAATCATGGCATTGCGCATAAAGTTACCACTGTCGGTTGCTAAGTCCAGTTGCACTGCAGCAATGACCATCAAAATCATCGCCACTTTTTTAAACAGCCCTTTTAAGGCTTTTCTGCTATCAATGTTTTTCACAACAAAAGCAACCATAACGCCTAAAATATAATCAATCGCCATAAAGATAGTTAGTGCTTTGATTAAATGGTCAATGCCACCAACAAAATAAGCGACTCCTGCCATGGAGCCGCCTACGAGCGATGTATATAATGTGTCTGTTTTCATTGGACACCTTCCTCTTTGCATAATAAAAGCCCTCCACAAGTGGAAGGCATAGGAAAATTTTATTTGCGATAAGCCCGCCTCTCAGCGTATTCAACGCATAAATAGCACACTTTTATTTTTTGATTCCTCTCATTCCTATAATTTCTTAAATCCGAATCTTTACGCTTGCAAAAGTGGCAAGTATTCTTAGGAACTTTAGGTGTTGTATTTATAAGACTTTCCTTAATTTTTGTTAATATCGATTTCACAAAACATTCCCCTTTCATCTTAAACCTTTCGACAAAAGGGAATGATTTCCTTCTAAAAATGACAATACAAATAACGCAAGCCTTTGCTAGCGTTTTTGCTTATTATTCAGCCTCAGCCACCTGAAAAGCATGTTTAAAAATTAACATCGCGTCATTTATCATGACATACTCCATTTTATTAATATCAGATTCCAATTTATCTAATACTTTTTCTATCTCTTCTGCATTCGTACCTATCTTACTTTGTCCAACTGTGATACCTAAATTATAATCCTCCATATCCGAACACTCATTTTTAGCCACAGCATGGATCATAAACTTACTGACCACTTTACGTCCTAATCGCACAGCTACAGTTTGTGGTGTATTTAAAACCTTTTGAATCTGTACTAAGTCTATTTTCCCCTCTAATGCAAACGCTGTTCCTTCATTTGAAATTAGAAAATAGTTTTGTTCCATACTACATATCTCCTTATCTTAATGTAATCGTACCAATATCGCGGCCATATCGTTTAAAGACAATCGTTCTTGCATTATTTGAACTTTGTGTAATTTCTAGACCAAGTGTGTTAGTACTCACATAATTACCTCCACCACCTAGACCTACTACTCTTGCTCCACTAAAATCAACTGTTCCATTAAAAGAGTGACGTGAACCGCTATAAACGATGTCATTCCAAGCACTTAACTGAATCGTCCCATTAGCGCCCCCCACAGAAGTCAAATCACTAAAGTAGAGTCTATTTCCCATGTGAATATCTTCTTTAATACGAATGTTCCCTGCATGAATTGTCCCCAAATTACCACTAATGTCTGAAAGAACCCTGACTGCCCCTACAAGGTTGATTTTTGATGCTTGAATGCTAATTGTGGTAGATGTCTGATTAATTAATGACGCAATTCTATTTCCGTTGTAATCCGTTGTACTAACCTTTTGACTGATTTGCCAAGATTGCTGTGTAATACTACTTTCAGCGCTCCCTATACGGTTATTTAAGTTGCCAATGGAAACGTTTTGAGCACTTACCGTTGACTGTATTTGATTAGCACGAACATTAATAGCAGCCACTTCATTTGTAATGCGATTACTCACTGATAGACTAATTTGGTCGGCTTTCACATCAACAGTAGCAATTGATTTATTTAATTTTTCTACCTCAAGAGTAATACGGCTATCTGTTTGTGTAATGGCCGACTTATATTCCTTTTTATTTTCCTCAACCACTTCACTTAGCTCTTCTTTTGTATCTTCAATAAGCTCCTCAGTATCCACTTCGTTATCTGACATTGTACGTGGTAAGGAGTTGCCCAGAGTGACAGCAATCGTCTTTAACTCATCTGTAACCTCGTCTACTATACAAATGCGTTTGAGTATTCGAGTTTGTAGCTCTAGCCCCTCAATCGGCTCGTAAATCAGCCATACTTTCTCACCTAACTGTTTATCTAATAATTCAATTGTATCGAGCTCAAACGCTACTTCTGGATAGTCAATAAGTGAAACTTTAGCCTTCTTCAACAAGTTATCTGCATTGGTAAATCGCTCGTCACTAATTGGATCAGCGATACGGATACCCCATATTGTGTGATTTGGAGAAGTATAAGTCACGGTTAAATCTTCTTTACCTGTGGCCGTAATTTTTGTTCGAAGATGCGTTGTATCAATCTTTCGGCTAAGTGCTTTAATGTTATGTCCATAGCGATACTGTGCACCATTGTCCGGTCCAAGTGTTTTACTAAAATGCACTCGATTATTCGGTAATATCTCAAATTCACAATTGAATGCATCACAGATTTGATTCACACACTGGATGATGTTTTTAGAACCAAATTTATAGATGGTTGCAGTTTCCGTAAAATCTATTTTCGCTGTCCAACCTGTACCAGCAAACAAGTAGTTCACAAACTCCTGACTGCTATGAGTACCACCAAAAGTTTTATCTTTAAACTGATAGGCTAAATCAAAAAATGTTGAAATGGCAAGGATGGTTTTTCGTCCTGGTTTATCATCAATAATTTGCTTTACTCGAAAATCATAATTAGCGGCCCTAACAATCGATTCTTCTTGAAGAAGATTAAATCCAGCTTCGTTATTTGATTTATTGACTGTAAATTCAAGCGTTAAATTGCCTTGCGTATCTTGCTCAAATACTGGTGCAGAGGTTGTAAAAAAAGGCTCTGTTTGATTACCTGCGAAGTTTGTAACGACTAGCATGTTTTATCACCAACTAACATGTATTCATATGCTTCCTTTTAATCAAAAGAAAAAGCATCCTCAGTAGAGGATACTTTGTTAAGTTAAATTGTTTTGTTAATTTATTACAGAACAATATGGAACTACTAATCTGTACTTATAGTTCTTCTAAATTACATATAACCATTTTCCACCCTGCTCCTAGATCTCTTGGGTGTCTTGGTTTAAGTCCTGCTGCATCTTCAAAACATCTAATTTTATCCTGGTAATTTTGAAGTTTGTTTTTCACTTCATTTTTTCTAGTTATATACTTATCTCTTGTCCAAGCAACAATAATTATTTCTGAATCATCAAAAGCTACGTCTAAATAATCTTCATTTTCAGCTTCTAAATCATCGTCTCTGTGTTTCAACATTTTGGGATCTGTAGAAACATATGAATATAAGTTTACCACCGATAAACTTCCATATTCCTCACTGCCAATTAAAAAATTCATTACATTCATAATAGTTTTATCCATTTTCAATACGTCTGCTACACTCGGGTTAAGCATTAATACTGTAGCTTTAGGCTTTGACTTATCCCAAGTTCGAGTTAAAAGATATCTATAATGTTCATCATCAGAAAAAACTGCAGAACACTCAATTGTTTTTGAAACTACTTTTACCATTATTATCAAACTCCTTTTATCTATAATTACCATGGAGTTAATAATTTTTCAATTTATATTTGTTATTTACGCTAGTGCAACAATTTCCCGTTCCGCAATTTCTAACTCAACGTATCTCTGCAACGCCTCCGGTTTCACATCTTTAATCGTACGAACCGTTGCCAAAAATTTATAAAAATCTATAAATCTTGTTTCATTCTTGCTTCTACGTGTCCGATTTTGCCTAAGCTACTTTCGTTTGCTATAACACTCCACAAGCGTCAATTCGGATACAACGAATCCTACATAGTAATAGTTATCTTTCGGGTGACTATACTATTAATTTTCCATAGTTAGCTAAGTTTATAGACGCATTTAAATCTCTATCTATTTCTAAACCACATTCACATTTATATACTCTATCTGAAAGTTTTAAATCTTTCTTGATAGTGCCACAACATGAACATGTTTTAGAAGATGGATAAAAACATTCTACTTGAATGAATTCAATGCCGTATTTCTCACACTTATATTCCATTTGTCGAATAAATTCATGTAGTTTTTGCTTAGCAACAGCTTTGGATAAGTGACGATTTTTCATCATTCCTTTTATGTTTAAATCCTCCATCACTACTCTGCAAGGCTTGGTTTTCGCAATGCTATTTGTAGCTTGGTGAATATGATTGTCACGTATGTTTTTTAATCGTCTGTGTAGGTGCTGTATCTTCATTTCGATTTTTATAATATTGCATGTTTTGACGAAACGGTTTCCCTCCTTATTCATTTCATATTTCCGAGATACACTACGTTGCAATCTACGCAGTTTCTTCTCACTCTTACGTACTACACTTGTCTTATTAATATTTTTAAATATTTGACCATTTGAACAAACAGCTAACTCTTTGACACCTAAGTCAATACCTATCACTTCATCGGACAGTTCTTCTTTGATAGTCTCTTGTTCTATTCCTACTGACAAATACCAATACTTATTGTCATACCTGATTCTTGGATTACTATATTTGATACCAACAGGCAATTGCTCATTTGTTTTTATCCAACCCACTTTTTCAATAAGTACCATCTTTCCATCTTTGACTTTTAACTTTACATTGTCATTGTAGAAAGACTTTTTACTCTTTTTTCTGCTCTTAAATGTTGGTTTATTTGTTAGACCTTTGAAAAATTTCTTATAAGCATCACACGCATCTTTAACCGCCTGTTTGGCTACATTGTTCGATACTTCATGTAACCAAGACAATTCCGTTTTCTTTAGTTGGGTTAATTCTTTTCTAAGAACACCATCCGATATAAATTTACCGCCATTTTTATAATTGTCTTCTTGTTTAGCAAGTGTATAATTGTAAACAAATCTTGCTGTTCCTACTGATTGCCACAGCTTTTGTTCTTGTGATTCACTTGGGTACAACCTAACTTTCTTTGCTAGTATCATCCTCAAGTAACTCCCTTTTCACTATTTTGAATATGTTATTTACAAATATCCCTATTGCGTAATACTTCAAAAGTTAACACCTGAAATAACTATAAAACAATTATATTTTTATACATTTGTATAGATTTATTTTAACTGTATCATCCCTCCATTTCTATTAACATGGTAAGGATCTTTACTTCTAAATCAGCATCCATTATTTCTTCCACTGACGGCTTTAAATTCTCCAGTAATTGTTGTTCTTTATGCTTCGCTATTTCTTCTTCCGTTCCCCCTTCAACCCATTGAGTCCCATCCCATTTTGAACGATAGAATGGTAAAGGTTGGGGTAAATCTGTCGTGACGTACTCCCCAATTGGATCAATCAAATGACCTTTGCCATCAAACTCTCCTAAAAATACTTCCTCAATAAACCCACCATTATTCACTTTATAAATTTGCTTATGCACAAAGACTCCCTCCCTAATCCGTCCTAAATGAACATGCGATTGTGAAACGATCTACACCGGTATCTGAGTAGAGTTTGGTACTGCAATGCAGTACCTTTTTGTACAACTTAGTTTGATATTTCGTGAATCAAAATTTAACTAAAGCACGGGTTAGTTGAATATGATTACTGAAATAAACCGAATATCCAAACTATCAAATACATTGGAACTGCAACAATTAGCGCCCCTGCAAGTAAATAGCTAGTCGACCTTATAATAAATTTAAAAATATCATATATAGCACCTGCTAAGTCATCAACAAATCTCAACACTAAAAATCCCCTCCCGCAACATATAGCTTGGTGATTTAATTTTAACATTATTTGCCTCTAAGGAAACAATATATATACTATTCAGTGATGTTCTTCTTTAACTCTTCTGCTCCGTTAGTTGAATATAGTTCCTTGCCATTTAAATTATCACTCCAGTTAATTCGTGCGAGAAAAGATTATGTATTCGCATCGTTATAGAACTTTCTATAATGTAACTTTATTTATGCGATTTGATATACCATTTCGTATGAAAATTGTTAAAAAACGCTTTATATCAATAAAAAAGAGGCATTCAAATCATTTCAATTTGATACCCCTTTTATAGTGTTTTTAAAGTTTTGTACTCGAAAACAGAACCCGTTACTCAATGAGTGACTTTTTAAACTCTTAATTTAGTTTTATTATTCCTGTTTCAGTACCCCAGAATCCGGTCTGGACTTGTAAATCGAGACCCGTTAATCCTGGTGGGACTTCAAACACTACATTACCAGTTAAAGCGAGCCCGGGATTGATCCCATCATATGTAAAGTATTTATCATCTGCTACGATTATTGTTGAAGGAGAATATTCAGCTCCATTACTAGAAATTAATTTAAAGAAACTTGAATCAGTGTTAATCAGTTCTGTTCCATCATTACGAACAGTCACATTGACAGTTAAAAACACTGCCCCTTCGGCATCAGGCTCATACTTCATAAATCCATCAGATGCACTAATTTCATTCACTTCTTCAATTGAATTTACTTTAAAAGCAACTTTACCTACTATAAGCTCTTCACCAATTCCAACATGTCCATTTTCTTTAGCACTAGATTCAGATTTTTCCTCACTATCTTCATTACTAGTTGAAGACGTAACAGGAGCTTTTTCTTTATCCGCCGATTCATTGGAATCTTCGCCACCCAAAGAAGTGACAATGACTATTAAAAGAATTAAAGCTACAATACCACCACAACCAAACTTAAATGCCTTTTTCATAAAAAAATTCCTCCCTTTATAAAAAATTCATCTCAATATAAATATAAATAATCAGGGAAGATTCGACAATATTCTCAGCTGAAAAAATTGAATTTTTTTAATAGAAAAACACCCTCAAATGAGAGTGTTTGACTTAATTTTAAGTTACGTAAAACTCTATTTCCAATTTACGTTTTTGAAGTTCCTGAAACATTATTGATACTAACCTTTGACAACCCAGACCTTTATTTAATGCAGCATTCACCGCCAAATAAAGTAGGTGTATTTCTCTGTCACCCATTTCATTCACCACACTTTTGCTCCAATCGCGAAAATCATTTGTTAGTGGTGGTGTCAGATTATAAAACTCTGAATAATGGATCATGGCTTGTAAACAGCTTTCACTTGGTATCTTCACAGTTCTCCCTCCTGGGAGTAACATCCACTTTTAATTAATAACTTTTTCGGTTATTATTATTATGATAAATGTTTAGAGTGGATGTCACTCAAATTAAGTACCGCATTTCAAGTTGCCGCTTGGAATGTGGTTTTTTATTTTATTAATTTTAATTGAGATTTTTCTTTTCTCCTTTGTTCATTCAGTATTTTCTTGCTACATTCTGAACAATAATGTGAAGTAGAACTAAAATCTATTCCCTCATTTAACATTTTAATTAGTTCTTCAAATTCAACTTTACATTCTTTGCTACATTTGGGACACATAGTATAAAATTCATCCTCATAAATTTCTACCCTAATTTCTTTTCCTTCAAATTGTTCAGTTTTTAAGTAAATCATTACACACCCAACCCTTCTGCATTTATTTTATGAACAATTGCCATGTCCTTTACAACAGCTAAATAAATTTCTATTAATTTTACATCTTCTGCAATAATATCTAGCTTTGAGACACTGTCTATCTTTGATTTAGGCACACCATTCAAAGCCATTTCTCTCCTTCGATTTGTCAATCGTCTTTCTAATCTGCAATGTGCTCGATCTTCTAATTTCTCATAACTTTCATTTCGAACTATTCGGTACTCTTCAAAACCACCACGTACAACTGCGATTTTATTTAATAGGATAGTTGTTTTTTTACGCCATTCATTTGGATTCAATGATATAATTTCCTTTATATTTTCTTGTTGCTTCTCTACATTTTCTAGCCGTTGTTTAACATCTTTCATAGACTGAGCTTGCATAATAATTAGATCTTCAATAGATTTTGGTTTATTCAAAAAGGCTTCTTCTAATACATCTTTTGCTCTTAATTGAAAATCTACTAATCTTTGAACTGTCCAAGGTCTTTCTCTTTGCATAGAAGGTGTAAGAGTTATTTTTGCTAACCATAACGGTAAGAACCCTAATTCAACACATAAAACCTCTTGTTTACCACCTTTTGTAGGTAGTATGAAATTTCGTCCTCCTTTAGATAACACTAAATCCTGCTGAAATTTTTTTCGTTCTGCTTTTGTTTGACCTTCAGATAGTCCCAACCCCTGGCAAACCCATTTAACACCGGCATGAATTTTTCCATCGTTTGTTTTAATAGCCAATAATTCAATTCCGTTGAAAGGAACCATCTTTTCTTCTACTACTTGTAAATCATCCATAAGTAATTCTCCTTTCTAAAAATAATTAACAATCTATATTTTTCGAAATACATCAGGAAATAATTTCTCAATAGGTTCTCCATATAAATCTTGAAACTTTAGCATAGTTTTAATAGACGGGTTTCTACCTCCTTCTTCCAATTTACGGACAAATATTTCTGACAAACCTATGTTTGATGCTACTTCCTTTCTTGTATATCCAGCATCAATTCTTTTTGTCATTAGAACGTTTCGCAAAATTAACAACTCCTAACAGATACAAAATGTATCATTGGTTCTATTAACAGAATAATTGATACAGAATGTATCGTCAATATTTTTTGATACATTTTGTATCAAAAGTTTTTTTTGTTACATAATGTATCTATAATAAATACATCCACTTTTATTGGAGTGATTTCATTTGTTAGGTAAAAATTTAAAAAAATTAAGAGGTAAACGAACTCAAGAAGAAATCGCAAAAGCGGTAGGACTATCACGAGCTCGTTATGCCCATTATGAAAATGATATACGTGAACCTGATTTAGAAACATTAGAAAGATTTGCAGATTTTTTTGATGTTTCAATTGATTACCTTCTTGGTCGTACAGAAAAACAAAATCTTACTCCTCAAGAAGAAGATGCAGACTTTCAAGCCTTTGCTTACAATCCAGAACTACAGAAGTTTTACAAAGAACTTCCATATTCGAAAGAAGAGGCAGTTCAGAGATTACGTGATATTTGGGAAATTTTAAAACATGAAAATTAATAATGAATACTTAACCAGTCAAACTACTCTCTGCATAAAAAGCTTAATAAATAATGCGCATAAGAAAAGTCACAAACGTTGATTTAACAACATTCGTGACTTTTTGATGTACGTCCAAACTTTTATTTGGGAAAGTTATTAGGTTTATTTATGTATACAATATAAATCCTTATTGAACGAAGCATCCGTTAGTTGAAGAAAAATAAACCTATTCGCCAACTTGAAGCAAGTACCTCTTTTCTTTCCCATCATACTCAACAATCAAAATATCTCTTCTTTCTTTTGAAGAAAATATCTTTGCACCAACTGGTAATTTATTTGCCATCCCTTCAGATATTTCCCCTATTTGTTCATCTTTTATTAATTCTTCCTCTTCAATCCAATTTATACCCGTTTTATAAACTCTCCCATCAAATTCAAAGATGTCTGCATCTGGATTTAGTTTTAATACTTGTTCCTTACTTAAAACTCCCCATTCATTCTGACCAGGACTTCCTAAACAGCTAATTAGTATAAAAGGTATTAAGAATATCATAAGAACAGTAGATAGTAATCGCATAAACAGCCTCCTTTATATAACGTATGTAAATATTTGGTGACCCGTTTCATCTTGTTTCTTTATTCAACTATACCTTGTCTTTAGTTGAAGTATAACCTTCCCAAAGTGTCGGTTGGGACTTTTCTTTTCTTACCATGGTAAAATCCACATAAATCTGACTAGAACCGTTATTCCACAATCTGGCCCAACTGTTGAATAACGTTAAACAATACTGTTTAACTAACCTGCACTGTTAGTTTAAGTAAAATTCCCCAGCAGATAAACATAAATACTCGTAGGGCGCGGTTAATGAGTAAGAAGTAAAAGGGTGATACATAATATTTATGAATAATACGTATCACCCTTTATATTTTATGACTTAGCGTTAATTTAAGTTACGTAAAACTCTATTTCCAATTTACGTCTTTGAAGTTCCTGAAACATTATAGAAACTAACTTTTGACAACCAAGACCTTTATTTAATGCAGCATTCACCGCCAAATAAAGTAGGTGGATTTCTCTGTCACCCATTTCATTCACCACACTTTTGCACCAATCGCGAAAATCATTTGTTAGTGGTGGTGTCAGATTATAAAACTCTGAATAATGGATCATAGCTTGTAAACATGTTTCACTTGGTATCTTCACAGTTCTCCCTCCTGGGAGTAACATCCACTTCTAAATATAACGATATTCAGTTATAATAGATTTATGTTATGGGTGGATGTCACTCAAATTTATGTCATGTTTTAAGTTGCCGCTTAAAGCATGGCTTTTCTTTTTTTGTACCCCATTTAGTTAACCAACTTCCCCTGGACAATTTCATGTATCTTCTGACGACCTTTTTCGTAATAACGGAAAGACTCTACTTGTTTATTACTATATGGTGACTTGTCTAAAGCAAAATAACCGTATTCATCGGTTTTAAGGTTATGTTTATTTGCAATACTACCAACCTTTTGCGGTGAAATTCCTAATTCTGAACCAATATCACTAGCCGTATATGTCTTTTTTACTTCTGGACGGTAATCAATTGTTTGGTCACTTAAAACCTCTAAAGCATTTACTTGTAACAACTCAACAGCTACGGGAGATAAGATTTTATTTTTCTGCATGTCCAGAATTAATTTGGCTTGGCGTGTACGGCTGTTATTCAACATTGCCTCAGCACGCATACGTTGTACTTCAAGTTTAGTGTCTACCTTTTGGGGTTGAACTAATATCATTTCACCTTTACGTAAAGTTTTAAGTGTCTTTCGAACAAAAGCTCTAAATACTTTTGCTTTAGGTTGTTTAGATAACATTGTTACTTCATATATACCATCCTCAGTAAAAATACGGGTTTCTTGGGTACCCCCTTTTCCATGGGTACCTGTAGATACCTTTGCAATAGTCGAAAATTCTTCATCTCTAAGGTACTCATTATTAGCTACTAAATTTTCAACGCCCTTTTTACTTGCATATTCAAGTGCCTGAGCTAGTTGGTTAATTGTCATAAATACTTCATTGTTTTCATTTTGGTAAAAATCACACATAACTGAATTAAATTGATTTTGTGTTGCTAATGTAAGATTCATAGATTAACTTCCTCCTTTTCTTGTACAAAGAATTTTGTCCAATCAAATTTTAGATATGCTGCTATTTTTCTCGCCACTTTTACTGATGGTGTTTTTTCACCCCGCTCAATGTTTGCATAATACCCACGTGAAATGTCCACAGAATCAGCTATTTCTTCCTGTTTTATTCCTTGAGCTATTCGAATCTGTTTCAGCCATCTTCTCATAACCTCTCTCCTTTCAAAAGTTCCTTTTAGGAACATTAATTAATTTAATTATAAGTTCCTACAAGGAACAATTCAACACTTTTTGAATATTAAAGTTTCTTTAAGGAACAATAAATAATTAAATATAGAAGTTCCTTTAGGTAACATATACAATCATAAGTAGACAAATAATATTTAAGGATGTGCGTATAAATGGATATTCTTGCACAACGTTTAAAAAAGGTTCGTGAAAATATAAAGAAATCAAAGCCTGAATATACCCAATCATTTGTTGCTAAGGAAATAGGTGTTGCAAGAACTACTTATACAGCTTATGAAAATGGCACAAAAATGCCTCCTATAGACACTTTAAGTAGTATCGCTAAACTTTTTGATGTTTCAATAGATTACCTTCTTGGTCATACAGAAAAACAAAAACTTGCTCCTCAAGAAGAAGATGCAGACTTTCAAGCCTTTGCCTACAATCCAGAACTACAGAAGTTTTACAAAGAACTCCCATATTCGAAAGAAGAGGCAGTTCAGAGATTACGTGATATTTGGGAAATTTTAAAACATGAAAATTAATAATAAAAATTTAACCAGCCAAACTGCTCTTTGCATAAAAAGCTTAATAAATAATACGCATAAGAAAAGTCACAAACGTTGATTTAACAACATTCGTGACTTTTTGGTGTATGTCTAAGCTTTCATTTGGGAACTTTATTCCCATGTGAATTGCATATTATAAACATAAAAAAAGTTACTGCTCAACACTTAAAAATTTATTATCTTTTAAGCTGTAAGAACCGTGTTTCCTTGAAAGTATAACGGTTTTAATAGCATATTTTTCATCAGCAAATACTAATAAAAAACGGTCGTCCAGGATATCTATTCCACCATTATCCCCTTTAAATTTGATACCCATTGAATCTTCAATCACTTCATCTAATGTATAAGGTCCAAATACAGAGACTTGATTCCAATTGAAATCAGTTACCCCAGTTAAATCAATTTGTGTTTCGCCATTTTTCAAAAGGGTGTCAATTTCTTTAGCTAAAATCGTGTCTTGACTAGCACGCTTTCCAAATAAAGTAACAGCTAAACCTATAGCAGTAATAATTAGAATTACATATACCACTTTTTTCTTCAATAATTACACCCCCAAATTTTTACATACCTTATTTTAAAAGATGTCAAATAGAGGGGTTAAGGTTCCCAAAACGATGTTTGGATGCATTTTTACATTAGGCACCTTAAAAAGAATCATAATAAAACAGATTTTGGTATTTGCGTAAATCTAAGAGCTTCTCTCTTTTTACGTAGCCTTAAATTCAGTAATTGACATCCTTCACACAATTATTTTAATGTTTTAGTTTCTCTATCTATTAGATGTTTACTAAAATCTACATTCGCACTTTCGTACCCAGCAGTGACTTGCCAACCAAATATGTTATTTTGGATTTTCACGTTTGATGTCGTATTAATAACATCTGAACCATTTGTTCTTAATAGCAAATAATAAGTATTAGAAATTTCTGTTTCAACAACATCTATTAACTGTGTAGAATCATTTTCAAACACAGTTGTTATATATTTTTCAATTGCTTCATCACGAGTTGAAAAATGAGTCGAATATTGATAAATACCAAAAGAAATAATCATTATGACCACGATTGAAAATAAGTAAATCAATAATTTTTTATTCTTATTTTTCATGCTGCCCTCCTCCTTTACTTTTCTAGAAATTAATTCGACGCCCTACAAAAAGTACCCGCTTATTAAACTAAACAGTCCCGTTAGTTTAAGTACTTTGCTTCACAAAATTAATTAAACCTTAACATAAATATCCAAATATTTCTTGTTGAGAGTTATACCACAATCTGTCCCTTTAATGAAAACGACCGCTGATCCATATTACAGAATCGCGCCAGATTGTTGAAGATCATTATTGAACTAATGCACCTGTTAGTTCAATAAAAAATAGATTATAAGGAAAATTGCTAGTATCTTCATCACTATTTTCAAATAAAAAAAAATGGATTTATTGCCTTTTCTAAAATCTCGTGCTTCATTTATAAGTAAACCAATAAATATTAAAATGAATGCGATTTCTGTTAAATTATCGTAAGCAAACCCAAGTATTACTAGTAGTAATGCGACGCTAGCAATAACAATTTGTATCTTATCTAACTTATTAATAGTTTTTTTCATCGCTTCTCCTCCCCATCCTTATTTAACACAAAATACCATTTTTTACTTAGAAGTGTTATTCAATTAAATGGTCGATTGTTGAATACAATTTAAATTAAACTTCCAAACTAAATAAATTTTAACATAAATATCCAACAATAAAATCACCTCTAATAAATAATAACGAGGTGATTTTTATCAAGCTTTATTTCGAGAACTAGATTAATGATAAGGAGGTGTGGAAAATGAGTGATGTAAATCTAAGTACTTTCCCTTCAAATAAAAATGCAGCTTTGACAATGCTTTATCTAGAGAAACAAGATATTTCTAATTTAACACCATCTCAATTAGTTGATAAATACGATGAAGTCTATAATGAAATTACACAGAGAATGAAAGAAAATAAGAAAGGGAAAAAAATCTCATTCTAAGTAATTTGCAATTTCTATCATTGAATTTGTCAATCGCGCTAGTTCCTCATCAAGCGCTGATTGAGACCGCTCCGCTAACAATACTAGTTGTTGGCGGAGTATTTCTTCAACTGACATTTCATTTATTGATTTATATTCCATTTTTCTGCTCCTTTAATTTTTTTTATTGCATCTGCTTATAGCACTACGTAAGACTACCCTTCTCTGCTAAATTTCTTTCTCCACTCTTTATAACTAACATAAGGCAAAGTCACACTTGGTGGCTTAACTTCTTTATAAGCTTTGTTAAACGCCTGTCTATAGGTCAGCCCTAAGTCCTCCATGTAAGCATCTATACGAGCTGTTAATTTCTTTTGGTACGTGTCATCCATGTAGTCTCTGCCTCGTCTGTATTCAGGTAGTTTACCGTTTACCAAGTAAATTGAATGGCACCGGCACTGAATATCCATGGATGCAATACCCCATAGCCTTGGCGCTTTTGATTTCCACTTTCCATAGTGATAATAGCCTTCTATATCAGCCTTTTGCCCATCTAGCTTTCTATGTGATTTCCGTACTCTCGTATCAAGTGACGACATCCAAACCTTCGTTAGCCGAACGGTTTTACTAGCCTGTTCTTCTACAGCTAAATCGGCTTGTGACCGTACTCTACCACCTTCAGTTCGAGCCACAAGGATGGCTTTCTTCTTTGTCCACCCCATCTCTTGTTCTATACGATAAGCCATTTCCGTGTAGCTTTCACCTGCTTGTAGGCTTTGGGCTATCTCAACGTTCAACCGTCTGATAATGTCGTTCCTGTGGGCTTCAAATACCTTAGGAAGTGTTAAAAACTCAACTGGATTAGTTAGAGCCTTTTCAACCGAAGGCAATACAAAGCTCATTTCCTCGCCTGTAGATTGCTCCAAAAGGTAAGCCATCATTAAGTACCTCTCAATGTACAGGCGTTCCTCTGACGCTCTTATTAGCTTAATAATCGCTTTGTAATCCGCATTTAACTGTTGAGCGATTAGCTTCATTTCCTGATTGAAGCGATTGTATTTATTAACATCAGTCCAAGTCGCTTCACCGTTCTTACCAAACTTACGATGCATCTGCAGCATTTGGTCGAGAATGGCTTTTAAACGCTTGTTAAAGACTACTTCAATGTCCTTTTCAGCCTTCTTCTCCAGTTCATCTAGCACTTTATTAATCTCTTGCTGATTCATTGTTTATCCACTTCTTCAGGATCGTCATCCAAGTCCTCTAGGTCTTTGCCATACACCTTAGTGTCCTTCTCCATCTCTTTTAGTTCATAATCTACATCATCCACAATAGACATCTTAGAAAGACGTGTTCGCTCTGACACTATCCCTTTTAAAGCTTGTGATGCCTGTGCCTCAGCTAATAAATCCATTGGAACGTTTCGCTTGTACTCGAACCAAAGTTTCAAGTAATCATCTTTCGAACAGATTCCCTTCTTTGCCCATGCACTGCACAATACTTTGAATTGATAGCGTAGAGCAGTCGTGAACTTACGCTCCATCGTTTTGCATTTGTTCTCAAGTGCCATGAGTTTAAATTTCATAGCCACGCCACTTGTGTTACCGGCAAATGCTTCATCGCTAAAGTTCACACTTTTAGCTAATCGCATAATGTTCTCTTCCAAGCGATTTAGATGATTCTCAATCATTTGGTCATTGACTTCTTTGGTAAGGTATTTGATGTCCTCATCTTCACCCATCAGCTCAAAAATACCAGTGCGTGTAACCTTCTGTGCATCCTCTTCATCCATCCCCATGCCTTTCAGCACCAAATACGCTAAACGCCATTGTTCAATCTCGTTCGATGCATCTGATAAAGTGCGATCGTATGCATCAATCAAGTTATACACTTTATCCGCATCGCCCTGCAGCTCCTCATTATTAGAAATCCCAAATAAAGGACAGTAGTCAAATAGATGCTTGCGCTCATCTTTCAATACAAAAGGAGAATCTTTATCTGCACGTGTATAGACTTTTTCAGTTGTTGCATCATAAAATACAAGCTGCTCGATTTCTACCTTTTCACCTTCAGCATCCAGTTCCGCGCTTTTAAAATAGCGCAATCCATATTTAGGTTCACTTACTTCCCCGGTCTCTGAAAGGATGATAGTCTCCCAGGGCTCAATCACCATCGCACGTTCATTTCCTTCAGTGTCAATGTAAAGTAACCGAGCAGAATAGCCACAAATAGCCGTTTTTTTCCCTGATTCACTATCTAAATCATCAATCGAATTACGCAAATTAAAAAGCTCAATGGCCTCTGTTAATGACTTAAGGCTTTGAGCTTGTTTATCTACCACATATGAAATTGGATTACCGAACATATAGCCTATTTTTGTGTCTACGATTTCAGCATCAAGTGGATTGTTTAGTGTGTTGTTTACCTTGTCATCCACACGTTGTACATGTGCATTACCTTGAGCATACTCCGCAGGTTTACGTGTTAAAATGGGCACTGCTTCAGCTTTATAGCGGTTGTAGTTGAGTAATCGTTTGTTTCGTTCATTTTTAGTTTCTGAAATTAACTTCTCAAGTAATAGAGGAGTAACGCCTTTTTCATCGATGTATTGAATATATTCGTTCAATCTACTACCTCCTCATCGATTTTTCCCTTTTAAAATTGCTTTTTGATAATGTGTGTAGATACCATAACGAATCATGTCTAGTACGTCATTCCATAATCTAATTGGTTCACCAGTTGTGCCATTCCATACATATTGATATATTTCATCTTTGAATCTTTTTACTTTATCTTCAACAATAAAAAGCCGCCCTAATTTAAACATTTTGGCGACTTCTTCGATCCCAGATATTACATTCTTTTTCGCATTGAATGCTCGTAAGCCTTCACGTCTAAAACGTTTTACATGCTCAGGTCGTGCCGAATCACAATAAAAATTAATATTACCATAGCGTTTGCTAATATTCTTCGCAACTGCTACCCAGTAGTCAATTTCTTCATATTGTTTAGCATGTTCTTCACATAAATAAACGTTCCTTTTTTCATCTTCTGCAAATACGCCCATCGCCCCAAAGTGATCATATCCCCAGTCTACAGCAGCAAAGTATTTAACGATGTTGAGTTTATTGAACTCTTCACTGGAAATATAATGACGATCTTCATTAAAGTCTTTGTAGACAATGCCCTCGGCTGCTACCCATAAACCATAAATGTCGCGATCAGTAAACATGCCTGAAGGTGTAGAAGCAATAATGGACTCAACGTATTCAGGATCAAGAAAGGTATTGTCAAACAGAGTAAAATGAAATGCTCTGATATTTAAACGGCCGTTATCTAACATTTGACCATCTTTATCAATATAATCCGTTTTAATACTATGTGCTGGATTCTCAGTATTGGTATCAATTAATATACGAGCCCCTTGATATGAGCAACGTGAGATAACTTCTTTCACGAATAAATCATGAAGTGCTGTTCCTTCATTAAGTAGAGCTCCAGCAGCAGTGAACATTTTCTACCCTAGCTTTCGCTATATTTTTAAGGGATTAGACTATCTCTTCAACTCTATTGAGTTGCTCGGCGCTTCCCACGTGAGATTTTCACTCACGTAGTACGGATTTCATTACCTATCGTTTTTTCTCAACAAAAAAACGACTAAGGTTGTATATCCTAGTCGTTACACCTTCCAAAGAGTTTCCTCTGAGGCTTGGCACGGTATTTTCATGCGAATACGAAAGTATATCCTTTAGTTGTTTTTTGCCTCCCATTAAGAACTGCACTAACGTGTTGATGTCTCAAATTCATCTCTTCACAACACCGAGAAATGCTTTCGAAAACTTTTCCCGTTTCCACGCATTTAATAGGCTTTTTAGCTTTATTGGAAACAGAAATATATTCAACCGCTCCATTCTTAAACCATCTGAATGTGTAGCCTTTAGCCTGTATACGCAAGCCGTTGCAAACTCTTCTAATGTCACTTCTATTGACACTGGTTGCTTCACTTGCATCATTTACACTATCGAACACTTTATCTAATTCGATACAGTAAACTTGTTTAGCGTGAAGTTCTTTTTGAATAGCTGACATTTTTTCTTTGCTCTCGGCTGTATGCTTCCTCCCAGTAGAAGTTACTCGGATTTTCTCCTTATGTTCTTCTGAAAGTTTCTTTCCACTATGTATAAGACTAAGTTTCCGTTTGGTTTCATCAGTGTGTTTCTTGCCTTTGAAAGTCCCTATTTTCCCATATCGAGGATTCTTTTCGCCAATCATTTTACCTTTAAGAGATTGTGAGATTTTTTGAAGTTGCTTTGGTGTGAATTTGTAGCCAACAACACCGTCACCACCTGCTGTGCAATTATATCCGTGAGTGGGATTTTGCGTATCTAATTTCTCGATGTACTTTTTTTCTAGCACAATCAACCGCTCCCATAGTTCACTCTTACACTCGCCTAAAACTTCTACTAAAACTTTGTATGAAAAATTTTCAAAACCGTATTTTCTAACCGCTCTATAAAAAGCTGTATCTAACCTTTTACTATGTCTGCGATGTTCATCATATCTCAATTCAGGATTTGTAGTTATTCCAATATATTTCTTATTACTTGGAGATTCAAAACAATATACAATACCTTTCATCATATAACATCACCTCTCATAATATTATATGAAGTATTCGTTTAGTTTTCCACCGTTAGCAATGATACTTATATTATCACCACACCCTGCATTTGCAGGTTCACCGAGTTTGTCTCGTAACTTCACAATTACGAGGTGGCTATCACTTAACCACGCGCCTTTTTCCACGTATCAGAATTAGCTCCATCAAAACAATATATCTTGTTGCCAAAAACAGAAACTGCATTTGATTTATTAAGCTTTAACTCTTTGCCTAGAATGACTTCCATATCGTTTAATATGTTACGTCTAATACTTGCTTGCGTAGCTCCACCTATAATAAAAGACAATCCTTGCCCCTCATATTTAGCAATATGCATTAAAAAAAGCAGAATAAACACGAATGTCTTCCCTGCTCGTTTTGCACCACTGGCGAGTAGTATTTTAGGATTTTCTTGAATAAATGAATCCATGACCTCTTTTTGCTTTGGAGTAAGTTCAGTCATTATTCATCACCTGCTATCTTACGCAACATCTTAGCAATTTCACTTTCTAGTGTTGTTGTATCTCCAGACTGGATTTTATCGATTTCAAGTTTCGTTTTATTAATATTCAACTGCATGTGCTCTAACTTCAATCGACGTTCATCATCCTGATCAGCCATCTCCACAAATTGACGAATAGAAGAACGCAACTCCCCGATTGCTCTCGATTGAGCAGTGAGTAGTTGCGCCTGGCGTTCCCATGCAAATTGGAAGTTGTATTCAGTTTCGTGCGAAGGATTTTTACCACCTTGCACCTTCTCCCGTTTGAGCTCTCTTATGATTTCGTCTTTTGATTCCACATGCATAATACGTTGAGCTCGAATGATCGCAGCATACTGTATTTGTATTTGGTCCCAGATTAAATCGGCTGGAGAACGCTCGTTCATTGCCTCCATGATTTCGAGTGTTTCTTTGGGTAGAAACTTTGCAAAGAAACCGTGTGTTGTTGCATTCTGATTTTGCTTTGGTGCACCATGCCCTTTAGCGTTGCTATTACCCGCAGGAGCTCCCCGACTTCGTTTAGTAACGTTACCATTGAATTTAGTAACGTTACCTTTCAAATGGTCATCCCATTTATCTTGGTTCTTCCACTTTCGTATTTGTGAATCGGATAATTGTAGTTTTTTGGCAATATCCTTCAATAAAATTTTCCCTTTGCTTTCGAGCCACAATTGAAACGCTTCATCACGTTTTGGGTTTCTTGGTCTAGCCATATTTCATAACCACCACCTCCATCTTCGTTTGTTTGTTTTGTAATCACCCCATTATTGCTAGTTGCTTAGTAAAATGAAAAGCACCCTAATCGGATGCCTACGCTGGATTACTTAAGTATTAAGTTGTCTCTTCATTTCTTCGTTGAAGTCTACTTTTACTGCAAATATTTCTGCACTCATTTCCATAGAAAATGGTGTATGAACAACTAATTCAATTTTATACCAATCAACATCAGTTGATAAATATTCACCTTCAACCGGTATCCTGTCAAAATCAAAATATCTGTTATCCCAATTTATATCGCCAGCATCATGAAGATGTACAAATACACTTTTCATTAAAACCACCTCCTATTTCAATAATAAAACAGTGTATAAAATTATTGTGGTAACATTTTGATCTCAATAGTAAGCTCCATTCGTTCGTTCGTGGTAAGGTAGACCACCGATACTCACTTTTCAAAGCAAAAGAAAAACACCTACTATTATTACTTAGTAAGTGTTTGTTAATCTAAAATGGCGTCTTCTGCCCACTCTATATCTTGTCTCATATCAATATCGGGATGCTTCTCTTGGAGTATTTTAAGAAAATCAATGAACTCTTCACTTTGGAAATTATAAGATACATCTTCAAAGTAACCACCCATAAACCATATCTCATGCTCTTCACAATTGCTTAGAAATTCTTTTGTTTGATTCAAATCTTCGCTCAACATCGATATTATCTCATTCCAATACTCATCAAGATTAGGTGATGCACCATTTTGAGTCATGCTTTCGATAATTATTAGGTTAGCTGAAATTTTCTTTTTATCGATCATCTCCACTATCACCTCCCATCAAATCATAACCCATAAGATGAAATATAAGTAATAACTTTTTGCTCTCAAAACAACACCAAACTCTACACTCTCATCACAAAGCGTTTTGGCTGTTTGATGCAGTTTCCAAAGCAAAATAAAAACATCCCGAAGGATGTTTATAATTTAAACCATTCTCTTATTTCTTTCGCACCTTTATAAGTTTTAGCAAAGGCACTATTTTCGCGTAAATAATTCTCACCTTTTTCTGTTAAAGATGGACCTATTTTAAATAAATGAGCTCTGTCACCCGCCCAAAAATCACCGATTAAGTACTTTTCTCTAGATAAAAAACCTACAGCGTCATCAAATTCATCTTCAGTTACATCAAGGTCAACTTCTGTTAATGGTAAGTTATTTGATTCGATTTCCTTTAATATTGCATATCGTAGTTTTTCCTTTTTCAAAATTGTCACCTCCCATTTAATAATAACTTGAGAGATTACAAATTTAAACAATTCAATCCATAGAAAAATAAAATAAAAGCCTTACCGTGCTAAAGATAAGGCTTGTCTATTGCAGTAAAATATTTAATTGTCGAGTTAGCTCACTTCTAGCAACCGTGGCAGAGCTACACCACATTAATTATTGTAATCGAATTGTATTTTTTAGTGCATTTCCGTGCACGTTTAGTAAGTTTGACTGATCAAAAGGGAAAGTGGACGAAGTTCACATGATAACCACTCCTTATTCTGTTTAAGCCCTTTATATTTATTAAGATACCTATTCTCTTAAAAAATATGTGCCGGCCATGTTTGTTGCGCTCCGAACAAGTCTGCCAAGCGCGGGTCGGTCGTCGGTCTGTCTGCTTAGTATTTTATTAATACCAAGGGAAGAAACCTTTACCGCACCGAACCTACCTCCGAGTTTACAACATGTTTTTGCTATCACAAAACATGCTACATGTTTTACATTTATTCCTTTTGTTTCATTTGTTCCAAACGTTACATTAAAAATTTTATTAAAAGCCCCTGTTAGTTGAATAAGGATATTGGTATCCCTAACCAAAGATTTGTGCAGCAATAGCAAACAACTGTTTATTCCTATATGGCATTTTAATAGAGTTCTTTATCATTATTGGAGGATTACTAACTTTAATAAATCCACTTTTCTCCAAGAAGAACATTAACTCGTCATTACTGGATGACACATCAATCCTTATCTTTCCTTGATGATTATTAACTAAACCATCGATTATTAAAGCAGCTGTTTGTGAATCTGGTGCTACAATAGGTCCTATTAATAGATTTTCTGGACCTAAAATGGATAATCCAAATCCAATAATCTTCCCCTTTAGATTTCTAACAACTAAACATTGTTTTGATTGATTTATCCTGTTAAGAAGTAATTTTCTCCTCTTATTTCCAAATGCAGCTGAATCTAATTCAATAATTTCATTTATATCTTTCTCTTGGTATCTCTCTAGAGTAATTTCTTGAAGATTATTAAACAATCTAGTTGGAATATAATTATCACTTAAATACTTATGTACAGAATCGACAGTAATAAAACCCAAGTTTTCATATAAAGGTTTTCCATCCTCGGTTGAAATTAACATTATTGAGGTATTTTGAGAAACACTGTCTATACACTTCTGAGTAGCCTTCTTTCCTAAGCCTAATCCTCTATATTCTTCATTAACAATTACCATACCTATTGAAGCTAAATCAGTATCATAGGGTATTATTGCGGCACTCGAAACAATTTTGCCCACAGCATTTTTATGTCCGTATATTTTACCAGATGACATAACAGTTCTAATTTCTTGTTCATCATAATCCCAGCCAACTGATGTCGAAAGTTCTACTAAGCCTATGACATCATATTTATCAAATTCCACTAATTTCAAAACTTTTTTATTGTCTGTATACATTATTAATCCCCCTACTTTATTTCTATTATTATCATAATTTACCATCTATTCTTATTCAACTAAACTGCTCCGTCAGTTGAAGAAACAATACTTTTAAAAATAACTAAAAAGAAGCAACCTTTCGGCTACTTCATCATCTGACTCAAAATATTATTTCTAACTCTAAATATTGTCGTACTAGACAAACTCATGTGTTTACCAATAGCTCGCATACTATCGCCATCTAGCAATCTATGAAGGACTTCAACCTCTCTATCCCCTTCTACAAACGAAATGCGTTTTTGCACTTCAGCAACCTTTCTCTCGTATTCCTGAATGCGTTTATTATTAATATACAAACGTCGTTGCACCTCAATAAATACAGGATTACTCTCTACACCACTAGCCTTTGGTAAAGTTGCCTCTATGCCATACATAGCTGTTTTAGCACCAATGTAACTATTATTATCAACCTTTGCTACTGGCTTCCGTGCTTCTTCAATAGTCGCAACCATCCAATGATAATTCTTAATCCACTGCAGTAAATTCTCTTTCGTTACTTTAATTTGCCCTTGTTTGCCCATCAGGTTAGCCCCCTTAAGCTGTGGTATAATGCTTTTGAGAAGGCTTAAGTGGCATAAACCAATTCTATGCTGTAGCGTGTGACGAAGCTGCGGCCTTTTTTATGTTATAATTTACATAAATTACATATTGAGGTGATGTTAGTTATGGAAAATAACAAATTAACCTGCAAGTCCTGCGGCTATAGTTCATTCGGCGAAGGTAAACTTGATGGCCCCGCTAAATTAAGACCCGTTAACAATAGTCTCTCTATAGGATCACCACTTATTTTTACTGTGTGTCAAAATTGCGGAGAAGTAGCTTCAATTAAAGTTACTAAACCTCAAAAGTTTAAATAGTTTCTTACAAGCTGTAGCGTCCGCAAACGTCGCAGCTTTTTATGGTACAATTTACACAATATACATAACGAGGTATTACAATGGACATTTTTTCAGATATATCACTTGGTGGAAGTCTGTTATTTTTTATACCACCAATGATATTACTACCGTTAGTAATGGTAGTTTGAGTAGTAATCTACAAAACGTTATTCGGAAAAATCTTGCCGACAAAGATATATAATTTCTTTATTGGCCCAATTGCCCTACTTGGTTTCTTTATATGGGCAATCCCTATGAATATGGGGTTTTATGAGTTTTTTAGAGCGATATTATAATCGCTCTTTCTTCTTAATTTCCTCATTTTGTTCAGTAAATCATTTTTCTTCTTTATAAGACTCCAAAAGTTCAATTAATGCTGGAACGGCTTCTTCATTCAAAGAATACCTATCATTCATATAAAAGCTTCCTGTATTTGCACTTGCGTAATACCATATATCAATGATTTCTTTCGAGTTATCACCGTACATCACTTCAAGCTTATATAAAGGACCTTCATCTGTATGAGGTTGTGATAATATAGTGGCATCTTGCATTGCATCTTCAAAAAGTTTTATTTGAGTGGCATTTTCAACTTCGTGTTTATCTAACTTAGCATTTGTTCCTTGTCCAATCACAATTATTTTTTGAATTTCATCTGCAAACTCAAAAGTTTTCATCTCTTCATTATTACAACCGACAAGAAACAACAAAACGAATATTATAAACATTTTTTTCATTAGATTCCAGGCCTCTCCTTATTTGTTTTATTGATTAGACTTAGAATCTAGTAAAAAGTTACAATCTGCTGAAACTTTCATTTACTGCTATTTTTTATGAATTATTCAATAATCCAAACATTCTTCAGATCATTCATATCTGCCTCCCTACACCTTCTAAAAAAAGCGATTGTTGTATATACCCACGCTCAATTATTTGAGGATTAAACCAAAGACTTTCGCATTTTTCTTTCGCGGCTTCGGTTGTGGCCATCTTCGAAATCCTTGTCCAACCTTGTAAAATATCGTTATACATTTCGTTGTTGTAGCCACTAATCATGGCAAAACCCCGATGTTTATTTAAAGCTCGCAATAACGTTTCATGTTGTTCATTCGTCATTTCATAAGCATAGTGTCGTTTTGTACGTGTGCTCAATAAATACGGTGGATCATTGTATATCAAACAATCCTCTTTGTTATAACGGCATATCAATGTTGCAGCATCTAAATTTTCAATTTGGACATGTTTTAATCGCTCCGTTGCTTCTAAAACGATAGCTGGTAGCTTACGCCAATCAGGTAAGGCACTAAATGTTTTCGAGTCTACATTGTGACGCCACCCTGTACGAACACTTGTTTTCCCTCCCCTAGACATCCAACAACGAACTAAGAATACCCTTGCTCTTTCTAACGCATTTAAATCATCCTTCAATGCTGTAAATGATTCGTTGTATTCTTGCCTTGAATAGGGCGTAAGTTGAATTTGTTGAGCCAGTTGTTCAGGCTGGTCACGAATCACTTTGAATAGATTGACGATATTGCCATCTAAATCATTTATTGTTTCTATCCGTGCTGCTGGTTTATTGAATAAGACAGCACCACTACCGAAGAATGGCTCAAGATACACCTCATGCTCGGGCATTTGGTTTACTATCCATCTAGCCAGATTCCATTTAGAACCGACATAATTTAAAACTCGCTTCAAACACAATCACCTCCCGTTATTGCACATTTTTTCGCATAATCCTCAAATTGTGCAGTAAATGAATCAATACAATGTTCTATAAATATCCTAACTATGCTATTATTTTATAATCAGTAATTCCAAATGTTAGGTGGTTTCAGAATGACTCTAAAAATTGTTAAAACTCTATTGTCAATCATCCTTGTGTTCCTGTATTATTTAGGCTTTTGGACGGCTAACCCTAATATAAAAATTGTATTTTTCTTTCTTATGATCCTCTTTATTTTTGAAATAGGTGTTGAAACTGGTAAGAAGCGAAAGAACAGAATCTAACCGGTAAGTTTTCATATTCTCTCAGACATGATCTATTCGTAACATTACCCAGTCTCATGAAGCCTTCACCTCTTCAGTAACTGCAATAGCATAATCCAAAGCCTCGTCCTGTGTGCTCAACCCTTTCAGCACGCGTAAAGCTTCTAGGTTCTGATAAGACCCTATCTCGTTTTCTTTGTACTGATATTTTTTGTAGAGGCCTATGTGTAACACCAACTGATCGATTAAATATTGTTCACCCATTCCGCATTCCTCGCTTTAATTTGATTCTTGCTATATCTCAAAATACGTTTAGGCTTCCCGTACTTTTCACCAACCTCATCTCTCGACATACCATGCACTAGCCAGCAATGCTTTTTCGTGATGATGGTCCCAATGTGATGACAGCCAGGCACAGGGCATTTCAGCAATTCTCCATTTGGTGCATACCATGTGAAATTTTTAGTCATTTGTATCACACACCACCAATTTAATAAAAGCCTTGCTATTACCAGTTTCCAAAGCAATATCGATCGCAGCCGCTTTGTAATTTTGTTTGTTGAATTCCTCAAGCTCATCCATAAGCTTTTTTAGTTCCCACTCACATCTCGCCTCACGAACCTTGGCTAAAATCTGTTTCAAATCATTATTCATCCATGCTCCCTCCTAAATAGCCAAAGCTAATTGATTTTCATCGATTTGTGCATTGTAAATGTTGCAAATTACTCCACCACTAATCTTGTAAAGCATGTTACCAGCTTGGTATTGGCCATCGGGCAAAGCAACTTCTTCACCAATGCCAATTTGATCTAAACTTACTGTTTCACCATTCAGAACAAAGCCTTGGCTTAAAAATTCGACTCTTTCGAGTGAAACATCGACATGTACATAAGCACTTGCACTTACTTGATAAATGGCATTACATACTTCACACGTTATTTCTTCCTGTAATTCACTTAATTCCCCATCATCTAAGGCTGCGTTTCGGACAAGATTCAAGAAGTCGTCTAAATCAATTTTATGACCACATCCACAATCGATAAATTTGTTATATCTCATCGTTCGCCCTCCAAACAAGGGGCTAGGTGCCCCTCACTTTAATCTGTAATTCAACCCTAAATCCTTATCGATATGAATAAAAAACTGCTTACACATCTGGTAAAAGCGTGTACCGAGCCCTTCGTCCATTTGAACAATCATTTCGTCAAACGTTAGTTCGCTGCTAATAAACACTGGCTTATGATTCATATAACGATAGTTCACAACTGAATAAAGCTGTTTAATTTCCCACTCGCTCCCTTGTGGCACTTTAATCCTTTCCCCATCTTTCATTTGCTTAGTAACAGGTTTAAACAAGTCATCGATAAAGAGAATATCGACCTGCTTCATACGGATCATCTTGGCCTCTAACTTTTCGAAATCTGACCGTAAATCATCGAAGCCTTCCACGAATGGAAAATACAATACTGACTTATGTTTCTCTGTCATCATTAAGTTCGCCAATGCTATAAGTAAGTGTGTTTTCCCTGATCCTGGTTGACCTAGATAGGCAATACTGTTTTGTTTTGTCTTTTGGATTTGTTCAAATTCTGCATAGTATTTAGTAGCCAATAGGTGCATGTCTTGTACTACCTTGGGTGCTCCATTCGTGAAAAAGTTATCAAATGTCATTGCTTTGAATTCTTCTGTGATTTCACTAGCCTTCATCAGCTTGCTAACAACTCTATTTTTCTCGCATTCACAATCAACCCAAATTTGAAATGATTTACCGTAAGTAATACTGTTTTCATCTTCATCGACTTTCATTTCAAATAATCCACCTACATCTTTGCACTTCATACATTCGTACTGTTTGTCATTAATCGAGACTGCTTCTTCGCCCAATAATGCTTGGTACTTTGCTTGTGCCTTTGCTAGTACTTCCTGTATTGGATGCACGTTGTTGAGCCTCCTTTTTCGCTAATAGTTGCATAGATGTTACGCCCTCATATCTCCAATTGCGTAATGTACCATTAGCATATTTTTCTTTATTTCTGACTCGTCCATTTAACAAAGCTCGCTCAAACGCTTCAATAACTAAATTTGCATCTTGATAGGTCGATAGATAGTAATCAATATCTTCTCGTAATTTATTACTAGGCAACTTTTGCAGACGACTGACAAAGAACCCATATAGCTTTTGAGCATGCTGCTTGTCTGTAGTCAGTACTTGGTTAATATCAGTATTTAGTTTATTCAATACTTGGTTATTATCAATACTTAGTAGGGGCGGGTTTTCCACTAGTGGGTTTTCCACTTGTGGGTTTTCCTCTAATGGCTTTTCCACTGTTGGCATTTCTACTGGTGGTTTCTCCTCTTGTTGGATAGGCGCTTCATGGACAATCGTTTCCCAAGCAACAATCCTTTTCGTTTTTTCATCTCTTACTGGTTTTCGCTCTACATACCCGTTATCTTTAAGCTCTTTCAGTCCGCTTTTGAACGAATCTTTGCCATCTGTAGCATGCGTAATTAATTCGTCCATATAAAACACCCAATCATCTGGCATTGAAAGCATATAAGCCATAATGCCTTTAGCTTTCCAAGATAAACGGTTGTCATTTAATGCTGTACGATTCATCACTACATAGTTGTTGTTTTTAGCTACTCGGATAATGCCCATTTGCCCTCGCCTCTCCTTTTTTGTGTTAAAAATACTATTCGAAATGTGGTATTTCAGTGAGGAAATAAATAAAAATTTCCCGGGTAAGCGCAAGAAATGACAAGTTTTACTGTCCATCGACTAATTCACTTCTAAACCTGCGTAGTTCAAGCATATTAGCCCTCCTGAACGTATTGTAAAATGTCACCTACATCGCATTTCAAAACCTTACATATCGCTTTTAAATCGTTTATTTTGATGCTGTTCGAACGTCCATAATACAGATTTCTAAGCGTAATTATAGGAATACCTGTACATTGGTGAATGTCTCGTATTTTTAGGCTACGTTCAGCTAACAAAATGGCGAATTGAATTTTAATCATAGCTACCTCCTAAAAAAGGGTTGTTCTCGCTCACAAACTGCGAAACTACCGCTTATTTTAATGATTTGATAGTCTGGATATCGTTTCATGTATTCCAACACTAGGCTTCTCAATTCGTTTGGATCCTTCGCCTGCTCGAAGATCCAAGCAGGTAGAAGGACTTTGTGTGGTACGTTATACATCCAGTTGCACCACCTAATCTAGTAGGTATTCAATTTCAAATGTGCCACTTAATTTTTTATGAGCCCGACAGTATTCACACTTATCACAATAATGTGGTTTTTTAGCCCCTCTCTTTGCTTCTAGGATACTTGGCAACATCGTTTCGACATATTCCTTCTCGAAGTTAAAACGTGCTGTATCGAAGTGTAAAACGGCTTTATCAGGTGGCGTTTCTTTAGTGACTGCCACAATATATGGATCATAATAATGACCTGTATTTTGATAAATAATTTCACGATAGACCCACATCTGCAGCACATAATCAAAGGCTTGTACAAACGAAACCCAAGTGTTATATTTCTCGCTCCAGTATCGCTTTCTAAGCTCCTGTGTACTCTTTATATCGCTGAAAAATCGACGCTCGTGGTTGATGTTATCGACTTTGATTTTCCACTCAACACCGAATAATTCACCTGTGTAGATGACTTCTTTTTGACCTTGTAGAGCGAACATACAAAACTCGTCATTTTTAATCGTTTCAATCATGTCATCAGCTTTTTCATAATCCCTATATTTGTTCCCACGACTGTTAAAAATGCTGTGGTGATGAAGTTCTCGAAATTCAATAAATGCCTTGTTACTTTGGAATGCAGCGTGTATATAAGAGCCGACCATTAATGCGGTAGAGGGGGGACGGGTAAACTCGCCCCTCATCTCTGCAAACGTTTTAGCTTCGCATTCCATTGCGCTTTTAAACTGCGATACCGACATGTAGTGTTGATTTGCTTCATTCGTGTGATAGTTATCGCTATTCAACTGGAATGTCGTTGGAAGCATCTGATTTCACCTCTGTTTTTGGTTCTGATTGAGCTTTGAAATCGTCTCCTAAGCCACTAGATTGCTTTTTACCATCTTCTTTGTTAAACCAATCTTCTACTTTACTCAAACCATCTTTTAAGCTATTAAATATGTTAATCAACTCTACATAGTCATATTCTGTAAACGAATCAGCATTATAACCAAACTTCGCTTCGATCATTTCTTGTGTAACTCGATACTGTTCTTTATAACTTCGCAAAGCTTTGGCAATACGATCCTTTAATGGCCCCTGGCTATTTCCAGCTAACGTTTCATAACATTGCACAATGGCTTTATCAATAATGTCACCTGGGATGACGCCTAGAATGCATGAACGTAAACGACGAGCCCCATCATTTGCTACCTTTTCATAAATATCACGTGGATCGTCAAGTTTCTTGATAGTCCCTTTCGCTTTCATAGAATGCTTAACAGTAAATACCTTCTCTTGCCGGACATTCGTTTCAAGGTCCCAACAGAATGCTTTTGCGACTGATTCACCATCACGTTGTTCTAATTCTTGAATGCCATACGATAAATTCCCCCAATTTTGTGCAATGGCTTCTGCTAATCGAATGGATGGACCAGTTACTCGCTGTCCACCACGAGGGTATTGATACATAGCAACTTGTGCTAGTGCCGGTCTACGACAAGTATCTAAAATACGTTGTTCAGCTTGGAAAACGTTACGTGGAAACTGTTTCGCCATGAAAATTTGACCTTTTACTTCTTCCATTTCGCGTGAAGCACTAGCTTGGGCTAACGTTCCACCCTGAAACGAAGGTTGCCCCATTTGAGAATTATTGAATTGTTCATTAAGATTCGTCATTGAACTTCCTCCTGTAGTGCGCTATAATGAGCGCAAGAATTAGTTTTGTTTAAACCACTCTGCCAAGTGGTTTATTTTTTTGTGCAAAATTCCGCTTGATAATGTTCTTCTAAGTACGTATGAATGTTATCCATATGAACTACATCACCGTTTAAAAATTGCATGTAATCGTCATTACTAACGATTAGAGATCCATAGATATCTCGGAAATCATCTTCATCATAATGAAGTGTTGGTGCATGATTTACTTGCTCAATAGTGCCTAATACCATTGGATTTTCAATCAATAAATTCACATCTTCTCCTCCTTTTGTTTCCGTAAAATTTCTGCATAAGATGCTGTGACATACGATATATACCGCACGTCATTTTCAACAGCAACGAGCGTCAGAATGATGCCATTGAATTGACTGATAATGTCATACTCGCTGAAACGTTCTTCAAACTCTTCCGTCTCTATTCGTACAACAGGCATCTTGTACTTGAACGGCGCACTATTCATTTCATATCTCACCTTCTTTCTGATGGCATATCCCATCAAGCAGCTCATAATGTTTCGGCTAACCAGACGAAAGAAGAGGATTATGAACTGCTTGACGAGAGCGAGTTGCGACTCGCAAACGTCGATTATTGTGGTATAATATGTGTAGACAAAACCGCACTGCTGTTTAATCGTTCCCGCGATTAAGCAGCTTTTTTTATTGCCAACAAGCAATAACTACTGGTACACCAATGGCGATGATGATTAGACCGCACTTCACACAGAACACTTTGTGGCGGTGGTCACGGCCATCGTCTGGCATGTAGAAGTAATCCACTAACCACTTCACCATCGGCACCACCAATTGCCGACCGACACTAGACGTTGTTGTAACGATAATTTGCTCCATCGTTTAAACTTGAACATTTTGAACCTCCCACTGCTGGATGTGATCTATCACTCTATCTACTTCTGCTAAATCTATTTTTTGATTGGCTTGTAAAGCTTTTAAACTACTGATAATTTCATAAGCTCTTTCAATGGCTATGTCGTAATCTTCCAACACCATATTTGTTTCAACCGCACCCAAAGCCCCGTAAATCGCCTTGCGATGCTTGATTATTGTCATGACATCCACCATATAAAACCTCCTCCGATAAACGGTAATATCTGATTTACGATTGATAAGGCATCCATTCCAAACATCATGGCAGCCGCTGCAACTTGCCCATCCGTAATTTGTATCCACTGCATGAATGTTGGCATATCGATAGTTTTAGTCTCTTTTTCAAACTTAGAAATACACGAACGGCTGCGATGTAGTTTGTCTGCGAGTTCTTGTTGTGTAAGATTGGCTCTTACCCGTAGCGCTTTTAAAATTGCTCCGTATGACATTGTTCTCACCTCCTCTCAATGTTCCAAGGCGGAACAAGGGATAGCAAAAGCAGAACCAATTGTTGTTAATAATTGAGGTAAAATAGTGTCAAGAGGTTGTATGCCCAATCACTTAAGTAAGTATGTAGGGCTTAATTGGTCTTAATGCTTTTAGTGCATGAGGGGCTAACCCTGTATTTAAATCAATCCACTGTGTGTTGGCTTCAACCCATTGTATAAATAAGTGAGAGGGTACTAAAACACCCGCTTCTCGCAATACCGAAAAATCGGCTCGTGCAAGCAACGCTGAAGCCTTTGTATCTGCAATTCGAAGCAATTTTTTTAACTCTTCTTTCGTTAAAAACGGTGGCAACTGTTGAATTTGTACATATGTCCCCTGTAATGTTGCTTCCATCTCCTCGCGAATCATCGTGCGAAACTCAAGCATCATATTCTTCTTAAAATCCTCGCTAAACATTACCAGCCCTCCAATCTATAGGCTGCTTTGCCCGGCAGCCTCTTCCAATGTAACTTTTCGTGGAATCCAAGAATTGATATATCGTAGCGCTAGTTGTAAATCCTGACGACGAATATCCTTATAACTGGCTACAGCAAACCGGTCTTTAATTTCACGATATAATTCACGAAAGAGTTTTGGCCGTAGTGTTGTGTCTTTTTCACATTCATAGACTTTTGTTGCTACAGCCTTTTGTACGGCACGCTGTTCACCTGACGTTAGGGTAATTTGCTCTTCAACCTTTTCATTGATAAGTGACAGTTCTTTACGGATTTCGTGTTGTTCTTTTTTAATCTCCTGCGTATCTTCAACCAAATCTGCAGTAGTACGAAGAACTGTGACAAGCGCTTGGTCTTTTGATAACGGCACAATCTTTTCTTTCATGTTGTAATACTCGTCCACTAGTTTTTCATAGGCATCCCACGCTCTATCCGTGTTAAGAGATTTTGCGTGTAACCATGCTCCTTTTTCTGTCCAAAGGTATAACGAAGAAGCAAATTTTAGGCTTTCATCATTTTGATGAATGGCTTTAAATTGTTTTAAGTCCTCACCAGAAAGATGAATAAAGTGTTTGCCTTCGATATACCGATCTTTGTTCCGAGTGAAATTATTCGAAATGACTTTTACATCTGTTTCATAACTCTCTGCTAATTGATTTGTTGTTAACACACGCTGATTGTCATGTACGATTACTTGTAATGGATTCATAAATAACCTCCTACTTTTTTTATAATCCTTCCAATCTGCTAAAATATTGGTAGATTGGATGTGGAAATTATGGCTACTAGAGCAACCTTGTCATGCTCCATCCCAAACTTTCCAATTTCTCTTTTAACCAAAGGTAACGTTTAGTTGCATTTAGATTCAAAAAAAACATCTTCAATTGTTGTTGAATAATAAACAGCAATTTTTCTAGCTAATGCTAGAGAAGGAGTTCTAGCATTGTTTTCTATTGCACTTAACATTTGTCTTGTAATATTAAGATCTTTAGCTACCTCTGTTATTGTTTTTTCACCTCGAAGAATAATTAATTTTTCCCTCACTCTCCACCTCTCCTTTGCAACTTTTAGTTACCTTATAACCATAATATAAAGCAACAAAATGTTGCTGTCAAGTATAATTGCTACTTTTAGTTGCATATAGTAACTTATAGTTGCGTTATAATTAAAATTGTTTAATATTTACTATAAAAGGGGGATTACAATGCTCTCAATTCGATTAAAAGCCCTAAGAACCCAGCAACGTAAGACCCAACAGGAAATGGCTGACTTACTAGGCATCACTAGACAAGGCTATGCAAAATATGAAAATAATTTAGGTGAACCTGACAATTCAACGCTTTCTAAGTTAGCCGATTATTTTGAAGTCAGTACAGACTACCTACTAGGTCGTACAGATAAAATAGCACTCACACCACAAGAAAAAGACGAAGCTTCTTTTCAAGCCTTCGCCAACGACCCTTCCCTACAAAAATGGTATAAGGATTTACCTAAGAATCGTGAGGAAGATTTACAAAGGCTTCGTAAAATGTGGGAGATTTTGAAAGATAATGGTGAGATAAATTAAAGTAACACCAATTTGTATACCATTAAGACACTTCTAGATGTAAAATAATACCTGACTAGTTTATTTACATATGCGAAAGAGGTGTAACCATGCCTAATGTCCCACAAAGACTTAAGGAATTAAGAAAAGAATTCAAATTAACACAAGCTGATATTGCTAAATTCTTGAATATTTCTGAGAGTGCCTATGGTTATTACGAACAAGGTCGCAATGAAATTTCAATAAGTAGCCTACAAAAATTAGCTGAAAAATATGGCGTTAGTGTCGCATATATTTTATGTGAAAGTGACGTTAAAAACCCTCATACTCAATCCATAAATGACGAAGCTGAATTCCAAGCATTTGCTAACGATCCTTCATTACAAAAATGGTACAAAGATTTACCGAAGAATCGCGAAGAGGATTTACAGAGATTACGTAAAATGTGGGAGATTTTGAAGGATAATGGTGAGATAAAATAAAGTAACACCAATTGTATATCCGTTATGACACTTCTGTATGTAAAATATTTTTAGAAGAAATATTATTTACTTCTCTAGTTTATTTACATATGTCAAAGGAGTGATCGAATGTTAGACCACCGCTTGAAGATAGCCAGAAAGGCAAAAAAACTTACACAAGAACAACTTGCGATACAAGTTCAAACCACTAAAGGTACAATTAGTAATTATGAAAATGGCTATAGCACTCCTTCTAATGAAATGCTTGTACTTTTAGCAAAAGCCTTAAATACTACAACAGATTATTTACTTGGTAACACTGATTATGATATACCACTTAACCAAACAGAGGACGAAGCTGAATTCCAAGCCTTCGCCAACGACCCATCTTTACAAAAATGGTATAAGGATTTACCTAAGAATCGTGAGGAAGATTTACAAAGGCTACGAAAAATGTGGGAGATTTTGAAGGATAGCGGTGAAATCAAATAAGGACATGCTCAGTTGCATGTCCTTAAAAGCTTGTTATTAATTTTTCTATTATTAAAAAATAGGCATACCATTTCGAATGGATGCCTATTTTTAGTACCTAAATAACCTACTTCTTTTTTACCCTCGAATTATTAATTCGTTTCTACTTCGGATACTTGCTTGTTCCAATAAATTAAATTGTTTAATAGTTTCTTTATAAGCATCATCTTTATAATCAAGATACTCAACTGTAATAACTACAGCGTAATTAAAGAAATCTGACATATCTTCATTAATATAACGATCCATAGCATGTAAAACTAAATATGGATTTTTTAAAGATTTATAATTAACTGTTGCTTCTTTTCTCAATACTGTGTCCCACTTGAAATCAGCTTTACGCTCTTCCTCTGTTTTTGGTTTCTTTGGTGCAGTTGTTATAGGGTATTTGGGCATCTCCCACCCTTGGGCTAGTAGTTGATTAACAAGATGTTTTTCCTCTATAACGTCGACTATCTTTGTTTTAGGGCTCACTCCGTTAGGCGCTTTTAACTTAAACTTATTATTGTGAGGATAAAATGTATCTTCTAATGTTACAGAAGTGTAGTCTTCAGTATTTACAGCATTAGGTTTAGTAGCTACTGAAATCGTCCATTGGATTTTAACTCTTCCCTTATAATCTAAATCCCCAGCAACTGGAACTGCTAATCTAGCATACTTTTTTGGTAAAATCCTATTACGATATAACACAGTAACCTTGTTTTTAGTACACCCTAAAATTTCTTCAACATCATCCGGTACCAAACCATAACCACAATATTTATCAGGTTTATCCTCAGGATGTACAGCACTATTTATTACCAGCGCTTTCGCTACTAAAGGATCAACTATATTACAACGCCCAATTAATTCAGCAGATTTTTTTGCAACTAACGGTGCAGCAAAGCTAGTCCCAGCAGATAAATATCTGTTCATGCCATCCACTCCAATTAAATGGAAAGGAGTGGTTTCACTACCACCAAAATCAAGAATATCTGGCTTAATTTTAGAACCTTCTCTTCCACTTCCTACACAGCTATATGAAGCTCTCTCTTTAATTTGCTTAGAATTGATTGTATACGCACCTACACCTAATCCATTAACAGTATCTGAAGGTGCCTGAATTCTATCATTTCCATTTTGAAGTTCTCCATCATTCCCAACAGCAACCACAAATAATCTTTCACCATTTTTTGATAACCCATCTATTACATATGTGAAACGAGATATGTAATCATCTTCTATAGGGCCATAAGGACCAATTGAAAGATTGAAAACCTTAATATCAGGTCGATTAGGTACAACTTCTTCAACTACGTCTATTACGTCATATAAATCAAAATCTTTTTCATTAAGTAGAGGTAATACTCTGTAACTATCAACATTAATTATCGGAGTCTGTAATTGATCAGTACTGCTATAATGCCTAAGATCACCATAAAGTATTGTACCGGCTACGCCTAATCCATGTTGTACATAATTTAAATTTTTTTCAGTTTCAATAGGGTTGTGTTCAGCTATAAATGGTGCTACTAAAGGAGAGTTTAACTCTACCCCTCCATCGAATACTCCTACTTTTATAGATGACTGAAATATTTCTGAAGGTGGTATCGGCAATTTAAATCCCTCAGTATTATTAATCCTAATATTTGGTAACCCTCTGAATTGTAGTGGGTGACAAGTACGCAATGGATTAAAATTCACCAATTTTTTTAACGTATCTTTGTCTAAATAAGCACTAATAAAGATTGGTCCTGGTGAATAACTTCGAATTTTCAAAGTTGAAACATCTCCTCCATTTTTGGAAAATAACTGTTTAAACTTCTCAATTAACTCGCTCTCTAATTCCCCAAAAGGATGAAGTACAAATTCAATTCTACCAGCTGACCAATTTTCAGAAAAAATATCTAGCATACTTTCATGGGAATCTAAATAGATTTCTTCTACCGTTCTTATTTCATTTATTAAATTTTGACTCAAAAATTTCTCTGACGAAGCTATGATTTTCTCCAATTCATTAAGATTATCTTCATTAACCCTAATAAAAATATCTTTACCATCCTTTAGTTTTTCACCTTTTTTTGTATTTACCATACCACTCCATTTTTTAGTACCAATTTCAGTAGCTCCCATACTTCTAATAAGTGCTTTTGGATGATAAGACTTAGCAGAATAACCTAATGATAACTTTAAATTAAGAACTATTTCAGGTAATTTATTTTCAGCATCTATATAAAGGATCTGCTGTTTAACTTGTGATATTTGATTTTTCAATTTCATTTTTACTTCATCAAAACTTGGCCTATTATCTTGATTAGGTGCTCCTTTTCTCGGCTCTTCATGATAAATATAATTTTCCCCTTTACCTAAAATAGGTCTAAACATTTCTCCCATATTCATTACCCCCTATTTTTTCAAATAATATTGTACAGCTGAACTACTTTTGCCTAGCCATTTTGCAATAGTTCGGATTGGAATTCTAACTTGTTCATGGGCTAACTTAGCGAACTTCTTATTAAACTCTATAGAGCCATCATTTTTAAATTGTAGTAACTCTTGAATAATAGCCTCAGCATAATCAACATCATGTAATATCACGCGGCGTTTTGTTCGATCACTTAATTTCTTAATATCTGCTCCGGATAATCCATCAGTAAATTGTACTAATAAAGGGATTATTTCTTTGAGATTTTCAGCAACATCATTAAATTCACTTTCAAGCATTAATTTACGTTCTTTTGGACCTGGTAGTGTAATTTCAATATCTCTATCAAATCTTCTCCAAATCGCAGGATCTAAAAGATTAGGATGATTCGTTGCAGCAATAAGAATGGTATGTGATGGCCAATTTTCTAATTCCTTTAACAACACGTTTACTATTCGTTTTAATTCACCTAAGTCAGACATATCATCTCTTCTTTTTGCGACAGCATCAAACTCATCTAAAAGTAAAATTGATGGTTGATTTTTTACATAATCTAAAACTTTTTTTAAATTTTGTCCTGTTTTTCCTAAATAACTTGAAATAACACTAGATAAATCTAATGTGATCAAGCTAAGTTCGAATCTGCTAGATAAATACTTAGCAATTTGTGTCTTACCGACTCCAGGAGGACCGTGAAGCAATAAAGATGAAGGTGGTGTAAGTCCCACTTGCATTAATTTTTCACTTTGTTCTCTTTCTTTAATGAATGTCTCTAGTTGCTCTGCGATATTTTCAGAAAATATCGGTTTCTCCAAATCAATAAATTCTTCAATTAAAACTAAATCCTTCATAGACTCTGAATCTTGAGGAGTTGGAGATATTCCAATCGATCGTTGTGTACTTGCGCCTATTGAATGTTCTGCTAATGCTGATGCTATTTCATCCGCAATTTTAGGATGATCATCTTTAATTTTTCTAATTATCCTCATTGAAATAGCTCTTACTTCTCTTGAGTTATTATCTAAAGAGGCTCTTATCAACTGAGAAACTAATTTTTCTATACCCAATGTATTATAAACCTCCTTTTAATACATTTATAATACACTCAATAAACCAATTAAATCAACAACTAAATCAATAAATGTATTATTATTTATTAACAATATAAAATACAATACAAGTATACTTCATGAGATAAAGTTTCACGCCACTACCAATTAGTAGGGTTTTATTATAAAATAAAAAGAACATACGTTCCATTCCGAGGTGGTTACATGAACTACAGTCATTCAGAAGATTTCATTAAAGAATTCTACTTTAAAATGAATATCACCACTCCTCCCCTTTTGGATTTCAGAGATATTGCAAAAAATTTAGGTATTAAAGTTTTCTATTGGTCAGAAACTAGTCAAGCGTTATATGCTAACGATCTACCCTACATATTCTTAGATGAATCCCTTACCCAGCAGC
The DNA here is from genome assembly GCF_050280025.1 of Lysinibacillus sp. NPDC093712. Taxonomy (NCBI): domain Bacteria; kingdom Bacillati; phylum Bacillota; class Bacilli; order Caryophanales; family Bacillaceae; genus Lysinibacillus; species Lysinibacillus sp. NPDC093712. The sequence continues at coordinate 1,349,636 of NZ_JBNNUU010000001.1, forward strand.
AAAGATGGCAGGATTTTTGCCATGAGTTAGCACATGTGTTATTACATACTGGGGATAAATTCTGCATGTATCCCCTATTCCGAGAATATCAAGAATATAAAGCAAACAACTTTATGTACCATGCCTGTGTCCCCTCATTTATGTTGGATGAACTAGACCCTAGTGAGCTTACTGTCGAAAATGTACAACGGCTATTTAATGTGGAATATGACTTTGCATTCAAACGACTGGAACAATACCGCAGTAAAAAGTTACTTATGCTGAATTGGAATAGCCAGAACGATAACTCTATTTTATAGTTGGAAACAGGATGGTATATGCATTCAAAACTAATGGAATGAGGTGAACGAATTTGAGTTTAGGTGAGTTATTAAAGGAACTACGTGGTGATGAATCTTTACGTGATGCAGCAAAACGTATGGATATTACGTTTTCTTACTTGGCTATGCTTGAAAGAGGAACGGATCGTCGTACTGGCAATGCGATCAAACCAACACCTGAAACATTGCAACGCATTGCCACAGCCTATCACTATGATTACATAAATCTAATTGACATTGCAGGTTTGTCCGATGACCCTTCTTATAATCCTGCATTAAAAGAACCGTTTCCCTACAATCCCTCATTACAGCAATGGTACAAGTCTCTACCCCACTGTAATGAGAAAGATGTCGAGAAACTAAAAATAATTTGGGAAGTACTTTTATAAAGGTGGTGACAGCTAATGCATTTCGTTCAAATTAATAAGACAACATGGCGGTGCACTGGTGAGGGCCCCCGTAACCCTGCCACTGGCAAACGCCGTCAAATTACACGTCGTGGTAAAAGTAAAACTGAAGCACGTGAAAGAGTTGAAAAAGCTATAGCTGAATTAAACAAAGCATATTACTTCGATGCAAAGATAACGTTTGAAGAATTTAGCCAAGATTGGTTAAAGCTCTACCGTATGAAGGGCAACAAGGAAACGACAAATGAACACCGTACTTATTGCATCACCCTACTCAATCGATACTTGGCCAAAAAGAAAATTACCGCAATCACATCTATCGAATTACAGAGTTTACTCAATCATTTATTTACTAATGGAACAGCCTATAATACGCTCCGTGGCACTCATAATACAGCCAAAATGTTATTTGCCTATGCCAAAGAATCTGGATTGATTGAAATGAACCCTGTAGAGGCAACTTTTGTGCCAAAGAAGAAAATGACGTTAGAGGAAGCTAGCAGTGAAGATACAGCAAAACTTTATTTAGAAACAAATGAACTGAAGGAATTTTTAAGTTTCGTGGATAAACATCGTAATATTATATATCGCACGCTGATCTACGCAATCGCTTTTACAGGAATGCGACCAGGCGAAGCTGTAGCCTTAAAGTATGAGGATGTCGACTTGGAGAAGAAAGTCATACACATCAACAAAACGGTGTATGCGAAGAAAAGTATAAGGGGTGACTTCGAGCTCACTCCCCCAAAAACAGCAGGCAGCGTCCGCTCCGTCGATATTGATGATATTGTAGTGGAGAAAATAAAGCAGCTTTACCAATGGCGTGAATTTCGCGAATGGGCAAAGTCCGACTTTGTTTTCGGTGACAAGGAAGGTATTCCCCCTACCGTCAAAATGCTCAACCAAACAGTTCGACGCATCGGCGCCCTCACCGACATTAACAAACAATTCCGCACCTACATCCTCCGCCATACACATATTAGTCTGTTGGCAGAGGCTGGGGTGGATTTGAATTTTATTATGAATCGAGTTGGACATAAGAATTCTAAGACAACTACGAAGATTTATTTGCATGTTACAGCTGGGATGCGGGTTGCTGCTACTGAGAAGATGCATACCAAATTCTCTGAATTAATGGAATAATAGGAACACACATTATCAAGCTCTTAGATGTTACCTTCCATTTTTATAAGTTCTTCTGCAAATACGTTAACTATTTTAAGTTTCAGGTATATAATGGAAGTAACGCTATTTTTAATAGTGAAACAATAAGTGGAGGGTTAATTAATGAAGCTATTAGAAAACGGTTTGCATTCGTATAAAAAAACAATACAAAACTTAAAAATTCTAGATAATAATCATGGATTGGAAAGAGAAATTATTGCTAAAGAAATCGTATTAAGTCTTCATCACTCAATAGAAACGTTATTTAAACATAGCATCCAAGAAGTGGAGCCACGATTTGTTTTTTCAGATTTAGATCAATATTTCGCAGCTGAGATAAATAAAATTCGAAAAAAGGGTAAGACAGAGTATAATGGCAATACTATTACTTTTATGGAATCTGTAAAAAGAGCCATTATTTTAAACAAACAAAAATTAACAGATAATGATTATTGTAGTATTGAGCATTTAAATTATGTTAGAAACGCAATTACTCATCATGAGTATGATTTTACTGAAAAGCATATAAATTATTTAATAACTCAAGTATTGATAGTAGTTACACCTATATTTAATAACCTAATTCCTACATTTAATCAATATGTGCAGAAGTATGACTTGAATCTAAATGGATCAGCCCAAATCGAAGAGTTAACAATTTGGAAGTTTAAAAGATTTTTTACTATATACGATAAAATCCGTTTGGGAAAAGAAACAATTAAAACCGTACGTACCACTCCTGGGGAATTTGATAAAAAACAAGAAATAGCCAAAGTAAACTATAAAAAGTTTATTACATTTCACAAGTGTCCATGCTGTGATTCAGATTATTTTGTAAAAGAAAAAGTAATACTAATTGAAACTGAAGAAAAGGGTTATGTAGGAAATTGCTTAATTTGTGATATTGAATTGAATAAAGAAGATGCATATTTTCTATACATAATTTCAGAAGATCTAGATTCAATAATTAATAAATATCATGTTGGCTATTCAATTGTATCGGAAATATTCAAAAATAATGACTTAAATAGTGTAACTAACGAAGAATTACAAGTAATTAAAGCAATAATTTCAAAGGAAGAAACACAAGATTTCTTAGCTTCGTTAACTAATGATTTTATCCATGATAAATGTTACCCTATGTTTGAAGAATATGTAGATATGTTTGTTGGTGATATAGATTCAGCTGAAATGGACAAAGGTTTATTTGGAAATACAATAATTCGAAAAAAAAGATCAATAAATAATCTTTTTGAAAGTCACAAAGAAATTTTAGGTAATATCTTTTCTAAATTCCGCATAATGGAATTAAATGAATCTTACTATACATTTTTATTTGAAGAATATGAATATGAAACTAGTAGATCACATCCTAATCCAAATAATGATAATGTAGATGAAGACATCCCAGTTAAAATATATATTCAATTGGAAGATTTAAGTTTCTTTGAATAAAACGTACTATATCTTAAATTCTAAATCTTTAATCTAAATATTTCCACTTTAACTAAGAACTACTTTCTAAAACAAGAATAAATGTTTACTTTCCATGACTTTCTCCAAAAAAGCAACCTCAAAAAACCCCTGCAAACGTTGATATTTCAAGACATAGAAAAAGCATGAACGCTTACATTCGTCGTAAGCGTTCATGCTTTTACCCTCTTTCATATGTAATCACAAAGCCCATTATAGCAAGGTTTTTCACACTTGTATAATGTTTCGATTTCACCGATATTCACCTGCATTCAGATTTTTGGTTGCTTTTTTGTTGCTTTGGTTGCTTTTTTTAGGTGTAAAAAAATGACTGAACGTAGTAATATTCATACTTTTATATTTATTCAAAATGAAATATAAAAGTCAATAAATGAAAAGTCTACTTTTAGATAACAAATATCGTTTGTCTGTCTTTTTTTATGTATTAGAGTAAATTTTCCGCTTAATTAACAATTAGTAAGCATAGCAAAAAGGGTGATCCCCTGACTAAAATGGTTCACCCTTTATATTATTCACATTTACAATTTAGGTGTTGATTTGTGATAATGCGTTTGCATAAGTTACGTAAAATTCTATTTCCGATTTACGTCTTTGAAGTTCATAAAACATTATAGTCATTAACTTTTGACAACCCAGACCTTTATTTAATGCAGCATTCACCGCCAAATAAAGTAGGTGGATTTCTCTGTCACCCATTTCATTCACCACACTTTTGCTCCAATCGCGAAAATCATTTGTTAGTGGTGGTGTCAGATTATAAAACTCTGAATAATGGATCATGGCTTGTAAACAGCTTTCACTTGGTATTCGCATAGTTCTCCCTCCTGGGAGTAACATCCACTTCTAATTAGAACCGTTTTCGGTTATAATAGTGTTAGTTTTTGAGGGTGGATGTCACTCGAATTTTATTTCACAGTCTAAGTTGGCGCTTAGATTGTGATTTTTTTATTTTCAAACATTTAAGATACCTCTATTGCATTTCCTAGCAACAACGATAGTAACTCACCAAATTTAGATGGGTAATACAACGGTTGCGTTTCCTTAGGATTATGAGGACTGATAGCATTTGAACCATAATAGAGTCCTTGTTCTGTTAAAGACTTAAATTCTTTAACACTACTATTAGACGAAGGTCGCTCCTTAATTTCGAGTAAACCCAATTCAATTAAGCGAGTATTCACTTTAGCAGCACTTATTTTTACACCATGTTGTTTAAGTAAATGTGTCAGTGCAACCTTTCGTTCTTCTTCCACATATTTAGGCAAATGGTTTGTTGGGACTCCATGCTGTTTGTGAACTTCCTCTAACATTCGAATTTTAGACGGCCCGTCCACTCGTAATATTTCTGATGTATACTTCACTCCAATGAGCTGTTTTTCAAAATCCACAAAGTTTTTTGATATTGAAGCTTGGCTTATTATTTGTTCCATTTCTTCAAACCTAGTTACATACGTTGCAGTAAATAGAACACCCCTTTCTCCAGTCATTTTATTAGCTACCATTTCACAACCTTTTCGAGTAAGTAAATAACAAGGACGTATTTCTCCTTTATCATCGGTATAGCTATGTTGGATAAAGAAATCAGACGAACGGAATTTTCCGTTTGTTAAATGTGTAATGTATCGTGTAACCTTTTTGCTTCCCCCGATTTTTTCTAACAAATCAGAATGTCTTATCCCTACCATTTTCGCCACATCTCGACTATCCGTTACTAACTGACCATTAAATGAAACTACTTTTAATTGATTCATGTAGTATTCCTCCTGTTTTTAGGCATCAATAATCCTTTCAATATAGATTTTGTAATATTCACTTCGATTTTAACAATTCAATAACATGTGTTCCTCTAATAAGAAACGTCTTTATTATATTTATCACCCCCTTTAAGCCCCAAGAATCAATGTTAAAATATTTTTTTACCAGTTGAAATTCCTAAAGTCCACCGGCCCCAGAGAAATAGTTTACATCTTGTATATGTATCAATTTAATCATTTTATCAAATTTATTTTAATTATAAATAAAATTAAATTTGATTTCAATTACAAAGTATAACTTATTTTATTTTTATAGTTTGTTTTATTAATTATGATTTGATATCATTGATATACAAACTATTAATTTTGGGAAGTGAATATGTTGAAAACTTTTGGGGAAAAAATGAAAGTTCTAAGAGAGAACAAAGGTTGGACGCAAAAGTATACTGCTGAAAAAATGGATGTCTCACCTCAAATGTACAATAACTACGAAAAAAATAAGACAAATCCATCATTAAATATTTTAAAGCGTATATGTGATTTATATAACATACATTTAGATACTTTGGATGGTAAGTATGATAATGCTGATGATTTTCTATATTGTGCTAGTTTAGATAATTCTTATTTTGAAAATGAAAAGGACAATAAAGAAGATATTGAGAAAAATAACCTCCTTGAAGAGTTTCCCTATATTATCCCTGACATTTCTGGTATCGGATATAATCCTTTATTCCAGGCTGACTTATATAATAGTCAGATTGATTACCAAGAAAATGAGTACTTTTTCTTTGAAAATACTGATCTTGAATATTCACCTGGACGTTTAAAAGAGGACGATTTGTTATATTGTCAAGGTATTAATGCAAATGAAGAACCAAATGTAACTAATATTTATTTAATTTATTTAAAGAGTGAAGAGAAATATTATTTAAGAAATTTTTTAAATCAAAAATTAGTTTGGGGGATAATAAAAGGGTTAAAAGAAGATGCAACGCAAAAAGATCTTCTGCAAAATATCTCAGAAAAAAACCTTAAAGATTTTCACTTCTTAATGCCCAATCTTTCTTCGTCAAATGACATGACAATTGTAAAAAGAAGTGAAGTAAAAATAATAGGGAAACTTGAATATGTTATTTTTAACCCGAAGGTTGATTTATACGAAAGTCTAGGTTTTAGCTTTAAAGAACTTGCACTTAAACAATGGGATGAGTTCAGAAAGAAAGTAGATAGTATTATTCAAGAAAATGAAAAACAAAATACGTCAAAGAAATAAATTTCTAAAAATTTCCATGCCACTTCTGAATATCTCTTACTTATAGAATAACCAGGTACTATAATCGTGCCTGGTTTTAATTTTAACTAACAATTAACTTTTCCACTTGAGTTTTAAATGTTTGTTTAACATACCTAAGTACTACACCCTCTCCAACCGTTGTTATGTAGCAATACATAAAACGTAAGACATTAAGTATAAAATTTAAGCATTATATTAATTTATTCTGTTTTACGCCCTCTACTAAAAAAGACCAGGATATCACTTTAAAGTGAACCTGGTCAAAATCTTTTATTTACTTCTACGTTGTTGAATTGTAATACATAAACCATTCAAACAATCCGTTGTCATCTGACCATTTTTTAAGTCTTTCTTCACTTGATTAAGCAATATGGAAATTATTTAGCTCTGATTTTAAACTGTCTACAAATTCGTTTATTTGCTCCATTTTAACTTTTAGACATATTGCAGGGCCAGTTTCTGATGCAATGTGATTATTCCTCTCACCTGCATCTAACACAAAAACTAATCTATAATAAGGGTCCCACTCATCCCTTTCATGTTCAGGCACTTGATATAAACCATATCCAGGATTAAAGTAAGTACCAAAAAGAGGAATATGATATATACACAATCCTGGATCATGGGCCTCTAACATACTTAGATGTGTAAGCTCGATTTGTCTTAAATCATCTAATAATTTTACAAAGTCTCTTCTCAAACAAACTACTTCAGAACTAATTTCCGGAAAATTTTCACCTGAACGAAATTGAATATTAAATCTAACACTAGATTCATTAACTAATGCTAAATTGATTTCAACTTCACAACTAGGTTGATTATAATAATCTTTTAATATAGCCATAAATTATCCCCTTTATACAAATTAGCATTTGGAAATACTAGACAAATAACAACAATCCATAGTTACTATACCATGGATTGTTGTCATACTCTTTATAGAATTCCAGAAAATATTAATTAAATTTAATTATCAAATTTTTTATTTATCTCCTACATACTGCCAAGTGCTTTTCAACCATTTCAGTTTTTTTGACTTTTGATTATATACTGTATCAATTTCATCTGTAACTTTTTTAAGTAATACTGCGGTTCTATTATTTTCTGATTCATTCTCTAACCAAGCAATTCTTTCTCCACTCCAACCGTCTACATATTTTGTACCATTAGACAAAGCATCATCCATCATTTTTCCTGTAATACCACGGTCATATGCTTGTTCAGCAGCATGTTTTGATACATAAACTATTCGTTTTGAAGCAGTTTTTGCTAAAAACGGTACACCATATCTAATAGTAACAGCTGCTAATAAAGGTATAACTGGTGCTATAAACGGTTGTAACTCTGCGTCAATTAAAACATCAGGATTATTCAACTCATTAAATGGAACATCTAAATCTTGATTTGTATCTAGTCGTATAATTGAATCGTTCTCTAGTTCATTACCTATAGTTGTTTCCTGAAATGAATTGTTTAATTGTAAATCTTGGTATTCATTAGCTTTTGCAAGATTTGGTGAAATCATTGTAAATGCTAGTACAAAACAAATAAACGCTACAAAACTTTTAACACAGTTTTTTTTCAACATTTTTTACTTTCCTCCAATATTATCCTTCAATTGTGTAAACGTTATAACATTATTTCATTCCCTCGAGTTATTTACATCCTATCATTCCCATTTATTCCATTTCAATTACTATTTAACGCCATTTTTTTGGCGGGATAATTATGTTTTTTCTAAATTAACAATAAATGCCGCCATATTACGCCAATTACAACGCCATAATATCGGCGTTCCCCCTATAAAATATAGTTACAAAGCACCAAAACAGATTAATTCTATTGACATTTTTTAATTATTGGTAAATAATTTGTTATCAAATGTTCATAAAATAGATCATTGATATACACGACCTATTATGTTAATAAAGTAAAATCATTTTATTATATTTATTTAATTCCCACGTTTTTTAATATTTCTTCTATTTCATATATGTTATTTAAGAGGTCTACACGAATCTTTCATATACAAAAATAACGTTTTCAATGTCCAAACCCCAACCCCAATGTAGATTGACACGGTTCTCTTTTCACTACAATCAGCATTGATTTCCACAGGAAATTCTCTGAATATATATGCATATAACCCTCCTTCCTGTTCTATTGACTTTTTTTATTCCTTCGCTGTTGAATCGTAATGTACAAACCAATTAATCGATCAGTTGTCGTCACCCCATCTTGTAAATCCTTCAAGTGTGAAGCATTGATAATACCATCCTTCACAGCCTGCGCAATAAAGTTCTCCGTCTCCGTTCTCATTGCTGGTGAACCTGGATTCCATGTTGTATTTGCCACGTTGATTTCCTCCTTCTTGTCTTTCACAATTAATTGGACTTTCATTCTACTGTTACTTGGCACGATTACTTGTCCTTCTAATTTGTACCCTCTAGGCATCTTCCAATTGCGTTTCACTTCAAAGTGTGGTCGGTCAATTCTGCGCGCCCAATCACCGCCCCATGTTATACCTAACTTACGAGCTATTGCCCCGACTTTTGTTAAAGTATCTACATCATATAAGGGTTTTGGGGGAGCCACTGCAATGTCCCACGCTAAACGTTGGTATGTCAACACTAAACTGGACAAAAATTATAAGGTCTGTTGCTTGAATTCCACTGGAGTTAAATAGCCTAGTGTCCCATGAATTCGAATGTTA